>CAKOTX010000001.1 GCA_934120315.1 uncultured Clostridia bacterium
ATTTCCTTGATATAAATTTGAGAAAGAGGCTTCACCATTTTTGTTAGTTGTACTATTAGCAATTACAGTTCCATCTTGTTTAGTAAGTTGGAATGTAACTCCTTCTATTGGTTGGTTAGTATCTACATCATTTTTTACTATTTTTATTTTTCCTGTATTTGTTTTAATTTTTAGAGTTCCTGTACCAAATATATCTCCATATGGATCTGTTGTTATTGCATAATTTTGTGTTCCATCAATTCTTGTTTTACCATAAAAAATTGGATAAATCTTAGAACTAGCTTGTATTGTAAATAATATATCTATATCAGTATTCATTGAAGTTTTTGGTATTTTTACTTTAAAATTTGAATTTCCATCAAAAGTGTTTGTTTCTTCATTATTCATATTTGTTATTTTAGCACCTGATGGCATTCCATTTGTTGCAGTAATTATATAACTTCTAGTATTAGCACCACAATTTGTAGTAAATTCTTGGGTGTAATATTCACCATCACTTTTTAACTCACCAACTTTACTTGTAGATATTCCAGCAGTATATGGAGTTTGTGTTCCATTTCTTCCAATATCTACTAAATTTTTTATTGCATTGGCAATTTTTGTTCCACGTTCATCTCCACCACGATATCTACTTGTCGCATCCCAATTGTATAAGATACAATAAACGGCCTGTTTTGTTGCTACAAAGGCATCATATTCATTCTCTACACCAAGTTCAGCAGGTGTTTTATATGGGTATGCATTTATAATTGTTCTCCAAACTCTCACATCATCTAAGGTTTTTGTTAAATCAACAGTATAATTATTTTCTTCGCCAACCCCATGAAGTTCACGGTCTAGGCAATAAGCTGGGTATTCTTTTCCTGCTTCAGTATGTGTTACATAAGTACATATAATATAACTCCATCTGCTATGTGCTTCATCCCAATATTGCACATGATATCCACAATCTCCTTTATTCTCTAAATAGGCATCATTTCCAACGCTTTTTGCAAATACTATATTAGAAAGAGATGAAAGAATTGTTGTTAATAGCATTAAAATTGCTATTGCTTTTTTTGTTATTTTATTTTTCATTTTAAAAATCCTCCTTATTTTTGACATATTAAAAGACACTTTATAAAGTGCCTTTGTTTATAATATATAGCATTCTGTCATTATTAAATTTCCATTCACATAATAATCTTCAGCATAAATTCTTATTGTTCCAAATTTATATGTTATATAGCTCTTAACTCTATTTTCGGTATAAGTAAATTGATTTGTTTGTGCTTTTATTGAACTATCTACCACAATATTGTATCCATACTGTTTCATAAAATCAGATTCATTATTTTGTATAACATTTTTAATTTTATTTATCATAGCATCATTTTTTACATATTTTTCAGTATTAGTGCTAGGTGTACTTTGACTAGGCTTTGGATCTTCTTTTATTTCTTCTTTTTTTGGTGTTTCAATAATAGTAGTTGTTGTTGTATTTTCTACTTGTTTTGGAGTTTCCGTTTTCTTAGTTTCTGTTTGTGTAGTTTTTGCTTTTGATTCAATTGACTTAGTATTTGTTTTTTCTGAGCTTGTTTTTGAACTTGCTTCAGCAACATTTTTTGAATCTTCTTTTTCTTCTTGAACAATAGAAGTATTAATTTCTTTTTGATTTTCATCTTCATTTGATATAGATTTTTCTTCTTGAACTTCTGGAATTTCTACATCAGTTGTATTTTCTATTATTTCATTTTGTATTTCTTCAGATTCTAGAGATTTACTACTTTCTAATTTTTGACTGTTCTTGCTATATAAATATAATGCTACACAAATAATAATTATAAAAATTAAAATACTACTAATTATTATGCAAATTTTCTTCTTATTCATAAAACATCACCCTTTCATAATTTATATTTATTCTAGGGTAACATCATTTATATTGTTTTGACAATGCTCAAAAGAAAAAAATTTTATTTTATTTCTTTTGCTTGAACGCAAAGTCTTAAATTTTTTTGTCCTTTTACACAAGTAATAAGTGTCAAAGTATTAGTATCAGTATTTTCCAAAGAGCTCCAATCAGTTTCACTAATTTTTGAAATATTACTTACTTCATATTCTTTTGTTCCTAAAAAGCAAGTATAATGTATTTTATCTCCAGCAGATAATGTATGTAATTTAGCCCAATATGAATTGCTATTATGTGCTGCTAAACATACATTTCCATCGATATATGGTGTATTTTCAAAATGTCCGACTCCTTTTGAAAGAGTTTGCATAGAAGTTCCTTCATAAATTAACCCTTCAAAATTAATCTTATCAATTTTTATAACACCAAGTACATTTTCTCCATCAATATGTAACATTAAATTATCAGTCGAATCTGATTCAATATTGTTATTTTCAGTATCTAGTCTGTTTTGTGTATTATCATTTGAATATTCTTCATACACATAGTTTATTTTATTTTTATTCATAAAATATTTAACTATAAAAAATGTAGATATTGTTGCAATAATTATAAGAACGACCGTAATTGATATTATAATTACTTTTTTGTGCAAAACTAAAAATCCTCCTTCCATTAAAATTTTGAAATGTAGTTATATCACCGCCTTTCAATTAGAATAGTTAAAATACTTTAATTTAAGTATTTTTCTATATACTTTGAAATTTCAGAAAATGGTGTAGCAATGCTGATTTCTTTTTTTATATCTTCAATTTCAAAAGGATCAAAAATAAAGTCATATATTCCTAAAAAAAGAGCATCTTTTAATTCTGGTACTTGTGCATTTTCAAGAATTAAAATTACTCTTATATTTTTTTCTCTAACTTTAAACATAAAGTCTTTAAAATTATATTTATTTGGTTGTAATGTAGCAATTAAGATATTAGCTTCTTTCTCTTCCAATATATAATCTGGATAATATACAACTCTACTATTTTCAATATTTTTGTTCAAATCTTTGTTTAATATTTCATTATCTGTGAAAATTAAAACCATTTTTAAAACCTCCTATTTAAAATAAGTTTCAGGATCTACAAAACTTCCATTTATTCTAACCTCAAAATGAGCATGAGCACCTGTTGAATATCCTGTTGACCCAACTTTTAAAACAGGATCTCCTTGTTTTACTTGTTGACCTGTTTGTACTAATATTTCAGAGCCATGTGCATATAAAGTTACAATATTGTTTCCGATGGTCTATCATTACCATATTTCCATACGCATTACTATATTTTGCTGTTGTAACAATACCATCAGCCATAGCCACAAAATTTGCTCCGATAGGTGCTCCGACATCTGTGCCACTATGCAATTTGTAAACTCCAGTTATAGGATGTGTTCTCATTCCAAAATGTGATGTAATTAATGTATAACCAGGTATTGGCCAGGTAAACATACCAGTAGGAATAAGACCTTTTCCATCATTTATTATTGTACTCGGTGTTGTTTCTTTATCTTTTAGCCATTCTGCATATTGTGCTTCGTAATCTTCGCTTGAAAGTTTTTCAGCCATTTGCATATCATCTTCAGTTGTAAACATAGAGTCTACTACGGTACATACTGCTAAAACAATTAAAAAAATTACAATTAAAAATGGGATAAATGGTTTAATTATTTTAAAAACGATTTTCTTGAATTTCTTTTTGATTTCATTCTTCGTTTTTTCCTTTAAACTCATTTTCAGCCCCTTTCTGCAAATTATTTATATTGTTTAAATATTCAGTATTTTGCATAGACTTGTTATTTTTTGAAGATGGTTGTTTTTTATATTTGTATGAACTAAAATCTCCTTCAGCCATTTTTGCTCCTGCACTTAAATAAGCTTTTGTTCCTTTAAATCCAGCACTTGCAACATTCTTAACTACTGATTTTGGAGTTATTTTTCCATTGCTTATATTATCTTTGCTATCTATTTTTGATTTAGGCATTGTTACATTTTCCTGTTTATTTTCCTTTGTAGGTGTTATTACATCCCTTATAGGATTTATATTTCCATTGTAATCTTTCTCATCAGATAAGTTTGTTACAGGATTTATAAATGATTTTGCTCTTGATATAATGCCTTTTAGTCCATTATTAGAATTATTATCAGTTCCATTGTTAGATGATTTACTTGGAATATCAGGAGTTTTAAATTGTTCTTTAATAGCACCTAATCCAAAACCAAGCATAGCACCTGTTCCAAGAACTCTGTTTGTCATTTGTTCATTATCAATGCCGGCAATTCTTGAAGTTAGATTTTGTAAACAATTTTGTAATGTATCAGCAAGTGGAAGGATCATCATAGCCCAAATTAAAGAAATGGCCCAGCCACCACCAGATGGCAAAAATGCAAGATATATTAAAAATAAAAAACAATATATAAATTGCATAAAAATATTCATAATAATTTGACCAGCCCAAATACTAGCAGCAGTTACATTTTTATTTATTATCCAAAGTCCAGCAGCCACAGGTGTAAAGATAGTAAATATTATAATTGTAAATTGTCTAACTATAAATTTAATGTTTAATTTTACAAATAGATATATAAACATTGCAATTACAAGAGCTGTTGAGATTGCATTTCCAGTTTTTATACTCGTTAACATAGAATTTCCTAATGTCGCATCAAGTGTTCCAGTATTTGCAGCTGTAACTAATAAATATACTAGGCTATTATTCATATATAATAAAAATCTGATAAATAGGGGAGCAAGGGCTATTGCAACACCACCAAAACATAAACGCATCAAATTTTCTTTTACTTCATTTTTCCTAGTTGTATTCATTCCTGCATTTATCATCTTAAAAGCCAATATAAATACTGCAATTAATATCAATGTTCCAGAAATAATGCTAAAAATTTGATACCATTTCATAGTCTTAGACCATAATTCATTGGTAAAAGGTGATAAACTATCATTTGCCTGTTTGTTATTAAAAATAAGTTCGTCATAATCTTTAAATCCTACATTTGCTTTTTCTCCGTGTTGTAAAATCTAGGACTGTTTCAGCAATTCCACCAATGCATTCCGCAATGATTTTTTCAAATAAAGATCCATCTTCTTTTTTTATTTGTTTTTTTAGTTCAGGAGTTGCCCCAAAACATATAGGAGATAATAAAAAAAGCATTGTAACTATTATTACAAAACTTTTAAATAATTTATTCAATTTTTCTCACCTCCAGTTTTAAGTAAATACAAAGTTTTCTTCGTATTTTGTTATAACAAATTTTATTGCTGTAACTGTATTGTTAAGACTTATTACGCATTGCCCAGGAGTAGCAGCAGTCAGAAAATTTTTCGTGCCTTCAGATAAATTGAAAAAATCTACAACTTCATCGACTGATCCAGGACTTTGCTTAAATAAATATCTTGTTGAACATATATTTATAATGGTTTTTCCGTTCTTCAGAACTTAAAAATTCATCAATAAATTGGCTACCGAATGAATAATGGAACATTATATTTGCGACCGGCGGCGAGCAACATTCACAAGGAAGTCTGCGGATTCTTGATATTTTAAAAATAACCAAGCTTCGTCGCAAACTATGATTTTTTTCTTTTCTCTATTTTTTAGTACATATTTTTGCCATACCCAAGTTAAGATAACAAAAGAAGAATATAATTTTGTAAATTCATCTTTAATCTCACTCATATCAAAGCAAATAATATCTTCAGAAGATGTAATTTTACTTTCACAATCGAAGATTCCCAAAGAATTACCTTTTAGGAATGGGATTAAAATATCAGCTAATTCTTTACATTTTCCACGTTGTACTAATTTGTCATGAAAATTTGTAAGAGTAGGCATTTTCTTTTCTATTTTTCCTACTACATATTTACCATTATCAAGTTTTCCACCCTTTTTCTCATAAAGCGAATTTACATCACTTGTAATGCCTCTTTCACTATATAATTGATTTACTATTATCTCTATTTCAGTATTTTCTGTTCCTGTAAGTGTTCGACCATAATTTCTGCATATTGTTGCAATTAAGGCTCTAATTTCTGCCACTTTATCAAGTATATTTAAAAACTTCTCTTTACCCTTAAAATCTGCCTCTAGTTCAAAAGGATTTATTCCTGCTGGTTTTCCTTGCTCAATTTTAATTACTTTTCCACCAAGCATTTTAGTTAAATTGCTATATTCACCTTCGACATCAATAAAAAATGCTCCGCATCCAGTAGTAGCAATATTTCTAGCAGTTAATGTTTTTAATGCTACACTTTTGCCACCGACCAGAAGTACCACAAATAAACACATGAGGATTGGGGAGCGTAGGAGGACCGCAAAATGTATCAATGTAAACAGGCGCATTTGTATATATATTTCTACCAATAAAAATACCCTTATCATGTGATAAATTAGGTGTAGAAATAGGTATCAAAGTTGCAATACCGACCGGCTACCATATTTCGCTCATAGTTTGGAATAGGGTATTCATTGGTAGGAAGTATTGTTTTATATCCTTCTAACTGTCTAAAAGTTAGAGTTCTTATCATTGCAGTTTTTTTGTTTAATTCACTTTCTAATATTTTTGTTTTCTCGTTTAAATCTTTTAGACTTTCAGCATTTAGAGATATAAAAATTGTCGCATAAAATAGTTTATCTTGATTAGTTTGTATTAGCATTCGCAGATCTTCTAAATCTCCAATTTGTTTTTCTAATTCTGGCAAATGCAATATATTGCCTTGCCTTGAATAAGTTGCATACTCACTTTGTGCTTGTACTAATTTTTTGGTTAATTGATTTATAACATTTCCATTGATAGATGGTTCTATTTTTACAGAAATATTTATATTTCCAATAGCAAATAAATCATCTAGCCAACTAACCCAAGTTTGTTCAGGATAAATTGTCATAACAAATATTCTAGTAAATTTGTTATATCCAAGTTTCAAATAATCCACTTTTTCTTGTAACTCATCAGGAATCAGTAAGTCGGAAAGCTTAGGTACATTTTCAAATATGTTTATTTCTTTTGACTTTTTGTTTTTTCCCAACATATAATTCTTTTCCACCTCCTTGTAAATTGCTAATATTTATGGTTGAATTTTTATTTAATTCTTTATAAATTAAATCGTAAATTTCATCTTCAGTTAAAACTTCACATACTATTTTTGCTCTTAATAAACTACTTGTAAAAGATAGCGTTTTTCTGTTTAATTCTTGCATTGCATCCTTTAAATTTCCATCATAACTAATAATTGCATAACTTCTAACAACAGAAATAGTCCTGTTTTCCATTAAGTTATGTAGGTAGTTTATTAAATAGTTTTTGTATTCTTCAATTTTTTCGTTTGTATTTTTATTCTTTTTCATAAGTGAAATAACTTTTGTTGTATCTATGTATTCAGTTGTACTAAAAAATTGGACTGGATAATCAATTGAAAGAGCAGTTTGTATTAAAATATTCTCAATAGAATCCTGTTCAGAAACAGAAAGCATATTATAATCAATGTTACCAAGTCTAACAATATTTGAATATCTGTTACCAATGCAAATTATATTGTCTTTTATTTTAAAATTAAAAATATTTTCTAATTTCTTTTTATCTACTTTTTTGCCATGATCTCCACTTGTATTTTTGGTAAATCCATTTTGACTTTTCTTTTTGTTTAAATAAATAGCAGTACAAATAACAAACACAACCGTTAATCCAAGAAAAATAAACATTATTATCATTTTAAGCACCTCTCATATTTGAATTTTTTTCTACGAATAATATATTTTGTGGCACATAAAAATAACTTATCAAAATTTTGCTCATTTATTTTTAGAAAAGCACAAAGTAGAAAAAATGTAGCAATTATAGTGATAATAATTATTTTTATAATAATATTTAATGGTGTAGCAAAAATACCTAAACTTGATATTGCAAGCATTAGATATAAAACTTGTCTTAAACTTAAATAACCACCAAAAATCTTTTCTTCTCGTTTAATATCAAATGGAATTTTAAATATTCTCACAATAAATCACCTAACTTCCAAGCAATGTGCCACTATTATTTGTAGCAACATTGATAATAATTCCAGCAATGATGAGTGAAGCACCTAAAATTACACCGCCACCACATATCCAGGCAAGTGCACCAATACTTTCAGCCCTTTTTTGTGGGTTATTTGAATTGGCTATCATTTTTAATGCTGCAACAACTACACTAGCAAAGATTAAAACACCGACCTAATGGCATTGCAATACTTGTGATAACTCTTTTAATATTATCTGTTGCAGTTTGCACTTCAGCTGTTCCAATACTTTCAGCAAAACATTGATTACTTTTTATTAATAACAATGTGAGTGTTGTTCCAATGCTTGATAATTTTGTAATAAATTTCTTTTTTCTTTTTGTAGCATTCATAAAATATCATCTCCTTAACTTTAAGATAGGGCAAATTAAGAAGAACACTATTTATATTAAATTTTTAAATTGTACCAAAATGTAAGGTAGAAAAAGTAAAAAAATAAGACTTAATAATAAGCCTGGTACAATTTTTAAAAATTTCGATTTTATTGTTTGTGATTTTATAATACAACCAACTATTAGAAAAATAAGTGATAGTATTAGCAAAATCACAAGTAAAAATAAAGTATATTTAAAGCCATAAAATAAAAAAGTTGACATTATACTTTCAAAATTATTTATATAATTATTTATCATATTTTAAAGCTCCTTTATGAAGTATCTATATATTTATTTATAATAGATTTTTTATAATAACTAAAAAAATCATCTGTATTATGATCCTTGCATATTGAATACAATTTAACTAAATTTTCTCTTTCAAATCTATACATAATATTTTTGAAACTACTATTATAAATTAAAAACAAAGTATAAATGATTTCTTTTAATTTTAATAAATTAGATTGTTCCATTGTATCTATAATTTTTTTAGGATATATAAATTCAAGTTTTTTTAAATTAGAATAAAATTCTTTTGAAATTTTATTACTATTATTTATAATTAAAATAAATAAATCATCTATATTATATTTTATATTATTATTGGTGAAATTTTTTTCGTACCCTCCTGTGAAATTATTTTCGTGGGGTGGTGTGAAAATTTTTTCATACCCTAGTGCATCAGTTAAATATATTTTTCTTTGATAATTATTTTCTATGATTATTTTTATATAGCCTTTTTCTTGTAATTTAGAAATTGTAAATTGTATAGCTCGAGGAGTACAATTATATAAGTTTGCAAAATAATTATTTGTAGCAAAACAATATCCTTCTTTATTGCACAAACAAGTAATTTCGCCATATAATAGTTTAGCTTTATCTGTTAAGTCTTTATCATATCGGACTGTTGCCGGTATAATAGCATAATAATTACTTTTAATATTTTCATCCAAAACCTAACTCCTCTCATAAAAAATTATTCTTCTGACTTTTTTCCAGCCAGTATACAAGCATATAAAAAGAGGCTAAGATTAGCCCCCAATATTAGTCCAATTAAAAATTTTAGCATATACAACACCTCCGTAAAACCGATATTTTGAATTTATATTTTAGTTGGCGCAAATGATTTTTTATGCACCAATTTCAAATAAAAATGCACCAACTTTTTAAACTTTATCAAATTTATTTAATATTTTTCAAACCTCTTTAAACTATTTTAAATTGTATTTTTTTCTTAAAAAACATTGATTTTTCCTTGAAAGTACGGTATAATAAGGAAAATTTAGCTATTCAATATTTATAGAGAGTTACGAGGTGCGTCTTTCTCTTAATCTGGCGGTCCTCGGTTCGATTCCGAGATGGTGCACCATTCTTAAGAATATCAGTGTCTTTACGGCATTGGTATTTTTTTATGTTATAAAAGCCTCTAGACAATTAGAGTAAAATATTTTATAATAAAAAAGCCTTTCGCTTAAAGGTAGAAAGGTGGTGAATTTGTACAAATGAAAAAATTTCTTAAATTACTTGCATTAATCATTATTCTTAATATATTAAAAGAATTTGATGATTAGACAAAAAATAATCCCTAGACTTGCCCTCTAGGGATTTTTTGTGAATCTACACAAATGAATTTCTTAAATTACTAGCTTAAGCTATATTAATTATAATACTTTTTAGTATCATAGTCAATACCTTATTTATTTTATTCTAAAACATTTAAAATATCCATTAATTAATAAAACTTATCTTTTAATCTAACGTACCTTTAATTTTTACCAATTCCTTTTTTATCGTATTATATGCAGATTGCCCAATTGTCTGATTCTTGCCACTTTCATAATCAGAAATTGACTTTTCTATATCAAGTATTTTATATCTTCTAACTGTTCCAGTTGCAGATTTATACATATAAATTGGAATATAATCAACTTTATCTATTGTAATTTTTCCTGTCTCACCATTTTTAGTAATATCTAAATTTAATATAATAGAATTCTTGGTATTTTCTTTTACTTGTCCAGACATGAAATTTCCTAAAGAATATATTACAAATCCATCTTTTGTTGTTCCATCATCTAATGTTATAGTCCTTTTTTCCATTGGTTGCAATACATGAGGATGACTTCCTAAAATAATATCTACACCATTTTTGAATAATAATTCTGCTAATTTTTCTTGTTCTTTGTTCTGTTTAGTTTGATATTCTATTCCCCAATGCATACTTGTACAAATTATATCTGGATTCTGTTCTTTTGCTAATTCTATTTGTTTTAATATAAGTTCTTCATTTATTAGATTTACTGAATATTCTTTTCCTGATGGAATTGGAATTCCATTAGTTCCGTATGTGAATGATAGAAATGCTATCTTTATTCCGTTTATCTCTTTTACCAACACAGTTCCTTGCTCTTCTGGAGATCTACTTGTTCCTGTATGTGCAATTCCAGCAGAATCTAAATAATCTAATGTACTTACTATTCCCTTGTATCCTTTATCTATACAATGATTATTAGCTGTTGATACAACATCTATTCCTAAATCTTTTAAATTTTCTGCTAGCTCTTCTGGTGTATTAAAAGTAGGATAACTACTATATCCTCTCTCTTTTCCTGCAAATGTTGTCTCTAAATTTCCTATTGCTAAATCTGCTGTACTAATATATTCTTTTATATCATCAAATACATAAGAAAAATCATAGTTTCCTGAATTTGCTTGATATGCATCATTATATTGTGTATTATGACACATTATATCTCCTATAACAGTCATTTTCATTTTAGAATTCTCTTTAGGCTCTTCTTTTATATTTGCTTCAGGTTCATTTTGTACTTCTTCTGTTTTGCTTTCTTCTATTGTATTTTCATTTTCTTTGTTTATCTTTTTATCATAGATAAATAATGCTGTACATACAATTATTGCAATTAAAATAAAAACTTTAAAAACTTTTTTCATTTCAATTCCTCCTTTTGTATGAAGATATCATATTTCGACTTTTTTTTCAAGAAAAAATCCAACTCTTTTGAGTTGGATTTTTCTAACTATGATTTTTTAGATTTCTTTATGTCTTTTCTTATAAACCATGTTCCTATAAGTATAACTACTGCACCTACTAAACCTGTTATTATATAAGATGTCATATATGTTGTAGTTCCTGTTGGTGGTGTTATTACTATTCTTACTCTGTCATCATCTTGTTGATGTTCACTGCTTAGTGTAGGAATGTAATTACCTGGTTGATATTCTTTATCTACTTGTTTTCCATTATTAGATTCTTTTATTGTTCTTGCAATTCTTCCATCTAATTCTAGAATTTCAGTATGATTATCAAATACATAGCTTTCTTCTTGGTTTGCTAATTCTCTTCTTGCATATAATATACTTGTCTTTGTTCCACCATTTGGTTCTACATTTGCGAATGTATTTGTAACAAATAATTGTTGTTCTCTTTCTCCTACTGTTTTTTCAACTTCTTCTGCTACATGTCCATTATTCTTTAATGTTGTTGCTGTTATTAAAGTTGTTCCATCATTTTGATATTTATACCATTCGTCATTGTTATTTTCTCCAGCTGGTGCTTCATTACCAACTCCGCATATTAGTTTTGATGTCATATAATCTGCAACTAAGTTTACTGATTTTTTTATTATATCTAATCCAGAATTATCACCATATAAGTAATATTGTGTTCCTTGTGCATAATCATAATCAATTTCGCTATAGTTTGTTACTGTAATTGCATACCATACTTCTAGGTTTGCTCCTTGTAATAATTCTTGGTCAATTTCTATTGATAGTAATCTATCTAATGTTTGATATGTTGCTCTTTCTCCTACTGCAATTCCAGGTGCTTTAACATAATTTATTTTTTCTGATCTTGGATCTCCATTTATAAGAACTTGACCATTTGCTAATGTTACTTTAATTTTAGCTATTGTTTTGTTTATTACAATATTTTCTCTTGGTCTTTCTATAATACCAAAGTCAAATACGTCTAGGCCACTTGTAATTCCTGTATTACCATCTTGATCTACTTGTGATGATGTATTTTCTGTAAATTCTACTTGTAATTCAAATGGTTTACTATCTGCATTCATATTTATTTTATCATTATAAGTGCTATATTTTAAATTATCAATTTTTAGTCTTTCATTTATATCATCTGCTGCTACTGAAATTCCTCTTGATAATTTATTTGATAAATGCCATTTTGTATTTACTTCATTTTCTTTCATCATATTAGCGATTAATTCATTTGTAATTATTGTTGATTTGAAGTTTCTAGCATTTACAAAAGTATTTCCTCCATCTAATGTTGTTCTTATTTGATCTCCATTACCATAAGTATATTCAATTATGTATTTGTCTACAACTAATCCCATACTTGATGAATTTCCTATTGTGAAGTTACCATTTGAATCTGTAAATGCTGATGCATCAGCAGTATAAGCTTGACCATTTTGTATGTAATATAATTGCGCTTCTTTTAGATTTCCATCATTATCAACTGTATATAATTTAGCTTTTACATTTTGAACGCCTTTTTCATTGTTGTCCTTCTTTCCGTTTCCTAATCTTTCTGCATCTCCAGTATTTGCATCTTTATCTTCCCATACATTTCCTGATATTGTTTTATATACTTTCTTTAAGCATAGTACAAATGATGGTGCTATATCTGTATCATCTTGTAGATTTCTTACATCTAATCTACTATTTGATGAATCATAATATACTCCTGCATTTCCTGGTTGTGAGTCAACATCAATACCTGCATAATTATATCCTGTTTTTCCTATAGAACCTGCTGTTTTTATTCCTGCACATAATGTGTTATCACCATATTGTGTTGAATATTCATAAATTTCAACTACATTATTTAATGTTGCATCTTGTCTTATTAAATCTCTTATTGCTGCTGTACTTATATCATATGTTACAAATGTTTCTGCAGAACCTCCTACATCCATTCTCAAGTTCAAATCTCCTGAAATTGATTGTGTATATGTTCCATTTGATCCATAATTTGACCATCCACTAGAAACTACTGTATATCTTGAATCACTATATGTTACTAATCTATGTACTGTTGTTCCTAATGTATTTGATTGATTTTTTACTACAAATCTATATGTTATTTGTACTCTTAAATCATCTTTATTTGCGTCATTTTTATTTACATATGCAACGTCTGCTGGGTTTATTTCTCTACTATATTTATATGTATATTTATTTTGGAATTTAACTGTTGCATCAAATGTGTTTGGATCATCAGTTTGTATTCCTTTATTTCCATATATATATGTATATTCTTGTCCCTTCATAGTTACTTTTACATTAGCTATATCTGATGATATTGCTATGTCTGGTTGTTCTCTTTCAAACAATCCTAAGTTAACATTATCTATTACTAGTTTTGTTACTGTAGTACTTTGTAGTACATGTCCTCCACAGAATGTTCTGTGATCAAATTTTTGTTCCCAGCTAACTGGTTTTGAATAATCATATTCCCAATCATCTGCAACTCCATATTTGTTCCATGATTTTGGTTTTGAATAATCTTTTTGCCATCCATTAGGTCTATCATAATCATTTACATAGTGATCTGTTGGATGTGCATAATGGATTTCGTCATGAGTTGTTGTCCAGTGTGAATCTTGATTTGAATATGTATATGTTGTTTCTACATTATCTTGAGTTTTTAAAACTGCTCCACTACCATGGCAATATACTATTGGTACACTTTCTTTTACATAGCTTTGATATGGATAACTTCTAAAATTGTAAATTACATTTCTTGTATCTGCTCTTAATGTTCCACTTGTACTTGACCATGGATTAATACGTGTTCTTGCATTATCAAATGAAATTCTCTCATTTTCATTTTCCATTGCTTTAGATGTATCTGTACCATATGGAGATGTATTAACTGTTGTATATTTTACTCCATCATATTCAAAGTCTACATATGCTCCGCTATATAATTTATTTATAACAGTCTCATAATCTTCATAAAGTTGGAATACTACATTGCTCTTATAATTTACTTTAATTGTATAATTTCCACTACCATCTGTATATGCACTAGATCCTCCTGCAAATTCGCTTCCGCCACTATCTCTTAATGTTACTTTTATACCACCTAAGCCTTTATCTCCACTGCCTAATTTTCCATCTATTACGTTACTTTTTCCAGCTGCTCCGTCTACCCAAACTTTACCTTTTATTTCAATCCATCCATCAACTGTTTGTTCTGGTGGTGGTGTTGGTACATCTGGATTATCTTTTCCATCAGCTGAAACAGCTCTTGGAACTGCAATTAATAAGTTTTGTACATTTGAATGTGATATACATTTTAACATATATATATCTACTCCACATTTCTTTGTACTTGCATAGTTAGCTGCAACTTGTGCATAATAACTTGCTTGTGAACCTATACCTTTTTTTGCACTATGGTTTAATCCACCTAAAGAAGATAATCCATATTGACTTCCTACTGCACTTACCCAAGTATCCCAATAAACATATAATGCTTGTTGTGCTTGTCCATAGTTATTTCCTGATGCTGTATATTTACCATAACCTTTTGATAATGGTCCATTTAATATTGCTGCTAATGTAGCATTTGCATCACTCTTAACTTCTGCTCCTGCATCATTTTTAGATGATTTTCCTTCAATTTGCACATGATATACAATTTTAAATGTTGCTGGTACATTTCTTCCTCCTGTTATGTTAAAAAAGCCTTGACTATGTGCTATACAATAAATATCCCCTGCTGCTGACATTGAATTTTCTGATATTGAAAGTACATCTCCAACTGAATATGCATCAGCTTTATTATTCATAAATATCAATGAACCAATCATTATTAAAATGAATGCTAGCATTAATTTTATTTTCTTATTCATACAGATTACCTCCTTTCCTTTTTAATATTTATGATATTATTTTTTATCATTAATTTAATTGCTACTGCTATTAATATAGTATTAATAATTGCTAATATAACGTACATTAAAATTGTTCCACCTGTTGATACTGCTATGATAACATCTGCAGAACCCATATCATTTTCTGAAGCTACATTATTATTTGGTGTTGAGTTTACATCTGCTATTCCATATTCGTTATATGCATCATAAATTTCTGCTCTATTATTTACTACACCTGTATTTTCTGTTGTCATTGTTTTTGTTAAGATTAACTTAACTTCTTTTGTTTCTCCTGGATTTATAGGTTCATTTGCTAATTTCTTTGTGTATAAGTTTCCATTTGAAATATACCAATCTGGATTTAGCTCTGAACTAAATGTTAATCCATTTGTTAAGTAATCTACTATGTTGCTTACAAATCCTGCTATTTCTCCATTGTTTTTAACTTTTATAGTATATTCTAATACTACCAATGCTCCATCCATTTCTTTAGATTTTATTTCAGGTTTTGCAAGTACAGCGTCATTATAATCATATGATTTTGTTCCGCTCTTACTTTGAATTGATACTTTTGTAATATATTTGTTCAATTCTAAATCAAATATATATTTATCTTTTAAACCAATATTTATGTTGGATATGTTATCTTGTAAATTAATTGTATCTGTTACTGCGTATGTTTTTTCTTCTCCATCAATTGTAATTGTTTTTAATATTGCTTTTGAATTTATACTATCATCTACGCCTTCTTGCATATAGTATGTTGGTTCGTATTTACTTGTATCATATTCAAATAATACTATATAATTTCCATTTGGAATTTTTGTAAATGAATATTCTCCTTTATCATTTGTTGTTGTTTCAATAATGTTTCCATTAGTATCTTTTAAATAGTTTGATGTAGAAATATCATATATTCTTACTTTTACACCACTTAGCAATTGTTCTGTTGCATCTTTTTGACCATTTCTATCTGAATCTACCCATGCAACACCATTTATCATATTTTTAATATCTCCAACATAATATCCTCTTAATATATGAGTAACTGTTTGAGATGTGCCTTTGTGAACATCTGCAATTTCAATATCAACATAATTTGATATAGTCTTAACATCAAATTCTTCTGTTATTGGTTTTACTTTTGCTTTTATTATAATTTTTGATTCATTATTTGCTAAAACTTGTACACTATATCTAATTTCATTTGATATAGATGCTGTATAAGTATCTTTATTATTTACTGAATCTGTTGTTTGGAATACTGTTTCACCATTTACAATAAATTCTTCTATTGCTAAATATTCTGGTACATTATCAATTACTGTTATATATTCATCACTTATTCCTTTATTAGAAACTGTTATATTGTATTGAACTTCGTCTCCAACTTTAATATATGCTTTATCTTGAGGACTTGTTAATGAAACTGTTGCCTCTGTTGTTAATACATTTTCTTCAAATTTATTTGATCTGTATGTATTATTAGAATTGTCTTTTACTTTTGCTATAACACTTACATTGTTTACATCTTTATCAATTTGAACTGCAACTAAGAATATTACTGAACTATTTCCTGATAATTCTTTAATTTCCATTGCATCTGTTGCTAATTTTACATTAAAATCTCCATCTAAGAAACTTGTTGTTGTTAAATGGTCATATATCATTTCAATGCTTAAATCTTTAACTGTTTCACTTGATAAGTTTTCTACAATAACATTGTATTGTGTATCTGCTCCTGCATATAAATCTTTGCTTAAGTCTATTGCTCTTTTTACTGTTACTCTTATATTTGAATTTTCAGATTTATTAATTATTTGTGAACTTTCTTTTACTGTTTCTCCACATTTTGCTGTTACTTTATTTGCTATATTATCTGTAGCTGATTTTACTCTAACTTCATATTCAAATGTATATGTTTCGTTAGAATTCAATTTTTCGATGTTTTTAACTATTTGTTTAACATCTTCTTTTTCTGTGTAATAAGAAGTTCCTGAATATACATATCCTTCTTCTGGTTCAACATAAACTGTTCCTTCTGGAACTAATGCTTGTGCTTCAACATTTGTTATTGGTTGTAATCCAGTATTTTTTACTGTTACTGTATATTTTATTACTTCTCCTACTTTTACTGTAGCATTATTACTTACATCGTCATTTCCAACAGTTGCTTTTAATGTTGTTTCAATTTTTACTTCAGATTGTGTTTGTAAACCAATTTTTATAGAACTTACTTCTACATTTTTTTCTGTATCTGTATCATATAAAACTTTGTAATCTGTAAAAGATTGTTTATCTTTTAATAATTGATTTGGTAATTGTGAAATATAAGAGATTTCATAATTACTTTCTACTGGCAATTCTGATAATTTTATTAAATATTTTCTTGCATTAGAAACTTCATTTAAATTTGTTTTCCATCCATTTGATGAATTATCAACATTTTCTGTTGCATCTGCATTTTCTGTATAATATATTGTTGCATTCTCTGCATTCATAGATTTTAATTTTGTTGTTAATGTATTTTCAACATTATCATATTTATTTCCATCTGTTGGTAATATTCCTAAAATTCTTACATTCTTTAAGTTAGCTCCTGTACTGTTTATTAAATAAGAATTGAATTCTAGATTTTTTCCAGCATCACTATTTGCAACTTGTGCAATTTGTGTTTCTTCATTAATTCCACTTATTCCTTCTATATTATAAGTTGGTAAATTATTTACTGTTACTAATCCACTTGGTGCAGCAATACTAATTTCTTTTTCAACTACACCTTTATCTGTAGTTCCACCATAGTATTCTGTTGCATTTTCGTTTGTGTATTCCATAACAATTTTATCTTTTTTAGCTGCTGCCATTTTTGATAATGTTATATCTAAGTTAAGTTGTAAATATGCTTGTGTTGCTGATGTTTCTGAATAATCTAATTGTTCTCCATTTAATGTCATTGTTATTGTCTTATTTGTGTTATTATAAGATGTTTTAACTTTAAATTCTTCTGCATATAAAGAACTTGTTTCACCATTCATTTTTACACTTTCAACTACTGATGGTAATTGAATTTTTATTACTGGATTATTAAATAAATCATATCTTACATCATCTGTTCTTAATTTAATTCCAAGTACAACATTTGAATTTGTTGCCATTGTAGATAATGTATCTGTACTTACAGTTAATTCTGCTTTTGAAACTGTTCCATTAATTTTTAATGTTGCTTCACTTGAATTTTCTACAATTGCTGTTTCTTCTTCATTTATTGTAGCAATTCCTTTTACTGTACTTTCTGTTTTTATACCATTTATTGACTCGATTTGAGTTGCTGTAAATGATCCTGGTATTATTGCTTTTGCATATTTAAATTCTAACACTCCTGCTTTTTGTGGTTTACTTGTTGTAATTGTTAATTCACTTCTTGCTGCTTCATAACTTACAACAATATTTCCATTTTCATCAACTTTTGTATCTTTGTTGATTGTTGTTGTTACTTCACCATTTTTTAATTCTATAGTACCATCTTGTCCTAAAATATCTAACATTTTATCTTTATTAATTGTTGTAGTTAAATATTTTGTATCAACTGACATGTCTTTTGATTCTGTTGTTAATTTATCTGAACCTTCTGTTACTACAACTTTTTCTGGTATATTAGAATTTGTTATAATTATTTTGTTTTCTGTATTATATGTTACATCTGCAGTTGAATTTAATTGTCCTTTAAATAATTCTTCTGATGTCATTTTTGTAGATGTTGTTATTAAAGCATTTGGTTCTTGATTTTCTATACCTTTCATATATTTCGCTGTATATTTTGTAGCTGAATTATGAACTGTAATTTCTGAATTTGTTGTGATTTCTACTTTATTAGCATCTACATCTGAAGCATATATAAATGTTACAATTAATTCATCATATGCATTTTTATTCCATTTAATTGTTTTATCTTCATTTTTTAATGTTATTGTTAAATTTCCATCATTGTTTGTCCAATCTTTATCAGTTAACTCGTTTCCACCATTTGTTGCCATTGTTCCTAAAGATAATACTTCTATTTTTTCTGGTAATTTATCACTTAATTTTGGAGCACTTACACTTATTGTTGTTTCTTTAATTGGATATTGATTATCTGATAATCTTGAATTTATTTTTAATTGAACAACTCTTTTTTCTGTTCCTTCTATATTAAATACTTTATTTGTAATAATGTCTGTTGTTAATTCAGCAGCAGCATTTGAGTCTGCTTGTAAATTCAAACTTACTGCTTGACTTCCTTTAATACTTAACCCTTTATATGATGTTTCCATATATTTTCCTGTTAATTTTAAGTCAGAAGCCTTAACTAACATATCTGCATCTAATGTATCTGTTATAATTGGTTCAATATTTAATTCAATTATAGCATTATCTCCTGCATTAATTTGTTTTAATTTTACTTTGTTTCCATCTATGCTTTCTACCCATTTTGATGAAATATCCTTTTTCAAATTAAAGTTACTATTTTGTAATTCTAATTCTCCATTAAAATATCCATCATTTCTTACTGAAATTTCAGCATACATTTTTAAATTTTCATTTTTAATACTTGCTGTTAAATTTTCAACTTTTTCATCTTTTTCATTTTTAAAATATGCAGAAAAACTTATATTTTTATTATTAGTTGTACTATTTGTTTCTGCTGCATAACTTATTAAGTTTGACCCTAACACGAAAAAGTCTGTTGACATTACCATTAGTATCATTAAAATTGCTAATAATTTTTTTAACACTCTTTTCTCCATTTTTTCCCTCCATATATTTTTATATTTTAATTACCTGTACCTACACGTATTATTCTTGCCATTGCATTATATGTATCCCTAGATAATAATGTTGTTGAAACAACTTGACCATTTAACCTCATTACTTTATATGCTTCAACTTTTCTTCCTGAACTTCCAGCTTGAACCACTTTCTGTTCTCCTGCTGCTAAACTACTATCTTGCACATATTGAATTGTTGGATTTATTGTTGCAATTTTCTTGGTTTCTATTGAAATATCATATTCAACTTCTTCTTTTACTCCCCAAACTTGTATTGTTGCAACACCGTTTTCTACTGTAGCCGTAATTCTTATTGGATATTTTCTTGAATTTACAAATTTAAAATCTTGAGCTCCCCATACAACAGTTGCATCTTTACCTGCTGGTAAATATGATGTTACAAATTGATGATTTCTTCGTGTTGTTACTTTTAAATTTGCAAATACTACTGCATCATACAATGTTGAAGATATTTGGCAAATTCCTCCGCCTAAGCCATCAACTACTTTTCCATTTGAGAATGTTGCAGCTGATTTATACCCTGCTGCAATTGTTCTTTCTCCTACAACTTTGTTATAAGAAAATTCTTCATTTGGAAGTAATACTGTTCCATTAATCTTATTAGCTGCTAATATTAAATTTGTAGTTCTATTTGTATTACTTGCTTGATAGTTTGTTGAACATGTTCCTAATAAATCTGGGAATGCTTCTGTTCCTATATCTTTTGTTGTTTTTGTTGGTTCTGTTATAACTAAATCTACTTGGTATTCATCTTTCGTTTCTGCTATTATTGCCTTTGCATTATCTACATCAAAGTCAATTCCTTCTTCTTCAGGATATATTGTAAATGGATCATTTGTATAATATGCATCTTTTACTTGTTTATAGACTTCTTCATGTATTTTATCAATATCTATTTTTTCTGGTTTTGCATCTATAACTGGTATCTCTAACTTTTTCTCATCTTCTGTATTGGTATCTATTACTTCATATATGTCTTTGACTAACTGTTTTTCATCAACCTTTTTTCCTTCTTTTCCTGATGTTATTATTAATTTGTTATTTTCTCTGTCTAAATAATAACTTGGCTGAACTATTGCTCCTTCAATACTGTTATTTATATTTTGAGCAATTTGGCTAATCATATCATTATCAATCGATGCCTCTAATTTTACATTTTTTCCTTTTAGCATTGTTCCTAAAATATCATAATTATCTTTGAATAAATTTCCTGTTCTTCCGATATCAAATGCATCTTGTATTGCATTTTCTACTTGATATTCCACTTCTAATGCTTCATATGTAATCGATGTTTCATATTCACCATATTTTAAATAGATTTGTTTGTCTGATTTACTTTGATATACTTTGTCTAATTTTTCTTTTGCTTCTTCCTGTGTCAGGTTTGATACATCTATTTGTCCTATAATTGTTCCTTTTACTATTTTCGAACTTTTAGCATTGATAAAAGCAAAAATTACAGAAAATACTAATGAAAGAATTATAAGAATTATTAATATTATTAACGTTATTTTTATCTTTTTACTCGAGCTGTTTTTTTCGTTTGGTTTATCATCACTTTCAATTGTGTTTTCTTCTGTTGTTTCAGCTTCTTTTAAGTCTTCTTTTTTTTCAGTTGTATCTTCCTTTTCCAGCAGTTTTACTCCACTTTCTTGCACCTCTTTTGTTGGATCTTTTTCTTCATTCATATTTTTACTCCTTTTATCTCTTATTATATAATACCACAAAATCACAAATTTGACAATTTTTTTTCGAAAATTTCTTATTAATATATATGTTTTTTTATACTTTTTATTCGTTTTCAAAAAATTTTACATTTTTTTTGAAAAAATACTTGAATATTGTAAAATTTAATAATATAATAAGATCAACAAAAGATGAAGGAGTTTTTAAAAATGGAATTGGTAAAAAACATATTTTTTAATACAGATAAATTAGTCGAAAATAGTAAAGTAAAAATTTCATATACAGGTAAATTTTTTCAAGACGCTTCTGAAGAAGTATTTTTTCATTATGGATTTGGAAGTAATTGGGATAATGTAAAAGATATACAAATGTCAAAAACAGACCTTGGTTTTCAGGCCGAAGTAGAATTAGCTTCAGCTGAAACATTCAATTTCTGTTTCTTTAACGAGAATGGTGAATGGGATAATAATAATGGTAATAACTATTCATTCCAAATAGAAAAACAACCTGTTGAATTAGTTGTTTTAGATGATGAGCCTGTTTCTCTTGGTAATGCAAGAAAATTAAGAAAATCATATATTTGGAGCAAAAAAATACGTTTAGCTGTTTACAAAATTATTACATATTTACCAAAATTAATTTCAGGAAATTATAAGAAAAAAGCTTCAAGTGAAGAATAATAAAAAAGGATAGATTTATAAGTCTATCCTTTTATGTTATAATCCATCCCCCATTTATTGAAATAACTTGTCCTGATGTATAATCATCTTCTAAAAGCCATTCAACACATTTTGATATATCTAATGTCTTTCCGATATGTTCTAATGGAATTTCTTCTTCTATATTTTTTATATCTTCATCACTCAAATTTTTATTCATATCTGTATCAATTATCCCTGGCGCAACAGAATTTACTCTTATGTTTGAAGGTCCTAATTCTTTTGCCAATGATTTTGTCATTCCATCTATACCAGCTTTTGTAATCGAATAGATCGTTTCGCAAGATGCTCCTACCATTCCCCACACTGAAGAAATATTTATAATACATCCATTTTTTTCATGAATCATATTTTTTGCAACTTCTTGAGTAACGCAAAACGCCGAATATAAATTATTATTTACAATTTCATTCCATTCGTCATCTGTAACATCTGTAAATAATTTTGTTCCTGATATTCCTGCATTATTTATCAATGCATCTATTTTTCCATATTTTTTTATTATATAATCTACCATTTGCTTTACTTCAACTCTTTTAGAAACATCAGCTTTATATATTTCTATATTATCACTCATTTCTGCCAATTCTTGTGCTGCTTCTTCAGATTTGTTGTAATTAGCAATAATCTTATATCCTTTTTTAGCTAAATTTTTAGCAATTTCTCTACCAATACCTCTTGATGCCCCTGTTATTAAAACTATATTCATTTTATTTCCTCCATTTAATATTTTATCAAATTTTCACTTTTTTTGCAAATATAAAAAGTATTTACAACATTTGCTGTAAATACCTTTATAGATTGCTATTTAATTAAATCCAAAAAAAATTACTTTTTCACTATACAAATCCACTTTTTTTAGTTTATATTTAGAAAGAACCTCGAATACTTTATCTTCTTTTACATTTTCAAACTTTTCTTTCAATTCAAATTTAGGAGAAAAAATCTTTACATTATAATCTTCTTCTCCCAAATAAATTTGTTCAATAGAAATATTCCAATCGTCTAAAGTTTTAACTACATATATATATCCACGTTTTCTTCTACAATTAACAATCGCTTTCACATATTCCCATATCTTACAATATACCTCATCAGTAGATTTTTTCTTGATTTCAGGATATTTTAAAAGTAAAACTTCCACATCTTGATAGCTCAAGTCTCTTTCCGTCTTTTTATCAATAACTCTTCTTTCATCATCATTCAAAGTTCTTTTAATAGTACAAACATCATACATCATATCTTTTTTTGTTTCTGTTACTAACAAGTCATAACAATGTTCATTATCTCGAGTTCTAAATTCAACCCGCAATTTACCATTATTAGTTTTGGCAGATATAACATTTTCTTTAAATCCAAAATACTCCATAAATAGCTCCTATATATTTATTTACCTTTTTAGGCATCGCTAATCATAATAACACTTTTAACTTTTTATGTCAATAGTTTTTTGGATTTTAATGTTTTTAATGCACAAAAAAAGCCAGTAATTAAGCTTATTTGCAAAACTACTGACAATTTGGAGCCACTTCCCAGATTCGAACTGGGGACCCCCGCATTACAAGTGCGGTGCTCTGGCCAGCTGAGCTAAAGTGGCATTGTGGTGACCCCGACGGGAATCGAACCCATGACTCCGCCGTGAAAGGGCGGTGTCTTAACCGCTTGACCACGGGGCCATAATGAGAGAATTCTAATTATATTTCAAATTAGAATTCTAATTTTGGTGAGCTATCCGCGACTCGAACGCGGGACAACTTGATTAAAAGTCAAGTGCTCTACCACCTGAGCTAATAGCCCGTATGCATGTATTGCACAACGCTTATTTATATTACAACATTTTTTTACGATTGTCAATACATTTTTTAAAAAATTTTAAATTTTTTTTATTTTTTTATGCATTTAGTTTTTCAATGACTTCTTCAACATCTATTCCATGAACTTCACAAGCTTCTTCTAATGTTTCCATTTGAGATGCTGGACATCCTATACAATGCATTCCGCAGTCAATTAAAATTTCTGCTTTTTCTGGTGCAACTTGTAAAATTTCACCTATTTTTGTATCTTTATTAAATTTCATTTAAAACCTCCTAAATTTATTGTCAAAAATATTTTACCACAAATTTTCAAAAAAGTATAGACATTTTTCAAATTTTGTTATATTATGTTTATCGAAAAAGTTCAAATAAGGCGGTGATATTCTTTTTTATGACATTAAATTCATTAATAAATATCTTTTTTATCTTTTATATTATTAGTGTTTTTATTACTTTATATTCAATTTATACTTTTTTTGATATTAAATTATTTCATAATTTACAAGGCTCAAAATTAAAAATAAAACAAAATCAAAATTTATAGGAGGTTAATTATAAAACGCTTAATTTTTTTAGTTACCACTTTAATAATGGTATCTTTTTGCACTTTCCAATTTTTCTTACCTTTATATAAAGCAAAAGAAATCATTGTTTCATTTGGTCTACACCCTTTCGATATTTGTTGCAATAATCCTTCTCTTTGGAATTTTCTAAAAATTAGTTTCATATTTTTTTATACATTTTCAAATTTTATTATAATCAATTCACTAATTTTAAGATTTAAACTTTTTGAAAAATCTTCTCCTAAAAGTTCAATCCAAAATATTTCAACAAAATCAAATTTACAATTGCTTATAGGCAAAAATTTAGAAACAAATCAAAACATTTATATCCCAGAAATAGGATTATATCAAAACTTTATAATAACAGGAACAATAGGTACGGGAAAAACAAGTTCAGCAATGTATCCTTTTACTGAACAATTAATAAAATTTAATTCTTTAAATCCAGATAAAAAACTAGGAATTTTAATATTAGATGTAAAAGGAAATTATTTCAAGCAAGTTAAAAATTTTGCTTCAAAATATCATTTAGAAAAAGATATTATTGAAATAAGCCTTACTTCTCAAATTAGATATAATCCATTGCATAAGCCCAATTTAAACCCTATCGTTTTAGCTAACCGTTTAAAAACTATTTTATTGTTATTTTCTGAAAATAATTCAGAATCATTTTGGTTAGATAAGGCCGAGCAAATTCTTTCAGAATGTATTAAACTTTGTAGATTATACAACAATGGCTATGTCACATTTATTGAATTGCATAAATTAATTACAGAACCAGAATATTATAAAAGTAAAATTGAAATTTTAAGAAATTTATTTTGCCAGTCAAAATTCACTCATAAAGAAATATATGAATTAAATTCCGCCTTAAACTTTTTCGAAAAAGAATTTAATTCACTAGATCCAAGAACTCTAGCAATATTAAAATCTGAAATTTCTCGTATTACTAATATTTTTGTCACAGATTATAATGTTTCAAAAGTTTTTTGTCCACCAAAAAATAAATTAAATTTTAAAGGATTTAATTCAATGTTGCAAACTGGAAAAATTGTAGTTTTAAATATGAATATTGCAGAATATAAAAATTTATCTAAAATAATTGCAACTTATTTAAAATTAGATTTTCAATCAGAAATAATGTACAGACTCTCTCATTCGCAAGTTCGCCCATCTGCATTTATTTGTGATGAATATTCTGAATACGTTACTAAAACAGATGCAGATTTCTTTTCACTTAGTCGTGAGGCCAAATGCATTAATATTGTTTCTACTCAAAGTTATTCTTCTTTAAAAAATACCTTAAAAGACGAAACTGCTGTAAGAGTTATACTTCAAAATTTAATTAATAAATTATGGTTTAGAACTGATGATATTTTTACAATTGAAGAAGTTCAAAAGCAACTTGGTAGAGAAGACAAAAAATACCTTTCAAAAAGCATTTCTGAAAATGCGAAAGAAACAAAATTCAGTTATATTACTAATTCTCTAAATTCACAAAATTCTAGTATTACAGAAAGTATTAATACTTACACACAAAAAGATTTTATTTTTGACACAAATTATTTTACACAAAACTTAGAAACATTTTCATCATTAGCTTTTTTGTCTGATGGTAACAATATTTTAAAACCAACAAAATTGAAAATGTTTCCATATTTTAAGAAAGGATGATTTTATGAAAAAATTATTATTTACATTTATTTTATCGATTTTTTTATTATTATTTTTATCAACAACAGTTTTTGGTGCAACTCCAAAACTAGTAAATAAAATTAATTCTGCTTTTGAAAATATAGAAAGTTGGATTATAAAAATATCAACTCCTGCAGCTGCTGTTGCAGTTTGTAGTGGTGCACTAATGAGAAAATTTAGTTTTGGAGATGAAGAAAAAATTCGAACTGGAAAAAAACTAATCACAGGCTCTCTCTTCTCATATGCTTTTATTTTAGCTATTGACCTTGTTTTATCTGCAATACAATCTCTTGTTGGTTAGGAGGTTAAATGGAAAATAATTCAAATATTACAACAAATATTATAGAAGCAATTAATACAATTTTAGGAAATTTATTTTCATCAATAGATACAAATATTTATAATATTTTAGATGATGTAACTTTTGTTAGTTCTGATATTATACATGACTCTTTTTTTGAAAAAATTTTAGGTACTTCTGCTACAAATGGAATTATTCTAATTTCAAATTCATTGCTTTTTGGATTCTTGCTTTTTTATGCTATAAAATATTTAATGTCACATTTTACATATTCACAAATAGAAAAGCCTCATCAATTTATATTTAAAGCAATTATTTTTGGAATTTGTATTAATTGTTCTTATTTTTTAATAGGACAAGTCTTAGATTTAGTTTCTACGATAACACTTGCATTAAGAGGAATTGGTGAAGATTTATTTAATAAAAATATTTGTTTTTCTGAACTGATTGTTGAAATAAATAAATCAAATTTATTAGATAAATCTTCTGATATTTTCTCATTAGACGGCATTATTAAAGCTTCACTTTCTGTTTCCCTATTAAACTTAGTTTTCACATATTCTTTTAGATATGTGATGATTAAAATATTTATTTTAATCACCCCTTTTGCAATTTTATCATTGATTTTAGAAAATACATCATGGTTCTTTAGAGCATGGATCCGTAATTTATTTTCATTATTATTTATTCAAATTATTGTTTCTATTGTTCTTTTAATATTATTTTCAATGGATTACTCTTCTAGTAATTTAATGATAAAATTCATTTATGTTGGAGCTATTTATGCTTTGATAAAAGCAAATTCTTTTGCAAGAGATTTTTTAGGCGGAGTTTCCACAACTTTTTCTCAAAATGTGGAAAACTTGTTTAAAAAATAAGATTGGAGGTATTATGAAATTTATTTTTCCACAGAATTATAATTTCAAAAATAAACTATTTGGAATTATCGAATATTCTACGGCATTTTTCAATTTAATATGTTATTTAATAACCTTTTTATTTTTACATATTATCTTTAAAAATTGGAGTATAAAAATTTTTTTATTAATCTCATTATGTTTTCCACTTACTATTTTCAGCATCATTGGATTTAATGGAGAACCCATTACATATGTCTTTTCATATGTGATAAAATTTTTAATACACCCCAAATTATATTTATTTAAAAAATATTAAATTTAAGTCTTGATTTTATTTTCTGACATGATATAATTCTACTTAGCTTATCAAGATTTATGAAGGAGGATAACAAATGAAACTAGAGCAACCAGAATTACCACTATTATTTTCAGAGACAATTGTACCAGACATTTTTTTTGCAGAATATTTATCTCAAATGCCTGCCAATAGTGTAAAAGTTTATCTTTATATGATTTTTCTATCAAAATATAATAAAGATATAAAACTAAATGATATGTCTAGAAAACTAGCTTTACCTTTAAAAGATATAAATGACGCTATTGCTTATTTGGAAAATGAAGAATTAATAACCAAAAAAGAAACTGGTTATATAGTAACAAATTTACAAGAAAAAACTCTTCATAAATTGTATAAACCAAATTTAACAGCAACACCAGAAAAAGTTGCAGACGTTGCAAAAAATAAAGCTCGTGCTAAAGTTATAGACCATATTAATAATGCATATTTTCAAGGAATTATGGGACCATCTTGGTATAATGATATTGACTTATGGTTCACAAAATATAATTTCGATGATCAAGTTATGATTGCATTATTTGATTATTGTTTTAAACGTTCTGCATTGCACAAAAAATATGTTCAAACAGTTGCTGAAGCCTGGGGAAATAATAGAATACAAACTTGGAACGATTTAGATATGTATTATCAAAAGCAAGAAAAATTGGTTAAAATTAAGAAAACTATTGCCAAAAAACTTGGAAAACCTACACTTACTCAATATGAAGAAGCTTATATCGAAAAATGGGTTATTGATTTTGGATATGACCTTAATATTATCGAAATTGCACTTAAACGTACAACATTTAAATCTAATCCAACATTTGAATATTTTAACAATATAATTACAGACTGGCATGATAGAAACTTAAAAACTGCAAATGAAATTCTAGCCTTTATAGAGCAAAGAAATAAACAGAAGAAAGATACTAAACAATTAGAAAAACAAGTTGCAAAAGCAACTTTTGATCAAAGACAATATGATAATTTAGCATTTTTATATGCAAATTCTGGAATGAATCCAGTTGAACCTAAAATTTCTGCTGATTCAATATCAGGATTTTCTAACATAGAAGGAGATATTAATGTCTAACGAAATATTATCTACACTTTTATTAGAATATGATAAAAAGAAATTAAAAGCTGAGCTAGATTTAGAAAAAAGAAAAGAAGAACTTTACCAAAAAATTCCTAGACTACAAGAAATTGAAACAGAATTAAATAATTTTGCAATAGCCACAACAAAAGAAATTTTAAAAGGTTCTTCTACTTCTTTAGCAAATTTAAATCAAAAAGTTTCAGAATTAAAATTAGAAAAAGAAAAAATATTAAAAGAAAATAATATTAAACCAGATTATTTAGAACCTTATTATGAATGCAATATTTGTAAAGACACTGGATATATTCAATCTGAAAATTCTGCTTCAGTTTTATGTTCTTGCTTAAAACAAAAATTATTAGATATATCTTATAATAAATCTAATATTTCAAATTTGGGTAAAGAAAATTTTGAAACATTTAATGTTAATATATTTTCAGACAAAATTGAACCTGAAAAATATAGATTAAATATATCACCAAGACAAAATATTATTTCAATAAAAGAAAAATGTATCGAATTTGTTAAAAACTTTGACAACCCAGATACACACAATTTATTATTTACTGGAAATACTGGTCTTGGAAAAACTTTTATGAGTAATTGCATTGCTAATGAATTAATCAAAAATGGAAAAAACGTTCTTTATCAAACAGCTCCAGTTTTACTTGAAACTATTATTGATAATAAAATGAACAAATATAAAAATTCAAAACAAGATGATTTTTATAAAAATGTATTAGAATCTGATTTATTAATTATAGATGATTTAGGCACAGAATGTTTAAATAGTATGAAATTAAGTGAATTATTTACTGTTTTAAATACAAGATTATTAAATTTAAATAATCATGTTACAAAAACAATTATTTCTACTAATTTAAATATTAATAATATTTTTAAAAATTATGAAGAACGTATTGGTTCCAGAATCGCTGGATTTTATGATATATACTATTTCTTTGGTGATGATTTACGATTTAAACATAAATAATATATATTTTAATTAGCCAAAAAAGCATAAATAAAATTATATTTATCTTGCTTTTTTATATAAAATTTTCTACAAAAAAAGAGACCATATAATGATCTCTTTTTTATTTATATTAATCTTCTTCTACTTCTGCTATTTCTGGTGTTAATGTTTCAATACTTACTACTTTTCCACCATCTGTTGTTCTCATTAAAGTAACACCTTGTGTTGGACGACCTAATACGCTAATATCTTTAACTTTTAATCTTATAATTGTTCCTTTATCTGTTATAAGCATTACATCTTCATCATCAGTAGCAATTCTTGCTCCAACTAGCTTTCCTGTTTTTGGTGTTATTTTATATGTTACTACACCTTTTCCTCCACGAATTTGTACTCTATATTCATCAAGTTCTGTTCTCTTTCCAAATCCATTTTCAGTTATAGCTAATAGTGTTGCTTTTCCACCTGAAATAATAGATTCCATTCCAATTACTTCGTCATCTTCATCAAGTCTTATTCCTATAACACCTTGAGAAACTCTACCTATTGGACGTACATCTTTTTCATCAAATGTAATACACATACCATTTCTTGTAACAAGAACTACATTGTCTTCACCATCTGTTAATCTAACAGCAATTAATTCATCATCTTCTTTTAATGTAATTCCTTGTAATCCTGTTTTACGTGCAGAATTGTACTCAGCTAAAGCTGTTTTCTTTATTAATCCTTTCTTTGTAGCCATTAATAAATATTTTCCTTCTGCAAAGTTTTGGATTGGAATTACTGCAGAAACTTTTTCACCTGCATCTAAGCTTAACAAGTTTACAATTGCTGTTCCCCTAGCAGTTCTACCTGCTTCTGGAACTTCATAACCTCTTAATTTATATAATTTTCCTTTATTAGTAAAGAATAAAATTGTATCATGTGTTGAAGCTGTAAAGATTTGTTTTACAAAGTCTTCTTCTCTTGTTGCAATTCCTGTAATTCCTTTTCCACCACGTTTTTGACTTCTATATGTATCTATTGGCATTCTCTTAACATATCCAAAATGTGTTAAAGCTATTACAGATTGTTCTTCTTTAATTAAATCATCAATATCAATTTCTCCTTCTGCTGCAACAATCTTTGTTTTTCTATCATCTCCAAATTTATCTCTAATTTCAATAAGTTCTTCTTTAATAATATCAAAAACTAATTTTTCGCTATTTAAAATTGCTCTTAAATGTTCAATTAATTCCATCAACTGTTTATATTCTTCTTCAATCTTTTCACGTTGTAATCCTGATAATGTTTTTAATCTCATATCAAGAATTGCTTGTGCTTGAATATCAGTTAATCCAAATCTTTTCATTAATCTTTCTTTAGCATCATCATATGAACTACGAATAATTGCAATTACTTCATCAATATTATCAATTGCTATTCTTAATCCTTCTAATATATGTGCTCTTGCAAGTGCTTTATCTAAGTCGAATTGAGTTCTACGTAAAATTACTGTTTTTCTATGATCTATGTAACAATCTAAACATTGTCTTAAAGTTAAAATTTTTGGTTCATCATTTACTAATGCTAACATTATTACACCAAATGTGTCTTGCATTTGTGTATTTTTATATAATTGGTTTAAAACAACTTGTGGATTAGCATCTCTTTTTAATTCCATTACAATTCTAACTTTATCTTTTCTATCAGATTCATCACGTAATTCTGAAATTCCTTCAATTCTTTTTTCTCTTGTTAATCTGGCAATATTTTCAATTAAACGAGCCTTATTTACTTGATATGGTAATGATGAAACAATTATTCTTTGTTTGTTTCCACTCATTTCTTCTATTTCAGCTTCAGCTCTCATTATGATTTTACCTTTTCCTGTTTTATAGGCCTCTTTAATTCCTTCTAAACCTAATATTAATCCACCTGTTGGGAAATCTGGTCCTTTTATAATTTTTATTAAATCATCATCAGATACATTATCATCATCTATAATTTTTATAATACCATTTATTACTTCTGTTAAATTATGTGGTGGTATATTTGTTGCCATACCTACGGCAATACCAGATGAACCATTAACTAATAATGCAGGTACTTTTGCTGGCAATACTTTTGGTTCTTGCAATCTGTCATCATAGTTTGGCATAAAATCTACAGTATTTTTTTCAATATCTACTAACATTTGCTCAGCTATTTTTGACATTCTTGCTTCTGTATACCTCATTGCTGCAGCTCCATCACCATCTATAGATCCAAAATTACCATGTCCATCAATTAACATATATCTCATTGAGAAGTCTTGTGCCATTCTTACCATTGCGTCATAAACAGATGCATCACCATGTGGATGATATCTTCCTAATACAGAACCAACTGTATTAGCACATTTCCTGTATGGCTTGTCTGATGTAATTCCATCTTCATGCATTGCATACAAAATTCTTCTATGTACTGGTTTCAATCCATCTCTTACGTCAGGTAACGCTCTTGATACAATTACACTCATTGCATAATCTATATAGGCAGTTCTCATCTCTTGTTCAATATCTCTCTGGATTACATTTCCATCTTGTCGTTCTTCCATAGTTTTCTACCTCTTTCTTTTTTTACTTTTACAGTTGTATTATATTATACTAATCCTTATTTTGCAAGGCTTTTCGGCAATTATTTTGTTTTTTTTCCTTACTTTTTTATACTATTTATTATGAAATTTATTCCATCTTTAAAACCCTCTTTATAATATAATTCACTAATTATTCCTAGCTTTATATTCTCTCTTTCTTCCACATTTTCTTCCTTTATATTTTTTATTCTTTTATGATATTCTTCTTGAATATTTTTCTCTACAATTTCTTGTCTTTTTATATAAATTTCATTTAAAATTTCATCAAACATATTATCACCAAAATTATTATTTACAATTTTAATTTTTTTATTCATTTAAAATATTCGTTTAAATATTATATAATATTCTCGTTATATGTGAGTGTTAAATATACGCTTTTTGCATATTATCTGTTGGTATTTTTCGCTATATAATGTAAAAAAAATTTTTGAGGTGAGTATATGCAATTTAATCAAGATGATATTGATATTGGAGAAAGATTAAGAGGAATAAGAGAAGGAATGCAAATGACTAGAGAAGAGTTTTCTGAAAAAATAGATATAACAGATTCTTTTTTAGGACAAATTGAAAGAGGCGAACGTTCTTTAAGTGTAAAAACACTAAAAAAAGTTGTAAAATACACCGGTGTTTCTGCAGATTATTTATTATTTGGAAATAATTCTCAAAATGATACTATTCAAAAAATAAATAATATTTTAACAGTAAATTCTAATAATTTAACCTCTGATTTCATTTATCATATAGTAATGTGTTCAAATGATTTTTGTAAAAAATTATCAGATGAAAATAAAAATTAATATTTTTTATTGGGCAAAATTTTCTATTATATTTTTTTCAGCTTCAGTTATATTAAAATTTTGTCCATTATTTTTTATTAACTCATGAAGTGTTTCTACTCTTCTTGTTTCTTTTAAAATATTTTCTAATGGTATAACTTTATTTATTTGTGTTCTTATTTTATTATATTCTTTTGTCATTCCTTCAAAATCTTTATTATTATAATATTCTTTCCAATTATTAACATATTTTTCTAATTTTTCAACTGAATTTGTTTGTTGATCTAATTCACTTTTTATATTATTTGTAATATTATTTAATAAAACATTTTTACCATTTTTTATTATAGAAGTTACTGTTTTATCAATATATCCTCTTCTATATGTAGTATTTATTGCCTTATCTAACACATTTGATACAGTATCTACAATTCCACCATTTCCTACAGCTATTTTTACCTGATCCATATTTTCGAAATTTCCTGTAACAATTCCAACTGCACTTTTCCCTAGGTTTATTGCAGAATTAACAGCTGTATCAATTCCAGATTTTAATCCATTTTGTAATAATGCATTTTTTATATCAATAACTTGATTTTCAATTAAATCTGGTAAAATTGCTCTTAATCCAATATCTATTGCAGTATTTATTGTTTTTCCAAGCACACTATTTAAAAAATTATTTTTTTCTATATTATTATTTAATTCTACATTTAATTCCATATTATTTTTCCTTTCTATTTTTTTCTTCAATTATTTCTTTTTCAAAATCATTTGCTTCAATTTTAATTAAAATATGTTCATCACCAACAAAAGTTAAACACTCCCCTCTTCTTAAAGATTTTATTTCTATTTTTTCTTTTTCTGATAAATTTGAATATTGTGATAATACTTTAATATTTTCTTCTTCAAGAGAAAAAAATGTTTTTATACTAGAATTATTTAATATACTTTTTCCATATGTTCCATTTTCTAAACTAAATAAATCTGAAATATCTTGAGTAATTGCAACACTACTTCCCCCATATTTTCTTATTGTTTTAAATATTTTATAAATAAATTTAGCAACTTCTTTATTAGATGTAACACCAATTAATCTCCATATTTCATCTAAATAAATTGCTTTTTTTATTTTTCTATTTATTTTTATTTTATCCCAAAATAATTCAGTAAATAAATACATTCCATATTTCATATTTTCTTCACCTAATTCATATACATCTGCAACAATTAATTTTTTATTTAATTCAATATTTGTATAATTATTAAAAAATTTTAAAGAACCTTTTATAAATGGAATTAATTTAATTTTAAATTTTTTGGTTTTTTCATCATTTAAATTATTATATAAATCTTCTAATATTGGCATATCTTTTGTGGTTTTAAATTTTCCTTTTTTATATAATGATTTATCATTAAAATTAATATTTTTTATTTTATATGTTAAAATTATTTTTTCTTCTAATATTGCTTTTTCTTCTTCATTTAATTCTCCAAAAATTAAATTAAAAAATCCTAATAATTTTCCTATTTTTGTTGCTAAATATCCATGTTCATTTTCTTCTATACTTTCTTTTCTAATATCAAAAATATTAATATAATTTTCTGCTGTTGGTCCAATTTTTATTATTGTTCCATTCATTTTTTCAACAATATTTTGATACTCTCTTTCTGGGTCGATTACATATTGTTCTATTCCTAATAAAGTATTTCTTAAAATTAATAATTTTGTATAAAAAGATTTTCCAGCTCCACTAGTTCCAAAAATACACATATTTGCATTTTTATATTTTTGAGTATTATATCTATCGATTAAAATTAAAGAATTATTATACATATTATTTCCTATATAAATTCCCTTTTCTTCTAAAATAGATGATGAAATAAATGGGTAAGTACTAATTAATCCAGATGTCAAAATATTCCTTTTTCCAACTCTTTTTAAATCCTCATTATTTGAAAATATTGGTAAACATGAAGTAAATATTTGTTCCTGCCTAAAGTTTGATCTTCTTGTCTGTAGCCCTTTACTCTGTAGTATTCCCTCTATTTTATCCAAATTATATTCCAGTTCTTTTTTATCCTTTGCAAATATATTTAAATAAATATATAAAAAATAAATATCTTCATTATTTATCTGAATTTCTTTTCTTAAATATTTCGCATCATTATATGCAGATTCTGCCAAATCAATATCTTGTCTATTTTCATTAGATTGTTTTAATTCGACTCCAACATTTCCAATATTATATGTAATTTCTTTTATTGTTTTCGAAACATCTCCTCTTTCATAAAAAATAGAAATATTCATATTAATATTAGTTTCGATTAATGATTTTAAAATTAATTCATTATATTCTCTATAATAATTTACTATAATTATTCCAGAATAAAAATATTCATCAATTTCTAAATATTTAGGATTTTTTAAATTAATATATGTTGGCGAAATAAAATCTTTTTCTGAAAAATTTCCTTCATTAATATTTAATTTATTTTTTTTAATTTTTATATTTTTATTTAAATATTTAATTATTTTATTTTTAATTAATTTTTTATCTATTTTTTCTTTATTTTTTATTAATATCTCCTCCCTATTTTTCTAAAAATCTTTTTAAATTAAAAAAAGAAAATAAAATATCTATAGTTTCTTTTTTATTACATTCTAAAACAATATTTCCACATCTAATTAAATTATCTTTAATTTTAAAATATTTTTCATTTAATTCTTGAATTATATTTTCTTCTAAATTTTCTGAAGTATTTTTTATTATTAAATATATATTTTTAGAAGCAGCTTTATTTTTATTACTTTGCTCTTTTATAAAATTTAAATATTCTTCAGAATATTTTTTTATTATTTTATTATTTTGCTTTTGGGTAATATTTTTTATATTTTCTATGTGACCACTTAAATCTTCTTTCTTACTTTGAATTAAAATTTGCATATCAAAATTACATGTTTTCAAAAAAACTTTATATGAATTTAAAATTGATTCTTTTTCTAATTGTGTCTTTAAATTAAAATTGATTGGAATAACTTTTAAAATTTTAATATATTTATTTTTTTCTATTTTTATTATTCCATTATCTAAAATTTTATCTATTGGTATCCATTTCTGTATTGACTTAATTCCTTCCACCTCCAATCAAATATCTATTTAACTAAAGCTTTAATATGATTAATATTATAGTGTGTGTTACTCTATTTTGTCAAGAAAAATCGTTCGACAAAGTACGACATAATTTGAAAATTTTTCCATTTAAAATTATTTTAATTTTTTTGTATAATAAAAAAATTTTTGCACATAATATGTGTATAAGGTTAATATCAGTTGAGTGAAGAGTGTTAATAGATTAGGATTTGGTTTATTAATATTCGAGCAAAGATGTATGTTGGTTTATTTTTATAGATTGATATATGTCGGCGTTAAAAATATATTATGTGTATGCAAGCTGTATTTTATTTAAATTTTCAAGGATTATTTTTATATTTTATATATGGTTAAATTATATGTAATATATTTGAACTAAGATTATTTTTGTATTATATGGGATTGTTATTAGTCCCTTGTGGATGAATATAGTTTCTACTAGTGCATTTATAGTCGAACGACTGATTAATATATGTGGTGTATGGTTTATTTGTATAGCAATATACATTAGATCAAACCACTATATATATTAGTTTGAGTTAAGATTGTTATTGGCTTTATAGATAATAGCTAGTAGGAATTTCCTACTAGCTATTAATTTTATATATCTAGATTTTTTACAAATTTTGCATTTTCTTCAATGAATTTTCTTCTTGGGTCAACATCATCCCCCATTAATAATGTAAATATTTCATCAGCTTTAATTGCATCATCCATAGTTACTTGAATTAATGTTCTTCTCGCAGGATCCATTGTTGTTTCCCATAATTGTTCAGGATTCATTTCTCCCAAACCTTTATATCTTTGTAATGAAAGTGAATCTCTTGCAATTCCTTTTGCTTCTAATTCTGCAAAAGCTTGGTCTAATCCCTCATCTGTATAGCAATAAATATCTTCCATTCCTTTTTTAGCTAATTTATATAGTGGTGGTTGAGCTAAATATACATTTCCATTTTCTATTAATGGTCTCATATATCTAAAGAAGAATGTTAACATTAATGTTCTAATATGTGCACCATCAACATCGGCATCAGCCATTATAATTACTTTTCCATATCTAATTTTTGTAATGTCAAATTCATTTCCAATTCCTGCACCAATTGCAACAATTACTGGGTTTAATTTATCATTACCATAAATTTTATCTGCTCTTGCTTTTTCAACATTAAGCATTTTTCCCCATAATGGTAAAATTGCTTGGAATTTTCTATCTCTTCCTTGTTTTGCACTTCCACCAGCAGAGTCTCCCTCTACTATATATACTTCACATTCTTCTGAAACTTTACTACTACAATCTGCAAGTTTTCCTGGTAATGTAGATGTCTCTAATGCACTTTTTCTTCTTACAAGCTCTCTTGCTTTTCTTGCTGCTTCTCTAGCTCTTGAAGCACTTACACATTTTTCTAGAATTGCTTTTGCAACATTTGGATTTTCCTCTAAAAATGTTGATAATGCGTCATTTACCATTGCTTGAACAACACCAGTTACTTCACTATTTCCTAATTTTGTTTTAGTTTGTCCTTCAAATTGAGGTTCTTTTACTTTTACAGATACTACTGCAGTTATTCCCTCTCTTATATCTTCACCTTGCAAATTTCCGTCTTTATCTTTTAAGAAATTATGAGAACGAGCATAATCATTAAATACTTTTGTTAATGCTCTTTTAAATCCTTCTAAGTGTGTTCCACCTTCTATTGTATTAATATTATTTACAAATGTATGAATATTTTCTGTATATGCTGTTGTATATTGAATTGCAATTTCAACAGGTGTCTCTCCATTTCTTTCAATATATATTGGTGTTGGATGTAATTTTTCTTTATTTTTATTTAAATATTCAACAAAAGATTTTAATCCTCCTTCAAAGCAAAATTCAGCTTTTTTAGGATTTTCTTCATCTCTTTTATCTTCTATTGTAATTTTTAAACCTTTTGTTAAAAATGCAATTTCTCTAAATCTTGTTTCCAATGTTTCATAATCATATTGTTGTGTTTCAAAAATAGTATCATCTGCAAGAAATCTTACTTTTGTTCCTGTCTTTTTTGAATCTCCAATTTTTTCAAGTTTTCTTACGGTTTTTCCTTTTTCAAAATACATTTGATAGATTCCACCATCTCTTTGAATAGTTACTTCTGTCCAATTTGATAATGCATTTACAACAGATGCACCTACACCATGTAGACCACCAGATACTTTATATCCACTATCTCCACCAAATTTTCCACCAGCATGTAAAACAGTATAAACTGTTTCAGCTGTTGAAATATGTGTTTTAGGATGTATTTCTACTGGAATTCCTCTACCATTATCTTCTACACTTATAACATTTCCTGGTTCAATTATTACATTTATTTCTGTACAATAACCTGCCATTGCTTCATCAACACAGTTATCTACAATTTCATAAACTAAATGATGTAATCCTCTTACAGATGTACTTCCAATATACATACCTGGTCTTTTTCTTACAGCCTCTAGTCCTTCCAATACTTGAATTTGCTCTGCACCATATTTGTGATTATACTTTTCCATTCAATTTCCTTCCTTTCAATAGCACATTATTGGAAAAATTTTCAATTTCTAAATGTACTTATTCTTTTTCTATAACCTCTCCATTTATAACATTATACGAAAAATAATTTAAATTTTCAAGAGTTATTTTTTCAGTACAAGTTATAATTACTTGAATATTTTTTATATGATTTAAAAAATTCTCTCTTCTTTTGCAATCTAATTCAGACATAAAATCATCTAATAATAAAATTGGATATTCACCAATATCATCATAAATAACTTGTAATTCTGATAATTTTAATGAAAGCATAGCTGTTCTATTTTGACCTTGTGATCCAAATACTCCAACTTCCTTCTTATTTATATATATCACAAAATCGTCTCGATGTATACCCTTTGTTGTAAATCCTTTTATTATATCTAACTTTCTTCTTGATTTTAACTCATTTATAAAATTTTGTCTAGTAGTCGCATCAGAAAAATATTTAATTTCTATTTCTTCTTTTTCATCTGTAATTTCTTTATGAATATTTTCTATCTTATTTTGTAATTTTTCAATAAATTCTTTTCTATACTCATAAATCTTCATTCCGTAATCAATTAATTTTTCATCCCAAATATCTAATAAATTTTCATCTTTATTTTCTAATTTAATTTGTTTTAAATAATTATTTCTTTGCTCCATTGTTTTAGAATATAATGATAATAAATGCATATAATTAGGTCTTAATTGACTAATCATAATATCCAAGAATTTTCTTCTATTTTGTGGACCACCTTTTAAAATATTAATATCATCTGGAGTAAAAATTACTATATTAATATTTCCTAATAATTCACTTAATTTTTTTAATTTAATTCCATTTAAATTAACTTGTTTTTTTTCTGCAATTTCTATTTTTATATTTCCTTCTCTATCACTTTTTTGAAAATTAATTTCAACTAATGTTTTTTCTTTATTAAATTTAATTAATTCTTTTTCTTTATTAGTTCTAAAAGATTTTCCAATACTGCTCAAAAAAATTGATTCAATTATATTTGTTTTTCCTTGTGCATTTTGTCCATAAAATACATTTATATTTTCATGTAATTTTATTTCTTGATAATCATAATTCCTAAAATTAATTAATTTTATATTTTTTATCCACATATTAATCTCCATTTGTGTATAATTTTTTTATTTTTTAATAAAAATTTAAACATGAAATTATATTACTAAAAAATAAAAACGCTTTATTTTTGATTTTCGCGCGTCGATTTTTTTATTATTTTTATTTTAATTTTACAATTTTTTATTTTTTTATTTAATAAAATTATACTGGTTAAAAATTAAAACGTCTTATTTTGGATTCTCGTGCGTCGATTTTTTTTATTATTTTTTTATTTTTTTTATACATTTTTTTAATTATTTTTATTTTATTTTTTATTTTTCTATAATTATTTATTTAATTAAAATTTATTTATATTAAGTAAACCTTTTTCAATTTTTAATATTATAAAAAACTTTTAATATCTTTTTTTTTCTAATTTATTCTATTTTATTCTAATTTATTCTATTTTTTAATATTTAAATATTATTTATTTTTTGTGTATAATTATGTATAGTAAAATAAAAATTGGTCAGAAGTTTTCCTCTGACCAAACCTCTATTCTTTTAATCTAATAGGTAAAATCATGTAAACATATTCATTGTTTTCCACAGATTTTACTAAACATGGGGATATACTTGTTCCAAATTCAACGAAAACCTCTTCATCATCTATTGCTTTTAAGCTGTCTAGGAAATATTTTGGATTAAATCCAGCTTCAATATTCTTTCCTTCAGTAGAAACAAATAATTCCTCTTTAGCTTCGCCTGTTTGATTTGTGCAAGATATTGTCATTTTTCCAATATCTATAGAAACTTTAACAGGATATTTTTTCTCTTTTTCAATTGAAGATGCTGAAATTAAACTAATTCTCTCAAAACTATTTTGTAAACTACTTTTATTAACTCTAATTCTAGTCTCCCAATTGCTTGGTATTACTGATTTATAGTTTAAAAATTCTCCATCTAATATTCTTGTAACAACTTTACAATTTTCCATTTCGAATAATGCTTGATTTCTTGCAATTCCTATTCTAACATGATCAAAAGAATCTAATAATATTTTATTTATTTCATTCAATGTTCTTCCTGGTATTACTGCCTTAAAATCATTTACTTTTGTTTGTAAATAAATACTTCTTAGTGCTAATCTAAAACCGTCAACTGCAACAACATTTAACTTATTGTTTTCCACTTCGAATAAACAACCTGTGAATATTGGTCTGTTTTCTTCGTTACTAACTGCAAATATTGTTCTTCTTATCATATTTTTTAACATATTCTGTTCTAAATCAATTGAATTTTCTACCTCTATTTTAGGTAATTCTGGGAATTCAGAAGGATTCATTGTTGTTAGTTTATATAAAGCTCCTTCACATTCTATCTCCAATAAATTATTTTCATTTAAAGTTATATAAATCTCTGTATCTGGTAATTTTCTGATTATTTCGCTAAACATTATAGCATTTACAACTGTACTTCCTTGTTCTTTTACTTCACATTCCATTACATATTCTATACCGATTTCTAAGTCATAAGTAGTTAATTTAATTTCTTTATCATTAGTTTGTATAAGTATTCCTTCTAGTATAGGCATTGTTGTTTTAGATGCTACACCTTTTACTACGGAATTTAATGCTTTAAGGATATTTTCCTTATAACAAACGATTTTCATTTCGATCTCTCCTTTATATATTTTATTAATATTAATATAAATATTATTAGTAGTAATAGTATTAGGCACTGTGGATAATGTGGAAAACTGTGTGGAAACTATAATTCCCTAAGGAAAAATTGTGTGTATAACTTAGTGGATAACTATTTAAATTTTCCACATTGTTTTTTTTCAAATGTGGATATATGAGTTGTTAACAGTTTATCAACACACTTTCAACATTTGGATGTGGATATCTAATCTAGCTATTCCGTAAGTAAAGATAACTAATTTGTAACCAAACAATTGTCCATGTGAACAAATTTTCAAAAACAGTAACTAAACTATTTATTTTTCTATTGTTCACCATTTATAATTATGTTTTTCACACTTTCCACAATTAATCTTGTGTTATTTTTGTCTTTTACTTCTTTTTCAATTTTCTTACAAGCATGCATTACAGTTGAATGATCTCTATTGCCGAAATCCTCTCCTATCTTAGGATAAGACATATTTGCGACTTCTCTACAAAGGTACATAGCAATTTGTCTTGGGAAAGCAATTTCATTTGAACGTTTATTGCTTGCTAAATCATCTTTATTTATATTGAAATACTTTGCAACAGTTTCTTTTACGAAATCTGATGAAAGAACTTTTTCACTTGCTGCTTTAAATTCATTAATGGTATTTTCTGCTAATTCTATTGTGATTGGAGTATGTGTAAGTGATGCTGTGGCAATGATTTTGTTAAATACTCCTTCTAATTCTCTAATGTTTGAATCAATTTTATTAGCAATATTTGCTAATATACTATCATCAACTACAATTTTTTCTTCTTGAGCTTTTTTTCTTAAAATAGCTAAACGCGTTTCATAATCTGGGCAGGAAATATCTGCCAATAGTCCCCATTCAAATCTAGATTTTAGTCTATCTTCAAGAAACTGTATTTCTCTTGGAGGCTTATCACTAGAAATGATTATTTGCTTTTTATCTTCATATAAAGCGTTAAATGTGTGGAAAAATTCTTCTTGAACTCTTTCTTTTCCGGCAATAAATTGAATATCGTCTATTAATAGAACATCAATTGTTCTATATTTATTCCTAAATACTTCGTTCTTATTGTCTTTGATGGCATTTATTAATTGATTTGTGAACTTTTCAGATGTTACATATAGAATTTTTGCAGATCTGTTATTTTGCAAAATTCTATTTCCTATAGCTTGCATTAAGTGAGTTTTTCCTAATCCTACTCCACCATATAAAAACAATGGATTGTAAGATTCACCAGGTTTATCACCTACTGCAATTGCTGCTGCATGGGCAAAACGGTTGTTATTACCAACAACAAAGGTTTCAAATGTATATTTTGGATTTAAAGTTTTGTTTGAAATTTCAATATCTCCATCTTGTACATTATTAGAAGAACTTACTTCTCCTCCTTCTACCTTTTTGCCATTTTCGTCACAAATTACAGAAAATGTCCAATCTTTATTTGTAATGAATTTGAAAGTATTAAGAACTAGATCAGCATAACGAGTTTCTAGCATTTCTTTGCAGTAAGGTGAACTAGCTTTTAAGACGATGTTATTGTCAGTCATTTCAGTGATTTCCATAGAACTAAACCAAGTTTGAAATGCAATTTGAGTTACTTCATCTTTTAGTAAATCTTTTGCTTGATTCAATAGTTCGTCTTTGTCAATTTGCATATTAAAACATCCTTTCAAATAAAAAATCATAAAGTTATCCACAAAGTTTTCCACAAGTGTGGATAACTTTGTAATATTTATGTAATAAATAGTGAATTTTCTACGAACAAATTTTTAATAGTTTTTGATTAAAAAATCCCCTACTTTTCTTTTTCTGTATAATATCAAAATTTTATACAATAAGTCAAGATAGTTGTGGATAATTTTCAAAAAAATGTGGAAAAGCACAAAAAAATTGTGGAAAACTATACTTTTATGACAAAAATATTACAAAAAAATTAAAATTTTTTATATTTTATACAATATTTTTTTTGCAAAATCAATATAAAAAAATCAAAAAGTAAAAAAAGTGGAATTTTGCCAAAAACTATTGACAAGCGTTGTAAGAATGGTGTATAATCGATGTACTTGTTATTTTGTAACAAATTTCCAAAATGGAATTGATATATAACAAAAAAATAGGAGGTGCAATAATAATGAAAAGAACATTCCAACCAAAAAATAGACAAGAAAAGAAAGAACATGGATTTATGAAAAGAATGTCAACAAGATCAGGAAGAAATGTATTAAAAGCAAGAAGAGCAAAAGGAAGAAAAAAAATCTGTGCTTAGAATGGAAACTAAAGGTCTAGGCCTTTAGTTGTTTTATTATTCCTAATAAAGCTCTTTTATTAAGGGAGTAGGAAAATGAAAAAAACAGAAATGCTTAAAAAAAATTATGAATTTAAAAATGTACTATCAAAAGGAAAATTTTTCAAAGAAAAAGAAATTGAAATATTTTTATTAAAAAATAATAAAAAAAGGAATTTATTAGGAATTGCAGTAGGCACAAAAAATGGAAAAGCTTTCCAAAGAAATAGAGCAAAAAGAATAATAAGAGAAAGCTATACAAAGCTTGAAAATCAATTGACAGAAGGAAATAGTATAGTAATAATAATAAATAAAAATTTTTGTATTGATGATATGAGTTTCATAGAAGTTTATCAAGAAATGAAAAACATATTTGAAAAAGCCAAAATATTGAAAAAAGAAGAAGAAATATGAAAAAAATATGTATATATTTAATTGAATGGTATCAAAAGAATATATCTAATTTTTTTAAAAATAGAAATATAAGATGCAAATATTATCCTAGTTGTTCAGAATATACTAAACAAGCAATAGAAAAATATGGAGTAATAAAAGGGAGTATATTAGGAATAAAAAGGATTTTAAAATGTAATCCTTTTTCTAAGGGAGGATATGATCCATTAAAATAGAAAGGGGCAAAGAGATGATAGCATTTTTTGCAAATATATTTGGATATGTATTAAATTTTATTTATGAATTAGTAAAAAATTATGGTTTGGCAATTATTATTTTTTCTGTATTAATAAAAATTTTAATGATACCAATATCAATAAAACAACAAAAAACTATAAAAAAATCAGCTAAAATTCAATCCAAAATGAAAGAAATACAATTTAAATATAAAAATAATCCAGAACAGTTAAATCAAGCTACAATGGAACTTTATAAATCAGAAAATATGAGTCCATTTAGTGGTTGTTTAAGTGGAATTATACAAATCATATTACTATTTGCAGTATTTTACTTAGTGCGTTCACCATTAACATATATGAAAAAAGTTAATCCAGACGTAATAAATAAATATTCAACAATCATAAAAGAAAATGATTTAAGTACAAATAGTGCATATCCTGAAATTGAAATAATTAGGGAATTAGATAATATTAAAAACTTAAAAAATAACCAAGAAACTCAAGAAAGTGAAGAACAAAAAACAGATTTAGCTGAAATTAATGATGAAGAAGTAGATTCTTTATATATAAATATGGACTTTTTAGGACTTAATTTAGCACAAGTTCCAACAAGAAGTTCTGATTGGAAAGCATATATAATACCAATTTTATATGTAATTATAGCTATAATTTCAATGAGAATAACAAATCCTACAAAACCAAAAGAAAAACCAGTTGAAAATAAAGATGAAAAATCATTAGCTAAGCCAGAAGAAGAATTCGATCCAATGGCTCAGATGAATAAAAATATGAATATGATGTTTCCTGTTATGTATTTAGCAGTAGCATTAATAGCACCATTAGGATTAGCTCTATATTGGCTAATGAATAGTTTATTGATGATTTTTGAAAGATTAATTTTAAATAAACTATTAAAAGACGAGGAGGAATAAAAAATGGCAAAATGTATTATTTCAGAAGGAAAAACAACAGCAGAAGCTATTGAAAAAGGATTAAAAGAAATTGGTTTACCAAAAGAATTAGTTGAAATTAAAGTATTAGAAGAAAATAAAAAAAGTTTTTTTGATATATTAGCACCTAAAATAGTAAAAGTAGAATTAAGAGAAAAAGAAGCAAAAAAACCAGAAGAATTCGAAATTGAGACAACAGAGCAAGAACTAGAAGAAGCAAAAAGTGAATTAGATAAATTTTTAAAAGAATTTGTAGAAAAGTTTAATAATGAAACAACATATACAATTGAAATAAAAGAAAAATGTATCTATATTTCAATAAATGGAGAAAATGTTGGAAACCTTATAGGATATAGGGGAGAAGCTTTATATGCATTAGAAAATATTTTAAAAGCATTGGCAAATAAAAATTCAGAAAATAGAGTTATTGTTAGATTAGATATAGAAAATTATAAAGAAAAAAGAATAAAAACTCTTCAAGATGTAGCTGCAAAAAAGGCTAGAATAGTTGAAAAAACAGGAAAAATGATAACATTAGAACCAATGCAAGCATATGAAAGAAAAGTAATTCACAGCTTTTTACAAAATAATCCAAAAGTAGAAACAAGAAGTATTGGCCAAGAACCAAGAAGAAGAATAGTAATTTCAAAAATAGATTAATAAAAATCGGAAGTCAAAGTTCAGATTTTAATCATGCAAAAGATTAAAAGACTTTGACTTCTTATTTTTTTAGAATGGAGGAATAAAATGAGTACAATAGCATCAATCTCTACGGCACCAGGAATTGGGGGGATTGGAATAATTCGAATGAGTGGAGAAAAATCATTTGAAGTTTTAGATAAAATATTTATTGCAAAAAATAAACAAAATATTGATGAAATAAAAGGATATACCATTAAATATGGAAATATAGTGGAAGATGGGAATGTTATAGATGAAGTTTTAGTTTCATATTTTAAAGCACCAAGGAGTTATACAACTGAAAATATGTGTGAAATTAATTCACATGGTGGAACAGTAATAGTAAGAAAAATACTAGAATTATGCTTGAAAAATGGAGCTGATCTTGCGGAGCCAGGAGAATTCACAAAAAGAGCATTTTTAAATGGCAGAATAGATTTAGCACAAGCGGAATCTGTAATTGATGTAATTAATGCAAAGTCAGATAAAGAGGCTAAAAGCGGAATAAAGCAGTTAGAAGGCTTTTTATCAAAGGAAATTAAAGAAATTAAACAAGAGATTATGGATGTACTAGTAAATATAGAAGTTACAATTGATTATCCAGAATATGATACGCCAGAAGTTCAACAAGAAGAATTAAGTAAAATGCTACAAAGCGTAGGGCAAAGACTAATTAAATTAGAAAAATCTTTTGATAATGGTAAAATCATAAAAGAAGGTATTAAAACTGCAATTATAGGTAAGCCAAATGCAGGAAAATCATCTCTTTTAAATGCAATCTTAAAAGAAGATAGAGCAATTGTAACAGATATTGCAGGGACTACAAGAGATACAATTGAGGAATTTGTAACAATTAATGGAATACCTTTAAAATTAATAGATACAGCAGGTATTAGGGAAGCTTCTGATAAGGTAGAAAAAATAGGAGTAGAAAAATCAATTAAATTAGCAGAAGAAGCAGATCTAGTAATAGCTATTTTTGATAGTTCTAAGGAATTAACAGAAGAAGATATTGAAATTTTAAAATTAATAGAAAATAAAAAGTCTATAATTTTATTAAATAAAAATGATTTAAATTCAGTAATTTCAGAAAATGATGAGCAATTAAAAAAGGCAAGTAAAAATATATTAAAGATTTCTGCATTAAATAAAACAGGAATAGATGAGTTATATGAAAAAATTTCTGAGTTATTTAATTTAAATGAAATTAATTTAGATAATGATATATTGATTACAAATGTTAGACACAAAAATATAATTTCAAAGTCTTTAGAAAACGTTAAAAAAGCAAATGAGGCGTTAAATATGAATATGCCTATTGATATTATAACTATTTATATAAAAGAGATTCTAGAGGATTTAGGAGAGATTACAGGTGAAGTTGTAACTGAAGATATAATAAATGAAATTTTTTCTAAATTCTGTCTTGGAAAATAAACTCTTAAAATCAAAAATAAGACAATTAAATTTCGAATAGATATAATTTCATATAAAATGGTTTAAAATTAAAATATGAAGAAAATAAAAAGAAATAGAATGATGTATAAATATAATATTAAATGTAAAAAAGGAGAGGAAAGAAAATGAGTTACTATGCAGATGAATATGATATAGTAGTAATTGGAGCAGGACATGCTGGATGCGAAGCAGCACTAGCTGCAGCAAGACTTGGAATGAAAACAGCAATATTTTCAATTAGTTTGGAGGCTGTTGCAAATATGCCATGTAATCCACATATAGGCGGAAGTTCAAAAGGACATCTTGTAAGAGAAATAGATGCACTTGGTGGAGAAATGGGCAAAAATATTGATAAAACAATGATACAAATAAAAATGCTAAATACTTCAAAAGGACCAGCAGTGCACTCTTTAAGGGCACAAGCAGATAGAAAAAGATATCAAATGGAAATGAAACATACTTTGGAAAAACAAGAAAATTTAGATTTAAAACAAGCAGAAATAGTAGACATAAAACTAGAAGGTAATAAAGTGAAATCTATTCAAACAGATGTAGGAGCAATATATAATGTAAAATCTATTATAGTTGCAACTGGTACATATTTAAAAGGAAAAATATTTATAGGAGATTATTCAAAAGAAAGTGGTCCAGATGGCGTATTTCCAGCGAATAAGCTATCTGAATGTTTAAAAGGATTAGGGGTTAATTTAGTTAGATTTAAAACAGGAACACCAGCAAGAATTAATAAAAAAAGTATAGATTTTTCAAAAATGGAAGTTCAAAAAGGAGATGTAGACATAATACCATTTTCTTTTGAAGACAAAATGAAGCAATTTGACCAGGTTGATTGTTATTTAACATATACAAATGCGGAAACACATAAAATTATTAGAGATAATTTACATAGATCACCATTATATGCAGGTGTCATAGAGGGAACAGGTCCAAGATATTGTCCATCTATAGAAGATAAAGTTGTAAGATTTGCAGATAAAGAAAGACATCAAGTTTTCGTCGAGCCAATAGGCATAGATACAGATGAAATGTATATTCAAGGGATGAGTTCATCATTACCAGAAGATGTGCAAATAGCGATGTATAGGACACTTCCAGGACTAGAACATTGTGAATTTACAAGACCAGCATATGCAATAGAATATGATTGTATAGATCCTGCAGATTTAAAATTATCACTAGAATATAAGAAAATTGATGGATTATTTTTTGCTGGACAAACAAATGGAACTTCTGGATATGAAGAAGCAGCATGTCAAGGATTAATTGCAGGAATAAATGCTTCACAAAAAATAAAAGGAAAAGAACCTTTAATATTAGATAGAACAGAAGCTTATATAGGAGTTTTAATTGATGATATTGTAACAAAAGGAACAAATGAACCATACAGAATGATGACTTCTAGAGCGGAATACAGACTTTTATTAAGACAAGATAATGCAGATTTACGTTTAACTGAAAAAGGACATGAAATTGGATTGATTTCTGATGAAAGATATAATAAATTTTTAGATAAAAAACAAAAAATTGAAGCAGAAAAGAAAAGATTAGAAGAAACAATAGTAAGACCAACAGAAGAAGTAAACGAATTTTTAAGAAATCAAGGAACTTCTGAGCTTACAACAGGTTCAAAATTATCAGAATTATTAAAAAGAGCAGAAATTTCTTATGCTTCACTTGCAGCAATTGATAAAGATAGACCAGAATTAGGAGAACAAGTAAAAGAAGAAGTAGAAATTCAAGTAAAATATGATGGATATATAAAAATGCAAGAGGCTCAAGTAGAAAAATTCAAAAAAATGGAGAAAAAATTATTACCAGAGGACTTAGATTACAATACAGTAAAAGGAATTAGCTTAGAAGCTAGACAAAAATTAAACAAACATAAGCCACATTCAATAGGACAAGCTTCTAGAATCTCTGGAGTGTCTCCTGCAGACATTTCTGTATTACTTGTATTTTTACAAACAAAGAGATAGGAGAATTATGATATGAATAATAGTGTATTTAACGAGGAGCTACTAGAAAAATCTAATATTATAGGTGTTCATTTTTCTGTGGAGCAGATGGAGCAATTTTATAAGTATATGAATTTATTAATTGAATGGAATGAAAAAATGAATTTAACAGCAATAATTGAACCAGAAGAAATTATACAAAAACATTTTATTGATTCTTTAACTATATTAAATAGGATAGAAGATAATAAAACTGTAATTGATGTTGGAACTGGTGCTGGTTTTCCAGGAATTCCATTAAGTATAATGAATCCTACATTAAAAATAACATTAGTTGATTCTTTAAATAAGAGATTAGTGTTTCTACAAGAGGTTATTAATCAATTAGGATTGAAAAATGTAGAATTAGTTCATGCTAGAGCAGAGGACTTTGGACAAAATAAAAAATATAGAGAAAAATTTGATATTGCAACTTCAAGAGCAGTAGCAAATTTAGCAACATTGTCAGAATATTTGATCCCACTTGTTAAAGTTGGAGGAAAATGCATTTGTATGAAAGCAGCAAATGCGACAGAAGAAATTGATCAAGCAAAAAAAGCTATATCAATTTTGTGTGGAGCAATTTCTAAAGTTGATGAATTTTGTTTACCACAGAGCGATATTGGAAGAACAATAATAGAAATTAAAAAAGAGAAGCAAACACCAAATAAATATCCAAGAAAAGCTGGTCTTCCAAGCAAAGAACCAATTAAATAATAAATGATCATATAAAAGAAGAGAACATATAAATATATTTTCGTTATCCCCATTCTAAAAATTCTTACAAAAGTTTATTCAAACTTTTGAGAATTTTTGAACGGTCCCCACAATTTCACTTAATATATTTATATGTTCTCTTCTTTTTTTGGCTTTTAAAAATTTTTTTGGTTAAAATTGTCGAAAATGCATTGACAGATTTTTAAATATTATATATTATATTAATGGTTGCAAAAAATAACTTTTAAACAAAAATACTAACAAGATGAAACTGAAAGGAAGGGAATAAACATGGGAAAAGTAATATCAGTAGCAAACCAAAAAGGGGGAGTAGGAAAGACTACAACCACAGTGAATTTAAGCACTTTGCTAGCAAAAAAAGGAAAGAAAGTTTTATTAATAGATACTGATCCACAAGGAAATGCGACAAGTGGATTAGGAGTTGATAAAGATGTAGAATTATCTGTATATGATATATTGGTTGGAGACACGACATTTGAAGAAACAGTACAAGAAACGGCAATTAAAAATTTAAAAGTTTGTCCATCAAACATTAGTTTGGCTGGAGCTGAAGTTGAGCTTGTTTCAATGATGTCAAGAGAACAAAGATTAAAAGCAAAATTAGATTTAGTAAAAGATCAATATGACTATATTTTAATAGATTGTCCACCATCATTAGGATTAATTACATTAAATGCATTTACTGCATCAGATAGTGTATTAATACCTGTACAATGCGAATATTTCGCACTTGAAGGATTAGGACAATTGTTAAATACTGTAAATTTAGTAAAAAAACATTTAAACAAAAACTTAGAGATTGAAGGAGCATTACTTACAATGTATGATGCTAGAACAAACCTTTCAAATCAAGTTGTTAAAGAAGTAAAAAAATATTTTGAGGAAAAAGTATATAAGACAGTAATTCCAAGAAATGTTAGATTAAGTGAAGCACCAAGCTATGGAATGCCAATTTCATTATATGATCCAAGATCTAAAGGTGCAAAAGCTTATGAAAAATTTGCAAAGGAATTGCTAAAAAACAATGCAAATAATATGAATTAATTATATAGATAGGGGGAAAAATCATGGCAAAACCAAAAATGACAGGTTTAGGAAAAGGTTTGGATGCTTTATTTGGTGCATCACCACTAGTAGTAGAAGAAACAAAAGTAGAAGAGCCTGAAAGTAAAGAAGTAGACGGACAAAATTTAAAAACTTTAAAAATAACAGAAGTTGAACCAAATAGAGATCAACCAAGAAAAGTTTTTAACCAAGAAGCTTTAGAAGAATTAGCAGAATCAATAAAAACATATGGAATAATTCAACCAATTGTAGTATCAAGAAAAGATGGATATTATGCAATTGTTGCAGGTGAGAGAAGATGGAGAGCTGCTAAAATTGCTGAATTAGAAGAAATTCCAGCAATAATAAGAGATGATGATGAACAAACAAATAAAGAAATAGCATTAATAGAAAATATACAAAGAGAAGATTTAAACCCATATGAAAAAGCTTTAGGAATACGTCAATTAATGGACAAATACGGATTAACTCAAGAGCAAGTCGCTAAAAAAATAGGAAAGAGCAGAAGTAGTGTTTCAAATACAGTTAGAGTATTGTATTTAACACCAGATGTTTTGGAATTAGTAAAACAAGGAAAATTGTCAGAGGGACATTGTAAAGCATTAGCAGGAATAAGTGATCCAAAAAGACAATATGAAGCAGCTATTAGAATGATAGAAAGAGGAGAATCTGTAAGACAAGCTGAAAGCAAAAATAGAACAACAAAAAAAGAAAAGAAATTAGATCCTAAATATAAATATTTATATGAAGATATTGAAGATAGATTCCAAGGTTTCTTCGGAACAAAGGTAAAATTAGATCAAGGAAAGAGAAAAGGAAGAATTATTATTGAGTATCATAATAATGATGATTTGGAGAGAATGTTGAATTTAATTAAAGGTGAATAAAATTCTAAAAAATTAATAAAAAACTATTGACAAGCGACAGTAACTTGTGTTAATATAAGTACTGTCGCTAGACATTTGTCTATAGATATGGAGAGGTGGTCGAGTTGGTTTATGGCACCAGTCTTGAAAATTGGCGTGCGTTTGTAGCGTACCGTGGGTTCGAATCCCACCCTCTCCGCCAAAGTAAAAGTTAGATAGATTATAAATATCTAACTTTTCTTAATATAATATAATTGTAGGTGTACCCAAGTGGTGAAGGGGGCAGTTTGCTAAACTGCTAGGTCGAGCGATCGGCGCGGAGGTTCGAACCCTCTCACCTACGCCAAGAGATATAAGGAATTAGTTCTTTATATCTTTTTTTATATTTTAATTGATAAAAAAATTATGCAAATAAAGAGAATTATAATTGAAAATATTTAATTGAATTTGTATAAAATAATGAAAATAGGAAAAAATTGCCGAAAATTTGCAAAAAAACTTGCAAGTAAATAGAAAATGTTATATAATTAAATAGAAGTAGTTTGTAAAGTCTAATGATAAGAAAGTTAGGTGATGGTATGAAAAATAGCCATAAAATAAAAATGTTCATAATTTTAATGATGATTTTTACAATTATATTTAATTTTGATTATATAGTAGAAGCTAGATATGATGATGATTTAACAGAAAGAGATGAAAGATTGAAAAATGAGGCACAAGAAAGAACAAAAAATAATTCAGATCCTTCTGAAAACCCAAACTATTATCATCCAAAGACGTTGAGTCCAGAAGAACCAGAAGTACAAGAAAAAGCTGGAAAAATTTTAGGATATATTAATACTATAGGAATAGTAGTTTCAATAATAACATTAGTTATAATAGGTATAAAATATATGTTAGGAAGTATAGAAGAAAAAGCAGAATATAAGAAAACTATGATATATTACATGTTAGGAGCATTATTACTTTTTTCAGCAACAACAATACCAAACATATTATATAGATTAACAACAGGTCTATCTACATCAATATAGAGAGGAAGTGATAGGATGAATCACAAAACAATTAGTATAGTATTAAAAATAATAATAATTATAATTTTATTAGGAGTAGTGATTAAACCAAATATTTCGTATGCACTTCCGTTAACAGACATATTACATGCAGGTCAAAATTTTATAGATGAAGGAAAATCACAAGATAGTGTAATAAATCCAGGACAATTAAGAGATTCATCTAATTTAATATATAATATTTTATTAGGGATAGGAGTAATATTATCTGTATTAGTAGGGGCAATGCTTGGAATAAAAATTATGTGGGGAAGTATAGAACAACAAACAAAAGCAAAAGAAGCACTAATGCCTTATGGAATAGGATGTGTAGTAATATTTGGAGCATTTGCAATATGGAAACTTGCAGTGACAGTATTCTCACAAATATAAAATAATTAAGTTATTTACATTCTGGAAAACCAGAGTTTATAAATAAAATAAATATAAAAGGAGGAAAAAACATGAGTACAAAAACTATGAAAATATTAACATTTGTAGCAACATTATTGTTAGTAGTATCATTAGGAACATCTGCAATATTTGCTCTTACACCAAATGGAGTTGTAGCTAAAGAACCAACTTCAACAGATATACAAGATTTGGGTGGAAGAATATTAGGGATTTTACAAACAGTAGGTGTTGTATTATCAGTAATAATATTAGTAGTACTTGGTATTAAATATATGATGGGTAGTGCTGAAGAAAAAGCTGAATACAAGAAAACAATGATTCCTTACTTAGTTGGTGCTGTATTAATTTTCTTAGCTCCAACAATAGCAAACACAGTATATAGCTTAGTAAAACCAAACTAAAAAGAAAAGTTAAAAAAAAAATCAAAAAAAGTCGATAAATGCTTCCATTTATCGATTTTTTTTGATATAATATAATAGAATGATTATATACAAACTAAGGAGGAAAGTTATGGGAACATATAATGTACCAAGAAATGTAAAAGGAGAAGGAAGAATACTATTTATATTTTCTACCAAATCTATTATTTATACTGCTGTTGCAGGAGCAATTGGACTAATATTTTATTTGATTTTTAGTGCAATTGGTTTGACTATGGTTGGGATTGTTATTACAATAATATTTGCAGTAATTGGTTATGCAATTGGAATGTTTAAAGTTCCAGAAACAAATGGATTAGAAATAACAAGAAAAACTGGAGGAGAAGACATAGACGATGTTATAAAAAGGTATATTATGTTTAAAAAGAAAACAAAGAAACTTTATGTTTATACAAAGGAGGAAAATGAAAATGAATAGTGAAGCAACAACACAATTAATACAAACACTTACATATATATTGATTCCTATAATAATAGCTATATTTGCCTTGATAGGATTTTTAGTATATTTACATTTTAAAGAAAACAATGCCAAAAGAGAAAAAGAAAATGCTGGAAGGCAAAGCAAAAGTGTTCCTCAACAAGACAAGCAATCTATATTTAATTTTATGGAATTTGATACTGTTAAAGATAATATGATAATTCAAAGAAAAGGCAAAAGATATTTAATGGTAATAGAATGTCAAGGAATTAACTATGATTTAATGTCAAATGTAGAAAAAACAGGTGTTGAAGAAGGATTCGTACAATTTTTAAATACATTAAGATATCAAATTCAAATTTATGTACAAACAAGATCTGTTAATCTAGAAAACAGTTTACAAGTATACAGACAAAGAGTAAAAGATGTAGAAAATAAACTTAGAAAAATGCAAATGCAATATGATGACATGAAAGAATCGGGTGAATACACAGATGAACAATTGCAGAAAGCATATTATGAACTTACAAAACAGTCTAATTTATATGAATATGGAAAATCAGTTTTACAAGATACAGAGAGAATGAGCTTAAATAAAAATATTTTGAATAAAAGGTATTATATTATAGTTCCATATTACTCTGCAGAAGCTGGAAATGAAAATTTAGATGCAATAGAAGTAGAAGGAATTGCTTTTTCAGAATTATATACTAGATCACAATCATTAATAAGATCAATATCAACCTGTGGGGTTAGAGGAAAAATATTAAGATCAAATGAATTAATTGAATTATTGTATATGGCATATAACAGAGAAGATGCAGAAACATTTGGATTAGACAAGGCTATACAGGCAGGATTTAATGAAATGTATTCAACAGCACCAGATGTGTTGAAAAAGAAAATGAAAGAGATTGATAATGAGATAGAAGAAAAAGCAATACAAAAAGCAAAAGAAAAAGTTAATGAAGCTAAGTCTGAAATAGAACAAGAAATTGAAGATAAAGAAAATCATATAGATGAGTTAATTGGGCAGATGGCCAAAATGATAATAGCAGAAAATGAAGAATATATAGGAAATGATGTTGTTAATAGAGCAATAGAAAAAGTAACAGAAGAATTAACTCAAAAATCAAATACAAAAGAAGGAGGTAATGAAAATGGCCAAAAAAAGACAACAAGAGGAAGAAAGAGAAATGCAACCAATTAATGAAGATTCACAATTATTAAGAAAACAAACTATAAAAGAATTAATAGCTCCTTCTGGAATAGATGCATCAGATATTGATCACTTAGAAATAATTTCTAGTGTAAAGAAATATGCAAGAAGCTTCTTTGTTTCAACATTACCAAGAATGTGTACATTCCCAGAATTATTTAGGGATATGTATTTCTTCGGAGATATAAATACATCAATATATATAAATCCAGTTCAAGAAGCTAAGTCACAAAACGAATTAAACAGAATAATTAATGAACTTGAAACAGAAAGAATTGTTGCAGCTGATAGAGGAAATATAAACAGAGAAAGTAATTTAACACAAAAAAGATTTGAAGCAGAACAATTAAGAGATGAAATTGCAGCAGGATTTAATAAATTATATGAAGCATCTGTTATTTCAACAATCTTTACATATAATTTAGATGATTTAGATAGATTAACAAAATTGTTATCAACAGAAATGTCAAAATCATTGGTTGGAGTAAAAACAGCATGGGCAATGCAAGAAGAGGCTTTTAAATCTAATTTACCATTAATGGAAAATAAGATTAATAAAACTCATACTTTTGATAGACGTTCAATGTCAACAATATTTCCATTTGTTACATCAGAGGTAGGACATTCAACAGGAATTCCTTTAGGATTTAATAAACAAACAGGAACACCAATATTATTTGATAATTTTCATAATTCACTTACAAATTATAATATGGTTATATTTGCAAAATCTGGTGCTGGTAAATCTGTAACGATGAAAACATTGATAAGTAGATCTTCATTACTAATGGGAATTGAAAGTTTAGCACTTGATGCTGAAGGTGAATATCAAATAGTTGCTGAATCATTAGGTGGAATAAATGTTGTTTTAAGTCCAACATCCAAAACAGTTATTAACTTATTTGATGTTGAAACAGAAACAGCTAAAGATGAAATAACAGGAAGAGAAAGATTAGTTCTAAATATTGAAAATAAAGTAGAAGATGTAACACAAGCTTTATTAACAATGGCTAGAGGTAGTACAAGAAGTACAGAAGTAAATGAGTTAACAAAACAAATTATAGCAGAATCTGTAGCAGAAGAATATGCTGCAAGAGGAATAACAAGTGACCCTAATAGTTTATATGAAGCTACAACTAATTTTAACAGAGGGGACAAATTATATAGGGATAAAAAGAAAATGCCGACAATAGGTTCTTGGTATAGAAGGATTCAAGCAAAAGCACAAGAGAATATGAATGATGACTATAGATTCCATTATAGTTATTTATTAAAAGTAATGAAACAATACATAAGAGAATATAATGGTCAAATGGCTTATTTTGATGGACAATCTACATTTGAATTATTAGAAGGAGCACCATTTATAAATTTGGACATATCTCAATTGGAAGAAAAATTTGCAAGACCACTTGCACAACAGATTCTTTTAACTTGGATATGGGAAAAATTTGTTAAGAAAAATAGTGAAGATAGAAGTAAAGCTACAAAGAAAAGGGTAATTGTCGATGAGGCATGGATGTTACTACCATACCCAGAAGCTGTAGATTTCTTAAATACAATGGCTAGACGTGCTAGAAAAAGAAATGTTTCTTTAGCAGTAGTTTCTCAAAGATTCCAAGATTTCTATGAAAAACCTGAAGCTCAAGCTGTTCTTACATCTTCTGATACAAAATTATTTTTAGCACAAGATAAATCTGAAATACAATATTTAAAAGAAGTATTTAAGTTAAGTGAAGGAGAAGCTGGATTTTTGGTTACTTGTGGTAAGGGTGAAGGGTTGTTAAAGGTTGGACCTGAATCTGCTATTATACAAATAACACCTACACAAAAAGAGTTTGAGTTTGTGGAGACAAACTTGAATAAGTTAATTAAAAATAGAACAGCAAGAATAAATGAAGAGTAAGGAGAAAAAAATGAAAATTTTTACCAATAAAGGTATAATTGGAAAGTTAGTTATAGTAATAAGTATATTAATAATATTTTCTTGTTTAATTCCTAGTAATAAGGTTTATGCAGCCGATTTAGGTGGAACTTTGTTAAGACCAGTAATGGACTTGATATTAACTATTGCTGATGGAATATTTGATGTAGTGCAAAAAGCATTATTTGATTCACCTTCATTAATAGTACTGGATTTAAGTAAAGGCATTTTGTCTACAATTTTTACAGTAGTAGCAGGAGTAATTATAGCTGTTGTTGTGGCTGCTGTTGCTATTGCTTTAGGTGTTGCTCTTCCAACTATTGTTTCTGCGCTTGTAGCAAAAGTAGGAGTAGATCTTTCTGTTGGTTTATCAGCAGCAGCAATAGGAACTATTGTTGTAACTGCTGTTGGAGAGGGAGCCATTGCAGGTTTAGCTGGTGGTGCATTTTTTAATAGGACATTTTTTGGAGACCAAGCGGTTTTGCCTTTATATAGGATAAGCCCAGAAGAAATTTTTGCAGGGGATATTCCTATGTTGGATGTAAACTTTTTTGACTCTGGAACAGCTGAAAGTTCTAATATTAGCGATGCAGATGTATCAGAAATGACAAAAATGGTAGATTCAAAGTCAGGAATTATTGGACCTAGAAGTACTGATGAAACATTAAATTCGGAAATAAATGATTTCTTAAGTAAATATGGATTTGATGGATCATTTGATGTAGGAGTATATACAGGTGGACATTATAATCAAGATAAAAATATAAGTGCAGAAGAGATAGGAACAGCGGTGGATGAAGGGGGAGTACCATATATAGCAAAATTTAGTTTAGTAATTTCAACTAATACTTATAATGGTATTGGTCACGGAACATATGAAGTTGCTGTTTACTCAAAAGCACTAGGACTTATTGATATTGGAAATACTCTAAAACCAACAATATCTAAATGGTATTATGCGCTAAGAACTATTGCAATTGTAGTGATGTTAATAATTCTTGTATATATAGGAATTAGAATAATGACTTCAAGTATAGCAAGTGAAAAATCTAAATATAAGAATATGCTAACAGACTGGGTCGTTGCAATGACTTTAATATTTGTTATGCATTATATAATGGTTTTTGCTAATAATATTAATGAATCGATTATTGAAGTTTTTAAATCAGCTAATAAAGTTGGAGCTCAAATTGGGGTAATACTTGATAAAGACGGAGATATAAAAAGAGCATTAGAAGAAGATGATGTTGGAAAGACTATGATATCGGAACATCCAGATATTTTTGCTGGATATGAAAATGGAGAAGGTCATATTAATTGGCCAACTAATTATATGGGATTAATCAGATTAGAGGCGGCTCAACATAGTGATGCGGGTATGCTATTTATAGGATATGGAATGGCATTTTTAGTATTATGGTTTTATACAATATTTTTCTTATTTACATATCTTAGAAGGTTAGTATATATTGCATTTTTAACAATTATTGCTCCAATGGTAGCAATGACATATCCAATAGATAAAATAAATGATGGAAAAGCTCAAGCTTTTGATATGTGGTTTAAAGAATATATATTTAATTTATTGTTACAGCCGGTACATCTATTGTTATATACAATTTTAATATCTAGTGCTTGCGAATTGGCAGAAACAAATATAATTTATACACTAGTAGCATTAGGCTTTATGATGCCAGCAGAAAAATTATTACGTAGATTCTTTGGATTTGAGAAAGCACAAACTCCAGGAGCTCTTGGAGGAGCAGCAGGAGCTGCTCTAATGATGTCTGGATTAAATAGATTATTAAGACCTCGTCCACCAAGACATGATCATAATTTAGGTGGTGAAAAAAATTCAGAAGATGAAAATAAAGATTACAGCTTAAATTCAACAGGAGATTTAATGGATGGAGTAGAATTAGGTGCAGGGGCTGGAAAAACAGATGATAAAGATCCTACTAAAAAACCAGTTTTACCACCTGATGATTCATTTGATAAGAAAGAGGATGCAAAGGAAAATAAGAGAAGATTAATTTTTTCAGGAGAGAATCCTGAGGACAAACCAAATGGAAAATTAATATATACTCCTGAGACAGAGAGAAAAATGGAGGAAGAAAGACAAAGAAAAGCAGCTGAAGCTGCTGAAGAAGCAAGAAAAAAGGCTATGGCAGAACAGATAAAGAAATCAATAGAGAAAAAGAATGAAAAAGAAGCTATTGCAAAAGCAGAGAAATTAAAAGCGGATAAGCTAAAGAAGTTGAAAGAAGAGCGAGCTAAACATCCTATAAAGACTAAAATTAAAGGTGTTGCTAAAGGATTAGGAAAATCATCTAAATATTATCTTGAAGCAAGCATGAATAGAGCTATTAGAAATTATAGAGGAAGAGGAATTTCAACAATAGGAAGAACGTTAAGAGGTGGATTTGTAGGAGCAGGTGCTGCAATTGTCGGAGCATCTATAGGAATTGCATCTGGTGATATTGGAAAAGTTGGTCAGAATGCATCAACAGCAGCTGTAGCTGGATATGCAGTAGGTGCAAGAAAAGGTGATCCTGTGTCAGAGAAGGATGCTAAAAAAATAGGTGAGGAAATTGAAAAAAATCAATATGATACACCAGAAGAATATAAAGCAGCAAAATTGAAGAAAAATGTAGATAAAATTGTTAAAAATTCAGATAATGTAAAAACTATACAGGAAAATTTAAACTTAAAAAATTATGATGAAGCAGAGAAAAAACTTGAAAGCTATAGAGATTGTATGGAAGAGGGCATTACTGATATGGACGATGTAAGTACAATAATCAAAATGGTTGAAGAGAAAAATTGGGATAAAGAATTTGCAAAAAATATAGCAAGAGCATCTAAAAGTTTATCAAAGAGACCAGATAAAATAGAGGGAACTCGTGAAGGAGATGACTTAAAGAAAAAATATATAAAATATGCTCAAAATCACGGTGTAAGTAATGAAAAAGATGCTGAAAATGCAGCAAATCAAATAATATCAAGATTAACTGATTTTGGAAAAACAAAAGATAATTTGAGAACACTATAAAAAATTAAATAATGGAGGCTATAATGGGTAATTTAAGAAGATATTATTATGCTAATAAAACCAAGATATGGAGGGGCATACTCATTGTAGCCTTCATTTTGGTAATAATACAAGTATTAAATTATTTTGTAGGAAGAAAAAATACTAATAAGACAAATACTGTTTCAAATAATATAAGTACTAATATAACAGAAAATACATCTTTAACAACAGATAAATCAGTTTTAGGTACAGGAACAGTAAGTGAAAATAAATTAAAAAATGATATAAAAATAATTGATGAATTTTTAAATTTGTGTAATAGCAAAAAATTTGAAGATGCATATAAATTAGTTTCAACAGATTGTAAAAATAATTTATTTACAACATATGAAATATTTAAAAAAACATATTGTGATAAAATATTTAATACATACAAAACATATACAACAGAGAATTGGAATGGTAATACTTATAAAGTAAGAATAACAGAAGATCCATTAGCAACAGGAAAAACAAGTAATGATATGTCTATACAAGATTATATGACAATAGTAGAAGAAAATAATGAAGAAAAATTAAATATAAATAATTATATTGGAAGAAATAAAATTAATGCAGTAAATACTCAAAGTAATGTAAAAATAGAAGTAATAAGTAGAGATACATTTGCGGAATACGAAGATTATAATATTAGAGTAACAAATAATTCAGATAAAACAATATATCTAGATGATGGTGAAAAAACATCAACAATATATATAGAAGATTCAAAGGGGTTAAAATATAACGCAGCAAGTGGAGAAATTATATATAGTACTTTAAAAATTAGACCTGGCTCTACAGTGGAATATGCTATAAAATATACAAATACATATAGAGCTAGTAGAAAAATTAAAAAATTAGTTTTTGCTAATTTAATTTTAGATTATGATAAATATATAAAAAATCCAAATAATTATAATGAAGGAATAAAATACGAAGTAACATTTTAAAGAAGATAGGAGGTGCAAAAAATAAAATAATGAAAAATGCAATAATGGGATTCTTAAAAAGCAATATAAAGTGGATAATAGGAATATTTATAATAATAGTTTTATTAATATTTTTAGCTAGTTCAAGTTATGTCTTAAAACTGATTGATTCTTCAAATTCAAATCATTCTTCAGGTTTAGGCGGATTGAATTTTGGTGGTAATAACAACAACATGAATGCTCGTGTTGAAAATGAGATATCTTCTCAAGTGTCTGTTGGAAATATTGTTTCAAAAGGAAATGGAGATTATAAGTTTAATATAAATTTAGATGATAAAGTTAATGAATTATATGAAGAATTTTCTAAATCAGAAGAAGGAAGAAGAAAATTAAATTATATTACTGGAACGGAAGAAGAAAAAAAGGAATTGCTCAAAGACATGATAAGAGCAGAACTTATAACCCAATATCCTGATTTAAGAACTGTTTCTAATATGAATAATAAAGTGGATTCTGATGAAGTACAAGGAGTAATTAGATTTAAAAGGGTACTATCAGAACCAACAATAAGAAAAGTAGCAAGTATTAAAAAATCTGAAGATACATCAATTGAATTAAATGGTGGTATTGTTTGTTGGGGCGATGAATTTACATTAGGAGATGCAGAAGATTCTTCTAATAATTATCCAGCGTTACTTGCAGAAAAGTTACAAAAAAATGTATATAACCTAGGATTTGAAGGAGTAACTTCACAGGAAATTGCTTTATTGGCAGGAGTTGATAAATATACTTTAGTAACAACAAATGAAGAGGATGTTACAATAGGAAAAGAATTAGGTTCTGAAGTTACAATATCAGTTTCATTAAAAAAAGATGATAATATAATGACACAAACGCCATTTAAAACATTTGATGGAAGTGATGAGAAAAAGAAATTAGAATGTACTATAAATGGTGTTGATGGTGAATTAACATATAAAGAAGATTCTGGAACATATGTATTTAAAAGAAAAACAGAAGGTGAAGAAATTAAAATATCTAAAGATAGTATAATTTCTTTAAAAACACAATCAGGATATAAATCAGCATTTCCAATAATTTGGATAGGAAATGGTAATTCATATATAAATTATAAAAATACAGGTTTAGTAAAAAATATTGTAGAAGATTGTTGGTCACTTATAAATATGGCTACAGATCCAGATAATTATATAGTAATAATTCCTACACATTATAGAGATTCAAATGGTGAGTTAAAGAAGTATGAGTCTAATGAGTATGATGCCATAAAAAAGGTTTTTATGGAAGAAGCAGGATTTAATACTAATCAAGTGTTAGATTTACGAGATAAAATTAATGATGGTAGTGAATATAGTGTAATTGTTGATGAAATAGAAAAATGCATGGAAAAAAATAATATAAAAACTAAAATCAGTGGAGAATATAATCAAAATATTAGTAACAGTGAAATTATAAAATTAAGTAATGAATATCTTCCATCAGATGGAACTGCAATAACATTGGAATATATTCCTTTAGGAAATGCATTAGAACCAGCACCAGGAACATTAATGTGGCTTATAAATAATGACGATGTAGAAATTCAAAAAGCAGCATTACAATATTTTTCAATAGATGCTTCAGGAAATTTAATTGTTGCAAATTGGAGTAAAGTAACTACAACTATTGAGAACTTTACAGATGCAGATGGAAATAGAGATGGATATGTATATGATAATGGATATCCAACAACAGATGTACAATATACAATAGTACCTTCAAAAGTAAATTATAAGGATTCAACATCACAGTATACAATGCCATTTGACTATTTATGGACATGGATGGTAATGGGTGATGATACAGAATTTGTTAGAAAACTTACGGATTTAACATTAAATAGTTCAATCGAAGCAACATTATATGATGAATTAACTGCTGTTGAAAATGACGTTGTTGATGAACTTACAAATGGATATAGAACACATTATAAAGAAGTATCAGATGGATATCAATATTATACGCAGGAAATAGCAAGAGAAATAGAAATTAAGACAAGACATTTAGGAACTTCAACAAGAGAATGGGATTCAGTTAGATATGAAGACAAAAAGAATCATACAAATATTGTAACAGAGACAAATAAAATAAGATATAGACTTACATATGCTGATGTTTGGAATTTAACTTATAAAGTTGATGGAGTTGAAAGATTAGAATATAAAGGTGAAGAAGGAAAAGATTCTGTATCATTTGATGATAGCACAACAACTACAGTTGGTGTAAAAAAACAGGATATTGAAATTCCTGGAAATAGGACAAATATAAAAGCTACTATTTTTATTCCAGAAGGAACACAATCTAATATGCCATTAGTTTTGATGTGTCATGGTTTTACAGGAACTAGAAATGGAGATGGAGATAATGGAGGCCATTTTAACGAATTAGGCAATAAACTAGCTCAAAATGGTGTAGCAGCAGTAACAATAACTTTTTCTGGATGTCAAGATAGTAATGAAGATATGACGAAATATACATTAGAAAACATGAAGTCAGATATGACGTCAGCAATTAATTATATGAAATCAAATTATTCTATTGATTCAGGTAAAATAGGGCTTGTTGGACATAGTATGGGTGGAAGAGTAGTTTCAGATTATTTGAGTAATAATTCAGTGTCAACTGCAGCTATATGGGCTCCAGCAGATGGAGATGGATTGTCAGGATTAGAATTTTTAGGAGATTATTCATCTTATTATGAAACAGCAAAACAAAATGAAACTGTTACAACTGGTGGAAACTTTAATGTTACATTAAGCAAAGAATTTTTTGACCAAATGAATAATTCTTATCCAACACAAAATATAAAGCAATTTAGAGGAAAACTATTGGCAATATTTGATTCTGACGATAGAGATGGAAATGGATTAATAAGTTCTAATACGGTAAATGCAGTAAAATCAGCAGTTTCAAGTCAAGGTGGAACATATAAAGAATTGCAATCAAATCATAATTTTTCTACTGGTGAAGGTGAACAAATAGAAGATATAACATTAGAATTTTTAGGTAATGCATTTGGTATATCAATAAGTAATGAAAGTTCAAATAATAATATAGAAATAAATGATTTATACCAAAAAACAGTAAATGATGTAACACCTTATCCTGTAACATGGATAGAATCAGGGGCTAAAAGAGGTCCTACAGTAAGCAATAATAATACAGCTAATGGATATACAGTTGTATCTCACGAAGAGCAAGATTATACATTAGTTAAAGACCATGTTATAACTACAATAATAATAAAAAGTGGTTATAAATATAGTTCAGGTACAACGAGTGTAAAAGAAAAAACAGATAAAAATTATACTGAACAAGAGATGAAATCAGGAAATTTTTCAGATCCAAACTTTGTTAAATATTATATATATTGTACTGGCGTAAGAAATAATATTTCAAGCATGAGTAGTTGGTTATTTGAAGCATTAGAAAATAATTCGAGAACAGAGGGATTGGTAGATATTACTAAATATATGCTTTATAAGGCTACTAATAATGATTATGGAGTTACTTCGATGGATTTTTCAGCTTATAATGAACAAGATTTTAAGGATGTAGAAGATATTATAATAAATGATGGTGGCAATTCATTCAATGGCGGAGATGGAACTGGAACAGGAGGAGACGGAAGTCTATCTGGTGATTCAGGTTCACACTATTGGGGAGTTTATAAAAGAGGAGATAAAGAATATAAATGTTATTATCAAAATTCATATTCTGGTTCAATGCATAATGCAGGATGTGTTGCAACAGCAGCAGCAATTTGTCATTCAGGATATGGTAGTACAAAAACTCCTATGGATTTTTGGAATGGGTCTGGAGCAACAGGATGTGGAATTAAACAAATATCAAGAAGTAAATCAGAAATAATTTCATATTTAAATCAGAATGCTCCTATTGTAATTTATAATTCATTCCCAGGAGGAGAATTTTATGGTTCTTCAGGAGGTCACGCTATTGTTTTAGTTGATGTAAATTCTAATGGAGAAGTATACGTAATAAATCCTTGGCATGGTAGCAAATGGAATGGATGGTATTCATTAGATTATATATTAAGTTTTAGCCCTGGAAAAAATGCACCAAATACAATGGGATCATCAGGAGTTGGAGTAGTATTAAATTAATGGAGGAAAAATATAAAAATGGTGAAAAAATATAAAAAAATTATTATAAGCTTATTAATAATTTTACTAATAATTAGTTTTATAATATTAACTGTTATTATCCAAATTAATAAAAATAATGTAAAAAATAATGATGATGATAGTGGTGAATATTCTAGTTATCAAGAAGAAAAAAATATAGAACTTTCTGAAAAAGATACTTCAACTACAACATTGAACATATTATCAACTTGTATAAATAAAACAAATGCAAATTATACTTTTATAAAAGATATATATGTTCAAAGAAATGATAATATAAATGTTTATGCGGTATATGGAATTCAAAATAATAAAAATATATATTATATTATTTCTTTGGATTATAATAATTTTACTTATAATATTAAACAAGTAACAGAAGAAGAATGTAATAATATTAAAAATGGAAAATCAAATGATTATATAAAAATAACAAATATAGAAGAAAATAATGATAATACATTTGAATTAAAGGTAATGTCAGATGTACAAACATCTGCAATGTATTATAATATGATTAAAAATTTATTAAATTTAGAACCAGAAGTATTATATAATTTTGTATTAGATGAGGAATATAAGAAAAAAAGATTTTTAAATATTGAAAATTTTATTGAATTTGTAAATAAAAATAAATCTAAATATAATAATATGAAATTATCTAAATATGCAAAATATAAATACGATGGATATGTGCAATATGTTTGCTTAGATAATAATGGTGATTATTTTGTAATAAATAATAATGTGGATTCTGGGGAATATAAAATATTATTAGATACATATACAATAGATCAAGCTGAATTTATAAAAAAATATAATTCTGCAGCAGATAATGAAAAAGCAGGATATGATATTAATAAATTTTTTGAAGCAGTAAATGCAAATGATTATAATTATGCATATAATTGTTTGGCAGAAAGTTTTAAACAAAATAAATTTCCAACACAAAAACAATTCGAAAATTATATAAAAAATAATTTTTATAATAAAAATGATGTAAAATATTTAAATTATAGAAAAGAAGGAAATTATTATATTTATACAGTAAATATTATAAATTCTACAGATACAACAAAATCAGTTCAAAAAGATTTTATTGTAAATTTAAAAGAAGATAGACAATTTGAAATGTCATTCAGCGTAGAATAATAAAAATAGCAAGTGAAAACTTGCTATTTTTTTATATATAATATAAAATATATAAAAGGAGGCAGGCTATGATAACAATAAAAAATGTATCTAAATCTTATAATAAAAAAGATAAAGTAGTAAAAGATTTAAATCTAGAAATAAAAGATGGAGAAATATTTGGATTTTTAGGTCCAAATGGAGCAGGAAAATCAACAACAATAAAAATGATTACAGGCATATTAGATATTGATGAAGGAGATATATTAATAAATAATTATTCAATAAAATCAAGTCCAATAGAAGCAAAAAAGAGTTTTGGATATGTTCCAGATAATCCAGATATGTTTTTAAAATTAAAAGGAATTGAATATTTAAATTTTATAGCAGACATGTATGAAGTAAGTGAAAAAGAAAGAAAAGAAAAAATAGAAAAATTATCAGAAATATTTGAAATAAAAGATTCTTTAAATAATACAATTCAAAGTTATTCACATGGAATGAGACAAAAAATAGTAATTATTGGTTCACTATTACATAGTCCTAAAAATTGGATTATTGATGAACCAATGACAGGGCTTGATCCAAAATCAACATATGAATTAAAACAAATTATGAAAAAAATAACTAGTGAAAATAAATGCGTATTTTTTTCAACTCATATTTTAGATGTTGCTGAAAAATTATGTGATAAAATAGGAATTATTGATAAAGGAAAATTATTATTTGTTGGTACTTTAGAAGAAATGAAAAAAGAATTAAAAGAAAATAAATCTTTAGAAGAATTATTTATGGAGATAACGAAAAATGATTAAAAAAATAAAAAAATTATCAAAAATATTTATTGAAGATTATTTTCAAAAATTAAATATTTATAATAAAGATACCAAAAAAATAAATAAAAAATCAATATTATTATGGTTAATGATAATTTGTGCATTTATAATTAGTTATTTTAGTTTTAAAGTAATAAATTGGCTTGATACTAGAGGATTAGGTGATATATTTTTAAAAGTGTATTTACCTATAATGGGAGTTATATTTACTTATCAAACTATTTTAATATGTACTAATGTATTTTATTATTCGAAAGATTTAGAATATATTTTACCATTACCAATAAAACCCATTGAATTATTAATTTCAAAATTTATTAATTTAATTACTATAATATATTTTTCTGAATTATTATTTTTAGCAATTCCATTATTATTTTATGGACTTGTTGTACAACAAACATTATTATATTTTATTAGTATGATATTAGTATTAATATTATTTCCGATTGTTCCAGCAATATTTATTAGTATAATAATGTTATTTGTAATGCAATTATCAAAATTAATAAAAAATAAAGATATATTTCAAATAATAATTGTGACAATTTTAACAATGGTGATGACAATTGGAATTAATTATATATTAGTATCAACTTTTAATGATGGAATTATTGAAATTAATTCGGAAGAAATTACAGAGGATAATATTCAGGATTTAGCAAAAATAAATACAGAAAAAATAAATACAAAATTAGAAAAAATAAATAATGATTTAATATTTATAAATCCATGTATAAATATGTTAAATAATATAAATATATTTAATATTATTTTTCAATTGTTTAAATTATTAATATTGGAAATTATATTATTTATTATATTTATTTTCTTTGGAAAAAAATTATATTTAAATAATTTATTAAAAAATATAGTTTTAGCAAATAGTAAAAAAAATAAAATGAAAAATAAATATAAAAAAAATAAATATAAAAAAAATAAAATAAAAAATTCATATATAAAAAATGAATTTAGAAAAATAATAAAAAATCCAACATTTTTTATTCAATGTATTTTTCAAAATTTATTTATAATATTTATTTTTTCAATGTTATTAAAATTATTTATTCCGATGATTATTGAGGGATTTAAAGATGAAGATGCAATAAGTAAAATTGGAATAGAAAATTTTAAATTACAAATACTTTGCATAGTGATAGGGATTATACAAATATTATATACATTTGGAAATTTGGCAATATCAGCAATATCAAGAGAAGGAAAAAATGCTGTTGTTATGAAATATTTACCAGTGGATTTATATAAACAATTTATTTATAAAGGCATTCCTTCAATAATAATGAATATTATTGGAAGTATAGCTATAATAGTAACTATATATTTACAATTAGATAATATTCCAATTTATTATGGAATAATAGTTTTTATAATTAGTTTGATAATAAATATAATTAATACATATTTTATGATTATTGTTGATTTAAAAAAGCCTAATTTGGATTGGAATTCAGAAGCATCAGCTTTAAAAAATAATGGAAATAAATTATATCAATATGTTGTAACAATTTTAATTATTTTATTATTAACTTATTTTACAAAAATATTTAATAATGTAAAAATAATAATTTCAATACCAAGTATAATAATTGTATTATTTATGATTTTATTTTTTGAAAAAATATATGTAAAAAGAAATATAAATAAATTATTTAAAAATATAATAATTTAGTATTTAGAATAATAAAAAATATAATAATTTTTTTGACTAGCAAGAAATTTTCTTGTTAGTTTTTTTGTTCTAAAAATTATTTAATAATAATATTATTTGATTAGACAAGAAATAGTATATTAAAAATATTTATAAGGGGGAGTTTTATTATATGAAAAAAAATAAAAAAATATATATTGCTGTTATTAGCTTTATATTAATAATTTTGCTTGTTATATATACCTATAAAAATATAAGTATACAGAAAAATACTGAGGACGAATATCAAGATTATACACCACAAGAAGAAATATCAGATGAACAAATGCGTCAAACAAAAGTTATATTATATTTTGAAAATATTAATAGTGGTGAGTTAGAAGCAGAAACTAAGCTTGTAGATGCCAATACTTTGATCAAGGAGCCAGAAAAAGAATTAATGAATTTATTAATAAAAGGACCTCAAAGTAGTAATTTAAAAAAATTAATTCCAGAAGGAACAGTGGTTCATAATATTACTATAAATAATTCTTGTGCAGAAATAAATGTTTCAAATGAATTTTTAAATTATGGAGATGAAAAAAATAAATTAAAAATAATAAATAGTATTGTAAATACATTAACAAATTTAAAAGAAATTAATTCAATTAAATTTTTGATTAATGGAGAGGTTAATAATAACTTGTCTGAAGTTTATTTAAAAAATAAATAAAATTTAATAATATAGAATTTTATATTATAGACACAATTTCTCATAAAACAAGGTAATATATTTTATAAGATTTATATGAATTAAACAAAATTAACAGGAAAAAACTTACAGCTCAAAATAAAAAAAGTGAAAAAAATTTAATTAAATATAAATTAATAAGAATATTGTATATTCACGTGTAAATGCTGATAAATAGAGCACTTTAAGATACACTTATAAATTAAAAATAATTGTAAATGAATATAAAATTTGACTTGCTAATTTGAAGTATAAAAATTATTTATAAAAATTTTGAACAGTAAAATAAAAAATTTTATTGCAATATTTAAAGAAAATATAAGTATACAAAATAAGGTTGAAAATTAAAATTGATATAATTTTTTGTAATCATTTAAAAGCTATTATAAAAAAATAAAAAATTTTACCTTATTAAATTCTAAATAATAAAAATAAATTTAATTAAATCATTATTTAAAATTTAACTAAATAATAAAATTTTTTTATTTTATAAATAATTAATTAAATAAAAATAAAAAAATTTCAGATATTATTTTTTATAAATAATATTAAAATATAATTAAAAATAAAATATATAAAAATAAAATTTTAATATAAAAAATAATAATAAAATTATTTAAAAATTTTATGAAATTAAAAAATATATTTAATAAGAAATAATTATTAATGTAAAATAAAAAAATATTTAAATGATTAATAAAAAAACAATTTATTTATTTTATAAAAAAATAAAAATTTAAATATTAAAAATTAATTTTATTAAATTTTAATAGAGCAAAAAATTCATAAAAATTTTAATAATGTTTTTTAGAAAATAATAAAATTTAATAATATAGAATTTTATATTGTGGATATAATTTCGTATAAAGCAGGGTAACGTATTTTATAAGATTAATTGAATTAAATAAAATCAGCAGGAAAAAACTTACAGTTAAAGATAAAAAAGTGAAAAAAATTTAATTAAATATAAATTAACAAAAATATTATATATCCACTTGTAAATGCTGATAAATACAGCAATTTAAGATATACTTATAAATTTAAAATGATTGTAAATTAATATAAAATCGGACTTGTAAATTTGAAGTATAAAAAATTATTTATAAAAATTTTGAACAGTAAAATAAAAAATTTTATTGTAATATTTAAAGAAAATATAAGTATGCAAAATAAGGTTGAAAATTAAAATTGATATAATTTTTTTGTGATGATTTAAATGTTGCTATAAAAATATAGTAAAAATTGAACTATTAAAATTTAATTAATAATGATAAATTTTTTCTATTTAATTAAAATATTATTTGAAATTTAATTAATAATAATTTGAATTTTTTTATTTTATAAATAATTAATTAAATAAAAAAATTTCAGATATTATTTTTTATAAATAATATTAAAATATAATTAAAAATAAAATATATAAAAATAAAATTTTAATATAAAAAATAATAATAAAATTATTTAAAAATTTTATGAAATTAAAAAATATATTTAATAAGAAATAATTATTAATGTAAAATAAAAAAATATTTAAATGATTAATAAAAAAACAATTTATTTATTTTATAAAAAAATAAAAATTTAAATATTAAAAATTAATTTTATTAAATTTTAATAGAGCAAAAAAATTTTAATAATGTTTTTTAGAAAATAATAAAATTTAATAATATAGAATTTTATATTGTGGATATAATTTTGTATAAAGTAGGGTAACATATTTTATAAAATTAATATGAATTAAATAAAATGAGCAGGAAAAAAATTACAGTTCAAAATAAAAAAAGTGAAAAAATTTTAATTAAATATAAATTAACAAGAATATTATATATCCACGTGTAAATGCTGATAAATACAGCACTTTAGGATATATTTATAAATTTAAAATGATTGTAAATTAATATAAAATTTGACTTGCAAATTTGAAACATAAAAAATTATTTATAAAGATTTTGAACAGTAAAATAAAAAATTTCATTGTAATATTTAAAGAAAATATAAGTATGCAAAATAAGGTTGAAATTTAAAGCTGGTATAATTTTTGGTAATCATTTAAAGGTTGTTATAAAAATATAATAAAAAATTTACCCTTATTAAATTCTAAATAATAAAAATAAATTTAATTAAATCATTATTTAAAATTTAATTAGATAATAAAATTTTTTTATTTTATAAATAATTAATTAAATAAAAATAAAAGTAATTTAAATATAATAATAAATAAAATATATAAAAATATATTTAATAAAAATTAAATATTAATATAAAATAAAAAACGGTTTATTTAGTTTATTAAAAAATAATAATTTAAATATATTAATAAAAAATACTATGTTATTAAAATTAATAGCATAGCATTAAAATTAAATTTATTTAAATAAGTAATATATTTTAATATATTTAATAAAATTACTAAAATTATTTAAAAAATATTCAACATCATTTAGTGAATTACAAGTATTTTTTTTTATTGCAATAAAATCAAATTTTTTATGAGGATTTTTTTTCTTTTTTGGATTAGGCGGCTTTGGAGGAGGTGGTGCAGGAGGAGGCGGAGGATTAGATCTAGAATAATTATAAGAAAAAGGTAAATATTTATTAAATTGATTCATAAAATCACACTCGCTTTTGTTTTTTTATATATTATATGCAAATAATAATGAAATTGTAAAACCTCATCCTAATATAAAATTAGGATGAGGTTGTTTTCTCAATCTTTTCCCAAGAAAATTATTACTAGGAAAAAAATAATGAGTATAATCATTAAAACGTACCAATACTTTACCAGAAGGTAAAGTACAACGAAAAAACATACAAGGCCTGCTATAACTGGAACTATCTCAGGAAGTAATAATAACATCAAAAGCAGGAATGCCATTGTAAATGCTCCTTTCTGATATATTTTTTTGATTTAATACGATTTACAGCATTATTATACCACAAAATTTGCAAAAATGATAGTATTATGTTAAAATATTATTGCATAAAAAGGAGAGGAATGAAAATGAGTGGAAAATTATATATAGTAGCGACTCCGATAGGAAATTTAGAAGATATAACTTTAAGAGCTTTAAATGTTTTAAGAGAAGTTGATGTTATTGCTGCAGAAGATACAAGACAAACTTTAAAACTATTGAATCATTTTGAAATTTCAAAGCCTTTAATTAGTTATCATAGGCATAATGAGGATATAAAAAGTAATTTATTAATTGAAAAATTAAATAATGGTGAAAATATAGCATTAGTTTCAGATGCAGGAACACCTGGAATTTGTGATCCTGGCGAAGAAGTAATAAAAAAATCAATAGAAGAAGGTATTGCAGTAATACCAATTCCTGGAGCTTGCGCAATGATAAATGCATTAATTGCTTCTGGATTACCTACAAAAGAATTTAATTTTTTAGGTTTTTTACCTTTAAATAAAAAATTAAGAAAAGAAAAATTAAATGAAATAGAAAATTCTGAAAAAACAATTATAATTTATGAAGCACCACACAAAATGAAAACTACTTTATTGGATTTAAAAAATATATTAAAAAATAGAAAAATTGTTTTAGCAAGAGAATTAACTAAAATTCATGAGGAATTTATTAGAAAAGATATTGAGGAATTATTACAAGAAATTGATGACTTAAAAGGGGAAATGATTTTAATTATAGAAGGAAATAAAGTAGAAGATAAAGAAGAAAATGGATTAAATAATTTATCTTTAGAAGAGCATTATAAATATTATGAAAAACAAGGATTAGATAAAAAAGAAATAATAAAAAAAATAGCTAAAGATAGAAATGTAAGTAAAAACGAAATTTATATGAAATTTATTTAAAAAAGGATATCATATGATATCCTTTTTATTATTCTTCTTCACTCATATCTATATCAGATAATTTTTGAGCACATTTTGTGCAAACTAATTTATCTTTATAAGAAATTAAATTTTTTGAATTTCCGCAAAAAATACAATTTGGTTCATATTTTTTTAATATAATAGAAGAACCGTCTACATATATTTCAATAGGATCTTTTTCAGCAATGTCAAATTTATTTCTAATTTCTATAGGGATAACAACTCTTCCTAGTTCATCAACTTTTCTAACAATTCCTGTTGATTTCATAATTCATCCTCCTTAAACATATAATCAATTCATTATTATGATAACATAGATAATAAAATTGGTCAATAAAAATTTCAAAATATTGTAAAAAATATTGTTATATTTTTGCAATTTGTATAATATATATGTAAAGATGGAGGAGAAATGTTAAATATATTATGGCCAATTTTTATAATAATATCAATAATTTTTGCGATATTTTCTGGAAATATTGAAGAAATAAATAATTCTATTTTTGAATCTACACAAAGTGCTATTAATTTAACATTAACATTACTGGGAGCGACTTGCTTGTGGAGTGGAATAATGGAAATTGCATCCAAAACAGAAATAATAAAAAAATTATCTAAAATATTAAATAAAATAACAAAAAAATTTTTCTATGATTTAAATTCTGAATCAAAATCTTATAATAATATAATTATGAATATTATTGCTAATATTTTAGGACTAGGGAATGCAGCTACTCCATTGGGGTTAAAGGCAATGAGTGAATTACAAAAAGAAAATAATGAAAAAGAAAGATTGTCTGATAATATGATGATGCTTATTGTTCTAAATACAGCTTCTTTACAAATAATTCCAACTACAGTCATTGCTGTTAGGAGTTCATTAGGTTCAAGTAATCCTACTCAAATAATTGTTCCAGTATGGATTGCTACAATAGGTGCTGCTTTTGTTGGGATATTTGTTGCTAAAATTATAATTAGAGTTACGAGAAATTGAAAGGAATTTTATGAATGTTATAAATTATATTTCTACTTTGGCTGTGCCAATTACTATTTTATTTATAATTCTATATGCTGTTAAAGAAAAGATTGAGATATTTGATTTATTTTTAAAGGGAGCTACAGAGGGGATTGAAATAACTTTGAAAATTTTTCCTACTCTTATTGGATTATTTTTGGCTATAGGAATGCTTAACAGTTCAGGAATATTAGATTTTACGACAATGATAATTTCTCCAGTATTAAATTTAATAGGATTTCCAAAAGAAATTGTTCCGTTAGCAATATTACGTCCGATTTCTGGCAGTGCCTCTATGGCAATTGCAACTAATATTATAAAGCAAAATGGAGTAGATTCTTTTATTGGTATATTAGCAGCTGTTATTATGGGTTCCACAGAAACTACATTATATACAATAGCAGTATATACAAGCAGTGTTAAGATAAAAGATACAAGAGGAATAATAATAGCTTGTCTAGCTGCAGATATTACAGGAATAGTGGTTTCTTTTTTTGTCTGTAAATTAATAATAGGAATGTAAGGTCGATTTTTGTCGAACGATTTTTCTTGACATATGAAAAAAATGGGTGTACTATAATGACAGAAAGAAAATTAATTCAAAGATTTTTTTGTAATAAAGTTTTTAATCTTGTAAAGGAAATAATTAATAATTCCCCATAAATAAAATTTATAAATAATTTCCTTGATTTATATCTTAATAATTATTGCTAAATTTTTTGATAAAATATTACACTAAGTTTAGGCCCCTAATCCTAATTAGTAATAAATATAATACCCCTAAAAATTATATGATATCAAAATTATTTCCTTTACAAAACCAATATAAATTATAAAGTAATTAAATTACCTGGACAATCTCTACTTGCAACAGACAGGCTTAATGAATCATTATTAGCATTATTGCTAATTAATTCGTCAACTACTGTTTGATAGGCAAGAGCAGGAAAATTACTTTCTTTACTTAAATGCCCAAGCATTGCAGTTTTTAAATTACCGTTTTTTGTTAAATATGTAATTGTTTTTCCGGCCATTGTATTAGATAAATGTCCATTTTCACTTGCAATTCTAGATTTTAATTTAAATGGATAAGCACAACATTTTAATACTTCTGTATCATAATTAGATTCTAATAATATAAATTTACTACCTTCTAATTTATCAACAATTGCTTTAGTCATATGACCAATATCTGTTGCGATACTTATTTGAGTGTCATTATCTTTTATTATGTTGAATCCGCAAGGATTTGCAGCATCATGAGGTATACTAAAAGGCAAAACTTCTAAATCCTCTATAAAGAATTTTTCATTTGGGTTAAAAAAATTAATGTTTTTTTCTGATATTTTTTCTGTTTGTTTTGGCATTGCATCAAATGTTTCTTTTGTAGCAAAAACCGGAATATCAAATTTTCTTGATATTGTTGATAATCCCTTTATATGGTCTGCATGTTCATGAGTTACTAAAATAGCATTAATTGAAGAAGGATTAACTTCAATAGAATTTAAAGCTTCTTCAATTTTCTTACAACTCATACCTGCGTCTACAAGGATTTTTGTATTTTCACTTTCTACAAATAAACTATTTCCACTGCTTCCACTATATAAACTACAAAAATTTAGCATATGTATTTCTTCTTTCTAATGTTATTCTGTAACTCTTTCTATTTTTGCACCTAGATTTCTGAATTTTTCTTCTATATTTTCATATCCTCTGTCTATGTGCTCTAAATTGTATATTTCAGTTTTTCCTTCTGCTATTATTCCAGCAATGATTAAGGCTGCACCAGCACGTAAATCTGACGAATATACAGGTGAACCATATAATTGTTCAACACCTTCAAAAAATGCTGATTTTCCTTGAGCTGTAATATTTGCACCCATCTTATTTAGTTCTTCTGTATATTGGAATCTTGATTCCCAGATGTTTTCAATTATTCTGCTAGTACCATTTGCGATAGATAGAACTACTCCCATTTGTGGTTGTAAATCTGTTGGAAAACCAGGATATGGCTGTGTTTTTATAATTGCTTTATTTGGTCTTTGGTCACACCAAACTCTTATTTCGTCTCCAAAGTCTTCAACATGACCACCAATTTCAAGTATTTTTGCTGTAAGTGATTCTAAGTGTTTTGTTATACAATTTTTTATTAATATATCTCCTTGAGATCCTACGGCTGCAAGCATAAATGTACCTGCTTCTATTTGATCTGGAACAATAGAATATGTACTATTTCCAGTTAACTTTTTTACACCATTAATTTTGATTACATCTGTTCCTGCACCACGAATATCTGCTCCCATTGTATTTAAGAAGTTTGCAACATCAACAATGTGTGGCTCTCTTGCAGCATTATCTATAATTGTTGTTCCTTCTGCTAAAACAGATGCTAGCATTACATTTATTGTAGCTCCAACTGAAACAACATCCATGTAGATTGATGTTCCAACTAATTTTTCTGCTGATGCTGAGATTTTTCCTTGAGCAACGTCTACTTTTGCTCCAAGAGCTTCAAATCCTTTTATATGTTGATCAATAGGTCTAGCTCCTAATTGACATCCGCCAGGCATTCCTACAGAAATTTTTCCGGTTCTACCAAGCATGCTTCCTATTATATAATAAGATGCTCTAAATTTGCTTGTTAATTCTTCAGATGCTTCTGTTTTGGTAATATTTCTTGTATCTATTGTTATTTCATTTTGTGTATTCCATGCTATTTTTGCACCAAGTCCTTCTAATATTTCGCAAGATTTTTTTACATCACTTATATTAGGTAAATTTTCTATTGTACAAATTCCATCTATTAAAAGTGTTGCAGGTAAAATTGCTACTGCAGCATTTTTTGCACCACTTATTGTTACTTCTCCTTTTAAAGGCGTTTTTCCAGTGATAACTAATTTTTCCAAAAGTATTCCTCCTTAAAATTTTCTTTCGTAAGAAATATATCATAAAAACTCAAAGATTACAACAGTTTTTTGGGAGAAAGTAAAATAAAAGTACTACTTATTTTTACTTATGGTAAATAGATTATTTTCGGCAAAAACTTCTATAAGCTTGAATTTTAACTTGATATCAGGTTTTTTGGAATCTGATATTATATCATAAGATTCTTTTTGAAGATTGTCTTGTAAATTTTCTTTTGCATTATCATTAACAACTCCAGAAGAAACATCAATAAAGCAAAGAGATGGGAACATTACACACCACCAATTTTTTCCTTTTGCTTCACCAATTTCAACTCTTAATGCGTCGTAATATCCGGCAGGTAAAGAGATATCACCATAATTTTTTGTAGGAAAATAAAAATTATCAATATTTATTTTGGCAGTATAGTCATATCCATTTTCTTTGATTGTTTGTTCTGCAATTTTTTGAAAATCATCTTTGTGTTCATTAGCAATAGAAATTGCTTCTTGTTTGGTTGAACAATTTGAGCATAATCCGTTCATGTAGTTCAATAATGAATCTCTGACTTTTAATTTTAAATTTTGATCTTCTTCACTATTGCTATTTGCTAATACATGTAATCTAAATACAGCAGTAGATAAATTGTTTGATATTGCAGTTGCATAACTTTGTGCTGATAAAAAAACATATACAAATAATAAAAAAGTTAATAATATAATTTTTTTGAATTTTATTTTCATAATTCCTCCTAAAAACATTTTTGTAAAAATATATCTTTAAAATAATTATTAGCCAAAAAAAATAAATTATACATTTGGAGGAAAAAATCTTGACAATGAAAATATAATATGGTAAAATTTACCAGTAAACAATTGGAGGGGAAGATATGATTGTTGAAAACAAAAGATTAGAAAAATTATGTTGTTTTTATGTAAGTGAGTTTCATCTGGAAATGATTTTGTTACCATATATTAATAAATCATTAGATGAAAATAAAAAAATATTTATAGTGTCAGAAATTAATTTAGAAAAAAGTTTAGGAATTTTAATGTCAAAAATAAATTTAAAAGAAAATCGAAAAAATGAAATATTAAATCTTAATTGGAAAAATAATAGTATTAGAAATGTAGAAAATAATTCAGTAATTATAATAGTAGGAAAAAGTAAATTTATAAAAAATATTAATGAACAATTAAAAATTGAAAATAGCGTAATTGTTGATTGTTATAATTTTGAAGAAATACAAGATAAGTCTACGGAAATATTGAAAGGATATGAGAAAAATTTAAATACTAGTGGAATACAAGATATTTAAAAAAATTGTCAAAAAAGGTTGTAATTAGTAAAAATACATGATAGAATCGAAAAAAACATATAATAAAGAAGGAATAAGAAATATGGAGAAGAAAAAGAAAATATTAATTGTTACTGCATTTCCTACACATGGGGCAGGAAGTGGAGCATTAATTACAACACAAGCAAAATCGTATGTTGAAGAGGGTCATCAAGTTGTTATTATTACGGGAAATAATAGAACAGACTTTGATAAGTTAGAAGGTGTTAGATACCATGTAGTTCCTTTTACTGCGGAAACAGAGAATCCAGAAAAAATAGAAAATCAATGTAAATTTAATTATTTAATGTTTACTACACATACAGAAAGCACAGCAAACTTCTGGAATGCAAGCTTAGAGCAGATAGAAGAATATATGCAAGCTTTTGAAAAGGCTATAAGAGAAGAAATAAATCAATTTAATCCTGATATAGTTCATACACAACATAATTGGATTACAAGTAGTATATTATCTAAATTTGATAAACCAGTTGCGCTTACTATTCATGGAACTGATTTGATGGGATATCAAAGAGCAAACGAAGAACTAAAAAAGGTAAATGCTCAAATTGATAAATTAAAAAATGATGCTCAAACAAATGATAATACACAATTAATTAATAATATAAAAAAATTAGAAGAAATTTATTTACAATATAAAAATAAAAAACAAATTTTAGCAGATATAAAAAAAGCAATGGATAATAATGAAATTCGAACTAATAAAGAAGATTTAGAACAATTAGTGGGATTATATGATGATAAAACAAAGTATCAATTATATATGAGATATGCAGAAAAATCAGCACAAATATCTAATAGAATAATTGTTATTTCAGAAGACCAGAAAAAGGAATTTTCTAGATTATTCCCACAAGATAAAGATAGAGTTGTTTTATTAGAGAATGGATATGATCCAAAAACATTTTATATGGATAGAAATGTAGATAGAGATGAAGTATTACCAGCAGAACAAGCAGATTATGATAATATGGTATTATTTGTTGGTAAATTTGCAGATTTTAAAGGTATAGATGCTTTATTAAATGCAACTAAGATTTATGAAGAAGAAATGAGTTCTAAAAATAAGAAGATAGAAACTTTAATTGTTGGTTCAGGTGTATTAGATGAAAAACTCAGAAAACAAGCAGATGAACTAGGATTAAAAAATACATATTTCTTAGGCAGAAAAAATCATACGGAAATACGCCAATTACAGAATTTAGCAACAGTTTCATTAATTCCTTCAAGAAATGAACCGTTTGGGCTAGTAGTAATAGAAGGAACTGCATGTGGACATCCTGTTATAGCAACTAATGCTGGTGGAATTCCTGGAATATTGAATAGAGAAAATGAAGATATATCTGATAAAACAAAATCATATGTAACACCACTTGGAATTTTAGTACCACCACTACCAGATAGACCAGTTTCATTAGATGAAGCACAAAAAGATGAGTTAGATGAATATATGGTTAAATATATGAATGCAAGTGAAGAGGAAAAAGTAAAAGTTTCTAATGAAATTGCAAATAAGTTAGGGTTAGAAATAGAAGATGTAAATAATTATATTGAATCTTATATGAGAACTATATATGGAATAAGTGATGGAATAAAATCAATAGTATTAGAACAAACTAAGTTTGATAATCAAAAAATTGCAAAAGATACAGAAACTAACTATTCACAAGGCGTTATAAGAGATAAAATATTAGGAATATTTGAGGATGCAATAAATGATAAAAAAAAAATAAATGAAAGATAATTTTGAATAAAGTACAAAAAATATATCAAAATAATATATATAATTTATTGTAGCAAGTAAAGGAGAAAAACATATGGACGAAAATTTAGACACAATTCGAAGAGAACTAAAAAAATACTCTCAAGAGCATTTATTAAATGAATACGAAAGACTAGATGGTGTAAAACAAAAACAACTATTAAATCAAATTGAAAATATTGATTTTGAAATGATAAATAGTTTATATAGAAATACTAAAAATGGGTTTGATACTAAAGATTCTCAGATAACACCAATAGAATATTTTGATAAAGGAAATCTAAACGGATATTATAAAAGTTTTCAAGAAACAGGTGAGCAAGCTATTAGAGCTGGAAAACTTGCTGCTGTAACAATGGCTGGAGGACAAGGTACAAGACTTGGACATAGTGGTCCAAAAGGAACTTTTGATATTGGTCTAGAATCACATAAATCATTATTTGAATTATTAAGTGATTCATTAAAAGAACAAGGAAAGAAATATGATGTTACAATTCCTTGGTTTATAATGACAAGTGAAGAAAATAATGATGATACTATAAACTTTTTTGCAAAAAATAGATATTTTGGATATCAAAAAGATAAAAATATATTTTTCTTTAAACAAGGTGAATTACCAATGGTTGATACAGAAGGAAAAATATTAATTGGTGAAAATGGCTTGATAAAAGAAGCTGCAGATGGACATGGTGGAATATATGAAGCTCTTGTAAAAAACGGAATGACAAAAAAGATGAGAGAATTAGGAGTTGAATGGATATTCATAGGAGGAGTTGATAACTGTTTAGTAAAAATGGTTGATCCTATATTAATGGGACTTGCAATTCAAAAGCATGTAACAGCTGCTGGAAAATCAGTAGTAAAAGCTAATCCTCAAGAAAAAGTTGGAGTATTTTGCAAGAAAAACGGAAGACCTTCTGTTGTAGAATATACAGAAATTCCAAAAGAGATGGCAGAAGCTAAAAATGAAAATGGTGAATTAGTATATGGTGAATCACATATTCTATGCAATTTATTTAATATAGATGCAGTAGAAAGAATGGGAAGTAAGCCATTACCTTATCATTCAGCTTTTAAAAAAGCAACTTATATAGATAAAGATGGAAATAAAGTAGTACCAGATGGACCAAATGCATATAAATTTGAAGCATTCTTATTTGATGCTTTTGGAGAATTAGATGATATGGCTATTTTAAGAGTAAATAGAGAAGAGGAATTTGCTCCTGTTAAAAATGCAGCTGGAGTAGATAGTCCAGAAACCGCAAGAGAGCTATATAGAAAATTCTATAAATTATAAAGTTTAATAAATAACTGCTGGTAGATATATCAGTGGTTATTTTTATATAATATACAAAAAGAAAGGAAGAAAAAATATGGATTACAAAGAAGAATATAAAAAATGGTGTGAAGATCCAAGTTTTGATGAAGAAACAAGAAAAGAGTTATTAGCAATTAAAGATGATGAGGAAGAGATAAAAGATAGATTTTATAAAGAATTAGAATTTGGAACAGCTGGATTACGTGGTGTAATTGGTATGGGAACAAATAGAATGAATAAATATACAGTAGGAAAAGCTACACAAGGGCTAGCAAATTATATATTAGAACAAGGAACACAAGATAAAGGTGTTGCAATTAGCTATGATTCTAGAAGAATGTCAGATGAATTTAGCCTTCAAACAGCGTTAATATTAAATGCAAATGGAATAAAAACATATTTGTTTGAAAGTTTAAGACCAGTTCCAGAGTTATCATTTGCTGTTAGACAATTAGGATGTACTGCAGGAATTATGATTACAGCTAGTCACAATCCTCCAAAATACAACGGATATAAGGTTTATTGGGACGATGGTTCACAAATTGTTGCTCCAAGAGATAAAGATATTATAAATAAAGTTAGAGCAATTTCTGATTTTAAAGAAATAAAAACAATGAATAAAGAAGATGCTATAAAAGCTGGATTATTTAATATTGTTGGAAAAGAAATGGATGATAAATATATAGAAACATTAAAAAGTAAGATATTAAATCCAGAAATTGTTAGAGAACAAGGAAAAGATTTAAAAATAGTATATACACCATTACATGGAACTGGAAATATGGTTGCAGAAAGATTATTAAATGAATTAGGATTTAAAAATGTTTATGTAGTTCCAGAACAAGCTAAACCAGATGGAAATTTCCCAACTGTAGATTATCCAAATCCAGAGGATAAAAAGGCATTTAAATTAGCATTAGAGTTAGCTAAAAAAGTAGATGCAGATGTTGTTTTAGCAACAGATCCTGATGCAGATAGATTAGGAATTTATGCTAAAGATACAAAAACAGGAGAATACATGCCATATACAGGAAATATGTCTGCATTATTAATTGCAGAATATAGAATTTCTCAAATGCAAGAAAAAGGAATTTTGCCTAAAGATGGTATGTTTATAACAACAATTGTTTCATCAGATTTAGCAAAAGCAATTGCTGCAAACTACGGATTAGAGTGTATTGAAGTTTTAACTGGATTCAAAAATATTGGTGCAGTTATGAAAAAAGCTGAAGAAAATCATGATAAAACTTATGTATTTGGATTTGAAGAGAGTTATGGATGTTTAATTGGTGATTATGCAAGAGACAAAGATGGAATTGCAGCAGTTATGTCTTTGTGCGAAGCGGCTGCATATTATAGAGCTCAAGGAATAACATTATGGGATCAAATGAATAATATTTACAAAAAATATGGATATTATAAAGAAGATCAAGTTTCAATTGTAATGGAAGGTGCTGAAGGTGCTGAAAAAATCAAAGAAATGATGACTACAATGAGAAATAAAGATGTTGAAAAAATTGGAAAATATAAAGTTTTAACATTTAAAGATGTTGAGAGAGATTATGTTAAAGATATGGTTACTGGAAAAGAAGGAAATACAGGATTACCAAAATCAAATGTATTATATTATGCATTAGAAGATAATTGTTGGTGTTGTGTTCGTCCATCTGGAACAGAACCAAAAATAAAACTTTATTTTGGAGTTAAAGGTTCATCTGCTGAAAATGCAACAGAAGAGTTAGAAAAATTAAAAGATGATATGGTAAAACTAGTTAAAGGTGAATAAAAAATAGAAAAAATAGGGTCGGTCCTTTTCTTCGCATGCGAAAAAAAGGACCGACCCCAATTTTACCATAGATTTCTAGATATTGCTCCAAACAAATTAGCTTTTATTGTAGGTATTTCTTTTTGCCAAGCAAGTATTTCTGCTTTTATATCTTCTCTTTTAGTATGTTCATCCATAGGACAAACTTTAGACATGATAGATTTATCATATTTTTTTACAAAATGATTTGTGTCTTTTTCTGTTAATAATATTAGTGGTCGAATCATAGTGATGCCACTTCTATCCATATAGCTTTTTGGAGCAAAAGTTGAAATATTTCCAGCATATTTTAAATTCATTATAAATGTTTCAATTACATCATCTAAATTATGACCTAATGCTATTTTATTACACCCTTCTCTTTGAGCGACAGAATTTATTATTCCTCTACGCAAATTAGCGCACAAAGAACATGGATTTTTTTCTTTTCTGATATCAAATACTATTTCTTTTATATCACTTTTTTCTATAAATAAAGGGACGCCAATTTCGTCGCAATTTTTTTGCAATAATTCAGTATCAAAAGATTCAAATCCAGGATTTACGGATATTGCTATTAAATCAAAATGCTTTGGATAAAATCTTTGTAAAGCTTTTAATCCATTTAATAATGTTATTGAATCTTTTCCTCCAGATAAACAAACTGCTATTTTGTCTCCTTCATCTATCATTTGATATTCTTCTATTGCTTTTCTCATTTTACTTAATATATGTTGCATTTTAAATTCCTTTCTCATTAATATAAAATTATTATAACATGAGTGTCAAGTCTTGAAAAAATTATTGATTTTTAAATTAATGTGTATTATAATACTTATGTGTTTTATGTGCTTATAGCTCAGCAGGATAGAGCAGTCGCCTCCTAAGCGACCGATGGTGGTTCGAGTCCGCCTAGGCACACCAGTTTTACAAGAGAGTACAAGAGGCAAAAAGATGAAAGCAAGAAAAAATTGAAATAAGTAGATAAAAAATAAAGCCCCCTTTATGAAGTTTCATAAGGGGGTGTAATATTAATAAATAGTGGTTAACATTTCTTTAACATATTCGATTGTTAGTCCAATAGCTGTAGAGATATTTCCTTCTGTTAACTCAAGAGTAGGAGTGTCAAGTATGCTAATTCCTCCACACTTAGTTAAAGGAGAGTTTTTGGAAAGATAATCTGATAAAATTTCATCAGGAAAATGAGCTAATCTCATTTTTGCAATATCACATTCATTAATGCAATTGATGATCTTATTGTCTTTTACATGTAGAATAGCGTTTCCTGTACATGCGTATATTTTATCGCTACCTTCCATGTCTTTAATATTTTCTCGTGCTTCTTCAATCGATTGTGGTTTTCCAAGCATTACGCCATGAAATACAATATTTTGTTCAGCTGCAATAATAATACGGTTTCCAGCTGGTTTTGTCATTTCAAAAACTGTAAGAGCTTTTCTCATAGAAATTTCTTTAAGTTGTTCTCTAAAGGAAAATGATTCAATAGGAGTTTCATCAGCATTACCTACGACAATATCATAAGGAAGGCCAATGTCGTCCATTAATTTTTTCCGATAAGGTGATTTTGATGCAAGAATAATTTTTTCCATGTTGTTACCTCCGTAAAGTCTATAATATTACTATAAAAATCTTACTGTATAATTATAACAGAAAAATGCAAAAAATCAAGTAAATATAAAAAACACTTGATAAAAAATACAAAAAAACATATAATATACAGGAAAAGAGAGTGATTAAATGGAAGAACAAGAAGAATACTTTATGAATCAAGCATTAAAGGAAGCTGAAAAAGCATACAGTAAGTTAGAAATTCCTGTGGGAGCTATAATTGTAAAAGATGGAAAAATAATAGCGAGGGCGCATAATCAAAAAGAAATAAAAACAGATACAACAAAACATGCTGAAATTACAGCTATACAAAAAGCTAGTAAAAAATTAAAATCTTGGAGATTGATTGATTGTGAAATGTATGTAACATTAGAGCCATGTACAATGTGTGCTGGAGCGATAATTAATTCTAGAATAAAAAAAGTATATATAGGGGCAATGGATGAAAAAACAGGAGCTGTTGGTTCAGTATTAAATTTATTTGAGGATTATAAATTTAATCATAAGCCTGAAAGTGAAACTGGAATTTTGAAGGAAGATTGTGAAGATATATTAAAAAGATTTTTCAAAGAATTGAGAAAATCTAAAAAAATTAACGGAGGAAAAAATGTATAGAAATATAAATAAAAAAATTTTTCATGTTGTGATGATTGTTGTTATTATTTGTGTGATATTATTTGTTAGCGGAATATTTATTTTAAAATATCAAGTTGAGGGCGAATCTAATATGCCATTTAAAATAACTAAAATTTCTTTAATAGAGAGTGTAGAAGGAACAGAAAAAGAAGGAGCAAATGAAAAATGGAATTTTAATGTTAATCAAAATAATGACATATATATTTATATAGAAAAAAATTCTGGATATGGAAAAACAGAAATAATTGATAGTGTTGAAATAAAAAATATAAATATAAACAAAGAAAAAACATTAGGAGAATTGAAACTATACAAACCTGTAATAGATGAAAAAAGAATGTTTATAAATTCACAGGAAAATGAAATTAATGAAATTACATATACAGGAGAATTAGAATCAAATATAAAAGAGGAAAAAATTTCAAATCAGGGAGGAATTGTTGCGTTTAGATATGCAATCAATAATTTATCAACATATGTGTCAGAAAATGATGAACAAATTGATCATAGCCAACTTTTAAAATTAACAAATATATCTTCAGAAGACTTAAAAACAAAGTTAACATTTGATATTTTCATCAATTTAAAAGGTGGAAGAAAATATCAAGCACCTATTAGTATAGATGTTCCTCAAGGTGATATTGTAGAGAAAGGAACAATTGGGGAAGATATAACAGATTTAAAAGGAATAATTTTCAAGAGAATTGAAAATTAATACAATTAAAATTAATAAAAAATACTTGCAAATTTAATAATTACAGTATATAATAATGAATGGTATGAGGGTTGACCTCTGTATGGAAAACAAACTCAATAGAAGCCTATGAACCTTGTCAGGTCCGGAAGGAAGCAGCAATAAGTAGATACTTTTATGTGGGCGTTGTTTTCCATAGAGAGATTGACAATCACACCATTTTCTTTATGAAGGATGTGAAATTATGGGGTACACAGCGCTTTATAGAAAATTTAGACCACAAACATTTGCAGAAATGGTTGGCCAAGAACATATAACAAGAACGCTAAGAAATCAAATAATGGCGAATAGAGTTGGACATGCATATTTATTTAATGGTGGAAGAGGAACAGGAAAAACTACATCTGCTAAAGTTTTAGCACGTGCAATTAATTGCTTAAATCCAAAAGATGGAGAACCATGCAATGAATGTGAAATATGCAAAGCTGCACTAAATGGCTCATTAACAGATATTGTAGAGATGGATGCGGCATCTAATAATAGTGTAGAAGATATTCGTTCTATTAGGGAAGAAGTAAATTTTTTACCAACAAAAGCAAAATATAGAGTATATATCATAGATGAGGTACATATGTTATCTCAAGGAGCTTTTAATGCTTTATTAAAAACATTGGAGGAACCACCAGAACATGTAAAATTTATTTTGGCAACAACAGAACCACAAAAATTGCCAGCAACAATACTTTCAAGATGTCAAAGATTTGATTTCAAAAGAATTTCAAATGAAGACATTATAAAAAGATTAGAAATTGTTTGCAAAGAGAGTAATATAAGTATAACACCACAAGCATTAAATATTATAGCCTCATTATCAGAGGGAGCAATGAGAGATGCACTATCTATTTTGGAAAGATGTGTACAAGATGGTGAAAATAATATTGATGAAGATAAGATAAAAGAATTAGTTGGAATTCCTAAGATTACTTATATTCATAGCATTACAGAAGCAATTATTGAATATAATATAGATGAAGCAATGGAATCAATTACGAAAGTCTTAGACGAAGGAAAAGACTTAAATAATTTACTTTGGGAAATTATAAAATATGTAAAAGATATTTTAATGGTAAAAACAGGTCAAAAATTAACAATATATAATGAAAATGATTTCTCAAATTTAAAAACATTAGCTGAAAAAGTCTCAAAAGATAGGGCTATAAGGTTGATAAGCGAGTTATCAAAACTTGAAAATGATATGAAAAGTTCTACACAAAGATTGATTATATTTCAAGCAGGAATTATAAGATTATGTGATAAAGAAATTTCATCAACTTCTCCAACAGGAAATGGTGGAGGTTCAGATAATTCAGATGTATATGCTAGATTAGAAAAAATAGAAAATTATTTAAGAGCTGGTGGGGGAGTAAGAGCCTCAGGTCAAACTCAAGCAATTAAAAGAACAGCTAATACAACGGCACCAAAAAGTAATGCAACAAGTGCAATTGCAGGAATTGGAAAAGATAAAAAGCCTGCACAATATTGGAAAGATGTTGTAAATAATTTTAAAGCTAATGGAAAAATAATGTTATATACGAATTTATTAAATACAGATGCTATTGAAGTAAATGATATGACTGTTGGAATAGAATTCCCTAAGGGATTAACACCATTCGGAAAAACTGTATTGGAAAATCCAGAGAATAAAGCAGAAATAGTAAAACAAGTTTCAATTGCATGTGGAAAAACAATGCAAATAAAATATATAGATACAAAGCCACAAGTAGAAGGCGAAATGACAGAAGAACAAGAACTATCAAATTTTGCAAATGAATTTGATATACCATTTGGTGTAATAGAATAATTAAGGAGGAATAGAAAATGTCAAAAAGAGGAGGATTCCCAGGAATGGGAGGATTTGGTGGAATGAACATCAATAATTTAATGAAAGAAGCAAAAAAAATGCAAGCAGATTTAGAAAAATCACAAACAGAGCTTGCAGCAAAAGAATTTGAAGCGTCAGCAGGTGGAGGAGCAGTAACAGCAAAAGTAAATGGACAAAAAGAAATATTAAGCTTAACTTTACAAAAAGATGTTGTAGATCCAGATGATGTTGAAATGTTACAAGACTTAATTGTAACATGTTTAAATCAAGCATTCAAACAAGTAGATGATGCTCAAGCAGCTTCTATGGGAAAATATAATATTCCAGGATTAATGTAGTTACAAGGAGAAAAACATATGTCAATGTATTCACCATCAATAGAAAAACTTATACAGAGCTTTGAAAAATTACCAAGTATAGGAAATAAGACAGCTGCAAGATTAGCATTTTATATGTTAAATGCATCAGAAGAAGAAACAAATGAGTTTGTGTCTTCTATAATAAATGCAAAAAAGAATTTAAAATATTGCAGTAAATGTTATAATATTTCAGATACAGATCCATGTCCAATTTGTGGAAATCCTAAAAGAGATCCATCAGTTATTTGTGTAGTAGAAGATGTTAGAGATATTATTGCAATGGAGAGAACACACGAATTTAAAGGCGTTTATCATGTTTTGCATGGTTCTATATCTCCAATGAATGGAATTGGTCCTGATGATATAAAAATAAAGGAATTATTATCTCGTCTTATGGATGGATCAGTAAAAGAAGTAATACTTGCAACAAATCCTAGAGTTGAAGGGGAAGCAACAGCAATGTATTTATCAAAATTAATAAAACCATTAGGAATAAAAGTTACAAGAATTGCTCATGGAATTCCTGTTGGTGGAGATTTAGAATATACAGATGAAATTACTTTAACAAAAGCTTTGGAAGGAAGAAGAGAGTTATAAAATATAATCACAAAAAATAAGCCACTTCATATCATATAATGAGGTGGCTTATTTTTTATTTTTGCAAAACTATTTCACAAATATCTTTAGTAGAATTTTTCTTAGAAATAAGTCTAGCACGAACTTTCATTTCTTGTATTTTATCTGGATTTGAAAATAAGTCATCTAAGATTTTTTCTACATCATCATCTTTTTTTATCCATATTGCAACTTTATTTTCTTCAAGATAAGCAGCATTTTCTTCTTCTTGACCTGGAATTGGGTTAATAATTACTATAGGTAAACCGGATGCCAAGCTTTCCGTAGTGGTTAGACCACCTGGTTTAGTAACAACCAAGTCTGAAATACTCATAAGTTGAGGGACTTTATCTGTATATTCTAAAATTTTTACAAAATCATTTTTATTTAAATCATTTACAAGGTATTCAAATTCTTTTTTCATTTTCTGATTTTTACCAGATATTGCTACAACTTGTATATTTTCATAAGATTCAACAAATGATTTGAAAATATTAAATGTTTGTTTTTTTCCTAATCCAAATTCGCCTCCGCCAAAGAAAAGAACTGTTTTTCTGTTTGGAGATAATCCAAAGCTTTCTAATATTTGTGATTTATCATATTTTAGCAAAAATTTATTTGAAAGCGGAATACCTGTGGCAAAAATTTTTTCATTAGGAATACCTTTTGAATGTAGTTGCTGTTTCATTCCTTCATGAGAAACAAAATAGTAATCCACATATTGGTTAAATACAAGCCATTGGTCATGTGGTGCATAATCTGTCATTACGGTTGCAATTTTGGCACTTAATTTTTCTTGCTTTTTTAAATAAGCACACATTTGAGATGCAAATGGGTGAGTTGAAATGATTATGTCTGGATTAAATGAGTCTAATAATTTATATAATTTTTTTGATAATAATATATTAGATGCAGTACTTATTTGAGCAATTGGACCTTTTTGCGATTTCCAATATAAGCGTCCCCAAGCATTTGGAACTTTTTTTGCCATTTCTGCATATGCTTTTGTTGTAACTTTATTAAATGTTTTATTTACGTATTCCATACAATCAATTAAAGTTGTTTCTACATCTGAATAATTTGTTTCAAGACATTCTTTTATTGAACGAGCTGCAGATAGATGGCCTCCGCCATATGCAGCATAAAAAATCATTATTTTTTTCATATATATTTCCCCTAAAATGTTTTTTGTTCATTTTATCATAAAGATAAAATAAATTGTATATTTTTTGTAAAAAAAAACAAAATATTAAGAAAAGGAGGTCAAAATGCAAAAAAGTAAAATTTGGATTTTTTTAACGGTAATTGCAGTGATTGTAGCAATTATATTAGGATTTAATTTATTTAGTCAAAAAACTGCATATGCTATAACAAAAGAAAACGATTATAATATGGCATTTTATCAAGTTACAGAGTACGTTCAAAATGTAAAAACATATTTGTCAAAAGCCATGATTTCAAAATCTGCTGAACATGGCGCAGAGATGTTAACACATGTATGGAGAGAAGCTAATATGGCTCAAGCATATTTAGGTATGTTACCAATAGAGAGTCAAGAATTAGAAAATACAGAAAAATTTTTAAATCAGGTAAGTGAGTATAGTTATGCATTATCAAGAAAAAATATTGATGGTACAGGACTAACAGATGAAGATATTGAAAAAATAAAAGAATTGCATAATTATAGTACAGATTTATCAAATACATTAAATGAAATGGCTGAAGAGTTAAATAATGGAACTTTAAAATGGTCTGATTTGACAAGTGAAGCTACAGGTTCGCAAATATCAGAAGTAAGTACATTTGATGTTGTAGAAGAAAATTTCCATGAATATACTGGTTTAATTTATGATGGTGCATTTTCTGAGCATATAACAAGTTCGGAGAAAAAAGGGTTAACTGGTGATGAAATAGATGAAGAATCTGCAAAACAAATTGCTGAAAATTTTATAGGAAAAGATAAAATTAAAGAAACAAAAAATAATGGATATGTAGAAAATGGCGATATTCCTGTATATAGGTTTGAAATGACAACAAATGAAGATAAAACAATAGGAATATCTATTTCTAAAAAAGGTGGACATGTTGTATTTTTAAATTATAATAGAGAAGTAAATGAGGAAAAAATAAGTGAACAAGATGCTGTACAAAAAGGAAAAGAATACCTTGCAAATAAAGGATTTAATAATATGAAAGAAACATATTATTTAAAAGAAAATGGATTTATAATTGTAAATTATGCATATCAACAAGATGATGTGGTAATTTATCCAGATTTAATTAAAGTTAAAATAGCTTTAGATGATGGAGAAGTTATAGGATTAGAAACTACTGGATATTTAAATTGTCATTATACTAGAAACATTCCTACAAATAAAATTTCAATAGATGATGCAAGAAAAAAATTAAGTTCAAAGGTAGAAATTACAAGTGAAGGATTAGCAATAATTCCTACGGAGTGGAAGACCGAAAAGTTTTGTTATGAATTTAAGGGAAAAGTAGATGATACGGATTTTATTGCATATATTAATGCTGAAACTGGAGATGAAGAAGATATATTAATTATTATAAATACTCCTAATGGAACATTAACAGAATAGAAAAAATTTCAAATATAAAAAATGAAAAATTGCAAATAATAATATCGAAAAAGTAAATAGACTTTTTCGAAAAACGGTCCGTAAACAGATAAATTTGGAAAGGAGACTTTATTATGTCTAGAAACAACAAATTAATATCTGAAAACTTACGAACAGAAATAGCAAAAGAATTAGGTGTTTATGATCAAGTAAAAAGAGACGGTGGAAGTTGGGAAAATGTATCTTCAAAAAAATGTGGAAGTATAGTTTCAAAAGCTATCGAAATTGCAAATAAAGCTGTTGAAAATCAATAGTTTTTAGATATGCGAATAAACTTGTTTTGAAATTGATAATATCAATTTTAGAGCAAGTTTTTATTGTGTTTGGTATTGCAAAAACAGAGTAATTAGAATATAATAAAAAAAATTGTTTTGGAGGTAAATATGAATATTGAAGATATATTAAAAGTAACAGGCGGAACATTATTAACAGGAAATAAAGAATTAGAATGTGAAAATTTTTCAAAAGATACAAGAACTATTCAAAAAGGTGATATATATATAGGAATAAAAGGTGAAAAGTTTGATGGAAATGCTTTTTGGAAGCAAGCATTGGATAATGGAGCTGAAGCGGTTATTATTCAAAAAATAGAAATAACTAAAGATGAACTGGAAAAATATTCAAATAAAACAATAGTAAAAGTAGAAGATACATTAAAAGCATTATATGAAATTGCTAAATATAAAAGAAGCTTATATGATATACCAGTTGTTGCAATTACTGGTAGTGTAGGGAAAACAAGCACAAAGGATATGATTGCAAGTGTTGTAAATACAAAATTTAAAACATTAAAGACTGAAGGGAATAACAATAATAATATAGGATTACCATTTACAATATTAAGATTAAAAGACCATGAAGCAATGGTAGTAGAAATGGGAATGAACCACTTTGGAGAAATAAGCTTATTAACAGATATTGCAAAACCAACATTAGCCGTAATTACTAATATAGGAACATCACATATAGGAAATTTAGGCTCAAGAGAAAATATTTTAAAAGCTAAACTAGAAATATTAGAAGGAATGAAAATTCCAAGAGTAATTATTAATAATGATAATGATTTGTTATATAATTGGTATGAACAAAACAAAGATAAGTTAGAAATTCATACAATAGGAATTGAAAATAATAGTGAATTAATGGCAAAAGAAATTGAATTAGGAGAAGAAAGTAGTAAATTTAAAGCTATATCAGATGAAGGCGAAACAGAAATCCAAGTGCCTGTTGCTGGAACACATTTTGTGTATAATGCACTATGTGCTATGGAAGTTGGAAGAGTTCTAGGGATATCAACAAATCAGATACAAGATGGTATAGCAAAATTTGAGTTAACCAAAAAGAGAATGGATATAAGAAAATTAGAAAATGGTGCAATTATTATAAATGATGCATATAATGCAAGCTATGAATCAATGAGAGCAAGCATAGAATTTTTAGCAAACCATACGGGAACAAGAAAAATTGCAGTATTAGGGGATATGTTTGAATTAGGAGAATATTCAGAAAAGTTACACAGAAATGTTGGAAAAGAAGTAGCTAATCATAATATAGATGTTTTAATTTGTGCTGGTGAAAACTCTAAATACATTATAGAGGAAGCACAAAAAAATAAAAAAATTGAGACATTTTATTTCCACAATAATGAAGAAATTGTGGAAAAGTTAACCCAAGAATTGAGAAATGGAGACGTTGTTTTAGTAAAAGCTTCTAACGGAATGAAATTTTTCGAAATTTGCCAAAAAGTATAGATTTTTTGGCAAAAAATTGATATAATGCAAATACCAATTATTTTTGGGAGGATGTCAAATGAGAGTTAAAGATTATTATAAGATACTCAACTTAGAAAACAATAAAGTAACAGTAGATGAAATAAAATCAGCATATAGAAAACAAGCAAAAAAATATCATCCAGATGTAAATGTAGGAAACAAGTTAGCAGAAGAAAAAATAAAAGATATAAATGAGGCTTATAGAATATTATCTAACCCATCTTTAAAGAGAAAATATGATAGAACATGGAATTATCAAATAGGAAATAAGCAAAAAAAAGTAAAAAGAAAAACATCAGGAGAGGTAGCAGGCGAATTTTTCGGAATGTTTTTTGGAAACAATGAAATAAAAGAAGAAATAGCTCAAAGCCAAGTACCACCAGTAAAAGGTGAAAACATAGATACTGAAATTAATATATCAATTGAAGATGGATACTATGGGGCTGAAAAGAAACTTGTATTAAAAGATATAGAAGGAAAAGATAAATCAATAGAAATAAAAATTCCAGAAGGAATACAAAATGGTGAAAAGATACGTTTAATTGGACACGGAAAGCCTGGAAAAAATGGCGGAAAAAATGGGGATTTATATATAAAAATAAATATAGAAGATGGAAAAAAATTCAAATTAAAAGGCAGTGATTTATATACAATTGTTCCAATTTCACCATGGGAAGCAGCATTAGGCACAAAAGCAAAAGTTAATTCTGTTGATGATACCAAAACAGCAATATATATTCCAAATGGAATACAATCAGGAGAAACAATTGAAATACCTCAAAAAGGATATAAGAACCCAAAAGGTGAAAGAGGAAATTTAATTGCACAAATAAAAATTGTAGTACCAGAAAAATTAACAAATGAAGAAAAAGATATGTTTAAAAAATTAAAAGAAATATCGAAATTTAATCCAAGAAGAGTTTGATAGTGAAAATGGACAAAACTATTGACAATATGGGAAAAAAGAAGTATAATGAATTATGTGAGTTCGTATACATAAGATAAACTATGGATTAAATATCATAGGAATGAGGTGCAAATATATGGAGATGTTACAAGGAAAACATTTTAGTATAACAGATCCAAAAGGAGTAAACACAGTAATTTATCAAATAAATAAAACAAAAAAGGAATTTCTTAAAGAATATCCTAAATATACAGTAGAGAGATTAGACTTTACAGAAGAGATAAGAGGAGAAAATACAAGGAAGACCTTTTATGTTGACGAGCCACAACCAAATGGCAATCAATTAGTAATACTATCATTCGGAAAAGAGAATGTGGTAATAAATTCAGGAATACTAATTGATGATGAGGTAAGAATATCAAAAACACCAACACCATTTAAGTTTAATACGTTATACTCAGAAGAAGAACAGGAATTTAAAGATTTTAACTATACACCAAATATGAAAAGAGATATATGTGTTATAGATCCTGAAACTACAGAAGAATTAAAACCTAGACTTTATTTTGATGAAAAAGAAAATAAAGTAAAGGGAAGATGTAAATTAAAGCCATATAAATCTTATTTTGCTTTTGAAGTAAGAGAGGATAATGGCAATATTTAAGGAGGGACAATTTACTATGGTAAATAACACAGTAAATGGAAAGAAAATTGGAACACCAGCAGGGAAAGATGACAATACAAAACTTGTAGTTAGTGCTGTTGGAAAAAGAAGTCGAGAAAGTGGATTAGATTCAAATGGAAATGCTGAAATATCTATAATAAACTTTTTTGATAAAAACACAAAAAATTATAAAGCAATAAAAGCTTACCCAGGTGGAAGAAATAAAGAAGAAATAACACATTAAACTAAAGAGAAGGTGATTTTTACATATGAATTACAAAGTAGAAGGAGCTATTAGAAGAAATAAAAAATATTTTATAGTTTTTGCAATACTATGGCTATTTATAGCCATAGTATTAATTGTGCCATTAGTAACAGCTTATAATGTTCCAGCACCAGAAGGAAGTACGTTTGGCTCAATAGGAGTATTTGTTGACTCTATGAAAAATCCGTTTAAGGCAATTTTAACATTAATAAATGGTGGATATATGTCAGCATATATGAAAACACTTGGTGGATTTTCAATAATATTTGCAATCTTCTTTATAGTAGGTGTTGCAAGGTCAGCACCTAAAAATGAATATACAGATTTTGAACATGGTTCAAGTGATTGGAGCAAAAACGGAGAACAATATACCGTTTTAAGCAATAAAAAAGGAATTATATTAGCAGAAAATAATTATTTGCCAGTAGATAAAAGAGGAAATGTCAATGTATTAGTAGTCGGAGGTTCAGGTTCTGGTAAATCAGCATCATATTCAATACCAAACGCATATCAACTTTTAGGGTCATATGTATTTACAGATCCAAAAGGAGAATTATATGATAAAACAGCAGGATATTTGAAAGCAAATGGATATGAAATAAAAGTTTTAAATTTAGTAAAACCACAAAATAGTGATGGATATAATCCGCTAATGCATATTTCATCAGAAATAGATGTAGATGTTATTGCAAATACAATAGTAAAAGGACAAAAAACAGGTGATGGCGGAGCAGACCCATTCTGGGATGATTCTGCAGAAATGTTATTAAAAGCATTAATATATTATTTAATGGCAACAAGACCCGAAGAAGAACAAAACTTAGCAAGCTGTGCGGAGTTAGTAAGAGCAGCAAACTCAAATGGAGGAAGTAACTTACTTACAGAATTAATAAGTAAACTTCCATATGACCATCCAGCGAGAATGAATTATAAATCAATTGAAATTGCACCAGAAAAAACATATAGTTCAATATTAAGTACATTGCAATCAAAATTAGGTAAATTCGATTCTAAAGAAATTGCAGAATTAACATCAACAGATACAATAAAATTTGAAGATATAGGAAATAAGAAAACAGCAGTATATGTAATATCATCAGATACTCATGCTGCATATGATTTCTTATTAACAATATTCTTCTCACAAATGATTCAACAATTATATAACTATGCAGATGATAATGGAGGAGCATTAAAAGTTCCAACATATTTTATATTAGATGAGTTTGCAAATATAGGAAAAATACCAGATTTTGATAAAAAAATATCAACATCGAGAAGTAGAAAAATTTCATTTAGTGTTATTCTACAGAACTTAGATCAATTGGAAGCAATATATGAAAAATCATATGAAACAATTATTGGTAACTGTGATACACATGTATTTTTAGGAAGTAACTCATATAAAACAGTTGAATATTTTTCTAAAGCTTTAGGTGAGAAAACAATTGAAAGAGATAGTATTTCAGTAAGTAGAGATAAACAATATCATAGGACTGGACAAAGTTATTCAGACCAAATAATGGCAAGAGCACTTATGACACCTGATGAATTAAGAAGATTAGATAATGACTTATGTATTATCTTTGAAAAAGGAATAAAACCTGTTAAAGCAAATAAATTTTATTATTTTAAACATAGAGATATGTCAAATGCATTTGATAGGACAGCAATAAGTCATAATGATATTGGAGAATTAGATAGAGGAGTATGGAGAAAATTTAATCCATATAATCCTTGGACAGAAGATAAATCAGAAAAAGAAGCTGAAAATTTAAAAGTTGAATCTTTAGATGATTTATTTGATGACGAGCCAAAAAAAGAAGAAAAAATAGAGAAAAAAGAACCAGTAAAAGTTGCGGCTAAAACTTTAGATTTAAATGAAGAAAATGAAGTTAAAGAACAATCTTTAGATGATATGTTTGAAGATGTAAATATTGAGGAAACAAAAAACGAGGTTCCAAAAATAAAAAATGATGAAGATAGTTATGATTTACAAAAAGAGCTAGAAGCAAAATTTGATGAATTATTTGGGCCAATAGATGATAATTAAAAATGGAGACTTTTTAAGTCTCTATTTTTTATATATAAAAAACCGAAAAAAGTTTCGAAAAAGCTTGAAAAAATTTTTTTATTAGTATAAAATTATAAAGCAAGAAAAGGAGGAAAAATATGAAATTTGTACATATAGCAGATATGCATTTTGACTCACCACTTACTAATTTAACTGATAAAGGAAATTTAGGTGAACAAAGAAGATTAGAACAAAGAAAAGTATTTAAAAAAGTAATAGAATATATAAAAGAAAATAATATAGAATATTTATTTATAGCAGGAGATTTATATGAACACAAATATATAAGAAAATCAACTATAGAATATATAAATAATTTATTTAAAGAAATAGAAAATACAAAAATATTTATAACACCTGGAAATCATGATCCATTTTTAAAAAATTCATATTATAATAATTTTTCATGGAATAAAAATGTTCATATATTTAATTCAAAAATAGAAAAAATAGAATTAGAAAATGTAGATATATATGGATATGGATTTGATGATTTTTATTGTACAAATTCTAATGTTGAAAATTTAGAAATAAAAAATCCAGAGAAAATAAATATATTAATAATTCATGGAACATTAGATGGCGCTAATTTAGAAGAAATGCAATATAATTCAATGAGTACAAAAATGTTAAAAGAAAAAGGATTTGATTATATAGCATTAGGACATATTCATAAAAATAATTTTAATAAAAATGAAAATATTATTTATCCAGGTTCAACAATTTCATTAGGATTTGACGAATTAGGTGAACACGGAATGGTAGTTGGTGAAATAAATAAAAATGAAAAAAAATTAGAATTTATTAAATTAGACGAAACTGAATTTGTAGAAAAAGAAATAAATTGTACAGAAATAAATTCTATTGAAGAATTAATAGAAAAAATAAATGAAATAAATATAGAAAAAAATAAATTATATAAAATAATATTGATTGGAAAAAGAAATTTTGAAATAAATATATATGATTTATATAAATATGAATTAAATGAAAAAATAATAAAAATAAAAAATAAAACAAAACCAAATTATAATTTAGAAGAAATTTCTAAAGAAAATACATTAAGAGGATTATTTGCAAAAGAAATATTAGAAGAAATAAAAAATAAAAATTATAATGAGGAAATAATAGAAAATGCATTAGAAATAGGAATGGAAATTTTAGAATAATTATTGGAGGGATTTATTTGAAAATAAATAAAATAAAAATAAATTCATATGGAAAATTAAAAAATAAAGAAATAAATTTAGAAAATAATTTAAATATTATTTATGGAAAAAATGAAAGTGGAAAATCAACATTATTAAAATTTATTTTAAATATTTTTTACGGAGCATCAAAAAATAAAAAAGGAAAAGATATATCAGATTTTGAAAAATATAAACCATGGGATTCCGAAGAATTTTCAGGAAAATTAACATATGAATTAGATAATAATAATAAATATGAAATTTATAGAGAATTTAATAAAAAAAATCCAAATATATTTAATGAAAATGGAGAAGATATTTTAAAGGAATTTAATATAGATAAAAATAAAGGAAGTGAATTCTTTTTTGAGCAAACACAAATAACAGAAGAAATGTTTTTATCAACATCAATGGCAATGCAACAAGAAGTAAAAATAGAAAAAAATAATCAAAATATATTAATTCAAAAAATATCTAATTTATTAGAAACTGGTGAAGATAAAATTTCATATAAAAAAGCAATAGAAAAAATAAATAAAAAACAATTAGATGAAATTGGTACAGATAGAAGTAGAGAAAAACCAATTAATATTATTAGAAAAAATATAGAAATAAATGAGCAAAAAATAAATGAATTAAAAAATTATGAAAATATTCAATATGAAATTGATGAACAAGAAAAAATAATAAAAAATAAATTAGAAAAAAAAGAAATAAAAAATAATTTATTAAAAGAAATAAAAATAAATAAAGAAAAAAATAATATTGAAAAAGAAAAAATAAAAATAAAAGAAAATATTATTGAAGAAAATAAAAATAAAATAAAAGAAATAGAAAATAAATTAGAAAAAATAAATAATAAAATAATAGAAGAAAAAAATAGTGAAAAATATTTTGATAAAAAATACGAAAAAAATAAATTAAATAAAAAAACAATAATTATTTTTTTAATATTATTTTTATTAAATATTTTATGGCTAATATTTATTCCAAAAATAATAAATAATAAAATAATTAAATATATTTTTCTGCTTACAGTACCAATATTTTTAATTTTTTATATATTTTTAAAAAATAAATTAAATAAAAAATTAAAAATATTAGAAAATAATCAAAAAGAAATAATAGAAAAAATAAAAAATGAAAAAAATAATATAGAAAATGAAGAAAATATTTATCAAAAAAATATTGAAGAATTAAATAATGAAATAAATAAAATAAAATCAGAAAATAATATGCAAAATAATTTGGAAGAATATAAAATAATAAATAAATATGAAAAAAATATTGAAAAAAATGAAATTAATTTTTTATTAAAAAAAGAAAATTTAAATATTGATATTAGTATAGTAGAAAATGAAATAAATGATTTAAGGTATGAATTAAATAAATTGGAAGTAAAGAAAGAAAATATAGTACCGCAGTTGGAAAATTTATCCAGCATTGAAGAACAAACAATTTTATTAAAACAACAATTAGAAAATTTAGAACAAAAAAATGAAAGTATTGAATTAGTAAAAGTATTATTATCAAGAGCATATGAAAATATGAAAAACAGCGTAAGTCCAGTATTTACAGAGAAGTTATCAAAAAATATTGCCAATATCACAAAAGGAAAATATTGTAAGTTAAATTTTAGCGATGAAAATGGATTAATTGTAGAATTAGAAAATGGTAATTATATTCCTGCAGAACGATTAAGTATTGGAACAATAGATCAGTTATATTTATCATTAAGATTAGCAATGTTGGATGAAGTTTCAAATGAAAAAGTTCCAATTATATTAGATGAAGCTTTTGCATTTTTTGATAATGAAAGATTAAAAAATATTTTATTATATTTATCAAAAGAATTTAAAAATAGACAAATAATTATTTTGACTTGTACAAATAGAGAAAAAGAAATATTAAATAATGAAAATATTAATTATAATTATGTGGAATTATAATTTAATATAATAAATAAAAAATAAATTAGATAGTTGCAAAATTATGTAAAACGTGATATAATTATGCAGACTTCCGAAAAGGAAGAATATATATATGAAAGAGGTAATTCATTGTGAAATTGGAAAATGAGATGCTTGTTCGGTTGAATAAGCATAAGTATGACAAGCAATTCACGAATGCGCCTACGCCGTACTATGGTTATGTTGCAGTTTGTGAATTTCTCCGTCGGCATACTGGCCCTTATCAGGTAGAAGACAAAGCTTATTTCAAATATTGGGAAAACATTTTCCAGAAGAGTGATAAGCAGTTGTCAAAAATGTTCGGCAAATTGTCTGAAAGCATCCAATAAACCTCGTAAAGGAGCACTACATATGTGGTGCTCCTTTTGCGAAAAAAAGGACCGACCCTAATTTTGCATAACCCCTTGAAAAAAATACCAATATATAGTATAATAAAATATGATTTTAGAAAAAAAGGAGAATATTTATGTTTGACAAATTAGAAGCAGTAGAAGCAAGGTATGAAGAATTGACAAAATTAATAAGTGACCCAGAGGTAATTGCAAATCAAACAGAATGGCAAAAATTAATAAAAGAACATAGTTCTATTGAAGAAGTAGTATTGAAATTTAGAGAGTATAAAAAAGAAAAGCAAAGAATGGATGATGCTAAAGAAATGATGGAAGATAAAGATTTAAAAGAATTAGCTGAAGCAGATTATTATGAAGCTAAAGAAAATCTTCCTCATATAGAAGACGAATTAAAAGCATTATTAATTCCAAAAGATCCAAATGATGATAAAAACATTATTTGCGAAATTCGTGCAGGTGCAGGTGGAGAAGAAGCAGCATTATTCGCAGGGACATTGTTTAGAATGTATACAATGTATGCAGAAAGAAAACGTTGGAAAATTGAAATCTTAAATGAAAACCAAACAGAATTAGGTGGATATAAAGAAATATCTTTTATGGTTACAGGAAAAGGAGCATATAGTAGATTTAAGTTCGAGAGTGGAGTACATAGAGTACAAAGAGTTCCTGATACAGAAAGCAGTGGAAGAATACATACATCAACAGCAACTGTTGCAGTACTTCCAGTTGTAGAAGATGTAGAAATTGATATAAATCCAGCAGATATTAAAATGGAAGTATTCAGATCTTCTGGTGCTGGAGGACAACACATCAATAAAACATCATCAGCTGTAAGATTGATACATGAACCATCTGGAATTGTTGTAGAATGTCAAACAGAACGTTCACAATTACAAAATAGAGAATATGCTATGAAAATGTTACGTTCAAGACTATATAATATAGAAAAAGAAAAACAAGATTCAGAAATAGCAAATGCAAGAAAATCACAAGTAGGAAGTGGAGATAGAAGCGAAAAAATTCGTACATATAACTATCCACAAGGTCGTATAACAGATCATAGAATTGGAATGAGTATATTCCAAATGGAAAACTTCTTAAATGGAGATTTAGATGAAATGATAGACAATTTAATTGCAGCAGATAGAGCTGAAAAATTAAAAGGTGAAGAAGAATAAAAATAAAAACTCTTTTAAAATTTTTTAAAAGAGTTTTTTAAATGTATTGCAAAAAACAAAAAAATATAGTAAAATACAAACAAACATTTGAAAGAAGAAAGGAAAGAATAATGGACGATATACTAAAGGGATTAAATGATAAACAATACGAAGCCGTAGTAAATACAGAAGGACCATGCTTAGTAATAGCTGGTGCAGGAAGTGGAAAAACAAAAGTATTAACACATAAAATAGCATATTTAATGAAAGAAAAAAATATATTACCATGGAATATATTAGCAATAACATTTACAAATAAAGCAGCAAAAGAAATGAAAGAGAGAATAGAATTATTAGTTGGAGATGCTGCAAAAGATATGTGGATTGGAACATTCCATTCAATATGTGTAAGAATATTAAGAAAATTCATAGATAGAATTGGATTTGATTCATCATTTATTATTTTTGACACATCAGACCAAAAAACAATGGTAAAACAAATATTAAAAGATTTACAATTAGATGAAAAATTATTTAGTGATAGAGCAGTAATGTCAGAAATAAGCAATGCTAAAAATGAAATGTTAGAGCCAGACCAATATGCAGTAAAAGCACATGGAGATTTCAGAAAAGAAAAAATAGCACAAGTTTATGAAAGATATCAAAATAGATTAAAGGAAAATAATGCAATTGACTTTGATGATATTATTAATTTTACAATAAAAATATTAATGGAAAATGTAGATGTATTGGAATATTATTCAAATAAATTCCAATATGTATTAGTAGATGAGTATCAGGATACAAACAAATCTCAATTTACATTAGTAACCATGTTAGCATCAAAACATGGAAATATTACAGCCGTAGGTGATAATGACCAAGGAATTTATAGTTTCCGTGGTGCAGATATAAGTAACATATTAAATTTTGAAAGAGATTTTCCTGGAACTAAAATAATAAAATTAGAGCAAAATTACAGATGTACTGGAAATATTTTGAAAGTAGCAAATGCTGTTATAAAAAACAATGAAGTAAAATATGATAAAAAATTATGGACAGAAAATGATGTAGGAAATTTGCCAAAAATATTTTCTGCAGACAATGAATATGATGAAGGAAGATATATTGCAGAACAAATAGAACATCTTATAAGAGAAGAAAAATATAAATATTCAGATTTTGCAGTATTATATAGAATGAATACACAATCAAGAGCAATAGAGGAAATTTTAAGAAGAGAAGATATTCCATATAAAATTGTTGGAGGTTTAAAATTCTATGAAAGAAAAGAAATAAAAGATATTATTTCATATTTAAGATTAGTGCAAAATCCATCAGACAATTTAAGTTTAAATAGAATTATAAATGAACCCAAAAGAGGAATTGGAAAAACAAGTTTAGACAATGTAGCTCAAATTGCAGAACAAAACAATATATCTATGTATGAAGTCATTAAAAATGCAGATCAATATGGATTAAATAGAGTTTATTTGAATTCGAGAGAATTTGTAGATTGCATGGAAAAAATAATGGCAGAAAAAGATGAACTTTCAATATCTGAATTAATAAAAAAATTATTAAAAGATACAGGATATACAAAAGCATTAGAAAATGAAAATACAGTAGAAGCGGAAAATAGAATTGCAAACTTAGAAGAATTTTTAAATGTTGCAGTAGAATTTGAAGAAGAATCAGCAGAAAATGGATTAAGTGATTTCTTAGAGGGAATAACATTATCAAGTGATTTAGACAATGTGGAAGAAACAGATGAATCTGTTACATTAATGACATTACATAGTGCAAAAGGACTAGAATTCCCAGTTGTATTTTTAGTAGGAATGGAAGAGGGAATATTCCCTGGATATAAGTCTATTGGAGAGCAAAAGGAATTAGAAGAAGAAAGACGTTTGTGTTATGTTGGTGTAACTAGAGCAAAAGAAAATCTATATTTAACAAATAGTAAACAACGTACTACATTTGGTTCTACAACACATAATCCACCATCAAGATTTTTACAAGAGATTCCAAAAGAATTATTAGATGGATATGATGATGCAATGACAAGTTCTGTAAAAAGAGAAAGTGTTTTTGGAGACAGCAATTACACTTGGAGCTACGGAAGCAAGAACAATGGAAATATTAAGACATATAAAGTTGAAGAACCTAAATTTGCAGCTTCTGCATCAAGTGCAAAACCAAGTACAGGAACAGGATTTGCATTTAGAACAGCTGAAAGCTTCTTAAATAATATTACAAAGAAGAATGATGTAAAAATTGATTTGAATGCATATCAAACAGGAACAAGAGTATATCATAAGAAATTTGGAGAGGGAACAATTAATTATGTTGAACCTGAAGGTGATGATTTAAAAGTTGATATTAATTTTGATAAAGTTGGACATAAACGTTTAATGGCAAAATTTGCAAATTTGGAAATAATTTAAAATAAATAGAAAGTCGAAAAAATCGAAAGATTCTTTCGACTTTTTCTGTATAAATAAAACTAATTTGAGCATAATACCAATATAAAATTTAAGAAAGGGTGATTATAATGGCAGATTTAACACAAGCAGAATTACAACATTTAAGACATTTAATAGGGGCACATGAAACTGCATATGAAAAATTAAACACATATGCATCACAAGTACAAGATGTTCAAATAAAGCAAATGTTTACAAAATCAGCTCAAGATGCATTAAACACAAAACAAAAATTAATGAGTTTTTTAAATAATTAGGAGGATGAAAAATGGAAGAGAAAACAATGGTAAATGATATTTTAGGAAATGTAAAGGCAGATTTAACAGCATACCAAACAGCAATTTCTGAATCAGAAAATATCCAATTAAGACAAACATTTCAACAAATAAGAAATAATGATGAAAGTTTCCAATATGAATTATTTAAAGTTGCAAATGCTAAGGGATATTATAAACCTGCACAAAAAGCAACTGTAACAGAAATTGAAACTGTAAAAACAGAATTACAACAAGGTTAGAGAATAAAAGGTGTTAACAATGTATGAGAATTGTTAGCACTTTTTTGTTTTATAGAAAATAAAGAGATAAACAAAGAAATAAAAAGAAATGAAAAGAAAATATACGGAAAAAAGGCTTTGAAGCAAATTGCGAAAACAAGGAAAAGTATTATACAATTTAAAAAAATATGTACAAGGGAGAAATATGATGATAAAACAAATATTAGTATTTGCAAGAAAGTCAATAAAACTTACAATACTTATAGCTGTTTCTATATTTCTAATAATATGTGCGGTAGCATTGTTTTTTAAACCAATATATAGTGTAACTTTAAATGGAGAAATAGTAGGATACAGTAAAGATAAAAGTAGATTACAAACAAGAATAAATGATTACATAGAACGAGGCGAAGGTGGAGAAGATAGCCATATAGCATTTGTTCAAGTAGATACTTTGCCAGAATATAAAATGTGTTTATTAAAAAGAAATATAGTAACAAATGATGATGAAATATTCGAAAAAATAAAACAATCAGGTGTTGTTTACTATAAATTTTATGCAGTATTAGATGGAGAAGAAGAAAAAGCATATGTTTCTGATTTTTCACAAGCAGAGCAAATAGTAAATGAATTAAGAGAAAAAGAAAGCGATAATATAGATGATATATCAATATTAGAAAAATATGATACATCACTAAAAGAGTTTTCAGAGGTAGAAGCAACAGTTGCTTCTTTATATAAAGAAAAAGTAGTAGTTCAACAGACACCAAAGGTATCAACAGGAAAAGTAAATACTTCAATGAATATATCATATCAAAAAGTACCATTAAGTTTAAATTTAATAAGACCAATTTCTGGAATAATAACTTCTAGATTTGGGGCTAAAAGTAGTATAAGATCAGGTGATCATACTGGATTAGATATAGGTGCTCCAACAGGAACACCTATAAAAGCAGCAGCTGGAGGAACAGTAGCATTTTCAGGATATAAAAAATCTTATGGATATATGATAGTAATATCACATGGAAATGGAATTGAAACATACTATGGACATTGTAGCAAATTGTATGCTACAGAAGGACAGAAGGTAAGCCAAGGAGAAGTAATAGCAGCAGTAGGAAATACAGGAAATAGTACAGGTCCACATTTACATCTGGAAATTAGAGTAAATGGTGTTGCATATAACCCACAAAATTATGTGTATTAGAAAAGAGACAGGAAACTGTCTCTTTATTTTATGAATAAATAAATACATTTAATAATAGCATTTTTTTCAAAGATAACTTTACCATATTCATTTAAGATTCCATGAATACTTGGCGAATCAGATACATTAGTTCCAAATTCTGCAAATACATTTTTCATGTAATCGAGCAGAACAGAAAATTTTTCAACATCTGAATTATATAAATAATATGTATTATTATATAAAATTAAGGAAAAATTTTGCGAGAAATCTTTTAAATTTAAATCTGAAAAATTATTCAAAAAAGTACATAAATTTATAAAATTATCAAAATTATCAAATTTAAATATAAAATTATTATTTTTAGGAGGGTTAGAAAAACTTTCTTGCAATTTAGTTATTATAAAGATACATTCCTCATCAGAAGTTAGAGTTGCTTCTATTAATAATTGAGAGTCATTAACTTCAAAACCAATTTCACTTTCAGCCATTTTTAGCATGTTTTGTAGCAGTTTTTGTGATGGCTCTGAATTAGAAAATAAATTTTGAATAGAAACATTATTTTGTTCCATGTCATGCATAGAAACACTAATTTTTATCTTGGTATCATTTAATTTTTCGAATTTCATTTGTAAACCTCCATACTTCTTATAAATCTATTATACTATGAACATAGAAAAAATTAAAGGAACAATTTTTGGTAAAAGCGTAGTCTATTTTATAGAATGTAACAAAAATGTAATAAAAACGTCATAAAAATGTAATAAAGTCATTAAACACACTTGTATCAAGACTTTTATAAGAAAAAATGTTAAAAACATATGTTGACAATATGTTGAAAAATATATAAAAAGGAAAGTGAGGAATTATAATTAATTTACTAGAAGGTTTAGGAGGTGAGATTGTGAGTAAAAAAAGCAAAACGATTGTTGGAGTTGTGCTAGTAATTGCCGTATTATTAATTGCAGTAGGTTATGCAATGATTTCATCTATTAATTTAAATATAAATGGTACTGCATCTGGTGATGGAAATCAAGAAAACTTTAAAGTTTTATTTACAGATGTAACAAAATCTAGTGAGAATGTAGAAGCATCAGCATCAGGTCTAACAGGAACAATGAAAGTAACTGGATTAACAACATTAGGAGATGAAGAAACAGCAACATTTACAATAGCAAATCAAAGTACAGATATTAATGCTAATATAAGTGCTGCTATTGATCCAAATACAGCAATAAATACAGAATATTTTGATATATCATTCACTGGAGGAAATGAAACAATTAATGCAGGAAGTACAAGCACAATTACAGTTACAGTAAGATTGGTGAAAACACCAATAAATGATGTTAGTACATCTTTTAAAATTAACTTAACAGCTGAACCAACAAGTAAATAATTTTAGAAACTAAAGAAGATGGAATTTAAGTATTTTAAGGAGGAAAATAATATGAGTAAAAAAACTAAAACAATTTTAGCTGTAGTATTAATTGCAGCAATAGTATTGATTGCAGTAGGATATGCAGCAATATCAAATATTAATTTAAAAATATCAGGAACAGCTTCAGGTGAAGGAAGCGATAGTAACTTTAAAGTAGCATTTTCAGGAACACCATCTGGTACAGGAAATGCTTCAGGAACTATAACTAATGATCACTCTGCAGAAATGACAGTATCTGGCTTAACAACAAATGGTGATTCTGCATCTGTAACATTTGAAATAACAAATAATAGTACAGATATAAATGCTGATGTAGCAGTAACAGCTGGTTCTAGTGAACAATCAGGAGATTTTACAATAACTACAACTGGTGGAGGAACATCAATTACACCAGGTAGTACAACAACAGTAACAGTAACAGTAACATTAAATAGAACATTAGTAGAAAGTTCATCAACAAATTTTAATGTTAGTTTAGTTGCATCTCCATCAACAACAATGTAATAGTTAAGGTATGAGGTGATTATATGAGTAAAAAAGGAAAAATAATTTTAGCTGTAGTAATAATTGCAGCAATAATATTAGTTGCAGTAGGATATGCAACAATTGGAAATATTGGGTTAACAATATCAGGTACAGCATCAGGTACGGGAAATTCAGGTAACTTTGTTGTAAAATTTTCTGATACTGTTAACACTACAATAACAGGAACTGTTACAACAAATCCTAAAGTAGCATCAGCAACAGCAACAGGAAAAGTAACAGGAGATAAAGCAGCTACTATAACAGTATCAGGTTTAGCAACAAAAGGTGATTATGCAGATGTATCTTTTAAAGTTGCAAATAATAGTAAAGATATAAAGGCAACTATAGCTGCAACAGCAAAATCAGATAATACAGATTTTTCTGTTGCAGTAATAGCTGGTACAGGAACAGCAGTTGCAGCAGGAAGCACAACAACAATCACAGTACGTGTAACATTAAATAAAACATTAGTAGGAGATTCATCAACAAATGTTACAGTTAATTTAACAGCAACACCATCAAATTAGTATATATAAAAAAGGAGGAAAAATGAAAAGTGAGAAAATAAGGTTATATACACTAGAAATATCACTAATATTATTCTTCCTTTTTGCAATGATATATAATAATATAATAACAAGACAAGTATTAGCGGTAATATTATTAGTGTTTATGGTCATAAGCAAAATTTTTATAAAAACAGATAAATTAGAGTTAACAAATAGCAAACAAATAATACTTTTATTAAGTGGAATTGGTATAACATATGTAGTGTTGATGTATTTATTGGGAATATTTACAGGATTTTATAGGTCAACTGTACAATTTAGTAAATGGTCAATAATAAATTACATAATACCATATATAGTAATAATAGTATCTTCAGAAAATATAAGGAAAACTGTTCTACAAAAAGAAAGTAAATATTCAAAAATAATAATGCTAGTAGCAATGGTAATATTAGATACTATTTTAAATACCAATATTTACAATTTAAAAACCACAAATGATTACTTTGTATTAGTAACATTTATAATATTTGCATCAATAGCAAATAACATGTTATTTAATCATATGATAATAAAATATAGGAATATGTCAGCAATAATAATATATAGATTAATAATAACACTATATATATATTTAATTCCAATAACACCGGATATATATATATTTATAGAATCAATATTAAAAATGATTGTCCCATATATTATATATGTAATACTAGAAAATTTATTTTCAACGAAAGTAAAAACAATTTCGGTAGGACAAAAGAAAAAAGATAGAATTATAACAACAATCGTTTATGTAATAGTTATTATAATTGTAATGCTTATAAGCTGTAAATTTAGATATGGATTAATAGTAGTTGGTTCAGGAAGTATGACTGGAACAATTAATAAAGGAGACATAATCTTTTTTGAAAGATATAAGCCAGATGAAAAAATAGAAACAGGAGATATTGTTATATTCAATAAAAAAGATACAAAAATTGTTCATAGAATAATAGATCAAAGATTGATGGGAACCGAAACAAGGTATTACACAAAAGGAGATGCCAATCAGGATCAAGATGATGGATATATAGAAAAAGATGATATAGTAGGACAAGTTAAGGCAAGAATTCCTTATGTTGGATACTTAACATTGTGGGTAAATAATTTAATAGGAGGAAATAAATAGATGGAAAACAACGAAAAAATAGCAAAAGAACATCAAAAACGAAGAAGAGAACATAAGATAAAATTAGCTGTAATAAGTGTAATTCTATTAGTATTGGCAGCAGGATTGATTGGTTCATATTTCATGTTGTCAAAGAATGAATACAACACATATACAGAAAATGCTAAAGTAAATTATAAAGTAAATTTAAAAGAAAATGAATTTTACCAAGAAACTTCATTAGATGAAAGAAGCTCAGTAGTAGCAAGTTTAATAGAAAATTTAGAAATAGATTTTAATTATGATTTTAATTTATCCAAAGAACAAGATTATACTTATGATTATAAAATAGTAGCAGTTACAAATATAAAAGAAACTAAAAAAAGTAATTCAATTTATGAAACAACAGAAGAATTAGTAAACAAAGAAATACAAGAAACAAATGAAAAGAATTTAAATATATCAGAAAAAGTTACAATAGATTATAATGAATATAACGAAAAAATGAATAAATTTGTTAAAGCATATGGTCTAAATGATACAACAAGTACATTAGAATTAGATATGTATGTAAATGTAGTAAATAAATATGATGGTACAAGAGTTAATAAAGAAAGTAAAGTTATGACTTTAAGTATACCATTAACTACGAAAACAGTAGATGTTAGCATAGGTTCTAATGTAATAAAAGACGAAGGAAAAATGCTTTCTAAAAAGAGTGAATATAAAAACATGGAATATGTTCTTGGAGCAGGAATTCTTTTAGCTGCAACTGGTATAGTTGTTCTAGTAATGTTTGTAAAATATGTAATAGATACAAGAAGTGCAGAAGCAATGTATGAACAAGATTTAAAACAAATTTTATTTAACTATAAATCTTATATTCAACAATCTACTAATGATATAGCTACAAAAGGTTATAAAAAAATTCAAATTAATACATTTAATGAAATATTAGGATTAAGAGACACAATGCAAACACCTATATTAATGTATACAGAAAAAGATGAATTGAAAACTAAATTCGTAATTATAAAAGATGGTATATTATATATATATATATTAGGTGCAAAAGAGATAAGGGAAGAATTAAGAGCTAAGAGTGCAGAAAGAAAAGCAAGAGAAGAGCAAGCAAAAAATAAAAAACAAGATAAAAAGACAAAATAGTAAATAAAAAAGAAATTTAGAAAAATTCTAAGTTTCTTTTTTATTGTGAATTATATAAAAACACAAAAAAACTTATATAGGACTTGAAAAAAACACAAATACAATATATAATAATATCACGATATAGGGGCCTTTCTAAAAAGAAAGGAAGATAGCATAATGCCAATAAAAATGAAAGAATTACCAGAAGCAGAAAGACCATACGAAAAATTAGAACAATATGGTGCGAAAGCACTAACAAATGCAGAATTAATTGCAATAATAATAAAAACAGGAACAAAAGAAGAAACGGTTGTAGGATTAGCACAGCAAATTTTAAAGTTAAATAATACTAAGGAAGAAAATTTGAAATTTTTAATGGATTTAACTGTAGAAGAATTTATGAAAATAAAAGGAATTGGAAAAGTTAAGGCTATTCAATTAAAAGCAGTTTGTGAATTAGCTACAAGAATAAATACAATTTCAAATTATAAAGAAAAACAGATAAAAAGACCACAAGATATAGCTGAAATACTAATAGAAGAAATGAGATTTGAAAAACAAGAGATACTAAAAATTGCAATGTTAAACAATAAAAATAAATTACTAAAGATAAAAGATATTGCAAAAGGTGGAGGAAACTTTGTAACAGCAACAATGAAATCAATATTAAATGAAGCGGTAAAAATAGAAGCTGCAAAAATAATATTAATTCATAACCATCCAGCAGGAGATCCAACGCCAAGTAATCAAGACATTGAATTTACTAAAAATGTAGAACAAGCTTCCAAATTATTAGGAATACAATTATTAGACCATATTGTAATTGGAAATGGAAATTATGTGAGCATTTTTTCACAAAGAATGCGTAATGAAAGGAAAGAATAAAAATGAATTTTTTGTCATTCAAATCTAAAGACATAGGGATAGATTTAGGAACAGCCAATATACTAGTAACATTAAATGGAAAAGGAATAGTTTTAAGAGAACCATCAGTAGTATCAATAGATAATAAAACGGGAAATATTATTGCTACTGGATTTGAAGCAAAAGAAATGGTTGGGAGAACACCAAAAGAAATAAGTGCAATTAAGCCATTAAAAGATGGTGTAATTGCAGACTTTACAGCCACAAAACTATTATTAAAAAATCTTTTAGAAAAAGTTTGTAAAAGATATAATGCACTTAGACCAAGGGTATTAGTAGGAGTTCCATCAGGAATAACAGAAGTAGAAGAAAGAGCGGTAGAGGAGTCAATTATAAGAGCAGGAGCAAGAGAGGTATATTTAATAGAAGAACCTATGGCTGCTGCTATTGGTGCTGGAATCGAAATAGAAGAACCAAGTGGAAATATAGTTGTAGATATTGGTGGAGGAACAACAGAAGTAGCAGTAATCTCTTTGGGAGGAATTGTAGTTAGTAATTCCCTAAGGATTGCGGGAGATGAATTAGACGAAGATATTATTAATTATGTAAAAAGAGAAATGAATTTAGCAATAGGAGAAACAACAGCTGAACAAATAAAAAAAGAATTAGGATGTGCAATGCCATTAATGTCTCAAATGACAATGAAGATAAAAGGTAGAGACTTAAATGATGGATTACCAAGAACAGATATAATAACATCAGACCAAGTAGAAAAAGCAATGAAAGAATCTATTGATAAGATAGTTGAAGTAGTAAAAATAACGCTAGAAAAAACACCACCAGAGCTTGCATCTGATATTATGGAAAAAGGAATTATGCTAACAGGTGGAGGAGCATTAATTCAAAATTTAGATAAATTAATAAGCATAGAAACTGGAATGCCAGTATATGTTACAGAAGAGCCATTAGATTGTGTTGTAAAAGGAACAGAAAAAACACTACAAGATATAGAAAAATTAAGAAAAGTTTTATTAAATTCGAGAAAGAGAAGATAGTGTATGGAAAAAAATAATAAAGGTGGAATTATAGGAATTGTTATTACAGTTATAATATTAATAATTTTAGTTGTGTTTTCAAATACTAATTCAGAAAAATTTTCTATAGTTGAGAACTTTGCTAATGCTATTGTAATGCCAATAGAAAATGGTTTAACATATTTAAAAAATAAGCTAAATAACAATAATAGCTTTTTTGAAAATGTTGATAAATTAAAAAGTGAAAATGAGTCATTAAAGCAAAAAAATAGCGAGTTAGAACAACAAATGAGAGAATTTGAAATTATGAAAAATGAGAATGAGCAATTAAAACAAGAACTTAATTTAGCTGAAAAATATGGAGAATATACAACAGTTCCAGGAATGATAATTTCAAGAGATATAAGCAATTATTCTAAAACACTTGTTATTAACATAGGAAGTGATAATGGAATAAAAGAAAAAATGACAGTTATAGCAGATGAAGGACTTGTTGGATATATAGTTTCAACAACAGCCAAAACTGCGAAAGTGCAAACAATTGTGGATAGTGCCAGTGCAACAAGTTGTTTAGCAAGTAGTACAAGAGATACAATGATTTGCAAAGGAACAATTGAAAATAAATCTATATTAAGTGCTTCAAATATTGCAACAGATGCTAGAATTATCCAAGGAGATAGTGTAGAAACATCAGGATTAGGTGGAATTTATTTAAAAGGAATTCATGTTGGAAAAATCAAAAAAGTAAATGAAGGTACAAATAAAACAGATTCTTATGCAACAATAGAAGCAGCAGTAGATTTTGAAAAATTAGAGACAGTCTTAGTAATAACAAACTAATAGAATAGAAAGGATATATTTAATGAAAAAAGTTTTAATACATATATGGCTGATTGTTACATTTATAATTATATATTTATTGCAAACTATTTTCTTTACACATTTTACAATTGCTGGAATAATGCCAAATATATTTGTGATTTTAATGTTATACATAGGGTTGTATATGGGAAGAATGATGGGAATTATATATGGAATTTCATTTGGTATATTAATGGATATATGGATGGGAAGAAGTTTTGGGTTAACATCCATTGGTTTAGCTTTAATTGGGTTATTAAGTGGAACTTTTGATAAAACTCTTTCTAAAGATAGCAGATTAATTGTACTATTAATGGGAGCAGTTTGCACAATATTATATGAGATTTTAATGTATATTTTAAATTATATGTTTTTCAAAATAAATGTAGAAATATATGCTTTTATAAAAATATTGTTAATTGAAGTTATATACAATGTGTTATTAATTATAATATTATATCCACTAATGAAATTAACTGGATATGAGATTGAAAATGAAATAAAAGGAGATAGAATTTTAACTAGATATTTTTAAAAGAAAGTTGGTGAAATGTTGAACAATAGAATAAGTTTTGATAGAAATACATCATGGGATGATGATGGCGGAAGTGAAAAAGTGAATTTTAGATTTAATATTGTAACTATTTTAGCATATGTAATAGGAATTGTACTAATTGTTCAACTATTTTATTTACAAGTTGTAAATGGTGAAAGTTATAGAGAACAATCAAATACTAGACTTTCAAGAGTATCAACAATAAAAGCGGCAAGAGGGTCTATTTTAGATAGATCTGGAAACGAATTTGCTGGTGTAAAGACAGAAAATGATATTGAGATATATAAAACGAATATATCAAATGATGAACTAAATGAATCAGCATTAAATTTAGTTAATTTGTTGGATAAATATCAAATAGCTTATTCAGATACATTTCCTATAAAAATTAATCCATTTGAATTTTCTATTGAGGGAGACGAACTTACAAAGTGGAAGAAAAAATATAAAATAGATGAAGATGCAAATGCTGAAACAGCATTTAATAAATTTAAAGATAAATATCAAATAAAAAGTGATAGTATAGAAGATGCAAGAAAAATAATGGTAATTAGATATATTATTACAACTACAGGTTATAGTGCTACAAAATCAATTACAATAGCAACAAATGTTAGTGATGAAGTAGTAGCTCAAATTAGTGAGAGAAACAGCGATTTTCCTGGAATAAGCATACAAACTAAAGCTGCAAGAACATATTTAACAGGAAGTTTAGCAGCACATATAGTTGGATATACAGGAAAAATAAAAGAAGAGGAATATAAAGAGAACAAAGATACATATGATATAGATGATATTATAGGAAAAACAGGAGTTGAGGCTGTTTTTGAAAAATATTTAAAAGGTAAAGATGGAGAAAAACAGATAGAGATGTCTGTTGATGGGACTATTACAGGAGAATATGTTTCAAAAAACGCTATTGCAGGAAGTGATGTTGTTCTTACAATAGATTCTAATTTACAACAAACAACAGAAACAGCTTTAGAAAATTGTATTGAAAAAATAAAAAATGGTGGATTTTCACAAACATATGATGCACAAGGTGGTGCAGCAGTTGTAATGAATGTAAACACAGGAGAAGTTCTTGCAACAGCAAGTTATCCAACATATGAACCTCAATGGTTTGTAGGTGGAATATCACAAGAAAATTGGGCATATTTAAGAGATGATCCTAGACATCCACAATTAAATAAAGCAACTCAGTCAACATATGAACCAGGTTCAACATTTAAAATGGTTACAGCAATAGCAGGACTTGAAACAGGAGTTATAACCACTAAAGAAAAGATAAATGATACAGGTATTTATAAAAAATATAATGATTATCAACCAAAATGTTGGTATTATACAAGTTATCATAGGGGACATGGATATCAAGATGTAACACAAGCATTACAACATTCATGTAACTATTTCTTTTATGAAACAGGAGACAGAATGGGAATAGATAATTTAGCAAAATATGCATTGCATTTTGGGTTAGGAAAGAAAACGGGTGTAGAAGTTCCAAACGAAAAAGCAGGAACATTAGCTTCTAGAGATGGTAAAAAAACATGGACACCAGGTTTAACTTTACAAGCTGCAATAGGACAAGGAGATAACAGTTTTACTCCAATGCAAATAGCTAAATATATTTCATCTATTGCAAATGGTGGAACAGTTGTAAATCCAACAATTATAAAATCTGTATTAAAATCAGATGGAACAGAAATCTCAAAAGAAGAAATAAAAAATTATACTAATGAAAAGCTAGGAATAGAAAATACTGATGATGGAATAACAATAAGTGATGAGAGCATAAATGTTGCTAAAGAAGGTATGAGAATGGCTGCAAGTGAAGCTGGAGGAACTGCATACAATATATTTAAAAACTTTAATATAGAAGTTGCAGGAAAAACAGGTTCTGCAGAAGCGGGAAAAGACAGTAGTGGTAATGATCTTGTAAATGCATGGTTTGTTTGTTTTGCACCATATGAAAATCCAGAAGTAGCAGTAGTTGTAATGATAGAAAATGGTGGACATGGAAATTATGCTGCAGAAGTTGCAAGAGATGTACTTACACAGTATTTTGGAATGAATCAAACAACAGAAGTAGATGAAAATCTTAATGCAACACCATTTATTGAACAAATCAGATAAATATTTTTAGTATAGGTGAGGAATGAAATGAATAGTGTTAGTATAAATTTAAGAACAGATGAAGTTATCGTAAAAATAACAGAAGATGCTACTCAAGAAAAAACAATACAAGATTTAAATAAAAAATTAAAAGATTTGAAAAAAATGTATAAAGATGAAACAACTCCAATAAGAGTTGTAGGAAAAATATTGTCAAATAAAGAAATGGAAGAAATAAGAGATGTAATAACAAACGAAATTAATGTTGAGGTAACATTTGATAGTCCTACAACCTTAGGGTTACACAGCATTACAAGAAGTTATAAAAAAGACGTAGGAACATCTGAAACCACGTTTCATAAAGGTTCACTACGTTCTGGTCAAAAACTTGAAGTAGAAGGAAGTGTTGTAATTATTGGAGATGTAAATTCGGGAGCAGAAGTTATTGCAGCAGATAATATTGCGGTTATAGGAACTCTAAGAGGACTGGCACATGCTGGAGCCAAAGGAAACAAAGAAGCAATAATTACAGCAAGTACATTAGATGCAGTGCAATTACGTATTTCTAATATAGTTAGAGAAATAGACAGAGATGAAGAGGAAATACATCAAAATGCATATGTTTTTGTTGATGAAGATAATATTGTTATAGAATAATCTAGCTAATAAGAAGAAGTACGAGTGCAAGAAAAAGCCCTTCGTCTTTTACTTCTTCTTTATATAAAAAGAATAGAAGACTAAGAATAAGAACATCATCAAAATATAGTTTTATTCCAAATAAATCAAGCCAAACAGGGTTATCCGGTTCTGGCTTTTTTTGTGGTTCAGGAGGTGGCGGAGCCGGCTTACAATGTGGTGGTTCTGGACGTTGAGGATGATTATAAGAATAAGGCTTGTAGTATGGATTATAATATTGGAAATTTGGATTATATCTCATGTAACCAGGCATAACAATACTCCTTTCGATAATTATTTTTTATTATCTTTATTATTATTTTGATTCATTATTTCAGCTATTTTAGACACATTAAGCATATTAACATATTGGTCAAGCTTTTCTTTCTTGCTATCACGCAAATAAGGCTTTAGAGAGTACAATAAATTAGCACGAGGATCATTTTTATTATTCATATTTTCCATTATAGATTTCATTTTCATAATTGTATTCATATCTAAATTAAAATTATTAGAATTACCTGAATTAGAATTTTGAGATGTATTTTGACCATTCGAATTTAACATATTACTTAAATTATTAAGCATTTCAGGAGAAACATTATTTAGAATATTGTTTAAATCAGGTGTTTGAGAATTGTTTTGATTATTAGAACTAGATTGAAAATTATTCATCATTTGTTTTACATCATCAGGAATATTACCGCTATCTACCATCTTTTTTACATTTGCAAATAGTTCATCCATATTATTAGACATAGTATCACCTCTAAATTTATATTTTTCTTTTTAAATTATATGCAATAGTGAAATCAAAAGTGCTATTTAAAATAATATAATTTCTCAAAAAAACTTGTATTTTTCGACAAACTATAATAAAATAGAAAACACAAAACGATAAAAAATAAAAATAAATATCACAAAATGTAAAAAACTTTTTTGTAGTAGATTACCAAAAAAGACAAAAAACACAAAAGAAAAGGATTAAAATATTACATGAGGTGGTAGGGATGTCAAAAAATAATACGAGCAAAGAAATTTTAAAGAATTTAATAAATATAAAAAATATAGTTATATATATAATAGCCTTTATGATATCAACAATAGGGATGGGACAAGAAGTTTCACCATTTAGTATAGCAATTGTAGGTGCATGTTTAGCTGGTGGGGTACCAGCAATTGTGGTAGTTTTAGCAGGAGCCATAGGAAATATGGTTGGAGTAGGAACAATAGGTGCATTAAACTATATATTAATTATATTAATGTTGCTTATACTAATATGCATAAAACCTCCAAAAGAAAATGATCAATATAAAAATGAAGAAATTCAAATATCTGGACATATATTTTTCAGTATTATACTAGTAATGTTGGCTAAATTAATATTAACTAAATTCACAATAGCGGATTTATTGTTACATATAACATTAGCAATATTTTCAGTAATTTTCTATAAAATATTTGTAAATTCGTTAGTAGTTATACAAGAGATAACAGAAAAAAGAGCATTTTCAATAGAAGAAGTAATGGGAGCTAGCTTATTAGTTTCAATTGCGGTATCAGCATTAGGAGATTTTGCAATATTTGGATTTTCGGTTAGAAATATATTGAGTATTTTAATAGTCTTAATACTTGGCTGGAAAAATGGAGTATTGGTAGGAACGACGGCTGGTGTGACAATAGGTGTAACATTAGGAATAATAGTACAAAATGAACCAGTTGTAATTGCAATTTATGCACTTTCTGGAATGATAGCAGGATTATTAAACAGATTTGGAAAAATAGGAGTAATTGCAGGATTTTTAGTAGGAAATGGAATATTGTTATATGTCTCAAAAGGCTCAACAAGTGATTTAATAGTAATAAAAGAAGCGCTAATTGCGTCACTTGGATTACTTGCAGTTCCAAAATGGGCAGGAATTAATATAGAAGAATTAGTAAAACCAGACAGTTTATTACCAGAATATAACAAAAGAGGGCTAGAACAAAGTAAAGAAACAATAAATCAGTTAAATATGGTATCTGAAACAATAAAAGACATGGCAGATACTTATAAAGAAAAAGGAGAAACAGATTTTTACTTTAAAAATAGAGATTTATTTATAACAGAATTGTTGAATAATTTAGATGGGCTAGAAGAAAATATGTTATATGAGGATATGACAAAACCAGACAATGAAATAGTAAATGAATTGTTTGATGTTCTTTTAGATAAGCAAGAAATAGCAAGAGAAGACTTATTAAAAACATTTGCAAAATTTAATAATTATATAGTTCAATATGATGACGAAAAAGTTAGCAAAAGAATGAATAATGATATTGAACAAATAATAAAAGCAGTAAATTATGCATACAAAGTAAGTAAGTCAAACTTTATATGGGAAGAAAAAGTAAAATCTAATAAAAAGACTGTTCAAGCCCAATTAGATGGAGTTTCAAAAGCAATTTCAAGTATTGCTGTAAAAATGGAAGAAGAGATAAAAAAAGAAGCAGATTTTGATGGGGAAAAGAAAAAAATTATTACAGCACTTGGGATAAAAAATATCTTAATAGATGGAATAGAAATAAATAGGCAAGAAAACAGATATTTTATAGATGTATATTTAAGCGAAGATAGCAAAACAAGCGAAAACACAGAAGTAGACAAAATTCAAAAAGTTCTAGAAAAAAGCTTGAACGAAAAATTGATGAAAAATGATGTAAAAAATAAGAAATCAAGCAAACAAGGCAAAAGAGTATATAGTTATTTATCAGCAGATAAATATATAATTCAAATAGGACAAGCTGCAAAAATCAAAAATGATAGCCCTGTATCAGGAGATAGCTTGTTACAAATAAGATTAAATGATGGAAAATATTTATTAGCAATAAGTGATGGAATGGGTTCAGGACCAGAAGCAAGAAAAAGTAGTCAAATAGCATTAAAGATGTTGGAAAGATTATTTTTATCAGGATTTGATAAAAACACAGCCATAGATTTAATAAATACAACAATTATGAATGCAAATGAAGAAATATTTGCAACACTAGATATTGCAATAGTTGATTTATATAATGGAAAAATGGAATTTATAAAAAATGGAGCATGTCCAACATATATAAAGAATAAGAAAAAGGTGCAAATAGTCAAATCACTAAGCTTGCCAGCAGGAATATTAAAAGATATAAATTTAACAATATATGATAAAGACATAGAAAATCAAGACATAGTAGTAATGTGTAGTGATGGAATATTAGATTCTAATGTGGAATATAAAAATAAAGAATTATGGGTAAAATATGTTTTAGAAGATATCGAAACTACAAATAGTCAAAAAATTGCTGATTTAATTTTAAATGAAGCAGTAGATAATAGCTACGGAATAGCGAAAGATGATATGAGTGTAATAACTTGTAAATTCGTAAAAACAGAAAATTTGTAAAAAGGTATTGAAAAGTTAAATTTAATAGGATATACTTTACTTATATAAACATTAGAGGAGGATTATTATGGTAGAAACAGGAGAAAATAGAGCAGAAAAACTTTTAGGATTACATGCTAGAGAAGACGAATTGGCAAAACTAGAAATAGAAGATAAAGCACTTACGGCTAAACTTGAAGAATTAAAACAAGAAAGTCAAAGAGGAGAATAAGTATGGAAAATAACACTCAAGAAAAAGATTTAATAGAAAGAAACGAAAGTACTATATTTGGAAAAATAAAAAACTTTTTTAGAAATTTATTTAAAAAGAAAGAGATAAATGAAAGTTCAGAAGAAAAAGAAGTAGATGTTCAGGAAGAGAAAAAACAAGAATTTAAAGAATATGTAAAAAAGACAGAGGATGAAAATACACAACTTTTAGACTTACAAAGAAGATATCGTAAAGGTGAGATTGGTGATAATGATTTGACTGAAGAGCAAATTGATGCATTATGTGATTTGTATGATAGACAAATTATTAGTCTAAAGAAGTCAATAGAGGCAAAACAACAACAAATTACTGAATATAAAAAGGCAAATGGAATATCATAATATAATGAAAGAAGCTTATAGGCTTCTTTTTTAATATTTATGCAATAATACTTGTAACAAAGAAAATTTTATGATATATTATACTCGTGATAAAATATAATCTGAAAGGAAGAAAACTAATGGGTAGAGGAAAACGATATGAGACAAGTGGAAAACTGAATTACCAGAAAGTAATAGCAGTAATATTAGCATTAGCAGTAATCATCATGTTCATATTTATTATAAAAAATATTTTTAAAGAACAAAAGAAAATTTCTAAAGATTATGAATATTTTTCATTATATGCCCAAAATAAATGGGGAGTAATCAATCAAGATGGAGAAGAAGTAATCCAGCCATCATATCAAGAAATGATAGTAATTCCAAATAAAACAAAAGGAGTATTTATTTGTACATATGATGTTAATGAAAATACAGGAACATATAAAACCAAAGCACTAAATAACAAAAATGAAGAAATATTAACAGGATATGATCAAATAGAGGCATTAGTAAATGCAGACAAAAATGATAATACATGGTATGAAGAAAATGTCCTAAGAGTAAAAAAGAATAATCAATATGGTTTAATAGATTTAAATGGAAAAGAATTATTACCAACAGAATATGACGAAATCACAGTATTAAATGGTTTAGAAAATAGTATCATAATAAAAAAAGGTGATAAAGTAGGACTTGTAAATGACAAGGGAAGTATAATAATAGACAGCAAATATAAAGAAATCAAAAATCTAGGAGACACATATAAAGAAGGATATATTACAATAGATGATAGTGAAAAATATGGTGTAGTAAGTGCTACAAAAATGCAAATATTAAATAATCAATATGATGAAATAGAGCAAACATATTTAAAAGAATATTATCTAGTAAAAGAAAATGGAAAAACAAAATTAATTAATTCAAAAGGTGAAACAATACTTGATAGTGGATTTGATGATATAAAATCAACAACACAAAACGGATTAATATTTGTAAAAAATGATATGTATGGCGAAATAACAACAGATGGTGAAGTAAAAATAGAAGCCAAATATCAAGATTTAAAAGAAGCACAAAATGGAATATTTATAGCAAAAGAAAATGAAAAATACGGAATAATAGATGAAGCAGAAAATACTAAAATAGGATTTGACTATGCAGGAATAACATACAGTGAAAAAGCAAATTTATTTTTAGCAGAAGATACAGAATATAAAACATCAGTAATAGACAATAATTTTAATATAAAAGTAACAGGAATATTATCAGAAATAAATACAGAAAAATCATACTTAAGAATGAGAGTAAATAATGAATATAAATATTATGATTTTAATTGTAATGAAAAATCAAATACAGAAGTTTTAAAAGATAATACTATATTTTTAAGTAAAAAGAATGGAAAATATGGATATGTAGATAAAAAAGGAAATCCTGTAACAGATTATATTTATGATGATGCTATGGAGCAAAATGAATATGGATATGCAGCTGTAAAGAGAAATGGACTTTGGGGTTCAGTAGATCAAAGTGGAAAAGAAGTAATATCACCAAAATATAATTTAGAAAATAATATTAAAATTGATTTTATTGGAAGATGGCACTTAGGAGAAGACCTTAATATGAACTATTATTGCGAAAAATAAGGAGAGAGGAAAAAGATGGAGCTAAAGACAAAATACCAATATACATACTTTATATATCCTTATGTAATAAAAGAAAATAGATATATAAAATATTTATTAAGATTGTTAAAAGATAAGAATTGTAAATTAAGAACATTTAGAAAAGACAAAGATTTAGGCATATATTCTTACTTTTCACATAGAGCAAGAAATTATATGTTTAACAGTTTTAATTTAAGTAAATCCAAATTAGAAAAATTTGAAGAATTGCCAGAAGATACAAGAGCAGCAGTGTTAGCTCAAAATCCATGTACAATATTTGAATATAATATCAAAAAAGATATTCAAGGAAAAACAGAAGAGCGAAATGGAATATTCTTCAAAATTCCTAAAATGGAAATAATATGTTTTAATACAGGAATATGTTTTTTATGTATAAAAACAAATATAGAAGATAGTAACAAATTTTCAGACATATTGAATTTTAACTATAAATTTAGAGATATAACACAAGAATTCGCAAACATGAATAATTATGATAATATAAGAGTTCAAACAGATTGTTTCGATGATGTTAAATATTTTAAAGAATTTATAGAGAATTTAACAGGACCTGTTACGGAATCAATAAAATTAGATATAGATACAGAAAGATTTTTAACATTTTCATATGCATGTATAGACCAAGAAAATTGGAACAGTACAAGTGAATTTGACAAAATCAGCAACAACTATATTAAATTTTTAAATATATTACCAAGTGATAATAGTGTAGAATATTCAAAAAAAGATATGAAAGTAATATCAAAATGGCAATATGCAAAATTAGGAGTAACAAAACAAGGAGTAACATTATTTGCTTCTAGTTGTGATATGAATAATTATACGATATTTCCACATGACTTTGAAGAAAAATATTTATATTCATACATATTGGCAATATATACTAAACTATATTTGAAAAAGATAAATTTAGAATTTAGACAAGGTATAAAAGTAAATAAGACTCGTAAGGAATTTATAGATTTTACACAATCATTATGGATAAATGAAGTAACAGATGATGATGCAGGTTCAACATTTTATCAATACTTAAAGGAAGTCTTGGAATTGAATATATTATATGAAGATACAAAGAATAAATATGATATCTTATATAAAGAAATGAATATAGAAAAAACAGCTAAAAATAATGTAATTATAACAGTAATACTAGTTATAACATTAATAATAAATGCAATAAATATTATATTTTTAGCACGATAATTTGGGGTCGGTCCTATATTACGCATTTGCTAATTTGGGATCGGTCCTTTTTTTCGCAAGGAGAGGATGGCTATGAAAATAAGAACAGGAACAGATATTATAGAAATAGAAAGAGTAAAGTCTAGTATAGAAGACACAGATGGAAAGTTTTGTGAGAGAGTATATACAGAAAAGGAAATAGAATATTGTGAAAGCAAGAAAATGCAAAAATATCAACATTATGCAGCTAGATTTGCTGCAAAAGAAGCGGTTTTTAAAGCAATTTCTAAAACTTTAAATGGAAAATATGATATCACATGGAAAGATATTGAAGTATTAAATGATGAAAATGGCAGACCATATATAAAGTTGTCAGAGCGATTTTTAAACAAAATAGAAGATATTGATATTAGTATTTCACATTGTAAAGAGTATGCAATTGCTAATGTTGTGGTAGTAGAAAGAGAGGATTAAAATGGAGTTTTTTGATTCACATTCACACTATAATGATGAAAAATTTGATGAGGATAGAGAAGAAATTATAAAAGATACATATGAATCAGGCATAACTAAATTTGTATGTGCAGGATATAATATTGAGTCTTCACTTTTTTCGTTAGAGTTAAGTAAAAAATATGATTTTATTTATTCGATTTGTGGGATTTCTCCTAATGATATTCCACAATCTGAAGAAGAATTGTGGAAAGATGTTGCTAAAATTACGGAAATAGTTAAAGAAAATAAAAGCAAAAAATTAGTAGCAATTGGTGAAATAGGTTTAGATTATTATTGGAATAAAGAAAATAAAGAATTGCAAAAAGAGGCTTTTGAAAAGCAAATAGATTTAGCAAATGAACTTGAATTACCAATTGTAATTCATTCTCGTGATGCTTCTGTAGATACTATTGAAATGATTAGAAATCACAAGGTAAATAAAGCTGGAATATTCCATTGTTGCCAACCAAATCAAGAAATGGTTAGACAAGCCTTAGAATTAGGATATTATATTTCATTTGCGGGTCCTATAACATTTAAGAATTCTAGAAATGCACCAGATGTTATAAAAATGGTTCCTATTGATAGAATTTTAATTGAAACAGATAGTCCATATTTAACACCTGAACCTAACAGAGGAAAAAGAAATGATTGCAGAAATGTTAAATATGTTGCACAGAAAATTGCTGAACTAAAAAATGTACCAATAGAAGAAATTGCTAAAATTACTTATGATAATGCAAAAAGGATTTTTGAAATTTAGGATGTGAAAATATATGTATGATAATTGGGAACAATTAGAAGCAGATGCTAATCAATGTAGAAAATGTAAATTGTGTCAAAATAGAACAAATGTGGTATTTGGTACAGGAAATAAACAGGCTGATTTAATGTTTATTGGTGAAGGTCCTGGAGCAGACGAGGATAAGCAAGGAATACCATTTGTAGGTAAGGCCGGAAAGTTGATGAATATGGCATTTGAGGCAATTGGATTAAAAAGAGAAGATGTTTATATTGCGAATGTTGTAAAATGTAGGCCTCCAGGAAATAGAAATCCAGAGGATGATGAGGCAGTAGCATGTTTAAATTATTTAAGAAATCAAGTTATATTAGTAAAACCTAAAATCGTTGTTTTGTTAGGTAGTGTTGCTTTAAAAAATATTCTTGGCAAAGAATATGGAATTACTGCAAGCAGAGGAAAATGGGTAGAAAAGAGAGGAATATGGTATATGCCAACTTGGCATCCAGCAGCACTTTTGAGAGATGAGAATAAAAAGATTGATTTTATTATGGATTTAAAAGAAGTTATGAGTAGATATGAACTATACTCAGAGGTCGAAATAATTGACTAAGATTTGAAAAAAATGTACAATATCTTATGAAGTATACGAAAAGGAATAGAAAAATGGAAGAAATATTAAATAAGGCAAATTATTGCTTAAATTGTCCTGTAAAGCCATGTTCAAATAAAGGGTGTCCATTAGGAAATAATATACCAGGATTTATAAAAGCAATAAAAGAAGAAGATTATAAAAAAGCATATGAAATATTATCTGAAACAACAGTATTAGAGGCTGTATGTGGAAGGATTTGCCCTCATACTAAGCAATGCCAAGGTTCATGCGTAAGAGGTATAAAATCAACTCCAGTAAGTATTGGAGAAATGGAAGCGTTTATTGGAGATCTTTCAATAAAAGAAAATTATAAAATAGCTGAAATTAATAAACAAAATCAAAATAAAAAGATAGCAATTGTTGGTGGAGGACCAGCAGGTATTACGGCTGCAGCCTTTTTATTAAGAAACGGGTATCAAGTTTCATTATATGAAAAATATAATTACTTAGGTGGGCTTTTAGTTCATGGAATACCGGAGTTTAGGCTCCCTAAAGAAGTTGTTAAACAAACAATTCAAAAAGTAATTGATTTAGGGTTAGAAGTTAAATATAATCAAGAATTAGGAAAAAATATTACATTAGAAGAATTAGAAAATGAATATGATGCAATATTTCTTGCATTTGGAGCTAATATTACAACTAAAATGGGAGTTGAAGGCGAAGAATTAAAAGGAGTATATGGTGGAAATCAATTATTGGAACATAAGGCACATCCAGATTATCAAAATAAAAAAGTTGCTGTAATAGGTGGCGGAAATGTTGCAATGGATTGCGCAAGGACGATTAAAAGACTAGGGGCACAAGAAGTTAAAATTATTTATAGAAGAGCAGAAGAACAAATGCCGGCAGAAGTAAAAGAAATACAAGAAGCTAAAGAAGAGGGAATAGAATTTTTATTTCAAAACAATATTGTGAAAATATTAGGAAGAGATAAAGTAGAACAGGTAGAATTAATTAAAACTGAATTAGTTCAAAAAGAAGGAGAAACAAGAAAAGTACCAGTAAATATTCCACAAAGCAATTATGTCATAGATATAGATTATATAATAATGGCGTTAGGATCAAAACCAGACGAGTTTGTAAATGAATTGGGATTAGAACTAAATAAATGGGGATATTTACAAATAAATGAGAAAAATCAAACTTCAAATCCAAAAGTTTTTGCAGGTGGAGATATTGCAGGAGCAAAAGGAACTGTTGCTTGGGCAGCGCGCTCTGGGAGAGATGCAGCATACTCAATAATGGAATATTTAAAATAAATAAAAGTCGGCTAGTTTAATGCCGACTTTTGAAATTCTTTTGTATGATATCATTTGTAAAAATCTTTTGTAAATTAATAACTTGCAAAATTCATTAGTATGCTTGTCTTTTGTAAAGTCTTTTGTAAAGTCTTTTGTAAAATTGACTTTTGTATACTAAAATCTTTTGTTAATTATGTATTTTTTCTCCTGTTACGAAGTTTTTTATTGCTCTGAACCAAGAAATAAATTTGTTTGGCTTCTTACATTCAAGAGCAGTTTCGATGCCACCATTTTCAAGTACGTTAGATTTATGTTCTAATGCAGACATCTTTTCTGTATAGTAATCATCAAAGAAAGTATAACCATCTGTAATTCCGATTAACTCTCTATAATGTTCTAGTTTTCTTCTATAATTATCAAGTTCTTCTAAATCATTAATTTTACGAAAAGCTTTATCAAAATAATTTTTAATAATTAAGTTTTGAGCTTTAGTAAAATATTCAGCAATTTTAGCTTTACAATTTTCTGATTTAGAAACTAATTTATCAACACTTTTATTTCTTTCGTCATATGCTGAATATTTATTGTTTAGCTTTATTATATTTTCTTCTAAATCAAGAATATCATCAATATAACGTTCTACATCATCATAAGTTTTTTCAGATGTTAGATTTATAAAAGTATTTTTAAATTTATCATTACTTGTGAATGTGCTATCATATAAAACAGTTTCACCTGTTATATATGCCATTTGTTCAATTAAATTACATTCTAATGGGTAGTATGAAGGACTAATTGTTCTAAAAGAAACACCAAAATATTTAACATAGTCTTTTTCTATACCGATTACTTTAGATGTAATATATTGGACAGCTGCTTCATTTAAGCCCATACCAACAATTTTAAAATTATCAAAATTGCATAAGCCCATTCTTAAAAGATTATTTTTTTTATCTTTAACTTCTTGAATATAGTGAATACATTCATGAATTGCAAATTCTTCTAAATCTTCAAAAGCAATCTTTTCATTAAAATATATAGATGTATTTTTGTAGAAATAGTTAGCTTCTGCCATACCTTCTGGCATTACAGCTCTATACATACCTAATCTTGAAAGTTTAGCAAACAAATCACTTTCATTAAAACAAAGTTCAGGGAATGTATCACAGAGCTTTGTAGCAATGTTATGTGCGATTCGATTTACAGACATTGTATCAAGTATGTCGACTACTCTAATTCCATCTTTTCGTAAATCTGATTCGATGCTCATTGTATCCTCCATCTTTTGACTTGTTCTATAAAAATTCGTCAAATTTATTATACAATAATTCGACGAAAAAGTGTATTACAGTTTTATGACATTTGTGTTACAAAAATATTACAGAAAAATAAAAAGTCCTGGTTTGACCAGAACTTTTATATTAATCTTGTTCGACTTCTTTAAAAATATCGTCTTGGAAAAATTCAGTTAATGTGATACCAAAACCTTCGCAGATGTGAAGTAAAGTGTCTAATTTTATTAATTCAGTTCTTTTACTCATAAATGCTGCTAAAGTTGACATTGGTACCCCTGAAGCTTTAAATAATCCCCAAAGACTCATACCTTTTTGTTTTTGATAAAATCTAATTCTATCTCTTACTGCATCAGACAAGTACATAATAATCACCTCTTTACTATTGGTATACCCAAAGTATAGCAAGAAAATACGCAAAAATACTGCACCTAAATAGAGGTGTAGCTAAATACTAAGAATAAAATGGAAAACTGTGCATAAAATTTAACAGCAATAGGAGGAATGTGATGATATTTGTATTTAATAAAGATAGAATTAGAACCTATTTAGTTTCGATATTAACTGTTGCAATGTTAATAATTTTTTCGAATATAGGGAATGTAAAAACAGTTCAAACATCAGCTACAATGAAATATCTGCCAATATATAATGTAAAAACAAATGAAAAGAAAATTGCATTTACAATGAATTGTGCATGGAATGCTGATGATATAGATAGTATTTTAGAAACTTTGAAAAACAACAATGTACATATAACTTTTTTTATGGTGGGAGAATGGGTGGATAAATATCCAGAAGCAGTAAAAAAGATATATGAGGCTGGGCATGAAATAGGAAGCCACAGTAATACGCATCCTCATGTAAATAAATTGTCTGCTGAAAAAAATCTTGAAGAAATAAAACTAAGTGTAAATAAAATAGAACAAATAACAGGACAAAAGACAAATATTTATAGAGCACCATATGGAGAATATAATGATACAGTAATAAAAACAGCACAAGAGAATGGATATTATACAATTCAATGGAATTTAGATACATTAGATTATAAAGGATTAACAGGTGAAGAAATGTGGAATAGACTAAAAAATAAATTAGAAAATGGCTCAATAATTTTAAGTCATAATGGAACCAAACATACAGCTGATAGTTTAGATATGTTGATAAAAAATATTAAAGAAAAAGGATATGAAGTTACAACAGTATCAAATTTAATATATAAAGATAATTTTACAATAAACAATAATGGCACACAGATTTGTGAATAAAACAATTGAATATGGAAAAACTTACAGTGTAAGGAGAACGGTATGCCATTAGTCGGGATTATTGCAAAGAAAAGAGATATTCAAGCAATTAGAAAAGAATTACAAAATAAAGAGATCGAATTTATTGAGATAACACAAAACAGTGTTAAGAATATTAAAAATATTAATTTTGAAGAGATTGTAATAAATGAAGATATAATTTTGGCAAAAGATGAATATGAATATATGAGTACTATATTATCAAAAGTTAAATATTTAATTATTAATGGAGATGTAGATATAGAAATATTAAACAAAATTAAATTAGAAGAACCAGTGAAAATGATAACATATGGATTTAATTCGAAATCAACAGTCACAGTTTCGAGTGTTAAAGAAGATAAAATATTAGTGTGTATGCAAAGAGATATTGAAAAAAGTGATGGAAAAATTGTAGAAGCACAGGAAAAAAATATATATTTAAATGAGCAAAAAAATAAAAAAGTATATAATAAATTGGTTATTTTTATATTAAATGAATTGCATAATTTATAAAAAAGTGCACAAAAACACCAATATTTAGGACAAAATTCAAAAAAAATTAGAAAAAATTAACTTTTTATGTAGACAAATCCAAAAAAGTGTAGTATAATTAAAAATGTAGAAAATTTTAAAAAAGAGAAACAGGACGAGAAATTTACGATTGATAAAAAAGAAAGATAGGGAGGAAATAAAATTGGATACAAATTATTTAGAAAACAACTACTTAACATTAGTAGGAAAGGTTACAGGCGAAAAAAAATTCAGCCACGAAATTTATGGGGAGAAATTTTACACATTTAACTTATCAATACCACGTTTAAGTGGAAATGCAGACATCATCCCAATAACAATATCAGAAAGATTAATTACTGATGAAATGTTAACAGAAGGTAACAAATTATTAATTAAAGGACAATTCAGATCATACAATAGTTATGAAAATGAAAGAAACAAATTAATTTTAACAGTGTTTGCAAAAGACGTTGAAGAAGTTAAAGAAGTAGAAGAATCAGAAGAAAGTGACATAGTAAAAAAAGATGAAACAACAAACGAAGTTGTACTTATCGGATTTGTATGTAAAAAACCAATTTACAGACAAACACCATTTGGAAGAGAAATTGCAGATTTATTATTAGCTGTAAACAGAGCTTATAACAAATCAGATTATATCCCAACAATAGCATGGGGAAGAAATGCAAGATTCTGCCAAAACTTAGAAGTAGGAGCTCAAGTAAAAATAGTAGGAAGAGTTCAATCAAGACAATATGAAAAGAAATATGAAGATGGAACATCAGAAATGAAAGTAGCTTATGAGGTTTCAATTTGTAGCTTAGAATTAATAAATGAAGAAGGTAACGAAAAGAAAGAAGAAACAGAAAACCAAGAAGCTGTTTAATATAAATTAAAATCCAAAAAGTCTAGCCTTTTTGGATTTTTTTTGTTATAATTTTAAATATGATTAAAAACAGGAGGTCACATATGAAAAAGAAAAAAATTATATTTGAAATAATGGCTATAATTTTAATTTCAATATTTTGTATTAGCATGGCACCAAAAACTTTACAAAATGATACTTATTATACAATTAAAATAGGAGAATACATTATTCAAAATAAAGGGATAGATATGAAAGATCCATTTTCATGGCATGAAGGATTAGAATATACATATCCTCATTGGTTATATGATGTTATTATATATGGAATTTACTCACTAGGAGGAATGACAGGAATATATATATCAACATGTGTGTTTGCTGTACTTCTAGGGATTGCTATATTTGAAACAAATTCGAAATTAGCTAAAAATAAAGTTATTTCATTTTTTATGACATTAGGAGTAATATACTTGTTAAAAGATTACATTGCTGCAAGAGCACAATTAGTAACATTTATAATGTTTACTATTCAAATTTTTTGCATAGAAAAATTAGTAGAAACAAGTAAAAAAAGATATGGGATAGGTTTGATATTAATATCTATTTTAGTTGCTAATTTACATGTTGCAGTATGGCCATTCATGTTTGTATTATATTTACCATATATTGCAGAATATATAATTGCAATAATTGAAGAGAAAATCGCAAAGAAGTATAAAAAACAAGTAAGAGAAAATTACAAAATCTCAATTGTAAGAAGAGATGGAACAAAATATTTAATAATTGTAATGATAATTTGTGCATTCACAGGATTTTTAACACCATTAGGAACTACGCCATACACATATTTAATAAAAACAATGCAAGGAAATACAACTCAAAATATAAATGAACATTTACCAATGACATTAATTAATAATGAGCCAATTTTATGTACTTTAATTTTACTTATGGCAATTTTAATATTTACAAAAACTAAAATAAGATTGACAGATTTATTTATGATAGGTGGATTAGGATTGTTGATGTTATATTCAAAAAGACAATCAACAATGTTTGCTATAATTGGTTCTATAACATTTAATAGATTAATATATAGCTGGATGAAATCAGAATGTGAAGATATAGATGATAAGCTAATTTCTTTATTTACAACTTTATTTGGAGGAATTATAATATCTTCATTAACAATAATACTAAGTATGTATTTTATAAAGTCAAAAATAAAAGCAAAATATGTTGATGAAAAAACATATCCTGTTGAAATGAGTAGTTATATTTTAGAATATTTTGAAGAGAACAATATAGATTTAAAAGATGTCAGATTGTATAATGAATACAATTATGGAAGTTATTTATTATATAGAGGAATTCCAGTATTTATAGATTCTAGATGTGATTTGTATGCACCAGAATATAATGGAGGAAGAGATATCTTTATGGACTTTATAAAGAGTTCAAATCTAAGTGTATGGTTTGAAGATATATTCAAAAAATATGATATTAATTATGTGATATTATATAAAGACTCAAAAATGAATATGGTAATTAAAGATGCTAAATTAGAAGGATACAAATTATTAAAACAAGATTCAAAATTTGTATTTTATGAAATAGAAAAATAATTAAAAGGGTGAAAAAATGAAGTATATAGTAGAAGAAAGCGGAAAAAGACTTGATGCATATATTACTAGTATAGATTCAGAAATTACTAGAACGGCAGCACAAAGATTAATTGAACAAGGTAATATATTAGTTAATGGCGAGAAAAAGAAAACTGCATATAAAGTTTCAAATGGAGATATTATAACAATAGAAAAAGAAGAACCAAAAGAAATTGAATTAAAGGCGCAAAACATACCTATTGATATAGTGTATGAAGATGATGACATAATAGTAGTAAATAAGCCTAAAGGAATGGTAGTGCATCCTGCAAATGGAAATCCAGATGGAACATTAGTAAATGCAATAATGGCAATTTGCAAAGATAGTTTGTCAGGAATTGGTGGAGAAATAAGACCAGGAATTGTGCATAGATTGGATAAAGATACTTCAGGATTATTAATAGTTGCAAAAAATGATAAAGCACATGTTAATATGAGTGAACAAATAAAAAATCATGAAGTTAAAAAAACATATATTGCATTAGTAAGAGGTGTTGTAAAAGAAAATGAAGCAACAATAGATATGCCAATAGGTAGAAGCACTTCTGATAGAAAAAAGATGGCAGTAATAAAAACAGGTAGAAATGCAGTTACACATATAAAAGTTTTAAAAAGATATAATAAATACACATTGTTACAAGTAAATATAGAAACAGGAAGAACACACCAAATTCGTGTACATTTATCTTATATAGGTTATCCTATAATTGGAGATTGCACATATTCTAATGGGAAAAATGAATTTGGAGTTGTAGGGCAATGTTTACATGCTAAATGTTTAGAATTTAAACATCCTATCACAGGTGCAGAAATGAAATTAGAAGCACCATTACCTAAATATTTTGAAGAAATAATACAGAAATTAGATAATGAATAAGTAAAATCCGGCAAGAGAACCTTGCCGGAGAAATCTATATAAAGCCTTTTAGAAAAGTAAAAGGAATTAATATATAATATGCAATAATTAAGTAAATATTACCATAATTAGGGGGGAAAAATGGAAGAAAGATTGCAAAAATACTTAGCACAATGTGGTGTGGCTTCAAGAAGAAAATGTGAAGAATTAATTTTGCAAGGAAGAATTCAAGTTAATGGAGTTACAGTTACAGAACTTGGAACTAAAATTAATCCAGAAAAAGACAAAATTAAATTTGATGGAAAAGATGTAAAGCAATCACAAAAATTAGTGTATATCTTATTAAATAAACCAATTGGATATGTTACAACAGCTGATGATCAATTTGGAAGAGATACAGTATTAGACTTAGTAAAAGTCAAAGAAAGAATTGTACCTGTTGGAAGATTAGATATGTATACATCAGGAGCTTTAATATTAACAAATGATGGTGATTTTGTATATCAAGTTACACATCCAAAACATGAAATCGAAAAAACTTATACAGTTACGATAAAAGGAATTGTTCAAAATGATGAAGTTGAGCAATTGAGAAGCGGAGTTAAAATAGATGATTATATAACTAAACCTGCAAGAGTTAAAATTCTAAAAACTGATACAGAAAAAGATATTTCGAGATTAGAAATAACAATCCATGAAGGTAAAAACAGGCAAGTAAGAAAGATGTGCGAAGCTATCGGAAGAAAGGTTTTGGCTCTACATAGAAGCAAAATTGGTAACCTTGGAGTAAAAGACTTAGAATTAGGAAAATGGAGATATTTAAATTCTAAAGAGGTTAAAGGAATATTAGGAAAATAGTTGAAAAGTTGTTTTAAAACTTATATAATATTGTAAACGAAAGAAAAAAGGAGCAAAAGAAAATGAAAATTGAAAAAGGTCAGATAGTAGGAGGAACTGTTACTGGGATAAAGCCATATGGTGCATTTATAAAAATGGAAGATGGAACGGATGGACTAATCTATATAGAAGACTTATCTGTTGTTAGAATAAAATCACCAGATGAGAGACTAAAAATTGGACAAAAAGTAAAATGTATGGTAAAATATATAGATGAAAAAACAGGCAAGATTAATTTATCCTACAAAAATTGTTTAGGAACCTGGGAAGAAAATGTAAGTAACTTTAAAGAAGGTATGACTGTAAAAGGCATAGTGAGAGATACAGAAAAAAATAAAAATGGTGTTTTTATAGAATTAACACCAAATTTAGTTGGAATGACAGAATATACAGAAGAATTAAAATATGGTCAGACTGTGAATGTTTGTATAAAAAAAATAGTTCCAGATAAGAAAAAGGTAAAATTGGCCATAGTGTAAAATATTTTTAAATATTGCGGAAAATTTTGCAATATAAAGGAGGTAAAAGAAATGGTTGAAGATAACCAAATCAAAGCACAAGTATCACCATTTGCTATAAGAGAAGGTGAAATAAAAACATTTGATGGAAAAGATGGATATGTATCTATGAATCAAATAATACATAAAATAAACATAGGACATATTACAGATATTCATTTTGCAATATTAGAATTAGTAAATGAATTTGAATTTATAACATCAAGACAAATATATCAAATGCTAGAATGGAAAGGAATAGATCCAAAGTCACAAGACAAGTTAAATAACAAATTAGACCAATTAGTAAAATCAAAAATATTAACAAGATATTATTTTACATCAGAAGAAGGTAAAGGAATTTATAGAATATATTGTCTTGAAAAGATGGGAAAATATTTATTAACATCAAAAGAGATAGAATGTAAGTGGCAACAAACAGATAATGTAAAACCAGTTGCGATGATAAAAAAGAGATTAGCAGGAAATCAAACAATTATAGCATATCTTAGAAAAGTAAAAGCTTTTGATAGCTATGTTGTAAAACCAGCATTAAATGCTAAAACAATGGGAAAAGTTTTCAAAGCAACAGGAGGCTCTGTAAAGCTTACAAAAAATAATAAATCAATTACATTTTTATTTGAAGTAATTAGAAGAGAATCAGATTGGCAAAAGAAATTAGTTGATAAAATGAATATGTACAAAGATTTTTATGAAAATTTTGTACAAGGAGATTCAGGATTTTCAGCAATGCCACAATTAATCTTTGTGTGTGAAGATGATAGACATACAGCTGAAGTATTTAAAGAAATTGTAAAAAATAAATTAGAGATTTCACAAATCAAATTATATTTTACAACAGATTTAAGACAAAATAATGAAACATTAGAAAATACTTTGATAGAATTTAAATTAGATGTAGAAACCAAAAAATATAAAATGATCAATGTGGAAGCAAAAATATTAGGGATATAAAATAAATTAGGGGATAAAAATGTTTGGATATAGATCAGATGGAAAAAAGATAAAAAAATTAACACCAATATTTAAAATTATGCCTTGTGTAATGTTAGATAGAGCAGATTCACAAGTTTATTTTAAACAAGACATAGCTTTAAAATATTTGGATGAGTATATTGATAGAAAAGCAGAAGAAGGAATAAGACTTTCTTATATGAATATTATATATGCTGCTATTGTAAGAATAATTGGAGAAAGACCAAGATTAAATAGATTTGCAATGAATGGAGCATTATATCAAAGAGATAAAATATATGTATCTCTTGTAATTAAAAAGAGTCTTACAGATGATGGAGTGGAAACACCACTAAAGTTACCATTTAATGGTGATGAAAATATATTTGAAATAAAGAATAAATTGGATGCGGCAATAGAAAAGAACAAAGATGTTGAAGCATCTAATAAAACAGATAAATTGGTTTCTATATTGAGTGCTATTCCAAGTGGCTTAATACGAGCAATAGTTAAATTTTTAATGTTTTTAGACAAGCATGGAATTATGCCAAAGAAGATAATAGAAGCAAGTCCATTCCATACAAGTGTATTTTTAACAAATGTAGGTTCATTAGGAATTGATAGTATATATCATCATATTTATAATTTTGGTACTACTAGTATGTTTTTCTCTATGGGAAAAAAGAAAAAGAGTTATATATATGAAGATGAAGAGTTTAAAGAAGAGAAATGTATTACACTGGCATTTGTTGGTGATGAGAGAATTTGTGATGGATACTATTATGCATCATCATTTAAACTTTTATCAAAATATTTAAAGAAACCAGAACTTCTAGAAGAAAATGGAGAAGTTGAAAAAGAATTGGTATAAATTATATAAAAAGCCAAAAAGATGGTAAATTGTAAAATTAAATGCAAAATGCCAAAATAATTCAAAAAAATTCAATAAAGTTGTTGACTTTGTTCTACAAATGTGTTATTATAATTAGGTGTTAAGAAATGGGTCAGTAGCTCAGTTGGATAGAGTACGGGCCTTCTAAGCCTGGGGTCGGAGGTTCGAACCCTCTCTGGCTCACCATATAACACAAAACACTTATGTCGATACATAGGTGTTTTTTTATTCTAAAAAAGAGAGTTCATTTAAATGAACTCTCTAATATTTTATTCTTCCCAAAAAGCTTTATAAGTTCTATAAGCAGTATAAATATCAAATTTACTTGTAACTTCATAAGGAGCGTGCATTGAAAGGACAGGAACACCACAATCAATAACATCAACACCTTTATTAGCTAGGATATATGCGATAGTACCGCCACCGCCAACATCAACTTTACCAAGTTCAGAGATTTGATATCTAATATCATTTTTCTCTAAAACTCTTCTAATCCAAGCAACGAATTCTGCATTAGCATCAGAAGCACCAGATTTTCCACGAGCCCCTGTATATTTGTTAAGACCAATACCACGTCCTAGGAAAGCTGCATTAGTTCTATCAGAAACACTAGAATAAAGTGGATCATAACCTGCATCAACATCAGCAGATAACATTCTAGAGAAGCAGAATACCTTATCTAATAAGTTAGGTCTGTTTTCTCCAGTTTTGTTCAATAATTCAGAAATGAAATAATCAAACATATGAGATTCCATACCTGTATTACCCATGCTACCAATTTCTTCTTTATCAGATAATATGCAAACTGCAGTTGTTTTAACATTTTCCAAAGTCATCAAAGCAGATAAAGATGTGTAAGCACATATTTTATCATCTTGACCATAAGCTGCAACCATGCTTCCATCAAACCCTAAAGAACGAGCTTTGAAAGCTGGAACAACTTCAATTTCTGAACTCAAGAAATCAGCTTCTGTAATATTATATTTTTGATTTAAAATATTTAAAATATTTAATTTAACTTTTTCAGCACATTTTTCGTCATCATATGGAATGCTTCCAAGTAAAATAGCTAAATCTTCACCATCAATACCATTTTTTAATTTTTTCTCCATTTGATCTTGAGCCAAATGAGGTAATAAATCAGAAATTGTGAAAATTGGGTCATTATCATCTTCACCAATATTTATTGTGATTTTTTCGCCATTAGCTTTTACAATGACTCCGTGTAAACTTAATGGAATTGTTGTCCATTGATATTTTTTAATTCCACCATAATAATGAGTTTTAAAATATGCGAACCCAGAATCTTCATATAATGGATTTGGCTTTAAATCAAGTCTTGGAGAATCTATGTGAGCTCCAACAATTTGTAACCCATTTTCTAATTTATCAGTTCCAATAACAGCTAAATACATACTTTTTTCTCTGTTAATAAAATAAACTTTATCGCCAGGATTTAGTGTTTCATAGCTAGCTAAATCTCTAAAACCGTTAGCTTCAGCAATTGCTTTAGCTGTAACAACAGCTTCTCTTTCTGTTTTTGATTTATTCATAAAGTTCATATAATTATTGCAATATGAATAAATAGCTTCTTTTTCACGAGTGTCAATACTTGACCATCCAACTTCTTTTTTGTTAAAAAGTTTTTCTTCCATTTTATATCTTCCTTTCTTATGTGTTATTTTTTACTGTAGTATATCACTTTATGTTTTATTTTTCCATAGATTATTTAAAATATTCCTAAAATGTCAGAAAAATATCTGTCCCCAAATTGACACCTTGTCAAGAAAAACACCGACACCAAATTGACAAGGCTGTCAAAAAAAACACCGACACCAAATTGACAACAAATTGTCAGCATAAAATACGAAAAAGTGGAAAAAATAGGGTAAAAAGGGAGGAAAAAGTATGGAATCTTTATGGATAAAAACAACGGAAAATAATGAGATTTTTGAACAATTAAATGATACAAAAAAAGTGGATGTATGTGTAATTGGGGGAGGATTATTTGGGCTTACTACAGCATATTATTTGACTAAAAATAATATAAATACTATTGTTTTAGAAAAAGGGAGAATTGGAGAGAAGGTTAGTGGAAATACAACTGGTAAAATAACTAGTCAACATGATTTGTTTTATGCACATTTAGCTGATGATTATGGATATGATTATGCTCAAAAATATTTAGAGGCTAATGAACAGGCGATAGAGAATATTAAAAAAATTGTAAAGGATGAACAGATTGATTGTGATTTTTCTGAAGAAAAGTCATATGTGTATACAACAGCAGAAGATGAAGTACCTGAAATAGAAAAAGAGGTAGAAGTTGTTAATAAATTAGGAAAAAATGCTAAGTTGGTTTCAAATATAGATTTGCCAATAAAGATAAAGGCGGCTATTGAGTTTGATGGACAAGCTCAATTCCATCCAAGAAAATATATGCTTGGATTAGCTAATGTTATATCGAAGCAGAATAAGATTTATGAAAATACAACTGTAGTGGATGTGGAAAAAGATAAAGAGGGATATAAAATTTCTACAGATACAGGAAATGATGTTTATGCAAAACATGTTGTTATAGCAACTCATTTTCCAATTGTAAATGCACCTGGTTTTTATTTTGTTAAAATGTATCAATCTACTTCATATTTAATTGCAATTGAGACTGAAAGTAAATTGCCAAAGGGAATGTATATCAATGTTAAAGAGCCAACATATTCTTTTAGAACGGCATTATATGATGGAAAAGAAGTTTTATTAATAGGTGGTGTTGGAAATAAAACAGGTGAGCCTATAACTGATGAATTTCATTATAATGAGTTGGAAAAGAAAGCAAAGGAAATGTATCCGGATTGTAAGGTGTTATTTAGATGGGATACGAGAGATTGCATTAGTTTAGATAAAATTCCGTATATTGGGGAATTTTCAAACTTGATGAAAAATATATATGTAGGAACAGGGTTTAAAAAATGGGGAATGACTTCTTCAAATGTGGCTGCTACTATAGTAACTGATAAAATATTAGGAAAAGAAAATGAGTTTTCTGAGATATTTTCTGCTACAAGGGTAAAGCCTATAAAAAATAGATGGGAAGTTCAAAATATGTTGAAACAAACAGTAAATTCAATTGCTTTTAATAAATTTAAAATAGAACCATATAGCATAGATCAAATAGAAAATGATAATGCTGCAATTTTAGAAATAAATGGTGAAAATGTTGGAGTTTATAAGGATATAACAGGAAAAATATATGCGGTAAAACCAAATTGCTCACATTTAGGATGTTTGCTCTCATGGAATAATGCCGATAAAACTTGGGACTGTCCATGTCATGGAAGTAGATTTGACTATATGGGAAGAAATATCTATGAACCAGCAATTAAAAATTTAGAAATAAAACACATTTAATATATTCAAATTGCTAAAAAGGTGCTATAATAAAAATATTAATTGGAGGAAAATAGATGAATATTTTTGAAACAATATACACTAACTTAATAAAATTCATAAATAGACCATTATCCAAAGTAATAATTCCTGAAAAAGAGTATAAAGATGTAAAAGATTTAAATCTGAATGAAATAGAAGAATGGAAGAGCAAATATGGCATAGGAGGGATTATCTTAGATATTGATGGAACAATAAGACAAGATTTTAAAGATGTTGATTATAGAAATATAAAATGGATACTAAGATTAAAAAAAGAATTTAAAATATGTATTGTTTCAAATGGAAGTGATAAAAAAATAAAGAAGATGGCTGACAGAATGGAAATTAAATATTTTTCAAATTCTTTTAAACCAAGGAGAAAGGCATTTACTAAAGCTGCAAATGAAATGGGATTAGACCCAGAAAATATTCTTGTAATAGGTGATGAATATTTATCAGATGTTTTGGGAGGTCAAAGAAGTTGCATGTGGACTGCAGTAATAGGCGAAAAAAACTTTAGAAATCAATTGAAAGTAGCAATTAATCAAGAGGAAAAAAAGGTAGAAAATCAAAATGTAGAAAAAGATAATGTTGAAATTAGATATTAAATATTGGAAATTGTAAAAAAATATTTACAAAAAAAAACCAATTTGCTATAATAAAATTGTATAAATAAACGAAGGAGAATAAATATGGAATACGAAAAATCAGAAGGAGATATAAAATACAGAAGTGCATGTGAAAATGTAAAAAAAATAGTAAATGCAATTAAATTCTTGAAAATAAAATATTATCTAGATTTTTCAAAGATTTCTAAAGAAGATGAAGAAAGATTTCAACAGTTAGAAGCAGATTTAGATAGAGTTTCAGAAGAAAATAATTTAGCTGGACTAAAATCAGAATTGATGAGCGAAGTCAATGCAAAATATGGTCAAAGGAATAATGATGGAGAGCCACAGCCTAAATTTGTTGATGATAAATTAATGGCATGCTATGGAGTTATAGATGTTCAAAAAGATGTATTGTCAAAAGGAAAAATAAAAAAAGCAATAAAATGTCAAGAAATATTAAAACAATATATCGAAGAATTAGATTCAGAAGAATACAGAAAACTTATAGTTAATTATAAAAGAAGCAAATTAGGGGAATTAAGTAAAACAAATGAAGTTGTACATGAAAATAATGAACAATGGATGAAAAAACTGAAATTATGTAGTAGAGAAGAACTAGCAACTCAGAGAAAAGATGCGATGGGAGTCATAAATTTGATCAGAATAGGAAAACAAAATACACAAGAATTAGAAAGTAGAGAAGAACTAGAAGTATAATAACATAGGAGGAAATAAAATTGGATAGAGCATATGAAGAAGCTTTTGCTGAAATAGATGAGATATTTAAAATTATGCCGATAGATTTATTAAGTAAAATTCCGGCACAATTTAGGCAAATGATTTCAGAAAATAAAGCAAGAGATTATGATGTTAGAATACAAGAACCTTTAGATGAAAGAAATCTAAAAGGAGAAACTGTTGCAATATTAGGACTTATTTATAGAGATTTTTTATCAAGTCCAGAAGAAAGAGACGAGCTTCAGAAAAGAGATTCTGAAGAATTAGATAGAATTGAAAAAGAAAAAAATGAACAATATGATATTGAAAATGTATTTTCAAAGAGAAAAAATAAACAAAATGAAGACAGTGAAAGCTCAACAGAGTTAGTTGTTTATAAGGAAAAAGGATTTTTTAGAAAGATATTTAATTTCTTTAAAAACTTTTTTATAAAAAATTAATAAAAAATGTCGAAATTTATTGACTTATATAAATCTTTTTGCTAAAATAACAGCATAAATCATATATTTATATGTTTTATAAATCCGTTTATTGAACTAGATAGATTGCTTTTAAGACCAGTTATCTAGTTCTCTTTTTTTGTCTTAAAATTGTTTACAATTAAATAAATTAAATATATAATTTGAAGCAAGGGGGAAAAGAAAATGGGAAAATTATTTGTAATAGATGGAACAGATGGAAGTGGAAAACAAACACAATTTGCTAAATTAGAAGAAAGATTAACAAAAGATGGAGTGGATTATAAAACAGTTAGTTTTCCAAATTATGATTCACCAAGTTCTTCATTAGTAAAAATGTATTTATCAGGTGAATTCGGAAAAAATGCAAAAGATGTTAGTCCATATATAGCTTCTAGTTTCTATGCAGCAGATAGATATGCAACATTTAAAACAGGATATAAAGAATATTATGACAATGGAGGAATTATATTAGCAGACAGATATACAACAGCCAATATGGTTCATCAAGCAGGCAAAATTGCAGATAAAACAGAAAGAAAAAAGTTTTTAGATTGGTTATGTGATTTTGAATTTAATATGTATGGATTACCAGTTCCAACAGAAGTATTTTTCTTAAATATGCCAGTTGAAAAATCTTTAGAATTGATAAAAAACAGAGAAAATAAATTTACACATCAAGCTCAAAAAGATATACATGAGAGTGATCCAAATCACTTAATTGATGCATATCATGCTGCATGCGATGTTGCTAAAGAGTATAATTGGTATGAAATAAAATGTATGAATGGAGATAAAATAAGAACTATAGAAGATATTCATGAAGAGATATATAATGAAGTAAAAAAACATATATAATAGCAAAAATGAAATAACAAGAAAAAACGAGCAAAAAAGAGTAAAATAATGCAAAAACATTCAAAACGCGGAAATAAATTGACCTAATTTGACTGCCAAAAGCTAGAAAAAGCAAAAACAGAATTTGAAAAATTTCCTAAATTTGGTATAATAAATATCGATGGTGCATTATTCTAGTCGTACTATTTATTGTGAGGGTGGGGCTAAAAATCCACTAAAGGGCATACCGATGAAACTTCTTGTTTGTGCGCGAACTGCCAGGTTTGTGTGTGAGTAGGAAGGAAGAGGTGTGGGTATTATATAATGGCATATATAAAATCCCATATTTCGTTGAGGCTTAAATTGCATTTTAAGTATAACCTATGTTGAGTGCCAAGACACAAAATACATAGTGTAGCCTGTCTTGAGTGAATGTATTGGGATTGTGATACTATGAAATTACATTTGCAAAAAGGACTAACAATAAATTAAGTATGTTAAGGAAAACTTCTAGAATGTTTGCTTTAAAAAGCATAGAAATCTGAGGATTAAGGTACGGACTTAAGTGGCGATCTAGTGTCTTCTGAAATATGTAGATGTTCTTTTAAATGGAAACAGCTATGTAGTAATACATAGTAAAGAATAGAGAAATTCAACTAGACCTAAACCGTAAAATTTACTTAGGTTTTACCATCTTGATTTGAATAAAATATAGAGCGACCTTAGGTCGCCTTTTATTTACAAAAAGGAGAAAGATAAAATGGCAAAAAAGAAAGAAAAAGAACACTCGAAATGGGAATGGTTTATTGAAGTATGTATAATAACATTTGTTTTATCTATTTGTTTTTCATACATATCAACAAATGGAGTGTCACACTTAAATTTAGTTGCATCAATATTTATATTAATTGCTGTAATTGCTATAGGAATTATATTTGATATTATAGGTGTAGCAGTAACGGTGGCAAATGAACATGAATTTCATGCTAAAGCAACCAAAAAAGTAGATGGTGCTAAAACATCATTAAAGTTAATAAAAAATGCTTCTAAAGTAGCTAATATTTGTGCTGATGTAATAGGAGATATCTGTGGGGTATTAAGTGGTGCAATAAGTGCAATGATAGCTGCTAAAATTGCTGAAAAGACAGGAACTAATCTACAATTTGTTATAAGTGCATTAGTTGCCTCATTAACAGTTGGAGGTAAAGCTTTAGGTAAAGAAGTTGCAAATAAAAATTCTACAAATATTGTACACTTTGTAGGAAAAATATTAAAAAAATAGAGTTAAACGATTTAATTCGTTTAACTCTATTTTTTTAACGTTCAGAATTATCTGATATTTCATTAGATTGAGTAATATTTGAATTTGATTTTTCTTGTTGTTCTACAAGAGCTTTTATGAATTCTTGTTTACAAGACTTAGTATATTCAAAAGCAGATGAACTAGATGAATTTGTATATTCAAAAAGTGCTCTGTAATAAGTTAAACCAGTGTTTATTGCATAACCAAGTTCTGTATTATTTGTAAAAGAATTTGTTCCTTTTTCATTAACTTCAGCATTTTCAGAATATGCATTAACATATTCATTATCCCAATAAGTTACTTGTTCTGATAAAAGATTTTCTTTATCTTTACTAACAGAAATATTCAAAAGACTTCCTCCGTAAATTTCTTTATTATCTTTTGAACTTAGAGAATATCTAACTATTTTATCTCCATTTTCTGCAGTATCCTCATATAAAGAAAAATCTGAAATTTGCTTAAGAAAAGAGATGTTTTCAGCAGATACTTGTTCTTCATGTGATTTATTGTATTCTGTTGCATATACACTTTTTACATAATTCAAAACTTTATCAGGAGTTGTTAAAGAATTGATAATTTCGCTAGTTTCTTCAATTTTAGCTTCATGAAGTTCATTTTCATCTATTTTTAGACTATCTCTAAAATCTTTTGTTTTATTTGAATCTTGAGATGTTGCTTCACTTCTAGATATACCTGCTGGCAATAAAGGCTGATTTTTTTGAAATTGCATACCTGCTAAAAAAGAAGAAATAGATAATACTCCTGCAGCAAGACCAACTTTTATTCTATTAAATTTTTTCTTGTTTTCTAGCATAAGCTTTTTTTGTTCTTTAATATATAAATCTTTTCTTTCTTCTGGGGATAATTCTCTATTATGTTTCTTTTCCCAATATTTTATAGCTTTTAAAGTATTTTGTTTGGCCTTATTTTTCATATATCTTTTTAAAGGTCCAATATTCTTTTGTTTTCTTTTATTTTTATCCATATTATTCACCTAAAAATATTATATCAAATAATTATTTTTTGTCAATATAATATTAAATTTGCACAATTTATGTAAATGTGATAAAATGTAAATATGAAATAACTTGTAGGAGGTTACTAATATGAAAAAAACTTTGGCTAGTCTGGTACGGACACTTCTAGCAATAGCAATTATTGCTATATCTTTTAAGCTCTTCAGCTCGGCTTGGAGCTGGGAGGTATGGGCTCCAAATAATGACTTGGGTTTCGCAATGGTATGTTTCCTATATTGGGGAGCAGCACTAGGAAGTTTGGCTGGAGTATTTGGCATATCGCCTGTATTCTGGAGTATACTTTTAGGTGGGCTCGAGATAAAATTGGGGATTGCTACGCAGAAGCAAGCTCAAGCAGACATAAAAAAGTGGGAGGACAAATTCATATGGTAAATGAAAGGAGGGTGCAATGCACCCTCTTCTATTTTTGTGTTAGTAAAATTAATCCTTTTTTGATTAATTCTTCAACGGATAATTCATCAACAATAAGATGAGTAAAAGCTTTTTCAATATCTTTTCTTGAATAACCAAGAACCATAAGTCCAGAAATTGCTTCTTGAACATTTTCATTAGTTTTAGAAGATTTTAATTTAGCATTTTCTAATTTTTCTTCATCTAATTCAGATTGTTCAGCTTTTAGTTTATCTTTTAATTCTAATATAATTCTTTGAGCAGATTTGGTTCCAATTCCAGGAACTTGTGTCAATAATTTAACATTGTTTGAGATAACTGCAATTGCAAATTCTGATGGTTCGATACAAGAAAGCATAACAAGAGCGCTTTTAGCTCCAACTCCGCTAACTCCAATAAGTAATTCAAACATTCTTAATTGTTCTTGAGTCTTAAAACCATATATACTAATATCGTCTTCTCTTACTTTTACATATGTAAATACTTTAACGATATCGTTTATTTCTCCTATACTTTCAATATTATTTTGAGACATAAAAATTTTATAGCCTAATCCATTAATATCTACAACGATATAATTACTTGATTTCATTTCTAATGATCCTTTTATATATGCAAACATTTTATTTAATTCCTTTCATATAAATTTTATTTGAATTATATATCAAAAAAAAAATAAACGCAAGAGGCTTACCACAAAGTGATAAGCCTTTTGCGTGGGTTAAAAATCAATTTTCATACCCGATTTGTCTCCAGAGAAGGAAATCTTTCCGTGACGAGCCCATTTTTCGGTAAAAATAGCTTCTTCATCAACGGGAAATCCTGCAGCGGTGAGAACTTCAAGTAAGTTATGAGGCCCCTCACCACCATAGCCTGCCGTAAGTGGATAGATGCGAAGCTCTAAAGGAATTGACTTAAGATAACCTTTAATAATTAAAGGAAAATTTTCGTTTGTCAATTCACCAGAACAAAGCAAATGATTGAGATCATATTGAAATCTAAATTCATTGGCAACGAAGCCAGATTTCAAAAAAGAAATTGCGTAATCCCGAGCACTGTAACTTGCGGCGGAAATGATAGTAATGCAATCCATATTTACCTCCTCGGATTGCGAAACACTACAGTATACTGTATGTGCTTCTGAAAAAATTTCGTATGTACATATTATAACATATATTTATGTCAAATGCAACAATTACAAAAAGGTGTTCTTAAATATTGACTTTTTATATTTAAGGATTTATAATATTTTTTATATCGAAAGAGAAAGTGAGATGGCAAAAATGAATCAAGCAGAACCATTAGCATATAGAATGAGACCCAAAACTTTAGAAGAATATGAAGGACAAGAACATGTAATAGGACCAGGAAAATTATTATATAGAACAATAAAAGCAGACAGATTATCAAGTATAATATTATTTGGACCTCCAGGATGTGGTAAGACATCATTAGCAAAGGTTATAAGTGAAACAACAAAATATAAATTTTATAAAATAAATGCCGTAACAGCAGGAGTTTCAGACATAAAAAGAATAGTTGAAGAAACAAAGAATTTTATGATGAATCCTGCTGGAAAAAGTATATTATTTATTGATGAGATACATAGATTTAATAAATTACAACAAGATGCGTTATTACCATTTGTAGAAAATGGAACAATCATATTAATAGGAGCAACAACAGAAAATCCATATTTCGAAGTAAACAAAGCTTTAATTTCAAGGTCAATGGTAATAAAATTAGAGCCATTAACAGAAGAAAATATTTATAATATTTTAAAAAGAGCATTAACAAGTAAAGAAGGCCTTGGAGAATATAGTGTAAAAATAGAAGATAGCACATTAAGAAAAATAGCTGATATTGCAAATGGAGATGTTAGAACCGCATTAAATGGTTTAGAAGTAGCAGTATTAACTACTAACATGGAATCAGATGGATATATCCATATAACAGATGAAGTAATTAAAAATAGTATTCAAAATAGAAAAGCAATTTTTGATAAAAATGGAGATACACATTATGATAATATTAGTGCATTTATAAAATCTATGAGAGGTTCAGACCCAGATGCTGTATTATTTTATCTAGCTAGAGCACTAAATGGAGGAGAAGATCCTGTATTTTTAGCAAGAAGGATTGTAATTTGTGCATCAGAAGATGTTGGGTTAGCAGATCCACAAGCATTAGTTATTGCGACATCTGCAATGCAAGCAGTTCATATGATTGGAATGCCAGAAGCAAGAATTATTTTAGCAGAAGCAGCAGTATATGTTGCAAATTGTAAAAAATCAAATGCTACATATTTGGGAATAAATAAAGCTTTAGAAGATGTTGCAAATCAAGATACAGGTGAAATTCCAATGCATATAAGAAATGCACCAATAGAAAAAATGAGAGAACTTGGATATAATGAGGGATATAAATATCCACATGATTATCCAGGACATTGGGTTGAACAACAATATTTGCCAGATAAAATGTTGGGAACGAAGTATTATGTGAAAGATGAAAATATAAAAGAATAAAAAATTAAAAAATGTCAATAATGTTAATAAGTAGAAAAGGAAATACAATTATGAAGTTAAAAATGAAACTTGTTGTAGGCTTATTGGCAGGAATAATATGTGGACTTTTTGGAACAGGTGGTGGAATGCTTCTTGTTCCTTATTTTATTTATATCTTAAAAATAGATGCAAAAGAGGCAAGAGCAACCTCACTTTTTTGCATGTTAATAATGGTAATTGTTAGTGGAATATTTTATTATAAAAGCAATTATATTAATTGGAACTCTGGAATATTGTGTGCAATTGGAGGCTGTGTAGGGGGATTTTTAGGTGCAAAAATTTTAAAAAAGGTTCCAGATTATATATTAAAAATTATGTTTTTGATTTTTATCTTATATTATTCTTATAGAATGTTATTTTTATAGTGGGAGTTACTATGATTCAAATATTAATAGGTGTAGTTGCAGGAATATTTAGTGGTATTGGAATGGGTGGAGGAACAATATTGATTTTTTTACTTACAACATTTGGTGGACTTGAACAACATATTGCACAAGCAACAAATATGATATATTTTATTCCAACTGCAATTTCTGCAATTATAGTGAATTACAAAAATAAGAAAATAAATACAAAATTGGCACTTTTTACATCTGTTTTTGGTGCACTTGGAGCGATAATTGGTGCCAATATTTCTGTACATACAGATGTACAAAAATTAAGAAAATTGTTTGGGATTTTTTTATTAGCAATTGCCATTCATGAAATATATACCTTAATAAAACAGTATAAACAAAATAAAAAAAGACATACTAAAATCAGTTAAATATTTTAGAAGGTGAGGGATTATTATGAAGTTTGTAAAAGGTTTAGTTGTTGGTGGATTAATTACAACAGGTGTTATGATGATGTGGAATGATAATAATATGAGTACAAAAAAGATTGCTAAAACAAGTAAAAAATGGGCTAGAAAAATGGGGATTATGTAAAAATTACTAAAACACCTCAAGCTAAGTTTGAGGTGTTTTAGTAATTATTTTTTCTATATTACCTATGCTATATAATGGAATATTAATTAGCCAATCTTCTTTTCTAAAATTAGTCATAGAAGTTCTAACATTAATAGGTGTATTATACTTTTCAACAAATGCTTTTAAACTTTTTGCTTGTAAATTTTCACTTGATTTTACTTCTATCGGAACATTGTCTTTGCCAAGTTGTACGATAAAATCAATTTCTGCAATTCCTTTTTCGGCTGACCAATAAAACACATTTAATTCTGTACATTCTTTCAATTGACATAAAACATATTGTTCTGTTAAACTTCCTTTAAATTCTTCAAAAATATTGTTACCCTCTAAAATTGTTTTAGAATCTAAATCCGCCATTGCAGCTAATAGACCTACATCTAATAGATATAGCTTAAATGCACTAAAATCTTGATACGCAGATAATGGAACCTTACAATTATTTACTCTATTAAGTTGATAAACAAGTCCACAATCTATTAGCCATGATAATGCAATTTCATATTCTCTTGCTCTAGCTCCTTCTTTTACTAATCCATATATAAACTTTTTGTTTTCTTTTGCAAGTTGTGTAGGGATGTTATTCCATAATTGTCTAATTCTTGGAACAATGTTGTTAGGAGCATGCTTAGAAAAATCTTGTTCATAATCTTTTAATAATGTTTTTTGTATATTGCGAACTTCTATTAAATCTTTTTGCTCTACATAAGAGTTAACTACTTCTGGCATTCCACCAATATAATAATATAATTTTAAATATTCTTTATATTTGTTATTAAATACATTAATCATATCAAACTCGTTGTTTTTTAATACTTTTAACAAATCATTCTGACCTAAAGCATCTAAAAATTCAAAAAAGCTTAAAGGCATTAGATCCATAAAATTTACTTTTCCAACAGGAAAAGAAGTTCCTTGATGCATTGCTACTCCTAAAAGCGAACCAGCAGCAACAATATGATATTCATTTGCATTTTCATAAAAATATTTTAAAGCTTTTAATGCATTTGGAGTTTCTTGGATTTCATCAAAAATTATTAAAGTATTTTCAGGTTCAATATTTACTCCTGATTCAATCTTTAATCCTTGTATTATTTTATCTAAGTCAAACTCTTCATTAAATAAGGTGTTCATTCTTTGATTATTATCAAAATTTATATATGCGTATTTTTCATAGTATAATTTTCCAAATTCTTTCATAAGCCATGTTTTTCCAACTTGTCTTGCTCCTCTGATTATTAGAGGTTTTCTATTTTTGGAGATTTTCCATTCTTTTAATTTTTCCATTTTTTCTCTATACATATATTCACTCTCCTAACATGCTATTTTATTATATTATATCATTATTATTCACAAAAATCAAACGACTTTTAAGAAAATTCTCACATTTTCCAAACGACTTTTTCAACATTTAATCACATTTTTCAAACGACTTTAAAAGACTACTAGCAAAATCTACTTGCCAATAGCCTTTTTTTACTTACATGCTATAATTATTTTTCGCAGCTTTTACAATCATCTTCGCTTCTATCACATGGTTTAAAATCATCACAATCAAGCTCAATTCCTCTTAAGCAATTTCCTTCATGATGACATTTAGCGCAAACTTTTACATGCTTTACATTATCTTTCCAAATTTGGATAGCGTATTTTTTGCCTGGGCAAAGTGGTCCAAATACGAATTCACCTTCACAATCTGTGAATGTATGTGAAACAGGTTTTAATTCTTTTTTACCAAATTTAAAATCAACTTCTACTAATTTAACAACAGCATCTTTTACTGGTTCTTTAAAGCAATCTCTGATAACACCATAAATTACATCTCTATGGTCATTTGCTAGAGTTATATCTAAATCAAATTGTTTTCCATCAGCAATGAAACCATCAATATCAACAAATGGATGCATTGGTTCTGGCTTTTTATCCATCATTTCCATATAAAAAACTTCCTTTCTTTAGGCTTACGCCAGTATTAATATATAATATGAACAAAACATGAAATTGCTACTTTAAGATAAAATCTAATAGATGAGTGGAATATTTTTAAAGTATGTTGTATAATGTAGAACATGGAAAGGAAGAGAAGGAAAATGAATAAAAAAGCAATAGGAATATTTGACTCTGGAGTAGGTGGATTAACAGTATTTGAAGAGATAAGAAAAGAACTACCAAATGAAAATGTAATATATTTAGGTGATACTAAAAATTTTCCATATGGAAATAAAACTAAAGAAGAAATAATTGAGTTTGCAATTAAAAATACAGAAATGTTAATAAATATGGGAGCAAAAATAATTGTAATAGCATGTGGAACAGCTACAAGTCAAGCAATAGATGTAGTAAAAGCAAAATTTGACATACCTGTTATAGGAATTATAGAGCCAACAGTTGAGTATGTGAAAGAACAGAGGTATAAAAATGTAGGAGTAATTGCGACAGAAGGAACAATCAGAAGTGGGGCATGGGAACAAAAATTAAAAGAAAAAATTCCAGATATTAATGTAATTAATAAGGCATGTCCTATGTTAGCAACAATAGCAGAAGAAGGAAAAGCGAAGAGTGAAGAAGGTAGACGAGTAATAAAAGAATATATGAAACCATTTAAAGATAAGAAAATTGACAAAATTATTTTGGGCTGTACACATTATCCTATTTATGAAGAAATCATAAGAGAAGAACTTGGATATAGTGTAGAATTAATAAACACAGGGGTGACAGTTTCAAGGTTTTTGAAATCATATTTGGAGAATAATAATTTAGAAAATGCAGAGCCAAAGAAACAAGAAGAAATATATTTAACAAAACCAGAAGATGAATTTAAAGAAATTGCAAAAAATATTATGGGAGTAAATATAAAAATCAGCAAAATTGTTGACATGTAGGCAATTACAAGGTATAATTACAATATGAATTATAGAGGAGGACAACATAAAGAATGGATAAAAATATATTTTCAATTAATGAAAATAATTATACACAAATGACAGACGAAAAATTAATAGAAAATGTAAAGCAAGAAGACCAAACAGCATTAAACTGCTTGATTGAGAGATATAATGACCTTGTAACAATGAAAGCAAATAAGTTTTTTATGGTTGGAGCAGAAAAAGAAGATATGATTCAAGAAGGAATGATTGGATTATATAAAGCCATAAAATCATTTGACACAGAAAAGCAAAATTCATTTAAGACATTTGCTAATATGTGTGTAGAAAGACAATTAATAACAGCTGTAAAAAATTCAAATAGACAAAAACATATTCCATTAAATTCATCTGTTTCTTTAAATTCCGCAGCATATGAGGATAATGAAGATATGGACAAGATGGATGTTTTAGATATAAAAATAATGAATGATCCTTCAGATATAATTGCAGATAGAGAATATTTTGAAAATATGGAAAGTAAAATAAAAGAAAATTTGAGTTCATTTGAATTACAAGTATTAAAAGAATATGAAAAAGGAAAATCTTATGCGGCAATTGCTGAAAAATTGAATGCAAAAGTAAAATCTGTTGATACTGCAATTCAAAGAATTAGGAAGAAAGCTAATAAAATAAAAGAAAATATATAAAAGAGCTATATTAAATGGCTCTTTTTTCTTGGATAAAATTGCAATAAAAAAATTCCAAATAAGTGTTGCTATTAAATAAAAAAATTGTTATAATATGTCGAGAATCAAAAGATGGAGTGTGTAAAGTGAAGAAAAATAGAGAGATAGATGAAGAAATACCAAAAGCATTAAGGGGAGACGCAAAAGAAAAGAAAAAAAATAAAAATGTAAAAAAGGTATTATTAGTATTAGTAATATTGGCAATAATAGGAGTAAGTTCAGGGGGGGTATTATTATATGGACCATATTCTGGATTTAGGGATTGGCTTATAACAACAGCAATGACCACAATGACACATCAATATTTTGCAACATGGTTTTATGATGATGAGACTATAGAAGCGTCATTGGCCAAAAACAAAGTAGAAGAAGTAAACGAAATCACTAATACAAATACGATTGTAATAAATAATACAGTAGAAGAAACAGTTTATGAAAATGAATATGAAAGAGCAGTATTAGAAAAAGATCCTAATAATGATGATTACAAAATAATTGAAATAAATGGAAAAGGTTATAGTGGATATTTAGCTGTAATTTATGATCCTTCAAGAATAAAAACAGTATATACTAAAAAATTAGGAACAAGTGGACAATATTTAAAACAAATGGCAAAAGACAATGATGCATTAATTGCAATAAATGGTGGAGGATTTGAAGACCCTAATTTTAATAGTAATGGTTCAGATCCTTTAGGAATTACATTTTCAGGAGGAAAATTAATAACATCAAAAACATGGAATGGTTCAGGAGGATTAATAGGATTCACAGAAGATAATAAACTTGTTTTAGGAAAAATGACAGTAAAGCAAGCACAAGAAATGAAAGTTAGAGATGGAGTAACATTTGGACCATTTTTAATTATAAATGGTAAAAAATCAACAATATTAGGAAATGGTGGTTGGGGAACAGCTCCTCGTACTGCAATTGGACAAAGAAAAGATGGAATTGTATTATTTTTAGTTATTGATGGTAGAACTGTTACAAAGCCAGGAGCTAATATGAATGATTTAATAGAAATAATGGAAAACTATGGTGCATATAATGCTGCAAATTTAGATGGTGGAACATCAAGTGCAATGGTAGTTAATGGAGATATAATAAATGATCCAATAGATAGTTCAGGTGCACATAGAACAAGATTTATTTCAACAGGATTTATATTAACAAAAAAATAGACGTTTAAATATGAAAGGACTGAAAAAAATGGGATTTGTAGTTGCGGTGGATGGACCTGCAGGAAGCGGAAAAGGAAGTATAACACAAATAGTTGCTGAAAAATTAAATTTAGTAACAATAGATACAGGAGCAATGTATAGATGTGTAACATTAAAAATGTTAGAAGAAAATGTAGGGCTTGAGGACTTAGAAAAAATTGCAGAAATATTAAAAAATATAAAAATAGAATTTAAAGAAGAAGAAAATACTAAAAAGGTATTTTTAAATGGTAAAGATGTAACATTAAAAATAAGAAGCAAAGAAGTAAATGAATTTGTTTCACCAGTATCAACAATAAAAATAGTAAGAGAGCACCTAGCAAACTTACAAAGAGAGATGGCAAAAACAATCGATGTTATAATGGAAGGAAGAGATATTGGTACAAATGTATTTCCAAATGCAGATGTAAAAATATATTTAGATGCAACACCAGAAGAAAGAGCACAAAGAAGATTTAAACAAAATAAAGAAAATGGAATTGATATTCCATTTGATGAAATATTAAAAAATGTTAAAGAAAGAGATTATATAGACAGTCACAGAGAAATTGCACCATTAAAACAAGCACCAGAAGCTATTTATATAGATTCAACAGGAATGACAATAGATGAAGAAGCAGATGAAGTAATAAAAATAATAGAAGAAAAGAGAAAATAGAATGAAAGAAGAATTTTTAAATTTATTAAGGAGCATTAAAAGAGATGGGATAGAAGAATTGATTTCATTTATAGAAAGTACAGATTTCTTTACGGCTCCAGCAAGTACAAGATTTCATGGTGACCATCCAGGTGGATTACTAGAACATAGTATGAAAGTATATGAAATATTAGTTGAAAAAGTAAAAAATGCTTCAATAAAATTAGATGTATCAGAAGATACTCTAAAAATAGTAGCTTTGCTACATGATATATGTAAGGTAAACTTCTACAAAATAGATTATAGAAATGCTAAAAATGCATTAGGAGTATGGGAAAAAGTTCCATATTATACAATAGAAGATACAATTCCATATGGACATGGAGAAAAATCTGTAATGATGATAACAGAATATATGAAGCTAACAAGTGAAGAAAAATATGCAATTCGTTGGCATATGGGATTTACAGAACCAAAAGAAGTGTACAACACAATAGGGGCAGCATATACAAAATATCCATTAGCACTTCTTGTATTTGAATCAGATTTAGAAGCAACATACTTTTTTAATACATAAGAAGAACATCCAATTTATTGGATGTTTTTTCTTTAAATGTATTGTAAATATCGACAAAATGATATATAATATTACATCATAAAAACGAAAATAAGTATCTATAAAGGGGAAGAGAGATGTTAGTAAATAAAGCCATAGAACAAGAATTATATGATGATGCAGGAGAAGAAAGAGTAGAAAAAGCAAGACTATATGTACAAACAGGAAGAACACAATTAGAAAAAATAAATTATAATGATGAAAATAATTTTGAAATTACTGGTAAAGTTACAGGTCAAGAAGTATATAGAACACATATTTACATAGAAGATGGAGAAATTGCAGATGTAACATGTGAATGTATAGATTATCAAAAAAGATATGCTGCATGCAAACATATTGTTGCGACTATGATGGAATTTGCTAATAATAGTAAATATGAAGAAATGATAAATCATAAAGATGATATAGATATAAATCAAACTTTAAGAAGTGGAGCAAAATACAGAAGTTTTAAACAAATAGTAAATGAATTTTATACAGAAGAAATGCATGAATTAGAACAATCTAATAATTCAGAGGATATGGCAGAAAAAATAAAAATCGAACCTAAATTGATATATGATAAATACACAAATACATTAAGAGTTGAATTTAAAATTGGAAATCAAAGAATGTATAAACTTAAAGATTTAAAAGAATTTTATAATCGTATGTTAACAGGGGAAAAATATAAATATGGAAATAAATTGGAATTCGTACATAAAAAAGAAAATTTTGTGGAAGAAGACCAAAAACTTTTAGATTTTATATTAGAACAAGCGGAAATTATAAATTTTGTAAATTCAGATGCTAATTCAAATTATAGATATTATGGAAAAGCAATGAATGAGAGTTATATATTATTGAATAATAGTGGATTAGATGAGTTTTTCAATATATTAAAATCAAAACAAATAATATTCCAAAAAGAATATGCGGAAGAAAAAGTAGAGCTTGTAGATGAAAATCCTGAATTACATTTTGTAATTCAGAAAAAAGGAAAAAATGAATATAAAATTGTGCTAAGCCAAAAGATAGATTTAATACGAGATATTGAAATATTGCAAGGAAGAGAAAGTAAATATTTAATATTAGATGATAAGATGTATCATTGTAATAAAGAATTTGAAAAAACAATATTAAAACTTATAGAAATGCTAAAAGATAATTTTATAACAGAATTAGTATTTGGAAAAGAGCAATTGCCAGAATTATTTTCTGTAGTTTTTCCTAAAATGAAAAATGGAATAAAATTTGATGGTATAGATGAAAAACAATTAGAAAAATATCGCCCTAAAAAATTAGGAGTAAAATTATTTTTAGATTTTGATGAAAATGACCGTATTATTGCAGATGCAAAATTTTGCTATGGTGAAGAAGAGTTTAATCCTTTACAACAAAAAATAGAAATAAAATATCCAAGAGATGTTGTGGCAGAAAATAAAGCAATAAATATGTTCAGAAAAACAGGCTTTATGTATTATGCTCAAAAAGAATGCTTCATACTTCCTGACGAAGAAAAGATATACAATTTCTTGTCAACAGATATAAATGAATATATGCAAAAATTCGAAGTAATGGTAACAGATAATTTTAAAGCAAAAGAAATAAAACAACCTAAAATAGGAAGTGTGGGAGTAAAGATAGAAAATAATTTACTTACAATTGATTTAGAAGGCTTAAATATTGATGCAAAAGAATTAGAAGAAATAATGGCAAAATATGAATTGAAAAAGAAATACTATAAACTAAAAGATGGTGGTTTTGTAAGTTTAGAAGAAAATCCAGATATTGAATTTATAGATAAATTAATGACTGGATTAGATATCAATTATAAAGACTTAGAAAAAGGAAACATTAAATTACCAATAAATAGAAGTTTATATTTAAATCAGTTATTAAAAACTCTTCCAGATACACAAATAAGTAAAAATTCTGATTACAAGAAAATTATAAATGGTTTGGATAAAGAAAATGGTGAAGATGATATAAAAATACCAGAATCACTAGAAAAAATATTGAGATATTATCAAAAAACAGGATATAAGTGGTTAAAAACATTAGATAATTATAAATTTGGTGGAATTCTTGCAGATGACATGGGACTAGGAAAAACAATACAAATGTTATCGATAGTAGCAGGATATATTGATGAGGGGACAGAAAGAAGAGCATCTATTGTAATATGTCCAAGTTCACTTACATTAAATTGGCAGAACGAAGCTGAAAAATTTACTAATGGATTAAAAACTTTAGTTATTAGGGGAAATGCACAAGAAAGAAAAGAGCAAATAGCTAAAATTGGAGAATATGATTTGATTATTACATCATATGATTTACTAAAAAGAGATGTGGATGTGTATAAAGAAGATAAATATCAATTTAGATTTGCAATAGCAGATGAAGCACAATATTTAAAAAATAGTAACACGCAAAATGCTAAAGCCGTAAAAGAAATATTAGCAGATACAAGATATGCATTAACAGGAACACCGATAGAAAATTCTTTGGCTGAATTATGGTCAATATTTGATTATATCATGCCAGGATATTTGTTTGGATATAAGAAATTCAAAAATGAATATGAAACACCAATAGTAAAAGATAACAGTGAAAAAGCAATGAAAAAATTGAAAATGTTAATAGAGCCATTTGTACTAAGAAGAACTAAAAAACAAGTATTAACAGAATTGCCTGAAAAAACTATTACAGTTTTAAATAATCAAATGAAAGAAGAACAAGAAAAAATATATTTAAATTATTTAGCACAAGCTAAACAAGAAGTTGCAGAAGCAATTGATGCAAAAGGATTTGAAAGAAGTCATATTCAAGTTTTAGCAGCACTTACAAGATTGCGTCAAATTTGTTGCCATCCAAGTTTATTTATAAGAGATTATAATGCTGGAAGTAGTAAGTTAGAGCAATGTGTGGAAATAATAAAAGATGCAACAGAAGCGGGACATAAAATATTATTATTCTCAGGGTATACATCAATGTTTGAATTAATCGAAAAAGAATTAAATGCTAATAATATAACATATTTTAAATTAACAGGTTCAACAAAAGTTGATGAAAGAATAAAAATGGTAGATGAATTTAATGAAAATAAAGATATAAAAGTATTTTTAATTTCACTAAAAGCGGGTGGAACAGGACTTAATTTGACAGGAGCAGATATGGTTATACATTATGATCCTTGGTGGAATGCATCTGCTGAAAATCAAGCAACAGACAGAGCTTATAGAATTGGTCAGAAAAATAATGTTCAAGTATATAAATTAATAACCAAAAATTCAATAGAAGAAAAGATATATGAACTTCAACAGAAAAAAGCAGAATTAATAGATAATATGTTAGATACCAAAACATCATTTATTAATAAATTATCAAAAGAAGACATTATGAAGTTGTTTGAATAAAATAGGAGAAAGATATGAAAGATTATATAACAATTATAGGAGGTGGCCTTGCAGGATGCGAGGCTGCTTATCAAATTGCCAAAAAAGGAATAAAAGTTAAATTATATGAAATGAAACCAGTTAAATTTACAGAAGCACATAGTAATGAAAATTTAGCAGAAATAGTATGTAGCAATTCTTTTAAATCAAATTTACATACAAATGCATGTGGGTTATTAAAAGAAGAACTAAGATATATGGATTCTTTATTAATAAAAATAGCAGATGAAACACAAGTGCCTGCGGGTCAAGCGTTAGCAGTGGACAGAGAAATATTTCCTAAAAGAGTTACAGAGAAAATTGAGAAAAATCCATTAATAGAAATAATACATGAAGAAGTAACCGATATAGAAAAAATGGTTAAAGAAGGGATTGTTATTATAGCAACAGGTCCATTAACATCAAAAAGAATGGCAGAAGAAATATCAAAAATAACTGGAGAAGATAAATTATACTTTTATGATGCGGCAGCACCAATTTTGACAAAAGAAAGTATAGATTTTGATATAGCATTTTTCGGAAATAGATATGACCAAGAAAAGCAAAAAGATGAAACATTAGAAGATTGGAAAAAAAGATTAGAAAATCAAGATGCAAGTTATATAAATTTGCCGATGAATAAAGAAGAATATGAAAACTTTTGGCAAGAACTAGTAAATGCAGAAATAGTAACATTACATGAATTTGAAAAAAGAGAAATATTTGAAGGATGTATGCCAATAGAAGTAATGGCTAAAAGAGGAATTGATACATTAAGATATGGACCATTAAAACCAGTTGGATTTGATGATCCAAGAACAGGAAAAAGACCATATGCAATAGTTCAATTAAGACAAGACGATACAGATGGAATTATATATAATATTGTAGGATTCCAAACAAATTTAAAATATGGAGAACAAAAAAGAGTATTTAGCATGATTCCAGGACTAGGGAACGCTGAGTTTGTTAAATATGGTGTAATGCATAGAAATACATATATAAATTCTACAAAATTATTAGATAATACATATTGTTTAAAGAAAAATGAAAATGTATTTTTTGCAGGACAAATAACAGGAGTAGAAGGATATGTTGAATCAATTTCATCAGGAATGGTAGCTGCAATAAATGCATGTCAAAAATACTTTGGAAAAGAAAAAATATTTTTTCCAGAAACAACAATGTTAGGGGCACTTGCAAAATATATTTCAACTGAAAATGATAAATTCCAACCAATGAATGCTAACTTTGGAATTGTGCCAGAATTAAATGAAAAAATAAGAGATAAAAAATTAAAATATGGTAAGTTAGCAGATAGGGGAATAGCGGATTTAAAGAAATTATAAATAGACTTTTTTCGATACGGAAAAACAAAAAAAGAAAAAAATTTACAAAAATACTTGTAGAAAAAAATCAGTTATGCTAGAATATAAAATGTAGTACAATAGATAAAAAATGAAAGGAGTTTATTGAGTAATCAAATTACTTGATAATGTTAGGGAATGAACGGTTTAGAAGAAATACAAAAAACAATTGAAAATTTTGCTGAGGAGTCAAAGCAAACAAAACAACAAATAGCACAAATTGAGAAAAAAAGAGCTCATTTAGCTCATGAAAGAAATGAGATGAAAAAACATAATGCTGCCAGTTGGTCAGTAGAAATTAATGTGCTTGGAAATCAAATAACAGAATTAGGAAATCAAAGCCAAGAATTACAAAATAAACTCGATGCAAAATATAATGAAGTGAAAAAAGTTGTAAATTTAATGGTTGATAACCAAGTTGCAGAAAATATAAGAAAAATAAATAAATTAGATGAAGAAATTCAAGAATTAAAAGCTAATATTTCTGAACAAGAGGAAATAAGAGCAAAATACGAAGCACAAAAGCAAGATTTTTATGAGAGATTTGGAAGGGTTCCTGAACTTTCAGAAAATGCTGTAGAAGAAGAAAAAAACCAAGAACAAAAATGTGAACAAGCTAAAGGTGAAATAGAATGTGCACAAGAAATAATAGAAGGAATAAAAGAAGAAATTGCTAGTTTTATAGATGTAAAACAAGACTTCAAAAATAGAAATTGGTCAAAATTTATCAAAGAGGAAGTGGAAATTTTACCATTTAGTGTAGAAGATGTTGAGACTGAAGAATTTGAACCAGTTGAAGAATTAGTAGTAGAGAAAATTGAGCCATTAGAAGAATTAGTTATTGAACCATTTGAAGAAAAAACAGTTAAAGAAAATAAAATAAGAGAGTTTAAAACATTTGGAATACAAGCTGAGGAAAAAGATTTACAAAAAGCATGGGATTTTGAATCATATAGTGAGGAAATTCCTGAAACTGAAGATATATTTAATCTTTCAGAAATCAAACAACCAGCAAGTGTTATAAAAGAAGCAAAAGTTCAAGCACAAGCTGATTATGATATAGAAAAAATTGCACAAGCAATAGTTGATGAGATTGTTTCAAAACAATCTCAACCAGTTCAAAATGTTGTTGAACAACCAAAAGAAGAAGAAATAATTGCATTTGAAGAAACAAATACTACTGAAAATGTAGAACCAGTATTTGAAGGAAAAATAGCAATTGCTAATATAATAGCTAAGGTAGAGAATGAAGAGATTGTCTACAAAGCGCAAATAAATAATGGAGATGAAATAAAAGTATATCCAGTTAAATCAACATCTTGGAACATGTTTTTAGATGATAAAGAAAAAAGAAAAGAAATAAAAGAAAAAATAATTAATTATGCTGTTGCACAATATAAAGCGTTTGATAAAAATGTAATTAAAAAAATTGATCCAACAGTTTGTGAAGTATTTGAGCAATTCGCTGAAAAATATGGTTATGATGAAAGTGGATTAATATATAATTATGCTATGTCATATTCTAATAATGTAGAAAGTGAAAGTGACGAAATGCCAGCAATAACTTATAATTTCTCTTATTTGGAAAGCTTAAGATTGTCAAAACAAGAAAGGAGAGTTGTTGATAGAATTTGTAAAGAAGCAAGAAAAAATATGTATATAGATGTAATAGGAAATCTTGGAGGATTTGCAAAAATAAAATTCTTATTTAAAAAGATATTTGCTTCAAATAAAGAAAATGCTTTACCAGAAACAAAATATTAATAAAAATCTGGTAAAAATATTGACATAACGAATAAAAGATGATAAAATATAAACCGCGAAGAAATTAGCTATAAACTAGCTATTCCGTAGCGGTTTTTATTTGTCGAAAAAGCAAATAAAACAAAATAAAAAGGAAAGAGGTGAAATTTAAGTGCCAACAATTAATCAATTAGTAAGAAAAGGAAGACAAACTTCAAAGGCAAAATCTACAGCACCAGCATTACAACATGGATGGAACTCAAAAAACAAAACATTAACAAATAACAGAGCTCCACAAAAGAGAGGTGTATGTACAGTTGTTAAAACAGTAACACCTAAAAAGCCAAACTCAGCTTTAAGAAAAGTTGCCAGAGTAAGACTTTCAAATGGTTATGAAGTAACATCTTATATCCCAGGGATAGGACATAACCTACAAGAACACAGTGTAGTTCTAATCAGAGGAGGAAGAGTAAAAGACCTTCCAGGTGTTAGATACCATATTATCAGAGGAACATTAGATACTGCAGGAGTTAAAGACAGAATGCAAGGTCGTTCAAAATATGGAGCTAAACGTCCCAAAAAATAATGAATAATTTAAAAGATTAGTGCACACAATTTACTAAATTAAGGTACTTAAATTTAGAATAGATTATGTAGCACTATACGGGAAGGAAAAACGAAATCTTTCCAGAGTAACTTAGACATTTGTTTAAATGTCAAAAAAGAAAAGGAGTGAAGAATAGTGCCAAGAAGAGGATTTATAGCAAAAAGAGATGTATTACCAGATCCAATTTATAATAGCAAAGTTGTTACAAAATTAATTAACAATATAATGTTAGATGGTAAAAAATCAGTTGCTCAAGGCATAGTATATGATGCATTCGATATCATAAAAGAAAAAGAAGGAAAAAATCCATTAGAAGTATTTGAAGCAGCATTAGAAAATGTTATGCCAGTTCTTGAAGTAAAAGCAAGAAGAGTAGGTGGAGCAACATACCAAGTACCATTAGAAATTAGACCAGAAAGAAGACAAACTTTAGGTTTAAGATGGTTAGTAACATATGCTAGAAACAGACATGAAAAAACTATGGCTGAAAAACTAGCAGCTGAAATTATAGATGCAGTAAACGGAAACGGTGGAGCATTCAAGAAGAAAGAAGATACACATAGAATGGCAGAAGCTAATAAAGCATTTGCACATTATAAATGGTAAAAAGGGGGAAGAAATAAAATGGCAGGAAGAGCATACCCATTAGAAAGAACAAGAAATATAGGAATAATGGCTCACATTGATGCTGGTAAAACAACAACAACAGAGAGAATATTATTCTATACAGGAAAAACACATAAAATAGGTGAAGTTCACGAAGGTGCAGCAACAATGGACTGGATGGAACAAGAGCAAGAAAGAGGTATCACAATTACATCTGCAGCAACAACATGTTTCTGGAAAAATAATAGAATCAATATTATTGATACTCCAGGTCACGTTGACTTTACAGTTGAAGTACAAAGATCTTTAAGAGTACTTGACGGAGCTGTTACAGTATTAGCTGCAAAAGGTGGAGTTCAACCTCAAACAGAAACTGTTTGGAGACAAGCAGATAAATACCAAGTACCAAGAATGGTATATGTAAATAAAATGGACATCGTTGGAGCAAACTTTATGCTTTGCGTTGACCAATTAAAAAATAGATTACGTGCAAATCCAGTACCTGTTCAATTACCAATTGGAGCTGAAGATAACTTCAAAGGAATTGTTGATTTAATTAAAATGAGAGCATTCATCCATAAAGATGATTTAGGAAAAGAAATTGAAGAAACAGACATTCCAGAAGATATGTTAGAAGAAGCTAAAAAGTGGAGAACAACAATGGTTGAAGCAGCATGTGAACAAGATGAAGAATTAATGATGAAATATTTAGACGGTGAAGAACCATCTGAAGAAGAAATCAAAAAGGCCATAAGAAAAGGAACAATAGCAAATCAAATCGTTCCTGTAACATGTGGATCTTCATATAAAAATAAAGGTGTACAAGAATTATTAAACGCAATAGTTGACTATATGCCATCACCATTAGATATACCACATATCAAAGGTGAAACATTAGATGGTGAACCAACAGAAGCTAAAACTTCTGATAGTGAACCATTTGCAGCTTTAGCATTTAAAATTGCAACAGATCCATTCGTAGGAAAACTATGTTTCTTTAGAGTATATTCAGGAACATTAGAAACAGGATCAACAGTTTTAAATTCAAGCAAAGATAAGAAAGAAAGAATCGGAAGAATTCTACAAATGCACTCAAATCACAGAGAAGATATTGAAAAAGTATATGCTGGTGATATTGCAGCTGCAGTAGGATTAAAAGATGTTACAACTGGAAATACTTTATGTGATCCAGAACATCCAATAATTCTAGAATCAATGGAATTCCCAGAACCAGTTATTGATATAGCTATTGAGCCAAAAGATAAAGCAGCTCAAGAAAAAATGGGAATAGCTTTAGCAAAATTAGCTGAAGAAGACCCAACATTCAAAGCTTACACAAATCAAGAAACAGGACAAACAATTATCGCTGGTATGGGTGAATTACACCTAGATATCATCGTTGATAGATTAAAGAGAGAATTCCATGTAGAATGTAATGTAGGTAAACCACAAGTTGCTTACAAAGAAACAATCAGAAATAAAGTAAAAGTTCAAGGTAAATTTATTCGTCAATCTGGTGGTAAAGGACAATACGGTGATGTATGGTTTGAAATGGAACCACTAGAACCAGGAAAAGGAATTGAATTCGAAAGCAAAATCGTTGGAGGAGCAGTTCCAAAAGAATATATTAAACCAATTGAACAAGGAATGAGAGAAGCTGCTGAAAGCGGTATCTTAGCTGGATATCCAGTAATTGACTTCAAAGTATCATTAGTTGATGGTTCTTACCATGAAGTTGACTCATCAGAAATGGCATTCAAGATTGCTGCATCTATGGCATTCAAAGAAGGATGTAAACAAGCTAAATCAGTTATCTTAGAGCCAATCATGAAAGTTGAAATAACAGTTCCAGAAGAATACATGGGAGATGTTATTGGAGATGTAAACTCAAGACGTGGTAGAATGGAAGGAATGGAAGCAAATGATGGAATGCAAGAAATTAGAGCATTCATACCATTATCAGAAATGTTTGGTTATGCTACAGACTTACGTTCAAAAACACAAGGTAGAGGAACATACTCTATGGAACCATCTCATTATGAAGAAGTTCCAAAATCAGTACTTGAAACAATTGTTGCTTCAAGAGCTAAAAAAGAAGACTAATTTCTTAAAAACACTTGCATTTTCTGGCAAAATGTTATAAAATGCAAGTGTATAAAGAAGTTATTATTATTAAAAAATATAAAAAAGGCCAGTAAATGGCAAAAAATAAGGAGGAATTTAAAAATGGCAAAAGCAAAATTTGAAAGAACAAAGCCACACGTTAACATCGGTACTATCGGACACGTAGACCATGGAAAAACAACAACAACAGCTGCTATCACAAAATACTTATCATTATTAGGAAAAGCTAAATTCGAAGCTTATGATCAAATCGATGGAGCTCCAGAAGAAAAAGCAAGAGGAATCACAATTAACACAGCTCACGTTGAATATGAAACAGACAACAGACACTATGCACACGTAGACTGCCCAGGACATGCTGACTATGTAAAGAACATGATCACAGGTGCAGCTCAAATGGATGGTGCAATATTAGTTGTATCAGCAGCTGATGGACCAATGCCTCAAACAAGAGAACACATCTTATTAGCTAGACAAGTAGGTGTAAAATACATCGTTGTTTACTTAAATAAATGTGATATGGTTGATGATCCAGAATTATTAGAATTAGTTGAAATGGAAGTTAGAGACTTATTAACAGAATATGGTTTCCCAGGAGACGAAATTCCAGTTGTAAAAGGATCTTCATTAAAAGTATTAGAGAGCACATCAACAGATCCTAACGATCCTGTATATGCTCCAATGAAAGAATTAATGGATGCAGTTGATAGCTATATCCCAACACCAGAAAGACCAATCGATCAACCATTCTTAATGCCAGTTGAAGACGTATTCACAATTACAGGACGTGGAACAGTTGCAACAGGTAGAGTAGAAAGAGGAATCGTTAAAGTTTCTGATGAAGTTGAAATCATCGGTTTATCAACAGAAAGAAAGAAAACTGTTGTTACAGGTGTAGAAATGTTCAGAAAATTATTAGACCAAGCTGAAGCTGGAGATAACATTGGAACATTATTAAGAGGTATTGATAGAAAAGACATCGAAAGAGGTCAAGTACTATGTAAACCAGGAACAATTCATCCACATACAAAATTTAAATCAGAAGTATACGTTCTAACAAAAGAAGAAGGTGGACGTCATACACCATTCTTCAATGGATATAGACCACAATTCTATTTCAGAACAACAGACGTAACAGGTGTTATTGAATTACCTGCTGGAACAGAAATGGTTATGCCAGGTGATAACGTATCAATGACAATTGAATTAATCACACCTATCGCTATCGAAAAAGGATTAAGATTCGCTATTCGTGAAGGTGGTAGAACAGTTGGTTCAGGTGTTGTTGCTGACATTATCGAATAATATTTGAATTTTAGATAAAGAGAGTTATGATTATTCATAGCTCTTTTTTATTTGTTATATAAATGTAATGAAAAAGTAATATTATTGTAATGTTTTTTTAGAAGAACATAATGTATAATATCATTGTAATAATATATTGGAGTTTGCAGAAAAATTGACTTTTTTTACATAATATGTTACAATTAATAATGGTTGATTAAAATGTGAATTAAGAAGGGAATGGTATCAATATGACAATAATAGAAATGTACAATAATAACAAAGAAATAAAAGAATTAGATGAGAATATAGAAAATTACAATGCAGTAGTAGCTTCTGGAAGAACAGTAGGAGAAGACTATTTTACAAAATTAGAAGAAATGAAAGAAAAACGTGAAAGTATGTCTATTATAAGTGAAGAGAAAATAGACCAAAAAGTTGATGAGTATGAGAAAAAAGTAGAAGAATTTGAAAAAAATAATAATAGGATGAAAGAATTATCTGAATTAATTGAATCACATAATTCAGTAATAGCAATGGGAAGAAATGTTCCAGAAGAATATTTTGAGCAAATAAATGAATATAAAAAAGAACTATCAGAAATGGAAGAAGTTCCAAAGAATAAAATAATGGCATATAAAAGAGAATTAGCAGTAGCATATAAAGAAAAAATTAATACAGCACCTGAAAAAAATAGAAAATATGATGAAGCAAAAGAAAATATTGAAAACCAAAGAGCAATGTTTTCATCTGGAAGAAGTGTTGGAGAAGAATATGGAAAACACTTAGAAAATTCCGAAAAACAATTTTCAAATATGAAAAGAATTTCTGATGCAGATATTGAAAAATGGAAAAAACTTATTGCAGAAGTAGATAAAGAAGACAAAGATGTAGATCAATTAAAAGAACTTATTGATACTCAACAATCATTGATTGTTTCTGGAATAATTAGTGGACCAGATGTTATAAAAAAACAAGAAGATCTAAAACAAGAATTAAAAGAAAAAACAATGACAGTAGAAGACTTTGAAGAAAAAGATGAAATGAATGTTAATAGAGATGTTAATTTAGAGCAAATGACTAATAACATTAGAGATGCGATAGAGAATGAAGAAGAAAGAGCCAAGGAACCAGAGGAAGAGATGTTGCCAGCTGTAATAAAAAGGGAAAATATATTATCTAGATTTGGTTCAAAGATTTCAGATACATTTAAAAAGATTGGTAGTAAAATTACTGGATTATTTTCAAAGAGAGAAGACAAAAGTAGTAAAGAAAAAACAGATGATGTAAAAGTAGAAGATACTGCAAAGGCATTTAGAGAAGAAATGAAAAATGTATCAGAAGAATCAAGAGATGATAACTTTGAAGTACCACTTACACCTGAACGTACACAAGTACAAGATAAAGGAGAGACAAGATAATAATTTTGAAAAGAAACACAAATTAAAAGTGTTTCTTTTTTTTATAAAACTATTGCAATTTTAAGAAAACAATAATAAAATAGAAACATCATGAATAAGAATGAATAAAACACAAGGAATCAAACAGGAAAGGAAATGAGACAATGAATATATTACTAGATGCAATGGGAGGAGATAATGCACCAGATGCCAATATTAAAGGAGCATTAAAAGCAATAAATCAGATAAAAGCCGACATAACATTAATAGGTAAAGAAGAAATAATAAGACAAAAAATTAAAGAGTTTACTGGAAAAGAAATGGAAGAAGTATCTCCAAAATTCAAAATAAAAAATGCAACAGAAACAATAGAAATGGAAGATCAACCAACAATGGCAATAAAACATAAAAAGGATTCTTCTATGGTAGTTGGATTTAAAATGCTAAAAGAAGGAGAAGGAGATGTATTTATATCTGCTGGAAATTCTGGAGCATTACTTGCAGGAGCAACATTATTAGTTGGAAGAATAAAAGGAATAGATAGACCAGCACTTGCTGGAATATTACCAGCATATAAAAGCCAATTACTATTAATAGATTCAGGTTCAAATACAAATTGTAAACCAATAAATTTATTACAATTTGCACAAATGTCTACAATTTATTTAAGAAATACATTTGGAATAGAACATCCAGCAATAGGGTTATTGAATATAGGAACAGAAGAGACAAAGGGAAATGAATTAGTAAAAGAAAGCTATCAATTACTAAAAGAAAAATCTAAAGAATTAGATATAAACTTTGTTGGAAATGTAGAAGGAAGAGATGCTTTTTCTGGAAAAATTGATGCTATTGTAACAGATGGATTTACTGGAAATGTATTCTTAAAAGCAGTAGAAGGTTTAGGAAAGTTTGTAAAAAGAACATTATCAGAAAGTTTAACTCAGAATTTATTATCAAAAATAGCTGCTGTGCCATGTTTACCTGCAATAAATAGATTTAAGAAAACAATGGATTACAAATCATATGGAGGAGCTTTATTCTTAGGAGTAAAGAAGCCAGTTGTAAAAGCACATGGAAGTAGTGATGAAAAATTATTTGAATTTACAATTAAACAAGCAGAAAAATTTGTTGAAAATAAAGCAGTAGATAGGATGATAGAAGAGTTTGAAAAATAAAACCTGAATGGGTAGTACAAAAAATGAAAAAAATTTTAAATATGCTTGACAAAAATGATAACATATAATATAAATGTTACAGATAATATTTGAATTATTAAATGAAAGATATCATTTAGCACATGAGAGGAGGTGAACTTGTAATGAGTTCAGAAGAAGTTTTTGAAAAAGTAAAAGGTATAATTGTAGAACAATTAGGTGTTGCTGATACAGCTGTTACAATGGAAGCATCTTTTATAGATGATTTAGGAGCTGATTCATTAGATATAGTAGAATTAGTTATGGCATTAGAAGAAGAATTTGATATCGAAATTCCAGATGCTGATGCAGAAAAAGTTGTTACAGTAGGAGATGTAGTAGACTACATAAAAGAAAATGTATAAAATAAAAGGAGAACGAATATATTCGTTCTTTTATTATGCTTGTAAACCTAAATTTTTACTAAAAAAACTTGAAAAAATCGTAAAATAGTATATAATATAGCTATATAAAAATCGGAGGCAATTATGGAAAATTTAGAGGAAAATATTGGGTATACTTTTAAAGATAAAGAACTATTAAAAAAAGCATTAACACACACATCTTATGCATATGAAAACAATATAGAAAGTAATGAAAAATTGGAGTTTTTAGGAGACAGTATTTTAGAGTTCGTTTCAAGTGAGTATTTATATAATAATTACATTCAATTAAAAGAAGGAGAAATGACTAAAGTTAGAGCAACAGTGGTTTGTGAAAAAAGTTTATATAAAGTAGCAAAAAAGCATAATTTTAGTGATTTTTTATATCTTGGAAAATCAGAAAAAGCATCAAATCATGAAGTAAGACCAGCAATTATGGCAGACAGTGTAGAAGCAGTAATTGCAGCGATGTTTTTAGATGGCGGATTAGAACCAGCTAAGAAATTTATTATAGAAAATCTAAAAGATGAAATAGAAATTGCAAGTAAACATGTGGGTCAAAAAGATTATAAAACAGTATTACAAGAAAAATTACAAATCCATGGAGATGTAGAAATAAAATATACGATTTTAAAAGAAATGGGACCAGATCATGATAAAACATTTGAAGCACAAGTTGAATGTAATAATAAGAAATTAGCAATCGGAGTAGGAAAGTCAAAGAAACAAGCAGAGATGGAAGCAGCAAGAAAAGCTTTAGAAAATATAAAATAAGTGGAGGTGAATGTTGTGAAAAAACAATATGTAATTCCAGTGTTTGTACCACATTTGGGATGTCCAAATGATTGTATTTTTTGTAATCAAAGATCAATAAGTGGACAACAAAAAATGATAACAGGAGAAGATGTAAGAAAAACAATAAATTTTTATTTGGATAATATAAAAGATAAAGAAGCAAAAAAAGAAGTAGCATTTTTTGGTGGAAGCTTTACAGGAATAGAAGAAGAAAAGCAAGAAGAATTTTTAAAAATTGCATATGAATATATTAAACAAGGAAAAATAAATAGTATTAGAATATCAACTAGGCCAGATTATATTAATAAGAAAATTTTAAAAAGATTAAAAAAATATAAAGTAGAAACAATAGAATTAGGTGTTCAATCTGCAAATGATTATATTTTAAAGAGATGTAATAGAGGTCATACATTTGAAGATGTAAAAAAAGCATCTAAATTAATAAGATGGTATGGATTTAAATTAGGACATCAAATGATGGTTGGTTTGCCAGAAAGTACGAGAATAGATGAAATAAATACAGCTAAGGAACTTATAAAATTAAAACCTAAAATGGTAAGAATATATCCAGTGTTAGTTATAAAAAATACTAAATTAGAAAAAGAATTTCTAGAAGAAAAGTATACTCCTTTAACAGTTGTACAAGCAGTAGAAACTTGTAAAGAATTAGTAAGTATGTTTAATAAAAAAGGTATAGAAGTAATAAGAGTAGGACTACAAAATACAGATGAGATAACAGATCCTAATATTGAAGGTAGTGAAGTTGTTGCAGGTCCATATCATCCAGCATTTAGACAATTAGTTGAATCTGGATTGTGGTATGATGCAATAGTAGCAAGAATTAAACAATTAAATGTAAAAGTAAAAAAAGTAGAAGTAATTGTAAATCCACAAGATGTAAATAATGTAGTAGGACATAAAAGAGAAAATGTTGAAAAACTAAAAGATATGTATACATTAGATATGATAGTTAAACAAGATGAGAAAGTAAAACCTGGAAAATTAGAATTAGAAGTTTTAGAAAAATATCCGGAATTTTTAGAAGATTATAAATAAAGGGGAGAAATTTATGGAAAAAAACAAAAGAATAACCAATATATTATTGATAGTGATAGTAATTTTAGTAGTTGTAGGATGTGTTTTAGCATATTTTTATTTTACTAAAGATAAAACAAAGCCAATTATAGATCCAGAAGAGAGAAAGGCTTTGTTAAATCAAGAACAATTATTTACAGCAGATAATTATCCTAAAATAGATGGTTCAACAGCAACATTACCACTTGCAGAAGCATTTAAAGCTAATTTTACAAAAACAGATATAAAAGATGTAAATGTAACTCATACAAAGACACATAATGCATATGTTAATTTGATAAATGGAGATACTGATTTAATATTAGTTACATACCCATCAGAAGATGAGCAAAAATTAGCAAAAGAAAAAAATGTTGAATTAGAAATTGTACCTATTGTAAAAGAGGCATTTGTATTTTTTGTTAATAAAAGCAATGCTGTAAATAATTTAACATTAGAACAAATTCAAAAAATATATACAGGACAAATAAAAAGTTGGAAAGATGTTGGAGGAGAAAATCAAAGAATAATACCATTCCAAAGACCTGAAAATTCTGGTAGTCAATCAGGAATGCTATCACTTGTAATGAAAGGTCAAAAAATGATGGACCCAACAACAGAAACACTAGCATATACAATGGCTGACATAGTAGATGTTATTTCAGATTATAATAATGGAAAATATGCAATAGGATATTCATACTATTATTATGCAAATACGATGTATTCAAAAGATAATATGAAATTTTTAGCAGTAGATGGAATAGAGCCAACTTATGATAATATTAAAAACGGTTTATATGGTATACAAACAGCCTATTATGCAGTTATAAGAAAAGATGAAGCCAAAGACAGTGATGCAAGAAAATTGCTAGAAGCAATGAAATCAGAAAGAGGACAAGAAGTAGCAAAGGAGGCTGGCTATGTTCAAAACTACTAAATCTAAAGTAATATTTGTAGCAATTTTTTGTATTCTATGTATAGTGGTAACTGTAGGGTTAGTGCTATATAAAAATATAGAAATAAATGATGAAATTGATGATGGCAATAAGGAAGAGGTAATTACTGACAAAGAAAAGGATGTAGCAGGAATTGATGTAAAAGGAACATATAATCAAAATGATTTAATGATAGACGAAAAAAGAACAACAACAGGAAAAGCAGAAGTATTATATAAACAGATATATGGTTTAAAAAATAAGATGATACAAGATTCAATAAATGATGAAATAAGAGAAGTAGCACTAAATTGTTATAAAGATAAAGTAAAAGATTTAAACCAAGTAATAAATGTTTCTGTTAGTATGAGCAAAATGGCTAATTATTCAAATGTATTATCATTAGAAACATATTATGTTGCGAAGAAAGATGATAATGGCGATGGAGTATATAGTGGATATAAATGTTTAAATTATGATTTAACAACTGGTGAAAAAATACCAATAAATAAAGTATTTACATCAGATGCTCCAATTGAAGATATTTTAAGAGATTCAGCATATTATAGTTTTCTTTCAAATGGAGAACTAGATATGAATTTGGCAGGAGATTTGATAGTAAAAGATTATACTGATATTGAAGACAAAGTAGCAGATTTTATATATGCGTATAAAATGGGAAGAATAACAGATTTTTCTTTTTCAACAAATAATATATATATATATTATGGAGATGATGGAATTGTAACAATAGACATGGAAAAATATGCGGATTATATAGCTATTTATAATAGATATTTGACAAATGAATCTATTTTTGAAGTTAGCAGTATAGGTCTTAAAAATTTGTTTACATTAACAGATAGAGAAAAAGATGTATATTATTATACAAATTATCAAAAAGAAAACAATTATTTAATTGATTTATCAATTTCATGTTATGACGCAGATGATGAATATATAGCCAAATTTCTTCAAAATAAAATAAAAGATATGGAAGCAGAAATTGAAAAAGTAAAAGCATATGCAAATAAAGATTCTAACAAATTTTATATTTTAAATTACCATATCTATGTTTATTTATTAAAAGATAGCTTAACAGCTGATAGATATTTTTGCTATAATGAAGCAGGAAATGTTTATGACATGACTGTTCATGATTTTGAAGAGGTGGTTTCAGCTAAAATAAGAAAAGATATAAAAAACAAAATGAATGGTGGAGAGGTACCAGACTTCTTATATGATTTCTCAGATGAGTTAAAAGTAGCACCACAAAATGTAACTGAATATTATGATAAAATTACTGGAGAAAAAGCAGTAATTTAGATAAATGAATAAAAAGCCTGTATATTACAAATAATTGTAATATGGAGGCTTTTTTATGAGCACAAAAAATTTAAAAAAGATTATTGTAGAATGGGCGGGAACTGTTCTTGGAGCTGCAATAATGGCATTTGGAGTATCTTCGTTTTTATTACCAAATCAGTTATCATCTGGTGGATTTTCAGGTGTTGCAACAATTACTTATTATTTGCTAAATATCCCAATGGGATTAATGATAATGATATTAAATGTTCCATTATTTATATTTGCAGGATATAAGATAGGAAAAGATTTTTTTATAAAATCTCTTATAGGAACAGCAAGTTTATCAATATTTATAGATATATTTGATAAGTATCCAGCAGTCACGACAGATAGATTTTTAGCTTGTATATATGGAGGAGCTATAATTGGAATAGGAACAGCAGTTATTTTGAGAGTTGGAGCTTCAACTGGTGGAACAGAGTTAATTGCAAATATTATAAAAATATATAATCCATATATTTCTATGAGTAGCTATTTGACTGCAATAGATATTATTATTATTGCTTTAAATGTAATATTTTTTAAGCATATTGAAATTGGTTTGTATTCTGCAATTGCAATTTATTTATATGGTCAAATGATAGATATTATATTTGAAGGAGTTTATTATACTAAATTAATGTTTATAATTTCAGATAAAAACGAGGAGATTGCTAAAGAAATAACTCAAGAAGTGAAAAGGGGAGTTACAGGACTATACGGTAAAGGGATGTTTAAGGAACAGGATAAATTAGTTTTAATATGTGCGGTTTCAAGAGGAGATATATCTAAGATTAAAGATATAGCTAAAAAAATTGATGAGAGAAGTTTTATAATTATTGCTAATGCAAGAGAAGTGTTAGGAAAAGGATTTAAAGAAGGATAAAAAGCGGAAAAATATTTTTTCCGCTTTTTATGTTCTAGTAATAAGAGTACTAGAAGTGACATTAATATTTGTAGTTACATTAAAATTAGCAGTTTTAAATTTTTCGTGCCAATTAAAATCTTCCCATTCTTGATTGGTAGAAAAATGTGAAAGTGCCTTGTTTGAAAAAGCGTCGATATCTATATCATAATCTTGTAACTTTTTAAAATAGTCTGAATATTTGCTTTCTAAATAAGTTTTAGCAGATTCAGAAAATTTCTGTAATGTGGCATTATCACCATAGTCTATATTATCTTCTAGAGTTACAATAGAAGCTTGTAAGTTTAATTCTATATTAATATATGGAATATCATCTTTTATATCCACAGAAATTTTAGATTTTTTTGTTGGAGTTAATGATAATTCTATTTTTTCTTTATTATCACTTGGGTAAGGATTATCAATAGATATAATACAAGTTTTGATTTCATTTTTTAATAATAGGTGACACATAGTTTCAATTGTGTCAAGCTTACCACACATTTTGTCATTATTAAAGACTGCAATACCTATATTTTCTGTTCCACGCCTTCCTTGAATAGAACTGGTTCCTGCAACAAGTTTTTCTATATTAGTAGCTGTATCTGCAACACTCACATTTTCGTTTTCGGTTTGAGACGAGGATTCGGAAGAGCCTGAATTTTCAGAACTATTTTTTTCTTCATTTGATCTATTATTAGCATTAAGACCGCCAAGAATTGCGGTACCGTCACTGTTTCTTGTGGAAAGAGTATTAAAAAATTCTCCAATTGTGATATTAGAAAAATAACCAGTAAATTTATTTGTAAGAGAAAAAGTATCATAATAATTTGTGGTTAATTTTTCAAGATTAGGTTTTATATTGTTTAGATATTCATAAGCATCGCAAGAGCTAATTATTAAATTTGTAGTAGGTCTAAATTTTTCATTATTTATAAGACTATAAATTTGAGAAGAAATACCTTCTTTGGCAAATTCCTCAGAGAAAACGACTAAATTACAATGTGATAAATTAATTTCCTTACCAATGTAACTATTTAATAAATTTATACCACTAAAAATAGAATCTGCTTCTGCTGAAACTAATACAATATTATTTGAAGTTTCAGAAGAATTTTGAGGAGAAAATGAACTGGATTTGGTAAATTGGAGTGAGACTTTCATTTTGGCTTTTTCTCCAGTATCAACACCAATGGCTAAAACATAAGCTAAATTGAACATGTTTTGATATGAATATGAACTAGAAAAGGCTCCAATAAAAATCAAAAGTAATATTATAAAACTGATAATTGCAATAGAATTTTTACTTATTTTAACCACCTCCTCATAGTAGATTTAATAAGTTTTTTTATTGTTGCAAAAAGTAGAACTAAAAAACTTATTCCTATAACTAATATAAAGAAAGCATATTTATACACAATATTTGAGTAATATGTGGAAATAGTATAATTTTTTGGTACTAAACTAATAATTAAAACTGCAATTGCTAAAATACCAATAAATAATAGCTCTTTTTTTGAATTAGTTAGTTTTCTTAAAATATTTCCTGAAAATTTAAGATTAATGCTTAAAAAGCTTATAAATGCAATAATCCATATAAGAAAATATAACGAATCTAGTTTTCTAAAAAATGAACCAAATTCAATATATTTAGTAACTGTGTATAAAGGCATTAATTCATCAGGAGTAGATAAGCCACTAAACATGAAAATTATTATTGCAAGACTTGCTAGTAAAAATATACAAGATAACACAATTGCATTAATAGATATCTTTTTTATTTGTTCAGGATTTTTTAGCATTGGTGGCATAAAATATATATAAGCAAGAGCTTGAAAGGCGAACATATTACATAATCCAGAAACAAATGTAGTATATAATCCGTTTCCAAAAATAGGATAGATTTTTTCGACATCATAATAAGGTGTATCAGCAAAAAATAGAAATATTAAACTAATAATTATAAATGGAAAAAATATACTAATACTTCTATAAACAGCATTGTGTTTCATACAACAAGAAATAACAGCACCAATAAGTAAAAATAGTATAATATAAAATAGTTTTGTAAGTGGGTAATATATAATTTGTAAAAATGAAGAAAATAAATGTAGTAAAATCCCACCAAAAAATACGAAATATGCAACATAAGCAGTGCCAATTATCCATTTTAATAGATTTCCACCAAGGTAATTTGAAATATCTAATAAATCAAATGTAGGAAATTTATTTAAAAAATGGCAGACAACACAAGTAAATATAATAGATATAATTCCGACATAAAGAATGTTTAACAAAGAGGCAGAAGAAGTTAAATTAATTATGGACTTAGTTATATTTAAAATTATATGGGTGAAAGTGATTGTTACTAATAATGCTATAGCTTCTTTGTTACCGATTTTTGTATTATCCATATAAGCTCCTTTCTAAGATAAAAAATATTCCTACATATTATTTACAAATATGTAGGAAATATACAAATTAACTATATATTAAATTTGAAAATAGTAAATGCAAAAAATACATATGCATATCTAAGAAATTTCTTTTGACATAAGTGAGAACTGCAATATTCATGAAAAGATTTTAAAGCACTCATTTTATCAGTAATTGTAATAACAAAACTTTCTTTATATTTAGGAAATTGAAAGAATGTTACAGGCCACATATGTTTTAAAATTATATCTTGTTCTTTTTCAGTTAAATCACAAATTTTTTTGGCATTTTTTAAAGCAATTTTTGGATGTTCAAATGCATGCCAACCATTTAAATCTTTATAAGAATGTCTCCAATCATATAAAAATAAATCATGCAAAATTCCTGCTCTAGCAGCTGCTTTATAATCTAAGTTAAATTTCTTGCAAAATAGGTAAGACCAATATGCAACTTCTATACAGTGATCATAACATGAAGTATCATAATGTTGCCTATAATTCTTCATTTGCAACACTGTTGGATTATTTATTAAATCTTTAACAATTATATAGAATTCTCTAAGTTCTTTTGTATCCATACTCATACCTCTCTTATCTTATTATACCATATTATATAATGGAATGGAATATGTATGTTGACTTTTTTTATACCACAATATATAATTTATTGTAGTTATGGAGGAAATATGAGTTTAAGAATAATATATGGTAGAGCTGGGACAGGAAAAAGTGAATATTGTTACAGAGAAATTGCAGAAAAAATAAAATCTGATAATCAAATATTGATAATAACACCAGAACAATTTTCATTTACAGCAGAGAAAAAATTAATGGAAGCAATTGATACAAATGCAGTATTTAATGCAGAAGTAGTGACTTTAAGTAGAATGGCATATAGAGTAATAAATGAAATAGGTGGAAGAACTGAGACAAATTTAAGTAAATGCGGAAAAGCAATGTTAATTTATTCTATTTTAAATAACAATAAAAAAGAATTAAAATTGATAGGAAAAAATGATGAAAATGTTGATATGCTTGATACTGCTATTACAGAGTTTAAGAAACATGGAATATCAATTGAGCAATTAAAACAAGAAATAGATAAGCAAGAAGATATATATTTAAAAAATAAATTAACAGATTTAAGTTTAGTGTATGAAGGATTTGAAAATCAGTTATCTGGAAAATATATAGATGAAACAGATTTGTTAACAATATTGGCGGAAAATATTGAAAATACAGATATGTTTAATAATCAATATATTTATATAGATGAATTTGCAGGATTCACAAAACAAGAATATCAAATAATAGAAAAACTAATTTTAGTAGCAAATCAAGTAACAGTAACTATTTGCACAGATGAATTACATATACCTAAAAATCCAAATACAGATATATTTTATTCAAATGAAAATACAGTAAATAAATTATTCGAAATAGCTCAAAATTGTGGTACAAAAGTTGAAAAAATTAAATTAGAAAATAAGTATAGATTTAAAAGTAATGAATTAAAACATCTAGAAGAAAATCTATATGAAAATAGACCACATAAATATACAAATAATGTAGAAAATATAAAACTATTTTTAGCTAAAAATCAATATTCAGAAATAGAAGAAGTAGCTAAAAATATATTAAAATTAGTAAGAGATAATGGATATAGATATAAAGATATATCAATAATAACTAAAAATATAGCTAATTATTCAAGCTTAGCTAGAGCAATTTTTGATAAATATGATATACCAATATTTATTGATGAAAACAGAGATTTAAATCAAAATATAATAATTCAATACATACTTTCTGTTTTAGAAATATTTACGGAGAATTGGTCTTATGAATCAGTATTTAATTATATAAAAACAGGATTTTCAAATATAGAAGAAGACGAAATATTTAAATTAGAAAAATATTGTTTAAAATGGGGAATTAAGCAAAATAAGTGGAAAAAAGAATTCACATATGGAAAGTATGAAGAAAAAGATAAAACAGAAATTGAAAGATTAGAAAGAATTAGAAAAGACATTGTCAATCCGCTTATTAAATTGAAGTCAGATATTGATAATGATAAAACAGCAGAAGGAATATCAAAATCAATTTATAAGTTTTTGGTAGAAAAAAATATTGCAGAAAAAATAAATAAGAAAATAGAGGAATTAGAAAAAATCGGACAAGTTGATTTAATAAAAGAATATCAGAGTAGTTTACAAACCATTTTGGATATTTTAGATGAAATTGTTTTAGTATTCAGTGATGATAAGATGACAATTGACAAATATGCTCAGATATTAAAAGTAGGATTTAAGAATAGTAATTTAACCAAGATACCAGGAACCCAAGACCAAGTAATAATGGGAGATGTAGATAGGTCAAGAAGTCATAAAGTAAAAGCAATATTTATTATAGGATTAAATGATGGAGAATTCCCAAGTGTGCATAAAGACGAAGGATTTTTGAATGATTTAGATAGAGAAACTTTAAAACAGGATGGAATTGAGTTAGCTAAGGGAACTATTGAAAATTTATATGAAGATAATTTTAATATTTATAAAGCATTTTCAACAGCAGAAGAAAAACTATATTTATTATATTCATCATCAGATGTTCAAGGAAAAGCATTAAGACCATCAATGTTAATAAATAAAATCAAAAAAATATATCCAATGTTACAAGAAGAAAGTGATGTAATAGAAACTAAGGCTGAAGTATTAAATAAGAAAACAACATATGATGAATTAATAATTCAATTAAGCAAGCTGAAAGAACAAGATGAAATTGATAAAGTTTGGTATTATGTATATGATTATTACAAAAAAGATACTGAATGGAATACAAAATTAGAACAAAATTTAAAGGGCTTAAATTATACTAATATTCCAGAAAAAATTGAGCAAACTAATATTGATAAATTATATGGAAGCACATTAGTTACAAGTATTTCAAAATTAGAAAGATATAGAAGTTGTCCATTTTCTTATTATTTACAATATGGCTTAAAAATTAAGCCAGAAGAAGAACTAAAAATTCAGACATTAAATACAGGAACTTTTATACATGAGGTTATAGATGAGTTTTTTGGAACAGTGAGAGAAGCGGGAATAGAATTAGCAGAAATAACTGATGAACAATTAGCAGAAATAATAAATAAAATTATAGATGATAAATTGAAACAAAGCCAAAATTATATATTTACCTCAACAGCAAAATATAGAGCATTAGTAGTGAGATTGAAAAAGATAATTCAAAAAGCTTTAAAATACATTATAGGCACACTTGTACAAAGTAGATTTGAAGTGTTAGGAACAGAAGTAGAATTTGGAGAAAAGGGAAAATATAAGCCAATCAGATTAACTTTAGAAGATGGAAAAAGAATAGAAATAATAGGAAAAATAGATAGAATTGATACAGCACAAAGTGAAGATGGACGATATTTAAGAATTATAGATTATAAATCATCAGCAAAAAATATAGACTTAAATGAAGTATATGCAGGATTACAAATTCAGTTATTAACTTACTTAGATGCAGCTTGCAAAGAAGAAGATTTAATGCCAGCAGGGGTGTTATATTTTAGTATGTTAGAGCAAATGATAAAAGCTGATAAAAGAATGGAACAAGAAGAAATTGAAGAAAAAATTCGTGCAAATTTCAAAATGAAAGGTCTAATACTAGCAGATGTTAATGTGGTAAAATTACATGATAAGAAATTAGAAAAAGGTAGTTCAGCACTTGTTCCAGCATATATAGACAAAGAAGGAAATTTGAGTGATAAAAAGACAAGTGGAGTAACTGCTGAACAATTTGAAGAATTACAAAAATATATGTATATTGTAATAAAGCAAATATCTAAAGAAATACTTGGAGGAAACATAGATTTAAAACCATATTATAAAGATAAGAAAACACCATGTAAATATTGTGATTACAAAAGTGTTTGTGGATTCAATATGGGTGGTTGTGAAAATAACTATAATTATATTGATAAAAAGAGCAAAGAAGAAATTTTGGCAAAAATAAAAAAATGCGAGGGAAAATAGAATATGAGAGATTTATCAAATGAGAATATTGTACATGTTAAAAAAGATGGGATAGAATATTTACAATTTAGAAAATTGTTAGAATATGATGATATAATAAAACATGCATATGGAATAGGGTTAGACAGAAATTATAGAACATCTAGAGATAAAGTAGATGACGAAAAATACAAGAAAGCACTTAATGACTATGATGAATTATGTTCTGCAATAGGAGTAGATTATAAAAACTGTGTAAAGCCAACTCAAAAACATACTAAAACAGTTAAAAATGTGGTTCACAAAATTAATATAGAAGAACCAGATTTGGGAGTGGAAGAGTATAAAGATACAGATGGTTTAATAACAGATAAAAAGAATATTGTTTTAGGAACAACTAATGCAGATTGTATATTACTATTATTTTTTGATCCGATAAAAAGAGTAATTGCTAATGTGCATTCAGGGTGGAGAGGCACATTGCAAAGAATATCAATAGAAGCGGTTAATAAAATGCAAGCAGATTATGGATGTAAGGTGGAAGATATTATTTGCTGTATATGTCCAAGTATTAGAAAATGCCATTTTTTAGTGCATCAAGATGTACAAGAACCATTTTATAATGAATTTAAAGATTTAAAAGAAATAGATGAAATAATAGTTCCAGTGCCAGGAGAAGACAGATGGTCTATTGATACAGTTAAAATAAATGAAGTAATTCTAAGACAAGCTGGATTAAAACAAGAAAATATAATAGATTGCGGAATTTGTAGTGTATGTAATTCAGATTTGATTCATTCATTTAGAGTGGAAAAAGAAGGCTATGGTCTTGGTACAGCAATTATAGAATTGTGCTAAAATATATGAGAGGTGAAATATGATAATACCAGAAAAATTAAATAAAGGAGATGTTATTGGAGTTGTTGCACCATCAAGTCCAATAATAGGAGATAATATAGAAGAAATAGAAAGAGCAAAAAGCATTATAGAAAATTTAGGATTCAAAGTTAAATTTTCAAAGAATTTGTTTTCTAATACAAATGGTTATAGCAGTACAGCTAAAGAAAAAGCTGAAGACATAAATGAGATGTTTTCAGACAAAGAAGTTAAAATGATATGGTGTGCAAAAGGTGGAAACAATAGCAATTCTACATTTGAATATTTAGATTTTGAAAATATAAAAAGAAATCCTAAAATAATTTGTGGATATAGTGATATTACATCATTAACTAATATTATTACTGATAAAACAGGGTTAGTTACATTTAGTTCAACAAATTTTAAGACTATTGCAACAGATGAAACTGATTATAGCCTGAAAGAAGTTTTAAAAAGATTTGTAGAAAAAAGTTTAGAATTAGGAACAAAAAATGAATGTTATGATGCAATAAGAAGTGGAATAGCTGAAGGAGAATTAATAGGCGGAAACTTAAATTTGACAAGTGGTTTAGTAGCCGGAAAATATTCTATTGATTTTACAGATAAAATTTTATTTTTGGAAGAATTAGGATTTGAAACTGAACCAGCAGGAGCAAGTAATTTTTTATATTATATGAAGCAAAATGGAGTATTTGAAAAAGTAAAAGGAATCTGGCTTGGAAATTATACACATGAAAGTGGAATAAAATTAGAAAAAATATTACTTGATACAATTGGTGATGAATTTAAAGGTCCTATTATTCATTCAGAAAATTTTGGACATATAGAAAATAAAACAGTAATTCCAATTGGAACAAGAGCAAGAATTGATACAAATCAAGAGGTAAAAATAAAACTATTAGAAAAATGTATAAAATAGTACAAAAGAAGGGGAAGTAAATGAGTATAAGAGAAAAAATATATGAATTAAAGAATTTTAATAAAATATTGCATACAACATTCAATCCATATGAACCAGGAGTTGCAAGAATATATTTGATACCACCTAAGTTTTCAATGTTTAAATCAGTTTCAAGTGTAGTACTGGTTAATGGACATGATATTATTCCACTTAGAGAATCATGGGCAATTTTATTATCAATTTTTATAGAAGAAGTAAATAAATATTCTGGAAAAGAAATAACAAAAGAAGAACTAGAGAAAATTGTAGAAAAAACAGTTAAAAGAACAAAAAGAATATATGGAATTTTTTTAAAAGATGATGTTATAAAAAAAGATTTATGGGACATAGTTAATACATTAAAAAGTATTGCAATAGGTGAAGATGTAAGCAATAAAATACAAAAAGTAAGTATTAGTCAATATGCAAAACATATGAGTGCACCACATAGAATGGATTTGATGATAAGCAGCATGGAGAAAGATGGAAATTGGAACTGCAATCAAAAATGTGTACATTGTTATGCAGCTGGACAGAAACAAGGAAATCAAAAAGAGTTAACAACAGCAGAATGGAAGAAAATAATAGATAAGTGTAGAGCTGTATGTATACCTCAAATTACATTTACTGGTGGTGAACCAACAATGAGAAAAGATTTGGTGGAACTAGTAAATTATTCAAAATGGTTTGTAACAAGATTGAATACAAATGGGGTATTATTAACCAAAGAGCTTTGTAATAAGTTGTATAAAGCTAGTTTGGATAGTGTTCAAATAACTTTATATTCAAGTAACAAAGAAATACATAATAAATTAGTTGGAGCAGAAAATTTTGAAAGAACTGTTCAAGGAATAAAAAATGCATTAGAAGCAGGATTGAATGTTAGTGTAAATACGCCTTTATGCACATCAAATCAAGAGTATAAAGAGACATTAAAATTCTTGAATGAACTTGGTGTAAAATATGTATCTTGTTCAGGTTTAATTGTTACTGGAAATGCTAAAAAAGAGGATTCAAAACAATTACAATTATCAAAAGATAAATTATATGAAATTTTAAAAGAAGCGGTAAGTTATTGTAATGACACCTTAATGGAGATTAGTTTTACATCACCAGGTTGGATTGAAAATGAAAAAATAGCAAAACTTGGATTAGATATTCCATCATGCGGAGCATGCATGAGCAATATGGCGATAACTCCAAATGGAAATGTAGTTCCATGTCAAAGCTGGTTATCAAATGATGGAGTATTAGGAAATATGTTAAAAGATAAATGGAAAGATATATGGCAATCAAAAAAGTGCAAAAATATTAGAAGTATAAATACAAAAGTTACAGGAAAATGTTTGTTAAAAGGGGAAAAGTAAAATGAATAAAAAAATTAAAATTGTATTATTAGTGCTATTTTTTCTTGCGTTATTAATGTTACCTCATAAAAGTTTTGCGAAAGATTTAGACGAAATTTTAAATTATACAACAACAGTAGATCCAAGAGATGATGGCACATTAGATATTAAATATCATATTGAATGGAAAGTTTTAGATTCAACAGCAGAGGGCCCATTAAAATGGGTTACAATAGGAATACCAAATCAACATGTTGATGAAATTAAAAAGTTAACAAATAATATTAGTAATATAAAATATATGGTTGATAATGGAAATTATGTAAGAATAGATTTTGCGAAGAGCTATAATGCGGGAGAAGTCGCAGAATTTGAATTTAGTTTGCATCAAAGCTATATGTATTCACTTGATAATTCTAAAGGAAAAATTACATATGAGTTTACACCAGGTTGGTTTTCTGATATAAAAGTAGACCAAGCTGTAATACAGTGGAAGGCGGATAATATAAAGAAACATAATGGAAAAACAAATGGCTCTTATATTGTTTGGAAAAAGAAATTAGGAAAAGGTAAGAAAATTACAGCTAAAGTAGAATATTCAGTTTCTAATTTTCAACTAGATTATGTAACTGAAAAAGATAATAAAACTACAATTGGTTCAACCAAAACAAGTTATAGCAATCAAAAGAATAATGGTAGCAGTTCTTTTTCTGCAATGTTCATAGGAGTAATGTTAATAATTGTAATAGCATTAATTATTATTTTGCAAGTTGTTTCTCCAACACCATATTATATGCATAGTGGGTATGGATATTATGGAAGACCTTTTGGATTTTATCATCATGACATTTTTGGTGGACCACCACCAAGAGGAGGCCCATATGATGGAATGTTTGGAGGAGATTCTTTTGGAGGAGGAAGCGATAATAGTGGAAGCTCTTGTGCATGTGCGTGTGCTTGTGCTGGTGGTGGAAGAGCTGGTTGTGCCAAAAAGGATTTCTATGGAACAAATTTGAAAGTGTAGAAAATTTGTTGAAAACACTTGACATATCATAAAAATATGATATAATATTTAGCGTAAAAAACACATAAAGAGGAGTTTAAATGGAAGTGCCTTGAAACCAAAGGAATTGAGGTCCAGATAGATTAAGATACTTTATGGAAGTTATAACAAAAGGGAGGAAAAGAAAATGGCAGTAGTTGCAATGAAACAATTACTAGAAGCTGGTGTTCACTTTGGACATCAAACAAGAAGATGGGATCCAAGAATGGCTGAATACATATTCCAAGCTAGAAATGGTATTCACATCATCGATTTACAAAAAGCTTCAAAGAAAATTGATGAAGCATATGAATTCATCAAAGAACAAGTAGAAGAAGGAAAAACAGTTCTATTTGTAGGAACAAAAAAACAAGCTCAAGAATGCATGAAAGAAGCAGCAATCAAGAGTGGAATGTTCTATGTAGATCAAAGATGGTTAGGAGGAATGCTAACAAACTTTGATACAATTCAAAAAAGAATTCAAAGATTAAAAGATCTTGAAACAATGGAACAAGATGGTACATTTGATGTATTACCTAAAAAAGAAGTAATAATACTAAAAAAAGAAATGGAAAAACTAGAAAAGAACCTTGGTGGAATCAAAGAAATGGACAAATTACCAGGAGTTATATTCTTAGTAGATCCTAAAAAAGAAAGAATAGCTATATTAGAAGCTAAAAAATTAGGAATTCCAACAGTAGGAATTGTAGATACAAACTGCAATCCAGAAGATTTAGATTACCCAATTCCAGGAAATGACGACGCTATAAGAGCTGTTAAATTAATAGCAGACGTTATGGCAAACGCAGTTATTGAAGGAAAACAAGGTGAAAGCTTTGAAACAGCAGAAGAACAAGATGTAACAGAAGAAGCAGAAACAATGGAACAAGTTGTTGCTGAAGCTGAAGAAAAAGTTGAAGAATAATATAAATGTTAAAATAAAAGAGTGGGGCTCTAACTGCTCTACTCTTTTTTAAAATAAAGAGGAGGAATGTAAAAATGGTTACAGCCGCATTAGTTAAAGAGCTTAGAGAAAAAACAGGTGCAGGAATGATGGACTGCAAAAAAGTATTAACAGAAACAGATGGAGATTTAGAAAAAGCATCTGAACTTTTACGTGAAAGAGGAATAGCAAAAGCTGCTAAAAAATCAGGAAGAGTAGCAGCAGAAGGACTTGTAGAAGCATATATATCAGAAGACGAAAAAGTTGGAGCAATAGTAGAAGTTAACTCAGAAACAGATTTCGTTGGAAAAAATGAAGAATTTAAAGCATTTGTAATGGATGTTGCAAAACAAGTAGTAAAAAATAATCCAGCAACAGTTGAAGATTTATTAGCAGAACCTTCAGTAGCAGAAGAAGGAAAAACAGTACAAGAAGTATTAGTTGGAAAAATTGCTACAATTGGTGAAAACATCACAATCAGAAGATTTGCAAGATTTGAAACAGCAGATGGTTTAATTGAAAAATATATTCACGGAGATGGAAAAATTGCAGTTTTAGTTAACATGAAAAATGGAAACAAAGAATTAGCAAAAGATATCTGTATGCAAATTGCAGCAGCAAGACCTGAATATGTAAGTAGAGAACAAGTTCCAGCTGAAAGATTAGAAAAAGAAAAAGAAATCTTAAAAGCTCAAACAATGAATGAAGGTAAACCAGAAGCTATTGCTGAAAAAATCGTTATGGGAAGAATTAATAAATTCTATGAAGAAATTTGTTTAGTTGATCAAGAATTTGTTAAAGATTCAAGCATGAAGGTTTCTCAAGTATTAAAAGATGCTTCAGTAGTAGAATTTGCTAGATTTGAAAAAGGTGAAGGAATCGAGAAAAAAGAAGAAAACTTTGCTGAAGAAGTTATGAAACAATTACAATAAGAAATTAGGGAATTAGATATAATCTAGTTCTCTTTTATTTTTGCTTTATTTTTAAAATAAAGTATGTTATAATACAGCAGAGGAGAAAAGATTATGAAATTAATATCATGGAATGTAAATGGAATAAGAGCATGTATAACAAAAGGATTTAAAGAATTTTTTGAAGCAATTGATGCAGATATATTTTGTTTGCAAGAAACAAAATGCCAACCTGGACAAGTTGAATTAGAATTTGAAGGATATAAAAGTTATTGGAATAGTGCAGAAAGAAAAGGATATTCAGGAACAGCAATATTTACAAAAAAAGAACCATTAAAAGTAAGTTATGGAATCGGAATTGAAGAACATGACAAAGAAGGAAGAGTAATAACACTAGAATTTGAAAAATTCTACATGGTAACGATTTATACGCCAAATGCAAAAAGAGAATTAGAAAGATTGGATTACAGAATGATTTGGGAAGATGAAGTAAGAAAATATTTATTAAAATTAAATGAAACTAAACCAGTAATAATGTGTGGAGACTTAAATGTAGCACATGAAGAAATTGACTTGAAAAATCCAAAAACAAATAGAGGTAATGCAGGATTCACTGATGAAGAAAGAGGAAAAATGACAGAACTATTAAATGCAGGTTTTGTAGATAGTTTTAGATATTTATACCCAGATAAGACTGATAGTTATAGCTGGTGGTCATATATGGGACATGCAAGAGAGAAAAATGTAGGATGGAGAATTGATTATTTTATAACTTCAAAAGATATAGAAAGAAATATTAAAGAAGCAACAATTTATCCAGATATATTTGGAAGTGATCACTGTCCAGTAGGACTAGAAATAGAATTATAGGAGGAAATATATGAACGAAATAAAGAAAAATCTTTCGAAGTGGATGTACTGGTTTTTATTAGCTGTTTCAGTTATTTTAGTATATAAATTTTTAGATAATTTTACTCAAATAGGAAATGCAATAAAAAGTTTTTTTGATACAATTGCACCATTTTTAGCAGGAACATTATTAGCATATTTGTTATATATACCAGCATCAAGAATAGAGAAAAAAATTGAAAAATCAAAAAGAAAATTTTTAAAGAAAAAGGCAAGAGGAATAAGTGTATTTATAACATTTGTAATAGCAATATTGTTGATAATCATATTAGTAAATGTAATATTGCCAGTGGTAACAGAAAGTGTAATAGAATTAGTAAATAACTTTCAAGGATATTGGAATACTGCCGTCCAAAGAGTAAATGACTTGCCAGAAGATTCAATATTAAAAAGTGAAAAGGTAACAGAAACCATAAAAGAAATAGGGGATAATATACAAAATATAGACTTAAAACAATATATAAATCCTGAGAAAATAACTGGATATATAAAAAGTGTTATAGGTGTTGCTAGTGGAATATTTGATATATTTGTAGCAATAATTGTATCTGTATATATATTATTACAAAGAGGACAAATAATGAGATTTTTCAGAAGATTATCGACAGCAATATTTGATGAAAAAATTTGTAATAAAATAGAAGAATATATAAATAGTACAAACAATATATTTTATAAATTTATTAGTGGGCAATTAATTGATGCTGTGGTTGTTGGAATTATGGTTACAATCGCAATGAGTATAATAGGAGTAAAATATGCAGTTTTACTTGGATTCTTAATTGGATTATTTAATATAATTCCATATTTTGGAGCAATAATTGCTGTAGGAATAAGTATATTAATTACAATAATAACAGGAGGACTTTCACAAGCAATTATTATGGCAATTGTAGTAATTGTGTTACAACAAATTGATTCGAATATAATAAATCCAAAGATAATAGGGGATTCTTTAGAAATAAGCCCTTTGATAGTAATATTTGCAGTAACAATTGGAGGTGCTTATTTTGGAGTACTAGGAATGTTTTTGGCAGTACCAGTAGCTGCTGTATTAAAAATAGTAATAAATGATTGGGTAAATTATAAAAACGAAAATAAATATGTTTAAAAAAAGTATTGAAAAATAAGTAAAAAAATGGTAATATAAACTCATGCTGTACAGCATGAGTTTTTTATCTATGTAGTTCATATGCATAGAACAATTTTGTACAAACAAATTTATGTCATATTAATTTAGGTCGCTTTTGTCGCTAAATTACAATCAAAGTAAAAAGAAGGCACATATCAGGTTGTAATTTTTTACGGTGCTGTAGGGAAAGAGGTGTGAACATGGAAAAAGAAATGATTGTAAAATTTGAAGAATATTTAAATAAAATGAAACAAAAGCAATTGAGAATAAGACAAAATGGTTTTATGATGAATCAGTTTTTTATAGAAAAATTGATGTACAAAATACAAGATGATATATTAAGCTTAAGAGACAAAGATAAAGATGTATATTTATCGTTAAATTTAAATCAAGTTTATCAAGTGGAAATTGGTGAAAAGCAAATTATTTTATTCTTAGATAATGATACTGAAATTCAATTGAGTTAATATAAAAATAAGATTTTCTTCTTTTAGAAAATCTTATTTTTGTTTAGTTTTTTGCTCTCATATTTTCTAAAGCCAATTTATCATTTTCATCAAGATTATCTAAACTATACTTAAGTAAAGTAATTACAGTCTTATTAAATGAAAGATTTTTTATAGTGGCTAAATTTTGTACGTCTTCAACAATATTATCTGGTAATCGTAAAGTCTTGCTAACACCGCTATGATTCTCGGGTATTTTTAAACTATTCATAAGTATCCTCCTTATGCAATTATTTTATAACAAAAAGTAAAATAAATATGCACCCAATTATAGGTGCATATTCCAATATATTCTATTTTTTAGATTTCTTTTTTAGGAATATTGAAATTGATATTATAAGAAGAATAGCAACTATAATTGCTATAACTCCAGGCCAACCTAATACTGCAACAATTTTACTTCCTAAAGACATTATAATTCCTGCTAAAACTACGCCAAGTGCAACAGCAGAAATACTTGTTTTAAAATCAAGATTTAAAAAGCTAGCTGCTAATGTACCAGTCCATGCGCCTGTTCCAGGTAAAGGAATTCCTACAAATAAAAGTAATGCCCAAAATATTCCACTATTTCCTGCTGATGCTTTAAGTTTTTCTCCACCTTTTTCACCTTTTTCTAAACACCAAGTGAAAAATTTTCCTATTATTTTTTTATCTTTTCCCCATTCAAGGACTTTTCTTGCAAATAAATAAATTATAGGAACGGGAAGCATATTTCCTATTATTGCTATTGGATAATATAAAAATATATTAAGCCCAAGACCTTCAGCAATTGGTATAGCTCCTCTTAGTTCTACAATAGGAACCATAGAAACTACAAAAACTATAAGGTATTTTATTAATAATGGTAAACTTGCCATATTTTCCTCCTTAAAAATTAACTTATTCTATTTTACTATAACATATAAAAAAGTCAAGGAAAATAGAATAAAAAATTTGAATAAAAAACATTGACAAACTTGTCTTAAATATGTTATTATAAATAATGTATGACTTTAAATAAAAATGGATATTTGTGCCATTTTTAGAAAGAAAAAAATTTAATTCACAATTGTTAAAAATTAGAAAAATAAGAATTAGATATATGGAAGTAAAATGTAGGAGTTGTGGAAGCAGACAATATCTGAAAATTTATGAAAATATATAATAAGAAGAGATTTTTCTAAATAAAATAAAACATTTAAATCTGCTTAATATTTTTTAAGGAGTGATTTGTTTGAAAATCAAAGATGTTCAGTTCGGAAGAACAACTCGTAAAGACTTTTCAAAAGTTGGAGATTACATTGAAATGCCAAACCTAATAAAAGTTCAAAAAGACTCTTATGATTGGTTTGTAGAAGAAGGACTTGGAGAAGTATTAAAAGATATTTCACCAATAATTGACTACTCAGGAAATTTAGTTCTAGAATTTTTCGATTATTACATGGAAGACAAAACAAAATATACTGAAGAAGAAGCAAAAGAAAGAGATGCTACATATTCAACAAGATTACACGTAAAAGTAAGATTAATTAACCGTGAATCTGGAGAAATAAAAGAGCAAGAAATTTATTTAGGTGATTTTCCATTAATGACAGAAAGTGGAACATTCATTATTAATGGTGCAGAAAGAGTTGTAGTAAGCCAATTAGTTCGTTCACCAGGATGCTACTATGACGAGATATTTGACACAAAAACAGGAAAGAAAACTTATACATCAACAGTAATGCCATTAAGAGGTGCTTGGATTGAATACGAAACAGATGGAAATGATATGTTCTGGGTACGTGTTGATAGAACAAGAAAAATACCAGTAACAACATTATTAAGAGCCATTGGATTAGTATCAGATGACCAAATCAGATCATTATTTGGAGAAGAAAATTTATTAGAAACAACAATTCAAAAAGATCCAATTAAAACAAACGAAGAAGCATTAATAGAAATTTATAAGAAATTAAGACCAGGAGAATTACCAACAGTAGAAGCCGCAAGAAGCTTATTTAATGGATTATTCTTTGATAATAGAAGATATGATTTAGCAAAAGTAGGAAGATATAAATTCAACCAAAAATTAAGCATTGCAAATAGAATCAAAAATAAAGTTGCATTTGATGACATCATGGATAAAGAAACTGGAGAAGTATTTGTAGCAGCTGGAGAAATAATTACACCAGAAGTTGCAGAAGATATTCAAAATGCAGGAATAAATATAGTAGATTTAAAAATTGGTGACAAAAAAGTTAGAGTAATAGGAAATGGAATTGTAAATATTCACAAAGTATTACCAAATGTAGATTTAAGTAGCTTACATTTCAAAGAAGATGTAAATTATGAAGTATTGAAAAACATTATGGAAAATACAAGTGAAGAAGATTTAGTAAGTACAATTAAAGAAAGATATGATGAATTAGTACCAAAACATATTACAACAGAAGATATGATTGCATCAGTAAACTACTTATTAAATATGTATAATGGATTAGGAAAGAAAGATGATATAGATCATTTAGCTAACCGTAGAATAAGATGTGTTGGAGAATTATTACAAAATCAATTTAGAATTGGTTTAACAAGACTTGAAAGAGTTGTTCGTGAAAGAATGACAATACAAGACTTAGATGTTATAACACCACAAACATTAATTAATACCAAACCAATAACATCATCAATAAGAGAATTCTTTGGAAGTTCACAATTATCACAATTCATGGACCAAACAAACCCACTTTCAGAATTAACACATAAAAGAAGAATTTCAGCATTAGGACCTGGAGGACTTTCAAGAGAAAGAGCTGGATTCGAGGTACGTGATATTCACTATACACACTATGGTAGACTATGTCCAATTGAATCTCCAGAAGGACCAAACATTGGATTAATTTCAGCATTGTCATCATTTGCAAATATTAATGAATATGGATTTATCGAAACACCATATAGAAAAATAGATCCAGAAACACATAGAGTTACAGATATTGTTGAATACATGAGTGCAGATGTAGAAGATAATTATACAATAGCTCAAGCATCTGAACCAATGGATGAAAACGGAGAATTTATTAACAAACGTGTACGTGTAAGACGTAGAAATGAAATTATCGAAGTAGATAAAAATGAAGTTCAATATATAGATGTATCACCAAAACAATTAGTATCAATAGCTGCAGCCATGATACCATTCTTAGAGAACGATGATGCTAAGAGATCATTGATGGGATCAAACATGCAACGTCAAGCTGTTCCATTAATGACAACAGAAGCTCCAATAATTGCAACAGGTATAGAATACAGAGCTGCAATGGATTCAGGAATATTAGTTCTAGCTGAAGACGATGGAGTTGTAGAAAAAGTTACTAGTGATAGTATTACAATGAAATATAATAATGGAAAAACTGTTATCCACAAATTACGTAAGTTCAAGAGAACAAATGGTGGAACATGTATAAACCAAAGACCTATAGTAAGAAAAGGTGAAATGGTTAAAAAAGGTGATGCCTTAGCAGATGGACCTGCAACAAAAGATGGAGAAATGGCATTAGGTAAAAATATGCTTGTTGCATTCTCTACATGGGAAGGTTATAACTACGAGGATGCTATTCTTTTAAATGAAAGATTAGTACAAGAAGATATATTCACATCAATTCACATTGAAGAATATGATTGTGAATGCCGTGATACAAAACTAGGTGCAGAAGAAATCACAAGAGATATTCCAAATGTTGGTGATGATGCATTAAAAGACCTAGATGAAAACGGAATTATAAGAATTGGTGCAGAAGTAAGACCTGGAGATATATTAGTTGGTAAAGTAACTCCAAAAGGAGAAACAGAACTAACAGCAGAAGAAAGATTACTTCGTGCTATATTTGGAGAAAAAGCTAGAGAGGTAAGAGATACATCACTTCGTGTACCACATGGTGAAGCTGGAACAATAGTTGATGTAAAAATCTTTACAAGAGATAATTCAGAAGAATTAGGCCCTGGAGTAAATCAAGTAATTAGATGTTATATTGCAACTAAGAGAAAAATATCAGTTGGTGATAAAATGGCTGGACGTCATGGTAACAAAGGTGTAATTTCAAGAATATTACCAAAAGAAGATATGCCATTCTTACCAGATGGAACACCAATAGACATTTTATTAAACCCATTAGGTATACCATCTCGTATGAACTTAGGACAAATCCTAGAAGTTCACTTAGGTGCTGCTGCAAGAGCATTAGGATACAAAGTATCAACACCAGTATTTGATGGTGCATCAGAACCAGAAATAGAAGAATTATTAAAAGAAGCTGGATTAACACCAGATGGAAAACAAACTTTATATGATGGTAGAACAGGAGAAGCATTTGACAAACCAATTACAGTTGGTGTTATGTATATGTTAAAGCTACATCACTTAGTTGATGATAAAATACATGCTCGTTCAACTGGACCATACTCATTAGTAACACAACAACCACTTGGAGGTAAAGCTCAATTCGGTGGACAACGTTTCGGAGAGATGGAAGTTTGGGCACTAGAAGCATATGGTGCAGCATATACATTACAAGAAATTTTAACAGTAAAATCAGATGATACTGTTGGACGTGTTAAAGCATATGAAGCAATTGTTAAAGGTGAAAATATTCCTGAACCAGGAGTTCCAGAAAGCTTTAAAGTTCTTGTAAAAGAATTACAAGCATTAGGATTAGACATTAAATTATATTCTGAAAATAATGAAGAACTAGAATTAAAAGAACATATTGAAGACGGAATTGATTATGATGAAACATCAGAAGGAAAAACATTAACAGAAGATGATGTTTTAATTCATGAAGACTTAGAAGATGGATATTCTGAAGAAGATGAAGAAATGGCTGATGATGAAGACGAAGATAATGATGAATTATTTAATGATGATGATTTAGATGATGATGAAGATATCTACGGAAAAGATGATATGGAATAAATTAATTAAATAGATTTTCAAAAGTATTTAGGCGACGGAAAGGTTTGCAAGAGCAGAGGTTAGACCTAAATACTGTTTGAAAATTACCCAAAAAATTTAAGAAGGGGGACATCTAATAAAGATGGATGAATTAGAGATATTCAACAAAATAAAAATAGGAATTGCATCAGATGAAAAAATAAGAGAATGGTCAAAAGGTGAAGTAAAAAAACCAGAGACTATAAACTATAGAACATTAAAACCAGAAAAAGATGGTTTATTTTGTGAAAAAATATTTGGACCAACAAAAGACTGGGAATGTCATTGTGGTAAATATAAAAGAGTAAGATATAAAGGTATAGTTTGTGATAGGTGTGGTGTTGAAGTAACAAAGGCAAAAGTAAGAAGAGAAAGAATGGGACACATTGAACTTGCTGCACCAGTTGCACATATTTGGTATTTCAAAGGAATTCCAAGTAGAATTGCCCTAATGCTAGATGTATCACCAAGAAATCTTGAAAAAGTTATTTATTTTGCTTCTTATATCGTAACAGATAAAGGAACTTCAGGATTAGAAAAATGCCAAGTTTTAAATGAAAAAGAATACCATGATGCAGAAGAAAAATATGGTAAAAAATCATTTAAAGCAGAAATGGGTGCTGAAGCAATAAGGAAATTATTAGCAGAAATCGATTTAGATAAATTAACTGCTGAAATTGAAAAAGACTTAGAAACAGCAAGTGAACAAAGAAAAGCAAAATTAATAAAAAGACTAGATACAGTAGAAGCATTTAGAAATTCAGGAAATAGACCTGAATGGATGGTAATGAATGTTGTGCCAGTAATTCCACCTGATTTAAGACCAATGGTTCAATTAGACGGTGGTAGATTTGCAACATCAGACTTAAATGATTTATATAGAAGAGTAATAAACAGAAATAACAGATTAAAGAGATTACTTGAACTTGGAGCACCAGAAATCATTGTAAGAAATGAAAAAAGAATGTTACAAGAATCAGTAGATGCTTTAATTGATAACTCAAGACGTGGAAGACCTGTTACAGGTGCTGGAAACAGACCATTAAAATCTTTATCAGATTTATTAAAAGGAAAACAAGGTAGATTCCGTCAAAACTTATTAGGAAAAAGAGTTGACTACTCAGGTCGTTCTGTAATCGTAGTAGGACCTGAATTAAAACTATATCAATGTGGACTTCCAAAAGAAATGGCAATAGAATTATTCAAACCATTTGTAATGAGAGAATTAGTGGGAAGACACTTAGCACACAATATTAAGAGTGCAAAAAGAATGGTAGAAAGATTAAGTCCAGAAGTATGGGGAATCCTAGAAGAAGTTATTAAAGATCACCCAGTAATGCTTAACCGTGCTCCTACACTACACAGACTAGGTATACAAGCATTTGAACCAGTATTAGTAGAAGGTAGAGCAATCAAGTTACATGCATTAGTATGTGAAGCTTTCAACGCTGACTTCGATGGTGACCAGATGGCTGTTCACTTACCATTAACACCAGAAGCACAAGCAGAATCAAGATATTTAATGCTTGCAACAAATAACTTATTGAAACCACAAGATGGTAAGCCAGTAGCTGTACCAAGACTAGACATGATTTTAGGAAGTTATTATTTAACAATGACATTAGATGGAGAATTAGGAGAAGGAAAATATTTCAAAGATCCTGATGAAGCATTAATGGCTTTCCAAAACAAAGTAGTTTCAATACATGCAAAAATCTTTGTAAGAGTAAGCAAAGAAATTGATGGAGAAATCAAAACTAAGAAAATTCCTACAAGTGTTGGTAGAATTATCTTTAACCAAGGTATTCCACAAGACTTAGGATTTATAGATAGAAAAGAAGATCCATTCCAATACGAAATTGATTTCCCAGTTATGAAGAAGTCAATGGGAACAATTATTGAAAGAGTAATTGATAAACATGGATTAACAGAATCTGCAGAAGTAATTGATTATATCAAAGCTTTAGGATTCAAATATTCAACAGTTGCAGGTATCACATTCTCAGTAGCAGATGTTGAAGTACCAGCAGCAAAGAAAGAAATATTAGCAGAAGCTGATAAACAAGTTGAAAAAGTTAGAAACCAATATAGAAGAGGTTTAATAACAGATGATGAAAGATATCAATCAGTTGTTAACATCTGGGAAAAGGCTACAAACGATGTAAGTAAAGCAATGGAAGAAAACTTTGATGACTTGAACCCAATATACATGATGGTTAAATCAGGAGCCCGTGGTAACATGAACCAATTAAGACAAATTGCAGGTATGCGTGGACTTATGGCTAGTACAACTGGTAAAGCAGTTGAAATTCCAATTAAGTCATGTTTCCGTGAAGGTCTAGATGCATTGGAATACTTCATATCATCACATGGTGCTCGTAAAGGACTTTCAGATACAGCTTTAAGAACAGCAGACTCTGGATACTTAACAAGAAGATTAGTAGATGTATCACAAGATATCATTGTTAGAGAACATGATTGTGGAACAGATGAAGGATTAATGTTAGAGGATATTAAAGATGGAAATCAAGTTGTAGAAGGTCTAGAAGAAAGACTAGAAGGAAGATATCCATTAAATGATATTACAAATCCAACAACTGGAGAATTAATTGTTGATACAAATACAATGATAAATAAAGAAATTGCAAAACAAATAGTAGATGCAGGAATTACACAAGTTTTTGTACGTTCAGTAATTGGATGTAGAGGAAAACATGGTGTATGTCAAAAATGCTATGGTATGGGATTAGCAAGAAGAGAATTAGTATCAATTGGTGAATCTGTTGGTATTATTGCAGCTCAATCAATTGGTGAACCTGGTACACAGTTAACCATGAGAACAATTCACTCTGGTGGTGTTGCTGGTGTTGCTGATATCACTCAAGGTCTTCCAAGAGTTGAGGAAATCTTTGAAGCTAGAAAACCAAAGGGTGTTGCAGTAATTACAGAAATTGATGGTAAAGTAAAAATTTCTGAATCTAAGAAGAAATTAGAAGTAATTGTAACTTCTAGTGATGATTCAAGAACATATACAATACCATTTGGATCAAAATTAAAAGTTAAAGATGGAGACGAAGTAAAAGCTGCACAACCACTTATTGAAGGTTCTATAAACCCAGCTGAAATTTTAGCAATAAAAGGTCCAGAGGGAGTTTATGAATATGTAATTTCTGAAATTCAAAAAGCATATAGAAGCCAAGGTGTTGATATTAATGATAAACACGTTGAAGTAATTGCAAGACAAATGCTTAGAAAGATGAGAGTTGAGGATGGTGGAGATACAGATATGTTCCCAGGATCTTTGGTGGATATGTATGAATTCTCAGATAAGAATAAAGCTGCTATTGCAGAAGGAAAACGTCCTGCAACTGGTAAGAGAGCATTACTAGGAATTACAAAAGCTTCTCTTGCAACAGATAGCTTCTTATCAGCTGCATCATTCCAAGAAACAACAAGAGTATTAACAGAAGCAGCAATTAAAGGTAAGGAAGATGATTTATTAGGATTAAAAGAAAATGTAATCATTGGTAAATTAATTCCTGCTGGTACTGGTATGAAGAGATATCAAGATGTTCAAATAAAAGTTGAAGGTCAAGATGAAGTTACTACTAGTGAAGAGACAGAAGAACAAGCTGAAACAGAAAATAATGATATAGCATAACTAAAAAGAGGAAACTTTTAATGGAGTTTCCTCTTTTAAGCTATTTTAAAAATATAAAAAGCACAATATGTAGACCATTCCTTAAAAGCACAGTATTTATCGACAAGAGTTACAATAAAGCTTTCTAAATATTTAGGAGGAGAAAAAGTAAGAGGCCACATGTGTTTTAAAATAATATCTTCTTCTTTTTCATTTAAAATAAAAAGTTTTTTTGCATTTTCTAAAGCTTGTTTAGGATGATTTTGAATATGATTTTTAGGTCTTATCAATTTGTCTTCACAATCGTAAAAGAAAAAATCATGAAGTAAGGCTGCTCGTGTTGCGGATTTATAGTCTAATTTAAGGAATTTACATATATTATAAGTGCGAAAAGCAACTGAAATGCAATGTTCAAATCTGGTATAAGCATAGTGATGTTTGTAGTGTTTTAAATCTTGAAAAGCTTCTGTATAAATAATCTTATTAATTAAACTAAAAAAATCATCATTAGTATTTTTCATAAATACACCTCTAGATAAATTTTAACATATTTTTTTCAAAAAAGTAATTGTAAAATTTACCAAGAAATCTATAAAAATTTATAATTTAAAATAGATATGCAACAAAATTTGAGATAAAATGCAGAAAAGACTTGATTTTATGTGAATAAAATGATATAATTTGTATTATAAAATTTTTAGGAGGTTTTTATATGTATAACATTTATGTCCGCAGAGATAATTCTTAGTTTGAGGTAAACTTGGACAAAGATTTGAGCTATTCGTATTCTATTGAAGAAATAGAAAAGTTTAGTGAAAAATTGAAAATCCCAGTTGAACAAGTAGCAATACTTGCTGCTATTATACAGAGGGCAGCAGAAGACTTGAAGTTGGAAGAACCTGAGTGGCTACAGAAAGATTTTGATATTAGTAGTTTTGACTTAGGCCAATCAATGGAGAGTTATAAAGGACTTGTAATTAATAGGAATGTGGATATGGAGATAGTCTTAGATAGATTGGCTGTCGAAAATCCAGAAAAAGTGGTAGATGTTAAAAATTTAGAGAATCTGTTTTGTGATTAAGTAATTACAAAGATTTAGATTAGACCTGTTATACTTAGCAATAAGTATGGCAGGTCTTTTCCATTTGGATAAAATAGAAAAACTTGACAAAAAGCCTATTTAGAAGTATACTATAATAGTATAAAAAGGCAAATAAACAATATAATAAGATTGTAGAAAAGTCTTAAGAAAGGACATTTATGTCAGGAAATAATAATAGAAAAATATTTGATAATTTAGTATCAAGAACAAAAATCTATTTAGTAATAATTTTTATATTATTAGTATTAATATCGTGCTTAAAAATTCAAATGATAATTCCTTCAATTATCATTTATTTAGTGATTTTAGGGTACACATATTTTGCAAATAATAAAAGAAAAAGTGAAATTTCAGAGCAACTACAGGATTTAACATTAACAGTGGATTCTGCAGCTAAAAGTAGTTTAATAAATGCACCATTTCCATTAATCATAATAGAAACAGATGGAAATGTTGTATGGAAAAGTTCAAGATTTATTACTGAATTTGCAAATATAGACATTAACAATTATATAAGTGATTTAATAATTGACATTAAAGATGAAATAGAAAAAAATAAGAATCCAAAAATAAAATCAATAATAAGAAATATCGAAATAGGAAAGAAAAAATATAAAGTTCAATGTGAATTTGCTAAAACAAAGAAAAGTGAAAGAAAAAAAGTAGCAGAATATATGATGATTCTTTATTTTATTGATGAAACAGAAAAATATGATTTAAGACAAGAAAATGAAGATAAAAAAACATGTGTTGGAATAATTATGGTAGATAATTATGAAGAAGTAATGCAAAGAGTTGATGCAGAGCAAAAAACACAGTTGATGGCAAAAGTAGAAAGTACTGTATATGATTGGGTAAATGAAACGAATGGAATATTAGTAAAAGAAGATAGAGATACTTATGTATATATATTTGAACAAAGATATTTATCTAAAATTAAAGATGACAAATTTGCAATATTAGATACAATTAAAAATATAGTAAGAAAAGATAAAATGCAATTGACCCTAAGTATAGCAATATCAAATGAAGGTGAAACTGATAGAGAAGTTTATAAATCAGCATCAGCAGCAATGGATGTTATACTTGGTAGAGGTGGAGATCAAGCTGTAATAAGAGAAAATGGAAAATATCAATTCTTTGGTGGAAAAGTTGAAGAAGTTGAAAAAAGAACTAAAGTAAAAGCAAGGATTGTAGCACATGCATTAGAAGAACTAATGTCAGAATGTGATAAAGTAATCATAATGGGACACACAAATGCAGATATAGATGCGATGGGGTCTGCACTTGGAGTTTATAGAATAGCTAAAAGTTTAAGAAAAGATGCTTATATTGTAAATGGAGAATCAGCATCTGTAAAATCATTTATAGATAGTATTCAAGAAGAATATAAAGATGTGTTAATAAGCAAAGAAACTGCTTTAGCTCAGATTGATGCGAATACATTATTAGTTGTAGTAGATACACATAAAAAATCTTATGTGGAAGAACCAGGATTGTTAGAAAAAACAAATAAAATAGTTGTAATTGATCATCATAGAAGAAGTGCAGATTTTATAGCTCAAAGTATATTAACATTCCAAGAAGTATATGCATCTTCAGCAGCAGAGTTAGTAACAGAATTAATTCAATATACTCAAAATGAAGTTGAATTGACTACTATAGAAGCCGAAGCATTATATGCAGGAATTATGATGGATACAAAAAACTTTACATTTAAAACAGGTGTTAGAACATTTGAAGCAGCAGCATATTTACGTAGATGTGGAGTTGATATAATAAAAGTAAAAAAATGGTTCCAAAGCGATTTAGAAAGTTATAGTAAGATATCAGAAATTGTAATGAGAGCAGAAGTAATACATGATGCAATAGCAATATCAGAATATGATGCAGTTGAAAAAGATACAAGTTTAATTTGTGCAAAGGCAGCAGATGAATTATTAACAATAGGAAACATTACGGCATCATTTGTTTTAGGAGATATGGGAGACAAAATTTGTATTAGTGGACGTTCAATTGGTGATGTTAATGTGCAAATGATACTTGAAAAATTAGGTGGCGGAGGTCATATTACTTTAGCTGGAGCACAATTAGAAAATACAACAATTGAAGATGCTAAAAAAGAACTAATTTCTAAGATTGAAGAATATTTTAGTGAAAAAGAATAAAATGCGAAAAAAAGGACCAATCCCAAATTCGCATTAGCAAGGAGGAAAAATGAAGGTAATATTAAAAGCAGATATAAAAGGTGTTGGAAAGAAAAATGAAGTAATAAATGCATCAGATGGATATGCACGTAACTTTTTGTTTCCAAAGAATTTAGCTGTTGAGGCTAATGCAGAAAATATGAGTAAATTAAAGGCACAAAATGAAGCAAATCAATTTAAGAAAGATACTGAAAGAGATGAAGCTAAAAAACTTGCTGATAAATTAACTAAAATTACAGTAAGAGTCGAAGTTAAAGCAGGAGAAAACGGAAAAATATTTGGTGGAGTTTCTGCAAAAGACATTTCAGAAAATCTAGAAAAACAACATAAAATTAAAATTGATAAAAAGAAAATTGATTTAAAAGAAACAATTAAAACCTTAGGGATGTTTAGTGTAGACGTAAAACTATATGAGGGAGTTTTAGGAAAAATAAAAGTTGATGTGAGGGGTTAAAAAATGGATTTAGCAAAAATACCACCACATGATATAGATGCTGAGCAAGCCGTATTAGGAAGTATGCTTACAGATAAGGATGCTGTTAATGCGGCTATAGAAACATTAAAAGAAGATGCGTTTTATAGAGAAGATAATAGAGCAATATATCAAGCGATAATAAATTTATATAGTAAATCAGAACCTATTGATATTATTACATTAAAAGACGAATTAGAGTCTATGGATAAATTTGAACAAGTTGGTGGATATGAGTATTTGGCAAGTTTGCCAGATAAAGTTCCAACAACAGCAAATGTCCAAAAATACATAAAAATTGTAGAAGAAAAAGCAATATTAAGAAATTTAATAAAAACTGCAAATGAAATTATAGAATTAGGATACGACCCAGCTGAAGATGTAGAAGATATAATGGATAATGCGGAAAAAAAGATATTTGATATAATGCAAAGCAAAAATCAAAAAGGTTATACACCAATTAAAGATGTTTTAGTAGAAAGTTTTACCAAACTAGAAGAATTATATAACAGAAAACAACATATTACAGGTGTTCCAACAGGGTTTGTAGAGCTTGATTATAAAACAGCAGGATTACATGGCTCAGAATTAATTCTAGTTGCTGCAAGACCTGCTATGGGTAAAACAGCATTTGCATTAAATATTGCAACAAATGCGGCTTTAAGAGGAAATGCGCCAGTAGCAATATTTAGTTTAGAGATGTCAAAAGATCAATTAGTAAACAGAATTTTATGTAGTGAAGCAATGGTTGATAGTAACAAAGTAAGAACAGGTAAACTTGAAGAAGACGATTGGGTAAAATTAGCTGGAGCGATAGGACCATTATCAGAATCAGAAATTTATATAGATGATACTCCAGGTATATCTGTAATGGAAATAAGGACAAAATGTAGAAAGCTAAAAATGGAGAAAAACATAGGGCTAGTTGTAATAGACTATTTACAGTTAGTCCAAGGAAGTAATAAAAGACAAGCCAGCAGAGAGCAAGAGATTTCTGAAATTAGTAGATCATTAAAAATTTTAGCAAAAGAAATAAATGTTCCTGTAATTGCATTATCACAGTTATCAAGAGCTGTAGAACAAAGACCTGACCATAGACCGATGTTATCAGACTTGCGTGAATCTGGAGCAATAGAGCAGGATGCGGATATAGTAATGTTTTTATATAGGGACGATTATTACAATAAAGAATCTGAGAAAAAAGATATAGCAGAAGTAATTATAGCAAAACAAAGAGGGGGCCAAACAGGTACTGTTGAATTATTGTGGATGGGTAATTACACAAAATTTGTTAACTTGGAAAAAAGATTTGACGATTAATGTCGATTAAAGTAAATATAAAACCTAGAAACCTTGAAATTTTGGTTGTAAATATTAAAATTGTATGATATAATATAATAGTTTGCAAAAGCAGGTTATGCATAATAAGGAGGTAAAATTATGCAAAGTACAATAGGTTTCCGGGAAGAATTCAACCTGGACACGATTTATGAACTCATAAAAGATGAAGCGCCAAGATTAGTGGGCGCACTTGAAGCTAAGTATTGTTTTGAAAATGAAAAAACACCTTCGGAAATGTTAGAAAATTTTGAAAGTCTAACGAGAATAGAAAAGATCGAACTTCTTGGATGGATAGTATCAGCAAGTAACAGACTCATAGATGATATGGCTTGGGGAGCGATTAGTTATATTACGCTTTCTACTATGAGACGTATTGACAAAATGATTGAAAAAGAGTTGAATGGTGCAAATCAAGAAGAATGGGAATTTTTTGAAAAGGGTTATAAATTAGCTTTGAAGAATAAAAAATAAATGAGGTAAGGGCCACCTTTGTTATAACAGAGGTGACCTTATTTTATATAAGAGAGGTTTATTTAATGAAAGATAAAGTAATAAAAACAATAAAAAAATATAATTTAATTCAAAATGGAGATAAAATTGTTCTAGGGGTATCAGGAGGTCCTGATTCAATTTCTATGTTAGATATTTTAAATAGTATAAAAGATGAAATGGGATTTGAAATATATGTAGTACATGTTAATCATTTAATAAGAACAGAAGCAATAGATGATGAAAAATATGTTGAGGAATATTGCAAAAAAAATAATATAGAATTTTTTGCTAAAAGAATAGATGTATTAAAAATTGCGGATACTCAAAAAATTGGAACTGAAGAAGCAGGTAGAAAAGCAAGATATGAATTTTTTGAAGAAATATATTCAAAAGTAGGAGCAAATAAGATAGCAATTGCTCATAACAAAAATGATAAAGCTGAAACAATTATTATGCATTTACTTAGGGGAAGTGGACTTTCAGGACTTAAAGGAATAGAACCAATAAGAAATAATAAATATATAAGACCATTAATTGAATGTGAGCGTAGTGAAATTGAAAAATATTGTGAAGAAAATAATTTGAATCCAAGAATAGATAAAACGAATTTTGAAAACGAGTATACTAGAAATAAAATCCGTAACATAGTGATTCCGTATATTAAGAAAGAATTTAATCCTAATATTATAGAAACATTAGATAGATTATCAGAAGTTGCTACGGACGAAAGCAATTACATTGATAGACAAGTTCAAAATATTTATAATAAAATATTGTTAGGAAAGACTGAAAAACAAATAATATTAAAATGGAAAGAATTTAACTCACAAGAAAAAATAATAAAAAGCAGACTTATTTTATATACTATTAAAGAGCTAATAGGTTCAACAGAAGGGATAGAAAAAATTCATATTGAATCAATAATAAAATTATGTGATAATAATATAGGAAACAAATATTTAACGCCTAACAAAAAAATAAAAATTTTAGTTAATGATAAACAAATATTTTTTATAGCTCAAGACTAAATAACCGTAAAAAAAGCCTAAAACTGTAACGAAAAGGACACAAAAAAGTCACGAAAAAGGTATTGAAAAAAAATAAAAGGTATGTTATAGTTTCAGTTGGATAATAAATAATAGGAGGACTTAGATGAAAAAAGGAATAAAAACATTAGCAATGTGGTTAATAATAGGAATAATAGTTATTGTATTATTATCATCAATAATGGAAAATAGTAGTTCAAAAATGACTTATTCTGAGTTAGTAACAAGTATGGAAAATAAGGAAGTAGAAAGTATAAAAATATCATCAGAAGGAAATGTAGCATCAGTAAAACTAAAGAATTCAAAAACAGAAAAAGAAGTAAAAATTCCTAGTTTAGATAGTTTTATGACATATACAGAACAATATTTAAAAACTGGTGAAATTTCATTAGAGGAAGAAAAAGAATCTATTTGGATAACAGTTTTAAGTTTAATATCACCATTTGGATTATTGATAATATTCTTTATATTCTGGTTTATGATGATGAGTAGTGGAGCTCAAAATGGAACAAAGAATATGACATTTGGAAAGAGTAAAGCAAGACTTGTAAATGCAGGTGAAAAGAATAGAGTAACATTTGATGATGTTGCTGGTGTAGATGAAGAAAAAGAAGAATTAGAAGAAATAGTAGAATTCTTAAAAAATCCAAAGAAATTTACAGATATGGGAGCAAGAATTCCAAAAGGTGTATTATTAGTAGGTCAACCAGGTACAGGTAAAACATTATTAGCAAAAGCAGTAGCTGGAGAAGCTGGAGTACCATTTTATTCAATAAGTGGTTCAGATTTCGTAGAAATGTTTGTTGGAGTTGGTGCTTCAAGAGTAAGAGATTTATTTGAACAAGCAAAGAAAAATGCGCCATGCATAATATTTATAGATGAAATTGATGCAGTTGGTAGACAAAGAGGTGCTGGTTTAGGTGGAGGACATGATGAGAGAGAACAAACATTAAACCAATTATTAGTTGAAATGGATGGTTTTTCAGATAATGAAGGTGTTATCATATTAGCAGCAACAAATAGACCAGATGTATTAGATAAGGCATTATTAAGAGCAGGAAGATTTGATAGACAAATAGTTGTAGGTAGTCCAGATGTTAAAGCAAGAGAACAAATACTAGAAGTACATGCTCGTAAAAAGAAATTATCTGAAGATGTAGACTTAAAAGTAATTGCAAAAAATACATCAGGATTTGCAGGAGCAGATTTAGAGAATGTATTAAATGAAGCAGCATTGTTAGCAGCAAGAAGAAATTATAAAGAAATTGGAATGAAAGAAATTGAAGATGCCATGGTAAAAGTTACTATGGGACCAGAAAAGAAAACAAGAGTAAGAAGTGAAAAAGAAAATAGATTAGTAGCATATCATGAAGCAGGTCATGCTGTTGTAAGTAGATATTTATCAACACAAGATCCAGTACATCAAATTTCTATAGTACCACGTGGAATGGCTGGTGGATATACAATGTATAGACCAACAGAAGATAAATCATTTATGTCAAAAACAGAAATGGAAGAAAATATAGTATCATTATTAGGTGGTAGAGTAGCAGAAGCTTTAATATTAAATGATATATCAACTGGTGCAAGTAATGATATAGAAAGAGCAACTCAAATAGCAAGAAACATGGTAACTAAATATGGTATGAGCGAAAGAGTTGGAGCAATTATGTTTGGTGGAGGTCAAGGAGAAGTATTTTTAGGTAGAGATTTTGCTCAAACTAAAGACTATTCAGAAGAAACAGCAAATATAATTGATGAAGAAGTAAAAAGAATAGTTGATACAGCATACAACAGAGCTAGAACAATATTAAGTGAACATGTTGATAAATTACATGCTGTTGCAAGCGTATTACTTGAAAAAGAAAAAATTGAAGGACCAGAATTCGATAAAATTTTTGAAGAATAAATTTTACAATAAATTTACAAAAAATAAAAGAGCGCAAAAATGCGCTCTTTTTGCTATTTGGTGACTTTTTATGGTAATTTAATCTATTGACAAAATTCGATAAATGTAGTAATTATATAATAGAAAAAATAGAAAAATAAGTGAGGATACATATGAAAATAGAAAATTTAGCGATGATATTTGTAATAATTATAATACCCATAGCATTAGTGTTATCAGTTTTTACACAATATCAAATACAGACAATAAATATGCAAACATTATATGATAATAAGCTTACATCAGCAACATATGATGCGATGAGAGCATATCAAATAAATGCTAATAATAGTACAACATCAGAATTATCAAATTCAAAAACAAGAGATATAGAAGCATCTGTATCTACGTTTAAAAATTCAATTGTATCATCATTCGAATTAAACGGATATACATCAGATGAATTAGATAGTTATATACCAGCATTAGTGTATACAATGTATGATGGATTTTATATTTATTCGCCATATCAGAATATAGCAAATGCAGATGGAACAATTACTGCAACAGGACAGAAAGAATATGGATTAAAGCCATATATATCATATAGTTGTAGATATAAATCAGGAAATATTGATGTAGTAATAACATATGCATTAGATAATCATGTAGCAGTACAAGGAAAGATAAATGGTGAATATGTAAATAAAGATGGATACTTGATAGATGGAATTTCATGTAGTTCATCAACATCAGCTGCAACTTCTACAATTTATTATAATGGAGTAGAAATTGGAACAGAACAACTAAAAGAATATTTACCTATGAGTTCTACAAGCGAAGCTTACTCATATGTAAAGATTAATGGTACAAAATATTATAAAATAAATAACGAAATAGTATATATTTCTAATGGAGCAGTTGTAACTCAATGTAAATCTGGAGATGAGACATATGCAGCATATGAAAGAATAATCAATAACAATTATATGGCAAAAGAATATTATTTTGATGCATATACATTTACAAATTGGTTTAAAACATCAGGTTTGTCAGATTTAAGATATAGTGATGCATATGATGAAGTATTAATTAAAAATGGAGAAACAGCTTCAACAGAATATAAGAAGGTTTGGGAAAATAATAATACACGAATATTTCAATTTAGAGATAGTAGTGGAGTAAATATAGAAAATGAGACTTCACAATTTAATCAACATAGATTAGAAATAATAAGACATAAGATAGAAACTAATTTAGCAATAGCAATATCAAATTATAATTCATATTCAAATGTAAGTAATGTATTTCAAATGCCAGAATTAAAAGATGATGAATGGGATCAAATAGTACACAATATAGCTTTAATAAGTTTCTTACAGGGGATTCCAATTGGAGGAAAAGTATATAACGGATATACACTTGTTACAAATTCAGAAAGCGAAGAAGTTGTGCTTGAAGAAAGTATTTATATGTTAGGATCTGATAATAATTATCATAAAATAGGAGATAAAGACTTAGAAAGTGGAGGAAGAGTATCATTAGATTCAGGAAGATATGGTGCAGATTATTCAAGCTCTGGAAGATTAAACTTGAGTTTTACTAGAAAATATATAATGAATAGTAATGCAACTTATTATTATTATCCATTAAGAGATTATAATGCTTCATATAATAGTGTAGTTATGCAAAACAAAGTAACAACATATGATGATATATATTCATATATAAGTAATCAAGGATATGAGTATAAGAAAGCATTTTATACAGCTCTTGGAAGAGAAAGAGAAGGAAAATTCATAGCTTCAAGGACAAACTTTACATATAGTGATGCTGTTAAAACACCAGAAGTACAAGTAACAAACATAACACTAAAATATATAAGTAATGGTGAAAATGTTAGTGGAATGCCAATGGATGTGTCAATAAGTAGTGATGCTTCAGAATATCAAAAATATATAAGACTAAATAGTAGACCAACAAAAGCTAATAGTGAATTTTTAGGATGGTCATTAACAAAATATGGAGAAGTAGACTATAGTGTAGGAAGTACTATATATTTAAATAAATCACTTACATTATATGCTGTATGGGCACAAAAGAGTTATACAATATATTACAATGTTAATGCAGGCTGGAGAGACAATGTAGAATTTGACCAAGTAACTCAAACAAAAAAATATGGCGAAACAATAAAATTGACTACAAATGTTCCAAAAAGAGATGGATACACATTTACAGGATGGGCTAAATCGTCAGTAGGAAGTGTAGAATATTTACCAGGTGCAAACTTCTCAGAAAATCCGTCCCAAGAAACAATAATATTATATGCAGTATGGGTATCTAATGAAATAAAAATAACATATAATGCTAATGGCAAACAATTTTCAGATGGAACAACAGAATTTTCTGAAACTAAATATTATGGAGGAAGTTATACAATAGCATCGCCAAAAACATCAGGAAGTGCAATGTTTAAATATTGGTCAACAGATTCTTTTGATTGGAGTGGAGCTAAAAGGTATTATCCAGGAGATACATATTATGGAAATGACGAAATTACATTGTATGCAATTTGGAATACTTCTGTAGAAGTAACAGGATATAGGTCAGCTGGTTCTGCATCAGCACCACATCAATATAATGTTGGAACAGGTTATATGCAATACATAATATCAGAAGATGTTATGACAGTTCCTACAAAACTACAGATACAATGTGCAGCAGGAAATGGAAGTGCAGTATCAAATTCAACAATTTCATTTAGAGTAGAAGGATTGAATGCTTCTACAAATCAATGGGAATCTCTATGGGAAAAATCAGCATTTAGAAGAGCAGGGGAGGTTTCACAACATGTTGATTTAGGACAAACTGTTTATTCTATAAATCCTACAGGAAAGACATATAAGAAGTTTAGAATATTAATGAAGAGTACTGATAATGAAAGATATATTTATTGTTCATTTAGGATAAATTAATGAAATTTGAAAGAAAAGGTGAAAAAAATGAAATATGCAGATATAAAAATAGCAGATGTAGCAAATGGAGAAGGAGTTAGAGTATCATTATTTGTAAGTGGTTGTAATCATCATTGCAAAGGATGTTTTAATGCACAAGCATGGGACTTTAACTATGGAAAAGAATTTACAGAAGAAGATATAGATAGAATATTAAAAGAATTAGATCACCCATATGTAGAAGGGCTTTCACTCTTAGGAGGAGAGCCCCTAGAATATAAAAATCAGCAAGGATTATTGCCTTTGGTAAAAAAAGTAAAAGAAAAATTTCCTGACAAAAATATTTGGTGTTATACAGGATATACTTTTGACAAAGATGTTATGGGAAATATGTTTGAAAATTGGCCAGAAACTAAAGAACTTATGTCATACATTGATGTATTGGTTGATGGAAAATTTGAAGAAGATAAGAAAGATTTAAATTTAAAATTTAGAGGATCATCAAATCAGAGAATTATAGATGTACCAAAATCTTTAAAAGTACATAAAGTAATACCATTTAATATTTAAATAATTTCTTTGAAACACTTGACAACTTATATCCAAATAATGTATAATAATTAGCGTATATAGGATGAGAGAGAAACGAAATCCCACATACAGTGTTCTAAACGCCGGAAGGAGGGGAATATTAATGTCAGAAATTAAAGTTAATAATGGAAATATAGAAGACGCACTAAAAAGATTTAAGCGTCAATGTGCAAGAAATGGGGTTCTTCAAGAAGTTCGTAAAAGAGAACATTATGAAAAACCAAGCGTAAAAAGAAAGAAAAAATCAGAGGCAGCTAGAAAAAGAAAATTTTAATAGAAAAATTCCACATTTTTATGTGGAATTTTTTTGTTTAAAATCTTGAATAATAACTATGAAATATATTATACTATGTATAGTAAAAAAGGAAAGAAGGTATAGTATGCAATATAAAGAAAAAGAGATAAAAGAGGGAATAAAATTACATCAAATTAAAACACAAAAATTTAAAACAAATTTAATAGCCATATTTTTAACAATGCCAATTTTAAAAGAAAATGTAACTAAAAATGCATTACTATTGTCAGTGTTAAGAAGAGGAAGTAAAAACATGCCAACACAAGAAAAAATTAGCCAAGAACTAGAAGAAATGTATGGGGCTGGTTTTGATTGCGGAATAGACAAAACAGGAGATAATCATGTTTTGAAATTTTATTTAGAATCAATTAATGATAAATTTCTTCCACAAACAAATGAAAATATGTTGAAAAATAGCATAGAAAAATTATTTGAAATAGCTTTTGATCCATTAGTTGAAAATGGAGGTTTTAAAGAAGAATATGTTAAACAAGAAAAAGCAAATATCAAAAGAATAATAGAAGGAAAAGTTGATAACAAAGCGATATATGCTCTTGAAAGATGTACAGAAGAAATGTATAAAGACAAACCATATGGCTTATATAAATATGGTTATATAGAAGATTTAGAAATAATTACAGCACAGAATTTATATGAATATTATCAAAAAATGTTACAAGAATGTAAAATTGATTTATTTATTTCTGGTGATATAGAAGATTCTTTTGAAGTTGTAGAGCACAATGAAAATATTCAGAAATTACAAAACAGAAAACCAAATTATATAATAAATAAAATAGAAAACAAAGAGCCAGTTCAAGAAAATGAAATTCAAGAAAGCATGGAAGTTGTTCAAGGAAAGATAGTTATTGGATTAGATGTGCATTTAGAAAATGAAAAACAAAAATATGATACTATGTTATATAATGCAATTTTAGGTGGTACTGCAAATTCAAAAATGTTCCAAGAAGTAAGAGAAAAAGCAAGTTTAGCATATACTGCAAGCTCAAGATATTTAAGATATAAGAGTAATATATTTATTATGTGTGGAATTGAAATTAAAAATTATGAAAAAGCAATGGAGATTATTCGTAAACAATTAGAAGATATGAAAAATGGATTATTTACAGAGGAAGATATAGAAAATGCAAAAAAAGGAATTATTTCAGGAATAAAAAGTATTGATGATGAACAAGATACTGAAATAACATATTGCTATGGTCAAGAATTAACTGATACTAAAACTTCTTTAGATGAATATATAGAAAATATTGAAAGAGTTAATAAAGAAGATATTATAAAAATAGCACAAGCTGTAACAGTAAATACAGTATATTTCTTGAAAAATAAAGAAACATCAAAGGAGGGCGAATAAATGCAAATTATAGAAGATTCAAAAGTAAAAGAAAAATTATATTTAGAAAAATTAGAAAATGGATTAACAATAATGATAATTCCTAAGAAAGGAATTCAGAAGAAATATATAATGTGGGGAACTAATTATGGCTCAAATGATAGTAAGTTTATAGTTCCAGGAGAATCTGAAGAAACAGAAGTACCAAAGGGTGTAGCTCATTTTTTGGAACATAAAATGTTTGAACAAGAAAGTGGAATAAATAGCTTAGATACCCTTACAGCTTTAGGTGTTGATGCAAATGCATATACAACAAATGATCATACTGCATATTTGTTTGGATGTACAGAAAACTTTTATCCAGCATTAGATGAATTGATGGATTATGTTCAACATCCTTATTTTACAGATGAAAATGTAGAAAAAGAAAAAGGAATAATCGGTCAAGAAATTATGATGTATGATGATTATCCTGAATGGAAAGTATATCTAAATGCTATGGAGGCAATGTATCATGAACATCCTGTAAAATTAGATATAACAGGTACAATAGAAACAATTAGCCATATAGATAAAGAGATTTTATATAAATGTTATAATACATTTTATAATCCATCAAATATGGCAATGGTAGTCTGTGGAGATTTTGAACCAGAACGATTATTAGAAGAAATAAAGAAAAGATTAATAGAGAAAAAAGCAAATGGTGAAATAAAGAGAATTTATCCTGTTGAACCAGAAGAGATAGTAAAAGAAAAAATTGAGCAAAACATGGATGTTAGTCAACCATTATTTGCAATAGGAATAAAAGATAAAATAGCAGATGTAAAAGAAAGAGTACGTAAACATATTGCAATTGAAATATTGCTAAATATGCTAATAGGAAAAAGTTCTAAATTATATAAAGAATTATATGATGAAGGTCTTTTATTTGCAGTGCCAAGTTTAGATTATGAATTTGCAAGAGGATATGCACATGTATTAATTACAGGTCAGTCTGTTGAACCAGAAAAAGTATATGAAAAATTTAAAAAGGCTGTTGAGGAAATGAAAGTTTCAGCAATAGATGCAAAAGAATTTAATAGAATTAAGAAAAGAATTTATGGAGAATATGTAAAAGAATACAATGATGTTGAAGATATAGCAAGAATGTTTTTAGCAGACTACTTTAAAGAAATAAATAGTTTTGAATATTTAGAAGAAATATCAACTATTAATGAACAATATGTCGAACAAATATTGAATCAAGTATTTGATGACAAAAAAATGGTTATTTCTGTAATAAAAAAATAAGTTTGTAATCAAAAAGTAATATAAAAAATGTAGAGTGTTGTCGAATAATATTGAATATTGTCAAATACTAGAAAATACTTGGAAAAAAAGTCATACGAAAATTGAAAAACTTGAAATATTTTATTGACCAAAATGTAAAAATATGTTAATTTATAAATAGAGTTAAGAAATAATGTAAAAAAGGAGTGGGACAAGATGTTAAATGATGAAATTTGTAAATTACGTAATAAATTGAACGAAAGTATTGTTACAGGAAAAGATTATAACATAATTTATCAATTAAGTATTGAACTTGATGAATTGATTGCAGAATATTACAGATTAAACAATAAATTGAATCCCAAGAGAATATAAAAAGAGATTGAATATCAATCTCTTTTTATTATTTTGGAGGCGACACCCGGATTCGGACCGGGGATCAGAGTTTTGCAGACTCGTGCCTTACCACTTGGCTATGTCGCCATATAAAATTTTTGGAGCAGGTAGCGGGAATCGGACCCGCGAATCAACCTTGGCAAGGTTGCATTTTACCACTAAATTATACCTGCGTCAAAGACTTTATAATAATACCAGAATATTTTTAATTTGTCAAGTGCTATATGGGATTTTTATAGAATAAAAATTCTATACTAGAAGTGTAATTTTTTATCATATCATTAAAAAAATCTAAGCAATTATTTTTTTCTACATTGTTGACATTATATATATTCAAATTAATTAAATTTGTACCATTAATACTTAATGATATATAACCTATTGGAGTATTTGAAGGTAATGGAGCAGATAGATTAGTGTTACAATATATATATATGCTTACATTATCAATTTGATTACTGTTTACTGGTAAAAAGTCATAAGGTAAATCTTCCAGAGCTATTTCTAAATTATTTGTCTTACTTTTTGAAACGTAGAAACTAGAAGAATTGCATAATTTCCAATTTTCAAATTCGGTATTGATTTTTTCTTTAACATTTACTAATTCAAAGTTTTTATAAGCGTATTCAATTAATTTTACACTATCTTGAGTTCTATCTTTTTTGGTATCTGCACCAAGAACTATACAGATTAAATCTAAATTATTGCGTTTAACAGCAGTAACTAAACATCTATTGGCTCCATTTGTAAAACCTGTTTTTACTCCATAAACTCCTTCTAAATTGCCTAGAAGTTCATTTGTGTTAGATAATGTTTTTGAAGAACTATTGATTTGAATAGTATAATTTTTAGTTTTTACGATATTTGAAAAAGTTTTATTTTTTAAGGCGTAATCAGCTAATAATGCTAATTCGTAAGCTGTGGTATAATGCTCATCGTTATCCAAACCGTGAGGAGTAACAAAATGTGTAGAAGTTAATCCTAATTCAGTTGCTTTATTATTCATTAAAATTGAAAAATTTTCAACACTACCACTTGTAAATTCTGCTAGAGCTACGGCAGCATCATTTCCGGAACATAGTAATAAACCATAAAGAAGATTGATAATAGAAATTTTATCATTTTTGTGAAGGCCAAGACGAGAACCTCCAGTTCCGGCAGCTTTGGACGAAATTGTAGTTATTTCTTCTAAATTTGTATTTTCAATTACGACAATTGCAGTCATAATTTTTGTAGTAGATGCCATTTTTCTTTTCTCGTTTTCATTTTTTCCGTATAGAATCAATTTGGAATTTCTATCTAAAACTATTGCAGATCTAGAATTTATAATTGGTTCATTACTAGAAGGAGAAGAGGAACTTAATACAGAAGAAATATCAAATTCACTTTCTACAAATTCATCATCAGCAAAAACTGGAAAAATATATGAAAATATTAGTATAAAGATACACACAAAAACCTTAAAAAATTTCACGTTAGCCTCCTAAAAAATAATCAATAAAATATATGAAAAATTATTGATTTTATGCCAAAAAAGAGGTATAATAAATAATGTATTAAACTATAAAAAATTGAAAGGATGAATCTGATGAAAAAGAAAAAAATAGGAGTAATTATTGCAATAGTGGCAGTAATAGCGTTTTTGTTAAGTTATATTATAAGTTATGCTAATAGCAATGAAACAATATATGTTAATTTAACAAGACTAAATACAAATGGAATAGGGTATGGAATAGGAGACGCAGGACAAATTTCAGGAGGAGAACAAGGACCAGTATCAAGTGCAGTCATATGGAATTTAACTACACATGATGCAAATGGAAATGTAAGTGCAACTCAAAGAAATTTATACTGTATTAGAGCAAACTATGGTGCTACATGGGAAAACCAAAGTGCAGGAGGACCTAATAAAGTATTACCATACAATTTATCTTATGATATGCAAAGTGATAGACAAACATTATTAAATAAAATTGTAGATAAGGGTACAGATGTAGATGATATTATAAAAACATTATTATCTGAAAGTGGATATTATAGAGAACTACTTTGGATATTAGATAATTCATACATAGAAGGAACAACAAATAAAATAGAATTTCTAAAAAGTATAGGAATAAAATATAATTCAGAGATAGATGCATATGAATATGTTCCAATAACAGGATATGATTATAGTGATTATGTGTCAGGAAATTCATCTATGTTTGGATATAGTGAAGATCATTTATTGACAGATGCAGATATAAAGGCAGTTCAAAGAGCAGCAATATGGTATTATACAAACTATATGCAGGATCAAACATATTATGCAGCATTTAATAATACATCAAAAACAGATTGGTTAACAATAACAACAGATGGAAGCACATATCAACAATTAGCAGATTATAATAAAACAACAGGAGAAGGTGCTGAAAGATTTGAACAAGCTCAAATCTTATATCATTATTTAATAGATGCAGCATCAAAAAATAAAACATTATATTCATCATCAAATAATTACACAACAGAAGGAACTGTAAATATAAACACAACAGGATTAACGCAAAATACAAATGGAAAATATGAATTAACAATAAAAGAGGTTGGTTCAAATTATGTTGTAGGTCCAATTAAAGTTGAACAAAGCGGAACAATACAATATGGTGATATATCACTTAAAGTAACAAATCAATCTGGAAGTTCTATAAATTATACATTAACAGATGAGAATGGAACATCATTGGGAACAACAGATGTAAAAACATTATTTGGAAGAAACGGTGGATTTTATGTAACAGTTTCAAAAGATAGTGCTGAGACTGTAAATGTTGCATTAAGTATAACAAGAACAACAACAAAGAAAACATTATGGTTAAAAGGAGCAGAAAGTACAGATAAAATTGAACTAGATAATGAACAACCATTAGTTGAAGTAACTAGAAAACCAGAAACAATTTCAGCAGAATTTGAAGCAAAACCAGAAGTAAAACCAAAACAATTTGATTTGGCATTAAGAAAATTTATAACAAAAGTTAATGATACATCAATAACATCAAGAATACCAAATATAGATTTATCAGGATTACAAAATGGAACAACAGCAATATATAAACACAGAAAAGATCCATTGGTTATACAAGATGGAGATGTAGTAACATATACATTAAGAATATATAATGAAGGTGAAAAAGAAGGATTTGCTACAGAAATAGTTGATCAATTACCAACAGGATTAGTAAGAGCAACAACACAATCATCAACAGTAGTGTCAAAAGATAAAAATGGAAATAACAAAAATACATATACATTAGAGTATGAAGCAGCAGCAAATAAAATAACATTAAAAATAACAAATAGAGATACTGCAAAAAGCTTAGCTGCTTATACAGATGGAGAGTTAGATTGGGAAACAATAGAAATAAAATGTCAAGTAGCCCAAACTCCAGATACGGCAAATAAGATTGTATTAACAAACGTAGCTTGGATATCAGGAGCATATGATTCAGAAGATAAAACACAAGTTACAGCAAAAGGTCAAGATAGAGATTCAGAACCACAAACAAGACCAAATGTAACAAAAGACAATATGCAAGATTATAAAGGAAATGATTCAAATCCAAACGATTTGACTAGAAATGATTATTTCTATGAGGGAGAACAAGATGATGATGACTTCGAAAAATTAATAATAAATCCTGTTAAGAAAAAATTTGATTTAGAATTAGTAAAATTTATAGCAGCAGTAAGTAAAGATGCTAAAATTGATGATGGTGAATATTTAACAGATACAAAAAATGCAAATGGAATTTATGATAGAGCACCAAAAATATCAATTGTAAAAAATCAAGATTCAGAAGATAGAAGAATACATTGTGATTGGAATCCAAGTAATAAAACACCACTTGTAGTTGAGCCAGGTGATTATGTATTATATGACATAAGAGTATATAATGCAGGAGAAGTTGATGGATATGCATCACTTATTAAAGACCACCTTCCAGTTGGATTAGAGTTTGTAGAAACAACTGATAAAGATGCACCATATTATGGAATATGGGATATTGAAACAATAACAGATTCAAATGGTGATGAAAGACAAATTATCTCTACAATAAACCTAGCTAAAGGACAAGGCGAAGAATATGGAACATCAATGGGAGAAGAAAAATATACAGCTAACTTATTAAAAGCATTAGATGCTGATGGAGAAGTAGTAGATGGAGAAAAAAGAAATCCAGATTACAGAGATGTTCAAGTATTGTGTAGAGTAAAAGAAAATGCTCAAAGCAATGGAGTATTAGTAAATTATGCACAAATTTCAGCAGATACTGATAAAAATGGAAATGAAATAGATGATGAAGATTCAATACCAAACAATTTACCGGAATCAGGACCTCATGAAGATGACGAAGATTTAGAAAAAATCAAAGTAAGAACACCAGGAAAATACGACTTAGTATTAATAAAAGAAGATAAAGATGGTCAACAATTAGACTCAGCAGCAAAATTTGAAGTAACAACAAACGGAGTAAAAGAAGAAAAAACAGTAGTAGGAAAATTAACAATAGCAAAAGGAATGCCAATAGATGCAGACCACTTAACAGATGATGTTTATGTTATAAGAGAAACACAGGCACCAGATGAATATTGTGAATTTGATGGAACAATAACAATAACAGTATCAAAAAGACAAAAAGCAGATGGTACAGGTTATGAAAAGAATGTGACATATAAAGTAGTAGACTCACAAGGAAATGATATAACAGATAATCAAGATGCAAATGTACATTTAAATGAAGATGGAAATATTTATGTTGAAGTTAAAAACAAAAAGAAACCAACACAAGAAAAATATGACTTGGTATTGGTAAAAGAAGATAAAGATGGTAAACAATTAAATTCAACAGCAAAATTTGAAGTAACAACAAATGGAGTAAAAGAAGAAAAAACAGTAACAGGAAGATTAACAATAGCAGAAGGAGTAATAATAGATGCAGATCATTTAACAGATGATGTATATATTATAAAAGAAACACAAGCTCCAGATGAATATTGTAAATTTGATGGAACAATAACAATAACAGTAACAAAGAGTGAAACTGCAGATGGTACAGGTTATGAAAAGAAAATGACATATAAAGTAGTAGATTCAAATGGTAATGACATAACAAATAATGATAATGCAAATGTATATTTGAACAAAGATGGAAATATTTATGTTGAAGTTAAAAACCATAAAGAACCAGATATTCATAAAGGTGTAAAAGATGTAACAAATCAAGATTCAGGATATAATGCAGATGAGGTACACACATGGGTAATAGAGTCAGATATACCAACAAATGTAGAAGACTATAAACTTTATGATATAGTTGATGATATTGATTATAGATTAAAATTTGAAGGTATAAATAATGTTACTGTAAAAATTGGAAATGCAACATTAGGAGAAGGCAAAGACTATAAAATAGAATATACAGAAAATGCAAATGGTGTACAAAATAAGACAAATTCAGGAACATTAAAATTGACATTTATAGACACAGAAAATTCAATGCAAGCATCTGACAAAGTAAAAAATAATGCTGGAAAGAAGATTCAAGTAACATTTAATACTACATTTGCTAAGGATGAAAATGGAAAACTTTTAGCAGCAATGGGAGAACAAATTGAAAACCAAGCAAAATTGGAATACAAAAATTCTTCAAGTGATAATAAAGTAGTAAAAGAATCAGAAAAACCAGAAGTTCATACAGGTGGAGTAATATTATACAAATATTATAAAGTAAATGACAAGAGAAATCCTTTGGCAGGAGCAAAATTTGGAATTTACAAGACAGAGCAAGATGCAAAAAATAATAAAAATGTAGTAATGATTGCAGAATCAGATGAAAACGGAATTGTTAAATTTATAGGATTAGAATATGGTGAAGATGCTAGAGACAATAAAGATAATTTAACAAATAGTGGAACATATGAATATGATGCAGATAAGGCAAGCACAAAATATTGGGTTGCAGAAATTCAAGCACCAGATGGATATGAAAAATCTGATAAAGTAATAGAAGTAACAATAAATAAAGATAGTTATAATGAAAGCAAAATAAGTTATGAAGTTGAAAATACAAAATTAAACTTTGACTTAGCACTAAGAAAATTTATAACAAAGGTACAAGACAAAGATATTACATCAAGAGTTCCTCAACCAAAAGATGAAAATGGAAAAATAACATATGAACATACAAAAGAACCAGTAATAGTTCATGTTGATGATACAGTTATTTATACATTAAGAATATATAATGAAGGAACAATAGATGGATATGCAACAGAAATTGCTGACGATATTCCAGAATACTTAGAATACTTACCTGAAGATGAAACAAATGTTGAATATAAGTGGAAAATGTATGATGAAAATGGAAATGAAACAACAGATGTAAGCAAAGCAGAAAGTATTAGAACAAAATATTTATCAAGAGATAATGGAGTAAATAATTTATTAAAAGCATATGATGGAAAAACATTGGATTATAAAGATGTAAAAGTTGCATTTAAGGTAAAAGATCCAAACTCAAATCAAATAATAATAACAAATAAAGCACAAATATTTGATGATAGTGATAAAAATGGGGATAAGATTGACGATATAGATTCAAAGCCAGGCGAATGGAATGAAGGCGAAGATGATCAAGATGTAGAACATGTTAAAGTAGAATATTTTGATTTGGCATTATTAAAATTCGTATCTAAAGTAATAGTAATAGAGGATGGAAAAGAAACTATATCTGAAACAGGATATGATGGACACGAAGATCCAGAACCAGTTGTAAAAGTTGACTTACATAAAAAGAAATTAAGTGATGTCACAGTAAAATTTGGTTATGGAATAACAATAATAAATGAGGGAGATATACCTGGATATGCAAAAGAAATAACAGATTATATTCCAGAAGGATTAAGATTTGAAGCAGCAGATAACCCATTATGGACAGATGAAGGAAATAATGTAATATCTACAAAACAATTAGAGAATACATTATTACAACCAGGAGAAACAGCAACAGTAGAAGTAATCTTAACTTGGATAAATGATGCAGACAACATGGGATTAAAAACAAATACGGCAGAAATATCTCAAGATAAAAACGAATATGATGTACCAGATAGAGATTCAACTCCAGACAATAGAAAAGAAGGAGAAGATGATATAGATATAGCTAAAGTAATATTAGCAATATCAACAGGTACAACAAAAACATATTTCATGTTAACAACAGGATTATTGTTAGTAGTTGGAGTAGGAATTGTCTTAATTAAAAAATATGTAATAGAATAAAATGCTAGAATAAGGCCGGATTGAGAACCGGTCTTATTTATTTTTTACCAATTTGGGGTCGGAGATTTTTTTGATATGAATTGTCTATTAAATATTTACAAGTAAAATTGCTTATGATATAATCAACTAAGAAAAGAATAATCAATGAGGTGATTTCGTGAATCAAATATTAATTACAGGAGAAGAAAAAGTTAAAGTTAAAAAAGAAAAAAAGCCATTGCCAGTAAATGTAATTGTATCATTTTTCGCAATATGTATAATAATATTAGGAATATGTATGATTAGTGGAAGTGTATATGCAAAAGAAAAAATAAATGAAGTAGTAGCAGCTAATTCAAAACCATTAGTTGATATAAGCAGAAATGATGAAAATAACACTATTGAAATAAATGTTAAACACATAAGAGGAATAACTAAAATTGCATATAGATGGAATGACGAAGAAGAAACAGTAATAGATGGTAAAAATAGAAAAAATATAATAGAAACAATAGATTTAATTGGTGGAGAAAATGTTTTAACAGTAGTTATTACAGAAGAAAATGGCCAAACAGTTACATATGAGAAAAAATATAAAGTAGGAAATATTCCTGTTATAAAATTAGAAGCAGTGTCAAATGGTGTACAAATAACTGCTACAAGTGAAGAAGCTAAGATAAGTTATATTTCATATAATTGGGATGATGGTGAAGAACAAAAGATTACAGTAGATGAAAAAGAATATTCAGGAGTAATAAATGCTCCAAAAGGACTACACACATTAAAAATAGAAGTTGTAGATTCAAATAATATGAAAGCTAAAAAAGAGCAAGCAGTAGTGGGAGATACTGAACCAGATTTAACAGAAGAGCCAAAAGTAGTTAATGGAAAAGCAACATTTGTAATTGATGCCTCTGATGATGAAGGTATTACAACTATGGAAATTACACATAATAAAGGTACAAAGCAAACAATACAAGTAAATTCAAAAACAGCTCATCAAGAAGTAGTAATGACAAGCGGAGAAACAAACTATTTAACAGTAACAGTAACAAATGTAAATGGCTTATCAAAAACAATAAGACACAAATTTGATAATTTTTAATAGGAGAAAAAATAATGCAAGAAATATATATAATAGATGATGACGAATCTTCTGTTCCAATATTTAAAGAATTATTTAAAGATGAAAAGGAATTTAAATTTATTGGAGTAAAAACAGAACAGATAGATGTAGCATTAAAAAACATACCATTTTTAATAATAATAAATGAAGATGCTATTGAAGTTGATGTTATAGAAGTGTGCAGAAAAATTAGAAATGATGAAGACAATAGAATAACACCAATAATAGTAGTATCTTCAAATATAGACAGAACACACAGAATAAATGTATTAAAAGAATCAGTGGAATATTATATAAAGAAACCTGTAGATACGGCATATTTATATTATACATTGAAAAATTTAAATAGATTATTAACAATGAACAGAAGAATAAGTCCATTAACAGGATTACCAGGAAATGTACAAATACATGCAGAATTGAAAAAGAGATTATCTAATAAAGAAGAATTTACTGTATTGTATTTAGACTTAGATAATTTTAAAGCATATAATGATGTATATGGATTTTTAAAGGGTGATAAAATTATACAATTTACAGCAAGAACAATTTTACAATGTGTACACAAATACTTTACAGAAAATGCTTTTATAGGTCATATAGGTGGAGACGATTTTGTAGCAATAATACCAACAACAGAAGTAAATGATATATGTCAAGAAATAATAGCAACATTTGACAAGGAAGTATCACAATTTTTTACACCAGAAGATTTAGAAAAAGGTTATATAGAAGTAGCTAATAGAAAAGGTATAATGGAACAATTTACATTAACTTCAATTTCAATAGGAGCTGTAATTGTCGAAAAGGACAGATTTGAAAATATTTTAGAGATAGGTGAAGTTGGAGCACAAGTAAAACACGTTGCAAAATCAATTGTTGGAAGTAGCTATGCAATAGATAGAAGACATGTATAGAAGGAGAGTATATGTTTATACAAATATTTATTTTAATAATATTAATAGGACTAAATGCATTTTTCGCCGCAAGTGAAATTGCATTTATTTCATTAAATGATGCGAAAATTGAAAAAATGGCAAAAGAAGGAAATAAAAAAGCAAAACAGATTTCGAAGATGTTAGAAGCACCAAGTAAATTTTTATCAACAATACAGATTGGAATTACATTGGCTGGATTTCTATCTAGTGCATTTGCTTCTGATGCCTTTGCATATAGATTAGCACCAATATTTAATAATCTAATTCCATTAGGAGTTGGAACTTGGCAAAATATTTCAATAATATTAATAACAATTATATTGTCATTTTTCACAATTATATTTGGAGAATTAGTGCCAAAAAGATTCGCAATGAAAAATTATGAAAAAATAGCGTTTGCTACAATAGGGATAATTAGAGCAATATCAATAGTCACAGCTCCTTTTGTTAAACTTTTAACACATACAACAAATGCAATTTCAAAAATATTTGGAGTAAGTGAGAATGAAGAAGAAATTGTAACAGAAGAAGAAATAAAAATGATGATAGATCAAGGAGAAGAAAATGGTACTATTCAAGAAGATGAAAAAGAATTAATAAATAATGTATTTGAATTTAATGATATTACTGCATCTGAAATAATGACACATAGAACAGATATATTTGCAGTTGATATTAATATGACTCCTGGGGAATTATTAGAAGAGATAATAAAAGATGATTGTAGACATAGCAGAATACCAGTATATGATGAAACAATAGATGATATAAAAGGAATTCTATATGTAAAAGATTTGATAAAAAATATTACAAAGAAAACATTCAAAATAAAAAACATAATGAAAGAAGCATATTTTGTATCACAAAACAAGTTAATAAATGAAATTTTTAAAGAATTGCAAAAAAATAAAATGCAGATTGCAATTGTTGTAGATGAATATGGTGGAACAGCTGGATTAATAACAATGGAAGATATATTGGAAGAAATTGTTGGAGACATTTATGATGAATATGATGAGATAGAAGAAGAATATGAAAAACTAGATGATAAAACATATATTATTTCAGGAAAAATGCCGATATATGATGTAAATAAAATATTAAAATCTAATATTCCAGAAGGTGATTATGATACATTATCTGGCTATTTACAAGAAGAACTAGGAAGAATACCAGATGAAGAAGAAAATCCAATAATTGAGACTAAAGAATTAACATTTAAAATTGAAGAATATGAAGATAAAAGAATTTTAAAAGTAAAAGTTTGTAAAAATGAAGAGATTCAAGAATAAATTTTTTGAATATATTGTTCAAAAAAAGTATTTATGGTAGAATAAAATCGAAAATATAAAGGAGGTAAATTATGGATTATGATGATAAAAGAGAAGAAGCTTATTGGGGTAGAATAGCTGATGAAGAAGAACAAGAATTAATGGGATTAAGTGCTGATGAATATACTTTAAGAGAGTATAAAAAATATGGGATAGACATATACGGATATGGTAGTGATGGTTATACTGCTCTAGATTTTGAAAAAAGAGAATCAGATCAAGATATATTAGGATATGACAGAAAAGGTTATAAAAATGATTTTGATGTAAATGGTATAAATAGATACACTGGAACAGAATATGATACTAATGGATATAATGTTAGAGGATTTAATGAAGAAGGCATATGTAGATATACAGGTACAGAATATGATGAGAATGGTTTTAATAAAGATGGCTTTAATTTAAATGGAGAACATTATAAAAGCAATATACCATATTATAAAATAGCAAGAGATTCTTTATTAAGTTGGAATAAAGATTTAACAGAAGAACAAGTACAACAAATCATAGAAACTTCAAGTATTGCTGATTTGGAAGATAGAGTAGGGGCAAAAAATTCTATAAAATATGCGATACAGGGAATAGTAGACTCTTTATTAGATGAAAAATTAATAGGTGTATCTGAAGCTAGATATTATTTTTCAGATCTTGCAAGTAATATCTTTGAAGGAAAAGAATCAGAGCGTATAGATAATATAAGAGAATATTTAGATAGAATGGAAGATAAAGATGATTTTATAGTAGAAAATTTATCAAAAGTACACGACGGATGGGTTAAAGATAATCCACATAAGTTTTTTCAACAAGGTAGAAATAGACAATTTCAACATTTGCCAATAGCATTAATTGGCTGGAAAGAAACTAAAAGCGATTTGGTTTTTGTTAAACCTATTTTTGAAAAATTAGGAATAACTATAGATGAAAAAAGATTAGAAAGTAAATACAATGAAAGATCAGCAGAGTTTTTGGGAAGACATAAAATAAATAGTGCAGATAGTTTAAAAGAGGCAATTAGTGAAGGCGATAAATTTTATCCTGCTTTATCTGGACAAGATAATATAATTGCAAAATTAGCAGATAGTGAATTTATAGAAACAACATTAATTCCACAGATAGCTGAAAAAGGTTTTGGTAGTGTAGAGAAAATGAAACAATATGCTGAAATTTATGATAGAACAGGTATTACAATTAGACCAGAAGATATGCAAAAAGCCTTAGCGACTGTTAAAATATCAGATTTCAGACAAGCTACATCAGATATAAAAGAAAACTCAAAAGAAACTTCAAAAGATGAAGTTTCATTAGATGATTAATAGGAGGATAACAAATGAAACAATCTACAATGGAAGCTTATGCTGAAGTTGATACTATTCTTAATTTTATGGATAAAGAATATATTAGTGAAATCCCAGAAAAATTAAGAAATATGTTTAGAGAAAAGAAAGCAAAAGATTATATAAAAAATATAGTTCCAAGTAAACCTTTAGAGGAACAGGAACTAAAAGACGAAACATTATCAATTTTAGCTGTTTTGAATTATAATTATTGGTGCAAAGATGAAAGTGAAAAAGAAAAACTTTTGAAGTTATATGCTGATAACGAAAAGAAATATCAAGAGATTTTGCAACAAAAATTTAATCAAGATGAAATATTTAAGAAAAATAAAGAAGAAAATCAAACTAAAGATGCAATAAATCAAATGCAAATGATAGAATATAAAGAACCTTTTATAAAAAGATTAATTAATAAAATTAAAAGTTTCTTTAGGTAAAAATTTTAAAATTAAAAGTTTGTAAAAACGAAGAGATTCAAGAATAAATAAGAAAAACTCTCATACAATTATAAAAAAGGTTGTAGGGAGTTTTTTATGATTGTTTTAAAGAGAAAAAAGATAAGACTAATGATATTAACAGTATTTGTATTTGTTCTAGGGGTGGCAATATTTAATGACAAAAAAGAAAGTGTTCCAACAGTATCATTGCCAGTGTCTGGTAAGACAATTGTCCTTGACGCACGGACATGGAAAACCAGATGAAGGTGCACAAAGCAGTAGAGGTACAACAGAAGCGGAAACAAATTTAAAAATTGCATTAAAATTACAGAATTTATTAGAACAAAGTGGTGCATCCGTAATACTTACACGTTCAGATGAAAATGCAATATATGATATAGATGCGAAGACTTTGAAACAAAAGAAAATTTCAGATATTCACAATAGAGTAAAAATAGGAAATGAAAGCTCAGCAGATATATTTGTTTCAATTCATTTAAATAAAATACCACAACAGCAATATGATGGATGGCAAACATTTTATAATGCTAAAAGTACAGAAGGCCAGAAGTTAGCAGTATCAATTCAAAATAATTTAAATGAGGCAATTCAAAAAGAAAACAACAGAGTTGCTAAAACAATAGATAATATTTATATTATAAAACATGTAGAGATACCAACTACAATAGTAGAATGTGGTTTCTTATCTAATCCTGAGGAAGAGCAAAAGTTACTTAATGATGAATATCAAAATAGATTATCATGGGGAATTTATAATGGAATTATAGATTATTTTTATGATGAAAATTCTCAGAAGTAGTATTTATATACTTCTGAGGAAAAATATTACAAAATGTTCATAAGGCCTACGGAAACAAGAAAAAAATTTGTAAAATTATTGAAATACATTGACTTTTTGCCATTTTCATTGTATCATAGTAATTGATAAATTGGGATTTAAAATTCACAAGAATTATCCTAAGGAGGAAGAATATGGGAGAAGTTATAGTTATAACATCAGGAAAAGGTGGAGTTGGAAAAACAACAACAACAGCAAACTTAGGTTCAAGCTTAGCATTAGAAGGAAAAAAAGTAGCATTAGTTGATACAGATATTGGTTTAAGAAACTTAGATGTAGTAATGGGCCTAGAAAATAGAATAGTATATGACATAGTAGACGTTGTAGAAGAAAAATGTAAATTAAGACAAGCATTAATTAAAGACAAAAGATTTAAAGAATTATATTTATTGCCAGCTGCCCAAACAAGAGATAAGAGTGCAGTAAATGAAGAACAAATGAAAGAATTAACAAGCAAGCTAAAAGAAGAATTTGACTATATACTTATAGATTGTCCAGCTGGAATAGAACAAGGATTTAAAAATGCAATAGCAGGTGCAGATAGAGCAATTGTAGTAACAACAGCAGAAATATCATCAATAAGAGATGCAGACAGAATTATAGGATTATTAGAAGCATCTGAAATAAAAAATCCAGAATTAGTTATTAATAGAATAAGACCTAATATGGTTAGAAAAGGCGAAATGATGGATGTAAATGACATAGTTGATTTACTATCAATAGACTTAATAGGTGTTGTACCAGATGATGAATATATAATTACACAAACTAATAAGGGCGAACCTGTAATTCAAAATAGAAAAGCACCTTCTGGTAAGGCTTATTTAGAGATTGCAAAAAGAGTTCTTGGTGAAAATATAGAAGTAACAATACCTGGAAGAGAAAAAGGCTTTTTTGCAAGATTAAAACGTATATTTAAAAAATAAACAAAAGTGGAGGGGTAGTAAATAATGTTTGAAAGCATAATGAATTTTTTGAAGAAAATGACTAAAAAAGAAGACCAAACATTAAAATCAAAAGATGCAGCAAAAGAAAGATTACATTTGGTTCTAATGCAAGATCGAGCAAATGTATCAGCAGATTTTTTGGATTTGATGAAACAAGAAATAATTGAAGTAATAAAGAAATATATAGATATAGATGAAAGTGCTATGGATGTAAGACTAACAAATAAAGAAAATGGTGATGGTAGCAATGGTGCCCCTGCATTATATGCTAATATTCCTATATTGAATATTAAAGATGAAGTTAGACAAACAGCACAAGTTCAACAAAATGGAGAAGAGAAAAAAGAGGAAAATAAAGAGCAGAAAAAAGAAGAAGTAAAAAAGGAAAAGCCTACAAAAAATGTGGACAAAGCTGAACCAAAAAAAGAAGAACCAAAAAAAGAAGAGACAAAAAAAGAGGAAATAAAGAAAGAAGAAAACAAACCAAATAAAAAAGAAAAAACAAAAAGTTAAATTATAAAAGAAGGGTTAAATGAATATAAAGAAATTAAGAAAAATAGATTGGTTAATACCGATATGTGCAATAATACTTTGCGGAATTGGCCTGGTAGCATTATTTTCTGCATCATATGACACCGGATTAGATGAATTTAAAAAACAAGCAGTTTGGATGGGGATAAGCGTTGGAATTATGATAATAGTCATGTTAATTGATTATAAAATTCTGATTAGATTATCTCCTATATTGTATGGAATATCAATAATTGCGTTAATAGCAGTACTGTTTACTAAACCGATTAATGGTGCAAGAAGTTGGTTTAATATTAAAGATGGGTTATTTTCATTTCAACCAGCGGAAATGGCTAAAGTATTTATTATATTATTTTTAGCATATGTAATGTCAATTATTCAAAGAGATGGTAGAAGTGAAATAAATAAAATTCCTAAATTAGCTATAATTTTATTAACAATAGGAGTGCCAATTGTTTTAATAATTGTTGAACCAGATTATGGTACTGCAGCTGCATATATAGTAGCATTTTTGTTAATGATATTTGTAGCAGGAATTGATAAAAAATATATAATTACAGCATTTGCAATTATAGTAATTGCTGTACCAGTGGCATATAATTTTTTATTACCTACACATGCAAAGCAAAGAATAGATACATTTTTACATCCAGAATCAGATCCTAGAGGCGCAGGCTATAATGTTTTACAATCCAAATTGGCAATAGGAGCAGGACAAGTTACTGGAATGGGAATATTAGAAGGAAATCAAACACAATTAGGGTATTTATATCCTAAGACAACAGATTTCATATTTTCTGTAATAGGAGAAGAAATGGGATTTGTTGTAGCAGGTGGAGTTATTCTATTAAATATAATAATTATTACTAGAGCAATACAAATTGCCAAAGGTATAAAAGATGAGGCTGGAGCATATGTGGCAATAGGAATAGCTGGAATATTTTTATTCCACACACTAGAAAATATAGGAATGACAATGGGATTACTTCCAATTACAGGAGTTCCATTGTTGTTTGTAAGCTATGGTGGAAGCTCTATGATGACAAGTTTTATATGTATAGGGGTATTATTAAATATCAGTAGCCAAAGAAAAAATGGAATGTTTAATAAATAATTAGGAGTAATATATGTACTTAAAAAAATTGAAAATAGGAAATGTAGAATTAGAAAATAATTTAATATTAGCTCCAATGGCAGGTGTAACAGACCTGCCTTTTAGGCGTATTGCAGAAAAGTTTAATCCAGGTTTAGTTTACACAGAGATGGTTAGTTCAAAAGCATTATTTTATGGGGATGAAAAGACAAAACAATTATTAAATACAGAAGGGGAAAAACGTCCTATCAGTATGCAAATTTTTGGAAGTGAGCCAGAAACAATGGGAATTGCAGCAAAACAAGTTAGTGAATTAGCTGATATAGTAGATATTAATTTTGGATGTCCAGCTCCTAAAGTTGTAAAAAATGGAGATGGAAGCAGATTATTACTAGACTTAGATAAGGTAGAAGAAATTATAAAAGCTGTTGTGGAAAATTCTAAGGTTCCAGTTACAATTAAATTTAGAAAAGGTTGGGATTCTAAAAATATTGTAGCATGTGAAGTGGCTAAAATAGCAGAAAAGAATGGAGTTTCAGCAATAACGATTCATGGAAGAACACGTGATGAATTTTATAGTGGAAAAGCAGATTGGGACATAATCAGAAAAGTTAAAGAATCTGTAAATATTCCTGTAATAGGCAATGGAGATGTAATTGATGAAGAAAGTGCAAAAGCAATGTTTGAACAGACAGGGGTAGACGGAATAATGATAGGTAGAGGTTCAATGGGAAATCCATGGATATTTGAACAGATAAGATATTATCTTGAAACAGATAATAAGTTACCTAGACCAACTAATCAAGAAAAGTATGAGATTTTGAAGGAACATATTGATTTGGATGTTTTGTATAAAGGTGAGTTTGTTGCTATGAATGAAATGAGAAAACATATTGCATGGTATACGAAGAATATGCCTGATGCAAGTTCTTTCAGAAATGAAATAAATCACATTACTACTAGAGATGAATTATTACAAAAAATTAAAGAATATTTTATATAGAAAAGAAGAATATATAAACTTTGCATTACATTCCTCGGCTCATTACGAACCTTAAGAAATTCTAATTTATTTTATGGCACCCTTCCACTTTGTGAACTCTTTCCATAAAATTGCATAGAATTTCTAAAGGTTCTTCAATCACACTTGTCATTTCATTTAAAGTTTATATATTCTTCTTTTCTAATATGTAGTTATATTTTATTTTTTTAGTAATACATATACTCTAGGAGGAATGTGTATGAAAAAGAAATATTGGATAATCTTATTAATTGTAATTTTAGTAATTGGTGGAATATTTTTTTTCAAAAATAGGGTTAAAAATTCAAAATTAGGAAATAATAAAACTAGTCAGGAAATCGTAGACAATATTTTAAATATTAGTTCTTATGAAGTAAAAGTAACAGTTAATGTAACAAGTAATAAAAACAGCAATAAATATATTTTAAGGCAAACATATCAAAGTCCAAATCAAAGCTATCAGGAAGTGCTTGAACCAAGTAATATAGCAGGAGTAAAAATAGAAAATGATGGAACAAATTTGAAAATAGAAAATAGTCAATTAAATTTGAGTACAATTTTAGAAAATTATAGTTATTTGGGAGACAATTGTTTAGATTTATATAGTTTTATAGAAGATTATACTCAAAATAATAATTCAAAGTTTGAAGAAAAAGATTCAGAAATAATAATGAAAACAAATAGTAAAATTAATAATATATATATGCAAGAAAAATGTTTATATATAGATAAGACCACACATATGCCAACAAAAATGGAAATAAAGGACAATAAACAAAAAGCGACAATTTACATATTATATAATGAGGTAAAGGTAAATAGTACAAAATAATACTAGCATACTTTACGAAGATATATATGTAAAAAACTATTGACTTTACTTCGACTAAGTTTAAAACGTAGAATAATACGAAAATATAGACTACAAATAGATATTTTAGGAGTGAAGAAAATGGTAGTAAAAAGAGGCGATATGTTTTATGCAGACTTAAGTCCAGTTGTGGGTTCAGAACAAGGGGGAATCAGACCTGTATTAATAATACAGAATGACTTAGGAAATAAGTATAGTCCAACTGTTATCGCTGCAGCCATAACATCTCAGACCAATAAAACAAAATTACCAACACATATAGAGCTAGGAGAAAATAAATGTGGACTTAAGAGTAATTCAGTTATATTGACTGAACAAATAAGAACAATTGATAAAAGTAGATTAAAAGAAAAAATAGGGCATATTGATGATTCGCAAATTTTGCATCAATTAAATAGTGCTCTAGGAGTTAGTTTCGGATTAGAATAAAAAATAATTAGAATAGAGACTGGTTGGTCTCTATTTTTTAGAATCTAAATAAGGTAATACTTCACTAAGAATTTTTCCACCAACAGGTGCGGCAACACCTCCACCTTGATGGCCACCTTCGCCAGTAGGATTATACAAAGTAATAAGTAATACTATTTTGGGACTATCTGTTTCAGCAACACCGCAGAAGGATGTTACATATTTTCCTGTATTAACACCATCTTCTGATGTACCAGTTTTTCCGCCAACTTGATACCCTTCAACTTTGGCATTTTTTCCGGTTCCTTCAGATACAACGCTATTCATCATGCTTAATACTTTTTCTGCATTTTCCTTTGAAATAATTTGTTCCCCTGTCTCGATAGGCATTTCTGTTATTTCACCTGTTGTGCTATTTTGAATACTTTTTACAATACGAGGTTTAATATATACTCCTTTATTAGCGATAGATGAAACTGCTGTAATCATTTGGAGTGGAGTTATTTCAAATCTTTGACCAAAACTTATTGTGGCAAGTTCAACAGGACCGGCTTTTTCTTCTTTAACGAATATACTATTAGCTTCTCCAGGCAAATGGATTCCCGTTTTATTAAACAAACCAAATTTGCGTAAATATTCATAATATTTTGTAACTCCGATTTTTTGGCCTAATCCTATAAAAACAGGGTTACAAGAATTCATTAATGCAAGTCTTAAACTTTCTGAACCATGAGGTCTATAATATCTCCAACATTTAATTCTAGTTCCAGCAACTTCAATTGCACCAGTACAACAAAATTGTCCTTGTTGATCTATGTTTGTTACAATGCCTTCTTCAAGAGCAGCAGAGGAGGTTACAGTTTTAAATACAGAACCAGGTTCATATGTATCAGATATAGCTTTATTTCTCCACATTCCTTGTAGTGCAGTTGTCTTATCTTTTTGATCAAGAGAATCCCAATTGTTTTTTAGTTCATCTGTATATGGTACATAAGGAGTGTTCAGATCATAACTTGGATAGTTTGCCATTGCTAAGATATCTCCATTTCGAGGATTCATTGCAATTATGCTTCCACCATCAGTACAAACATTATCAATGCAAGCTTCTTTTAAATATTTTTCAACAATAGATTGGATTGTAAAATCAATTGTTAAAAATAAGTTATTACCATCAATTGCAGCAACATAATTTTCATCTCCTAGACTTGCACCAGCAGCGTTTGTTTGACGATTAATTTTTCCATTTTTACCTTTTAAATCGCTATCATATTTTGCTTCAATTCCATCTAACCCTTGATTATCACTTCCACAGAAACCGATTATTTGAGCTGCTAATGAGCCATAAGGATAATATCTTTTTGAATCTTCATCAATATTAATACCTGCAGTAATATTATTTTCTTCCATCCAAACTCGTAACTTATCAGAGTGTTCTTTGTCAACTTTTTTGACAATTGTTTCAATAGAACTTCTTTTAGAGACTTTTTTTAGTATTTTATCATAGTCAAGTTCAAAAATTTCGCTTAAAGCTTTGGCAACCTTTTCTTTATCTTTTTCATGAATAAGAGTAGGGTTTACACTGATGGCTTCAACACTTGAACTTTCTGCTAAAATGTATTTTCCGGTAGAATCATAAATTGTACCTCTTTTGGCAGTAATGGTTCGGGATTGAGACTGTTGAGTTCCAGCTTTTTCACTTAGTTCAGTTCCCCAAACAAATTGAATGTAGCACAGTCGAGTGGTTAATAGAGTAAAAATTACTAAAACCATGAATAATGCATTTCGCATTTTCTTTTTATTACTTAAAGAAATTGGCATAAAATCACCTCATATAAATGTATGCACAAAATGTTGGAATTATAGTTGCAAAATAAAATTTTGTGTGATAAAATGCACAAGAATAAAATATAATTATATTGTATTCTTAATTAATACCTAATAGAGGTGATAAAAATGATTAAATTTACAAAAATGCAAGGGCTAGGGAATGACTATGTCTATATTGATGCTATTCATCAAAATATAGAGAATAGAACATACCTGGCTCAATTTGTTAGTAATCGAAATTTTGGAGTAGGTTCAGATGGATTAATATTAGTAGAAAAGAGTGATATCGCAGATTTTAAAATGACTATGTTTAATTCAGATGGTTCACAGGCTGAAATGTGTGGAAATGGAATCAGATGTGTTGCCAAATTTGTCTATGACAAAGGACTGACAGATAAAACAAATTTAAAAATTGAAACATTAGCAGGAATTAAGACTCTTTTATTAAATGTAAGAAATGGAAAGGTTGAAACAGTTAGAGTGGATATGGGAGAACCTATATTAGAACCAACTAAAATTCCAGTAATGGCTCCAGAAAATCATGTTGAAATAGAATCATATGATAAAAAATTTGACTTTACTTGTGTTTCAATGGGAAATCCACATGCTGTAGCAATTGTAGAAAATGTAAAAGATTTTGATGTGAAAAAATATGGTAAAGATATTGAAATTAATAAAATATTTCCTCAAAAAGCTAACATTGAATTTGCAGAAATAGTTGATAGAAATACTATAAAAATGAGAGTGTGGGAAAGAGGAACAGGAGAGACTTTGGCATGCGGAACTGGTTCGTGTGCAACAGCAGTTGCATGTGCTTTAAATGGAGTGACTGATAGAAATGTTGTTATAGAATTACTAGGTGGAAATTTAAAAATTGAATGGAATGAAAATGACAACCATGTTTATATGACTGGACCAGCTGTTACTGTTTTTGAAGGAGAGCTTTTAGAAAAATAAAAAGGCAAGTAACATTGAAACTAATCAATGTTACTTACCTTGGTGTTAAGGAGTTACTCTTCTAACTCGAAAAAGTCACAATTCATGACGCCGAACGATTCTTTGGCATCGTCTTGGTTTAAGGTTTGAAATCCCAAAGTAATGAAATCATACTTCTCAATACGTTTGCCAGCTGTTATAACTTTGATGCGATATTCTTTTTTAAAGGTTTTGTCAGAGTAGAATTCATCAAGAATCTTCTGGCAACCACCGTTTTCAAAGCTTAAAGCATGGCAGCGTCTACATTTGGAACATAGATGTTCATTTGTTTTTAAGATGGCAGAACAGTTCATATTTTTAGGAATTTTGCCGTAAAACAGTTCGGCACCTCTTTTCAGTACAAAAGTTGGTTGGATTTCAGATTCGATTCTGAAAGTAAGCAAGTCGTCTGCAGAGATTTTTTTTAGATGAAAAGCCCGTTTACTTAATTCAACATTTTCTTTGCTTGAATCAGGGTAGTCAGATACAACAAACTTTTTTAAGCAGAGCTCAGGAATTTGAGAGTTTAATGAAAGTTCGTTATAAGTCTTAAATGATTTTAAACTAGGAATTTTTTGCATATGAGTTTACCTCCTTAATGTGTATGAATGGAAAACCATTCAATATCAATGTACGAAATACTATATAATTATACCACTTTATGTAAAATAAGTCAATTATATTAAGTAGTATATGTAATAAAATGTAAAAATAAATAATAGTAATTAATATTAAAGTTAGAAAGGAATGATTAAAATGATAAAATTAGGAGTTATTTATGGAGGGATTTCAACAGAACATGATGTTTCTGAAATGTCTGCGAAATCTGTAATAGAAAATTTAGATAAAAGTAAATATGAAATAAAAGAAATATATATAAATAAATATGGAAAATGGTTTGAAGTAAAAGATGGAAAACAAGAAGAAATATATAATTTAGTTTGGACATTAAAAGAGTTAGATGTTGTATTTCCAGTATTACATGGATTAGGTGGAGAAGATGGAACAATTCAAGGATTATTTGAAATGTTACAAGTACCTTATGTAGGATGCGGAGTTTTAGCATCAAGTGTTGGAATGGATAAAGTATATACAAAAATTGTTTTTGAAAAAGCTGGAATTCCACAAGCCAAATATATTTATATAAAGAGAGAAAATGATGGGTATAATATTATAAATGATAAATTTGAAGAAGAAAAATTAGATTTAGAAAAAATCATAAAAGAGATGGGATTCCCAATGTTTGTAAAACCATCAAATTCAGGTTCATCAGTTGGTGTAAAAAAGGCTACTAATAGAGAAGAACTAAAAATGGCAATAGAAAATGCAGGAAAATACGATAGAAAGATTTTAGTAGAACAAGGAATTAATGCTAAAGAAGTTGAATGTGCAGTTTTAGATGACAAAGAAGTAAAAGCATCAACAGTTGGTGAAATTCAAGCTGCAGAAGAATTTTATAGTTTTGATGCAAAATATAATATGCCAGAATCTAAAACTATAATTCCAGCAGAAATTAAAGAGGAGCAAATAGAAACAATTAGAAAGCTTGCGGTAAAAGCATTTAAAGCAATTGATGGAAAAGGCTTAGCAAGAGTAGATTTCTTTATTGAAAAAGAAACAGAAAAAATATATATTAATGAAATAAATACAATGCCAGGATTTACAAAAATAAGTATGTATCCAAAATTATTTGAAGCAGTTGGAATTTCATATTCTGATTTATTAGATAAATTAGTACAAAATGCATTAAAATAATGTAAGAGGATAAAAGATGAGAAAATTATTAAGTTATTTAAAACAATATAAAAAAGAAGCAATATTAGGACCAATTTTTAAGCTAACTGAAGCAATTTTCGATTTAGCGGTTCCAATAATATTTGCATCATTAATTGATAATGGAATATTAAAATCAGATAATAACTATATAATCAAGATGACAATAGTGCTAGTAATTCTAGCACTATTTGGGATTATAGTTGCACTTATTGCACAATATTTTGCTGCAAAAGCATCAGTAGGACTTGGAACTAAAATAAGAGAAAATTTATTTAAACATATTCAAACATATTCTTTTAAAGAATTAGATCAAGTTGGAGAATCCACTATTATCAACAGAATTATGAATGATACTTTGCAAGTGCAAAATGGAGTTAATTTATTTTTAAAATTAATATTAAGGTCTCCAGCAATTGTATTTGGTTCATTAATAATGGCATTTTTAATAGATGTCAAAACAGGAATTATATTTGCAATTGTAATTCCTATTATTGCATTAATAGTATTTGGAATAACAAAAATATGTGTACCTAAATATACCAAAATTCAAAAGAGCAAAGATGAACTTTTAAACATTACGCAGGAAACATTAACAGGTGCAAGAGTAATAAGAGCTTTTGGAATAGAGGACAAACAGAATGAACAATTCGAAAAAGAAAATACGGAATATACAAAGTTAGCTCAAAACGCATCAAAAATATCATCAATGATGAATTCATTAAATTATGTTATGATTAATTTTGGAATTGTAGCAATAATTGCAGTTGGAGGAAAGCAAGTAGATACAGGAGTCCTTACACAAGGACAAGTTGTTGCACTTTATAATTACATGGCACAAATATTAATTGAGTTAATAAAGTTAACAAATTTATTGTTGATTATTCCAAAAACAATTGCATCAGCAGGAAGAATAAATGAAATGTTTGAAGTTGAAAATTCAGTAGAATCAGGTTCTCAAAAATTGGAAAGTGATAAAATTGATTTGAAATTTCAAGATGTGTGCTTAAATTATACAAAAGAAGGAAATGAAGCACTTTCAAACATCAATTTTGAAATTCAAACAGGACAAACATTAGGAATAGTTGGTGGGACAGGTTCAGGAAAAACATCTATTATAAATCTGATTCCAAGGTTTTATGATGCAACATCAGGAAAAATTAAAATTAATGGTAAAGACATAAAAGAATTTGATGTAGAAGATTTGCGTAAAAATATAGGAATTGTAATGCAAAACAAGGTGTTATTTAGTGGCACAATAAAAGATAATATAGAATTTGGAAATAGAGAGTTAGATGAAAGAGAACTTGCAAAGTCATTAAATATTGCACAAGCTAGTGAGATTATAAAAAATAAAGAAAATGGTTTAGAGGAAAAAGTAGAAGAAAACGGTCGAAACTTTTCTGGTGGTCAAAAGCAAAGATTAACAATAGCAAGGGCAATAGCACGAGAGCCTAGAATATTAATTCTAGATGACAGCATGTCTGCATTAGATTTGTTGACAGATAAAAAATTAAGAGATGAGCTTGAAAAAATAAAGAAAGACAAAATATTAATTATTGTATCTCAAAGAATTTCAACAATAAAAGATTTAGACAAAATAATAGTAGTAGATAATGGCAAAATAGTTGGACAAGGTAGACATGAAGAATTATTAAAAACATCAGAAGTATATAAAGAAATAAATGATTCACAGATGAGGAGGGAAGAATAATATGAAGCCTACAATTAGAAAATTATTAACATATATTAAAAAGTATAAGATTCAAATATTATTTTCTCTTGCAATATCTGCAATGAGTGTGTGGTTATCTTTATATATTCCAATAATTGTAGCAAATGCAATTGATTATATCATAGGAAAAAATCAAGTTGATTTTACAACTATTTCTGGACTAATATTACAAATTGTTCAAATTGCAATTGTGGTAGCAATATTACAATGGATGATAAATATCATAAACAATAAAATAACATTTTTAGTAGCAAGAGATTTAAGAAATGAAGCATTAAAAAAATTAGAAAAAGTTCCTTTAAAATATATAGATACAAATCAACATGGAGACATAGTAAGTAGAGTAATATCAGATGTAGATCAAATTGTTGATGGACTTTTAATGGGATTTACGCAAATCTTCACAGGTGTTTTAACAATTTTAATAACACTGTTTTTCATGTTTTCAATAAATTATAAAATGGCAATTATAGTAATTGTATTAACACCATTATCATTATTTATTGCAAAATTTATTTCTAAAAGAACTTATCATTTATTTGAAAAACAATCAGAAATAAGAGGAGAAGAAACTGCATTTTTAAATGAAATGGTAGTTAATCAAAAAACAGTAATTGCATATGGAGAAGAAAAAAATAATATTGATAAATTTATAAAAATAAACGACAGACTAGAAGATGTTGGAATAAAAGCATCATTTTTTTCTGCAATAACAAATCCATGTACAAGATTTGTTAACAATATTGTATATGCTTGTGTAGTATTTGCAGGAGCATGTTTTGCAATTGCAGGTAACCTAAGTGTTGGAGGATTAACTTGCTTTTTGAATTATGCTAATCAATATACAAATCCCTTTAATGAAATTTCTGGTGTATTAACAGAACTTCAAAATGCATTTGCATCTGCTAAAAGAATATTTGAAGTAATAGAACAAGAAGCAGAGAAAGATGATGAACAAGGAAATTTAGAAAATGTTCAAGGAAAAGTGGAACTTAAAGATGTAGAATTTGGATATACAGAAAATAAAATGATACTAAATGGAATTAACTTTATAGCAGAACCAGGAACTAAAATTGCTATAGTTGGTCCAACAGGTTGTGGAAAAACAACATTAATAAATTTGTTAATGAGATTTTATGAGTTAAATTCAGGAAAAATTTTAATAGACCAAAAAGATATTACAGATGTAAATAGGACAAGCTTAAGAAAATCATTTGGAATGGTATTACAAGATACGTGGATAAAAAAAGGAACAATAAAAGAAAATATAAAATTAGGAAAGCCAGAAGCAACATATGAAGAAATAATTCAAGCTGCGAAATCAGCAATGGCATATAATTTTATCAAAAGATTGCCAGAAGGATTTGAAACAGTAGTAGAAAACAATAATAGTATTTTATCAGAAGGAGAAAGACAATTAATAAGTATAGCAAGAGTAATGCTATTAGATCCACCAATGTTAATATTAGATGAAGCAACATCAAATATTGATACAAGAACAGAACAAAAAGTTCAAAAAGCATTTGCAAAATTAATGAAAGGCAGAACATCTTTTGTGGTAGCACATAGGCTATCGACTATAGTTTCTGCAGATATAATTTTAGTGATGAAAAATGGAGAAATTATCGAAAAAGGTAAACATCAAGAATTGCTCGAAAGTGGCGGATTCTACGCAAAATTGTACAATAGTCAGTATAAGATTTGTTAATTTGGTGTCGGTGTTTTTTTTGACATAACTTTTTGTCAAAATATAGAATAAATTAAAAAGATGTGATAGAATACGATTAGTTAATTTTAGGACCGACTCTAAATTAACAGAAAGGAATGCGATAAGAATGCCAGAAACAAATACAATAAAGAAAAGCAAAAAAATAGGCGAAGTATTTAGTGATTACAAAACAAACAGTAATATAGTAGATGCTGAAATAACAAAAATGAATTTAATAAAAAAAATAAATACATTAGAAATAGGTATGCATTCAAAAGAATATATTGAAATAAAAGAAATATGGTATTTTGAAAAATTCTTAAGAGATAGATTTCAATTTGGACAAGTTCATATGATTATAAAATATGAAGAAGGTGTACGAAAAAATTCTATTGAAGAAGAATGGGAAAATATCATTTGCTATATGGCACACAAATATCCATTAATGAGACCATTATTATTGCTTAAAAGCAAGATAGAAGTTGATGATAATAAAATTAATGTATATATGAAAATTAAAGGTGCAGATTTCTTGAAAGCAAGAAAGTTAGATAGAGAACTTGAAAATGTAATTTTTAATTTATTTGAGAAAAAATATACTATAAACATAGAAGAAAGAATTACAGAACAAGAAGTAAAAATATTTCAAGAAAAAACAAAAGAGATTGAAGAACAAGCAGTTCATGAGGCAATGAGAGGAATGGCAATACGAACACATCATGAAGAACAATATTATGGCAATGGCGAAAATGCTATGCCAGGAGATATTCCTCCAGTAGAATCATATCCAGCAGGCGAAATGCCACCATTACCTGAAGGACCATATAATGATGCAGATTATGCAGTTCCGACAGATGGCTTAGGTTATGCACCAGAAACGGTTGAAAATTCACCAGAAGATGAGAATATTATTTTCGGAAAACCATCAAGAGCAAAAGAGAAAAAGTTAAAAATAAAAGAGTTGGATGCTAATTCAGGAAGAGTAACTCTAGAAGGAAGAGTGGTTAATAGTGAATGTAGAGAGACTAAAACTGGAAAAGGTATGCTAATATTTGAACTTTATGATGGAACTGGAATTATTACATGTAAATCTTTTGCAGAAGATGGTGCAAAAGGAAATGAAATATTAGATAAAATTAAATCTGCTAAAGCAATTAAAACAATTGGAAAGGCTGGATTTGATAGTTTTGCAGGTGATATTACAGTAATGTCAAATATTATTGCAGAAATAAGTGATGAAGGACTACCTCCATTACCAGAAGAAGATGATAGTTCACCATTAATTTTAGGTTCAGCACCTGTTATAAAAGAACCACTTGTAAAAATTGCAGATTTGAATGCTGAATCTGGAAGTGTTTGTATTGATGGAGAAATACAAGCAATGGAAGATAAAGAAACAAAATCAGGAAAAGTAATTTTAAGTATAGACATATATGATGGCTCAAGTACAATGACTTGTAAAGCATTTTTACCTGGAAATAATGCTAAAAAAATTATCAAGAGATTGAATGCAACAAAGGCTGTTAAGTTAGCTGGAAAAGCACAAATGGATGCATTTTCTAATGAATTAACAATAATGGCAAATACAATTATAAAATCAGAACCTATGCCAAAAACAACAAGACAAGATAATGCAGAGGTAAAAAGAGTAGAGTTACATATGCACACCAAAATGAGTCAAATGGATGCAATGACTTCAGCAGATGAATTAATTAAAAGAGCAATGAAATGGGGAATGAAATCAATTGCAATAACAGACCATGGAGTTGTTCAAGCCTTTCCAGAAGCTTATCACTTATTAGGCAGAGACAACCAAGACATGAAAGTAATTTATGGTGTTGAGGCATATTTGGCACCAGACAAAGAAAAATCAGTATCTAATGGAAAAAATCAAAGTATTGATACAACATATTGTGTACTTGACTTAGAAACAACTGGATTTTCACCACTTACAGAAAAAATAACTGAAGTAGGAATTATGAAAGTAAAAGATGGAGAAGTAATTGATGAATTTAGTTGCTTTGTAAATCCAGAAAAGCCAATTCCACAAAGAGTGGTAGAAGTTACTAATATAACAGATGACATGGTAAAAGATGCAGAAACAATCGATAAAGTATTTCCAAAAGTTCTAGAATTTTTAGGAGATTCTGTAATTGTTGCACATAATGCGGGATTTGATGTTGGATTTTTAAAACACAATGCTAAAGTACTTGGATATGATTTTGATTATACATATATAGATACACTTTCATTAGCAAAAGATTTATTTCCAAATTTCAAAAAATATAAATTAGGAAAAATTGCTGATGAATTAGGAATTGTAGTAGAAGTAGCTCATAGAGCATTAGATGATGTTGATACAACTGTTAAGGTATTTAAAGTAATGATGAAAATGCTAAAAGATAAAGGCGTAACAACAGTTAATGAAATAGATACTGTTGGAAGAGATCCAGAAGCTCAAAAAGAAGAGTACAAAAAGTTAAATACATATCATGCTATAATTTTAGCAAAAAATTATGTAGGACTAAAAAACTTATATAAATTAGTATCATTATCGCACTTACACTACTTCTATAAAAAGCCTCGTATATTGAAGAGTTTGTATAAAAAATATTCAGAAGGATTGATACTTGGAAGTGCCTGTGAAGCAGGTGAATTATATCAAGCAATCGAACTTGGAAAATCTGATGAAGAAATAGAAAATATTGCAAAAGACTATGATTATCTTGAAATTCAACCAATTGGAAATAATGAATTCTTAGTTAGAGATGGAAAAGTTCCAGATAGGGAATATTTAAAAGATATTAATAGAAAGATAGTAGCACTGGGAGAAAAGCTTGGAAAATTAGTTGTAGCAACATGTGATGTCCATTTTATGGATCCACAAGATGAAATTTATAGACGTATATTAGAAGCAGGTCAAGGCTACAAAGATGCAGATAATCAAGCACCATTATATTTGAGAACAACAGAAGAAATGCTTAAAGAATTCGAATATCTTGGAGAAGAAAAAGCATATGAAGTTGTAGTAACAAACACAAATAAGATATCAGATATGTGTGATAGAATAGACCCAATATCACCAGAAAAATGTCCACCACATATTCCTGGATGTGAGGAAGATATAAAAAATATTGCATATAAAAAAGCACATGAATTGTATGGAGACCCATTACCAGAAATAGTTCAAACAAGACTTGATAAAGAGCTAAACTCAATCATCAGTAATGGATATTCAGTAATGTATATTATTGCTCAAAAACTAGTATGGAAATCAAATGAAGATGGATATATCGTAGGCTCCAGAGGTTCAGTAGGTTCATCATTAGTAGCATTTATGACAGGTATAACAGAAGTAAATTCTTTAAAACCACATTATAGATGTCCAAATTGTAAATATTCAGAATTCGAAGATTATGGAGTAGGAAATGGATTTGACTTGCCAGATAAAGATTGCCCAAAATGTGGGCATAAGCTTGCAAAAGACGGAATGGATATCCCATTCGAAACATTCTTGGGATTCAATGGAGACAAAGAGCCAGATATAGACTTAAACTTCTCTGGAGAATACCAAGCAAAAGCTCACAAATATACAGAAGTAATATTTGGAAAAGGAACTTGTTTTAAAGCAGGAACAGTAGGTACAGTTGCTGATAAAACAGCATTTGGATATGTAAAAAAATATTATGAAGAGCGAAATATACCTGTAAATAAAGCAGAAATTGCAAGATTAGCAGTAGGATGTACAGGAATAAAAAGAACAACAGGACAGCATCCAGGTGGAATTATAGTAGTTCCAAAAGGAAGAGAAATATATGAATTTACACCAGTACAACATCCGGCAGATGACCCAAATTCAGATATTATAACAACACACTTTGATTATCACTCAATAGATGGAAACTTGTTAAAACTAGATATACTAGGACACGATGATCCAACTGTAATTCGTATGTTGCAAGACTTAACAGGAATGGCACCAACAGACATTCCGCTAGATGATAAGCCAACAATGTCAATATTTAATTCAACAGAAGCATTAGGAGTAACACCAGAGCAAATAAATTCAGAAGTAGGAACCTATGGAATACCAGAATATGGTACAAAATTTGCAAGAGGCATGCTTTTGGATACACACCCAACAACATTTGATGAATTAATACGTTTATCAGGATTATCACATGGTACAGACGTATGGTTAGGAAATGCCCAAACTTTAATTGAGCAAGGAATTGTAACTTTGCAACAGGCAATCTGTTGTAGGGATGATATAATGATATACTTAATCCAAAAAGGTTTACCACCAGACAAGTCATTCAAAATAATGGAAGCGGTACGTAAAGGAAAGGTTGCAAAAGGAAAAGAGCCAAAATGGAAAGATGAATATATCCCATTAATGAAAGAACATGATGTACCAGATTGGTATATAAAATCTTGTGAAAAAATCAAGTACATGTTCCCTAAGGCACATGCTGCAGCCTATGTAACAAATGCATTTAGAATTGCATGGTTTAAGGTACATATTCCGTTAGCATATTATGCTGCATATTACTCAATAAGAGCTAAAGCATTTGACGCAGATGTTATGATAAATGGTGATGAAAGAGTAAAGAACAAGATGAAAGAAATAGAAATGATGGGAAATAATGCAACACCAAAAGATAAAGATATGTTTGATGATTTGGAAATAGTACATGAAATGTATCAAAGAGGATTTAAATTTTTGCCAATTGATTTATACAAATCACATGCGACGAAATTCCAAGTAGAGGGTGAGTATTTAAGACCACCACTAAACAGTATAGCTGGACTTGGAAATGTAGCAGCAGAGAGTATAATGAGAGCTAGACAAGATGAAAAATTCATGTCAATAGATGATATGAAAATTCGTGCAAAAATCGGAGATTCAGTTACTGAACTTTTAAGACAATTTGGTTGTTTGGAAGGAATGAGCCAAAGTAATCAATTAAGTTTATTTGGATAAAAATAGGGTCGGTTCTTTTCTTCGCATGCGAAAAAAAGGACCGACCCTAAATTAGCAAGGAGGAAAAAATGCCAACAGGAAATTTAACAGAGATTTTTACAGTAAAAAATATTATAATATATTTGCTTATAATTAATTTGATTGGATTTTATATGATGTGGTCTGATAAGCGAAAAGCTAAAAAAGGAAAGTGGAGAATTCCTGAGCAAACATTGTTTATAGTTACTGCATTAGGGGGAGGAATAGGCACTATTGCTGGTATGTACACATTTCGCCACAAAACCAAAAAATTAAAATTCACAATTGGATTGCCAGCAATATTGATACTAGAAATTGTTTTAGTGATATATTTGAAATTTGTGATGTAAAAAAATTAATAGGCGAGCTTAAAAAGTTTGCTTATTTTTTTGTGTGTTAAATAAGTTACATAAAAATGAAAAATAAATACAAATAAATGTAAAAAGAAAATTATCAACAGGCAATTGTGAATAACGTGTGAAAAAAATATGACTGTTTTAAGTTATTCACAGAGTTATCCACATTATCCACATGGTGTGGATAAAAATAAAGAGAAAAATGTGTAAACTTGTAAAATTACATAATGTAAAATGGTATTTTTTTCTTTTTGGAAAATTGAAAAAGTACTAGACAAACAAAAATGAATATAATATACTGAAAGTGTATTTAAAAAGTTAGCTATCAGAAAAATTACTTAGGATAGCCAAGCAAAAAAAGAAAGGGGAAAAATCAAATGAGAAGAACAAATGCCAAAATAGTTGGCGGAGTGTTAGTGCTAGCAATAATACTAGTAGCAGTAGCATATGCAGCAATAACTAATACAGAATTAAATATTAGTGGAACAGGAAAAGCAGAAGGAAGTCAAAGTAATTTTGTGGTAGAATTTATAGGAACACCAACAACAAGTGGAGATGGAACAACAGTAGCCATAATAGATGAAAAAGTAAAGACAAAAGGAACAATAACTGTAACAAAATTAACAACTAGAGGAGAAACAGCGACAGCAAAATATACAGTAAAAAATAAAAGTGCAGAATTATCAGCAGATTTAAAAGCAGAAGCAACATGTACAAATGATGATTATTTTGAGGTAATATGTAGTTTAGATAAAACAACATTAAAAGCCCAAGAAGAAACAATACTAACAGTATCAGTAAAGATGTTAAGAACACCAGTAGATGAAACTAAAGAGAATGTAAAAGCAGATATAACAGCAAAAATAACAGCAGAACCAAAGCAACCAGGAGAAGAGAATAATGGAGGGGCAGATACAATATCAAGTAAAAATCCATATTTACCAGAAGGATTTAAGCATGTGTCTGGAACAACATTAGATGATGGCTTTACAATCCAAGATAGTAAAGGAAACCAATATGTATGGGTAGAAGTACCAAGGACAACAGAAGTATATCCAACAGCAGGATTAGAAATAACAGAAT
>CAKOTX010000002.1 GCA_934120315.1 uncultured Clostridia bacterium
GCTTGGGGAAGAGGACAACAAGATGTAGTTGAAAATATATTTGGCTATACAATTTCAGCAGCTAAAGGAAAGCCAACTAATTCAGAATTTATAGCGATGATTGCTGATAAATTAAGACTTGAATTAAAGAGTGCAGAGATATATAAATATCTCACTATGTTTATTAAAAATAATAAATGTAGTGAGTTTTTTTGTAAAATTTTACTCTATTTGATTGAATAATACGGAAAAATGTTGTAATATATTAGCAACCTTTTCAAAGTCAGAAAGGAAAGTCTTTTACAAAAAAGGTAAAGACTAAAAGTGTCATTACATAGTCGAAGTGAGGAAGTTGTTACGAGGCTTCCTTTATTGAAATTACTAGTTATATGTGGTATATTGTATGCAATAAAAAATAATTAATATTTTTGACAAAATTATGTAAATATGTTACAATAATACATATATAGGCTTTTGTCTATATGTTGTAAACCTCGAGTTTGCATTTGTGAAATACGTCTTTAGTAAAAAAAATTGGAGGTACATTATGTTGGAAATGAAAACCGCAAAGCTTGTTAAACAGGCAATTGATCAGCAGGTAGGAAAGGATGCCATTGATTTGGAATCTGTCTGCAGAATGCAGCCCCTTGCTGTACGTACCAATGGAAGTGGATATACTATCCTTGGTATTCAGAGTGGAGACCTTACCATCTTGGTATGGATTCAGGTCAGCGAGACTCTGGGTGTAACGGTTCGCCGTGTAAAAACTCAAGCTTGGTAATTCCTTCCGACAAAATAAAGATATATCTTTTTCTCCCATTGAAAGATGGGAGTTTTCTTTGTATATAAAATATAATATTGTCTAGTAAATTTAATATTTTTTATAGTATGTCAGATATAGAATTTTACTATTATAATTACTAAACTAGGTGACAAAATTATGAAAAAGATGTAGAATATAGTCGAATAATAAAATAAAAGAGGAAAAAATGAAGAAAACATTTATATTAATAATAGTAATATTGATATTAGGACTAGTAGGAGAAGGAATAAAACTAGCAGATAAAAATTTAAAATTAGAATTAATAGGAGACAGTGAAGTACAAGTAGAAGTAAACAGTGAATACAATGATTCTGGAGCAGAAGCAAGATTTTTTAATAAAGATATGACATCTAAAATAAAAAGAACAGGAAAAGTAGATACTAGTAAATTGGGAGAATATGAGATAAAATATGAATTTCAAGATAGAGAAGTCATAAGAAAGGTAATAGTAAAAGATACTCAAAAACCAGAAATAACATTAAAAGGTAGTGAAAGTGTTACAATTCCATATGATACGAAATATCAAGAAGATGGATATACTGCAACAGACAATTATGATGGAGATATTACGCAGAATGTTGAAATATCAGGAGAAACGGTAAATGATATAACTAAAAAAATTATATATACAGTAAAAGATTCATCTGGAAATGAAACAACCAAAGAACGTATAATAATAACAGAACCTAAAAAAGAAGAACAGCAAATAGTTGAACCTTCAACAAGTACTAATGATGAGAAAAGTGTAATATATCTAACATTTGATGATGGACCAAGTAGAAGCATTACACCACATATTTTAGATATATTAAAAGAAGAAAATGTAAAAGCAACATTTTTTGTAATTAATTTTGATTCAAATGAAGAGTATCTTATAAAAAGAATTGTAAATGAAGGACATTCTATTGGAATACATGGATATTCACACAATTATAAAGAAATATATAAATCAGTAGATGGATATATGGATAATGTGAAAAAATTGCAAAGCAAAATAAAAAATCTTACAGGTATAACAACAACAATAACAAGGTTTCCTGGTGGGAGTTCAAACACAGTAAGCAGATTTAATCCAGGTGTAATGACGAGATTGACGAAAGAGGTTCTTAATCAAGGATTTAAATACTATGATTGGAATGTTGGATCAGGTGATTCTGGTGGTGCCAAGACAAAAGAACAGGTATACAATAATGTAACAAAAGGATTGAAAAAAGGTAGAAGAAATGTAGTATTAATGCACGATTTTTCAGGAAATAAAAAGACATTAAATGCATTAAAAGATATTATAGAATATGGCAAGAAAAAAGGATATTCTTTTGATAGAATTACTGAAAATACACCAATGGTAACACAAAGAGTACAAAATTAATTTGAATGAAATTTATCTTATAAAGATAGCATATTAGCAAGTGTAATTACATTAGTAATATTTTAAATTTATGTCTGCCATCCTGTTTGCACCTCTTTATTATCATTATATGTTATACTTGAAAAATAGTGAAAACTATGATAATATACATTCGAAAGGAAAGATACAAATGAAGGAAAATAGAATACTAATGCAATACTTTGAATGGTATTTGAAACCAGAAGATAAGTTATGGCAACAGGTATCAAGAGAAGCTGGAAAATTAAAAGAAATAGGTATAACAGATGTATGGTTACCACCGGCATACAAAGGTGCTGGAGGAAGATTTGATGCAGGTTATTCAGCTTATGATTTATATGATTTGGGAGAATTTGAACAAAAAGGTAGTATAGAAACAAAATATGGTACAAAAGATGAATATATACAAGCAATAAAAGATTTACATGAAAATAATATTAAAGTATATGCAGATATTGTGTTAAATCACAAAATAGGAGCAGATGAAGCGGAAACAGTATATGCAAGTGAGGAAGAGTGCACAGATAGAACAAAAGATACAACATTGCCAAAAAAAATTACAGCATGGACTAAGTATAATTTTACTGCTAGAAATAATAAATATTCTGATTTTAAATGGAATTATAAACATTTTAATGGAACAGATTGGGACGAAAGTGGAAGAAAGAATGGAATCTTTAGATTTAGTGGAAAACATTGGGACCAAAATGTAGACCAAGAAAATGGAAATTATGATTATTTAATGGGAGCAGATATAGATTTTAACAATCCAATTGTTGTAGAAGAATTAGAAAAATGGGGAAGATGGTATTTAGAGTTTACAGGAGTTGATTCATTTAGGTTAGATGCAGTAAAACATATCAAATCTGATTTTATGGCAGAGTTCATCAGAAAAATGAAAGAAGTAAGACCAGATTTGAAATGTGTTGGAGAATATTGGAATAGAAACTTAGACACATTAAAATGGTATATAGATAAAACCAATTCAACAATTCCATTATTTGATGTTCCATTACATTATAATTTATATGAAGCTGCAAATTCTCATGGAAATTATGATATGGGAAGAATATTTGAAAATACATTAGTAAAAGAAATGCCAAGTTTAGCAGTAACATTTGTAGATAATCATGATACAGAGCCTGGTCAAGCATTATTTTCTTGGATTCCAGATTGGTTTAAGCCATTAGCATATGCACTTATCTTATTAAGAAAAGATGGTTTGCCATGTATATTTTATGGAGATTATTATGGAATTCCATCGCAGAATATTGAAGGCAAAAAAGATATGTTAGAAAATATGATGAGACTAAGAAAAAATTACGCTTATGGAGAACAAAAAGATTATTTTGATCATCATGATATTATAGCATTTGTAAGAACAGGTGATGATGAGCACGAAAATTCAGGACTTGTTGCAATCATTAGTGATGGACCTGGAGGAGGAAAGACAATAAATGTTGGACCTAGACTTGCTGATTCAGTATTTTATGATTATACAGGACATGTAAAAGAGACTGTATATGTAGATAAAGATGGAAATGGAATTTTTTATTGTGATGGTGGAAGTGTTTCAGTTTGGGTTAAAAAATAAGATCATATAAAAGAGGTAGGAGTTTATGGTAAAACTTTAACGATTTTGCCGGGAACTCCTACTATTGTTACATTTGAAGGAACATTTTTTAGGATAACAGCATTTGCACCAATTTTTACATTATCTCCTACAATAATATTTCCAAGAATTTTTGCCCCAGAACCAATAAAAACATTGTTGCCAATAGTTGGATGTCTTTTGCCTTTTTCTTTGCCTGTACCGCCTAGAGTTACGCCATGAAAGAGTGTTACATTATTTCCAATTATTGCAGTTTCTCCTATAACTACGCCGGTACCGTGGTCAATAAATAATCCTTTTCCTATTGTTGCACCTGGATGAATTTCAATTCCAGTTTTTCTTTTGGCTTTTTCACTTATATATCTTGCTATTAGGAAATGTTTTTTAATATAGAAATAATGTGAGATTTTATAATACAGCAAGGCCTTGAAAGTGGGGCATAGCATAGCTTCTAGTGAATTGTTTATTGATGGGTCTCTTGATTTTATTAATTCAATTTGTTCTTTTATATAATTCATAATATTTCTCCTGATTTATTATATGAATTATGGCTTTGTATTGACAATTAAATTTTATTTATTTATAATGGGTATATGCGGGTATAGTTTAGTGGTAGAATGTTATGCTTCCGACCTAATGGCGTGGGTTCGATTCCCACTACCCGCTCCAGTAATGTTTCTGTTCGAACTTTTTATAGAACAGATGATATGAAAATCAATCAGTAATGGTTGATTTTTTTCTTTTGCAAAAAAATCATCCTAAACTTTAAATGGAAGGATGGTGTGAAAAATGAATATTATCAAAGAAGAATTACAATTTGAGGAAAGCCTTAAACAAAGACTAAAATTTATATGTGAGTTCTCAAAGGTAACTCCTACTTTTATCAATGGCAGTATTAGAAAAAATGAGAAAACAAATATTTCATATATTGAGCCACATAGAGTAATTATAAAAAACATTACATTTCTTGTTTTCAATTATTCTAATGATGTTTATATCTCTAATTTAGTAAATAAAATCCGTTTATCAGAATTAGAAGAATATTTGAAAAAAATTAGTTTGTAAAAAATTGACATTTCATTAAATCGTGATATAATATAGACAATTAATTATGTACATTTGTTCGACAAGAACTATATATAAATGTATGAGTACTTTGAAAAATTTATATTATATTACAGATATATTGTATTTTATTACATGATAAATGGATTTAAGAGATGTCAATAGTACTCGTATGTACTTTGATGTCTCTTTTTTGTTAGGAGGTTTAGAAATTGGGTGAAGAAAAGAAAAAATGTGGATTATATATGAGAGTATCAACAGAAGATCAAGCAAGAGAATGGATTTAGTCTTCCAGAACAAAAAGAAAGATTAGAGTTATTTTGCAAATTTAAAGATTATGAAATAGTTGATTATTATGTTGATGCTGGAATAAGTGCTAAAACTGGAAATTATAGACCAGAATATGAAAGATTAAAAGAAGATATAAAATCTAAGAAAATAAATACAATAATTGCTTTAAAACTAGATAGAATTACAAGAAGTATCTTTGATTGGGAAAAACTAATTACTTTTTTAGATGAAAATGATGCCTATATAGATTGTGCTAATGATGAAATTAATACTACAAATGCAAATGGAAAAATGGTTTCAAGACTTTTAATGAGTGTAAGTAAAAATGAAATTGAAAGAACTAGCGAAAGAACAAAAATCGGTTTAGCAGGTGCAATAAAACAAGGGCATATTCCATCTAAAGCTCCACTTGGATATAAGCACGAAAATAAGAAATTAGTTAAAGACTATGCTACAAAGGATATTGTAGTTAGAATATATGATTTATATTATAACGGCTATTCTTATCAGAAAATAAGCAATATATTATTTCTCAAATATTAGATAATCTAAAATCACCTTTGCTAGATAAAAATAATAAGCTTATTTCAAATGAGAACATAGAAAATATCAAAAATTATATTGAAAACGTAACTAATGTTACTCAGACTGTTAGAAGTGTAAATGACTTAAATGTAGCTATTAAAGATTTTGAATTTTATACACTTGAAGTAGGTCAGGAAAATCGTTCACTTCAATATCAAATAGAACAAAAAGATGAAGTTATTGAAAAATTAAATGATAAATTATCTGCTAAAGATAAGATTATTATTAAACTACAAGAGGAAAAAGAAAGCTTAAAAGCACAATTGCAGAAATTTAAAGGTTTTTGGCATAATTTAATGAGTCACTTTCATAAAAGAATAACTTATGATAATGACCAAAATTATAAAATAGTTAGTGATGACTTATATAAAAATGGCATATTTGATGATAACGACAATGAAATTGCTAATAATATTTTAAGAAAAGTAACTATATCAAATGAAAAGAAAGCAGAAAAAAATAAGAAAAGAAACAATGATAAAAGATTTTAAAATGGAGGTAATAGAAAATGGAACAAAAAAAGTAAAATATTTAATAGATATGATTAATAATATGGATATTAAAGATAAATTAAGACTAGCAATATGTATGAGCCAAAGCAAATGGTCTGGACTTATATATAATACCAAAAAATATTATAAAAAATTTGATAGTATGTTAAAAGATATAGATGAAGAATATAGAACTACACTTATAAATTTTGGAAAATATAAACTTGTAATGTTTGCAATGGCTAAACTTATGGAAATGGAAACTACAGAACAAAATAAAGTTGCACTATATTTATTTAATAGCATTAAACATTAGAATGAAAAAAGGACAAGCGAATTTTTGACAAATTTATGTAAATATTGTATAATTATAAGTGATGAAGCATTTTGTTTTACTCCGTTTCATCAGTAGTTATTAACATCTTTTAGAACGTGCTATTGCACAAGGAGGAAAAAAACATGGCAAAATTTGAAAACGAAGGCTATTGCCCCTGCATCTTGGTCCCGAAGACATGGAACGAAAACACCGACACCCGCCTGATCGGACTTTGGAGTCTCGTTGGAGCTTCCATTGTTTACGAGGAGAGAGACAAGTACAATCACCGCCTCGACATCGCAGCATGTAACCAGATCTTTGGCACTGACGTTATTGCATATAATGTGCTTTCTGCCATCGTTAAGAAGAACGCCACCGCCGATAAGATCAAGGTACGCCAGCTGTGCAGCGGAGAGGCCGATACCCAGAAGACCTCTGACATTCAGAAGGTTATGGGTGAGGTTACCAATCCCGAGTTGGTTGTTCGTGCTGGTAGCAACTTTGTTGTTCTGCTGGCAGATGCCGAGTACGGACTGGACGTGTGGGTCTGGGACCTTCGCATTACCTGGTAAGACATGCCGTGAAAAAAAGAAAAATGTATTTTCTTTTCCTTGCAAGAGGTTTTTCTTTTTTTTATTTATTTTATTGCAAATAATAGATAATAATGTTATTCTATATATAACTTGATTGATTATTGTATCAATCGTTAATGAGAGAAAAGTTGTAAATATCTACGACACCCGCTCCAATAAGTAAATTGTTACTATAAAGAAGATATTTCATAGATAAAAGCATAAATATAGCAAATTTTTCATATAATATTAGTGTCAATTGAGTTTGACAAGTTAAATATTATATGTTTAAATATATTTAACGTAACCCTCTACTACTTTTGTAGTAAGACGGGAGCCTAAATGATTTTGGAGAGTTCTAGCAACTCTCCTTTTTAAGTGTTAATTATTATTTCGTGAAAAATTTGAAAATCTATATATATTATGATATAATAACAATTGTAATTTTTCGTAGCTATGCGAACTAAAAAAGAATAGCAGGTTTGTACATTCTCGTAAAACGATTGTTAGGAGGAATTGATATGAAATTTCAGAGAGTTAACATTGCAACAGCTCGGATTAAAGGATTAAAAAATTCACCGTACTACTTTGAACCTCATTGTTATTATGCATGTGACATTATGTTCGAAGATACTTCTACTTTGGTTTTTAACAATCTTCCATTTATTAAGGTTGGAAACACTGAAGAAGAAGGAAAAGTTTTTTGCAATCAGCTTAAAGAAAATTTCAATAAAGCACATATTTATGATGGCGATAAAGTTGCAGTTATTTTTGAAGATGACGGTCGTGTTTTGGCAATCGGCAACACAGGAGAAGATTCGTGGATTGATGCGACTGACAAATTTGCTAAGAAAACTTTCGCAGAACTCAATATTGTTATCACATCATTAAAAGTGTATTAATTTTTTATCCTGTTACAAGTTATTAGCAACAAATTTAAGGAGGAAAAACTTATGCTTGAAAAAATTCTAAACCAAATGGCTAAAGTGGTGTATCCTGAACGGGATATAAGTGTAGAAAAGATTGGAGGGCGATTCTTTCTTCATCCGCATGATACAGCGGGTTGCAATGATTATCTGTTAGAAGGGACGTACTCGTATGATGAAGTTGTGAAATTGAATGCTTTGACAACTTACAATGCAGGCTTTGGATTTTGTTCAGAACTTGGACCAGTTGCTTTTATTGGAATCCCTAATCGTGTTTGTGCACAGAGAAGTGGTTATTTCAAATATAAAGTAAATGAATATGGAACACCTTTTGGACAGAATGATGAATGTTATTTTAAGGCTTATACAGATGAAGAAGCAAAGAGCATTGGGAATTATACTGTGTATGGTTTTAGTAAAATTAAAGAGGTTGCAGCAGTAGCGCCTATAAGCAAAATGTCCTATATTAATGATTCAAGACGTAAAGCGAAAGAGTCTGAAAATCCAAGAGTATTTGATATGGATTGTGAGTTGAAAGGAGTTTATAGTTATAAGGAAGCTAAATTACTTTCTACTGGCTCACTTAAAGAAAAAGATGGATATTCAGGAGAAGATCAACCGATTGTTTTTGCAGTTGTAGGAAGTGCTATGCATGTAGGAATTATTAATATGTGGCCCTCTGATACAGATCTAGTACGTGGCTTTAGAGATGTTTGGGAATATGGTGCTGAAGAGCCTAAAATTCAAACAATAAGATTCCTTACTGATGAGGAAGCAGCTAAAATCAAAGATTTTATTTTGTACGTTTATGAGTATGATACTTCAGGAAATGGTAGGGATAAGTATGAAATTGAAAGATATGATAGAACACTTGATAAGAGGTTCGAATTTCATTTGCCAGATGGAAGTGATTATCGTTTAATTGAACATACTGAATTATTCAGGTAATTAAAACAAGTGGATTGCGAATATAGAATGCAATCCACTTATTTTAATTAGTAGAATTAGAAATAACGTGGTCACAATTTGTGACCACATCAAAATTAGAAAATAATAAATATAGAAGTACTAAATATTTACCATATGTGTTTACAGAACAAGGAATAGCGATGCTCTCAGGAATATAAAAAATAAAATAGATAAAAATTTCTAAAATAATTTGTAAAGTTAATCATATAATTTTATAGGAGGGACCTATGAAAATATATAGTATAACAAAAAAGCAAATACAAATAACATTAGGAATTTTAATTTTATGTGTTATAGGCTTAATTGCAGTATTATACAAGCCGATGACAACAGCTGTTAGCATAGAAGAAAATACATCAATATCTTTAAATTTAATGGATAAAATAGCAGAAATAGAAAAAGAAGAAGAGAAGATAGTGTTTCTTACATTTGATGATGGACCAACGCAAAGAGCTACGCCTAAAATTTTAGATATTTTAAAAGAAGAAGATGTAAAAGCAACATTTTTTGTGATAGGAAAATATGTTGATAGACATCCTGAGATTGTAAAAAGGGCATATGAAGAAGGTCATTATATTGCAAATCATGGATATGATCATAATAATAAAATATTATATCAAAGTGAAGAAAGCTTTAAAAATGAAGTAAATAAAACAGATGAGGCAATAGGAAAAGCAATTGGAATTGATAATTATTGTTCACATATATTTAGGTTTCCTAATGGCTTTATGGCACCATCATATAAGTCTCAAAAGAAAGTAGCGTTAAAGTTACTTAATGATATGAATTATAGATATGTTGATTGGAATTGTTTAAATAATGATTCGGTAAAAAAATATTCTAAACAACAATTGATTAATAATTTAAAGAAAACATCAAAAAATAAAAATATGTTGGTCGTATTAATGCATGATACCAAAGATGTAAGTGACTCTTCATCAGCATTAAAAGAATCAATTGAATACCTAAAATCAGAAGGATATATATTTAAAAATTTTTATGATGTACTAGATAATAATTGAATTGCATAATATTAAATGGAGGAAAAAGCATGAATATTATAACAATAAAAAAGAAAAAATTATTAATATTTTCAGTTATTATTATGTGTGTACTTGTGGTTTTAGGATATACTACATCATTTGGAATGCAACATTATTATAAATTAGATTTTTCAACTGGGTTGGTAACAGCTACAACATTAAATGTTAGAAGCGGACCAGGAATTCAATATAAAGTTATTGCAACTGTAAAAAAAGATGAATACATACGAGTTTTTGCAGGAATAGGGGATTGGTATATTGTTCAAATAGAAGGAGATTATGTTGGAGCAGTAAGCAAAAAATATATTAAGCCAATATATCCAAACTCTTCTAATAATACTGGTGGAAGTAGTGGTACGACAACTTCAACAACATCAATGAATTCTGATGAAAAAGAAGTTTTTGATTTAATAAATAAACAGAGAACTAACAATGGATTGCAAGCTTTAAAAATAGATAATGAAGTTCAAAAAGTTGCTAGGATAAAGGCACAGGATATGGTAGATAATAATTATTTTGCACATGAATCTCCAACATATGGAAGTCCATTTCAAATGCTAAAAAGTTTTAAGATTTCATATAAAACTGCAGGAGAGAATATTGCCGCAAATTCAAGCAATAGTGGAACTGTAAATGCATGGATGAATTCTTCTGGGCATAAAGCGAATATTCTGAATAGTAGTTATAATTATACCGGAATAGGTGTGGTTAGTAGTAAAAAATATGGAAAGATGTATGTTCAAATGTTTATAGGAAAATAAATAGTTAAAATTAAAGAATATGTAAATTTGCAAAATTTTAGTAAATATGTTATAATAAATATAAGTATTGCTGAATAAAATTGGGATTTTAATCCCAAGAAGGAGAGAATTATGATAAAGCGCAAGTATCGGATTATGATTAGGTTGCTTTTAGCAGGAGTCGTTTTTTGCTTGCTTGGAGTAGGCATCTTATTGCTATTTGCAGAAAAGGAATGTTCTTCGATGGCTGACACCCTAACGTTTTTGGGAGCGAAAGTGATTGGTTTTCTATTGTGCGGTGAAGCACTGAATCTGGAGATTTTCCGAAGGAAGATTTCAACTAAGAAATGAGGTGCCTGGCTAATTTCTCGCAAAAAATAGTGGATTGGAAAATAATTTTTCTAGTTCACTATTTTTTATGAGAATTATGAGGTTACTTTTTTGCTATCCATGCTATAAAAAGTTCTTTATTATTTTAGTTTAAAAGTTTTTCCATTTAGATAATTTAAAATTCCACTATCTGTTTTAAAGTTAAATGTTAATTGATTAGCTGTAAGTTGTTGATATTTAAAACCGAATTCTTTATTAACAGAGTTTATTCCATATTTTCCGTCACCAATAATAGGGTAGCCTATGTGAGCTAAATGAGCTCTTATTTGATGTGTTCTGCCGGTTTCAATTTCAACTTCTAATAATGATGAATTATTGTCGAATTCTTTAATTACAGTATAAGAAGTTATAATTTTTTGATAACCTGTTTTAAATTCATCAGATATATACACTAAAGATTTTTTATTATCTTTAAATAAATAAGCTTCAAGACGAGCTTTTTTATTTTTAGGCTTTCCATATACTAATGCCAAATATTTTTTTTGAATTTCATGATTTTTAAATTTTTTTAATAATATTTCCAAAGAAGCTTTGTTCTTAGCAAATAAAACAAGTCCATTTGTATTTCTATCTAGCCTATGACATGGCATTGGTAGAAAGTCTGAATTTTTATAAATAGAGTGAACTATACTTGTTAAGCTGTCTGTTCCAGTAACTTCCAAGTTAGTTGGTTTATTTATAATTAAAATATTAGAATCTTCATATACAATATTAAGTTCTATATTTGGTGATAATAAATTATCAACAATATAAACTTGAATTTTATTTCCTGTATAAATTGTACAATCTTTGTTTGTACGAACTCCATCAATTTTAATATCTTTTTGTCTTAATGCTTTATAAAGCATATTTTGAGATAAATGTGGAAAACTATCTAATATAAATTTACAAAGTTTTTTTCCATTATATTTTTCAGATACATTTAATTCTTTCATAACTTTTTTCCTTTTCATATATAGAATAGCACATTTTTATAGCAGATGCAAGATTTGAAAAACAGAATATGTAGAAAAATGTCGAAAAAATGAATAAAAAGGAGGAAAAGAGAGCAATCTATTAATGAGAATACTGAAAATAAAGTTTAAAAAAGGTCAAAAACGACTGAAAAAGCGAAATCAGGGATACAGAATTTGCAAAAGATGCAAAATTATGGTATAATAGAACTTGGTCGCGCAAAAAAGGAGTGAATGTATTATTTTAAAAGAACACATAAAATACTACACAAAAGAGAGTTGCAAACTTTTTAGTATAATGGCAATTGCATTAGGTTTAATAATAGCGATTATTTTATTAAAATATAAACCAACATATAAGGTAACTCTAGCAGGAGAAGAGTTAGGTTATGTAGAAGATGAAGCAGAATTAAAAAATAGAATCCAAACAGAAATAATAGAGATGGAAGGAAAAAATATCGATTTTGTTTCATTAAATGAGATGCCAAATTATGAGTTTAAGTTAGTAAGTAGAAAACAAGAAACGAATGAAGAAGAAATAATGTTAGCATTAAAAGAAGATGCTAAGATAATGTATAAATATTATGCAGTAAATTTAAATAATGAAATAGTAGGTTTAGTAGACAATATTGAAGAAGCTGAACAAGCTGTAAATGAAATTAAAGAAGAGCACAAAGATGATACAATACAATTAGATTTAAGTATTACAGAAAATTATACAGAAAACATGGAATCAGTATCACTTGAAACAGTTCAAGTAGCTCAAGCACAAGTAGAGGAGAAGGTAGCTGCACTTATTGAAGAAGACGAGATGAGTAAAATGCCAAAAGTAAATGGAATCTTGTTAGCTGTAACTCCAGTAAATGGGATGGTAACATCCAGATTTGGAGCAGTTAGCTCAATAAGATCTGGTGCACATACAGGAACAGATATATATTCTGCAATTGGAACACCAATAAAAGCAGTTGCATCTGGAACTGTAATATTTGCAGAAAAAAATGGACCATATGGAAATTTAGTTAAAATTTCTCATGGTAATGATGTTGAAACTTGGTATGCACATTGTAGTGCAATATATGTATCAGAAGGAGAAGAGGTTAATGCTGGTGATGTTATAGCAGCAGTTGGAGCAACTGGAAATGTAACAGGTCCACATTTACATTTAGAGATAAGAGTAAATGGAACAGCAATAAATCCACAACAATATTTATATAAATAAAGAAATCCAAAAGTCTTGATAGACTCTTGGATTTTTTTCTATTCAACTGTTACAGATTTTGCAAGATTTCTAGGTTTATCAACATCTAATCCTTTTTCTTTAGAAATATAATAAGAAAGTAATTGTAAAGGAACTATTGCAAGGATTGGTGAAAATAGTACATTAGTATCAGGAACTGTAATAATAGTATCAATATTATTACTTGGTAATTCTTGATTTGTAATTACTAAAGTTTTAGCACCACGAGTGATAACTTCTTGAATATTGCTAATTGTTTTTTCAACAAGAGCTTTATCTGTAATTATACTAATAACTGTAATACCATTTTCAATTAATGCAATAGGACCATGTTTTAATTCACCTGCTGCATAAGCTTCTGAATGGATATAAGAAATCTCTTTTAGTTTTAGAGAACCCTCTAATGCAGTGTTATAGTCAACACCTCTACCTAAAAAGAATACATCTTTTTCTTGATAAATATTTTTTGCAAATTCTTTAATTCTAGTTGCTGATTTTAATGCATTTTCTATTTTTGCTGGAAGAAACATCATTTCTTTTTTTAGTTCTTTTAATTCAAATATAGATGCACTTTCTAATATTTCAGCAAAATAAATGGCTAATATATCAAGTAATACAACTTGAGAAGTATATGCTTTGGTTGAAGCAACTGCAATTTCAGGACCAGCATGTGTATATATACAATAATCAGCTTCTCTAGTTATTGAACTTCCAATTACATTTGAAATTGCAAGAGTAGTAGCTCCTTTAGATTTGGCAAGTTTTAAAGCAGCAATAGTATCTGCTGTTTCTCCGGATTGAGAAATATAAATACATAAAGTATTTTCATCAATAATAGGATTTCTGTATCTAAATTCAGAAGCTATGTCAACAGTTACAGGAATTTTGCAAAGTTTTTCTATTGCAATTTTTCCAGAAAGACCAGCATGCATAGCAGTACCACATGCTACTATATATATTTTATTTATTTTAGATAAAAATTCTTTTGTGAATTTTAAATCATCAAAATTGCAAGGTTCATTATCAGGTAGGCGAGAGCCTATGGTTTCTCTAACAGCATTAGGCTGTTCATAAATTTCTTTTAACATATAATCTTCATATCCGTTTTTATCTGCACTACTTGCATCCCAATCAATTGTTTTAACACCTTTTTCAATTTTATTTAGATTAATATCATAAAAATCAATTTTATTTCTTGAAAGTACAGCAAATTCATAATCATTTAATAAATAAAAATCTTTTGTAAATGATAATATTGCTGGGATATCTGAAGAAACATAATTTTCTTCATTACCTTTTCCAATAACAAGAGGGCTATCTTTACGAACAACAATCAAATTATCAGGCATAAATGTCGAAATAATTTGAAGTCCAAAGCTTCCTTGTAAGTCCATACAAGCTTTGTGAACAGCACGTAGAACTTGTAGACTGTCATGATTATCATCTTTTGTGTAATAATAATGTATAAGGTTTGGAATAACTTCTGTATCTGTTTGAGAATAGAAAGTATATCCTTTTTTTATTAAAAATTCTCTCAAATCGTGGTAATTTTCAATAATACCGTTATGAACAACAGCAAAAGTTTTGTTATTATCATAATGTGGATGTGCATTTTCTTTTGATGGTTTTCCATGTGTAGCCCATCTAGTATGAGCAATCCCAATAGTTCCATTTAAATCATTAATGCCTTTTAAATTTTCTAAATTTTTTACTCTTCCTTTATCTTTCATTATAGCTAGTTTATCAGATTCAACAGTAGCTATTCCAGCTGAATCATATCCTCTGTATTCAAGTCTTAATAGACCATTAATTAATATAGGTGTAGCTTTTTTCTTTCCTATATACCCAATAATTCCACACATAAGTAGAACCTCCTTCAATAAATTTAATGTGGAATTGAAATATACATGCTTATGTATTGAGATCTGTTATAGTATTTTTACTATTTTTTGCTCAATACTTTGGATTAAGCTATCCATTAGAGCATCCGCCGAATATTTCGATAACTCTAAACCTCGTCAACTTTAAAAGTCCTGGCGCTTAGTATAAATTAACTCCTTTCTTAAAATTTAAGTACATTTCAATTTACCATATTATATTATACCAAAATAAAAAATGTGGCAAGAGATTTTTTAAACTTTATAATTTATCAAAATGTTAAATATTAGGATTGCAAAATGTGTAAAAATAATGTATTATAATAGAGTAGGCAGAGAGGAGGGAAAATAATGTTTAATATAGAAGAACAATTAAAAATGTTACCAGATAAACCAGGTGTATATATAATGCATGATGTAGAAGACAAGATAATATATGTAGGAAAAGCAGTAAACTTAAAAAACAGAGTAAGATCATATTTTAGAAAAACAGACAAAACGGAAAGAATAAAGAGAATGGTATCACTTATAGACCATTTTGAATATATAGTAGTTGATAATGAAGCAGAAGCATTAATACTAGAATGTAATTTAATAAAGAAAAATAGACCTAAATTTAATGTTTTATTAAAAGATGATAAAACATATCCATATATAAAAATAGATGTAAAATCTGAGTATCCTAATGTAGTAATAACAAGAAGAATTGTTAATGATGGTTCAAAATATTTTGGACCATATGCAAATCCGGGTGCTGCAAAAGAGATGGTAGATTTTATAAAACAAAAATATAAAATTCGTCAATGTAAAAATTTTAGATCAGAAACAAGAGCGTGTTTAAATTATCATATTAATAGATGTTTGGGACCTTGTATGGGGTATATTTCAAAAGAAGATTATAGGAAACAAATAAACGAAATAATAGATATATTAGATGGAAAAGTAGATAAAGTACTAAAAGAATTACAACAAGAAATGCTAGAAGAAGCTAACAAAATGAACTTTGAAAAAGCAGCATATATAAGAGATAGAATGCTTGCAATAGAACGAGTAAATGAAAAACAGAAAGTTTCAAATATTACAGAAAATAATATTGATGTAATAGGAATTGCAAAATCGGAAATGGAAGTTTGTGTTGAAATTTTCTTTGTACGTGGAAGTAAAATGGTAGGAAGAGAACATTACTTTTTCCCAGATTTAAAAGAAATGGAAGATAAAGAAATTATATCAGGATTTATAAAACAGTATTATATGGATGGACAAAATCTTCCAAATAAAATAATGGTAAGAGAAGAATTAGAAGATAAAAATGCTATTGAAGAATGGCTAAGTAAAGAAGCGGGAAGAAAAGTAGAAATAAAATCACCTAAAAAAGGTGAAAAATTGCGTTTTGTAGAAATGGCAGATAATAATGCTAAAATAACTCTTGAAAATAAAGAAAGAGATAAGAGTGAAATTTTAGTAGAATTAAAAGAAGTACTTGGATTAGAAAAATTGCCAAGAAAAATAGAAACATATGATATATCTAATATTTCTGGAGAATATATAGTTGCTGGAATGTGTGTAATGATAGATGGAGTTATTAAGAGAAATTTATCAAGAAGATTCAAAATAAAAACAGTGTATGGACAAGATGACCCAAGATGTATGGAAGAAGTCATAACGCGTAGACTAAAACATTCAATTGATGATAGTAATTCTAGTGGATTTGGACGATTGCCAGATGCAATATTTGCTGATGGAGGTATAACTCAAATTAGAGCAACAAAGACAGCTATTGCTAAATACGAATTAAATATTCCGGTTTTTGGTATGGTTAAGAATGATAAACACCAAACAAGAGCATTGATGGATGAAAATAGAAATGAATTAGAAATATCAGAAAATCTAAAGAATTTGATAACAAAATTCCAAGATGAAGTGCATGATACTGCAATATCATATCATAGAAAATTAAGAGATAAAGATATTACAAAATCAGATTTAGATTCAATAGAAGGAATTGGAGAAGTTAAGAAAAAAGCACTATTGAAAAAATTCGGTAGTGTAGAAAATATAAAAAATGCAAGTGTTAAGGAATTATCAGAAATAAGTGGAATTACAGAAGTATTTGCAAAAAGAATATTAGAAGAGTTAAATAATTTGTAATAAATTGCGATGAAAAGTGAAAGTATTTTATGAATATTTTTTGAAATTGAACATATACATATTAAGGACAAGGTAAGGGGGATGTATATGAAGTTTTGGAAAAGGCATAAAATGCTTTCATTTGCAATAGCTTCTTTTATTGTACTTTCAGGAGCTAATTTTTTTATGGTTTATGAAATAATAAAAATAGGAATGAAAATTGTACTAACATAACAAATTTTATTGACATTAAAAAATAAAAGTGATAAATTATTCTTGAAGTGGGAAAGCCCCACTATAGTTAATAGTTTTTAGGAGGCTACGAGTATGACTCTGAAAGAACTGCAAAAAGAAATTCTCGAAAACAAGAAGCGGCATGGTTTTAATACAACTGATATGAACGAGGAATTTTGTCATCTGAATGCAGAGGTCGGAGAGGCATATGATGCATGGTTTAGGGATCTTGAAACATTTCCTGAAGAACTTGCTGATGTAGCAATTTTCTTACTTGGGATTGCTGAGATTAATGGAATTGATCTTCAGACCGAGATTGAGAAAAAGGTTGAAATCAATAAGAACCGGAAATGTGAAGTAAATAAACTTGGGCATCATGTACACCAAAAGTAACAGAAATAAGCACTATCTTATAATAAGATTTTATATAAGATGGTGCTCATTTTTTGTTTAAAAACATAAAATCTTATAAGGAGGGTTTTATGAGAGGATTAAGTTTATCAGGAGGAGGAATAAAAGCAGCAACACATATTGGAGCACTGAAAGCATTTGAAGAAGAAAAAATAAAATTTGATTGTGTTTCTGGAGCATCATCTGGAAGTATAATAGCAACGATGTATGCCTTAGGATATAGCAGTGATGAAATGTGGAAGCTATTTAAAAAATATTATAAAAAAATAAAATATGTTGAGTGGAAGCAAGTAATAAAAATGATATTGGGTTTAATATCTACTAGAAGGCTTGTAATTGATGGATTAAATAGTGGAAAAGTTATAGAAAAAATAATTAATGAAATTTGTAAAAAAAGTCATGTAGAAAATATAAATGAAATAAAAATGCCATTAATGATTTCGATGGTAGATTTGCAAAAAGGCACTGTATATATTGCTTCATCACAAGAAAAAAGAAAAGTATTGCAAGATAATACTAAATATATAAGTGATATTCCAATAGCTACTGCTGTTAGAGCAAGTTGCAGTTTTCCTGTTGTATTTTCACCATGTAAATTTGATGGAATTCAATTAATTGATGGTGGAACTAGAGAAAATTTACCATGGAAAGGGTTAAAAGAATATGGGGCAGATGAGGTTTATGGAATAGCATTTGATACAATTCTAGAAAAAAATCAATGTTGTAAAAATATGATTGAAGTTGCAGCAAGAGCAATGGAGCTGCAAGGAAGAGAATTAGCTAATTATGAAAAAGAAGGAATAGATCATTTGATAACTATTTGTTTAAAGAAAGTAGCTTTATTGGATTCAAGTCAAATAGATATATTATATAAAATGGGATATGAAGAAACTAAAAAACAGCTTAATTTGTTGAAAAAATCTACAAAATAGTGTATAATAACAAATATGGAAAGAGAGGAAAAAATGAATATAGCAAATAATTGGGAAGATTATAAAATATTAGATATGGCAGATGGACAAAAATTAGAAAGATGGGGAAATGTGATTTTATCAAGACCAGATCCACAAATTATATGGAAAGAAAAATCATATCCTCAAAAATGGAAAAATATAAATGCCACATATTATAGAAGTAAAACAGGCGGAGGAGCTTGGGAATATAATAAAAAAATGCCAAGCCAATGGCAAATAAAATATAAAGAATTAACCTTTAATATAAAACCAATGGGATTTAAGCATACAGGATTATTTCCAGAGCAGGCAGTTAATTGGGATTGGATGATGGATAAAATAAGAAATGCAAAAAGAGATATTAAAGTATTAAACTTATTTGCTTATACAGGTGGTGCAACAGTAGCATGTGCTGCAGCAGGAGCATCAGTTTGTCATGTTGACAGTTCAAAAGGAATGGTTACATGGGCAAAAGAAAATATTGCTTCATCAGGATTAGCTGAAAGACCAGTTAGATATATAGTAGATGATGTTGTAAAATTTGTGAATAGAGAAATTCGTAGAGGAAACAAATATGATGCAATAATAATGGACCCACCATCTTATGGAAGGGGAGCAAATGGCGAAGTTTGGCAATTTGAAGACAATATATATGATTTAGTAGAATTATGTACAAAAGTTCTTTCAGATAATCCATTATTCTTTTTAATAAATTCATATACAACAGGAATATCAAGTAAAGTATTAGAAAATATTTTAAATTTAACTGTTTCAAAAAATTACAAAGGCAAAGTTTCATCAGGAGAAATTGGATTACCAATGGAAGAGTCAAAATTAATATTGCCATGTGGAATTTATGGACGTTGGGAGAATTAAGATGAACAAATTAAATGTAATATATGAAGACAATCATATAATAGTAGTTGAAAAACAACCTAATATTCCATCACAAGCAGACAAAACAGAAGATTTAGATATGCTTACAATTATAAAAGATTATTTAAAAGAAAAATATAATAAACCTGGAAATGTTTATTTGGGACTAGTGCATAGATTAGATAGGCCTGTTGGAGGTGTTATGGTATTTGCAAAAACATCAAAAGCAGCATCAAGATTAAGTGATCAAGTAAGAGAAAAAATATTTAAGAAAAAATATTTAGCTGTTGTAGATGGAAAGTTTGAAACAACACAAGGAACACTAGAAGATTATTTATATAAAGATGAAAGAAACAACATGAGTAAAGTTGTAAATAAAGACAAGAAAAACGCAAAATTAGCTAAATTGGATTATGAAGTTCTTGCATATAATGAAGTTAAAAATTTATCATTAGTGAGAGTGAACTTGCATACAGGAAGACATCATCAAATAAGAGTTCAACTTTCACATGCTGGACATAGCATATTTGGTGATCAAAAATATGGGGCTAGGGGTCAAGGAAAGCAAATAGCACTATGGGCATATGAACTTACGATTCAACATCCTATTACAAAGGAAGAAATGACATTTAAATGTTTGCCAGAAAGTAATGGGACTTGGTGTATTTTAAGAGATATAGAAAATATATGAAAAAAGAGTAATATGAAGTTACTCTTTTTTTTATGAAAATTGAAAAAATATATATGAAAATCATTAACTCAAGTTTTATAAAATAAAAAGATAATTTTGCAAATAAAATAAGCAAAGAAAAAATTAAAATGGTAAATTATATTTGTACACAAGATAAGTTGTGAGGTGATAAATGTGATAGATAAGTTCTGTGCATATTTAACCAATAAAATTCGAAAAGAAATGCCTGAAATAGATGACGAACGAGCGGAAATAATAATGTATGGACTACAAAACTTAATAGGAGAGTTACCAAAAGGAATAATAATTTTGATAATTGCGTATTTCTTAGGAATATTTAAACTAACATTAATATCAATGTTTATAATTGCACCATATAGATGCTTCTCTGGTGGAGTACATATGAAAACACATATGGGATGTATTATATATACATTAATTTTGTATAGTGGTTCAGCGTTATTAGGAAAGTATATTGTTTTATCAGGGATGATGAAATATTTGCTTGCGTGTTTAGTTTGGAGTTTTAGCATTATAATGATAAAATTATATGCTCCAGCAGATACAGAAAATGTTCCGATTCTTAGCAAAAAAGAAAGAAAACAAAAACAATTATTTTCATATATTGTTTTAACTCTAGAAATTATTATAGCAATAATGATTAATAATTCAACAATTGCTGGAATAATAATATTTGGAGATTTTATACAAACTTTAACAATAACAAGAATTGCATATAAAATTACGAAAAATAAATATGGACATGAAGTATATGCAAATATTTAATTAGATAATGTAGGAGTTTTTTGCAACTACTCCTGTATTATAATTCTTTACAAAAGAAGGGGGAATTAATTATGATGAAATTCTTAGCAAAAATTGCAGAAAAATATGCAAAAGCTACAAATACAGCATGTGCAGCTTTATGGTGGGGACATCAACCCAAAATGCCAGCATCATTAATTAAAAAAGATTAATTCTTGAAGAGAAAATGTTCTTAAACATTAAAATCAATTCAAAGAAAAGAACTTCTATATGAAGTTCTTTTTTGCGGGGAAATATAAAGAAAAAGAAGTAGAAAACTACTTCTTAATTATAAATCATATACAGATAATTCTTGTTTGAAGAAATGTTCATCTTTACTAGTAAATAAATCTAAGTTATTGCTTTTTCTTACATAATTGCGAATTTCCCATAAGCCAATACCAAAGTGATTTTCTTTACCAGATTCACCTTTTTGAAATATTTTTTCAATATCAACATTTTTATTTCTATATGTGTTTTTTACAGTTATTACAGCTCTATTATTTTTGTTTTCTCTTAAGAATGATACTTTTACTATTTTTTCATCACATTTTTCAGCTTCTTCTATAGCATTGTCGAGTAAAATTCCAATTGCTCTAGAAAATTTGTACATATTAACATTTAATGTATCAAGATTTAGAAAAAATTCTAGATCAAAAGTAATACCAAGGTTGGCGGCTTTAAAATATTTATTGTTTAATAAACTATATATCCCAGGATTATTTATGATATGAGGATTTACTAAAGATAAATTATTAGTTATTTTACAATCAGCTTTTATTTCTTTAAAGTAACGTTTTAATCCAGGCATATCATTATTTTCTATAAATCCATCTAATGTTGAAACAATATTATCAAAATCATGTTTATAACCTTTTACTTTATCATATAAGATTTCTAGTGATTTTGTATAGTCTTCAGCACATTCTAGACTTTTTGTTGTGTTAGCAAGTTTAATTATACGAAAAAAACTATGACAACTTAATGTTAGAAAGGCTACCAGCAGTATGAAATTAAGAATACTAATGGTAAGAGGAACTATATTTATATAAAATGCTGTTGTTATTAATTGTGTACATATTGTGACAAAACCAGTAAATATATTTATTATTAATAATCGAGATGTACTTTTATCTAATGCATCAAGTTGAGATAAATCAAAATTTAATTTTTTGAATTTTTTTAACTGTTTTATTGTAATAATTACTACAAACATGCAAAAGTATAGGATTGAAAGGTATAAAACTCTATATATAGGAGTGCTTATAAATACATTAGAATTTATATTAAAAATAGTTAAATATGTATTTTGTAATAAAGTATTTAATAACCCAAATATGAAACTAGGCACAAAAAGCGAAAATAAACTTTTTACAATGTTAAGTTTAAATAATTTGTATATTAATATAAGAATACAAGTATAATTTAAAATAACATTAAAAGGAGATTGTATGTAAGCTTGACTAATAATACTTACAATAGAATTTATTACAACATAAATAGATTTTTCTTTAGTAGAAGCATTTACATTAAATAAATTTAGGAAAACTTGCATAAATAGATAATGCTCAATGAAAGTTGCTGGTATTAGCAATATATTAACAAGTTCTATGTTTTGACTGTTTAAAGCATTCCAAATATTACTTAAAAATTGTATCATAATTAACTACCTCCATAAAGTGATTTTTATATTTTGGACCAATATAGCAAACTTCATTGTTTTTAAATGTTATTGAATTATTTGAAAAAGATATATTGACAATATTATCTATATTGGCAATGAATGATTTGTGACATCTTACGAAATTTCGCGGCAAGTTGTTTTCGATTTTAGAGAATGAACTATAAGTATCAAAATTTCCTCTTGGTGTATGATATATAAGTTTCATTCCATATTTTTCAATAAATTGAATTTCGTTAAAATCAATAAAAGTTCCTTTACTATCAATTTTAAAAAATTTTTTTGTTGTTCCTGAAACATCTTCAAAAAGCCTTGTTAAAGTATTCGAAAGAGATCCAACGCTTATAGAATTCTTGAATAGATATGCAAAAGTTTTACAGTCATAGGCTTCCATTAAGTATTCAAAGTGGCTTGTAATAAAAATAATATAACAGTTTTTATTAACTTTTCGAATTTCTCTAGCAATGTCTAATCCATTTAAATTAGAATTTTTGAACTCAATATCTAAAACAATTACATCTACAATATTAGAGTCCATAAAAGAGATTACTTCTTTATAGTCAGAAGTTTTCAAAACGATTTGAGCATCAAAATCATTTTTAACAAAAGTTTTTTCAAACAAAATAGAAAGTTTGTTAAGCATATTGTTTTCGTCATCACAAAGTACAAAATTCATCATATGTATTCCTCCATTCTACATTAATTTACATTTTTTTCAAAAAACATAGAATTAATATAAATCAAAAATTTGAACTTGTCAATAGGCTTTATGTAGATATGAAAAAAATTGTATACTATGATATGAGTGCTTTTCCAATTTATTAAATTCAAATGAAAAATATAAGAGAAAAAATAAAATATCCTAAAAAAAATATACAATTGTAAAAAAATGTATGTAAAATAATGTTACAAAAATATTACTTTTTTATGACATTTATGTTATTTTGTTGAAATGAATACTAGATAAAAGTATAATAAAATCGAAGTAGTATATTATAGGAGACACATATGAAAAGAAAATTAAAAAAAGCATTTCTTCTAATGTTTTTATTAATAATGATTTCAATTCCAATATATGCAAAAGAAATAGATGCTGAAGTTGTTGGAGTGGAAAAGTCTAAGGCATTTGAAGAATGGGAAAATTTAGATGAAAAAGATAGAACAAATAGTATAGAACCATCTTATTATAGTGTTGATATAAAAGACAGTATAAAAAGATCTGTGTATAATAGTTTATTGGATACTAATGATACAATAAGCAAAAGTTATGACTTAAGAAATGAAATAAATAATATAAAAGTTAAGAATCAGAAAAAGGTAGGAGCATGTTGGGCATTTTCTTTTACATCAATGCTAGAAACAACTTTGGCACATAAATATAATATTACCCAAAGAGAATATTCACCAATGCACATTGAATATACATGTGCAAGACTTTATAATAGAATTCTTGGAGGTAATGGAACAAGACTAATGTCACTTGCCTATGCAACAGGAGGATATGGACCAGTCTATGAAAGCGATTTTTCATTTGAAAGTGTATATGATGAAAAAAATAATGATGCATCACAATATTATTTAACAGATTTAGATAATGTAAATTTAGAACAAAAAGTTAGAGCAAGAGTTACAGATTCTATTATATTTGCTAATATAAGTAAAAAATATGATACTAATGGTGAAGTTACATATAACAATTCACAAGATACTTCTAAGACATATTCAAAAGAAGAAGTTGAAGTAATAAGAAAATTAATAAAAAATCAAATAAAAGAAAATGGAGCTGTATCTGCAATTTTTTATTCAGATATTGGAGTTACATCTAATAGAGTATATATAAGTGCTAATAATTATTATAATTCACAAACAAAAGCTTTTTATTGTGATAATGGTACAATACAAGCCAATCATGCTGTTACAATAGTTGGGTGGGATGACACATATTCGAAAGAAAATTTTCCGCAAAATCATCAACCAATAAATGATGGGGCATATATTGTATTAAATTCTTGGGGAGAAGAATTTGGAGAAAGTGGATATTTTTATGTATCATATGATGATAGTTGTATTGAAAGAGAAATATCAGCAATTAAAGAGATAAAAACATATAATAATGAGATGAATGAAAATGTTTATCAATATGATGAACTTGGAGTAAGCTATGGAATATCTTTAACTGGGGCTAATGGAAAATATTTAACATCTGTAGAAGCAGCAAATGTTTTTGATAGAAAAGATACTAGTAAAAAAGAGTATTTAACAGAAGTTGGAATAGGATTAATGTCAACTGAGGGAATAGAAATTTATGTAAATTCACAAGACGGTGATGTTAAAAACGCTAATACATTAGTTGCGACAGCTACAGGAACAAATGCCTTAGAAAGTGGATATCATTCTTTAAAATTAGCAAATTCAATTGAACTAACAGGAGAAAAATTTGTAATAAAAGTTAAATATATAAATGAAGAATTCCCAATTATACCACTAGAAATGAATATGGAAGCAAATGGTATAATTACTAAAACATCAAGTTTTTATAATAGTGCAACTTCAAACAAAGGTGAAAGTTATATATTACGTAAAGGAACGACATGGACTGATATTACAGATATGTCAATGGGTGGTAAAAAAATAAAAAATACTAATGCATGTATAAAAGGATTTTCAATAGTTCAAGATGAAACACCAACAATTAATGTAGAAGAAATAAGAGTGAATAAAACTAATGAAAAAATATTTGTAGGAGAAAGTTTTACATTAACAGCAACAGTATTACCAGAGAATGCAACTAACAAAGACATAAAATGGGTAAGCTCAGATGAACAAATTGCAATTGTAGAAAACGGAGTTGTAAAAGGAATAAAAGCAGGAATAGCTACAATAAAGGCAATATCAAGTGATGAAAATAAAATAGCAGAATGTCAAGTTACAGTAAAAAAACAAGAGGTAAATGTTACAGAAATTAAGATAGTACCAGCTTCAGGAAAAATAATAGAAGGAGGAAAATTAAGTTTGTCAGCCAAAATACTTCCTGAAAATACTACAAATAAAAATATAAAATGGAGTAGTTCTAATATTAATGTTGCAACAGTAAAAGATGGAATTGTAACTGCAATTTCTGCTGGAACTGCAACGATAACAGCAATATCAGAAGATGGAGCTAAATATGGAACATCAGAAATAACAGTTGAGAAAAAAGAAGAAAATCCTAAAGTAAGTGTAGATAGTGTAAAATTAACATTACAAAAAACAAAAATAAAAATTGGAGACAAAACAACACTTCAGGCTGTTGTAGAACCAGAAAATGCAACTAATAAAAAAATAAAATGGATAAGTTCAAATCCAGAGGTAGCAACAGTAAAAGATGGGATTGTAACTGCAATTTCTGCTGGGACTGCACAGATAAGTGTAACAACAGAAGATGGTAATAAAACTGCAACATGTGAGGTCATAGTCGAAAAAGTAATAAATGTATCAGAAATTGAAATTTCTTATAATACTAAAACAATAAATACTGGTGAAAGATTTAATCTAGACGCCAAAATAACTCCGCAAAATGCAACTAATAAAAAAATAATATGGACAAGTTCAAATATAAGTGTAGCAACGGTAAAAAATGGCGAAGTTATTGGAGTTTCAAACGGAACGGCTTTAATTACAGCAACAACAGAAGATGGAAACAAAACAGCAACATGTTTAGTAACAGTAAAGAATAGTAATGATGTAAGTGTTAAAGGAATAGAATTAGATAAAAAAGAAATATCAATGCAAATAAATGATCAGACAAATTTAGTTGCGACAATAAAACCTTATAATGCAACTAATAAAGAAGTGAAATGGGAAAGCTCAGATGAAAACATTGCAGTTGTATCAAAAGATGGAATTATAACAGCAGTTTCAGAAGGGACAGCAACAATAAAAGTAACTGCAATAGATGGAAAATATACAGAGACATGTAAGGTTACAGTAAATCCTAAGACAAATACAGCAGATGATATTTATAAAGAGCAAGAATCAGGTTCAGAATTTATAAAAAATGAATCAGGAGTTTCAAAAGATACTACAGTTTCAAATAAAAATATTCCATATGCTGGAGAGGCAATTAGAATAATAATTAGCATATTTATTGGAGCAATAATTGTAGGAATAATATTAAAGAGGTGTATAGACCTAAAAGATATAAAATAGAAGCTTTAAATCAAAGCTTCTATTTTTTGCATTTATATAAGTAATAATAGTTGGTGTATAAACATAAGATTTAAGAGAAAAGAGGTAGAGAATGAAAGAAAAGAAAACAACGATTATAATATCAGTAATGATAATTGCAATATTTACTATTAGTATATTAGCAATGAATGAAAGTGTAATTACTACAAGTGCAAGAGATAGCAAAACAATTGGCTGGGGAATAAAAAGAGCAAATAATAATTTACAACCAGATGTTGGGCAAGAAAATAGAAAAATGCTAGAAGAAAATGGTGGAATATGTTTAGGAAAAGATACAGAGAAAATAATATATTTGACTTTTGATGAAGGATATGAGGCTGGTTATACAGAAAAAATTTTAAATGTATTAAAAGAAAATGAAGTAAAAGCAACTTTCTTTATTACGTCACATTATTTAAATACTGCATCAGAATTAGTTGAAAGAATGATAACAGAAGGACATATTGTGGGAAATCATACATGTTCACATCCAAGTTTGCCAAGCAAGACAAATGATGAAATAGAAAGTGAATTAATGAAATTGCATAAAGCAGTGTTTGAAAAATTTAATTATGAAATGAAATATATGCGTCCTCCCAAAGGAGAGTTTAATGAGAGGACATTAAAAAAGACACAAGAATTAGGATATAAAACTGTTATGTGGAGTTTTGCATATTTTGATTGGGATGAGAAAAAACAACCATCAGTTGAAGAAAGCAAAAAAATAATTATTAATAATTTACATTGTGGAGAAATCATGTTATTACATCCAAATTCAAAAACAAATTCACAAGTTTTAGAAGATGTTATAAAAGAAGCAAAAAAACAAGGGTATGAATTTAAAACATTAGATGAATTTAAATAGTGGGAGGAAAAGATGAGAAAAAGAATAGATAAAATATTAGAAATGCCAGCAGAAGTATGTACAAATGCTCCAAAGCTTACAATTATTGGCTTTGATGAAGTAATACTTGAAAATTATAAAGGAATATTGGAATATGAAGAATTTTTTGCAAGTATAAGCACATATGCAGGAGTGGTAAACATAAACGGATTTAATTTGAATCTCGAGAAAATGACAAATGATGATATAAAAATTACAGGAAAAATCGAAAATATAGAATTAGAAAGGACACAATAAATGTTCATTAAAGTTATAATGAAATATCTGCTAGGTTATATTAGAATAACAGTAGAAGGTTATTACATAGAGCGATTTATAAATATCTGTACTGCTAATAAAATATTGATATGGAATTTAAAAAGAGAAAAAGGAGTTAAATTACATTTAAATATAGGGATAGAAGACTTTTACAGAGCAGTACCAGTAGCAAAAAAATTAAAATGCAGAATAAAAATAGAGAAAAAGAGGGGAATACCATTTATTGTAAACAAGTATCGAAAGAGAAAAGCTTTTATAGTTTCTTTAATAATAATAGCGATTTTGTTATATGCAAGTTCACTTTTTGTTTGGAACATAGAAATTCAGGTGGAAGATAATTTAAAATTAGATAAAATAGAGGAGGATGTACAAGAAGCAGGATTAGAAACAGGAATGAAAAAAGACAAAATAAATGTAGAAGAAATAGTAAATAAAATACGTTTAAAAAGAGATGATATTTCATGGATAGGAATTAGTCTAAAAGGAACAAATGCAATAGTAAAAGTAGTAAAAGCAAAAGAGGCCCCAGAAATAATAGACGAAAAAGAGGCAACTAATATTGTAGCAAAAAAAGCTGGAACAATAACAGAAATAATAGCACAAAATGGAATGTCACAAGTTAAAAATGGAGATGAAGTACAAGAAGGTCAAATATTAATTCAAGGAATAATGGAAGGAAAATATACAGGACAAAGATATGTGCATAGTTTGGGTGAGATAAAAGCTATAGTTAAATATACTAAAACGGAAAAAATGCAATTAAAAGAAGAACAAAATGTAAAAACAGGCAATAAAGAAACGAAATATGGTATAAAATTTAATAATTTTCAAATAAATTTTTACAAAACTCTTTCCAAATTTAAAATTTATGATACAATAGTAGAAGAAAAAAAGTTTAGGATATTTTCAAACTTATATTTACCAATTTCCGTAAAGAAAATTACGAATGAAGAATTGGAAAAAAATTCAAAAAAATACACAATCGAAGAAGCAACTGCAATCTTAACCCAAAAGTTAGAAGAACAACTTGAATCTGAAGTAAATAATAAGCAAGATATACTTCGGAAGAAATGCAGATGTAACAAAGGGAGAAGATTTCATAGAAGTAAGTGTAACATATGAAGTGATTGAAAATATAGGAATGCAGGAAAAAATAATAGACAAAATTAACTAACGTAAGAAACAAAAGAACCTGCCTACCAATAACTTGGAAAGGGAGAGAAATATGGAAGAGAGAAGTTTAAGAGTAGTAGGAACAGATAAAACATTTATTAATAAATTAACAAATACATTGACAAAATTGCTAATACCAACACAAATAGGAATAAATGGAATGCGTATTAGCATGAAAAGAAATGCATTATTAAAGGCATATGAAGCTCAAGTTGAAGAGACTGATGCAAGCAAAAAAGATATTGTTGAAAAAAAATATGAAGAAGCATATACTGCGTATTTGGAAGCATTAGATAAATATGTTTTAGATACAATATATAAAAAGGTTAAAAATGAAACTGCCACAAAACTAGAAAGTATGGCATTATCTCAATATTATGGAATAGTTCAACTAAAACAAAGTGAATATAATGAATATAAGTATAGAAAACAAAAATATTTATTAGAGTTAGATAGAGAAACAGTAATAAATTCTAATAAACAAAAAGTAATAGACAGATATCAAGAATTTTATATATCAAAACAAGATTCATTATATAAAGGAATCTTAAAAAACTATTCTGTAAAATTAGCTGATAACACAAATGTATATGATTCATCAAAAGAATGGATTTATATAAAAATATTTGATACTTTAGAAGATTATATTAAAAATATATTACCACTAAAGATTAAAGATCCGAAATTAGAAAAAGTTGTCAAAGAATATGAAAAATATGAAAAATTCTCTGTAGGAAAATTAGATGCAAGAGATAATATCGAAAAAAATATGATATTATTAGGAATAAGCAGAAATTTATTTACACATAGCTTGCCATTAGTAGTAGCAGAACAATGTTACATGAAGCTATTAAAAGATGCAAGATGTTTAGTGCAAGATACAAAAATTGCTGCTAAAAGAGAAAAAGCATATACAATGTTATTAAATTTGATAGAAGACTTTAACATAAGACTATTAGCAACAAAAGTATATTGGGATAATCCTAAAGATAGAGAACAATTCAAGAGATTTCATGATAAATATAAAGATATTGAAAAATTAAAAGAAATTGATTTTATTGAATATGTAAAACAAAAAGAGATTTTATTCATAAAAGAAGATATGAGTAAAATAAAAAATGAGAAAACAGATTATACAAGATTGATAAAATATTACAAGAGAAGATTAGTTGATTATGGAGTTATGAAAGAAATTAGAGATTATAAAACTCAAAACGGAAAATACAAAAGAGATAAAGTAAGTTCTAGAATAAATGAAACAATAAGTGCATAGGTGGTAAAAATGTATCAATTAGAATATTTAGATTTAGAAGAAAATAATAAATATGAAGAAATTATAAAAAAAGTTATAGCTCAATGTTTTAAAGAAGAAAAACTAGAAAATTCAAAACTTTATATAAGTATTACTTTAACAACACCAGAGCATATTCATGAAATAAATAAACAATATAGGAATGTAGATAGAGCAACTGATGTTCTATCATTTCCTATGTTTGAAAAAGATGAATTAGATGAAAAAATAGAAACACAAAATTTTGAACATGAAGATGTTCTTGGAGATATTGTAATTTCTATTGAAAAAGTAGAAGAACAAGCAAAAGAATATGGACATAGTTTTGAAAGAGAATTTGCATATATGCTTGTACATGGTTTTTATCATTTAATGGGATATGACCATATAAAAGAAGAGGATAAAGTGAAGATGAGACCAAAAGAGGAAACAGTCCTAAATAAATTAGGAATAAGAAGGGAAGAAATGAATGAAGAATAAAAAAACATTTATTTTGTTAGCAATCTTAGCTATTTTAGTAATAGTTGCAGGAGGTCTTGTTATTTATAAGATTCTTACAAGAGAAAAAGTTGCTAATTCAGAGCCTGTATCTAATACTAATGTAGCAGAAGATAAAGGACCATTAGTAGTTCAAGAAAAAAAGGTACAAATATTTAGTGGAACAGATAGACCAATTGCGGTAATGATAGACAACCATTCAGGAGCATGGCCACAAGCTAATTTAAACAAAGCATATATGGTATATGAAATAATTGTAGAAGGTGGAGAAACTAGGCTAATGGCACTTTTTAAAGGACAAGACTTAGATAAAATTGGACCAATTAGAAGTTCGAGACACTATTTTCTAGACTATGCTCTAGAAAATGATGCAATATATGTACATCATGGATGGAGTCCACAAGCTCAAAGTGATATTTCAACATTAGGAGTAAATAATATTAATGGTATTCAAGAAAGTTCAAAAGATTTCTGGAGAGTAAAAGATAAATCAGCACCACATAACTTATTTACAACTACAGAAAGTATTTTGAAAATTGCCGAAAGAAAAGGTTATAAAACAGAATCAAACAAAAAAAGTGTATTGAATTATGTGGCAACAGAATTTGATTTGACTGAAAAATATAAAGAAGAAAGCATAGAAGCTACAAGTGTGACAATACCACATTCAACACTTCAAACAGTAAAATATGAATATAATGCAGAAACAAAGAAATATATAAGATATGCAAGAAATAAATTACAATCAGATTATGAAACAGGAGAACCTGTAACCACAAAAAATATAATTATAACTATGTGTGATAATTATACATTAGATGATAGTGAAAATAAAGGTAGACAGGGACTTAAAAATATAGGGACATTTGATGGATATTATATTACAGATGGAAAAGCAATTCAAATAAAATGTATTAAAACAGCAAGAGATGAACAAACTGTATATAAAGATTTGAATGGCAAAGAAATAGAAATAAATGATGGAAATACATTTGTAAATATTTGTCCAACAGATGCTAAATTAGTGATTGAATAATATACATAATTTATTAAGGGAGGAATTTATTATGAAATCAAAAAGAAAAGTAGTTTTAGTAGGAGCAGGATTTGTAGGAATGAGTATGGCTTACTCATTGTTAAATCAAGGAGGAGTAGAAGAATTAGTATTAATAGATGTTAATAAAGATAAAACTATTGGAGAAGAAATGGATTTATCTGATGGTTTACCATATGCACCACATAAAATGAAAATAAAAGCAGGAGATTACAGTGAATGTAAAGATGCTAATATTGTAGTAATTACAGCAGGACTAGCACAAAAGCCAGGACAAACAAGATTAGAATTAGCAGTAGTAAATGCAAAAATTATGAAAGAAATAACACAAAATGTAATGGCAAATGGATTTAGTGGAGTATTTATTGTTGCAAGTAATCCTGTTGATTTAATGTCATATGTTGTTGCAGAAGTTTCTGGAATGCCAAAATCTAGAGTAATTGGTTCAGGAACAGTATTAGACACTGCAAGATTAAGATATTTAATTGCAGAATATCTTCAAGTATCAAGTAAAAATGTACATGCTTATATTTTAGGAGAACATGGGGATTCTTCATTGGTTCCATGGGATCATTGTTATGTTGGATGCAAAAAAATGATAGACATTATGAAAGATAATAATTATCCAATGGATGATTTAAAGAAAATACATGATGGAGTTTGGCAAGCTGCTTATAAAATAATAGAAAAGAAAAAGGCCACATATTATGGAATTGGTATGGCATTAAATAGATTAGTACATGCAGTACTAAATGATGAAAATGCAATTCTAACAGTATCAACATATCAAAATAATGAATATGAACAAGAAGGAATGTATATTGGAGTTCCAGCAATAATTAATAAAGATGGTGTAAAAGAAATTTTACAATTAAAGTTAAATGATGAAGATCAAGCTAAATTCAATCATAGTTGTGAAATTATGAAAGAAAATATAGAAAAAGAAATTAGACCAATAATAAATGAAAATTAGTAAAAATATAGAATTTCTGTTAACAAATTTTTATATTACAATTAAATTGATAAAATAATAAAAAATAAAACAAAGGAGATATAAAATATGAAAAGACTTGTAATCGTTGGGGCTGTACACACACACACACACACCGACACTCTAGAAAATAAAAATGTCAGAAATGACAAGTCTTTTTGCATACCTAAAAATAGAGGAAGCTTAAAAGAAAAATGTGAAAAATAAGCTACTTTCTTTTTAGGTCTTTTTTTATACTAAAGATTTTTGGAGATGCTATAAAGGTGGAGAAAAAATATGAAACTAGTCAAAAATAAAAATATGTTATTATTATTTATATTATTTGTAACTATATTATTAATGTCAGTAGGATATGCATCAATAAATTCAGTAACAGGAGATATAGAAGGAACTGCAATTGCAGATGCACAAGAAGGAGTGTTTATAACAAATATAGCATATGTGAGTGATGTGAATGCAAGTGCAAGCAATTCAAAAGTAAATAAATTTCTTGGAACAGTAATGGATAGCACTATGCAATTGTCTGATACGGATGTGAATTCAAGTATAACATATAAAGTAACGGTTTATAATAAAGGAACAGAAGGAGCGATATTTCAGAAAATAACTTATGCAAATGATTTTTATGACAATAATGATATAATATTTGAGATAAGTGGTTTTACAACAGGAGAAACAATTGCTTCAAATGAAAGTAAAGAGATAATTATAAAATTTAAGTATAAAGGAACAACAGTGCCTGATAATAATGTGTTAAATTCATATTTGAATTTTGTGATAAAAGCACCTAATAGGATGACAGTTGCTAGTAATCCTGGTCCTAATGAGGATGGCGCTTTATATTTTAGTGGGCAAAATTCAGAAATAAGATGTTATCAAATAGAAACAATAGCATTTAAAAAGGGAAAAGAGTCAGATATAGCAGAAGAAATAAAATATAAATTTGATGTATCAGAAAAACAAGATGGAAGTATAATAGGATATTATACAGATGAAAATAATGATGAAATGTATGATTTAACATTTTTGAGTGAGGATATAATTTATGCAAATAAAAATTCCAGTTATTTATTTGCGGAATTAATAAATTTAAAAAGTATAAATTTTGAGAATTTTACAATAGATGGTGTTACAGATATGAGTGCAATGTTTTATGATTGTGTCAGATTAGCCAGTTTAGATGTAGTAAGTCAATTTGACACAAGTAAAGTTACTAATATGGGATTTATGTTTTATAGATGTATTAGTCTGACAAGTTTGGATGTTAGCAATTTTGACACAAGTAAAGTTACTGATATGGGAGGAATGTTTTCTGGATGTAGTAGTTTAACAAGTTTGGATATTAGCAATTTTGATACAAGTAAAGTTACTAATATGAATTTTATGTTTGGATATTGTGAGAGTTTAACAAGTTTGGATTTAAGTAACTTTGACACGAGTATGGTAACTGATATGAGCACAATGTTTTATAGATGTTTTGTATTAGCAAAAATAGATTTAAGCAACTTTAATACTAGCAATGTAACTAATATGGGAAGTATGTTTGAGTCTTGTCAACAATTAACAGAATTGAATATAAGCAACTTTGATACTAGCAATGTAACGAATATGGGAGGTATGTTTGAGCAATGTGTCAGATTAACAGAATTGGATGTAAGCAACTTTGATACAAGTAAGGTAACAAATATGAGATATATGTTTCATACGTGTTGGGAGCTAAAAGAATTGAATGTAAGTAACTTTGATACAAGCAAGGTAACGAATATGGCGCTGATGTTTTATAATATCGGATTGACAGAATTGGAGTTAAGTAATTTTGATACGTACAATGTAACAGATATGGTAAATATGTTTAATTCATGCTACAATTTAACTACGATATATGTGAGTGAATACGATTCAACAACAAGGAAAGGATGGACAACAGAAAATGTAACAAGGTCAGAAAAGATGTTTGAAAAAGTTTCGAACTTAGTAGGAGGAAATGGCACAAAATACAATTCGAGTTATATAGATGTAACTTATGCACGAATAGATACAGCAGATACCCCTGGATATTTAACCAATATTGCAATGAAAAATCCTAATAGGATGATGGCTAATACTACTTTTAATGTTGGTGGGCATGATAACTATCTGGATGCAAGTGTTGCAAAAGATAAAATAGAATCAATAAAGTTCAAAAAAGGAGGAATATCTAATATAAAATCTGAAATAAAATCCCAATTTGATGCATCTGAGAAGAAAGATGGAAGCATAATGGGATATTACACAGATGAAGATAACAATGGAATGTATGAACTTACATTTTTAAGCGAAAATATAATTTTTTGCAATAAAAATGCAACAGGATTATTTTACAATTTAAAGAATGTAAAGAATATTGAATTTGACAACTTTAACACATATGGTGTGACAACTATGGACAGAATGTTTTCAGGTTGTAGCTTGTTAACTACATTAGATTTGAGTAAATTTGATACTAAATCTGTTGTTAATATGAGTGGAATGTTTGTTGGATGTACTGGATTAGTAATTTTAGATTTAAGTGGATTTGATATGTATAATGTTACAAGTATAGGAATGTTTTGTTGGGGAACTCAAAAATTAACAACAATATATGCAAAAGAATTTAATTCTGAAACCAAGTCTGGATGGACAATGGAAAATGTTTCATCAGACGGAGGAATGTTTACAGGGTGCATAAAATTAGTAGGAGGAAATGGAACGGTGTATAATTCTAATTATGACGATAAAACTTATGCTCGAATAGACACAGCAAGTACGCCAGGATATTTAACTAAAAAGTAAAAAATGAAAAAGAAATTTAGAAGAGATTCTAGATTTCTTTTTTGTTATTATATGTTAAAGGTGTTAACCTGTTTTTCATGATTAATACTTGTATTTTTCCTAAAAAAGAGGTATAATAAGCACATCAATGAAAAGAAGAGAAGAGGAGGCAAATATGAAAGTTAGTAAAGAAGAAATTTTGCACATAGCCAATTTAGCACAATTAACATTAGAAGATAGTGAGATAGAAGAATATATGTTGCATTTACAAGATATATTAAATTTTGCCAATATTGTAAATAATGCACCTGTAGATGGATTAGATGTTACAATAGGAGCGAATGAAGCCAAAAATGTATTTAGAAAAGATGAGGTAAAGAAATTTGAAGATGTAGATAGTTTATTACAAAATGCTCCGACACAAGATAGACACATGTTCAAAATTCCAAAGGTTTTAAACTAATAAAGATACTCGGTTTCAATTAGTATGCAAAAAAAGGGACCGACCCCAAATTAGCAAGGAGGAGAAAGATGGATATTACAGAATTAACAGTACATGAGTTACAAGAAAAATTAAAGAACAAAGAATTAACAGTAACAGAAATAACAAAAGCTTATGTAGATAGAATAAAGGAAAAAGAACCAGAAGTACAAGCGTTTATAACAGAACTTACAACTGAAGGCATGAAGCAAGCAGAAGAAATTCAAGCTAAAATTGATAATGGAGAAAAAGTAGGAGAATTAGCTGGAATTCCAATTGGTATTAAAGATATTATTTGTACTAAAGGAATAAAAACAACTTGTGCATCAAAAATGTTAGAAAACTTTATTTCACCATATGATGCAACAGTAATGAATAAAATTAATGCAGAAGAAATGATAGATTTAGGAAAATTAAATATGGATGAGTTTGCAATGGGAGGTTCAACAGAATATTCATATTTTAAGAAAACAAGAAATCCATGGGATTTATCAAGAGTACCAGGTGGTTCTTCAGGTGGTTCTGCAGCAGCAGTTGCAGCAAATATGGTACCATGGGCATTAGGAACAGATACAGGTGGAAGTATTCGTCAACCAGCTTCGCTTTGCGGTGTTGTAGGGCTAAAACCTACATACGGATTAGTATCAAGATATGGTGTTGTTGCATTTGCATCATCACTTGACCAAGTTGGAGTATTTACAAAAGATGTACAAGATTGTGCAACTTTATTAAATGTTATAGCAGGTCATGACGAAATGGATACAACATCAGTAGATGTAGGTCAAAAAGATTATACTAAAGCATTACAAAAAGATGTTAAAGGATTAAAAATAGGAGTTCCAAAAGAATTTTATGGAGAAGGAATAAATCCAGAAGTTAAAGCATCATTAGAAAATGCAATTGCAAAATACAAAGAAATGGGAGCAGAAGTAGAAGAATTTTCATTAGATATTGCACAATATGCATTAGCAACATATTATATAATTGCATGTGCAGAAGCAAGTTCAAATTTAGGAAGATATGATGGAATAAGATATACTTATAGATCACCAGAAGCTAAGACATTAAAAGAAATTTATAAAAAATCTAGAAGTGAAGGATTTGGTGCAGAAGTAAAAAGAAGAATTATTCTTGGAACTTATGTATTATCATCAGGATATTATGATGCATATTATAAAAAAGCTCAACAAGTTCGTACACTTGTAATGAACGAATTTAATAAAGCATTTGAAAAATATGATGTAATAGTAACACCAACATCTCCAACAACAGCATTTAAAATTGGAGAAAAATCAACAAATCCAATGGAAATGTATTTAGCAGATATTTGTACAGTTTCTGTAAATATTGCAGGATTGCCAGGAATGTCAATACCTTGTGGAGTTGATAGTCAAGGACTTCCAATTGGTATGCAATTAATTGGTAACAAATTCTGTGAAGAAACAATTATAAAAGCAGCATATGCTTATGAACAAGAAACAAAATTTAGAGAAAAATATAAACCAACATTTAAGGGAGGTGTTAATTAATGCCAAGACAAGATTATGAAGTAGTAATGGGACTAGAGGTTCATGCAGAATTAGCAACAAAAACAAAAATATTTTGTAGCTGCCCTACAAAGTTTGGTGCAGAACCAAATACACAAGTATGTCCAATTTGTATGGCAATGCCAGGAACATTACCTAAATTAAATGAAAAAGTAGTAGAATATGCTGTAAGAGCTGGACTTGCAACAAATTGTACAATATCAAGAGATAGTAAGAACGATAGAAAAAATTATTTTTACCCAGATACACCAAGAGCATATCAGATTTCACAATTTGATAAACCATTGTGCGAACATGGATATATTGAAATAGAAACAAGTCAAGGAAAAAAGAAAATAGGAATAACACGTATTCACATAGAAGATGATGCAGGAAAATTAAATCATGATGATTTAGGTGGAGGAGCATTAATAGACCTAAACAGAGCTGGCGTACCATTAATTGAAATTGTATCAGAGCCTGATTTTCGTTCTATTGAAGAAGTTGATGCATATTTAAGAAAACTAAAATCAATACTTGAATATGTAGAAGTATCTGATTGTAAGATGGAAGAAGGATCTTTTAGAGCTGATATTAATACATCAATTCGTCCAATTGGAGCAGAAAAACTTGGAACACGTACAGAAATGAAAAATATGAACTCATTTAGAAGTATAACAAGAGCACTTGAATATGAGATAAATAGACAAGTTGAAGTTATAGATAATGGTGGAAAAGTTGACCAAGAAACATTAAGATGGGACGAAGTATCTGGAAAAACATTTTCAATGAGAGATAAAGAAGACGCTCAAGATTATAGATATTTCCCAGAACCAGACTTAGTTGCAATAAAACTATCAGAAGAATACATTGAAAATATTAGAAAAACATTACCAGAAATGCCAGAAAGCAGAAAAGAGAGATATTTAAGAGATTATAAATTATCTGAAAAAGATGCTGGAATAATAACAGCTTCTAAATATTTATCAGATTTGTTTGAAAAAGCTTCTGAAATTTGTGGAAATTATAAAGCAGTAAATAACTGGATAATATCAGATATTTCTAGAATTTTAAATGAAACTGAAATGGATCCAATTCAAATACCTTTTGATGCTAAGCAATTAGCTAAATTAGTTGAATTAATTGACAAAGGAACAATTAGTTCAAGTATTGGTAAAAAAGTATTGGTAGAATTATTTGAAAATCCAAGAGATCCAGAAGATATTATCAAGGAAAAAGGATGGATTCAAATTTCTGATGAAGGTGCAATAAAAGAAGTTGTACTAAAAATTATTGAAGCAAATCCACAGTCAGTTGCAGACTATAAAGCTGGTAAAGATAGAGCATTAGGATTTTTAGTTGGACAAGCTATGAAAGAAACTAAAGGAAAAGCTAATCCACAAATGCTTAATAAAATGTTTGCAGAAGAATTAAAAAAGTAGTTAAACGCTAAGAACAAGTTTGAATAAGGACTTGTTCTTGGCGTTTAATTCATATGTATAAGTGTCGATTTTTGTCGAAGAAAAGTTCGCTAAATTTTTGATAAAGTATTGACAAAAGCTATAAAAGAAAGTATACTTTGGATAAATTATATAATTTCAGTAACAATAATTTTTTCGAAAATTTATATCAGTTACATTATTTCAAAAGTTATAACTTAAAATTTCAGTAAGTCTAATAAAGATATAATAGAAAATCTATTATTATTAATTGAGTCAAAAAGGAGGAATAAATATAGAAAATAAAGTTATAAAATTAAAACAGTTAGTGGAGAGCAATGAAAATAGCATATTAAAAGATGTGTTGAACAATGTTTTAAAATTAAAAATAAAAAAGATAAGGTATGATAAAAATTTACAGTTAGGTAATATTTCAGAATATGAATTTGAATTGATAAAGGTAAAAGCATTATTAGAAACTGATGAAGAAATTGAAATATATTTAAAGATAATAAAAAATAGTAGAATTAAAGAATCTATATTTTGCTATTGGTGTACTATTTATGAAGAAGAATTGATGCAAACAAAAGATTTAGGTGATGTGGATGTGATAATAAACAAAGTAGCAATATCAGAGCTAAAAAAGAGTAGATATCAAGAAAGTATATTTTTAACAATAGAAAATAATAGAACTCCTATATTAGAATCAGGTACAGAGGTAAGTTTTATTGAAATAAGAGATTATATTGAAGATAAAAAAGATGAATATAATGAATTGGAAAAATTATACGAATATTTTGACAGAGCAAGTAATGATGTATTGTTAGTAGGAATAAAGATGAAACAAGAATAACAAAAGAAGGTGTATTGATTTTTTTTGTCAAATCTTGTATAATAATATAGAAAATTATATAAGGAGTGAGAAAATATGGAATATAAATATACACCAGAAGGCGTTTGTTCAATGCAAATGATATTCGAAATAGAAAATAATATAATAAAAAAATTAAAGATTGTTGGAGGATGCCCAGGAAATACTGTAGGTGTATCTAAATTAGTAGAAGGCAGAAATATAGATGAAGTTATAGAAATGCTAAAGGGGATACCATGTGGAATAAAAGGAACATCTTGTCCAGATCAAGTAGCTAGGGCATTAGAAGAATATAAAAAAGAGATGCACTAATATGTGCATCTTTTTAATATAATTCATTTTCAGAAATATTTGTATTATTTCCAGTATCTTTGTTTCCATTGTTAATTCCCATATATGGTAAAATCTCAGAAAGCATTTTTCCAGCAGTTGGTGCTGCAATTTGTCCACCATTGTGGTTAACACCTTCACCAGGTGATTTTAAAATTACAAGTAAAACAATTTGTGTATTTTCAACAGGAGATATTGCTAAGAATGAAGCAGTATATCCATCTTTTGAACCATTTATAGGTTCTGAAGTTCCTGTTTTACCACCAATAGAATATCCAGACATTTTTGCAGTAAATTCTGCATCATCTTTGTTATATTTTACTTTATATCCAGTACCATTTTCTACAACAGATTCCATCATAGTAGCTACTTTATCAGCAGTACTTTTTGAAATTACTTGACGAACTTCTTGAGTTGAGAAAGTTGTAACTTCTCCAGTATCAGTATTAGTAATTTTATCTACAATTTGTGGTTGAACTAAAACACCATCATTAGCTATTGCAGATGCAGCTGTTATCATTTGAAGAGGTGTAATAGTGAAACGTTGTCCGAAAGACATTGTTCCAAGTTCGTGGTCATTTATTTTATTTATATCATAGAAAATTCCTGATGATGGTTCTCCAGAAATTGAGATTCCAGTTTTTCCGAAAAATCCATATGCTTCATAATATTTGTAAGTAATATTTTTTCCGATTTTGATACCTAATTCAACAAAAACAGGGTTACAAGAATTTTCTAAGGCATTTGTTAAACTTTGTGCACCATGAGAATTTGGATATTTAAAACATTTTATAGGTCTTGATTCGCCAGGAACTGTTATAGAACCATTACAATTATATACAACAGAGCTTGTATCTGCGAACTTTTCTTCTAATGCTATAGAAGATGTAATTATTTTAAATACAGATCCAGGTTCATAAGTATCTGTAATAGCTTTAGGTGTCCACATTTTGTATAATTCTTTGTTTTTATCTTCACTTGATAGGCTATCCCATATTTGAGATAGATGTGAATTTGGAGTATTTTTATCATTGCAATCAAAGCTTGGATAATCTGCCATTGCTAATATTTTTCCATTAGTTGGATTCATAGCAATTGTAATTCCGCTTTCACATTTATATTCTTCTACAGCTTCTGAAAGATATTTTTCTACAATGCTTTGAATATTTGAATCTATTGTTAAAGTTAAATCATAACCATTTTCAGCAGCAATATAAGATTTGTTAGAATTTGCAATTTCAGATTGACTTGCATCTTTTAAACTAACAGATTTTCCTGCAGTACCACTAAGAAATGAATTCCAAGAACGTTCAATTCCCATAGAACCTTGATTGTCTGCACCGACAAAACCAATAACAGTAGAAGCTAAAGTTTTATTTGGATAAGAACGAGAAGTAGTTTCTTCAAAAGTGATTCCAGTTTTCATTTTTAAATCTTTATTACAAGTTTCTATCCATTTATTTATAGTATCAACTTTTTCTTGATTTACATCAGAAGCTATAAGAACTCTACTTGATGAAGAATTTAGTTTTTCTAAAAGTTCATTATAATCTAATTCAAGAGTAGTGGCTAAATATTGAGCAATATAAGATTTATTTTCAGCTTTAATATCTTTTGGAGTAATATAAACTTTATCTGTTTCATAGCTAATAGCAAGTGTTTTTCCCTTGGCATCATAAATTGTACCACGTTTAGCAGAAATTGTTTCTGTTAAAGTTTGTTGAGATGTAGCTAGATTTTGTAATCTACTTCCATCAATAAATTGAATGTATCCAACTCTAAAAATAAGGACAAGCATTATAACAATTATAAAGCATGTTACAACAACAAGTCTTATAGGTTTTATTGTATTTGGAACATTTATATCATTTGTTATATTAACTGATTTTCTTTTTGTTTTTCTATTTTTTTTCTTATTCATAAATTCACCATTCTTTTGTTAAAATTTAAATATATTTTATAATAAAAGGTTATAAAAATCAATAAAAAAATTAAATAATCTAAATGAGATTAATAGAGGAGGATAAAACATGTTATCAAAAGTAAAATCAATAACTTTGAGTGGTCTTGATGGAAACTTAGTTGAAATTCAAACAGATATAAGTAATGGTATACCAGAATTTGATATAGTTGGTTTACCAGATACAACTGTTAAAGAAGCTAAAAAAAGAATAAAATCAGCAATAAATAATTCGGGTATAGAATTTCCAAATAAAAAAATATTGATAAACTTGGCACCTGCCAATATAAAAAAAGAAGGAAGTAGTTTTGATTTAGCAATGGCAATTGGAATACTAATTGCAAAAGATTGCATTCCAAATATAGATGTAAATAAATTAGTTAATACAATATTCATAGGTGAACTTTCTTTAGATGGAAAAATAAATAGAACTAATGGAGTATTACCAATGTGTATTGAAGCAAAAGAGCTTGGAATAAAAACTGTAATATTACCAGTTTCTAATGCAAATGAAGCTGCAATTATTTCTGAACTTAATATTATTCCAGTTTCTGATTTAAAAGAAGTTATTTATTATTTAAACAGAGAAAAAATAATAGAAAGTTTTATTGCCAAACGCAATTGTGTTAAAGAAAAATATCAAGTTGATTTTTCAGATGTAAAAGGACAAGAAAATGTAAAGAGAGCATTAGAAATAGCAGCTGCTGGAGGACACAACTGTTTGATGGTTGGTGGGCCTGGAGCAGGCAAAACAATGCTCGCAAAAAGGTTAACAACTATTTTGCCAGAGTTAACAAAAGAAGAGGCAATGGAAGTTACTAAAATTCATAGTATAGCAGGGGAGTTAAAAAGGGATGGTTTGATTACAAATAGACCATTTAGAATGCCACATCATACAGTACCAATTAGTACAATGATAGGTGGTGGAAAAACTCCTAAGCCAGGCGAAATAAGTTTGGCACATTGTGGAATTTTGTTTTTAGATGAATTGCCCGAATTTAATAGAAATATTTTAGAATCTTTAAGAGAACCACTAGAAAATCGAGAGATTATAATAAATAGGTTAAGTGGAAATTATAGATATCCATGTAATTTTATGTTTGTTGCTAGTATGAATCCATGTCCATGTGGAAATTATGGTGATGAAGAAAAAGAATGTAAATGTACAGAAAAAGAAATACATAGATATTTAAATAAAATTAGTGGACCATTATTAGACAGAATTGATATTCAGGTTGAAGTAAAAAGATCAAAAATAGAAAATATTAGTTCAAAAAGTAAAGTTGAAACTTCAGAAGAAGTTCGTGTAAGAGTTGACAAAGCTAGACAGATTCAATTAGAAAGATATAAAAAATATGGGATTTATTCTAATTCTGAATTAAATTCCAATATGATTAGTGAATTTTGTCAAATAGATGAAGAGGGAGAAAAGCTGTTAAAAAGTGCTTTTCAAAAACTAAAATTAAGTATGAGAGCATATCAAAGAATTTTAAAAGTAGCTAGAACAATTGCGGATTTAGAAGAAAGCAAAAAAATAAAAATTCAACATTTGGCTGAAGCAATACAATATAGAAGTTTAGATAAATTTATTAAATAGAAAGGATTGAAAAATACGGAAACAATTGCAATAGAATATTTTGATAGTAGATATCCAGAACAATTAAGAGAACTGAAAAAACCGCCTTCAAGATTATATGCAAAAGGTGATGTACAGCTTTTAAATGAGTTTGGAATTGCGGTTATTGGATCTAGAAAAAATACACAATATGGTGAAAGAATGTGTAAAATGTTTGTGAAAAATTTGGTTGATTTTAATATAAATATTATTAGTGGACTTGCTGAAGGCATTGATAGTATAGCTCATACAACATGTTTAAAAAACTCTGGAAAAACAATAGCAATTTTACCATCAGGACTGGAAAATATATATCCGTCTAAAAATAGAAAATTGGCAAATGAGATAATTGAAGGAGGAGGACTGTTATTATCTGAATATGAAAGTAATGTTAAAGCTGATTCAGATAAATTTTTAGAAAGAAATAGAATTGTTGCAGGATTAGCCAAAGGAACATTGGTTGTAGAAGGTGGAATAAGAAGCGGGACAAGTGTTACAGCAAGATATACATTACAAGCTAAAAAGCCGGTATTTTGTATTCCTAGTAGCATTGAAAATATTAAAGGAATTACACCAAATGAATTAATAAAAAAAGGTGGAAAACTTGTAACACAAGTAAAAGATATTTTGGATTTTTTTTCAGACATAAAATTTGTATGTCAAAAAAAGAAACAAGTAGATATATATATCGATATTCCTGAAAATTTAATTGATGTATATAAAGTTATAACAAATACTCCAAAAGATGCAAATGAAATTGCAAAATTATTAGAAAAATCCGTAAGTGAAGTCAATTACAAATTAACATTATTACAACTAGAAGATAGAATAATACAAATTTCAGGCAAAGGATATATTAGAAAAAATGATGATTAGGAGGATTACATGAATAAGAGAAAATTTGGAATGATAGGAGAAAAAATAGCACAAGGATATTTAAAAGATAATGGATATGAAATTATAGATACTAATTTTTATACAAAAATGGGAGAAATAGATATAATATGTAAGAAGGGTAATAGTATTGTTTTTGTTGAGGTGAAAACTAGAACTACATTAGAATATGGAACTCCTGCTATAGCTGTAAATACTAACAAAAAGAAACATATTAAGCAAACAGCTAAAGTATATATTCATTTAAATAGATTATATAATTATAATGTGGAATTTGATGTTATAGAAGTAATTATAATGCATGGAAAATGCAAGATAAATCATTTGAAGCAAACAATGTAAATTCTTGACAAAACAGCATAAAATTGGGTATAATTGACATGTGATTGTATTAGAAAGGATACTAAAATGGAAAATATATTAGAAGAAACTAAATTTATTATGAAAAAATATAATATTAGAGCAAATAAGAGTTTAGGACAAAATTTTTTGATTAATAGTGAAGTTGTAGAAAATATTGTAAATAGTAGTGAAATAAATAAAGAAGATATGGTAATAGAAGTTGGTCCTGGATTAGGAACTCTTACAAAATATCTTCTAGAAAAAGCAGGAAAAGTATTATGTATCGAATTAGATACAAAGATGATAAAAATATTAAATGATAGATTTTCAGAATATGATAATTTTGAAATAATTAATGCAGATGTATTGAAAGTGAATTTAAACGAAATAATAGAAGAAAATAAGAAAAATGAAACTATAAAAAATGTAAAAGTAGTTGCAAATTTACCATATTATATTACAACACCAATTATTATGAAACTCTTAGAAGATAAACTTGATATAGAAAGCATTACAGTTATGATTCAAAAAGAAGTTGCAGACAGGCTTATAGAAATTCCAGGAGGAAAAAATACAGGTGCAATAACACATACAGTATATTATTATTGTGAATCTGAAAAAATAATGGAGGTCCCAAATAGTTCATTTATACCTGAACCAGAAGTAACATCAGAAGTAATAAAAATGAATTTGAGAAAAGAGCCTGGAGTAAAAATAGATAATCCTAAAGTAATGTTTATGATTATAAAAAGTGCTTTTATGCAAAGAAGAAAAACTTTATTAAATTCGTTAACAAATACTAAAGTATTTATAAATAAAGAAGAGGGATTAAATATTTTAAAAAAATTAAATCTTAATGAAAACATTAGAGCAGAAGAATTGTCACTTCAAGATTTTGCTAATATAGCTCAAGAAATTACAGGAAAGGAAGAGTAAAAATGAAGATAGTTTTTATGGGAACACCAGATTTTGCAGAAAAGTCATTAGAAGGAGTTTATAATGCAGGACACGAAATTTTAGCAGTAGTAACTAACCCAGATAGACCAAAGGGAAGAGGAATGAAAATGGTTGCTTCTCCAGTAAAAGAATTTGCGGTTTCTAAAAATTTAAAAATATATCAACCAGAAAAAGTTAGAAATAATGTTGAATTTATTGAAGAAATAAAAGCTTTACAACCAGATGTGATTTGTGTAGTTGCATATGGAAAAATTCTTCCAAAAGAAATTTTGGATATTCCAAGATTAGGTTGTATCAATGTTCATGGTTCATTGTTGCCTAAATATAGAGGTGCAGCTCCAATTCAATGGGCGGTAATAAATGGTGAAAAAGTAACAGGTGTTACAACAATGTATATGGATGTTGGAATGGATACTGGAGATATGATTCTTAAAGAAGAAGTAAATATTGGAGAAGATGAAACAACTGGAGAATTATGGGATAAACTATCTGAAGTGGGTGCAAAATTATTAGTTAAAACTTTAAGTCAGATAGAAGATGGAAATGCCCCAAGACTTCCACAAGGCGAAGATTTTACAATGGCTCCTATGTTAAATAAAGATATGTCAAAAATTGATTGGAATTCAAAAACTGCTAAAGAAATTAAAAATCTTGTAAGAGGGCTAAACCCAATAATGGGAACCTATTCTTATTTAGATGATAAAAAAATAAAATTCTGGAAAGTTGATGTGTTACCACTTGAAAATGAAAATGTAGAAAATGGTACAATTTTGAAATCTAATAGTAAAGATGGATTATATATAAAAGCTAAAGATGGAGTGATAAAAGTTTTAGAAATTCAAGGTGAAAATTCTAAAAGAATGCCTATCCAAGATTTTTTAAGAGGAAATGAATTAGAAGAAGGAAAAAGATTTGAATAAATAACAAATATGAAAAAAATTTATTTATAGTCAAAATTGACATAATATCAAAAAAGTGATATAATTTGCATGTAATGGTTCATTACACAATTTAATGATAGCTTATAATAGGGCTATTATGAATTATCCTTAAAACATTATTACAAGGAGGAATAGTATGCCAGGAATTTTGTATCATCTTAGTTTTGCAGAGGAGGTATATCGGAAATTAGCACCAGTCATGCCTTTGGATAAGGTTTCTTTTATGGCTGGCAACCTGATTCCTGATTTGGCCACCGACAAGAAAAAGTCTCATTATCGCAAGAAAGCGTCTGTCGACGGTTTCTTTGTTCCTGAAATGGAATTGGTAAAAAGAGACCTATTCGTGCCTGAGGACTCAGTTAAGTTCGGAATGTTCTGTCACCTGTATCTGGATTATTATTTCATCGAGGAGTTCTTGATTCCTGAATTTATTTGGGATGTTGATAAGATGAGAGTAATCAATCCTAGAAACCACAAAGAGTGGGATGTAAAGACTTTCTTCTCTCATTCTGGTATGTATGGTGCATACACCGAAATCAACCAGCTGATGGTGAGAGATGGTCATGTATCACTCAGCACTGTTGAAGAAATTCCGGAAATTCTGCCCAACACAGGCTTGACCGTGTTTGATACAAGACGCGAAAAGACCTGGAAGGCAGAGCTGGAGGAGTATTTGGCACAGAAAAAAGAATATACCGGAGAAATTTTTGATTATAATAGGTTGTGGAGCTGTATCGAAAGAATCGCAACCCAATTTGTAGAAGAAATTTCTAAATAAGTTATACAAAATGGCAAAGAGCCACTGAACTGCAAAGTTTGGTGGCTCCATTCTTTTTTATAGGAAATCCCCCCAAGACGTTAGTCTTGGGGGGATAGATTAGAGCTTGAAACTATCGGTTTTGTCGATTATTCGGCAGGGTTGACAGCAGGAGCCTGAGTAGGCTGCTGAGCCTTCTCGTCCTTTTTCTTGTCGAACATATCGAGCATCAGGTATCCCATGACAGGGTTGTTGGCTCCGGTCATATTGCCACCCATCATGGAAGACATGAGAAACACCTTCATCATGTCGTCATCGCCGCCGTCCTTCTCCTTCAGGAGCATGAGCGGAAGCAGCTGGTTCATAGTGGCATTCTGATCGCCATCTTCTGCCGGAGCAGACATAATGGAAGACATGAGCATCATCTTCATCATGTCGTCATCGCCACCGAGCTTGTCCTTGAAAAGCATCAACGGAAGCAGCTGGTTCATCTGACCGCCGTCTTCGCCGGACTGGCCACACATTGCAGACATGATAGCCAGCTTCTCGACATCAAAGTCATCGCCCATGTTGAAGGAATCGCTGAGAGCGATAATCTTGGAATAGCAGCTGAAGCCCAGAACATTCTTGATAGGAATGACAGTCTTCATCTCGCCGGTCTTGGCACACAGGGTCTGGGTGCTTCCCTTTGCAACCTTCATTACGAAGTAGTATTCGCCGGAGTCCTTGATGAGGTCGCCCTCGTTCAGCTTGGTAGTAGGCAGAATGAAGATAGGAAGATTGCCAAGCTGCATGTCGCCGACATCGGTGATTTCTTTCTTCTTCTTGTCGTAGATCCGCCAGTTGTCGCCGTTCTTGACAGCAACACCCATCAGGGTACTCGCGATGTTTTCGTCTTTGTTGGGACCGAACTCCATGTTCATGTTAAAAATGTTGTTTGCCATAGTAGTATCCTCCTTGATTTCTTGTTGTGTGGATTGTTCCGCTTGTCGTTGTTGTTGTTCGAGTTCTCTGGTTCTCAGTGCACTTTCGCGTTCTTGCAAAGATTGTTCCTTGTCTTTTAAAGCATTTTCACGCTCTTGCAAAGATTGTTCATTGCTTTTTAAAGCATGTTCACGTTCTTGCAGTTCACGCGCTTTGCACATCAATTTACCAGCTTTTGCGAATTTTTCATAGTCGGACTGTTCGAATTCAAAGCCCAATGTAATGGCCATAAGAAGCGTATTACCTTTGTCACCCAATTTGACACAATTACAATGGTCTACGTATTCACAAGTCCAGCATATGTTGCTTCCTACTTGACTATCTGCGGTAAATGGAACACTGAAAGTAACAATGGGTTTATCCGAATGTTCAATGATAGAATCAATCGGAAATTTCCCACTCATATTCTGCTTAGCTCTTACACAAATTTTTTTTGTCGAATAGTTAAGGGAGTTGCCATAGAAATAAATTTTATAGCAACCTCGATTATGATTAGACGGGATATTAGGACATTCGAAATTAGTTTGGAAATCGTAAGAATCGTAATCTCCTAATTTGTGGTAGCTGTTCCAGTCGTGCCATTCTCCGCAATAGGGACATAGAAAGCGTTTCGGGGTCAAGTCCAAGAGTCCTTTTTCCACGAAGGCATCCTCCTTGTCTATACTGCTAGGTTGATAGTTTCTAACTCCTTTCTTAATAGTGTATTTGTGCATATACACTTTAGGCTACCAAAGTCAATTTGCCTTTGATATAAGCACATAAAATACCAACATCTATTATACTGCGACTTTACATAAAAGTCAATATATTTCTGTTTTATTCACATTTTGTACGCTAAAATGGTGGATAGGAACTCAATATCATTAACTTAATGAAAAAAAGAGAAAACCTACAAAAATTTGTAAGTTTTCTCTTAAGTTAATGACATTGCTCATTAGAGAACTTTTTGTTATTTTGTTGCTTCTATAAAAAGTTGCTTATTTTCAAGCAGAGGTGTAATTTCTTCTTGCATTTGTAAAAGCTGTTCATAATTACTCCGAGTACTTGAATCCCATATAGGAAGTAATTCAAGTAGATTAAGATTAGAAGTAATTTGCTTTAGAATAACTTTTGCAATGTCAGAAATTTTTGCCCCTTTTTTTATAGAAATCAAATTTTCAAGTTGGATATAGTCATATTGATTCATGTCGCCAAACTCTTTGAATTCTTTTTTACGTAAATCTTTGTCATTTAAGAGAGGATATAATTTATTGAACAGACTAAAAGTTTTTCTTATAATAAGGTAACTGATAGTTGTTGGAATAAGGTAAATCCAACAAATGCCTAATAGAAGAACGATAAGCAAGAAATTCATTTTTGTGCCCCCTATAAAAATTATTTTTGCTAGAGTATAGAAAATTTTATTAAAATTATAGCATATATCCATAAAATAAGCAAGATATAAGCGAATAAAATAATTGAATTTGTACATAATGTATTTGAAAGTGAGGAAGTATTATGGAAGAAAGATTAAACCAATTATTATGTGATTTAGAAGTTTTTTCAGTTAAGTTGCAAAATTATCATTGGAATGTAACTGGAAAAGGATTTTTTTTAACTCATGAAAAATTAGAAGAGTATTATGAAGAAATAAGAGAACAATTAGATGAAGTAGCAGAACATATTGCAATAAAAGGTTCAGAACCATTTGGCAGAATGGAAGACTTTTTGAAGAATGCTAGGATAATGGAAGCTAAAAATGAAAAAATAAAAAGTTTAGATATTATAAAAAATGTTGTTAAAGATTTAGAAATTCTGAAAAATGATGTAGAGTTAATAAAAAAGGAAGCGGAAGAAGAGAATGACTATGCGACATCTACACTAATGGATGAATATTTACAAGATTATTCAAAAAGAATATGGATGCTAAATGAAACAATCAAATAATCATAAAACAAAAAATCACTTAATAAAATTTATTAAGTGATTTTTTTTGGAATTTACTATACAAATTAAAAAATTAGTTATATAATGTATGCGATAATGGGAAAAATGGCAATTGACATTTTCCTTTATATTAAAGCCTATAGAATAGGCAAAAGGAGATAATTATGGAATTAAAAAAAATATTAGTAGGATTAGATGGATTAAAAGCAAAAGGAAGTCTAGATGTTGATGTAAAACATTTAGATAGTAATTCAAAGAATATAAAAGAAGGAGATATGTTTGTTGCAATAAAAGGATTTAGTGTAGATGGACATCAATATATAAATGATGCTATAAAAGCTGGGGCAAAAGTTGTAATGGTACAAGAAGGATGTGACTTAAAAGCAATAAGTTTACCAGAAGATGTTACATTAATAATGGCAAAGGATACAAGAGAAGCATTAGCGATATGCAGTTGTAATTTTTATGATAATCCATCAAGAAAATTTAAATTGATAGGAGTAACAGGTACAAAAGGAAAAACAACTACAACATTTATGATAAAAGAAATCTTAGAAAAAGCTGGACATAAAGTAGGATTAATAGGAACAATAGCAACATATATTAATGGAAAGATGATTTCTGAAAGTAGTAGAACAACACCAGAAAGTTTGGAACTTCAAAAAACATTTGCAGATATGGCTGAGGCTGGAATTGAATATGCTGTTATGGAAGTATCTTCACAAAGTTTAAAATTACATAGAGTAGATGGATGTAATTTTGATATAGTAGTTTTCACAAACTTTTCAGAAGATCATATTAGTGAAAAAGAACATCCAAATATGGAAGATTATTTTAATTCAAAATTAAAATTATTTGAAATGTGTGATAATGGAATAATTAATGTTGACGATTTGCAAGTAGCAAAAGTTCCAAAACTATTTCCAAATAGTACAATAATGACATATGGAATTGATAACTATTGTGAAATTTTGGCAAAAGATATAACAATAACAAATTCATATGTAGATTTTAGAGTAAAAGTATCTGATAGAAATGAAAGAGTAAAAGTTGATATACCAGGAAGATTTAGTGTGTATAATGCACTTGCAGCAATATGTGTTGCAAAAAAGATTGGAGTTCCATCAGATAAAGTAATAGAAGCATTAGCAGATATCAAGGTTCCAGGAAGATCAGAAATGGTACCAAATAAAAAAGAGATACCAATTATGATAGATTATGCACATTCTCCAGAAAGTTTGCAAAATATATTATCAGCAGTAAAAAGTTATACAAGAGGAAGAGTAATATCTGTATTTGGATGTGGAGGAGATAGAGATAAAACTAAGAGACCAATAATGGGAGAAATATCTGGAAGAATTGCAGATTTTACATTCATAACATCAGATAATCCACGTACAGAAGAACCAGAAGAAATTGTTAGAGAAATAGAAGAAGGAATTAAAAAGACAAAAGGAAATTATAAAGTAGTAGTTGATAGAACAGAAGCAATAAAAGAAGCAATAAATATGGCTACAAAATTAGATATAATAGTTCTTGCAGGAAAAGGGCATGAACCATATCAAGAAATAAATGGAAAAAAATATCCATTTGATGAAAGAATAATTGTAAAAGAAATCATAGGATAAAATATAAGAAAGGTTGATAAAATTGGAATTTCAAATAAATATATTATTATTATCATTTGCCATAACAGTAATTTTAGGATTTATGATAGTGCCAATATTAAGAAAATTAAAAGTTGGGCAAATAGAAAGAAGTGACGGACCAGAATCTCATTTAAAAAAACAAGGAACACCAACAATGGGTGGAATTATTATGATGCTTGGAATAATTATTATAACTATTGGAGCATATATATATTATAAATCAAGAGATTTAACATTAGCTAAAAATTTGTTACCTATATTAGGATTGACAATAGGATTTGGAGTTATAGGATTTATAGATGACTTTAAAAAATTAGTATTAAAAAATACAAAAGGATTAAGTCCAAGTTTGAAAATGTTAGGATTATTGATTATATCAGTAATTTATGTATTGTATTTAATTAATGGACTAAATTTAGGAACAGAAATGTATTTACCTATAGTAAAACAATATGTTACTTTACCAATTTATTTTTATATACCATTTGCTATTGTTGTAATACTTGCAACTACAAATGCAGTAAATTTAACAGATGGAATAGACGGACTATCATCAAGCGTATGTACTATTATAATTACTTGTTTGACAATTATTGCAACAATATTTGAGGTAAAAGAAATAGTAGTCTTTGGAGCAATAGTTATAGGAGCAGTTTTAGGATTTTTAATGTTTAACATACACCCTGCAAAAGTGTTTATGGGAGATACAGGTTCACTATTTTTAGGAGGAGTAATTTCAGGAATTGCGTTATATTTAAAAATGCCACTAATATTATTAGTAATAGCAATTATTCCGGTAATAGAAACACTTTCTGTAATTATACAAGTAACATATTTCAAGAAAACAGGAAAAAGAGTGTTCAAAATGGCACCAATACATCATCATTTTGAGCTATCAGGATGGAAAGAAAATCAAGTAGTTATTCTATTTAGTATAATTACTTTAGTAGTAAGTGTGATAGGACTACAAATAGTATAAAAGTAAAGGAGATAGAAATGGCAAAGAAAAAGAATAAAATGGAAGGATTTTCTAGCTTTTTAAATAACTCAGTAGATTTTACTTTACTAATAACAGTACTATTGTTGTTGGCATTAGGATTAATAATGGTGCTATCAGCGAGTGCACCAACTGCAGCTGCAAAAAATAATAATAATAGCTATTATTATTTTATAAGACAATTAATTTTTGCAGTTATAGGATTATTTTTAATGTATATTATATCAAGAATAGATTATAGAATATACCAAAGATTTTATAAACATGCATGGTGGCTATCTATTATATTATTAGTTGCAGTATTTGCTTTTGGTAGTGATAGCCATGGTGCTAAAAGATGGATTGATTTAGGAATTATCACATTTCAACCATCAGAAATAGTAAAAATACTAATGATTATTTTTTATGCAGGAATACTTGTTAAAGATAGAGAAGAATTAGGAAGCTTTTGGAAAGGTATAGTAAAACATTTATTGTACTTAGTTCCGATTGCAGCTTTGCTTGTAATGGAACCACACGTAAGTACAACAATGGTTATAACGATTGTTGTATGTATTATGATGATAATGGCAGGATGCAAATTTTGGCAATTTATATTGTCAGGTATTATTGCTTTAACAGCAGCAGGAGGAGTAGCAACTGTATTGTATTATGCAAGCAGTTGGTTCCAAAAAAAGTTCCAATACATAGTAACTAGATTTATTACATTTACAGATCCTTGGCAAGATGCGACAGGAAAAGGCTGGCAGATTATTCAAAGTTTATATGCAATAGGTTCAGGTGGATTGTTTGGAGTTGGATTAGGAGAAAGTAAGCAAAAATATTTATATTTATCAGAACCATACAATGACTTTATTTTTTCTGTATTAGCAGAAGAATTAGGTTTTGTTGGGTGTTTATTAGTTTTTGTGTTATTTGCTTTCTTTATTTGGAGAGGAGTTTTAATTGCAATGAGAGCTCCAGATATGTTTGGAAGCTTAGTAGCAATTGGAATAACAGCATTAGTTGGAGTGCAAGTAATAATAAATGTAGCAGTAGTTACATCATCAATGCCAGTTACAGGTATGCAATTACCATTCTTTAGTTATGGTGGTACAGCATTAGCTCTGTTACTGTGTGAAGTTGGAATTCTGCTTAGTATATCAAGGGCAGGAAATAAGGCTAATTAGAAAGGAACAAAAATGAGAGTTATTATAGCAGCGGCAGGAACTGGTGGACATATAAATCCAGGTCTTGCAATAGCAAATAAAATAAAAGAAGAAGAACCAGATTCAGAAATAATATTTATAGGAACACCAAGAGGACTAGAAAATGATTTAGTTCCAAGAGCTGGATATGGATTAAAAAAGATAAATGCATATGGATTAAGTAAAAAAATATCAATAGACAACTTGAAAAAAATATGTTCAACAATATCTGCAACAGGTGATGCAAAAAAAATAATAAAAGAATTTAAGCCAGATGTTGTAGTTGGAGCTGGAGGATATATTTGTGGACCAGTAGTTTGGGCTGCAAAGAAAATGAAAGTTCCAGTAGTATTGCATGAAAGTAATGCATTTCCTGGAAAAGCAGTAAAAGTATTATCCAAAAAGGCAGACACTGTTTTAATATCTTTTGAAGAAGCACGTTCTAGAATACCAAATGCTAAAAATATAGTATTTACAGGTACACCAGTAAAAATAGAAAAAAGAGAATATTCAGCAGAAGAAAAAAACAAAATATTACAAACAGTTAATTTAGATTCTAAGTTTCCTATTGTTCTAGTGTTTGGCGGAAGTCAAGGAGCTCAAAAGATTAATGAAGCAATAATAGGAATTATAGAAAATAAAATGAACAAAGATTATCAAATAATGTGGGCAACAGGTCCAAAACAATATGAGATAATAAAAAATGAACTAGCACAAAAAAACATAGATATTGAAAAAATAGACAATGCCAAAATTGTGCCATATATATATAATATGGAAGAAATAATGAATGTTTCTAATATTATAGTAGCAAGAAGTGGAGCGATGACAATAACAGAAATATCAAATTTAGGAAAGCCATCAATATTAATTCCACTTCCAAATGTAAGCCAAGACCATCAAACATATAATGCAAAAGTTTTAGAAAATGTTGGAGCAGCAAAAATAATAAAAAATGATGAATTAAAAAAGGAAAATTTAAATGAAGAAATAGAAAAAATAATAAAAAATCCAGAATTGATGCATAAAATGGAAGAAAAAGCTATTTCTAAATCAGTAAAAAATGTACAAGACAAAATATATAAAGAAATAAAAAAAGTAGTTAAGGCTAAATAAAAAGAAAGAGGTAATAATATGCAATTAACAGGAATTCAAATAGCAATGATAATAATTGTAGTAGATTTTATAATATTGTTAATTAGCGAAATACTAATGAAAAAGCACTTGACCAAAAAAATAATGTTTCCAAAAACAAGATTAATAAAAGGGTCTGGAGTAACAAATGATGATTTAGACATAAACAATAGTGTGTTTTTACATATGACAGATGGAATTATAGCATTTGATAGAGATGGAAAAATAATATTAATAAATCCAGCTGCTCAAAAATTAATGAATGTATTACCAGAACATACTAATTTTGAAGATATTTTTGGAAGACTACATTTAAATATAAACTTAGAGAAAATAATATATCTTGAAAACTGGACAAAAACAGAAGAAAGATTTCAAATTGAAGATAGATTTGTAAATGTATATTTTGCACCATTCAAAAAAGAAAATGATAGAACAGTTGGTGTTATAGCAGTTATACAAGATATAACAGAACATGTAAAATTAGATAACATGAGAAAAGAATTTATTGCAGATGTATCACATGAATTAAAAACACCGATTACATCTATTATGGGATATGCAGACACATTATTAGAAGAAGAGTATGACAAAGAAACTCAAAGCAAGTTTTTAAATGTTATTGCATCAGAAGCAAGAAGAATGGCTAAATTGGTAACAGATTTATTAACACTTTCTAGAAATGATAGTAATAGAAATGTGGTAAGACCTGAACAATTTGACTTAGGGGAATTAGTAAAAAAATGCCAGGACAAGCTTGCAATTGAAATAAAAAAGAAGAATCATGAAGTAAAAAGCTTTGTAACAGCTGATGTTCCACTAGTTTATGCAGACAAAGATGATATAGAAAGAGTAGTTTTAAATATATTAACAAATAGCATAAAATATACAAAAGAAGGTGGAGAAATCAAGATATATGTAGGATTTGTATATAATGATGCATATATAAAAGTTTTTGATAATGGTATAGGAATTCCAGAAGAAGACTTAAACAGAATATTTGAAAGATTTTATAGAGTGGACAAGGCTCGTAGTAGAGAAATGGGTGGAACTGGTTTAGGACTTTCAATAGCAAAAGACCTTCTTGATAGAAATGGTGGAAGTATTGATATAAAGAGTGAAGTTGGAAAAGGAACAGAAGTAGTAATAAAAGTTCCAACCAAAGCAAAACAAGAAAAAGTGAACTAGTTTTATATAGAATAGTTGAAAAAAAGTTTGAAATAATGTATAATATGAAAAGTTAAAAAACAAAAGATTAATTATAAGAAAAGGAGTAGATAATGAAATCAACTTTAAGAGAAATAATAGAATGGCTAGTATGCATTATAGTTGCTGTAGCACTAGCTCTAGTAGTAAGATATTATATAGGAACTCCAACAATTGTACAACAAAGATCAATGTTTCCTACATTAAAAGAAAATGAAAGACTATGGTTAAACAGATGGGGAAGAACCACAAAAAAACTTCCAGAAAAAGGAGACATTATTACATTTGAAGCACCAAGTGTAACAAAAGTAGCAAAAGAAGATATAGATTTAAATAATCCTGTAGCTATTTACAAAAATGAACCACAAACACTTTTAGGAAAATTCTCTTATTATGTATTAGAAAGTGGAAAGAAAAGCTATATAAAAAGAGTAATAGCAGTGCCAGGAGATTATGTAGAAATAAAAAATGGCGGAGTATATATTAATGGTGAAAAATTACAAGAAGATTATTTACAACCAGGAGTAGTTACAGACATGGTTCAAGGAAATAGTGATGAAAGTTATTTTAACAATTTTACAGTACCAGATAATTGTGTATTTGCAATGGGAGATAATAGACCAGGAAGTACAGATTGTAGATCATTTGGATGTATACCATTAGAAAAAATTGAAGGAAAAGTATTATTTAGATTTTGGCCATTTTCAAAATTTGGAGGAGTAAAGTAAACTTTGTTTGAGAACATATTAGGTAATGAAAAAAATAAAGAAATATTAAAAAAATCAATAGAATTAAATAAAACATCACATAGCTATTTATTTTGGGGAACAGAAGGAATTGGAAAAAAACTAATAGCTAAAGAAGTTGCTAAGAGAATATTATGTTTAGAGAAAAATATGAAAGATTGCAAATGTAAATCTTGTATAGAATTTGACTCTGATAATAATCCTGACTTCCAGTTGATAGAAGCTACAGATGGAAAAATAAAAATTGATCAAATCAGAGAAATGCAAAGAAAAATAGCAGAAAAACCAATAATATCAACACAAAAAGTCTATATAATAGATGATGCAGACACAATGACAACAGAGGCACAAAATTGTTTATTAAAAACATTAGAGGAGCCACCAGAGTATATTACAATTATTTTAGTTTGTTCAAATGAAGACACAATGCTAAGTACTATAAAATCAAGATGTACAAGAATGCATTTTGAGGCAATAGAAAATAGTGAGGTAAAAAAATTCATAAATACAAATTATCCAGATATTGAAATGAGTGATAAAATAATTGAATTGGCTCAAGGGAGTATTGGAAAAGCAATAAAATTAAATGGAAATAAGGAAGTATATGAAAATATAGAAAAAATCTTATTGAGTATGCAAACCAAAGATATAATAGATGTAATACAAATGTCAGAAGGAATATACAAATCTAAAGAAGATATAAAATCAATATTAGAATATATGAATGTAATGCTTTTAGAACTAAGCAGACAAAATAAAAAATATATAAATTGTATAGAAATTGTAGAAGATACAAAGAAAAGGCTAAAAGCAAACAGTAATTATGATATGTGCATTGATAATTTATTATTTAATATGAAATCTATCATAGCAAATTAGAAAGGACAATTAAATGAAAAGAATAATAGGGGTTAGATTTAAGAGATTAGGAAAAATATATTTTTTTGATCCAAAATGGTTAGAAGTAAAAAAAGGCGAAAGCGTAATAGTTGAAACAGCTCAAGGCGAAGAAATAGCAGAAGTAGTGGTACCAAATAGAATGATAGAAGAAGAAAAAGTAGTAGCACCTTTGAAAAAAGTGCTTAGACTTGCATCTCCTAGAGATATAAAACATGCAGAAGAATGTAAGAAAAAAGAAAAAGAAGCATTTGAGTTATGCAACAAGAAAATTAAAGAACATAATTTACAAATGACATTAACAGATGTTGAATATAAATTTGACAATAGTAAGATTTTATTTTACTTTACAGCAGATGGAAGAGTAGATTTTAGAGATTTAGTAAAAGATTTAGCTGCAATTTATAAAACAAGAATAGAATTAAGACAAATAGGTGTAAGAGATGAAGTAAAAAGAATTGGTGGAAATGGAGTATGTGGTAGAGAATTATGCTGTTGCTCATTTTTAAGTGATTTTGAAACTGTATCAATAAAAATGGCAAAAGAACAAAATATATCATTAAATCCATCAAAAATTTCAGGAAATTGTGGAAGATTAATGTGTTGCTTGAAATATGAACAAGAAGTTTATGAAGAAAAACTAAAAAAATTACCTAATATTGGAGCAATTGTAAAAACACCAGATGGCAAAGGCGAAGTAGAGGGACTTGAAACTTTAAAAGAAACAGTAAAAGTAAGAATAAAAGATGGCGAAATATTTAAAATAAAGAAATATGATGCTAAAGATATTACTGTATTAAAAGATGTTGCAAAAGAACAATCTGATACAGAAGAAAAAGAATATCAAAAAGAACTTAAAGAATTAGAAAATTTAGAAAAAGAAGATTCGAAAATAAAGAATAATAATTAAGTTGGCGAAGGGTGGTGAGATAAATGGCATATAGAATTCAATGCGATAAATGTATAAGCTGTGGGGCTTGTGCAGCAGCATGTCCAGTAGGATGCATATCACAAGGTGAAACTTGTTTTGTAATAGACGAATCAGCTTGTATTGAGTGTGGAACATGTGCAGGCGTTTGCCCAGTAGAAGCACCAGAACTTGCTAATGATTAATGTAAATTTTGTATCGGAGATTTTTTTGACAATAGTGTCAAAGGAATCTCTGTTTTTTATTTATCACAAACCTTTAATATAAATAATAAAATATTAAGGGGGATAAAAATGTTTTGTAGAAGATGCTGTAGAGGCTTACAAAAGTGGGATATAACATCAAATGAATTAAATACTAAAATACAACAAGGAGCAATTGTTTTAGATGTACGAAGTCCTCAAGAATATAGAGAAGAGCATATTCCAGGGGCAATAAATATACCTGAATATGAAATAAGAAAAAGAGTTTTTAATGAAATACCTAAGTTAAATCAATTAATAGTAACATATTGTGAATATGGTGGAAGAAGTAGAAATGTATGTTATGAATTAAGACGAATGGGATATTCAAATGTATTTAATTTATATGGTGGCTTAAATGAAATGTAAAAAAATGTTATAAAAATACAATAATTGAATATAAATAAAAAGGGAGGGATACTATATGAACATATTAAAAGGAGTGATTATTTCACTTATATTTACAATTGTTTTTTTATTTATATTCTCTATTGTATTAACATATACAGATATAAGTGAAAAATTTATAACACCAGTTATTATTGTTATAACAGCAATTAGTATATTATTAGGAAGTTCAATTGGAAACTTTAAAGCAAATAGAAATGGCTTATTAAATGGAGCTATAATAGGTGGAATATATATTTTGGGGATATATTTACTATCAGGAATTATTAATAATTCATTTGCATTATCAGTGCCATCTATAATAGTAATAGTTACAGGAATGATATGTGGAATGTTTGGAGGCGTTATAGGAGTAAATAAGGCGTAAAAAAATATAAAAAAGTGTTGATATTTTTGGAAAAATAGGGTAAAATCTATACAGGCAAAAGGAGGCAGGTATGATAACATTAGAAGATGTAAAGAAAAATGAAGAAGTAGAATCATTTATTAAAGCTTCTCAAAAACAGTTAAATGCACTAGGCTATACAGAACATTCATATAGACATATAGGAATTGTCTCAAAAAGAACAGAAGAAATTCTAAGAAAATTGGGATATGATGAAAGAACAATAGAACTAGGAAAAATTGCAGGATATTTGCATGACATAGGAAATTGTGTTAATAGAGTTGACCATGCCCATACAGGAGCAATATTGGCATATAACATATTAAAAGAGATGGGAATGCCAGCAAATGAGAGAACAGAAATTATGATGGCAATAGGCAATCATGATGAAAATACTGGTACAGCAGTAAGTGATATATCAGCTGCATTAATATTGGCAGATAAGTCAGATGTTCATAGAGATAGAGTAGTAAATACTAACATGTCAACATTTGATATACATGATAGAGTTAACTATGCAGTAACTGATGCTCAGTTAGAAGTTGATGAAAAAACTAGAACAGTAACTTTAAACTTAACAATAGATACTCAAATTTGTCCTGTATTAGATTATTTTCAAATCTTTATGGATAGAACAATGATGAGTAAATATGCAGCAAAATTTTTGCATATATGGTTCGAATTAGTAATAAATGGAACTAAATTATTATAAACGAGGAAGGAAAGGTAACAAAAAATGAAAAAGACAAAAATAATAACTATAATATTAGCAATTGTATTAATTTCATTAGTGGCATTTGGAGGAGTATATCTAAAAACACAAAATAGAATGGAAGATAAAGTTAAGGAATATGCTTTGGGTAGAGAATTAAAAGGAGAAAGAGTAATAGAATTAAAAGTTTCTGATGGAACTACAGATGGAAAATCAAAACCAGCAGATGAAGACTTAACAGTAGAAAATTATGAAATAGTTAAAAAAACAATTGAAAAGAGATTAGAAAATCTTGGAGCACAAGATTATACAATTTCTTTAAATAAGGAAAACGGAACAATAAGAGTAGAACTTGCGGAAAATGATAATACAGACACATATGCATATTATTTAACAACATCAGGAAAAGTTGAAATGAAAGAAAAAGATACTGAAAATGTATTATTAAGTGATTCTATGATAAAAAAAGCACAATATACTTATACATCTGATTCAGAAAATTCATATCAATCATATTTAATATTAACATTAACACAAGAAGGACAAGCTAAATTAGATGAAATACGAAATGATTATGCAGTTTTAGCAACAGAAGTTAGTGAAGAAGAAGCTAAAACTAAAGATACAAATACAACAGAAAATACAACAACAGATACTTCAACAGAGGAAAATACTGAAACAACTGAAAGTATTTCAGAAGATGCAAAGAAAATTGCTTCTTTAACAGTAGCAGGAACATCATATGATATAGAAAAATATGAAAAAGGTAAATTGACAGTAAAAATTGGTTCAAAAACAAGTAATACAACAACAGCAAACAATTATGTTGCAAAAGCAGCAGAGTTAGCAATGTTAGTAAATTCAGGAAAATTCCCAATAGATTATGAAGTAGACACAAATAGATATGTAATATCAGATATATCAGAACAACAATTACTTTACTTTGTAGCAGGAGTTGCAATAGTATTATTAGTAATATTTGTTATAAGCATAGTAAAATATAAAGGAAGAGGATTACTTGCAGACATATCATTCATAGGATTTGTAGCTATATTATCTTTATTATTGAGATATACAAATGTTAGCATATCAATAGAAGGAATCGGAGCAATATTGTTAACATTAATAATCAATTTAAGATTAAATCAGATGATACTAGACAAAACCAAAACAATGAATGTAGTATCAGAAGCAGTAAAAACATCATATAAAGAATTATTTTTAAGAATAATTCCAATAATGATAATTACAGTTGTATTCTGTTTCTCAGGATGGGTAAACTTAAGTAGTTTCGGAATGATAATGTTCTGGGGATTAGCATTAATCGCAGCATATAATGTAATTGTAACAAAAACATTGTTGAAATTGAAAGAAAGCAAATAGGAGGCAGCAAATGAAACAAAGAAATATAAAAATTATAGTTATTGCTATAGAAGCACTAGTTATTCTTGCTGGAATAGTAATTATCAATATTATGGGATTTAATAAAGAACTAAGATTTTCACAAAGTGAAAGAATAGATGTATATATTGAAAATGAAGCAGATAAAGCTAAAGTAAAAAGTATTGTAAATGAGGTACTAGGAAACCAAAACAATATGGTACAAACAGTAGAAATTTATCAAGATATGGTAACAATTAGAGCAAAAGAAATAACAGATGATCAAAAAAATGATATTGTAAATAAATTAAAAGAAAATTATGAATTTAAACAAACAGCAGAAGAAACGACAATAAAAACAGTACCAGCTACAAGAATTGTGGATATGTACAAAAAATATATTGTTCCATTTGTAGTTTCAGGAGCACTAGTTTTAATATATATGGCAATAAGATATTATAAAAAAGATATATGGAAAGTTCTAGCTAGAACAATATGTATGCCGGTATTAGCAGAATTATTCTTACTAGCAGTTATTGCAATAGTAAGAATACCACTTGGAAGATTCACACCAGTTCTTGTAATAGCAATGTATATTGCAAGCATAACAGGTGTAGTAATAGAAAATGAAAAATAAACAAAAGAGGCTATTTTAGGGAGACTTAAGATAGCTTTTCTTAGTAAAAGGAGAAAAAATATGGAAAAAAGAAAAGATTATATTAGTTGGGATGAATATTTTATGGCAATAGCAAAACTTTCTGCAATGAGAAGTAAAGATCCAAGTACACAGGTTGGAGCATGTATTGTAAGTAATGATAATAGAATTTTATCAATAGGATATAATGGGGCTCCAAATGGATATGATGATGAGAAATTTCCTTGGGGAAGAGAAGGAGATAATTTAGATACTAAATATCCATATGTATGTCATTCAGAAATGAATGCAATATTAAATTATAGAGGAAGTAAAAAAGATTTAGAACATGCCAAAATATATGTGGATTTATTTCCATGTAATGAGTGTGCAAAAATTATTATCCAATCTGGAATAAAAGAGGTTATTTATTTGGATGATAAATATAGAGATAGTGAGAATAATATTGCTTCTCGTAGACTTTTTGATGAGTGTGGCGTTACATATAAAAAGTTGGATTTAGGAGAGAAAAAAGAGATAAAGATTGAATTGTAAAGAAAAAGGTAAAGTGTAGCAGTCCAAGCACACTTTGCCTTTTTTAACTTTTTATGGCAAAAGTATTGACTTTATGTAAAAAACATTATATAATAGATGAGCATGAAATATAGCGTTGAAGCTGAATGTGGCTACATCCTTACGGAATAGTGGGATGGAGGGAACTTCAGTGGAGTATGTCTTGGCTAGACCAGGCGGTAAGTTTAATTTTAATAATTATATTAGAGCACTTATCCCAGAATCATCATGCGAATTTTTGGGATTTTAAAATGGGTAAAAACAAAACACCCGGATGTGTTATAACTTGCCAACGCGTAATTTAAATTATATTATTATTTTAAGGAGGGAAAATTACAATGGCAAATTCAATTGTAGCAAGTGAAAAAATTAGAATAAGACTAAAAGCTTATGACCATGTAGTTTTAGATCAGTCTGCTGAAAAGATAGTAGATACTGCTAAGAAAACAGGAGCAAAAGTATCAGGTCCTATTCCACTACCAACACAAAAAGAAATCGTAACAATCTTACGTTCTCCACACAAACACAAAGATTCAAGAGAACAATTCGAAATGAGAACACATAAAAGAGTTATAGACATTCTTTACCCAACATCAAAAACAATGGATAGTTTAATGAAACTAGAACTACCAGCTGGTGTTGACATCGAAATCAAAAACTAGTTTTAAATAATAAAAATCAAACCAAGCTGGCAAAAGTCAGCCAATAGTAGGAGGAAATTATAATGAAAAAAGCATTAATAGGAAAAAAAGTTGGAATGACACAAATATTTGACGAAAACGGATCAGTTATTCCAGTAACAGTTATAGAAGCAGGTCCATGTGTAGTTGCTCAAGTTAAAACATCTGAAAAAGATGGATATGAAGCAGTACAATTAGGATTTGGAGAAGTTAAAGAAAACAAATTAAACAAACCAGAAAAAGGACATTTTGCAAAAGCAAATGTTACAGCAAAAAAACATTTAAGAGAATTCAGATTAGATTCAATAGAAGAAATCAAAGTTGGAGACGAATTAAAAGCAGATGTATTTGCTGCTGGAGATAAAATAGATGTTCAAGGTACATCAAAAGGAAAAGGATTCCAAGGTGTAATCAAAAGACATGGACAATCAAGAGGACCAATGGGACATGGTTCAATGTATCACAGAAGACCAGGTTCAATGGGACCAACATCAACACCAGGTAGAGTATTTAAAGGTAAAAAATTACCAGGACATATGGGAAGAGTTACAGTTACAATACAAAACTTAGATGTTGTAAAAGTAGATTTAGATAAAAACGTAATCTTAGTAAAAGGTAGTGTTCCAGGAGCTAAAGGAGCTATCTTAAAAATAAAATCAGCTGTAAAAGCTATGTAATGAAAGTTTTAGAAAAGGAGGAAATACGAAATGCCAAAAGTAGATGTATATAACATGCAAGGTAAAAAAGTTAGCGATGTAGAATTAAACGAAGCTGTATTTGGAATTGAACCAAATGAAACTATCGTTCACAGTGTATTAGTAAACTACTTAGCTAATCAAAGACAAGGTACACAAAGTACTAAAACAAGAGCAGAAGTTCGTGGTGGTGGTAAAAAACCATGGAGACAAAAAGGAACAGGTAGAGCAAGACAAGGTAGTATACGTGCTCCACAATGGATTAAAGGTGGTATAGCTTTAGGTCCAAAACCACGTTCATATTCATATAGAATAAATAAGAAAGAAAAACAATTAGCAATTAGATCATTATTAAGTGCAAAAGTATTAGATAATGAATTAACAGTTGTTGATAAATTAGAAGTTAAAGAACCAAAAACAAAAGTTATGGCACAAGCTTTAACAGATTTAAAAGTAGAAGGAAAAACATTAATTATCTTAGCTGATAAAAATGAAAATGTTTACCTATCAAGCAGAAATATAGAAGGTGTTAAAACTATCCAATTAAATATGATCAATGTATTTGATTTATTAAATTGCAGTAAATTAGTTTTACCTCTAGATACTGTTAAAAAATTAGAGGAGGTGTATGCTTAATGTTACCAGAAGAAATCATAATAAGACCAGTAATAACAGAAAAAAGTAATGATGAAATGCAAGCAGGAAAATACACTTTCGAAGTTAACAAAAAAGCAACAAAAGTTGATATAGCAAGAGCTGTAGAAAAACTTTTTGAAGTAAAAGTATTAAATGTTAATACAATGATTGTTAAAGGAAAAACAAAAAGAGTTAGATATGTAGAAGGAAAAACACCAGATTGGAAAAAAGCTATTGTAACAATAGATATAAACCCAGCTGACAAAACATATCTTGGAAAAGGTGGAAAAGCAGTTAAAGTTTCTAAAAAATACAAAGATTCAATTGATGAATTTATGGGAGCTTAGTGCTTAAACAATATCGAGAAATAACTCGGAAAATAAATAATTAAAGGAGAGAATTAAAAATGGGAATGAAACATTTCAAAGCATATACACCATCAAGAAGAAATATGACTGTTTCTGATTATTCAGAAGTAACAAAGTCTACTCCTGAGAAATCTTTATTAGAAAAGAAAAAGAAAAATGCAGGAAGAAACTCATATGGTAGAATAACAGTTAGACATCAAGGTGGAGGAAACAGACAAAAATATAGAAAAATAGATTTTAAGAGATTAAAAGATAATATGGAAGCAACAGTTGTTGGAATCGAATATGATCCAAACAGAAGTGCTAACATAGCATTAGTAAAATATGAAGATGGAACATTAAGTTACATCATAGCACCACAAGGATTAACAGATGGAGATAAAGTAATATCTGGAGAAAACGTTGATATCAAAGCAGGAAACTGCCTACCAATCGCAAATATCCCAGTTGGTACATTAATTCACAACATCGAATTAAACCCAGGTCAAGGTGCAAAATTAGTAAGAGTTGCTGGACAAAGCGCACAATTAATGGCTAAAGAAGGAAAATATGCTCATGTAAGATTACCTTCTGGAGAAATGAGATTAATATTAGCTAAATGTAGAGCAACAATCGGAGTTGTAGGAAATGCAGATCATGAAAACGTTAAATTAGGTAAAGCTGGTAAAACAAGACACTTAGGTGTAAGACCAACAGTTAGAGGATCTGTAATGAACCCAGTAGATCACCCTCATGGTGGTGGTGAAGGTAAAGCTCCAGTTGGACATTCAGGACCAATGACACCTTGGGGTAAACCAGCATTAGGATACAAGACAAGAGATTCTAAAAAGAAAACAAATAAATTTATCGTAAAGAGAAGAAAGTAGAATAGGAGGAAAATCATATGTCAAGATCAAGTAAGAAAAAACCTTTCGTAGCACCAGAATTACTTAAAAGAGTAGAAGCTATGAATGAAAGTGGAAACAAAGAAGTAATCAAGACATGGTCAAGAGCTTCTACAATTTATCCACAAATGATTGGACACACAATTGCTGTTCATGACGGTAGAAAACATGTACCAGTATATATTACAGAAGAAATGATAGGTCATAAATTAGGTGAATTTGCTCCTACAAGAACATTCAAAGGTCATGCAGGAGAAAAAACAACTACAAATAAATAATTAATAAGGAGGGAATTGTAGTGGAAGAAACAGCAGTAATGGAAGCAAAAGCAACATTAAAATATGCAAGAATTTCTGCTAGAAAAGTAAAAATCGTTGCAGATTTAATTAGAGGAAAAAATGTTGATGAAGCTTTAGCAATAGTAAAATTTACACCAAAAGCATCTTCAGACATTATAGAAAAATTATTAAAATCAGCAATCGCAAATGCTGAAAATAATCATGGAATGAAACATGAAAATTTATATGTAGCTGAAATATATGCAAATCAAGGTCCAACTCTAAAGAGAATTAGACCAGCTGCAAAAGGTTCAGCAGTTAGAATTAGAAAAAGAACAAGTCATATAACTATCGTAGTTAGAGAAGCAGAATAGGAAAGGAGGATAATTACAAAATGGGACAAAAAGTACATCCAACAGGTGTGAGAGTTGGAATAATCAAAGATTGGAATGCTAAATGGTATGCAGATTCTAAGAACTTTGCAGATTACTTAGTAGAAGATCAAAAAATCCGTAAATTTTTAAAGAAAAAATTATATACAGCTGGAGTTTCAAAAATCGAAATTGAAAGAACAGCAAAATTAATCAAAGTTAATGTTTATGCAGCTAAGCCAGGAATTATAATCGGAAAAGGTGGAGCTGGAGCTGAAACATTAAAAGCAGAATTAACAAAATTAATTGGTAAAGATGTAAATATCAATATAGTTGAGGTAAAAGCAATAGATACAGATGCACAATTAGTTGCTGAAAATATCGCTGGACAACTAGAAAGAAGAATTTCATTTAGAAAAGCTATGAAACAATGTATGCAAAAAGCTATGAAATCAGGTGCTTTAGGAATCAAAACTTCAGTATCTGGAAGATTAGGTGGAGCTGATATGGCTAGAACAGAATTTTATAAAGAGGGAACAATTCCTCTACAAACTTTAAGAGCTGATATTGACTATGGATTTGCAGAAGCAGATACAACATACGGAAAAATCGGTGTTAAAGTATGGATTTATAAAGGTGAAGTTCTTCCAGCTAGAAAAGTGGAAGGAGGAGACAAATAATGCCATTAATGCCAAAAAAATCTAAATATAGAAAAATGCAAAAAGGTAGAAATAGAGGAAAAGCAACAAGAGGAAACAAAGTAACAGACGGAGAATACGGAATACAAGCTGTAGAAGCTGGTTTAATTAAAGGAAACCAAATTGAAGCAGCACGTATCGCAATGACACGTTATACAAAAAGAGGTGGAAAGGTTTGGATTAAAATATTTCCAGACAAACCAATAACACAAAAACCAGCCGGAACTCGTGGTGGTAAAGGTAAAGGTAATGTTGAATATTGGGTAGCTGCTGTAAAACCAGGTAGAGTTATGTTTGAAATTGCAGGAATCCCTGAAGAGACAGCTAAAGAAGCCTTGAGATTAGCTATGAACAAATTACCAATCAAATGTAAGTTCGTAGTAAAAGAAACTGAGAACAAGGTGGGTGATAGTGATGAAGATAAATAAGATTAGAGAAATGTCTTCACCAGAATTAGAAAAAGAATTAGGTGAACTAAAAACAGAATTATTCAAATTAAAATTTAGTTTAGCTACAAACGGATTAGATAACCCAATGAAAATCAAAGAGGTTAAAAAAGATATAGCTAAAATAAATACTGTATTAACAGAAAGAAAAATAGCAAGTAAAAAGGAGGATTAATCTATGGAAAGAAATCTTCGTAAAGTTATGGTTGGTACTGTAACATCTGACAAAATGGATAAAACAGTAGTTGTTTCAGTTGAAACAAGTGTAAGCCATAAAATGTATGGAAAAACAGTTAAAAGAACATATAAATTAAAAGCTCATGACGAAAATAATAGCTGTGAAATAGGAGATAAAGTAAAAGTAATGGAAACAAGACCACTTTCTAAAGATAAGAGATGGAGAGTAGTTGAGATTCTTGAAAAAGGAGGAAAATAGATCATGATACAACAACAAACAATATTAAAAGTTGCTGACAATACTGGAGCTAAAGAAATCATGTGTATCAGATGTATGGGTGGTTCATATATGAAAACAGCTAACATCGGTGATGTTATAGTTGCCTCTGTTAAAACAGCAACACCAGGTGGCGTTGTTAAGAAAGGTGATGTAGTTAAAGCTGTTATCGTAAGAAGCAAAAGAGGTTTAAGAAGACCAGATGGTTCTTATGTAAAATTTGATGAAAATGCAGCAGTATTAATTAAAGATGATAAAACACCAAGAGGAACACGTATATTTGGCCCAGTTGCTAGAGAATTAAGAGAAAAGGATTATATGAAAATATTATCATTAGCACCAGAAGTTTTATAATAAGTAGTAAAGAAGGAGGTTAAACTCAATGAGAATAAAAAAAGGAGATACAGTCCAAGTTTTATCTGGAAATGATAAGGGTAAAAAAGGAGAAGTATTAGAAGTTATGCCTAAAGACTCAAAAGTAGTTGTTAAAGGTGTAAACGTTAGAAAAAAACACATCAAACCTAGAAAACAAGGTGAAGAGGGTGGAATAATCCCAGTTGAATGTGCAATTGACAGCTCAATAGTAAATGTAGTATGCCCAAAATGTGGAAAATCTACAAGAGTAGAATATAAAGTTGAAAATGATAAAAAAGTTCGTGTTTGCAAAAAATGTGGAGCTAATATCAAATAGTGAAAGGAGGATTAACTGAACATGGAAAAACTAAGAGAACAATATCAAAATGAAGTAATTCCAGCATTAATGAAAAAATTTGGATATAAATCAACTATGCAAGTTCCAAAGCTTGAAAAAATAGTTATAAATATAGGTTTAGGAGATACAAAAGAAAATCCTAAATCATTAGAAAATGCAGTAAATGATTTAATGCAAATCACAGGTCAAAGACCAATGATAACAAAAGCAAAAAAATCAATAGCAGCATTTAAATTAAGAGAAGGAGCTAACGTTGGATGTAAAGTAACATTAAGATCAGACAAAATGTATGATTTTGCTTACAAACTATTCAATGTTGCATTACCAAGAGTAAGAGACTTTAGAGGTGTTTCTGAAAACTCATTTGATGGAAGAGGAAACTACTCAATGGGTATTAAAGAACAATTAATATTCCCAGAAATCGAATATGATAAAGTAGACAAATTAAGAGGTATGGATATCATATTTGTAACAACAGCTGAAACAGACGAAGAGGCAAAAGAGCTATTAAAACTATTAGGAATGCCTTTCAAAGCATAAATTAAGGAGGAGAATAAATAATGGCTAAAAAATCATTAAAAATAAAACAAGCTAGACCACAAAAATATGCTACTAGAGAATATAATAGATGCAGAATTTGTGGAAGACCACATGCTTATATCAGAAAATATGGAATTTGCCGTGTATGTTTCAGAGAATTAGCACACAAAGGTGAAATTCCAGGTGTTAAAAAAGCAAGTTGGTAAAATTAAAAAAAGGAGGTAAAGTGAATTGAATACTACAGATCCAATAGCAGATATGTTAACAAGAATAAGAAATGCTAACAGTGCTAAACACAAGACAGTTGATGTACCAAACTCTAAAATGAAAACAGCAATAGCTGAAATCTTATTTAAAGAAGGATATATCAAATCATTTGAATTAATCAATAACGAAAATCAAGGAATCATCAGAATTACATTAAAATATGATGAAAAAGGAGCTAGAGTTATTGACGGAATAAAAAGAATCAGTAAACCAGGATTAAGAGTATATGCTGGTAAAGAAGAATTACCAAGAGTATTAAACGGATTAGGAACAGCAATAATTTCTACATCTAAAGGTCTAAAAACAGACAAAGAAGCTAGAGAAGCTGGAATTGGTGGAGAAGTTTTAGCATACATCTGGTAATCAGATTTATATAAAAGATGGGAAAAATCAACCTAATCGTGAAAATGCAGAAATGTAAAAATGAAATGTTAGGCGAACGCCCAATATAATAAGAAAGGTGAAAATAAAATGTCAAGAATAGGAAATAAACACATTGTAATACCTGAAGGTGTTGAAGTTAAATTAGACGGACAAAAAATAACTGTAAAAGGACCTAAAGGTACATTAGAAAGAGAAATACATAAAAATATTTCTGTATCTATTGAAAACAATACAATTATAGTAAAAAGACCAAATGATGAAGCTTTAAACAGAAGCTTACATGGTTTAACAAGAACATTAATCAATAATATGATAAATGGTGTTGAAAAAGAATATACAAGAGAATTACAAATAAATGGTGTTGGTTACAGAGTTGCAAAACAAGGTAACAACTTAAATTTAACATTAGGATATTCTCATCCAGTAATATTTGAAGCACCAGCTGGAATTTCATTTGACGTTCCAAACGCTAATACAATCATAGTTAGAGGTGTTGACAAAGAATTAGTTGGTCAAACAGCAGCTAACATCAGAACAAAGAGACCACCTGAAGTATATAGAGGTAAAGGTATCAAATATGCTGAAGAAGTTATTAGACGTAAGGAAGGTAAGACAGGTAAATAATTGAAAGGAGATTAAAAATGGTTAGTAAAACAGATAGAAAATTAGAAAGAACTAGAAGACATGCTAGAGTTAGAACTAAAGTATCTGGAACAGCAGAAAGACCAAGACTATGTGTATATAGAAGCAATACAAATATCTATGCTCAAATCATAGATGATGTTGCTGGAAATACATTAGTATCTGCTTCAACATTAGATAAAGAAGTTAAAACTAAAAATTCTAATGTAGAAGCTGCTAAAGAAGTTGGAGCTTTAATCGCAAAAAGAGCATCAGCTAAGAAAATCAAAACTGTAGTATATGATCGTAGTGGATATATATACCATGGTGTTGTAAAAGCATTAGCTGAAGCCGCAAGAGAAGGAGGCTTAGAATTCTAATGGAAGAAAATAAAATGCCAGAATTAAAAGAAAAAGTAGTAGCTATTAATAGAGTTGCAAAAGTAGTAAAAGGTGGTAGAACATTTAGATTCAGTGCTGTAGTTATCGTTGGAGATGGTGCAGGACATGTTGGAATCGGAAATGGTAAAGCTGCTGAAGTACCAGATGCTATCAAAAAAGCTATTCAAGAAGCTAAGAAAAACTTAGTTGAAGTTCCAATTGTTGGAACAACAGTACCTCATGAATTTATAGGAGAATTTGGTAGTGCAAAAGTTATGTTAAAACCAGCTAAGGTTGGTACAGGACTTATTACTGGAGGAAGTGTAAGACCAGTACTTGAATTAGCAGGATACAGAGATGTACGTACAAAAGTTATTGGAACAAACAATCCAAGAAACGTTGTATATGCAACTATCGAAGGTTTAAAGAACATGAGAACAATTGAACAAGTAGCTAAAAAGAGAAATAAAAAAGTTGACGAAATAATGTAATTAATAAGGATAAATAAAAAATAAGGAGGTGCGAACAGAATGAAGTTAGGAGAATTAAAACCAGCTGTTGAAAAGAAAACAAGAAGAAGAGTTGGACGTGGTATTGGTTCTGGATTAGGAAAAACATCAGGAAAAGGACATAAAGGACAAAAAGCAAGAAGCGGCGGTGGAGTAAGAAGAGGATTCGAAGGAGGTCAAACACCATTATATAGACGTTTACCAAAAAGAGGATTCACAAATATCCATGCAAATAACTATACAGAAGTAACATTAACTATGTTAAACAAATCTAAAGCAACAGATGTAACAGCAGAAAGCTTAGTAGAAGAAGGAATAATCGGAAAAGTAAATGATGGAATCGTAGTTTTAGGAACAGGAAAATTAGAGAAAAAATTAAATGTTAAAGCTACAAGATTTACTGCATCTGCTAAGGAAAAAATTGAAGCTCTAGGCGGAAAGGCAGAGGTGATTTAGTTGTTTAAAACGATAAAAAACGCTTTAAAAACACCCGATGTAAGAAAAAGACTTATATACACATTAATACTTATTGTTTTGTTTAGATTAGGATGTTACATTACAGTGCCTGGTGTAAATACAATAGTATTAAATGAAGCAATGACTTCATCAAATGGAATCGCAGGATTTATAGATATAATTTCAGGAGGAGCTTTTTCAAGATTTTCAATTTTTGCAATGTCAATAAGTCCATACATAACAGCATCAATTGTTGTTCAATTATTGGCAATGGTAATACCTTCATTAGAAAGAATGGCTAAAGAAGGTGGAGAAGAAGGTAGAAAAGTAATGAATAGATGGACTAAGATTATTACATTAATCTTAGCTCTAATCGAAGCAATTGGAATTTATCTATCATATAGAAATGCTGGAGTATTCATTAATCCAGGATGGCTAACAGGAATTTTAATTGTTGCATCTTTAGTTGCAGGAACATCTTTGTTAATGTGGCTTGGAGAACAAATTACAAGTAAAGGAATTGGAAATGGTATATCAATTATAATCTTTATTGGTATTATATCTGGTTTACCATCAGGAGTAACAACTATTTGGAATTTGATATTCACATCTTCAGGATTTAACACAATAGGACTATTAACTGCTTTAGGAATTATAATAGGAGCACTTATCTTAGTTGCTGGAGTTGTATTTGTACAAGAAGCAGAAAGAAGAGTACCTGTTCAATACTCAAAGAGAGTACAAGGAAGAAAAATGGTTGGTGCACAAAGCACACATATACCATTAAAATTAGCAATGGCTGGAGTTATGCCAGTAATATTCGCATCATCATTCATGACATTCCCAGCAATGGTAATATCAATGTTTGTAAAAGATATCTCAACATTAAATGGATTTTGGGCAGGAGTTTATAAGTTCTCTATTGCTACATCATCATCAAGTGTTGGATGGGGATATTCATTAGCTAATGCAATAGTATATTTAATATTAATTATGGGATTCACATTCTTCTATACTTATGCTACATTTAATCCAGCAGAAGTATCAAACAATATCAAGAAAAATGGTGGATTCATACCAGGAATTAGAGCTGGTAAGCCAACAACAGATTATTTATCATCTGTAATATCTAAATTAACAATATTCGGAGGATTATTCTTAGCTGTTATAGCAATCATCCCAATGTTATTAAGATTTACAAGCTTGAATGTTTCATTTGGTGGAACTTCAATATTAATCGTTGTAGGTGTTGCACTTGAAACAGTACAACAATTAGAATCTCAATTAGTAATGAGACATTATAAAGGATTCTTAGAATAGAATAAAGATAGCACTTATCAAAAGATAAGTGTTATTTTTTTGATTAAATTGTTGACAAAATGGGTAAAATAGGCTAAAATAAGATTGCAAAAATACGAAAGAAAAGCCTCTAAGAAATTAGGGGCATATATTTTTTCGAGGGAAAAGAGAAAGGAAGAATAAATATGAATATTATTATGTTAGGTGCACAAGGCACAGGAAAAGGAACTGTTGCAGGATTAATTAGTGAGCAAACAGGATTACCACAAATATCAACAGGAGATATATTCAGAAAAAATATAAGTGAAAAAACACCATTAGGAGTAGAAGCAGACAAATATATATCAAAAGGAAACTTAGTACCAGATGAAATTACAGTACCAATGGTAGAAGATAGATTAACATGGGATGATGCAAAAAATGGTGTAATATTAGATGGATTCCCAAGAACAATTGAACAAGCAGAAAAATTAGACAAAATGTTAGAAGCAAAAGGAGAAAAAATAGATTTAGTAATAAATTTAGTAACACCAAAAGAAGAAATTATAGATAGAATGTTAACAAGAAGAGTTTGCACAAACCCTGATTGTAAAGCAACATACAACATCAAACTACATCCACCTGTAAAAGAAGGAATCTGTGATAAATGTGGTGCTCCACTAAAACAAAGAGCAGATGATTCTGATCCAGAAGCAATAAAAAGAAGATTAGAGATATACGAAGAAAAAACAAGCCCATTAGTAGAATATTACAAAAATAAAGGTGTATTAATAACAGAAACAGTAAGTATCTCAATAAATAGAATGGGTAAAGATGTAGCAGAAGATGTTGTAAGAGATATAAAAAAATAGTTGTTTTAAATAGAAAGGAAGCGTAGAAACAATGGTTACAATAAAATCAAAAAGAGAAATTGAACTAATGAGAGAAGCAGGACGTGTAACAGCGCTAACACATAAAGCAATAGAAGATGCAATAAAGCCAGGAATGACAACAGCAGACATTGATAGAATAGCAGAAGAAACAATGAAAAAATATGGTGCAGTTTCTGCAGAAAAAGGATATGATCCAGGAATAAGGGGAGTTCCTCCTTATCCTGCTGCAACATGTATTTCAATTAATGATGAAGTAATACATGGAGTTCCATCATCAAAAAGAGTTATTAAAGATGGTGATATTGTAAGTGTAGATTTAGTAGCATTAAAAAATGGATATAATGGAGATGCTGCAAGAACATTTTTAGTAGGAAATGTTTCAAAAGAGGCAAGAAGACTTGTAGAAGTTACAAAACAAGCATTTTTTGAAGGAATAAAATATGCTAAAAAAGGAAACAGAATTGGAGATGTTTCACACGCAATTGGTGAATATGTAAAATCACAAGGATATTCAGTTGTAAGAGAATTTGAAGGACATGGAATTGGAAAAGAAATGCATGAAGAACCAGAAATACCAAATTACGGAAAAGCTGGTAGAGGAATTAGACTAGAACCAGGCATGACATTGGCAATTGAACCAATGGTTATAGCAGGAAAACCAGACATCTGGGAATTAGAAGATGGATGGACAATTGTAACACAAGATGGAAGTTGGGCTGCACATTATGAAAATACAATTTTAATTACAGAAAATGAGCCAGAAGTATTGACAATGCTATAAAAATATTATATAATGTATGAGTTAATACTGAAAAAAATGGAAAAAAGTATTTTTATTCATGGATTTTCCATGATAAAAAGCTCTTTAAGAAGGAGGTAAGAAGACTTGGCAAAGGAAGATGTTATAGAAGTAGAAGGAACAGTAGTTGAAACACTACCAAATACTAATTTCAAAGTAGAACTTGAAAATGGACATCAAATTTTAGCACATATCTCAGGAAAATTGAGAATGAATTATATCAAAATTTTACCAGGAGATAAAGTTAAAGTTGAATTATCACCATATGATTTGACAAGAGGAAGAATCACTTGGAGAGCAAAATAATAGTCAATTAATTAACCCAAAAATATAAATACTATTAAAGGAGGGAAATCTAATGAAAGTAAGACCATCAGTAAAGAAAATGTGTGACAAATGCAAAGTAATAAAAAGAAAAGGTGTAATTAGAGTTATATGTGAAAACCCTAAACACAAACAAAGACAAGGATAATTTTAGCTTATAACACAAATTAGGTAGCGGCTGTTAAACTTAAATGTTTACATATCGAATTTGTGTTTATATATATGTCCAAAATAAAACTTAAAGATCTATTAATTTAGATGCATTTCACCTTTAAGCAAAATTAGGACAACACTACAACGAACATAAAAGTTCAAATTAAAAAAGAAAAAATTTGGAGGTGCAAAAACATGGCTCGTATAGCAGGAGTAGACTTACCTAAAGAAAAAAGAGTTGAAATAGGACTTACATATATCTATGGTATAGGAGTTGCTAGTTCAAATAAAATATTAGCAAAAGCTGGAGTTAATCCAGATACAAGAGTTAAAGACTTAACTGATGACGAAGTTAATAGCATAAGAAAAGTTATTGACGAATCATACAAAGTTGAAGGTGATTTAAGAAGAGAAGTAGCTCTTAATATAAAAAGACTAACAGAAATTGGATGTTATAGAGGATTAAGACATAGAAGAAGTCTTCCAGTAAGAGGACAAAGAACAAAAACTAATGCTCGTACAAGAAAAGGTCCAAGAAAATTAGTAAGCAGATCTAAAAAAGCTGTATAAAACAAAAATAATTAACGTAATGTTATTTTTGAAGGAGGGAAATAAAGGAAATGGCTAACAAAAATGTAGCGAAAAAACCAGTAGCTAGAAGAAATAGAAAAAACATTGATAAAGGTGAAGCTCATATTCACTCTAGCTTTAACAATACAATAGTTACAATAACAGATACAAACGGAAATACAATATCATGGGGAAGTGCTGGAGGATTAGGATTCAAAGGTTCTAGAAAAAGCACACCATTCGCAGCTGGAGAAGTTGCTGAAACAGCAGCTAAAGCAGCAATGGAACACGGATTAAAAACAGTTGAAGTATATGTTAAAGGTCCAGGAGCAGGAAGAGAAGCTGCAATAAGAGCACTTCAATCTGCAGGTCTAGAATTAACAAGTATTAAAGACGTAACACCAATCCCACACAATGGTTGTAGACCACCAAAAAGAAGAAGAGTATAATAATAAAATTCCTATGGGGACATATTTTGTCCGTCGAGGAATATTAAGGGGAAAAATGTGTCCCCTTGCAAAACAAAAATAAGGTAGAAATATAGAAAGAGGTGTAAATAAAAGATGGCACGTTATACAGACGAACAATGTCGTATTTGCCGTAGAGAAGGACAAAAATTGTTCTTAAAAGGTTCAAGATGTTATTCTGATAAATGTAGTATCTCTAGAAGAAACTATGCTCCAGGACAACACGGACAAAAAAGAGCAAAACTTTCTGAATACGGAACACAATTAAGAGAAAAACAAAAAACAAAATCATACTATGGAGTTGGAGAAAAACAATTTAGAGGATATTTCGAAATGGCATCTAATAAAAAAGGAGTAACAGGTGAAAACTTATTACAAATATTAGAAAGCAGATTAGACAATGTTGTTTACAGATTAGGATTTGGAGCATCAAGAGCTCAAGCAAGACAATTAGTAAACCATGGACAATTCGAAGTAAATGGAAGAAGAGTTGATATCCCTTCATACTTAGTAAAAGCTGGAGATGTTATAACAGTTAGAGAAATCAAAAAAGACAATGGAGCAATAAAAGCTAATATAGAAGCAAATGCAGCAAGACCAGTTCCAGCATGGTTAGAATTAAATAACGAAACTTTAAGTGGTAAAGTAGTAAGATTAGCATCTAGAGAAGATGTTGATATTCCAGTTGAAGAGCATTTAATAGTAGAGCTTTACTCTAAATAGTTTTTAAAATATTAGGAGGTAGAAATGATAGAATTTGAAAAGCCAAATATTGAATGTCTAGAGGTTGATGACACAAATAATTATGCAAAATTTGTATGCGAACCATTAGAAAGAGGATATGGTGTAACAATAGGAAATTCATTAAGACGTATATTACTATCATCTTTAACAGGATGTGCAATTACAAGTGTTAAAATTGAGGGTGTATTACATGAATTTTCAAGCATACCAAATGTTGTAGAAGATGTACCAGAAATTATAGTTAACTTGAAAAATGTTAGACTAAAATTTGCTGAAAACGAAGAAAAAGTCATGAGAATTAACTTTAAAGGTGAAGGAGAAGTAACTGCAGGAGATATCATTACAGATGGAACTGTAGAAATATTAAATCCAGACTTACATATAGCAACTGTATCAGAAGGTGGACAGTTGATAATGGAATTGACAGCAGATATGGGAAGAGGATATTCCCCTTCAGAAAAGAATAAAAAACCTAACCAAGACATATCTGTGCTTCCAATAGATTCAATTTATACACCAGTAAAAAAAGTAAATTATCAAGTAAAAAACACTAGAGTAGGCCAAATGGTTGACTATGATAAGCTAATTATCGAAGTTTGGACAGATGGTAGTTTAAAAGCTCATGAAGCTTTAAGCTTAGCTGCTAAAGTTATGACAGGACATTTAGAATTATTCATAGATTTATCTGAAGCAACAAGAAATACACAAGTAATGATAGAAAAAGAAGAATCTAAAAAAGAGAAAGTTTTAGAAACATCAATCGAAGAACTAGAATTATCTGTACGTTCATTCAACTGCTTAAAGAGAGCAGGAATAGCTACAGTAGAGGATTTAACAAACAGATCTGAAAGTGATATGATGAAAGTTAGAAATTTAGGAAAGAAATCATTAGATGAAGTAATTGCAAAATTACATTCATTAGGCTTAAATTTCGCTGAAGAAGACGAATAAAGGAAGGTGAAAAAATTGGCAACAAACAGAAAATTAGGTAGAACTACTGATATAAGAAATGCAATGTTAAAAACATTAACAACAGATTTAATATTACACGGAAAAGTTGAAACAACAGAAGCTAGAGCAAAAGAAGTAAAAGCAATCGCTGATAGTTTAATAGCTTTAGCAATCAAAGAAAAAGACAACTTCGAAACTGTAGATGTAAAAGTAGTAAAAGCAAAACTAGATTCTAAAGGTAATAAAGTTACAGAATTAGTAAAAAGCAAAAATGGTAATGAATATCTAAAAGTTGTTAAAGAAGAGAAAACAGAAAAAAGACAAAAAGATATGCCATCAAGATTAAATGCAAGAAGAAAAATGATGACAAAATTAAATAAAGTAAAAGATACAGATGTAATAGGAAAATTATTTAACGAAATCGCTCCTAAATACGAAGGTAGAGTTGGAGGATATACAAGAATCGTTAAAGCTGGACCACGTAAAGGTGATGCAGCAGAAGTTGCTATATTACAACTAGTTTAATTGAATATAAATTATCAAGAGTGGAGTAGAGAACGGCTCGTTAATCCCACAGCAACCTATCGATAGACAAGGTGCTAAAACCGGCAAAGCATTGGCTTTGAGTGATGATTGAATAAAAGTGAACTCTTAGCATATGCTGGGGGTTTATTTTTATTATATAGGAGGAAACAAAAATGAAAAAATATTATTTTACATCTGAAAGTGTAACTGAAGGACATCCAGATAAATTATGTGATTATATTTCGGATACAATATTAGATGAAGCATTAAAACAAGACAGATATTCAAGAGTGGCAGTAGAAACATTTGCATCTGCAAATCAAATAACAATTGCAGGACAATTAACAACAAATGCTAAATTAGATATAGAAAAAATAGTTAGAAATAGAATTAAAGAAATTGGTTATGATGATGCCAAATTAGATATAGATTATAGAACTTGCAAAATAGATATTAATATAACAAAACAGAGTTCAGATATAGCACAAGGTGTAGATATTGGAGGTGCTGGAGATCAAGGAATTATGTTCGGATATGCTTCTGACGAAACAGAAGAATATATGCCTTTTGCAATATCAATGGCACATAAGTTAGCTAGAAGATTAACAGTTGTGCGTAAAATGGGAATATTACCATATCTAAGACCAGATGGAAAGACACAAGTAACTGTTGAATATGAAGGAGATAAAGTAAAAAGAATTGATACTATATTGATTTCTACACAACATAATGCAAATGTTGATATGGATGCATTAATTACAGATATTAAAGATAAAGTAATAAATGCAGTAATACCTGAAAAATATTTGGATGAAAATACAAAATATTATATTAATCCAACAGGAAGATTTGTAATTGGAGGACCTTTAGGGGATACAGGATTAACTGGAAGAAAAATTATAGTAGACACATATGGTGGCTATGCACGTCATGGCGGAGGAGCTTTTTCTGGAAAAGATGCTACAAAAGTAGATAGGAGTGCTGCATATATGTTACGTCATATTGCTAAAAACGTTGTAGCAAATGGATATGCAAAAAAATGTGAATTACAAGTTGCATATGCAATTGGTGTAGAACAACCAATGTCAATATTTGTAGATACATTTGGAACAAATACAATTCCAGAAGACGAGATAGAAGAAATCATTAAAAGAAATTTTGATTTGACACCAAAAGGAATTATAGAATATTTAGGTTTACGTGAACCAATATTTACAAAAACAACAAATTATGGACATTTTGGAAAGCCAGAATTACCATGGGAAAAAATTATCGAATTAAAGTAACAAAAAAATATTAAATTCATAGAATAGCCATAAGGAGGAAAATAGGTATGGAGAATTTTATTATAAATTCTATACTTTGGGTACTTGCTCTTTATGGCTTATTTGAATTGATTAGACAAATTATATATATGATTACATATACAAATATGAAAGCAGACGGAATTTATATTATTATAGCAGTTAAGAATCAAGAAGAAAGAATTGAAGGATTTTTGCGTTCAGTATTATTTAAGATATTATATGGAAAGGAAGAAAATATTAAAGATATTATTGTAACAGACTTGAATTCAACTGATAAAACTAAAGAGATAATTAATAAAATGTCAACAGATTATGAGTGTGTAAAAATTATAAATTGGAAAGAATGTAAACAGCTTATAGACAATATAGATGAAACCGATTGATTTATGGGGCGTATTGTATTATAATAATATACATAATGAAAGGAAATAGAAATGGAAGAACTAATAAGATGTGAAATTTGTCCTCATAAATGTGGAATAGATAGAACTAAATATCCAGGAAGATGTAAATCAACAGATAAAATAAAAATTGCATTATATTCTACACACAATTTTGAAGAACCTTGCATTTCAGGTGAGAATCGGTTCTGGGACGATATTCTTCTCTAACTGTAATATGAACTGCATATTTTGTCAAAATTATGAAATAAGCCAACTTGGAAAGGGAAAAGAGATAACAATAGAAGAGCTTGCAGATATAATGATAAAACAACAAGAAAAAGGAGTAGAAAATATTAATCTAGTAACTCCAACAAGTTATGCATTACATATAATAGAAGCAATAAAAATAGCAAGAAAAAAAGGATTATATATTCCAATTGTTTATAATACAAATGGTTATGAAAATGTAGAGACTTTAAAAATGCTTGAAGGTTATATAGATATATATTTGCCAGATTTAAAATATTTTTATGATGAATTAGGAAAAGAATATTCTAAGGTTAATAACTATTTTGAAGTTGCAACAAAAGCAATAAAAGAAATGTATAGACAAGTTGGAATCCCAAAATTAGATGATAACGGAATAATGAAAAAGGGATTAATGATAAGACATTTAATTTTACCAAATCAAGTAGAAAATAGTAAACAAGTTTTGAAGTGGATAAAAGAAAATATAGACAATAATGTTTTTGTAAGTGTTATGGCACAATATTTTCCAACATATAAAGCAAAAGAAATTGAAGGATTAAATAGAAAGCTAACTAAAGGAGAATATGAAGAAGTAGAAAATTATTTATATGACTTAGATCTTGAAAATGGCTATATTCAGGAACTTGGAGAACATGAGGAAGAATATGTGCCAAAGTGGGAAATTTAGCTAGACAATGAAAAAAAGATGTGTTATACTTTCATCAAGTTGTAAATAGTTACAGCCAAGCATAAATATGTGTGAAAGGAGTACAACACAAATGAAAATCGAAGTAATAGCATCAACAAAAGTAGGGTATGCATTACCAAAAGAAGAGGCCTTAGATTTTTCTGGAAAATCAGCAGGAATCTGTTATTTACCTGATACATTGGAAACATTGTTTGCAGAGCCTGCTGAAAAAACTCAAAGAAGAGTAAATGGAAATCTCAAATCTGGCCATCACAGTGTATTTGGACATGCGACTTATAATTTGAGCTTAGAAGGAATTCCCAAGATTCTTGCAATGGTTTTAAATAATGAAAAGATGTATAATACCTCTGAAAAATCTGCAAGATATACCAAAATGGAGCCTTCACCTCAAGAAAAAAAATTGTACGAAAAGTGGATTGAAATTTATGCAAAACAAATTGCAAAAGAATATCCTCAATTTGATGAAAAACGTGTAAAAAAACTAGCACAAGAAAATGCAAGATACTTAATTAGTGTTTTTACACCTGCAACGATAATGGAATATACAGTTAATTTTGGACAATTGAATTACATTATTAACTGGGCTAAAGATTATATTGCAGAAGAACCTGATAATAGTTTTTCTATCAAATTAAAACAAGTATTTAAAGAATTCTTGGAAGTTATGCCTGATGTAGAAGTTGAAGGACTTGATTCTAGAATTAAAGGAAGAAAGTTTTCAATTTTTGCACAAAGAAAGCATAGAAAAGAAGAATTCGGAGAAAATTATTGTACAACATATTTGGCAAGTTTTGCAGAACTTGCACAGGCTCAAAGACATAGAACCTTGAAGTATGAGATGACATTACTTGATGAACCTAAGTACTATATTCCGCCTATTATTAGGAAGACTGAATTAGAGGAAGAATGGCTTAAAGATATTTCTTCTTTAAAAGAGTTTTATCCTCAAGGAATGTTGGTACAAGTAAATGAAAGAGGTTCGATTGAGGATTTTGTACTTAAATGTACAGAACGTTTATGTGGTGCTGCTCAATTGGAAATTATGGAACAAACTCAAGAGATTATGAAAAAGTATTTGAATGCTGTAAAAGATGAAAAAGAATTGTATGAGTATTTGTTGCCATATTCTAAAGGGGCACGTTGTACATTTCCTGGCTGGAAATGCAGTTCGCCTTGTGTATTTGGCGGAAAAAATGCAATGAATAGAAAAGTGTAAATATTGCGAAAATGGGGTCGGTCCTTAAATTCACATGCGAATTTAAGGGCCGATCTCATTTTCGCATAAAAAAAAGCGACTTGGAAAACATATAAAAAAAGGAGAGATTTTATATGTTTAAACCACAAGCTATTTTTTATGAAAAAGAAATAATTAATTATCCATTAGGAAAACAATTAATGGAACAATACAAAGATGTACCAAAATCTGAAATAGAAAATCATAATAACATAGAAGAGATGAGAAAAAAACAAAATTCAGAATTTCCAAATATGAAAAGAAATTTGATTATAGGAGTTAGGAAAACACATAAATTTGTAGAGAATCACAAAACATCAGATTATTTAGTTCCATATACATCTTCTGGATGTACTGCAATGTGTATGTATTGTTATTTAGTTTGTAATTATAATAAATGTGCTTATTTAAGGCTATTTGTAAATAGAGAGCAAATGTTAGAAAAAATAATTAAAGTTGCAAATGCAAGTGAGAAAAAATTAACATTTGAAATTGGAAGTAATAGTGATTTGATATTAGAAAATACAATTACAGGAAATTTAGAGTGGACAATAGAAAATTTTGCAAAAACAGAAAAAGGATTTTTAACATTACCAACCAAATTTGATATGGTTGATGAGATTTTGCCTTTGCAACATAATGGAAAAATAATTATAAGAATGAGTGTAAATCCAGAAGAAATTATAAACAAAGTAGAATTTGGAACTTCAAGGTTAAAAGGAAGAATTGGAGCAATCAATAAATTAGCAGAGGCAGGATATAAAGTAGGGATATTAATAGCACCTGTCATACTAGTAGATGGATGGCAAAAACTATATTCAGATTTGATTAAAAGGTTAAATGAGGAACTATCAGAAAAGGTAAAAAGAAATGCTTTTTTTGAAATTATTTTGATGACATATAGCTATGTTCACACAAGAATAAATGAAGAAGCTTTTCCAAATGCTATCAATTTGTATAATAAAGATTTAATGACAGGAAGAGGTAATGGAAAATATGGATATAAGGAAGGAGTAAGAATAGAAGCAGAGAAATATTTGAGAGAAGAAATGAAAAAATATTTTCCTAGTAATAGAATTGCATGTATAGTATAAAATTTCCTAAAACACTTGAAAAGTACGCCAAAACAATGTAAAATATAATAGAGAAAAAATGGAAAAGAGGGCAAAAAATGTATTTGATTGTAGGATTAGGAAATCCGGAAGCAGAATATGGAAAAACAAGACATAATATGGGATTTAATACTATAAATAAAATTGCTACTAAATATAATATAGATGTAACTAAAACAAAATTCCAAGGTCTAAATGGTACTGGAATAATCGAAGGAAAAAAAGTAGTATTATTAAAACCACAGACATATATGAACTTAAGTGGTGAAAGTGTAAAGCCATTTGTAGATTTTTATAAAATTGAAAAAGAAAATATATTAGTAATATATGATGATATGGATATAGAACCAGGGAAAATAAAGATAAGAAAAAAAGGTAGCAGTGGCGGACATAATGGAATGAAATCAATTATTCAAATGATAGGAACAGAAGATTTTCCAAGAATAAGAATTGGAATAGGAAGACCTGAACATAATGGAGATGAAATTAACCATGTAATAGGTGCTATTCCAGAGGAACAGATTCCATTACTTGACGAAGGAACAGAAAAAGCTAAAGAGGCAGTAATCGAAATATTAAAAAATGGAATAGATATTGCAATGAATAAATTCAATTAGAAAGGTAAAGACATGATAGAATTAATAGTAAACAAAAAAGAAGATTCAAAGATAATTGCTATTTTAGAAAACGGCAAATTAGTAGAAATATATGAAGAAAATAAAGAAAATATAAAAGCGAGAAATGAAGGGAATATTTATTTAGGAATAGTAAAAGATATTGTACCTGGAATGCAAGCGGCATTTGTAGATATAGGAACAGAAAAAAATAGTTTTATACATGTAAAAGATGTTATTCCTCAGGTTGATGAAAAAATAGAAAAAAGACCTAATGTAAAAATTAGGGATGTTTTAAAACCAAATCAAAAAATGTTGATACAAATTCAAAAAGACAGTAATGACAAAAAAGGTGCAAGAACATCAACTCATGTAAAATTAACTGGAAAATATTTAATACTTATGCCTAATACTAATATTGTAACAATTTCTCAAAAAATAGTAGATGAAAAGGAAAAGCAAAGATTATTAGATATAATAAAATCAGAATTGCCAGAAAATACAGGAGTAATATTAAGAACTGCTGCCGAAAAGAAATCAAGAGAAGAATTAAAAGGAGATTTGGAACAATTAATAAAAAAATGGAATAAGATTAAAGCAAAATTTGAAAAGGGAACTGACAAACCAGAATTATTATATCAAAGCCCAAGTATTATAGAAAAAATGATATTAGATTTACCAGAAGATAGAATAGAAAGAATAGAAGTAAATGATCAAAAAGAATGTGATGAAATAAAGCAAATATTGGATGATGTAAATGAAAATATCAAGATAGAAAAAGAAGAAAATTTGTTAGAGAAATATGAGTTAGAAAAACAAATAGAAAAATCAAAACAAAGAAAAATATGGTTAAATTGTGGAGGATTTATTACAATAGATCCAACAGAAGCACTAGTTGCAATAGATGTAAACTCAGGAAAATTCACAGGAAAAAGTACATTGGAAGACACTATATATAAAGTAAATTATGAAGCAACATTAGAAATTGCAAGACAATTAAGATTAAGAGATATAGGTGGAATAATAATAATAGATTATATAGATATGTTAAAAGAAGAAAATAAAGAAAAAATAGAAAAACTTTTAAAAGAAACATTAAAATCAGATAGAGCCAAAACACAAGTGGAAGGATTTACGAAATTGAATTTAATGGAATTAACAAGAAAGCATATCTGTAGTCATAATAGTTAGGAGAATAATAGTGAAAGTAGGATTTATATCATTAGGATGTAGTAAAAATTTAATAGATACAGAAATTGCAATTGGACATTTTAAAAATAATCAATATGAAATAGTGAATAACCCAGAAAAAGCAGATATCATAGTAATAAATACATGCGGATTTATTGAGTCTGCAAAGGAAGAAGCTATTAATACAATATTAGAAATGGCTGAATATAAAAAGAAAAATTGTAAATATCTAATCGCAATGGGTTGTTTAGTTCAAAGATATTATGATGAATTAGTCAAAGCTCTTCCTGAAGTGGATTTATTCATAAAGATTGATGAGTACAACAAGATGTGGGAAAAAATTGAAAAATTAGTAAAAGAAAATATCAGAGAAGAAAGTACAACACATACAAGTAATAAAATAACTGAAATAAAGCCATTACCAATGCCAACATATAATGAATTTTATGAAAGAGTTGTAACTACTGGAAAAAACTATGCTTATTTGAAAATTGGAGAAGGATGTAGTAACAGATGTACATATTGTGCAATTCCATATATTAGAGGTCCATTTGTTAGCAGAAAAATGGAAGAAATCATAGAAGAAGCCAAAATGTTAGCAAGTAAAGGAATAAAAGAATTGATTGTAATTGCTCAGGATACTACTAAATATGGTGTTGATATTTATGGAGAACCAAGATTGCCAGAATTGTTACAAGCATTATCAAAAATTCCTGAAATTCATTGGATAAGATTTTTATATTCTTATCCAGAAGGAATAACAGATAAATTAATAGAAACAGTAAAAAATAATGATAAGATTTGTAAATATTTTGACATTCCAATCCAACATATATCTAATTCAATATTAAAGAAAATGAATAGAAGAACAAATAAAGAACAAATAGAAGGATTGATATCAAAATTAAGAAAAGAAATTCCAGATGTAACATTACGTACAAGCTTGATTGTAGGATTTCCAGGTGAAACAGAAAAAGATTTTGAAGAATTAAGGAAATTTGTAAAAAAAGCTAAATTCGATAAATTAGGTGCATTTATGTATTCAAAAGAAGAAGGAACACCAGCTGCAAGATTGCCAGAACAAATACATGGAAATACTAAAAAAGCAAGATATAATAAAATAATGGCAATCCAACAAAAAATATCAAAAGAAAACCTTGAGAAAAAGATAGGAAAAGTTTATGAAGCTTTAATTGAAGATGTTTCATTTGATGGAAAATACTTAATAGGTAGAACAAAACAAGATGTTCCAGAAGAAGATGGAATTATATACATAAAAAATGCAGGATTAACAAATATGGTAAATAAATTTGTTAATGTAGAAATTACAGATGTTAAAGATTATGATTTAATTGGAAAATTAATATAAGGAGGTTCAAAATGGAAGGAAAAACAGAACAATATACATTTGGGCCAGAAGAAAAAGAAATACTTGAAAAATTGAACACTGTTGAAAGCAGTGTAGGAGAGTACATACAAACAAAATATCAGAGAGAACTAATTGCTACAAAGTATTATTCAGAACTTGTTATAAATACTCCTAAAGGTGAATTAACATTTAATGATGTATTTATAACAGCTGAACAGGATTCTAATGGAGAAATTGCTTATCATTTTCGTTGGATTGTAGAAAATGAAAATGGAGAGAAGTCAATAGAAGAAAGAATGGTAATTGATTCTAATGGAAAAGTTTTTACAAATGGAGGACTTAAAGATTATTTAGAGAATTCTGAAATAGATATTGAAGAACTTTTTGCACAAAATGATATTGAAAAAGGAAGATTAAAGGGAATATCAGAGAAGGCAGAAGAAAAAGATATTAGTAAAAGATTAGAGCAAAATTCTGAAAAAGAAAATGAAGGCAAAAGCGAAGAAGATGAAATAGATGAAGAACTAAAAGAGCAAGGGCAAGACTTAGAATTAACTAAAATCAGAAAAATAAAAGATTTGCATGTTGCAGAAAGAATGCCAGAAGTATTCGGAGGAGCAGAAGAACATGCTCAAGCATTTTCAAGAAAATTAAATAGATTTGTAATGATTGAAAAAGTAAATGGAAAATGGCAATTGAATGAAAATGTTGAACCAGCTAAAATGACATGGAAATCAATAATAAGCATTGATGAACAAGGAGAAAGTATTGAAAGAAAAGTCCCTTATGCATTAATGAAAACAAATAGAGAAGACAAAGAAATTGCTGTAAATATAGGACAATATGGAGAAATCAGTATAGAAACAGTGGATGTGTTGCCATGTCAAGAAAGAGTTGCAAGAGGAGTAAGAGAAGACGGACAAGGGCAAGAAGGTGAAGAAAGTTCACAGATAAGAAGAGAATTTAATACTAATGGAAAAGAATATACACATGAGTTAGCACATCAAGTTGAAAATGTAAAAAATGCCGAAAAAGAAGCAGGTCAAGAAGTGGATATGCAAATATTAGAATCTGATTATATTCCTAATACAGACACTACATGGAAAGAACTTATGGAGAAAACAGGAGATTCATTGCCAAATTTAGTTGAAAGATATAATAATGAAGTATCTAAGAGTGGTGGAAAAGAAGAACCTAAGAGTATTATACAAAGAATTATAGATGATTACCAAATGGTATTTCATGAACATAGAAGACATTAAAAAAAGGAAGTAAAATAATGATAGTTGAACAACTAATATTTATAACATTAGCGTGTACATTATTTGTATATATGTTTTATAAATTAATTAAAACAAATGATACAAAATATGTAACAATATTAGCAATTGAAGCATTGCGGAATTGCAATAGATTTTATACAATTGTACTTTGCCAAAAATGAAATTGGAATTTTTACAAGATTTATTATATATACGCTGTCAATACTAATTCCAATATTTATTATTGTGATAGAAAAAATAGATAGCAATGTATTTGAAACATTAGATTCTGTAATAGCTAGAATATATATTTTATTTGGAAATACAAAAGCAGCTAAAACAAAATTATTACAAATTTTAGACAAAAATTCAGAAAGTTATATTGCGCATAAATTGTTAGCTGAAATATATGAAAAAGAAGGCGGACAAAGAAAAGCAGTAGATGAATATGTACAAGCAATTGATATTAACAAAAAAGACTTTGATTCATATTATAAAGTTGCAAATTTGTTAACAGATTTAGACAAAAAAGATGAAGCAATAGAGATGTTAACAAGTTTACTTGATAAAAAGCCAGATTATACAGAAGCAACAATTGCATTAGGAGATTTGTTAATTGAAAAAGAAGATTACAAAGAAGTAGTAAATATTTATACAGAAGCATTAAAATATAATCCAACAAGTTATGATTTAAATTATAATTTAGGAATTGCATATACAATGCTAAATGATTTTCCAAATGCAAAGATATGTTATGAAAAAGCAGCTGAATTAAACTCATTAGTATATAATACTAAATATAGTTTAGCAGAAATAGCAATGATTTATAAAGAATTGGATGAAGCGGAAAAATATTTTTTAGAAGCGACAGAGGACGAAGAGCTTTGTGCAGATGCTTATTTAGAATTAGCTAAAATTTGTATTATAAGAAATGAAAAAGATCAGGCAATAAAATATGCTAATGTTGCTATTCAAGAGGAGCCAAAAAGAATTGTAGGAAAAATTCAAAAAGATGTTACATTTGCAATTATAATAGCTAGATTATCTATACCATTTAACTTAGAGATTGAAGGAGAGGAAGAAAAGCCTCATAAATTGACTGCAAAAGAAATAAGAGCAAAAGAACACTTAGAACAGATGGTAGAAATAACAAAAAAACTTGGTTACAATGATATAAAAATTGAAAAAAATTATAGAAATAAAGAAGAATTAGAACAAAAAAATCAAATTGAAAGAGAAGAATAATTCATAAAAAATCGTAAAATAAATATACTATATATGTGGAGGTATATATGAAATTTGCGATTATTGGTGGAGATTTAAGAATAGTAAAACTAGCAGAAATGTTAGCAAAAGAAGAAAATGAAGTATATGTATATGGATTAGAAAAGGCAATTGATTTAAAAGACTTTAAAAATATAAAACAATGTGATACAATCAAAAAAGCTATTCAGGATGTAGAAATTGTAATAGGACCAATTCCATTTTCAAGTAATGGAAATACTATAAATATGCCGTTTAGTGATAATGAAGTAACAATAAGGGAAATGATGCATGTTCTTAATGCAAAAGTTTTAATAGCAGGAGGAATTAATCCTGATGTATATGGTATGGCTAATGACGAATATATTGAAATAATAGACATTATGAAACGAGAAGAATTAGCAGTTTTAAATACGATTGCAACAGCAGAAGGAACAATTCAATTAGCAATTGAAAATACAAATAAAATATTGCATGGAAGTGAAGTATTAATATTAGGATTTGGCAGAATTGGAAAAGTGCTTGCAAGAAAATTAGCTGGACTATCAGCTAAAGTTACGTGTGCAGCTAGAAAAGATGAAGATTTAGCATGGATACAAGCATATGGACATAAAGCAACAAATATTAATACAATAGGTTCAAATTTAAATAAATTTGATATTATTATAAATACAGTACCACATATCATCTTAACAGAAGAAAGATTAAAACAAGTAAAAAAAGATTGTTTATTAATAGATTTGGCATCAAATCCAGGAGGAATAGATAAGAAAACTGTAAAAGATCAAAATTTAAAATTTGTTTGGGCATTATCATTACCAGGAAAAGTTGCACCAACAACATCGGCAGAATTTATAAAAGACACAATATATAATATAGTAAAAGAAATTTATAAAATGTAAAAAAAGGACCGACCCTAAATTTACATTTTACATAGGAGGAAAAAATATGGAAGTATATCAAGCAATAATTTTAGGAATAGTTCAAGGACTAACAGAACTATTACCAATATCAAGTTCAGCACACTTAAAATTAATACCATGGATATTTAATTGGAGTATCCCAGAAAGTTTCGATATAGCATTACATTTAGGAACTTTACTTGCAATAACATTATTCTTTTTTAAAGATTGGTTAGGATTAATTAAAGGAGGATATGAGCAAGTTGTAAATAAAAAGAAATCAACAGAAGGTAAAATCTTCTGGTACATAGTAGCTGTAACAATTCCAACAGGAATAGTTAGTTTATTATTAGATAAATTTTCAGGATATATTTGTGATAAATTTGGAATTGAAACAATAATGATTGCAATTGCACTTATAGTATTAGGTATAGTACTTTATGTAGTAGATAAAAAATCACCATCTAATGTAAGTTATGAAAATATGACATTTAAACAATCATTTTTAATAGGATTATCTCAAGCTATAGCAGCAGCATTTCCTGGTACATCAAGATCAGGAATCACAATGACTGTTGCAAGAGCTTTAGGAGTTGACAGAGAAAGTGCGGCAAAATATTCATTCTTACTTTCTACACCAATTGTATTGGCTGCAGTATTAGTAAGTATTACAGATTTTGAAATTTCATTAGCATTCTTTATAGGTGTTTTGTTTAGTTTTTTAGTTGGAGTTTTTGTAATAAAATTCTTATTAGAATATCTAAAAAAAGGAAGCTTCAAAGTGTTTGCTATTTATAGAGTAGTTCTTGGTGTAATTGTTATTGCAATGACATTTATAAAATAGTAGAAAAGTGAAAAATGGTCGGTCCTAAAAAATTAGCAAATGTTAATTTTAGGACCGACCCCTTTTTCACTTTTTTGAATTAAAATAAATCATCATATTTATTTCCAAAAGTTTTGATATGCAAATATCTAATGTTTTCATCAGACAAGTCTTTTTCAAATGTAATTTTTATATAATCATTTGGCAATGCAGGTTCAATTAGTTCGCCCCATTCAATGATACTAATTCCAGAATTAAAATATTCTTCACCGCCAATTGCATAAAATTCATCAACATCTTCCAAACGATAGACATCAAAATGATAAATATTTATATCTTTATTTTTATATTCATTAACAATTGTAAAGGTTGGACTTGATATTTCATTTTCAAGTCCAAAGTGTTTTAAAAATCCTTCAGTAAATTTAGTTTTTCCAGCACCTAATTCTCCTGATAAAACAACTACATCACCAATATTTAATTTAGTTGCTAATTTAGATGCAAAATCTATTGTTTCTTCACTACTGTGAGAAGTGTATGTAAAAGTTTTCATAATCTTTCCTCCATCCATATTTTAACTGAATTTGGTGGATTTGTCAATTTGTGAGTGGGGATTTTTGGAACAAAAATGTTCAAAAAATCTCTGCCCCCCAAATTATCACTAAATTCTCTTGATATTTTAGAAGTTATATAGTAAAATAGTAACCGAAAGGAAGCGTGATAAAAATGATAGCAATAGGTAGTGATCATGGAGGATACAAATTAAAAGAAGAAATAAAAAGATATTTAGAAGAAAAAGAAATTGAATATATAGACTGTGGAACATTTAGTGAAGAAAGTGTAGATTATCCAGAAATAGCTAAAGCGATAGCATTAGAAGTACAAAGTAAAGAATGTGATAAAGGAATAGCAATATGCCGCTCTGGAATAGGAATGAGTATTGTTGCTAACAAATTTAAAGGAATAAGATGTGCAAAATGTAATGATGAAGAAGAAGCACGTTTATCAAGAGCACATAATGATTCAAATGTATTAGCTTTGGGGGCTGATTATATAGAAACAGATAAAGCTATTAGAATGGTAAGAATGTGGATTGCAACAGAATTTGAAGGTGGAAGACATCAAGAACGAGTAAAATTAATAGAAGAAATAGAAAATGAAAATATGAAATAATGGAGGTTGCATTTAAATGTGGGGAAATATAGCAATAGCTTTTCTACTAGCATTTATTGTCTCATTTATGGCAACACCATATACCATAAAAATAGCAGATAAAATAGGTGCGGTAGATATACCAAAAGATAAAAGAAGAATGCATACTAAAAAAATGCCTAAATTTGGTGGACCGGCAGTAATACTTGGTTTTTTAGTATCTATTATATACTTAATTATAGTAATGAGTATAGAAGGAACACTAGATTTATTTACAGAACAAGCATATGGAAAAAAATTGCTTGGTGTATTATTAGGAATTGTAGTAATAGCAATTACAGGAGTAACTGATGATATAAAGACATTAAAATGGTGGCAACAATTAATAGGACAAGTTTTAGCGGCAATAATTGTAGTTGCTTTTGGAACTAGAATTGAACATTTAGATATACCATTTCTATATATGATTGGTTTAAATGATGTTGTATCAACAATTGTTACAGTTGTGTGGATTGTTGGAGTAACAAATGCAATAAATTTAATTGATGGATTAGATGGACTCTCATCAGGAATATCGTTAATATCATGTATCTCATTATTAATAATATTCTTAATGAATGGTTCTCCAATGATTGCAACAGTAATTGTAACTGCATTAAGTGGAGCACTAGTTGGATTTTTACCATTTAATTTTTCACCAGCAAAAACTTTTATAGGTGATACGGGTTCTAACTTCTTAGGCTTTATGCTAGCTGTAGTTTCAATTCTTGGAGTAGCTAAAACATATACTGCAGCAGTAATTGTTTTACCAGTAATAGTTTTAGGATTACCTATATTTGATGTCTTATTTGCAATTGTGAGAAGAATAATAAAAGGAAAATCAATAAAGGCTGTATTTATGCCAGATAAAGGACATTTACATCATAAATTAGTTGCAAAAGGATTTACGCCAAAACAAGCAGTATTAATCTTATATGGATTAAGTGCATCTCTTGGAATGTTTGCAATTATATTATTTGATAGTGGAATCTGGAAAGCATTATCATTTTTGTTAATGATAATTGCAACAGTGGCAATTGGATATAGAAATTTTGAAAAAGAAAAAGATAGTAGACCAAAATTAACAGATAGTAGTAATAAAGGGAGTGAATAATATGCTAAAAGAATTTAAAGAATTTGCACTAAAGGGAAATATAATGGATATGGCAGTTGGTGTAGTAATAGGAGGTGCATTCCAAAAAATAGTTAATTCATTAGTAAATGATATTATAATGCCAGCAATATCTATATTAATAGGAAAAGTTGATTTTTCTGATATGGTATTAACAGTAGGAAATGCTTCTATAAAATATGGTAGTTTTATTACATCAATAGTAGATTTTTTGATTATAGCATTCTCAATTTTTATAGCATTAAAATATATTAATAAATTAAATAGAATAAAAGAATTTGGAGAAGAAGCAGCAATTAAATTCGACAAAAAAGGAAAACTAAAGAAACATATAGAAGAAAAGAAAGAGGCAGAAGAACATAAAGAACCAGAAACAAAAGTATGTCCTTATTGCTTAACTGAAATAAAATATCATGCAACAAGATGCCCTCATTGTACGTCAGAATTAGGGGAGACGGTTGAAAAATAAGAAAGGGATACGATTATGAAAGACCAGATTATAAAATTTTTAGCATATGATGGAAGAATAGCAGTAGCTTGTGCTTCTACAACAAACTTGGTAGAAGAGGCAAGAAAATTACATGATTTAAGTCCATTAGCAACAGCAGCAATGGGAAGAGTATTAACAATAACAGCATTGATTGGTGCTGAAATGAAAAATGAAACTGATAAACTTACAATTCAAATTAAGGGAAATGGTCCAATAGGAAAAATAGTTGCAGTTTCAGATAATACTCCAAATGTAAAAGCATGTATAACAAATCCATATGCAGATTTGCCATTAAATGAATTTGGAAAACTAGATGTAGGTGGAGCTGTTGGAAATCAAGGATTTATAAATGTTATAAAAGATATTGGATTAAAAGAACCATATATAGGAATAAGTCCATTAGCATCAGGAGAGATTGCAGAAGATTTTGCAAATTATTTTCAAACATCTGAGCAAAAACAAACTGCAGTAGCTCTTGGAGTATTAGTTGATAAAGATGGGGTTCGCTCAAGTGGAGGCTATATAATATCACCAATGCCTGATGCAACAGAAGAACAAATATCAAAAGTTGAGCAGTCAATATTTCAAGCTGGTGCAATGTCAAAGATGTTAGACAATAATTTAACATTAAAAGAAATTGCACAAAAAATAACAGGTGATAAAGATGTAAAAGTAATTGATGCATCAATTGAGCCAGCTTATAGATGTGATTGTAATAAAGAAAAATTTGCAGATGGACTAGCAACATTAGGCAAGAAAGAGTTAAGCCAATTAATAGAAGAAGATGGAAAAGCAGAAATCCAATGTCAATTTTGTGATAAGAGATATGAATTTAATAAAGAAGAATTAGAAGAAATTTTGAAAAGGAGTAAGTAGAATGGAAAAAGTATTAGTATTTGGACATAAAAGTCCTGACACAGATTCAATTTGTTCAACATTAGCAATGGCAAATTTACAAACAAAATTAAGAGGAGAAGAAGTAATTCCTTGCAGATTAGGAGAATTAAATGAAGAAACAAAATATGCTTTAAAATATTTTGAGGTAGAAGCTCCAAAATTTATAGAGAAAGTAGAAGAAGGTCAAAATGTAATATTAGTAGACCATAATGAATTTTCACAATCAGTAGATGGAATTGAAAATGCAAAAATTATAGCAGTTGTAGATCATCATAGAATTAATAATTTTCAAACATCAGAACCATTATTCTATTATGCACAACCAGTAGGATGCACAGCAACAATCTTATTAGAATTATTTAAAACAAATAATATTGAAATTGAACCTAAAATAGCAGGTTTAATGTTAAGTGCAATAATATCAGATACATTATTATTAAAATCTCCAACAACAACAGATAAAGACAAAAAGGCTGTTGAAGAATTAGCAAAAATAGCTAATGTAGATATTAGTAAATATGGATTAGACATGTTAAAAGCAGGAACAGACTTAGATAAATATACAGAAGATGAATTAATAAGATTAGATGCAAAATGTATAGAAAAAGAAGAAATTAAATATGTAATAGCACAAGTAAACACAGTAAGTATTCCAGATGTTTTAAAAAGAAAAGCAAAAATAGAAGAAGAAATGAACAAAGAAATTTTAGCTAAAGGATTGAGTTTATTTGTATTTGTAATAACAGATATAGTAAATAGTAATTCAGAAGCAATTGTTTTAGGTGATAGAACAGAATTAATATCAAAATCTTATGAAATAGATAATGATATAGCTGTTATGCCAGGAGTTGTTTCAAGAAAGAAACAAATATTACCACTAATTGAAAAAAATATGTAACAAAATAGGTACACAAATTGTCTAATAGATGTAGGCATTGTGTATCTTTTTTTTGTTTGACAATATTTGGTAAAAATGATATAATCAAGAATACGAAGCAAGCATGTGATATGCAATGGTTTAAGAAAGGAGATTAAATGGAGAAAACAAGATTTACAGTAGCTATTAGTGCTTATAACATTGAATCATATGTAAAAAGAGCCATTGATAGTGTTTTAAATCAAACATTTACAGACTATGAACTATTAGTAATAGATGATTGTTCTAAAGATAATACAGTTCAAATAATTGAAGAATCATTAAATGGAAAGGGAATAATATTAAAAACAATTAAAAATTCTGGAACAGCTGCAGCATCAAGAAATATAGCTATTGATAATGCTCAAGGTGAATATTTATTGTTTTTAGATGGAGATGATGAATTATATAGTAAAGATACTTTAAAAGAAGTAGATGAACTAATAAAAGATAATACATATGACATTGTATATTTAGGTTATGAAAATGTAGGAAAAACAGAAAATTATTATAGAATTTCTAATAAAGAAAATTCAACAAGAAAAGCTAGATTAATTTGTGATGAAAGTTTTTCAGTATCAAGCAAAGTATGGAATGTGAAATTTTTGAGAGAAAATAATTTAAGATTTATTGAGGGAATGTATTATGAGGATGAATTATTTTCAATAAAAAGTAATATTTTATCTAAAGTAACAACATTTGGAGAATTTCCAATATTTAAATATCATAGAAATCGTGAAGGAAGTGTAATGACAAAGCCAACAATTAAAAAATGTTCAGATTGGTACAGAATGTTGGCAGAAGTTACAGAATTATATGAGATAACACCAAAAGAAGATAGAAAATATTTTCTAAGCTTCTTGAAAAACGAAAATGATAGTATACCATTAAGAATAAGGGTTGTATTAGAAGCTCTTGCTGAACATGAAAATACAAAAGTGTTACCAAAAAGAAGATATAAATTTGAAGATTTTTTTGAAAATGATTAATTTTAATATTATAGAAAAGGGATGGTTATGTGATAAAAACTAGAATCTTTATTGTTAGACATACAGAAACTGTTGGAAATATAGAAAAAAGGTTAACTGGAAGACAAGATTATGAGGTAACTCTAAGAGGAGAAAAATTAATTCAAAAATTAACTTCAGAATTATCAAATATTAAATTTGATAAAATATATTCAAGTACTTCAGGAAGGGCTATAAAAACAGTAGAAAATTTAGCAAAATTAAATAATTTAGTGATAGAAACTAAAGAAGATTTATGTGAAATGTATTTTGGAAAATATGATGGTTGGAAATGGGAAGATGTAAATAGAATTCAACCAGAAATAAAGCAAAGACAAAATGAAATAAATGAGATATCAGGAATAGAAGAGCAAGAAACAATGAAATATGTAGCAGATAGAATGGATAAATGTATTCGAGACATTGTACAAGCCAATATTGGAAAAACAATATTAATTAGTTCACATGGAGTAGCAATAGAAGCATTTTTGAGAAAGATTTCTGGAATACCATTTAGTCAGGAAAGAGAAAAATTTTGTCAATATAATGTTGCAATAAATGAATTAGAATATGAAAATGATAAATTTAAAGTAATTCAATTAGCAAATATAGATTATTTGAATGAGGAGTAGAAATGAGTCAAGAAAAAGCATTGATATCAATAATAATACCAGTATATAAAGTAGAGAAATATTTAGAAAAATGCATACAAAGTGTTATAAATCAAACATATGAAAATTTACAAATAATATTAGTAGATGATGGATCACCTGATAATTGCGGGAAAATTTGTGATGAATATGCCCAAAAAGATCATCGAATTGAAGTTATTCATAAAAGTAATGGAGGCTTATCAGACGCAAGAAATAAAGGGCTTGAAATAGCAAAAGGCGAATATATTGGTTTTGTAGATAGTGATGATTATATAGAATCAGATATGTATGAAGTACTTTATAATTTATTAAAGCAATATAATGTAGATGTAAGCATTTGTAATTTCTATACTGTATCACAAGGGAAGATTGCCATAAAAAATGCAGATAATGGAATAAAAGAATATAATAGAATTGAAATATTGAAGGAGATTTTATTAGATAATGATATTCAAAGTTATGCATGGAATAAATTGTACAAAAGAGAGTTGTTTGGCGAAATAAAATATCCAGTAGGAAAAAAATATGAGGATATAGGAACAACATTTTATTTATTAGAAAAATGTAATAAAGTTGTTGTAACAGGAAAGCCAGAATATTATTATATAAACAGACAAGGTAGTATTGTAAATAATGTTACAGAAAGTACAATTACAGATTATATTGAATTAATTATGCAGAGATATGATTATATAGAAGAAAATATAAAAGAATTATCTAGTTATAATAAAAATTATTTAAAAAGAATATTGAAAACTGCAGAACAGGATATAAAAGGTTTGAGTGAAGTTGGAGATTATACAAAGAAAAAATATGAGGAATTATATAATAAGGTACAAAAATTTTAGCTTTAATTTTTTTATTATAAAAATATGACAAAATGTTACAAAAATATTATTTTTTTGTAACATTTAATAAATTTTGTAATAAATATGTTATAATTTAAAAGAATATTTATATTTAATAAAAGGAGAAATTATAAATGTCTATAAGGTTAAAACCACATAATGTGGAAACATATAAGAAAGTTACTGATAAATTAAAGGAATCAAATAAGGTTGCTGTAATACACCCAACTGGAACAGGAAAAATGTATATTGCTTTAAAATTGTTAGAAGAAAATAAAGGAAAAAAAGCAATATATGTAGCACCATCAAATCCTATATTGCACGATGTTAAGAAAAACATTTTTGCAGAAGGAATGACAATGAGTGATTTTCCTAATCTTAAAAGAATAACATATCAAAAATTAGCAAGATTAACAGATGAGGAAATACAAGAACTTGATGCTGATATAATTATTTTAGATGAATTTCATCATTGTGGTGCACCAGAATGGGGAAAAGGCGTTGAAAGATTACTTCAAAGAAATGAAGGAGCAAGTGTATTAGGATTATCTGCAACACCATTAAGATATACTGATGGATTAAGAGATATGGCAGATGAATTATTTGAAAATAATGTTGCATCTGAAATGACATTAGAGGAAGCAATAGAAAGTGGAATACTCCCAGAAGCATCTTATGTAAGTGCATTGTATGGTTATGACAAAGAACTTGAAGGTATGCAAACGAATATAGATAAAATAAAGGATGAAAATAAAAGACAAGAAGCACAAGAGTTATTAAATAGTTTAAGAAATAAATTAGATGAAAACACAAAAAATTTACCAGAATTATTTTCTGAACATATGCAAAATAAGAATGGAAAATATATAGTATTCTGCAGAAATATTGAAGATATGAATGAAAAGATGGAACAAGCACAAAAAATGTTTGGAGGAGTTAATTCTAACATAACAATTAGGGGGATCTCATCAAAAATAAAAGAGGCAGATAAAATTTTAACTGAATTTGAAAAAGATAACGAAGAAGGAACATTAAAGTTATTATATGCAGTTGATATGCTTAATGAAGGATACCATATAAAAGATTTAGATGGTGTTATTATGATGCGACCAACATTTTCTCCAACGATTTATACACAACAATTAGGTAGAGCATTGACAGTTGGAGGGGATGAAAGTCCTGTTGTACTTGATTTAGTAAATAATTTTGATTCTTGCAAAATAATAGAAGATTTTGCAGAAAAAATGAGAGAATATAAAGGAAATGAAGAAACAGAAAGAGCAAAAAATTACAGAAAAAGTAGATTTTCAATTTTCGACACAACAAAAGAATTTAGAGAGATAGCGGAAAAAATAACTGAATTGTCAAAAAGAAGTAAAGTAACATTGGAACAAAAAATAGAAATATTTGAAGAATTTATGAAAACGGGAGAAGAATTAGTTGGAAATACAACTTTTGAAGGATATCCAATAGGACAATGGGCTATCCAAATAAGAAGTAGCTTAAATAAAATGAATAATGGAAAAGATGATAAAGGAAAAATTAATCCAACTAAAGAACAATTGGAACAATTGGAAAGTATGGGCATTTTAGAAAGGCAATTTGATTCAACAATAGATGAAAAAATTGATAGTTTAATTGAATGGAGAAAAAAATATCCAAAAATAAGAATAACACCTATTGCGACAGATGAAGAATTAAAAGAATATGCTAAAACAAATGAAGAATTTAGTCAAATTCAAAAAGAATATGAAAAAATGCAAAGATATTATGATTATGTAAAAAATAGAAAATATCAAGGAAAATTAAATGAAAAGCAAATGAAAAGGGGCAAAGAAGGAAAGATTGGAGGAGTTTTTGGATATTCAGCAACAATAGAAGAATTAGCACAAAGATATGGAATAACAGAAAAAGACGTAGATTATTTATTAACTAAATTTGGGACACTAGATAATTTTTATGAAATGCATAATACAGGGAGAATTGAAGACGATAAGGATAAAATATTAGAAGGAAAAATAATAAGAAATTTAGTTGATATTGATGATAATTCTAATAGTGGATATGATAATTTATATAGAGATATATTTGGGGTATCAACAGTAGAAAAAGGTGTGCGTTTTTATTCATCTAAGGAAATGCAAAAAGTACTTGATGGACTACTCGAAAGAGAAACGTATGTGTTAGAAAGTAGATATGGATTAATAGAAGGAAAAATACCTACAACATTAAATGACATAGGCAGAGAAATTGGGGTAACAGGAGGTAGAGTACAGCAAATAATGGCACGTGCATTTAGAAAAGTAAGATATCCAGCTAGAACTAGAGAACTTAAAATTTTTGCAGGAATAAAAAGTGATGAATATTTAACAGATGAAGAAAGGCAGCAAATTGAGAAAATAGAAAAAATGATTCAATTGCAACAAGGTGATTTATCTGAAAATTTAGACAAGTTAAATGAAATTCAAGAAAAATTAAGAAAAAGAAGAGAAGAAGAAAGAAAAAGAAGAGAAGAAGAAAGAAAAAGAGAAGAAGAAGAAAGAAAAATAAACCTAAAAATATATATTGAGGAATTAGATTTAAGTGTAAGATCATATAATTTGTTAAGGAGAGCTGGAATAAAAGTTTTAAAAGATTTAGTAAATATGACAGAAGAAGAATTAATGCAAGCTATATGTTTTAGTAGAAAGTCTTTTGAAGAAATTGTCGCTAAAATGGATTCATATGGAATATCTTTAAAGCCAGAAGAACAATTGGAGAAAATTGAAAAAAGTCCACAAGAACTAAGTAAAGAAAGTGATAGACTACAAGAAGAAAAACAAAAAAAAGATGAGATTAGAGTAGAAACAGAAAAAAATGCAATAGAGAGTAGAGCGGAAGACAAATCTGAAACAGAAGAACAAGTTGTTGTAAAGGATGAACAAAAGAAAAAAGAAACTAATTTTGAAGATATGACACCAGAACAATTAAAAAAGATGGTTGATGAAAATCAAAGAACTATTGAAGAGAATGAAAGAAAAATAAAAGAAGATACAGAGAAAAGTAAACTAATACAAAGATTATTAAAACAACAGCAAACTATTGATGCACAACAAGAGAAAATAAATAGATTAAGAAAACTTTTAGGAGCACCACAGCAATAAAAAGGAGTTTGAGAATGAATAATAATGGAATGATAGAGTATAAAGAAAGTTTTATAACAAAAATAAAAAAATTCTTTAAAATATTGTTTGGAAAAAAAGAAGAACAAGATAACTATGTTAAACAAGAGAATGTGAACGAAATATCAGAAGAAAAAAATGAAAGACTAAATGATTTTATTGATAATATAAAGATTGATATAAAAGGTGTAGATTCTGTAATTGACAAGAAGAATTTTTTAGAAGAAATAAAAGGAAATGAAGAACTATTAAATATGTTATCAATAGATAGATTAAAGAAACTTGAAAAATATTATGATAGTGTTATTGCAGAAAATGATAAAAAAATAAGAAAATTAAAAGCAACAGAATAACAATTTAAAACTCCAGTATTTGCTGGAGTTTTATTGACAAATAAATTACATATGGTTTCAAAAAATATTTTTATGCTTTTTATCTGAAATTTTAGTTAAATATTTGACATTTTTTTATTTTAAGTATATACTTAGTAAGCACAAGAATAAAATAAAATGAGGTTGAAAATGAAAATATATAAGAATTTAACAATAATCGTACTAATGACAATATTCTTGCTTATATTAAGTGGAAAAGTAGAAGCTACAACAGGAAAAATAAACACAGAAACAGCAAGATTAAGAGAAAAGCCAAATACAACTTCAACAATATTAGAACAATTAAATGAAAATGATGAAGTAGAAATACTAGAAGAGGAAGACAACTGGTATAAAGTAAAAGCAAATGTAAATGGGCAAAAAATTACAGGATATGTAAGTGCTAAATTAGTTGATGCAGAGAAAACAACTTCAACAAAAGTTGAAGATACTGCAAATGCAATAGACAATAAAACCACAGAAACTACACCAGAAGTTACAACAAATACAGATACAGTAAAAGAAGAACCATTAACAGATATAGATGTTAGTGAAGATATCAAAGAAAATAAAGAATATGATTTACAACAAGAAGCAGAAGTAAAAATTTTACCAATAATGAGTTCAAATACAAAATGCAAATTAAGTGGAAAAGTAAAAACTGTTACAATTCTAAATGATTGGTGCAAAATAGAATGTGATACAAGTTGTGGATGGATAAGAACTAATGTCTTGAAAAAACTTGTAAAAATGGGAGAAGATACAACAGGAAATAATGTTGAAGAACAACCTACATCAAATCAAGAACCAGAAACATCAAATAATAATGAGACAACAGAAACTAGTGCAAGTACTGCAAATAATACAACTTCAGAGAATAGTACAAACACAACATCAGTAAAAGAATTAAGCAAAACAGGATATGTAAAAGTAGAGGGATTGACAGTAAGAAAAGGACCATCAACATCAACAGATGCAATAGATGGATTATCCAAAAATGATAAAGTAGAAATAACTGGTGAGACTGATGGATGGTATCAAATAAAATTAAAAGGTGAAGTAGGATATGTATCTGCAAAATATATTTCAGATACTAAAGTTACAGAAACTACATCAAGAAGTGGAAGCACTTTAAAAGAAACAGCAAGTGAAGAAAAAGTAACAACTGAACAAGAAAATGATGAAACAGAAGAAAATGAAGAAGAAGCAAATGAATCTACAACTGGTATATCAGGAGCAGAAGTAGTGGAATATGCTAAACAATATCTAGGCTGTAAATATGTAGCTGGAGGAGCTTCTCCATCAACAGGATTTGATTGTTCAGGATTTACAACATATGTATATAAACATTTTGGAATAAGCTTAAATAGATCATCAAAAGGTCAAATAAAAAATGGAACATCAGTATCGAAGAGTAACCTGCAATTAGGGGATATAATAATATTTAATGGGTCGTCAAATACTTCGATAGGTCATGTTGGAATATATATTGGTGATAATAAATTTATACATGCGGCAAATTCTAAAGAAGGTGTAATTATTACATCATTATCATCAAGTTATTATCAAAAAAGATATGTAGGAGCAAGGAGAGTAATTTAATTGAATAGACCAATTTTTATCATAGTAATTGGTTATATTATAGGTATAATATGGGGACTATACTGTAAAATGAGTATAGTCTCCCTTTATTTTTTTCTAGTAATTATTTATATTATAATCAATAGATCTTACCAAAGAAGAAAGTTTAAAATTTTTTCAATAAAAAGATATTTTAGATATATCAAATTATTTTTTAAATTAAAAATTATTTTATTAATTATTATTTCATCAATGATATCAAATATAGTTGTTAAATATCAGAATTATCAATATGAAAATAAATTTAAAGAGGTTCAAGAATTAAGTGTTCAAGCAATAGTAATAAGTAATGTGAGTGAAAAAGAATATTATAATAGATACAAAGTAAAAGTATGTAATGAAAATATTAGATTATATATTAATGTAAAGAAAGATGTTGAATTAGAATATGGAGATAAGATAGAAGTGGGTGGACAGTTTATAGAAGCACAAACCCAAAGAAATTATAGAGGTTTTGATTATAAAGAATATTTAAAAACTCAAAAAATATATGGAACCGTAAAAGTTAAAAATGTTAAGATTTTAGGAAAAGCACAAGGAAATAAACTTATACAAATGGCAAACAAGATATTTTTAAAAATTGAAGATAATATTCAAAAAACATATAGCAACAGATTTATTCCTATTATTCAAGGTATAATATTGGGAGATACACGAAATATTGATGAAGATACAAAAGATGCTTTTTCTGAGAGTAATATTTCTCATGTATTGGCTGTTTCTGGAATGCACATTTCTTATATTATTTTACTTGCAACGAGTTCAACTAAAATAATAGGAAAAAGGAAAAGCAAGATATTTGCTAGTATTTTGCTTGTAGTGTATATGCTTATAACAGGTTTTAGTATATCAGTTGTAAGAGCCTGTATTATGGGAATTTTAGCATGTATGGCATTTGTTTTATATAGAAAAAGTGATACATTAAATAATATTTCGATTGCAATGCTTATAATATTAATTAATAATCCATATAACATAAAATCAATTAGTTTTTTGTTGACATTTGGAGGGACACTTGGAATTGTATATTTTAAGCCAACAGTTGAAAAAGCTATTAAAAGTATAAAAATAAGAAATAGAAAATGGAAATATCTATTTATAAAAATACAACAGAAGAGCGAAAATATAATTAGCATATTAGCTGTTTCAATATCTGCTCAAATTGTTATTGCACCAATAATGGCGATGTATTTTAATAAAATTAGTATAGGCTTTTTATTAACAAATTTTTTGTTAAGCTATATTATAGGAATTGTTGTTATAGGAGGATTTATTCAGAGTATCGTGGCAATGTTTTCTATTAAACTAGGAGCTATGTTAGCACAAATAATAGAGATTCCATTGTATGGAATTATATTGATTTCAAAGATTAATTTTGGGAATTTTACAGTAACCACTCCACAGGTATATCAAATTATTTTATATTATATAATAATTTTTATTATCAAATATTTATATCAAATCTTTAATTCAAAAAAGATTACAGTAACTCAAAAAAGAGTAAAAAACATATTGTATTTAATTAAGTATAAAAGTAGGACATATTCTTCAAAATTAATAGCAATACTATTAATAATTGTACTTATTTGTGTAATTATAGCACAGATTCCTAAAGAGTCCGAAATCCATTTTATAGATGTAGGACAAGGTGATAGTACTTTAATAATAACACCAAGTAATAAAAAAGTTTTGATAGATGGAGGAGGAAGCGGTACATATGATGTAGGTGAAAATATTTTAATTCCATATTTGCTAGATAGAGGAATTAAAAGACTTGATTATGTAATAGTTAGTCATACAGATTTTGACCATATTTCACGGTATTTTAAGTGTTTTAAAAGAATTACAAGTTGGAAAAGTTATTATAGGAAAACAAGGAGAGGAAAGTGAAAATTATAAAGAATTAGTTAGAATTACAACAGAAAAATCGATCCCAATTGTAGTGGTTAAAAGAGGAGATATAATAAAAATAGAAAATACAGTTAAATTCCAGGTTCTATTTCCAAGTGATAAATTGATATCTGAAAATGTATTAAATAATAATTCTTTGGTTATGAAATTATATTTAAAAAATTTAATAATGCTGTTTACAGGAGATATAGAAGAAGTTGCAGAAAGAGAATTAGTAAAATTATATTCAAATAATGAACTAAAAGCTGATATTTTAAAAGTTGCACATCACGGTTCAAAAACTTCATCAACAATAGAATTTTTGAAGGCAGTTTCACCCAAAATTGCATTAATAGGAGTGGGAGAGAATAACAAATTTGGACATCCAAATTCAGAAGTAATAGAAAGGTTAAAAAGTTTAGGAACAGCAACATATAGAACTGATGAAATGGGAGAGATAAGCATAAAAACAAATTGTATAAAAATTACAACCATGGTAAATAATAATAAAAAATGAAGGGTTGTGATAAAATGACAAGAAGAGGGAAAATAGTATTTTTTATTAGTCTAGTAATTTTAGCAGTTGTTTCTGGAATAGTAGCTTATTTGGTAACCAAATCAAATAAGACACCTAAAATTGCAGATAACAATAATTATATATCAGAAAAAATTGAAGATGAGTGTACAGAAGAATATATAGCAGAACAAAACACAACTGCTGTAACATCAGTGGAAGAAAGAGTGTCAGCAAATGCAATATTGATTTTAAAAAAATATTATATTCAATGTGACCATACAATAAATGAATATGTAGAACTTCCTAAAGAATTAGTAAATATGACAAAAGAAGAAGTACAAAAACATTATCCTGATTGGGAAGTGATAGGGTTTGAAAAGGGAAAGGTAATATTATATAAAGAATTTGATGGAGTCTGTGGAGAACATTTTAAACTAAGAGTAGAAAATGGAAAAGTAGTTGTTTATATTGTTGATAATGATGGAAATGAAAGCTTGTATGAGAAGACAAATATATCAAGTGAATACTTGACAGAAACAGATTTAATTAATATGCAGGATGGATTAGAGATTTATGGAAAAGAAGAACTAAATCAGATTATTGAAGATTTTGAATAATAAAAATGGGCTTGTGAAAAGCCCATTTACTATTTGTGTTTTATAAATTTTGATGCAACAAATTGAATTGCATACATAATTAATGAGAAGATAGTTGCAAGTATAGCTAAATAATATAAATATAAATCTACTCTAAAAGGTATGCCTAAGTTGAAATTATTCATAAGTAATGACATTACAATAGCTAAGTAGAATAATACAGTAGCTAATTTGCCATACCATTTGCTATAAACAACAACATCTTTTTTCTTATATAAAAGAGAAGCGGTTGTAACCATAATAATTTCTTTAATAAAAACTATTGCAAAAATCCACCAAGGTAAAATATTTAAAATAGTAAGAGATAGAAGAAGTGTAACTTGAGTTAGTTTATCAGCAAGTGGATCTATCAATTTACCAATATCAGTTATATAATTATATTTACGAGCAATGTAACCATCTAAAACATCTGTTATTGCAGAAAGTGTAAAAATGATTAAAGCTGTTAAATAATGATGTGTCATAACTGCAATGAAAATAAAAGGTATTAAAATAAAACGTAGTATAGTTAGTATATTTGGTATATTTTCTTTTTTCATTTTTTTACTAAAAATCCTTTCTTTGAAAGTTATATGTTTTATCTAATAAATTTAATTTACATCGAATTTTAATTGGTCATTCTCAAAATTTATTATAATATTTTGCCCCTCATGAACAGTACCTCTTAATATCATTTCAGATATTTCGTCTTCTATATATCTTTGAATTGCTCTTCTTAAAGGTCTTGCACCAAATTTTAGATTTGTTCCTTTTTCTAGTATAAAGTTTTTAGCATCTTCTGATATAGTTAAAGTCATATTTTTATCAGCTAAAGCTTTTTTAGTATCTTTTAACATTAAATCTACAATTTGCATTAATTCAGGTTTTGTTAGAGAATCGAAAACTATAATTTCATCAATTCTATTTAAAAATTCAGGTCTAAATACTTGTTTTAGATTTTCTTCTATTTTATTTGTGTCAACAGTTTGTTTAGCAAAACCGATTGAATTATTATTTAAATTAGAACCAGCATTTGAAGTCATAATAATAATTGTGTTTTGGAAACTAACTGTATTTCCTTGTGAATCTGTAAGTTTTCCATCATCAAGTACTTGAAGAAGAATATTGAATACATCTGGATGTGCTTTTTCAATTTCATCTAAAAGAATAATTGAATATGGTTTTCTTTTAACTTTTTCAGTAAGTTGACCAGCATCATCGTATCCAACATATCCTGGGGGAGCACCAATCAATTTAGATGTAGAATGACTCTCCATATATTCTGACATATCAACACGAATAATTGAATCTTCTGACCCAAACATTTCATATGCTAAACTTTTTGCAAGTTCTGTTTTACCAACACCAGTTGGACCAACAAATATGAAAGATGGTGGACGTTTTGTGCTTTGCAATCCAGCACGATTTCTTCTAATAGCACGAGAAACAGAGCTTACAGCTTTATCTTGACCAATAATTCTTGTATGAAGATTTGTTTCAAGATTTAGTAATTTTTGGGTTTCAGCTTCTGTAATTTTCTTAACTGGAATTTTAGTCCAATTTTCAATTACTTGAGCAATATCTTGAGTAGTTAAATTTTTAAGTTGAATTGTACTATTTAATTTATCTATTTCTTCAATTAATCTACATTCTTGTGTTTTTAAATCAGCAGCTTTTTGATAATCCTCAGTAGAATCAGCATTTGCTGCATCTTCTTTTTGAGCTTGAACTTGTGCAAGTTCTTGTTTTAGCATTTCTAGTTTAAATAATTCTTTATTTTCAAGATTGATTCTTGAACAAGCTTCATCCAAAATATCAATAGCTTTATCAGGTAAGAATCTATCATGGATATATTTTTCAGACATTATAACAGTTTGTTTTATAACATCATTAGAAATTTTTACTTTATGATATTCTTCATAATATTTTTTGATTCCTTCTAGTATTTTTATAGAATCCTCGATATTTGGTTCTTCAACTAAAACCTGTTGAAATCTTCTTTCTAAAGCTGAATCTTTTTCGATATATTTTCTATATTCTTTTAATGTTGTAGTACCAATTATTTGAACTTCGCCATTAGATAGGGAAGGTTTTAAAATATTAGCAGCATTCATAGAATGTTCTCCATCACCAGCACCAATGATATTGTGGATTTCATCTATAACAAGAATAATGTTTCCATATTCTTTACATTCTTCGATAATTCCCTTCATACGAGCTTCAAATTGACCACGGAATTGTGTTCCTGCTACAACAGCTGTCATATCAAGTAAGTAAACTTCTTTATTTAAAAGTTTGGCTGGAACATTGTTGTTAGCAATTTTTATAGCTAAACCTTGAGCAATAGCTGTTTTACCAACACCAGGTTCGCCGATTAGGCAAGGGTTATTTTTGGTACGTCTATTTAAAATTTGGATAACTCTTTGGATTTCTTTATCACGTCCGATAACCATATCTAATTCATTATTTTTAGCCTTTACAGTAAGGTTTGTTCCGAAAACATCAAGATATTTTTTCTTCTTTTTAGTTTTCTTTGTTTCTGTTTTTACTTTTTGTCTACCATTAGATTCTTCTTCATTTTGAGATTGTTTTTTAGGGATTATACTTGCAAAAATAGAACCAATAGGAATACCTAATGGATTATTTTCTCCGTCTTCATTTTCATTATCTTCATCAAAATTTTCTATATCTTCTGGGTCGAAATCTTCCATTCCTTCAAGATTTTCCATTTTTAAGTTTGAAGATAAATCTTTAAATAATGTTTCAAGTTGTTTTGACATACTTGACATATCTATATTTGTAATAGGAGGAACATTGCTTTGACTGTTGTTTTTGTTATTTTGATTGTCTTTATTAGAATTGTTTTTTGGAGGCATATCTGGAATATCAATACCTCTTTTTTTTGCACAGTCGCGACAAAGACCTTCCATTGATGAAACGCCATTTTCAATTTTGTTTATAAAAATTTCTGCATTGTTTTTATTGCAATCTGAACATAACATATATATAAATTCCTCTTTTCTTTAATTTAATATTATATATCATACATTAATTTTCCCAAATAGTCAATAGAAAATGCATTGTTCAACAAGATTTTGACCATGGAGAATAGTGGAAATTTTGTTGAAAAATTGGGGGAGTTGAAATGAGGTTTTGATATGGATTGTTGAGAAAATTGTAAAATAGGTCTAGACAAAAAATAATTTATGTGTTAAGATAATAAAGTAAATTTTATAAATGCCCGAATGGCGGAACTGGCAGACGCACACGACTCAAAATCGTGCGGGAAACCATGTGGGTTCGAGTCCCACTTTGGGCACCAAAATATTTAAAAAGTTAAATTAGGAAAATGAAAAAATATGGATCGAGTTGTCGGTTCATATTTTTTTTGTATATAAGAAAATAAAGTAAGAAGAAGTTTGGTAAATTTTGTATGAAATATTAAAAAAACAATTGACAAATACAAACAATTGTTTTATAATAGCTATACAATTTTGAATGGAGATGATATTAATGAAAAATATGAACAAAGAAAATCAAACTTTTGAAAGTATTAAACATATTGATGAAAACGGAATTGAATATTGGTATGCTAGAGAATTAATGAAAGTTTTAAGTTATAAAGATTGGAGATATTTTGATGCAGTAATTGAAAAAGCAAAGATAGCTTGTCAAAACTCCGAAATAACTGATATTGACCATTTCGTTGTTGACAACAAAATGGTTGAAATTGGTTCTGGTGCAAGAAGAGAACAAAAAGATTATAAACTAACAAGATATGCTTGCTATCTTATAGCTCAAAATGCAAATCCAAGATTAAAAATTGTAGCTCTTGCACAAACATATTTTGCAGTTCAAACCAGAAAACAGGAAATTACAGAAAAAGAATATAGTATGTTAACTGAAGATGAAAAGAGATTTTACCAAAGAAATTTAACAAGAAAAGGAAACTATTCATTAAATAAAGCTGCCAAAAATGCTGGAGTAAAAAATTTTGATAAATTCCACAATGCAGGTTATCAAGGCTTATACAATGGAGAAACAGCAGATGATATAGCCAAAAGAAAAGGATTAAGATATAGAGAAGATATTTTAGATAATATGGGAAGTGAAGAACTTGCAGCTAATTTATTTCGTATAACACAGACAGAATCGAGATTAAAAAGAGATAAAGTTGATACTGAAAAGAAAGCTTGTGATACTCATAATAAAATTGGAAAAATAGTTAGAAAAGCAATTAAACAAGCAGGACGGAACAATGCCAGAAGATTTACCTACACCTGAAAAAAGCTTAAAACAATTAGAAAAAGAAAATAAAAAATCTTTGAGGAAAAGCTAAACTGCAAAGAAACCATGAAATTATTGAAAAAAACAATGAATATGTGGTATAATATACTCAATATTCGTAGGTACAACGAAATATAATAAATGTACCATTTTTTATGAACGCTAGATATAGCGTTTTACAAAAAAGATAAGGAGACAGCAATGAAACGGTGTTTTTCGAAAGTAGCTAAGGTATTAATTTGTGCTATGCTGATAACAATTTCACTTTTGCTCACAGGATGTGATGAAATGGAAACTGTACCAGAGGAAAAAAATTTGGAAGTACTTAGCCCGCTTAAAGGAAATTCGTTGGAAAAAAGGCATGAAATTGAAGGATTTGAGCTTATAACAACATATGATACGGGAGATTATGATTTGAGTCGTTGGAGAATAACAGATTCAAAAGTAATCAATATGACTGCAAAAGTTGACAATCTTCCTGAGGGTACAACAGTAATGATTGAACATGTACATATAGATATGTCGCTCAAATCGACAAATCCTCAGCTGGACGGTCTTTCTCAAGATAATATGGATGATTCTTACCATGGATCGTCGCAAGATGGTTTTTGGATAAATGAAGAATATCATTATCAAAATCAATTTGCGGTAGAAGGTTTTAGTAAAGATTTAATTAGTGGTTGGTCATTTGCTTGTGGAGAATATGGCAGTGGTTATATATCTCAAAGAAGACTTACCGAGAAAAATTTGGTGGTGGCAGGTAATGTATATGCCAATAAGATGCAAGTGGTTTATGATGTACTTGTGAAAAATGAAGGCGAAGAGTTCTATCATGTAGAATCCGTTTTGGATGAATTCCTTATTCCGGTTGTGTACGAAGAAGAAAAAAATAATTAGTTTCGTACTAGCCCAGTTAACAATTTGTTAACTGGGTGTTTTTTATTTGTATTATTGCAAATCTAGAAAAATAGCCAATTACAAGAGAAATGTGAAAATTTTGTGAAAATTAGCAAACTACTATTGACAGTGCTAAAAATAGTAGTATAATATAAGTGTAAATAGAAAAGAAACAAAATGTAAATACTATTTACATGTGTTAATAAAATGTATCAACACATAATTAAGGAGGTAATGTATTATGATGATGATACCAAGAAGAAATGGAAATGGATTAGATTTTTGGGATGAGGTTTTACCTGATTCATTCTTTACAGAAAAAGAAACAAAAATAATGAAAACCGATTTAAAAGAAAAAGATGGAAAGTATTTACTAGAAATAGATGTACCTGGATATGACAAAGAAGACATTAAAATAGAATTACATGATGGATATTTAACAGTATCAGCAGAGAAAAATGAAGAAAAAGAAGACAAACATGCTAAATATCTAAAGAGAGAAAGATTTACAGGAATGTGTTCAAGAAGCTATTATGTTGGAGAAAATGTAACAGAAGAAGACATTAAAGCAAACTTTAGAAATGGTATATTAACAATAGAATTTCCTAAAGAACCAGAAAAGAAAATTGAAGAAAAGAAATATATACCAATTGGTGAATAAAAGGGGCCTTGTACAAAGGCTTCTTTTATTATGTATGAAATTAAAAATAACTCTTGAAATTTGTAAAAAAAAGTGTTAAAATAGAAACATAGTTAAGATAGATTAAAAAAAAACCGAATTTGCAGTTTTTGTTTTAATCTATTTTTTTTATTTTTGCAAAGCGGTAATTTGGAAGGAGAAAAAAATGAACACAAAATATGTATTTGTAACAGGAGGAGTAGTATCAGGACTAGGAAAAGGAATAACAGCAGCATCATTAGGAAGATTATTAAAAAACAGAGGATATAAAGTAACAATTCAAAAATTTGATCCATATTTAAATGTAGACCCAGGAACAATGAGTCCATATGAACATGGAGAAGTTTTTGTAACTGATGATGGAGCTGAAACAGATTTAGACTTAGGACATTATGAAAGATTTATAGATGAAAACTTAACCCAAAATTCAAGTGTAACAATGGGAAAAGTATATTCATCAGTAATCGAAAAAGAGAGAAGAGGAGATTATCTAGGAAAAACTGTGCAAGTAATACCACATGTTACAAATGAAATAAAAGAGAGAATATACAGCTTTGAAAATACAGACACAGATATTGTAATAACAGAAGTTGGTGGAACTGTAGGAGATATTGAAGGACTATCAATAATTGAAGCAATCCGTCAAGTAGGCTTAGAAAAAAATCCAGAAGATGTTGTATATATACATGTAACATTGTTACCATACATATTTGGTTCAAATGAAATAAAATCAAAACCAACACAACACTCAGTAAAAGAATTACAAAGTTTAGGAATTCAACCAGATATTTTAGTATGTAGAACAGAACAAGATATTCCTGACACAATAAGAGAAAAATTAGCATTATTCTGTAATGTAAGAAAAAGTAGTGTAATTCAAAATAAAACAGCAGATAATCTATATGCAGTGCCATTAATGCTAGAGGAAGAAGGATTAGCAAGAGAAGTATGCAATCATATGAGATTAGATAGATATGTTCCGGATAATTCAGAATGGCAAAAAATGATAGACAATGTAAGAAGCATTGGGGATGAGTCTGTAAATATAGCAATAGTTGGAAAATATGTAAAATTAGAAGATTCATATTTATCAGTAATTGAAAGCTTACATCACGCTGGTTTTGCAAACAAAGTAAAAGTAAATATTAAATTGATAGATTGTGAAACTATAAATGCGGAAACAGCTCCAGAAAAATTAAAAGATTTACAAGGAATAATAGTTCCAGGAGGCTTTGGAAATAGAGGAATAGAAGGTAAGATTGAGACAATTAAATATGCAAGAGAAAATAATATTCCATTTTTAGGAATCTGTTTAGGAATGCAAATGGCAGTTGTAGAATTTGCGAGAGATGTATTAGGATTAAAAGATGCAAATTCAGCAGAATTTAGCGAATCAACAACAAATCCAGTAATTCATATAATGGATGATCAAATAGGTGTTGATAAAAAAGGCGGAACAATGCGTTTAGGAGCATATCCATGCATATTAAAAGATGGGACACTAGCTAAAGAATTATATGAAACTGAAAAAATTTCAGAAAGACATAGACATAGATATGAATATAATAATGAATACAAAGAAAGATTAGAAAAAGCAGGATTGATTTGTTCTGGAACATCACCTGATGGAAAATTGGTTGAAATTGTGGAATATAGAAAACATCCATATTTCATAGCAGGACAATTCCATCCAGAGTTAAAGTCAAGACCTAATAGACCAGCTCCATTGTTTGTAGGACTAGTAAGAGCTGCAAAAGAAATAAAATAGAGAAACGAGCTAAATGCTCGTTTTTTCTGTTCTAAAAGTTATGGAAGTTGCATAAAATAATTTGAATGTGAATGTTTTGTGAAAAATAAATAAAAGTATTGACAAAGGAATAAAATGGGTATATATTATTAGCAGTCAAATAAAAAGAGTGCTAATAATATAACAGCACTTAAAAAAAGTTTATTATTAATGGCAAAATAAAGGAGGTAATTTTTATGATAAAACCATTAGCAGATAGAGTATTAGTAAAAATGAAAGAAAGTGAGGAAACTACAAAAAGTGGAATCATTCTAGCAAGTTCAGCACAAGAAAAGCCACAAATAGCAGAGGTTATAGAAGTTGGACCTGGAAGAATGGTTGATGGCAAAAGAGAAGAAATGGAAGTAAAAAAAGGTGATAATGTAGTTGTAAGCAAATATGGAGGAACAGAAGTAAAATATGAAGGTGAAGACTATATTATTTTAAGAGAAGAAGACATATTAGCAATTGTAAAATAATGTGCAAAAAAGGACCGACCCTAAATTAACAAATAAGAAAGGAATGATTATTATGGCAAAACAAATTAAATTTGGAGAAGATGCAAGAAAATCTTTATTAGAAGGTGTTAATAAATTAGCTGACACAGTTAAAGTTACATTAGGACCAAAAGGAAGAAATGTTGTATTAGATAAGAGCTATGGAGCACCATTAATTACAAATGATGGTGTAACAATAGCAAAAGAAATCGAGTTAGAAGATAAATTTGAAAATATGGGAGCTCGTTTAGTAAAAGAAGTTTCTACAAAAACAAATGATGTTGCAGGAGATGGAACTACAACAGCAACAGTTTTAGCACAAGCAATGATAAAAGAAGGTGTTAAAAATGTTGCAGCTGGAGCTGACCCAATGGCAATAAAAAGAGGTATAGAAAAAGCAGTTGATGGAGCTGTTGCAGAATTAAAAGAAATTACATCACCAGTTAACGGAAAAGAAGATATAGCAAGAGTTGCAAGCATATCTGCAAATAACACAGAAGTTGGTAATTTAATTGCTGATGCAATGGAAAAAGTATCAAAAGATGGTGTTATAACAATTGAAGAATCTAAAACATCACAAACAGAATTAAATGTTGTAGAAGGAATGCAATTTGATAAAGGATATGTATCACCATATATGGTAACAGATACAGAAAAAATGGAAGCAATTGTAGATAATCCATATATTTTAATAACAGATAGAAAAATAAGCAATATTCAAGAAATATTACCATTACTAGAAAATTTAATGCAATCATCAGGAAAATTAGTTATAGTATGTGATGATATCGAAAGTGAAGCATTATCAACATTAATACTAAATAAATTAAGAGGCGTATTAAATGTTGTAGCTGTTAAAGCTCCAGGATTTGGAGATAAGAGAAAAGCAATGCTAGAGGATATGGCAATTCTAACAGGTGGTGAAGTAATTTCACAAGACTTAGGAATGGAATTGAAAGATACACAAATTGAACAATTAGGTAGAGCAAAACAAGTTAAAGTTCAAAAAGAAAATACAATAATTGTTGATGGTGCTGGAGATAAAGCAAAAATTGCAGAAAGAGTTAAACAAATAAAAGCTCAAATTGCAGAAACAAAGAGCGAATTTGATAAAGAAAATTTACAAGAAAGATTAGCTAAAATTGCTGGAGGAGTTGCAGTAATTGGAGTTGGTGCAGCAACAGAAGTTGAAATGAAAGATAAAAAATTAAGAATAGAAGATGCATTATCAGCAACAAAAGCAGCAGTTGAAGAAGGAATTGTAGCTGGTGGTGGAACAGCATATGTAAACATTATACCAGCAGTAGAAAAAGTAGCTAAATCACTTGAAAGTGGAGAAAAACTAGGTGCTGAAATTGTATTAAAAGCATTAGAAGAACCAGTTAAACAAATTGCAAGAAATGCAGGATTAGAACCAGCAGTTATTTTAGACAATGTAAAGAAAGCTGCAGCAGGATTCGGGTTTGATGCAGATAAAGAACAATATGTTGATATGAAGAAAGCTGGAATAGTTGATCCAACTAAAGTAACAAGAAGTGCATTACAAAATGCAGCATCAGTTGCAGCAATGGTACTTACAACAGAAAGCTTAGTAACAGATGCTCCAGAACCAAAAGCATGTGGTTGTGGAAATAACCATGAAATGGACAATGGAATGAGTGGAATGTATTAAAATTAAGAAGGTTTCGATTTTATCGAAGCCTTTTTACGTTTTCGTATATTTTTATATAATAAATAGGCCTTTTCATAAAAAAATTTGCAAAAAATGTAAAAAAGTGTTATAATAAAAAGTAGAAAAGTGCCAAATGGCACAAAAAACAGGAGGTAAACACAATGAAAAAAAACAAGGTTCAGAGCATGAAGATCGATTCCAAGGGAAACGAATGGTACTTGATAAAGAACAAAACCTTGGAGTGGCCTAACGGGCAGCCTTGCAAGCTCGTGTATGCAGACCGCCGCTCGACGTTACACCTTGTGGAACGTTTCAACGAGGATGGTTTGATGATAGCTTCTGGCATTGTATAAAAAAAGGAGCGCACCGATTGGTGCGCTCTTACTTTTTTGTTAAAAGAAATCTGTCCCCAAATTGACAAGCTGTCAAAAAAAACACCGACACCAAATTGACACTAAATTGACACAAAAAGGTCAATAAACACTTGATTTTTTGCTAGATATAGAGTATAATCATATACGTAAAAAAGGAGAGATTTAGAATGAAAGCAATAGAAATAAGAAATAAATATTTGAATTTTTTTAAGAACCATGGACATGCTGTTATACCATCAGCACCATTAATACCAGAAAATGATCCATCAGTATTATTTACAACAGCTGGAATGCAACCATTAGTGCCATACTTATTAGGTGAACCACATCCAGCAGGAACAAGACTTACAGATTATCAAAAATGTGTAAGAACAAATGATATTGATGAAGTTGGAGATAACAGACATTTAACATATTTTGAAATGTTAGGAAACTGGTCATTAGGAGATTATTTTAAAGAAGAATCAATCCAAATGAGTTATGATTTCTTAACAAAAGAATTAGGAATACCAGCAGAAAAATTATCTGTAACATGTTTTGCAGGAGATGAAGATTGTGCAAGAGATGAAGTTACAGCATCATGTTGGAAAAAAGCAGGAATTCCAGAAGAAAGAATATATTATTTTGGAAAAGATGATAACTGGTGGATAGCTGGAGAAACAGGACCTTGTGGACCTGATACAGAAATGTTTTATGATACAGGAAAGCCAAAATGTTCACCTGAATGTAATCCATCATGTGGATGCGGAAAATATGTTGAAATTTGGAACAATGTATTTATGGAATTCTATAAAGATGAAAATGGTGAATATTCAAAACTAAAACAACACAATGTTGATACAGGTTTAGGACTAGAAAGAATGACAATGCTATTACAAGGAAAAGAAACACCATTTGAAACTGAATTATTTGTACCAATTATGGATAAACTAGTTGAGCTACAAAAAGTAGATAATATAGCAAGTAGAAGAATTGTGGCAGAACATTTACGTTCAAGTATGATGATTATTTGTGATGGCGGAAGACCAAGCAATGTTGATAGAGGATATATATTAAGAAGATTAATACGTAGAATGGTAAGACATATGAATAAATTACAAATTTCATTAGATGAATTATCAACATTAATAGATATAAATGTGGAAAATTTAAAAGAAATGTATCCAGCACTTGAAACAAACAAAGAAATAATAAAAACAGTAATCTTAGAAGAAAAAGACAAATTCGTAAAAACACTAGAAAAAGGTGAAAAAGAATTTGCAAAAGAAATAGAAACTGTAAAAGAACAGGGACAAAATATTGTTCCAGGAAAAATGGTATTTAGATTATATGATACATATGGATTTCCACCAGAAGTAACTGAAGAATTAGCTGCAGAAAACGGAATGAAAATAGATAAAGAAGAATTTGATAAACTATTCAAAGAACATCAAGAAAAATCAAGAGCTGGTTCTGAACAAAAATTTAAAGGTGGATTAGCATCAACAGGAGAAATGGAAACAAAGTATCATACAGCAACACATTTATTAAATGCAGCATTAAAACAAGTATTAGGAGCACATGTACATCAAAGAGGAAGCAATATAACAGCAGAAAGAATGAGATTTGACTTTTCACATCCAGCAAAAATGACAGATGAAGAAAAGCAAAAAACAGAGGATTTAGTAAATGAATGGATTAGTCAAGCTATTCCAGTTGAACATTTAGAAATGAAAAAAGAAGATGCAATAAAAATGGGAGCAGAAGCTATGTTTATTGAAAAATATGGTGATATAGTATCTGTTTACAAAATTGGAGATGTTTCAATTGAATTGTGTGGTGGACCTCATGTTTCAAACACATCTGAATTAGGTCATTTCAAAATAAAGAAAGAAGAATCAAGTTCTTCAGGAATTAGAAGAATAAAAGCGATATTATGCTAAAAAATTAGTGTGCGAAAAAAAGGACCGACCCCAATTTCGCAAGGAGGAAAACTATGGATGAAAATTGTATATTTTGTAAAATTGTAAAAGGAGAAATTCCATCAATTAAGGTGTATGAAGATGATGAAATACTTGCATTTAATGATATTAATCCAGCAGCACCAATTCATGTGTTAGTAATACCAAAAAAACACATAGCTTCATTAGCAGAAATGGATGATGGAGATGAAAAAATTATCAGTAAAATTTATAAAGTAATAAATGAAATAGCTGAAAAACAAGGATTTAAAGATAAAGGTTATAGAGTAATTGTTAATTGTGGTAAAGATGGAGGGCAAGAAGTTGGACATTTACATTTCCATTTACTAGCAGGTACTCAATTAGGTGAAAAAATTGTATAAAATGCTACCAATTTTTATAAATATATGTTATAATAGATATATATGGGAAAATTGGAGGTATTTGAGATGAATAAAAAATATAGTAATTTGTTAACAATACTTTTAGTAGTAATAATAGTTGCAATAGTTGCAATTATAGGATTTTTGGGATATAAATATTATGAAACATATATAATAAAAAGTAGTTCTGAAGATTTCGTAGATAACTTTGGAGATTCTACTCAAAATGGAAAGAACAATAATACTACTAAAGATGAGGATAAAACTGATGAAGATAATTCAGCTTTTGATGGTGTAGATAATGGAAATAGTTCAAACAGTAATTCAGGTAATTCTGTAAAGAAGTATAATGGATTTGTAACTGCAGGAACAATAGAAATTCCTACAACAAAATTAAAAGCACCAATACTAGATCAATCAGAATATTCACCAAAAGCATTAGAAACTTCAGTAGTTGTATTATATGGGGTAGGCTTAAATAAGCCTGGAAATACTACTATTGCTGGACATAATTATAGAAGAAGTGGAGTATTTTTCTCAGACAATAAAAAGATAAATGTTGGAGATAAAATATATATTACAGATTTAAGTGGTAGAAGACTAGCATATACAGTTTATGATAAGTTTGAAGCAGCTGAAAATGATTCAGATTATATGTCTAGAGATACACAAGGAGCAACTGAAATTTCATTAACAACATGTACAGATGATAGTAAAGCAAGATTGATAATATTAGCAAGAGCAGAGGGATAAAAATCGATAGGACATGTTTTTAGAAAACATGTCCTTAATTTTTTTGAAAAAGAGGAGAAAAAATGGATAAGAAACAAGCTGAAAAAAGAATAAAAGAACTTAGAAAACAAGTAGAATATCATGCTAAAAGATATTATGATGATGATAAGCCAGAGATAACTGATTTTGAATATGATATGATGATGCTAGAGTTAAGAACATTAGAAAGTCAATTCCCAGAGCTTATTACAAAAGATTCTTTAACGCAAAAGGTTGGAGGAACAGTTAAAGAAGGATTTCAAAAAGTAGAACATGAAGTACCTTTACAAAGTTTACAAGATGTTTTTGATTTTGATGAAATTGAGGCATTTGATGAAAGAGTAAAAAAACAGGCAGAGGAAAATGGAATAGAAAATCCACAATATGTTGTAGAAACTAAAATTGATGGTTTATCTGCAGCACTAGAATATGTAGATGGAAAATTTGTTAGAGGTGCTACAAGAGGAAATGGTTTAGTTGGAGAAGATGTTACAGAAAACTTAAAAACAATCAAAACAATTCCACAAGAATTATCTGAAAAAATCAATATAACTGTTAGAGGAGAAGTATTTATATCTAAAAAAGATTTTGAAGAAATGAACCAAGAAAGAGAAGAAAATGAGGAAGAAACTTTTGCAAATGCTCGTAATGCAGCTGCTGGTTCATTAAGACAGTTAGACAGCAATATTACTAAAAATAGACCTTTAGATATTTATATATTTAATGTACAAAAAATAGAAGGAAAAGAATTCAATTCTCATTATGAAGAATTAGAATATTTGAAAAAGCTTGGATTCAATGTTAATCCTGTTTTGATTCCTTGCAAAGACACAGAAGAAGTTATAAAAGCAATTCAAAAAATAGGAGAAGACAGAGAAAATTTGACATTTGGAATAGATGGAGCAGTTGTAAAAGTTGATGATTTGAATTTAAGAAAAATAATGGGAACAACAAGTAAAGTTCCAAAGTGGGCAATTGCATATAAATATCCACCAGAGAGAAAGGAAACAATTTTAAAAGATATCACATTTCAAGTTGGTAGAACAGGTGTTATAACTCCTATGGCAATATTAGAACCTGTAAAAGTTGCTGGCTCAACTATTTCTAAGACCACATTACACAATGAAGATTTTGTTAAAGAAAAAGGATTAAAAATAGGAGATAGAGTAATAATACAAAAAGCAGGAGATGTCATTCCAGAAATTGTAGAAGCTGTTGTTTCTAAGAGAACTGGAGAAGAGAAAGACTTTGAAATGCCAAAAGTTTGTCCTGTTTGTGGAGCAGAAGCTGTTAGAGAAGAAGGAGAAGCGGCTGTTAGATGCACAGGAATTGAATGTCCAGCAAAACTATATAGAAATTTAGTTCATTTTGTATCAAGAGAAGCAATGAATATAGATGGCTTGGGAGAAAATATTATTGGGGTGTTACTTGAAAAGAAAATGATTTCAAATATAGCAGATATATATGATTTAAAATTCGAAGATATAGCATCATTAAAAAAGAATGGAAAGAAATTTGCACAAAATTTAATAGATAGTATAAATGCAAGTAAAGAAAATGATTTATATAGATTGATAACAGCATTTGGAATTAGACATGTTGGAGTAAAGGCTGCGAAGATATTGGCAAAAACATATAACAATATAGATAATTTAGCAGAAGCAGATGTGGAAAATTTGAGCCAAGTAGAGGACATTGGAACTATTGTGGCGAATAGTATAAGAGAGTTCTTTGAACAAGAGCAAACAAAAGATTTGATATCTAGACTAAAACAAGCAGGTGTAAATACACAAAGGTTAAAAGAAGATGATGAAGATGAAAGATTTGCTGGAAAGACATTTGTTTTAACAGGAAGTTTAGAAAATTTTTCAAGAGAAGAAGCATCAAATATTATTGAAAAATTTGGTGGTAAAACTTCAAGTTCAGTTTCTAAGAAGACAAGTTATGTTTTAGCAGGAGAAGATGCTGGAAGTAAATTAACTAAAGCGCAGAATTTAGGAGTAACAATTATAACTGAGCAAGAATTTGCAGATATGATAAAATAAAAAAGGAGTAAATATGGAAGGATATACTTTTGAAGATATGTGGCTAGATTTGAAAAACGGTTATCAAATTTATTACACTTATGTTAGAAACAGATATGTTTTATTTAAAACAGCAAAAAATTGTTATACACAAAAATTGTTGTCAGATGACCCTAAAAATCCTCAACCAAGAATGACAATGCTTACATTAAAAAAGGTGAAAGAAATGTTTCCTTATATGGAGGAAATAGAGTATCGATTAGGAATATCAGAACTTGATAGTTAGAATTTTTATTAAATAATTAGGAGAATAGAAATGGGAATTAATTTAAGAGAAGATCAAGAAATGGATTATAATGATGTAGCAGAAAAATTTAAGAATAGTAATAAAGTTGCACTAATTCGACCTACTGGAACAGGAAAACAGTTTATTGGATTAAAAATGGTAGAAGATAATCAAGGAAAAAGAGTTTTATATTTGGCTCCAAGTACATCTATTTTGCATCAAGTAAAAGAAAATGCAATTAATAATAATGCTGATTTTATTTCGAGATTAAAAAGAGTAACTTATCAGAAACTAGCTCGAATGAGTCCTGAGGAGATAGAAAAGTTAAGACCTGATATCATAATTTTAGATGAGTTTCATCATTGTGGTTCTCAAGTATGGGGAAAAGCTGTAAATGATTTGTGTAACAAATTTCCTAGTGCAAAGGTTCTTGGATTGTCTGCAACACCAATAAGATATTTTGATGGAAACATTGATATGGCAGAGGAAATGTTTGGTGATAATGTTGTATCTAATATTTCGTTTTATGATGCTGTAGAAAAAGGGATTCTTCCTGATTTTGATTATGTTGCGGCAATGTATGGATATGAAGATAAATTAATAAGTTTGAATGAACAAATAGAGAATGCAAATACTTCTACTGAAAAAAAAGCAGAAGCAAGAAAACTATTTGAAGAATTATCAAAACAATTAAGTAAAGAAACAGAAAATTTGCCAGAAATATTAGAAAAACATATGAAAAATAAAAACGGAAAATATATTGTGTTTTGTTCTAACATAGAAGATATGCAAAAAAAGATTAATGAAGCACAAGGGTTGTTTTTAAAAGTTAATCCTAACATAAAAATATATAATATTTCTAGTGATGATGAATTAAGAAGAAATCAAAAAGAATTAGAACGATTTGAAAATGATGCTGATGAAGAAAATCTTAAATTAATGTTTTCTGTTAATATGTTAAATGAAGGATATCATTTACCAGATATTGATGGTGTTGTAATGATGAGACCAACAAAATCTCCAACAGTATATATGCAACAGATGGGAAGAGCATTGGCAATAGGAAATTCATCTAATAGACCAGTTATAATTGATTTAGTTGATAATTTTGACTCTATTAGAATTATAAAGGAAGTTACAGATAAATTAGTAGAAGAATATGGCAAGAATACAGAAAAAAATGATAGAAATAAGAAGTTTGAAATATTTGACTATACAAGAGATGTTGAAGAAGTAGCTCAAAAAATAGAGGATTTATGTAAGAAGAAAACTTTAACAATAAAAGAAAAGATTGATTTGTTTGAAAGATATATTGAGGAAAATCCAAATGAAACAATTCATAATGATACTGTGTTTGAAGGATATCCAATTGGAACGTATTTAATATTTATAAGACAAGCGGTTGTTTATGGAAAAAAGAATATACTGGCTTATAATGATGAAGACAAGGAAAGATTAGAAGAATTGGGATTGTTATATGAAAGCATAGATACAATTGAAGAAAAAGTAGAAAGATTAAAGTCATATTGCAAAGAACATCCATATACATTTTCTTATCTTATGCAAACAAGGGAACAACTACAATTAGAAGGAAAAAAAGAAGAGTTAGAGCAATTAGAAAGATTATATATTGATTATAAATATGTAAATGCTAGAATAACAAGAGGTAAGATTTCAAATGAAATTGAAGAAGAGTTAACAGAAGCAAAAATAGGAGGAAGATATGGACTTGCAAAAGAAGATGTTGCTTTGGAAGGGAAAAGTGGAATAACAAAAGCTATAGTTTTAGAATTAATACATGATTTTGGATCATTTGATAACTTTAGAAAAGAATACATAAATTTTAGAGCTGAACTTGCTGATGCTAGTTTTAGGTATAATATAAGTACTAAAAATCATAATTATTCTAAATATAACTCTTTAGAAAAAGCCTTTTTGTCTCCAAAAGAGATTTGGGAAAATAATCCTCAAATGACAAAGTATATAGATAAATTGTTATTAGTGAAACAATATGATTTGATAGGAAATGAAGGATACAGAGATTTAGTAGCTGATATATCAAGGAGATATTATAATAGGATTTCTTATACTTGGAGCAATGTTAATTTGGATTTGATTTTGGAAAAAGGAATTGAAGAGAACATTGAATTAGCATTAGATAGATTGCAAGAGAAAAAGTCTGATAAATATAGAGATATAGTAGAATTGGTGTATGGATTGAGAGATAAAAATGTTAGAAGCTTTAAAGAAGTTGGGGAATTAGTAGGATGTACTGGACAGAATGTAAATATGACTGTTGAAAAAGCAAAGAAAAAGTTAAGTGAAACTATTGAATATGAGAAAATTAGAAATAAAATAGGTATCCCTAATAATGGATTTGTTAGAAAATATTTTCAATTACATGATATTTTTGTTGAGGGGAATGAACCGAATTTAACTCAAGAACAAATTAATGATTTGATGGTTGAATGGCAAAAATGTGGAGAAAAATTAAAAGAACAAAGAATCGAAGGAATGCAACAAAATTTATTATCTATAACAGGTTTTAAGAGTGTTTCTGAATTAGTAGAAAAAACGACAACAAAGGAAGAACTTTTAAAACTTATTGAAAGTAATAAATTATATATGTCTGAAGTAGAAGAAATTGTACAACATTCTGGATTAGAATTCAAATTTTATGAAGAAAAAAATTATGAAAACAATGTTACTCTTGTAGATTTAGATATGCCTATTGAAAGAATGGATTTATCTATAAGAGGATTTAATGCTTTAAGACGTTCAGGGATTGAAACTGTTGGGGATATTATAGATAAAACAGAAAGCGAATTAATTGAACTTAGAAATTTTGGAGGAAAAAATTTGGAAGAGCTTGTAGCTAAACTAGAAAGTATGGGGCTTAAATTGAAAGGAGAAGTGAAGCAGGAAGTAGAACCAAAAGATTCTAATAATTCTAAAGAGAATAAAACTTTTTATCTAGATATGCCTATTGAAGAAATTGGCTTATCAACAAGAGCATTTAAAGCTTTAATACGTTCAGGAATTAAAAATGTTGGTGATATTGTAGAGTTGACAGAAAACCAAGTAATGAATATTAGTGGGTTAGGAACAAAAAGTTTTAATGAAATAGTGGATAAAATTAACAGTATGGGATTAAATTTGAAAGCGGAAGAAGTTCAAGATAATGAACCAAGAGTAGAAGAAAGTGTAACAGAAAAACAAAAAGAAGAGAGAAAAGATTCATATACTGAATTAGTTTCACAGATTCTTGGATGTGACACAGAATATGCTGAACTTGGCAAAAAAATTAATGCAGTTAATGAGCAAAGAGAAAGTGTAAATAAAAAAATTGAAGAATTAATAAACCAAATAGATGGATTGACTAATGGTAATGTGACTCAAGATGCAGCAACAACAATTATGCAAGCCGTTAAAGTATTAAATGAACAAAAGAACATTCAAAAAGAATTAGAGAGCAAGTTAAAAGAAATGCAGACATTAGAAGCAAAAAATAGAGAGATGAAATCTAAATTAGCTAAAAATTTATCAGAAATGATTCGAGGAGGAGAATAATATTTTGAAAGAAGAAATTCAACTAATAGAATATAAAAAAGAAAGTTTTTTTGAAAGAATAAAAAATAAAATAAAAAGAATATTTTTCAAAAAAGAACAGGTAAATGTTAATGAAAAGAATGTAGATTACGTAGGATTAAACAAGGGTGAATTTTTTGAAATATATGAAAAAGTAAAAAAACGGTGAGATAAGTATAGAAAATTTAGACAGGGAAACAATAGTAAAAATATTACATATGATTAAGGAAGAATTAAGCATAAATAGTAATAATATAAATGCAAAAATGAATGGTTTTAAAATAAGTTTAGATAATGCAAAAATGTACAATAAAGAGATAGAGCTATGTATGAAAACACAAAAATAATCCATAGAAGGAGAATAACATGGGAGAAATGATAAATGGCAAGAAACTTGCCAAAGAAACTAGAGAAAAATTAAAAACAAAATGTGATGAGCTAAAAGAAAGAGGAATAAATCCAAAATTTGCAGCAATAATGGTAGGAAATGATAATGCATCTCAAATTTATATTAGAAACAAAAGTAAAGCATGTGAAGAAATTGGGATTGAATTTGAAGAATATTTATTAAGTGAAAACATAGAGCAAAAAGAATTAATAGAAAAGATAAAAGAATTGAATAGTAGAAAAGATATTCATGGAATATTGTTACAGAGTCCAATTCCTGCAAATTTAGATATAAATGAAGCATTTAGAACAATAATACCAGAAAAAGATGTAGATGGTTTTAATCCATTAAATATTGGAAAACTATGTTTAAATCAAGATACATTTGTATCATGTACACCATTTGGAATTATGAAAATGTTCGAAGCATATGGAATTGAACTAGAAGGAAAAGATGTAACAATAATAGGAAGAAGTAATATTGTAGGAAAACCATTAATACAATGTTGTTTAAATAAAAATGCAACAGTAACTGTATGTCATTCAAAAACGAAAAATTTGAAAGCACATACACAAAATGCTGATATAATTATTGTTGCAATAGGAAAATCAAAATTTTTAAAAGCAGATATGATAAAAGAAGGAGCTGTTGTTATTGATGTGGGGATTAATAGAGACAGTGAAGGAAAAATAACAGGTGACGCTGATTTTGATAATATTCTTAGCAAAGCTAGCTTTATAACTCCAGTACCTGGAGGAGTAGGACCAATGACAATTGCTATGTTAATGAACAATATTATCAAGGCTGCAGAAATACAAAATAATTAAATAATTTAGGGGCAATTTTTTAAATTGCTCCTTTTTGCATATTAAGGAGGTAATTAATGGAAATAAAAGAAATTTATATAAATAGTGGAGACTATCCAGAAAGGTTAAGGAATATCTATGATCCACCTAAAAAATTATATGTATTAGGAAATTTTAAAATATTAAAAGAGAAAGCAATAGCTATTGTAGGAAGTAGAAAAGCAACAGAATACGGGAAAAAAGTAGCATTTCAGATTTCACAAGAATTAACAAAAGAAAATATAAATGTAGTAAGTGGCCTAGCAATTGGAATTGATACATATGCACATTTAGGAGCAATATCAATTCAAAATCAGGCTAGTACGATTGCAGTCTTAGGAAGCGGGATTGATGAAATGTATCCTAAGGAAAACACCGAATTAGCTAGAAAAATCATACAAACAGGAGGATGTATTGTGTCAGAATATCCATTAGGCACTAAACCAAACAAAATTAATTTTCCGCAAAGAAATAGAATTATAAGTGGACTGTCAGATGGAGTTGTAGTTGTAGAAGCATCTGAAAAGAGCGGTTCATTAATAACAGCAGAATTTGGAATTGAGCAAGGAAAAGAAATATTTGCAGTTCCAGGAAATATAGATAATCTGTTAAGTAAAGGAACAAATAAATTAATACAAGATGGAGCAAAAATGGTTTTATCAAGTAAAGAAATATTAGAAGAAATTAGATGAAAAACTTGAAATAAAAATCTAAAATGTGTATACTAAAATTAGATAAAAAATGAAAGGAAGAAACATGGAAAGTCAAGGAATAGAAAGTTTAATAGAATTAATTAATAGAATAAGAATTACAAATGAGAATAAGTTAGAAGTAGAAGAGATGAAGAGGTTAATAAAGAAGCAAGATTATACAAAAGTAATTCAAATTTTAAACGATTTAAAAAATGAGAATAAAATAATTTTGAATAAAGTAGAGGAAACAAAAGAAAAATCAAAAGAAAAAGCTAAAGAAGAAAAGCCTAAAAAAGAACATAAAGAGGAAAAAGAGGGAATATATCCTGAAAAATTATCTAATGTTGAATTGGAAGAAAGATATATAGGCTTATTATTAGACAACCCCAAAGCAATTTCAATGTATTATGTTGTGCATGATGATTGTTATTTCGAAAGTGAAGATATGCTAAATTTATATAAAAGCATATTATTTACAGAAGGCCAAGCATATGCACCTCAAATAGCTAAGAATGATTTTAATTTTTCAAAAGAAGGCCCAGAAACATATAAGTTAAAAAGTGAGTTAAAGGAAAAAGCTAAAAAAGAAAAATACGATTTTGAGAAAACATATGTTGAATTGGTTAAGTTATTTGAAATAAGAAAAAATTATTTATCAAATCCAATTAAAGAAATTCAACAAGAAATAGTAGGAGTGCTAGATTATGAATTGTATGATAATATGACAATACAAGAAGTAAAAGATGCAATTGTACAAATAATGGCTACAGAAAAATTTAAAAGATCTGTGTTAAATAAAAATATGACAAGCTTTTTTATTTCTGGAGAAAATAGTTTAACAAGTGGACTTGAACTGCCATTTCCAATATTGAGCTATGTATTTAAAGGAATTAGAAAAGGTGAAACAATGGCATATGCCATGCCATCAAACTCAGGAAAGAGTAGATTCACAATTAATTTAGCGGCATATATTGCATTTATACATAAGAAAAAAGTATTAGTAGTATCTAATGAAATGTCAGAAGAAAAAATGAAGCTATGCTTAATAACAACAGTTCTAAATAATAAAGAAATTCAAAAATTACATGGTCAAAAGATTTCTAAAACAGAAGGTGAATTGTTAGAGTTTAAATTTAGACCGGATGAAGGAACAAACGTAGAAGTTGATGAAAACGGGTATATAAAAAAGACGGAAGGAGAAAGCCAAAAGGCATTTTCAAAAAGATTAATGGAAGTGTCTACTGAGTTCAAACAGACGATAGCTGTAACAGAGTGGATAGATGAGCAAATTAAAAATTCTATATATTTTGTTAATATTACAAATCATACAAATGATGAATTAGAAAAGATTATTTTAAATTATTATTATAAAGAAAAAATAGAGTATATGTTTTATGATACATTAAAAACAGATATAGAAAACATAGGAAATGGAGAAGAAATAAAGAAAACAGCAACAATTTTATCAAATTTAGCTCAAAATTTGGGAATATTTATAGCATCATCATTACAATTAACAGAAAGTGATACATTACCAATTAATTTAAATATTAATGATTTAGCTGTAAGTAGAACTGTAAAAGAGGTTCTTGATACACTATGTTTAATAAAACAAATTCATAATGAAGATTTAAATAAATATGAATATTCATTAGAAGAAGTTGATACTAAATTTTTTGAATTGAAAAAATTCAAAGATCCAGATGTTAGATATTATGCATGTGTAGTTGATAAAAATAGGGCTGGTGCAAAGCCTAAAGTAGTGTTTAGATTAAATCTAGCTTATAATATGTGGGAAGAATTGGGTTACTTAAGATTAAAGTCTGCACAAGAAGAAAACTAATGTATATACTCAAGTTCTAATACAACCCTCATTTGAATACAATTAAACAAAAGTATTCAATGGGGGTTTCATAATGAAAGGAAAAGTTTTATATAACTTGCCAATGACAAGCAAAATGGCAATTGAAGAACGAGCAATTAGCTTAGCGAGATATATTATAGATTCTAAAGATACAGTAAGAGGAGCGGCAAAAAAATTTTGCATAAGTAAGAGTACAGTACACAAGGATGTAACTGAAAGACTCCAGAAAATAAATCCAGTACTAGCAAAAGAGGTAAGAGAAATTTTGGATGAGAATAAGGCAGAGAGACATATTAGAGGAGGGATGGCTACAAAATTAAAATATTCAAAAAAAGACTAAAAGTATTGCAATTTAACTATAAAAATATTAAAATAAATATACGGAGGATAAAAAATGAATGTTGTTATAGAAGATGATAGTAAAAAAAATAAAAAATTAAAAATTTTATATGTAGGAATAATAGCAATATGTATTATTTCTATAATAATAGCAGTTATAATTCAAGTCTCTAAAGGAAAGGATAATAGTTCAACAACTGGAAAGAACAATGTTTTACCATCACTATCAGGTGATGAATTAAGTAAATATAAGAGTGATTTTGATAACATATTTAAAAATAAAGTAAATTACTTAGAGAATAATAGTTACAAAGTTTCAAAAATAAAGCAAGACCAGGAGATTGTATATACAGGATATAAATCTACTGAATCTAAAATTAATGATTATGAGTTAAAAGTAAATATTCCTTATTTTAATATTAATAATGATGTGGCAAATGAGTTTAATACAGAAATTAAAGATATATTTGAAAAGAAAGCCAAAAGCATTATAAACAGTCAAAACAATAATGTAATATATACAGTTGATTATAGTGCATATGTATCAAACAATATATTATCATTGGTAGTGAGATCTACATTAAAAGAAGGAAGTAATAATCCACAAAGAGATATTGTTCAAACATATAATTATGATTTAACAAATCAGAAAAAAATAACAATAGATGATATGTTAGAATTAAAAGGAATTACTAAAAAAGAGGCTAATCAAACTATAAAACAAGAAATTAAAACAGTGCAACAAAAGGTAGAAGAGCTTGGAAAATTAGGATATTCAGTTTATGCTAGAGATTATACAAGTGATATGTATAGTATTAATAATGTTACAGAATTTTTTATGGGAGAAAATAATGTTTTATATATAATATATGCGTATGGAAATTTAAATAATACTAGTGAAATGGATGTAGTTGTGATGTAAAGAAAATAAGGAACAGTCTTATAATTTTAAGGCTGTTCCTTTATTTTCATTTGAAAATAAAAGGGGATGTTTGTTTTAATCAGTTTCAACTGACTATGCATATAATATACCAGAGAAATTTGTTCATTGTGTGAACTGAAAGTGAATGTTTATGGTGTTTCTGCAAGTGTTAAAGTAATATCTTTTTCTTCACCATTTCTATTAATTTTTAAAGTCATAGTGTCACCGATTTGATGTTTATTTTTTATTTCAGTTAATTCATCCATAGTTTTTATATCTGTGCCATCAGCTTTTATTATGATGTCACCAGCTTGTAATCCAGCTTTTTCAGCAGGTGAGAAGTTTTGTACACTTCTAACATAAACACCTAAAGTTGCTAAGCTATATCTTTTTACAGTGTCATTGTCTAAGTCTAAACCTGTAATACCAATATATGGTCTTAAAACTTTGCTATGGTCTTTTAATTGAGAAATTACATCGAGAGTTGAATTTATTGGAATAGCAAATCCAATTCCTTCTACACCAGAACCTGATAATTTCAAAGTATTGATACCAATAACTTTTCCTTCACTATTTACAAGAGCACCACCACTGTTACCAGAGTTGATTGCGGCATCTGTTTGGATACATACATATTTTGTTCCATCAGATTCAACTTCTCTATTTACAGCACTGATAATTCCTGTAGTAACAGTTGTATCTAGTCCAAGAGGGCTACCAACTGCCATTGCAAATTCACCAACAACAGCTTGGTCTGAATCAGCAAATTCAGCAGCTGTTAGACCTGTTTTTTCAATTTTTAAAACTGCTAAGTCTGTTTGTGAATCTTTTCCTACAATTTTAGCATCATATGTTTCGTCAGAACCATATAGTTTTACTTTTACTGATGTTGCATCAGATAAGCTGTAGTAAGAATAAGATGAGTTTGATGAACTTGAATCTACAACATGGTTGTTTGTTACAATATAACCATCATCACTTATAATAATTCCAGAACCAGTTGCTGTTGCTTCTGTAGTTGTTGGTGAGCCAAAACTAAAGAATGAATTAGAAGTGGCTTTATAAGTAACTTGAATTCCTACTATTGATGGTAAGATTTTGTTAGCAGCAAAAACAGCTGTATTTGAATAATTTGAAAGTGATACTAAATTAGTTGTTGTGCCTGTTGCTGTTGAAGTTTGTACAGTTGAGTTTGTTGTTTTGTTTTCTCCTATTAATTTTTCTTTTATAGATGGTACTCCAAAACATGTTCCTATTACTAAAGAACATCCTACAATACCGCTAAAAAATGGTACTAATACTGATTTACCAAATCCGTTTGATTGTTTAAAATTTGCATTTGAAGTTTTGCTTGAGATTACTTCAAATCTGTTTTCATTTTCGTCCATTGTCAGGACCTCCTTTTTCTGTATTTACATTTTATAGAATACACTATGTTTGTGAAAGAATTGTGAATAAGATGTAAAAACTAAAAATATTTTTGAAATTTTTCTTGAAAATAAGTGGAGAGGCATATATAATATATGTAATAAAAATTTGGAAGGATGAATAATTTGAAAAATCAAAATGGAAAAACAAGTATAGTATTAATAATAATTATAGTTTTAATAATAGGTATGGCAACAATATTAGTTAGATATTTGAGAGGAATGATTGTAGTTTCTAAATTGCAAGATTTAAAAACAAATATGCTTATTATGCAGGCTGAAACTAAAAAAGGATTAGAAAAAGTGTGTTTTCAGACAGCAAATCTAAATAAAGAAAACGAAGAAGATAATGCAAAAATTGAACAGGCAAAAGCAGAAAATTTAATTGGAATAAAATTATCAGATGCAAGTGAAGATGTAAAAGAGAGTGTATCGTGGTTACCTCAAGATGTTGGAATAGATGATAATTGTTATTATCTTGATGACGAAACATTAGAAAAAATAGGAATAAAAGATGGACATATAATGCAATATAAATATTTTATTGTAAAATATGATTTCACAAATACAACAGCAGAAATAATTACTACAAAAGGTTATAATGGAAATTATACATTAACACAAATCATTCAATTAGCAAAGGACGAATAAAAATGAAAGAAAAAGAAGAAGCAAGATTAATATTATTAAAAGAAGAAGAAAAAGAATTAAGAAAAAAAGGATTTTCAACAATTTGTGGAATAGATGAAGCTGGAAGGGGACCACTTGCTGGTCCTGTTGTTGTTGCCAGTGTAATTATGCCAGAAAATTCTATGATAGAAGGAGTAAATGACTCTAAGAAAATTTCAGAGAAAAAAAGAGAGAAACTTTATGATGAAATAATAAATGAAGCAATTAGTTATGGCGTAGGTATTATAGGACAAGATGAAATTGATGAAATCAATATTTTAAATGCTACAAAAAAAGGTTTAACAATGTCATTACAAGAATTGACAGTAAAGCCAGATTTGATTATAGTCGATGCCCTAACACATATTGATACAATGGGAATACCATATGAATCAATAATAAAAGGTGATGCAAAATGTTATTCAATTGCTGCTGCATCAATTATTGCAAAAGTTACAAGGGACAGAATTATGAGAGAATGGGATAAAGTTTATCCTCAATATGGATTTGAAAAACATAAAGGATATGGAACTGCTGCACATATTGCAGCTATTAGAGAATATGGATTATGTCCAATTCACAGAAGGAGTTTCACTACACATTTTATTTAGGAGGAATACAAATGAATATATTAGATATTATATCTAAAAAAAGAGATTCAAAAGAATTGAGTAAAGAAGAGATAGAGTATTTTGTTAAAGAATATACTGATGGTAATATCACAGATTATCAAGCATCTGCATTAATTATGGCTATTTATATTAATGGAATGAATGATAGAGAAATTACAGATTTAACATTAGCAATGGCGTATTCAGGAGATGTGTTGGATTTATCAAAATTCGGAGAAAATGTTGTAGATAAACATAGTACAGGAGGAGTGGGAGATAAGGTATCTATAATATTACTTCCAATTATTGCTGCTTTAGGAGTTCCAGTAGCAAAGATGTCAGGAAGAGGTTTAGGCTTTACAGGTGGTACAGTTGATAAAATGGAATCAATTCCAGGGTATAGAACAAATATAGGAATTGATGAATTTATTTCTAATGTAGAAAAAGTTGGAATAAGTATGATTGGTCAAACAATGAATTTGGCACCAGCAGATAAGAAAATTTATGCATTAAGAGACACTATTGCATGTGTTGAAAATATCCCATTAATTGCGTCAAGTATTATGAGCAAAAAAATAGCTAGTGGGGCAAATAAAATAGTTATAGATGTAACTGTTGGAAAAGGTGCATTTATGAAAACAAAAGAAGACGCTCAAAAATTGGCAGAGCAAATGGTTAGAATAGGAGAACTAGCTGGAAAAGAAGTAAGATGTGTGTTAACACCTATGGATCAACCATTGGGATATGCAGTTGGCAATACATTAGAAGTAATTGAAGCAATTAATTTTCTAAAAGGAGATATGCCAGAGGACTTAAAAGAAGTTGTTTTAGAATTAGGTGCTAATATGTTGCAACTAGCTGGAAAAGGTGAAAACTTAGAAGAAAATAGATTAAAAATGTTAGAAACAATTCAAAATGGAAAAGCATTTGAAAAATTTAAAGAGATGGTTGCAAATCAAGGGGGAGATATATCTTATTTAGAGGATACTACAAAATTTGAAAAATCTAAATATATATCTGCTGTTGTGACAGAAAAAACAGGAATTATAAAAGAAATAAATGCAGAAGAAATTGGAAAATTAGCTTGTTATTTAGGAGCTGGAAGAGTAAGAAAAGAAGATGGAATAGAAAAGAATGTTGGAATTATATTAAACAAAAAAATAGGTGATGAAGTTGAAAGAGGAGACTTCTTAGCATATATTTGTGCAAATGATGAAGAAAAATTAAGAGAAGCAGAAAGCAAAATATTGGAAATTATAAAAATATAGTTTACATATTGCAAAAAATGCAATTTGTGTTATAATATAAATTGTATTAAAAATATATAGAGAGGAAGTTTATTATATGAAAAATAAAGAAAAGAAAATAGAGAAAAAAGAAGAAAATGTAAAAGTAAAAACAAAAGTTGATGGGAAGGCAATTTTTACAAAAGTAATGGCAGTATTTCTATTAGTTTTAATGATATTAGCATCATCAGCAACATGTATTTATTATGTAGTTCAAAGTTTATAATACATACTAAAGATGAGGAGAGATATTAGATATGAAAGAAATAGGAAATATATTAAATAGTTTTTATGAACAAAATATACTAACATATATACAAATGTATCAAGAATATCCTATCAAATTAGTTTCATTAATATTAGATATTGCAATTGTCATATTTTTAGCTTATGAATTATTAAGAATAGTAAAAGATTCAAGAGCTTGGCAATTGGTAAAAGGAATTGCGTTTTTGGTTGTTGCCACTGCATTAAGTGGATTGCTTAATTTACATATATTAAATTATATATTATCAACAGTAATGGATTGGGGAGTAATACTTATAATAATTATATTCCAACCAGAAATAAGAAGAGCATTAGAACAACTAGGAGGAACTAATAGATTTTCCAGATTTTTTGGATTTGACAAAGATATTATAACAAAAACAAAAGAAGATATTTATAAGATTGTCATAGCAGTTTATGAACTAGCAAAAAATAAAACAGGTGCATTAATTGTTATGGAAAGAGATATTCAAATAAAAGATATTATTGCAACAGGAATACCTATGAATGCTGAAGTATCACCACAATTATTAGTAAATATATTTGTGCCTAATACACCATTACATGATGGGGCAGTTGTAATTAGTAATAACAAAATTGCAGCAGCAGCTTGTATGTTGCCATTAGCAAGTGATCAAGATATAGCAAAAGAACTTGGAACTAGACATAGAGCTGGAATTGGAATATCAAAAGAATCAGATAGTATTGCAATTATTGTATCAGAAGAAACAGGAAAAGTTTCAGTTGCAAAAGATGGAACTTTAATTGCAGATGTTAGAGAAGATGCTTTAAAGAAAATATTGATTAGTAATATAGTAACCAAAAGATTGAATGAAGCAAAAATAAAAAAAGAAAAAAGAACAATTAAACAAAAAGTAAGAAATATTTTTAAGAAAAAAGAAGAGGCAAAGAAAGAATGAGAAACATCAAACTAACAATTGAATATGATGGAAAAGATTTTAATGGATGGCAAAAACAGCCTAATAAATTGAATATTCAAGGCACAATAGAACAAGCAATAAAAATGATAACAGGTGAAGATGTTGAATTAAATGCATCAGGTAGAACAGATGCAGGAGTTCATGCATTTGGACAAGTTGCTAATTTTAAAACCAATTCACAAATTCCAATTGATAAATTTGCTATTGCAATAAATTCAAGATTAAAAAAGTCAATAGTAATAAAAAAAGCAGAAGAGGTTGACGAAAGATTTCATAGTAGATTAAATTGTAAAAGAAAAACATATAGATATGTTATAAATAATTCACCAGAAGGTACAGCAATATACAGAAATTTAGAGACACATATTCCTCAAAAATTAGATGTTGAAGCAATGAAAAAGGCTGTAAAATATTTTGAAGGAGAACATGATTTTAAGGCATTTAAGGCAAGTGGGACAAGTAGCAAAAGCAGTGTTAGAACAATATATGAAGCAAAAGTATATCAAAATGGAGACAGAATTTTCATAGAATTAACAGGAAATGGATTCTTATATAATATGGTAAGAATAATTGCAGGAACATTAGTTGAAGTTGGTTTAGGAAAAATAGAAGCAGAAAAAATTCCACATATAATCCAAAGCGAAAAAAGGGAAAATGCAGGTAAAACATTACCTCCAAATGGATTATATTTGTTACAAGTTGAATATAATTAGAAAGTAACAGAAATATAAGTAGGGTCATAAAATATACCAGAACATAAATAGATAGAAAGGAATGGTATAAAGATGACAATACTTATATTTTTTGCTGTAATATTAGTTGCCATAATATTGGCTATATTTTTAAATAGATTAGTTAAATGTCCTTGGTTAATTGGATTAATATTTTTCTCAATTGCACTTTTAGTTGCTATAATTTTATCTAACTTAAACTTAGTTATATTAGCTATAATAGTTGGAGCGGTTGGTTTTATTGCAGCATTTTTGGATTGTATTATAAAAAGTTCATGCTTTTTCAGAGATAACAAATGTTTAACATGTTACAATCCTTATGAAGTTTTAAGCTCAAATGATAACATAAACAATGGAAATAGCAACAATAATGGCTGTGGCAATAATTCAAGTGATACACTGGCTATTGTTAACAGTAATGGAGATGTTATTGCTAGGATAAGAGGAAATTCAATAAGCTGTTATGATGAACAAGATACAGGATGTGGTTGCAATAGAGAAGATAGTGTATTATTAAATGAAAATAATAATTCATCAACAATTAATTCTACTTATTATGGATGTTCAAGAAGGTATAGAAGATGAAAAATTAAAAAAATTTCGAATAGTACTTGACAAAAATGGTAATACCTATTATAATAAGTACTGTTCAAGATTTTTATGGCGAAGTAGCTCAGTTGGCTAGAGCATCCGGTTCATACCCGGCAGGTCGGCGGTTCGAATCCACCCTTCGCTACCATCGAAAAAGAACTCGAAAGAGTTCTTTTTTTTATGAAAATTTATTCAAAATTCCCAATAAAAATCTTGATATTTTTAGATAAGCATAGTAAAATATATTTTGAAGAAAGGATTGAGAGGAGAGAATATTTTGGAAAAGAAAAATAAGACACAAGAGATAACAAAAAAATTAGAATATATAGGTTTGAATTTAGAAGAAATTCCAGAAACATTAAAATTTGTAGAAGCAATAAATTTTAAACCCAATGTAGGATTTGATGAAAAAAAATACAGACAATACAAATTTGTATCACCAAAAGAATTAGAAATATTATTATCTCCAACAAATAGATTAGATGACATCAAAGAGAAGTATCTTCAAGCAAGTCCATTGGCAGATTATTTGGATTCAAAAAGTGAAGAAAATGAAGAAAAATATAATACATTTTTACGAATGGTAGAAGAAGTAAAAATATCAGATATAGAAAAAATAGAGCAAGAACAACAACAAATTAACAAAAAGATTCCATTTAAAGTTAGATATTCAGGAAATTACTTATGGCAGATATATTATTCAGAGCAAGATGATAAATATTTTATGATAGTACCAACAGAAGATAAAGATTATTCAACATTTTTTTATGTTCTAAAAAAGCAAATAGAGAAGAAAAAGGCAGGAAAAATATTTGTTCCAATCAGTAATGCAGATTATAGCAGAGAACTATTAAATAAAACAGAAATTCAAAGTTTAGAAAATTATTTATGGTTGTTTACAAAAGATTGGCCATCTATTTATGAAGTATATGATAAAAATGAAAAAGTTAGTTTACAAATTATAGGTGAGACAGAAGTATATGGCAAAATAAAGTCACAATATAAAGTAAAACTTTCAAATAAAATAGAAGCAACTAAATTTTTTAAATTAGTTAAAGCACTATTCATTTTACAGTCAGAATTGCCATTATATTATAATTTTGAAACACAAATAGATAAACAAGGAAGTTTACAATTTTATTATGAAAATGAATTAATAGAATATGATGATTTAGTTGATTGGGTTAATGATGAATATAAAAGATTATTAAAAATAGAAATAGATTGTGTAAAGGAGAATAATACTTTACAAACAAAGTTAAAGAAATTAAAAGATCAGACAACAAGCTTAGAAGCAGAATATTTAAGTAAAGAAAAACAAATTTCAACATTTTTAGAATGTAAAAAAACATTTTTCGGTAAAGTAAAATATTTTTTCAAATATAGTGGAAAAAAAGCTAAAAAAAGTGATGAAAAGTCAAATGTAATTAAAGAAAAGAAATCAGAAAAAGCTAAAATAGAAGAAATTGATGAAAATTTAAAAGCTCAATATACATTAGATGAGGTATTAGAAAAAGGAAAAATAGCAACACAAAAAGAAAATGAATTGAAAAATACAAAAATGGACATAAATGCATTAAAATTAAAAAATGTAAATTTAGTAAAGAAAATTGAAAATGCAACAGCATTTATAGAAGAAATAGATAGTCATAAAAAAAGTATTTTTGAATTTTGGAAATACAGCAATAAAGATGAAGTACAAGCTCTAGAAGAAGGAGAAGAAGAGCCAATAAATGTTAAACCACATGCAAAAATTTTTGATTTTGAAGAAGATTTTGATGAATTTGGTGAAAAGATAGATGAAATCCAAAGGAAAATATTTACCAAAGAAGAGCTTGATAGCATATATTTAACTACAACAGACCAATTAAATGTTATGAATAAAATAAAAACTGGTTCAACACTAAACAAAGAATTGGAAGCTGATTTAAAGAAGATTAAGAAAGATCTACAAGAAGAAAAAGATGTAACAGAAGAAGATGCGATAGATATTTTTGGTGGATTAAGTGAAGATACAAGAAAAGTTACTAAATTAGCTAATAAATCACATAGGGAACAGCCAAAAAATAAATATTCTATATTAAGAGTGTCAAAGACATTAAAAACAGTAGAATATAAAGCTGCTTTAGAAAATTTTATAAATATAATAAAAATGGCAATAACCAAAAATAAATTGGGTCAAAATATTTCTGCATATAAATGGACAGAAGAAGATGTAAATATAGATACAAATGAATTTAATATATTTAATCTAAATGTAGAAAAAGAAATAGAGAAAGCATTAACTGATACAGAGAGTGGAAAAGTAAATTTATATAAAATGAATTTTGAAAAAGATGTAAATGCAGTAGCTTTTTCAAATTGTGTTTATTTTGATAATCAAAACAAAACTTTACCTATCGGAATGGACAAAGATACAAGAATATTGGTTAAAATATTAGATACAGATATAACATTAAAAGATAAAAAAGTTATTAGAGTTGGACAACTTGAAGATAATAAAGATGATGCTTCAAAACTTATAGTTAAGACTATTAATGTATTAGAATATGATGTAAAAGAGTTTGAAGAAGAGAAAGAAAAAAATAAAGTTAGTGAGGAATAGAAATGGCAGAATTTAAATCTGGTTTTGTTGCAATGCTAGGAAGAACAAATGTAGGAAAATCTACATTAGTAAATTTATTAGTAGGTGAAAAGGTTGCAGCAACAGCAAATAAAGTGCAAACTACAAGAACAGCTATAAAAGGAATAGTAAATAGAGAAAATTCACAAATTATATTTATAGATACTCCAGGAATTCACAAACCTAGAACAAAATTAAATGAAACAATGATAGAAACATCTTTTGGAGTTATAAATGAAATTGATTTGATATTATTTGTAATTGAAGCTACAAGTAAAGAAATTGGTAGAGGAGATATGAGAATCTTAGAAAAAATAAAAGAATCTCATAAAAAGACAATATTAATTATCAATAAAATAGATTTAGTAAAAAGAGAAGAGCTTTTGAATTTGATAGATTTATATAAAAATGAATATGATTTTGAGGCTGTTATACCAATATCATCTTTACAAAATAAATACAGAGATATCATTTTAGATGAAATTGAAAAGAACTTAAAACCAGGTCCTGCATATTATGATAAAGAAGAGTATACAGACCAAACATTAAGACAACTTGCAGAGGAGACAATTAGAGAAAAAGCTTTAAAATTTTTACAAGATGAAGTACCACATGGAATATATGTTGAAGTTGACAAAATGAAATTCAGAAAAAATCAAAAAGGCGAAGATTTATATGACATAGAAGCTACAATTTATTGCTTAAGAAATTCTCATAAAGGAATCATTATAGGAAAAGATGGTAGTATGTTAAAACGTATAGGTCAGGCGGCAAGAATTGATATGGAAGAAAATTTTGGGACAAAAGTCAATCTAAAAACTTGGGTAAAAGTAAAAGAAGATTGGCAAGATGATACTTCAATTGTAAAAAAATTTAAATTGCAATAGTTTATTGCATAATTTGTATATGAACTGCGAAAGATAGAGTTAGAGGAAGTGAGCTTATGATTAAAAAGATGGCATGGAATACCTTTAAAAATACAGGAGATGTAAATACATTTTTAGAATTAAAACAAATACAAAATGTAGAAGAACAGATAGGATTACAAATACAGCAACCTATGGAGGAACAAAATGGGAACGATAAAAATGAGTGGAATAATAATTTCTGAAAACAACTTAGGAGATTATGATAAAATGTTAACAATGTTAACCCCTGGATTAGGTAAAATATCATGTGTTGCAAAAGGCGCTCGAAGACAAAAAAGCGCCTTACTTGCAGGAACACAGTTTTTGTGTTTTGGAGAATATCTAATGTATAAAGGGGCAAATACATATAATATAAATTCATGTGAAACTATAGAAGTTTTTTATAATTTAAGAACAGATTTGGACAAGTTAAATTATGCAGTAGAAATTACGAAAATTATAAGAGATGTAACAGATGAAAATGAGAACTGTTATAAGATATTACAATTGTTTTTGAATACTTTATATACATTGTCAGAAACTGATAAAAATCCAGAATTAATAATTAGTATTTTTAAGTTAAAATTATTATGTTTTTTAGGTTTTACACCTAGAATAAATGAATGTACAAATTGTAGACAAAAAGAAGAATTAAAATATTTTAGTTTAAAAGATAATGGTTTTAAATGTGAGGCTTGCAGTAGACAAGATAAAAGTTGTTTACAAATGAGTGAAAGCACTGCAAATGCAATAAAATATATAGTTATGGCTCCAGCCAAAAAATTATATTCATTTAATTTAAAAGATGAATCTTTAAATGAATTAAAAATTATAACTAAATTGTATTTTAATGAAAAATTAGAAAAAGAATATAAAATATGAGAGACCGGCGATGTTAATATAACATTTAACCGGTCTCTCATTTAATTAGTGAATTTTCTCCGTCTCAACACTCAGCTTGCGCGGATGACCTTCTGGCAGAGCTGCACGGTTCAGAGCTTTTGCAATCTCCGTTTCCCATGCTGCCTTGACCTCTTCGTGCAAGTTCTGATAGTAACTTTTGCTCAAAGGCTTTACCACGCCCAGGTTAGTTACACCGTTGAAAACACTTTCGGGGGGAACCTCAGGCTCCGACTGGGTATGATTGGCCCAAAAATCGGCGAAATCCTTTGCGGTTGCAGAGTATTTTCTTTCCCGAGCTTCTTTGTCAGCAGCCAATTGATCGGCTCTCCACTTTGCGGTTACCCGTTGCACATCGCTCATACCAGCGGCGTAAAGATACTGATCGCGTTCGTTACCTCTTCTTGCATACATAACTATTCACCTCAAATTTATTTACAAGGACATTGCCTTGTATGACTATATTATACTACAAATTGACAAAAAAGTCAAAAATAGATATAATTTAGAAAAATCATGGAATAAAAGGAGTAAAAATGGAAGAGGTAGTTGATATATTAGTCACAACATATAATACAAATGAGAAGTATTTAAGAAAACAAATAGAAAGTATATTAAGACAAACATATAAGAATATTAATATATATATTAGTGATGATAATTCTCCAAATAAAAATATATCACAAATATTACAAGAATATGCAGAAAAGGATAAAAGAATAAAGTTATATATACAACCTAAAAATTTAGGATATAATAAGAATTTTGAATTTCTATTAAAAGAATCAAAAGCAAATTATATAATGTTTTCTGACCATGATGATGTTTGGCATAAAGACAAAGTAGAAAAAAGTTTGAATGCATTAAAACAAAAAGATGTTGATATGGTTTATTGTAATTGTAGACAAATAGATGAAGATGGACAAGTAATACAAGAAGATTATTTTAAATATAAAAATGTACCACTAATAAATGGAAAAGACAAATTGGCTATTTCAAGATGTGTTGGAATAGGATGTTCACAAATTATAACCAAATATGTTAGAGATAAAATGATACCATTTAAAGAAAGTGTTATTGCACATGATTGGTTAGCGGCATTTATAGCAAATGAAGGTAAAGGAATAAGCTATATTGAAGAGCCTTTGTTTGATTATAGATTACACAATTCAAATGTATTTGGAGGAAGAAGTTTATCACAAAATATATCTAAATGGAAAAAAGAGAATGGAGATGGATATGAATCATTTTTAAGATATAGAAAAGATGCTATTGATAGAGCCTATTTAGGTGGAGTAAAGATGTGCAAAGATTATACTAGAGATGAAGAAAATAAAAAATTTATTGAAAAATGTGAAAAATATTATGCAACAATTTTAGGAGATAAAAAAGTCTATTATAATGTAAAAACATATTTTCAAATATTAGCAGGAAAAAATCAATTCAAAAAAATGATTAAAGAAATAGTTTTATTTCATTTTCCTGGTATAGCATATGTAACTTTTAAAAGAATAAAAGTGTAATATAATTGAAAAGAAAAGGAGAGATTCAAATGAAAATTAATACTCAAAAAATACTAATTGTTTTAGGAATAATATTTATTATTTTAGCATCAGGAATAAACATTGCAAGTGCAGAAAATAAAGAAAAAGGAGAATTGGCTAAAGCATATATAGATTATCCAACAAATCAAGTAAGTGGAAATATAATTATATCAGGTTGGATAATGTCTACAGATAAAGATGCTAAGATTAAAGCATTTATTGACGGAAATGAGGCAGAGATAAAATCTATTAATAGAGAAAAAAGAGCTGATGTAATAAAGGCAATTACAGGATATGGAACAGAAAAAGAAAATCCAACTCCAGGAATGAAAATAATTTTAAATACAGAAAAATTAAAAGAAGGCAAACATGTTTTAGGATTAAAAGTCTTTTCAAAAGATAATGTTCTATTAACAGAAGAAAAACAAGAAATTGCATATAAAAAAGAAAAAGCACAAATGTATATAGACAATCCAGCTGAAGATAATTGCAAAATTTCAAATTCTTATAAAATAGATGGATGGGTAATGTCAAATGATATTGAAAGCACAATAAAAGTTTTTGTTGATGATAAAGAACAAGAGAATATCAAAATTCAAAGAAAAGAAAGAAATGATGTTATAAAAGCTATAAAAAATTGTGGCTCTGAATTTGAAAATCCAAAACCAGGATTTGAATTTAGTTTGAATATGGAAAATATAAAAGAAGGCAAGCATACTTTAAAAATTAAAGTTTATTCTAGTAAAAACGAATTATTGACAGAAGAAAGCAAAAAAATAGAAATAAAAAAATATAATGCGCAAACATATATAGATTATCCATCAGGAAATAGAGTAAGTAAAAACACGATAGTAGAAGGATGGATAATGACAGATGACGAGAAATCTGAAATTGAGGTTTATGTAGATGGAAAGAAACAAGAAGTAAAGAATTTAGAGAGAACAGAACGTCAAGATGTTTTGAAAGCTATAAAAGGATGTGGTACAGAAAAAGAAAATCCAAAGCCAGGATTCAAATTTGCTTTAACTGGAATTGCTAATGGAGAACATAAAATTAATATAAAAATTGTTTCAAGAGAAGGTGTTGTACTTGCAGAAGATAGCCAAAGATTTGTTGTAGAAAATACAAATGCAATGATGTATGTGGATTCTGTTGGAAAAGATGGAAAAATAGAAGGCTGGTTTAAATCAAATGATAAAGATGCTAAATTGAAAGTATATCTTGATGGAAAAGAAATAGAAGATTTAAAATATACAAGAAAAGAAAGAAAAGATGTATTAAAAGCGATTTCGGGTTATGGAACAGAAAAAGAGAATCCAAAACCAGGATTTGAATTTAATATAGATATTTCAAAATACTTAGATGGAGAACATAAAGTAAAAATAAGTGTTGTTTCAGTAAATGGCAAAGAAATAACATCAGAACAAGTAAAAATGACAATAAAAAAATATAATACTCAATTATATTTGGATGAACCAGCTTATTATGTAACAAATAGTAAAGAAATTGTAATAAGTGGATGGGTAATGTCAAGTTTAGCTGAAAAGAGTATAGTAGTAAAATTTGATGATGAGATTTTAAAAGATGTAACATTAAAAGAAAGACCTGATGTAATAAAAGCAATAAAAGGATATGGAACAGAAAAAGAAAATCCAAAGCCAGGATTTTCTACAAAAATAAATGTAGAATCATACAAAAAAGGTGAACACAAAATCACAATTCAAGTTCAAGCAAATAATAATAAAGAAATAATACAAGAATATACTAAAAAGATTGTATTAGGAGAAAAGCTAGAAAGACAAGTTTTAACATATGGATATAGTGGAGCATATTTAAGAAAAGTAAGTAATGAATCTACATTAACATGTTATAAATTTGGATATGGTCCAAATGTACTATTTGCAACATTCTGTGTTCATGGATTTGAAGATTCATGGGATAGAGATGGTGGAGTTTTACTAGATATAGCAAATTCTTTTTATGATAGATTACTTAAAGATGCTGACCAAGAGTTAGCTGCAAAATGGACTATTTATTTATTCCCAGAAGTAAATCCAGATGGAAGAAAATTAGGAACAAGTAATATGGGACCAGGAAGAAGAACTTTATATAGTCAAGCAGAAAAAGGAATTGATATTAATAGGTCATGGCAAACTGGAAGTGAATATCAAAGATTTACAGACAATAGAAGATATAATGGAACTAAAGGATTCCAAGCTTATGAAGCTGCATATTTAAGAGATTTTATGCTAACTCATAAAGCAACTGAAGGACAAACAGTTGTAATTGATTTACATGGATGGGAAGATCAATTAATTGGAGATGAATCTATCTGTAAATATTATAAACAACAATATACATCATGCAGAACAACAGGATATGGAAGATATGGTGAACAATATTTAATTTCATGGGCAAGATTAAATTTGAATGCGAAAGTAGCATTAGTTGAATTGCCATATGCAGCTAATTATCAAGAAGTAAATAAGATGAAATTATCTCAAAAATATATTGAGGCAACTTTAAACTATTTAAGAGGTATGTAATATGAAAAAAACTATAAAAATCTTAATACTGATTTTAATTGTTATTATAATTGTAGGTGGAATTGGAGTAAGTATTAAATATATAAAAAAAGTGAAAAATAAAAATGAAATTGACAAAGCATATAATGAAATGAAACAAAATTCTTTAATGTATAATAATACTGCAACAGTTGATGAATTAAAAGAAGAATATGGAATGAGTGGAAATGATGATTTATATGATGTACAAACAGAATATGATGGTAGACAAGTTTTAAAAGTTAAAGCAACAGAAAACTTTAAAGTTGCATTTGCTGGATTAGTAAATGGAACCAAAAATTCTATTGAAAACTCTTCTGAAATATTTGAAAATGAATATCCAACAGAAAATGGAATATGGATAGAAAAAAATAGTAGAGAGAAAATTGAAAAATATCTTAATGAAAATATGAAGTCTAAATATAAGATAATTGAAAAAGGATATTTAACAATTTCTGAAAAGAAGTCTAGCAAAGAGGACAACGAAATAGAAAAAATCATAAATGGAAATAAACAATATTTAATTGGAATTAGTGGAACTAATTATTATATTGATGCATTAACAGGAGAAGCGGTAGATAATCCATTTGAAGAATTAGATAAATATCAAACATATGCATATTGTCAAGATGAGGACAAAATGGTGATTTTTATAACAGAAAATAAGTCTAAAGCATTAGAAAATAGCGAGATATTTGAGAGTGTTTTAGCATTAATGAAATAGTGTAAAAATAGATAATCTTTTAAGTTAAGGATTATCTATTTTTCTTGACAATAAAAGTATTTTAATATAGAATATACCGAGAAAAATGAATTTTTTTGACAATCGAAAGGAATGAAAAAATACGTGGAATTTTTTAAAGATGTAATAAAAAATAGAAAATTAATAATGCAATTAGGAAAAAACGATTTTAAAAATAGATTTGCAAATACAAGTTTAGGCGCAATTTGGGGCTTTTTACAACCATTTATATTTATGCTTACATATGCAATAGTATTTCAATTTATATTAAAAACAGGAAGCGGAGGAGATTATCCTTATGCAGTATGGTTTTTTCCAGGAATGACAATGTGGCAATGGATAAATGATACAATTATGTCTGCAAGTAACTCAATCAGAACATATAGCTATTTAGTAAAAAAAGTAGTATTTCCGGTAAATATAATTCCAGTAATATCAATAGTAGCTTCAAGTTTTGTTGGATTATTTTTAGTAGCAATAGCAACAGCAATTTGTATTATATATGGATATATGCCAAATATATTATTACTAATTTATGTTATAATAGCAGTTTATGCTTTTACAATAGCATTTACTAGATTTACATCAGCAATAACAACAGTAGTGCCAGACTTTTCTAATTTATTAGGAATTATGATGCAACTATTTTTCTGGTTTACACCAGTTGTGTGGAATTTAGGAATGCTTGCAGAACATCAAACAATCTTAAAAGTTATGCAATGCATACCATTCACATATTTAATAACAGCATTTAGACAAGTATTTATGAGTGAAAACATAGTATTTGCATGGCATGGAATATATACAATTGTTTTTTGGGCAATAACTATAATTTTATTTGTATGGGGAAATTCAATATTTAAAAGAACAAGAAAAGACTTTGCAGATGTATTATAAAGGGGAAAAGTTATGAAACAAGAAAACAAAATAAGAAGTGAAATTATATTAAAAATAATTGCATTAGTTTTAGGAATATGTGTGATTGTTGGAATTAGTGTGATAGATGTAGATAAATATGCAAAACAAGAAATAGAGTTAACACAATTACAAGACAATAGTAGTAGACAAATGATGGGATATATTATCAAAACATCTACAGGAAAAGTTATTGTAATTGATGGTGGCTTAAATGAAGATGAACCAAACTTAGTAAAACATATTCAAGAACTAGGAAATAAAGTAGATGTATGGTTTATTACACATCCACATGAAGATCATGCAAGTGCAATTATAAGGGTAATACAAGAAACTGATATTCCAATCGAAAAAATCTATTATACAATGAATGATTTAGATTGGTATAAAAAATATGCAACAGAAAGAGCAGGAGAAGCAGAAAGATTTTATAATGCATTACAAAACGAAAGAGTAAAAGGAAAATCAGAAGAAGTAACTTTAAATCAAATAATAAACATAGACTTTATAAAATGTGAAATATTAGGAGTAAAAAATCCAGAAATAACTAATAATGGTTTCAATAATTCTAGTATGGTAATAAAAATGAATTTACCACAAACATCAATATTATTCCTAGGAGATACAGGTGAAGAAAGTGGAGATAAATTATTAAGTACACAAAAAGATAAATTAAAATCAGATATTGTTCAAGTAGCTCATCATGGTCAAGGAGGAGCAAAAGAAAGTTTATATAAAGAAATTAATCCTACAATTTGTTTATGGCCAACACCAGAATGGCTTTGGGATAATAATAGTGGAGAAGGAAAAGGCTCAGGACCTTGGACAACTTTAGAAACAAGAAAATGGATGGAAGATTTAGGAGTAAAACAAAACATAATTGAAAAAGATGGAGATACCACAATAACTGTAAAATAATTCTTATACAAGAAAGGATGAAAGTAGTGGAAAAAGAACAACAAGAAACTGTAATAGATATAAAAAATTTAACAAAAGAGTATAAAATGTATGCAAGCAAAAAAGATAGACTAGTAGAAACTATTTTTCCAAGTGTGAAAAAACATAGCACTTTTAGAGCAATGGACAATCTAAACTTAGAAGTAAAAAAAGGTGAAATATTAGGAATATTAGGAAAAAATGGTGCTGGAAAATCAACATTGTTAAAAATGGTAACAGGTGTAGTAGTTCCAACATCAGGAGAAATAAAAGTAAATGGAAAAATTAGTTCATTACTAGAACTAGGTACAGCATTTAATATGGAACTTACAGGGCTTGAAAATATATATCAACATGGACAAGTAATGGGATTATCAAAAGAAGAAATAGAGGCAACAAAACAAGATGTAATAGATTTTGCAGATATAGGAGACCATTTATATCAGCCTGTAAAAACATATTCATCAGGTATGTTTGCAAGACTTGCATTTGCTTGTGCAATAAATGTAGATCCAGAAATATTGATTGTAGATGAAGTATTATCAGTTGGTGATATGGCATTCCAATTAAAATGTTTTAAAAAATTCCAACAATTTAAAGAAAGAGGAAAAACAATACTATTTGTAACACATAGTATTGCAGACGTTTTAAAGAATTGTACTAGAACAATAATTCTTCAAAATGGAAAAAAGACATTTGATGGTGGAGTAAAAGAAGGAGTAGAATTATACAAAAAAATAATAACAGGAAATGCTCCAACAGAAAATAAGACAGATGAGAAAAAGTTTGTAAAAGGAAAAGAAGAAAATACTTGGAAATCTCATTTTAATGAAAATCCTAATGTTATTGAATATGGAAATTTAAAAGCACAAGTAATAGATTATGGGGTATTTGATGAAAATAACAAATATTTATCATTTATAGATAATGAAAAAACAGTTGTGCTAAAGTCAAAGATAAAATTTAATGAAGAAATAGATAATCCTATATTTACAATGACAATAAAAGATTTTAATGGAGTAGAAATTGCTGGAACAAATACAATGATTGAAAAAATCTATCCTGGCAAATTCCAAAAAGGAGAAATTGCAGAAGTAGAATTTAAGCAAAAACTTCCAATAGCACCTAATAAATATACATTATCATTTAGTTGTACACACATAAATGCAAATGGTGAATTAGAAGTGCTTAATAGAAAATATGAAGCTTTATTAATAGAAATAATATCTAGCAAAGATAATGTAGGACTTGTAAAATTAGATACAAAAATAGATATAAAACGAGTTCAGGAAGAGGTATAAAATGGAGAAAATAGATATTTTGATGGCAACATATAATGGCGAAAAGTATCTAGAAGAACAAATAGAAAGTATACTAAATCAGACATATTCAAATTTTAGATTAATTATTTCAGATGATTGCTCAACAGATAGAACTTGTGAAATTTTAAAAGAATATGCTCAAAAAGACAATAGGATAGAATTATATTTTCAAGAAAAAAATTTAGGATATGTTAAAAATTTTGAATTTTTGCTTGGAAAAGTAGAAAATGAATTATATATGTTATCAGACCAAGATGATTATTGGCTTCCTGAAAAAGTAGAAAAAACATATAACAAATTAATACAAGAAAATGTAGATATGGTATTTACAGATTTAATTGTTGTAGATGAAGAAGAAAAACTTATAAACAAATCATTTGATGAATTAATGAATTTAAAAAGAAAAATTTGTAAAACAGTTAGAACAAGTGAATTAGCCTATTTATATAATTGTGTTACAGGTTGTACAATAATGGGGAAAAAGAGTAATATTAAAAATATTATTCCAATTCCTACATATTCAAAACATGTACTTCATGACCATTGGATAGCATTAGCAAATTCAATAAATGGAAAGGTTGCTTATCTTCCAGAAGGCTTGATAAAATATAGACAACATGGAACAAATCAAATAGGAATAAAACATACAATGAGCAAAAATAATTCAGTGGAAGAAATAAGAAAACATTTTATTGATGTAAAATTAGGAGTATTTGGAACATATGTAAATAATCCACAAATATTTACAGAAAAGCTAAGAATGAGAAATGAAAAAGCATATAAATATTTTGAAATGTTAGCTCAAAAGAAAAATATTAATTTTAGAGGATGGGGAACATTTTATAATTTATACAAAAATGAGAGTGTTAAATATTATATGGAAAATTTTTTAATATTAAATATGCCTTGTGTTGTTAGATTAGTATTAAGAAAAAATAAAAAGGGAGAATAAATGGATATTATAAGTGATAGAAAATTAGAAAAGAATATTTTACAATGGTATCCAATGGAGAAAAATTTAGATACTTTACAAATTGGATATATAGATGCGGAATTAGTAAGACAATTATGTGATAAAACTAGAAATGTAACAATATTGGTGCAAGATGAAGAGGAAAAACAAAAAATATTACAAAATTCTAAAAGAGATAATTTAAAAGTAAAAGTTGTACAAGATTTTGAAAACTATTCAGATAATGAGTATGACTATGTTACATTAATAGGAACTTTAAAAACATTTGAAAATAAAATAGAAGTAAAAGCATATAGAAGATTAGAATTTTTCTTGAAACTAGCTAAAAAGATGTGTAAAGAAAGTGGAAAAATAATATTAGTATTAGATAATAAATATGGTATGAAATCTTGGACAACATTGAAAGCTAATAAAAATATAATTTGTAATCAAACATATGCGTTAAGTCAAAAATTAATAAATAGATTATTAGAAGAGCAAAACTTAACAGAATATAAATATTATTATGTATTGCCAGATTACAAAGCTACAAATGCCATTTTTACAGATGAATATTTGCCAAATTTAGAAAGTATTAATAGAAACTTTTTATATGGAGAAGAAGAATTTGAAAACTTTAATCAGACAGAAGCGTACATAGAATTGTTAAAAGAAGAAAGACAAAGTTTTAAATTTTTTGCAAATTCATATTTTGTAGAAATAGGCAAAAATAAATTAGAACCAAATGGTATTAAATTTGTGTCATACACAAATATAAGAAAAGAAAAATATAAAATACAAACAATTATATATGAAGATAGAGTTGAAAAAACATATGATAATGATATGGCAAAAGAGCATATTCAAACTATTCACAAAAACATAGATATCATGAATCAAAAAAATATAAAAACATTAGATAGATATGAAAATGATAAAATCATTAGCAAATACATAAAAGATTTTAATAGTTATGATAAAATTTTAACAGAACTTTTAGAAAACAAAAAAGAAACAGAATTTTTTGAAACAATTACAAATTATAAAAATACTTTATTAGAAAAATTAGAAGAAGTAGATTATAATAGTATAAAAGAAAATAATGCTTTTACAAAGTATGGAGTAAATGGAGATGAAAAAATTATTCAAAAATTACATTTTGTAAAATATGGCCTATGGGATTTAATTTTCCATAATGCATTTTATATAAATGAAGAAATCTATTTTTATGACCAAGAGTGGTTTGATTATAATGTGCCTATTGAGTTCATAATATATAGAGCTATAGCTTATTTTCCAATAGCTCATTCATACATTAGAACAAATGAGTTATATGAAAGATTAGGATTAACAGAATTTTTGAAAATATTTGAAGATTTAGACTCAAAGCTTCAGTTGGAAATAAGAGATGATGAAATTTGGAAACTTCATACAAGTACAAGGACAGGACAAACATTATTTGATTTATATAAAAATTTAGTGGCTGAATTTATGGAATATAAGAAAGTATATAATTTAAATACTATTGGAGAAATTTCTGAAGAAAATAAAAGGTTAAGACAAGAAATTGAAAGATTAAATCAAGAAAAAGAAAGGATATATGCTTCAACATCTTGGAAAGTAACAAAGCCTGTAAGATGGTTAGGAAAGAATCTAAAAAGGGGAAATACAGGAGGTAAATAAAGTGAGAATACAAAACATAATTAATCAAGTTAGGTATTACAGAAAAAAATATGGAATTAGAAAGACAATCAAAAAAGTGATTTCTAAAATTTATTCTAAAATTTTTAGAAGAGAAGAAAATTTAAAAATGCAAAGTGAAAGGGAAAAATATCAAGTTTGGATAAAAAATAATGAACCAACAACAGAAGAATTAGAATTACAAAGACAAACTAAATTTGAAATTAATCCTAAATTTAGCATAGTTATTCCTATGTATAATACACCAGTAAACTTTTTCACAGAACTTGTTGATTGTTTAAAAGCACAAACATATTCAAACTGGGAAATGTGTTTAGCAGATGGAAGTCCAAAGAAAAATGAAGAATTGGACCCAATAATAAAAAGTGATGAAAGAATTAAATATGTATTTTTAAATGAGAATAAAGGAATATCAGGAAATACTAATGAGGCTTTAAAATTGGCAACAGGTGATTATATATTACTTGTAGACCATGATGATTTAATTCCAGTTTTTTGCCTATATGAACTTGCAAAAACAATTAATAAAAATCCAGAAGCAGAATTCATATATACAGATGAGGATAAAATTGAAGGAACTAAAGATAAAAGATGTGATCCTCACTTTAAACCAGATTTTGCAATAGATACATTAAGATCAAATAATTATATAACACATTTGTCTGTATTTAAAAAAGAATTAATGGACAAGTTAGGTGGATTTAGAGATAAATATAATGGAGCACAAGATTTTGATATAATTATAAGAGCAACAGAAAACACTAAAAATATTATACATATTCCTAAGGTATTGTATCATTGGAGAGTACACCCAAATTCTACAGCAATGGTTGCAGATGCAAAACCATATGCATATGAAGCAGGAATAAAAGTAATAGAAGATCACTTAGAAAGACAAGGATTAGAAGCCAAAGTAACACATGGTGGAGATATACCAGGTGTTTATGAAGTTGAATATAAAGTAAAAGGAAATCCAAAAGTTTCTATAATTATACCAAATAAAGACAGTGTAAAATTATTAAGAAATTGTATTAATTCAATACTAAAACTTACAACATACAAAAATTATGAGATTGTAGTTGTAGAAAATAATAGTACAGAAGCTAAAACTTTTGATTATTATGAAACAATACAAAAATTAGAAAAAGTAAGAGTAATAAAATATCCAGAAAAAGGATTTAATTATTCTAAGATTATAAATTTTGGAGTAAAAAATTGTGAAGATAGTAAATTTGTAGTCCAATTAAATAGTGATACAGAATTATTAACAAATAATTGGCTAGAAAAATTTATTGGATTTGCACAAAGAGAAGATGTTGGTGCTGTAGGAGCAAGATTATATTATGAAGATAAGTCTATACAACACGCAGGAGTAGGTGTTGGAATATGTGATTTAGCAGCAAACTTATTAACAAATACTCCAAGAAATTTCCATGCATATTTTGGAAGAGAATGTTTAACACAAGATTTATCAGCAGTTACAGGAGCATGTTTATTCTCTAGAAGAAGCATATATGAAGAAGTTGGATATATGGATGAAGAAAACTTTGCAGTTGCATTTAATGATGTTGATTTTTGTCTAAAAATAAGACAAAAAGGATATTTAATTGTATATAACCCATATGTAGAATTTATGCATTATGAATCAAAGACAAGAGGATATGAAGATACACCTGAAAAGAAAGAAAGATTTGAAAGAGAATCAAATAATTTTAGAACAAAATGGAGAAAAGTTCTAGATGCAGGTGACCCTTATTCAAATATTAACTTTGATAAAAACACAGCTCAATACAATGTAAGAACAGATAAAATAGAAAATTAAAGGAGAAAATAAATGAAAATATTTTGCAAAAGAAATATTACCATATATACAATATTAGTGTTATTAGCAGTAATGACGGTATTTGAAATTGGTTTTTGTAATGTACAAGTAATACATCAAGTATTTAATAATCAAGAAATAATATATAACTTTTCACTATGTAGGATAGTATTTTATTGTGTATTTATTATCTTATATTGTATTTTTAAAAATAAATTTTTAGAAACTGCAGAAGAAACATATAGTAGTAAATTTAAAAGAGTATTTACATATGTAACAATAATAGTAGCAGTACTTTATTGTTGTTTAATACTATTCTCTACATATAGAAGAGGAATAGATTTTGTTAGAATAGGTTCAGTAAAACTTATAATTGCAATGCTAGCTACATTATTTGTTATATATATATCAAAAGATATATCCAAAAACGTAATAGTAGCAGCTTGCACATTTGGAATTGTATTTACATTTACAACAGATTATAATCATGCAATAGATGAAAAGAAACACTTTATGTCAGCATTAAATGTATCATTTTTGAATTTTGACTATACAAAAACTCCAATTACAGATACAGAAATAGCTAAAATACCACATTTAACAAGATATGTTAGTATTGATGAATGGTTAGAGAATAATTATACACCATCAATTTCAAGTGATGTTAATATGGAAGACACACCATCAACGCCAGCAAATTATAGCCCAATAATATATGCACTTCCAGCTTTAGGCATAACAATAGCAAGAATTCTTAATGGAAGCATAGTTGATATGTATATATTAGGAAGAATAATGAATTTAGCTTTATATACATTTTTAGTATATATTGCAATAAAAATACTACCATTTAAGAAAAATATATTTTTCTTTGTAGCATTTATACCATATATGTTATTATTGGCAGCATCATATTCTGCAGACGGAATATGTTTAGGAACAATATATATATTTGTTGCATATTGTTTAAAAATTTATAAAGAAAGTGAAACAATATCATTAAAACAATTTTTAATATTAGCAGCATTATTTGTTGTAATGTTAATAGGAAAAGGAGTTGGATATTTACCAATAGGAATATTAGTATTTATGCTGCCATTAGTAAAAACAATAAAAAATAATAAAAAATATTGGCCAATAATGATTACTTGCGGAATATTATTTGTTATATTAGGAACTTTCTTTGTTATATATATGAAAAATACAAATTTATCATCTGAAGGAGATAGTAGAGGAGCTTCAGGAATAAATAGTATAGAACAATTAAATGCAATATTAACAGATCCAGTATTAGATATAAATGTTGCAATTAATCACATATTAGATACATTAGTAAACTTTAATTGGTTGAAAACATTGCAACAAGAAGTATTCTTTAAAGATTATTCTAGTCAAGCTATATTTGTTACATTATTTGTAATGTTTTATATAGCATTAACAGAAGATGATTATAATTTTAAAATAAAAGATAAAATACTATTAATATTAGGATTTTTATTACCTTTTGGAATGACAAGTGTAATATTGTATTTATCATTTACACCAGTAAGAGCATTACATATAGATGGATATCAAGCTAGGTATATATTCCCAATTTTACCATTAGTATTATGCTGTTTATCAAACGATAAAGTTAAGTGTACAAGAGGGGAAAACAGGAATATAAATGTAGCAATTACTTCTGGAATTTTTCTAGTAATTGGTTTACTACAATTAGCAAGTATGTAGTTAAATGACATAATTACCAAGAAATATGTGATATAATATTTTTGAGATTGTAAAAAGGAGGGATAAAATGCAAAGTTTTAAAAGAATAGCAGTAATTTCTTTAATATTTATTGCTTCATTATTTATCATTTCACTAAAATCATATGCAAGTGGAAATGATAAAGCTATGATTTACATAGATACACCAGCGGAAAACACAGTACAAACTGTAAAACAAACGTTGAAAGTGGAAGGCTGGGTGATGTCAAATAATGAGAATGTCAATTTAAAAGTATATATAGACAATAAAGAACAAAATGTAAAAAATATTACACGAAAAGAAAGAAAAGATGTAATAAAAGCAATTACAGGTTATGGAACAGAAAAACAAAATCCAAAACCTGGATTTGAAACGACAATAGATTGTTCAGATATCTCAGATGGAAATCATACTTTAGCAATAAAAGTTTTTACAAGTGACGGACAATTACTTACAACAACAGAAAGAAAAATAAAAGTTCAAAAATATGTAGCAAAAACATATATAGATACTCCAGAAAATGCTTCTATAATAAAAAATGAATTAAATATAGAAGGATGGGTAATGACTGATGATGAAAAAGCAACAATAAAAGTTTATTTAAATGGAAAAGAACAAGAAATAAAAAATACAACACGAAAAGAAAGAGCAGATGTAATAAAAGCAATTTCAGGTTATGGAACATCAAAACAAAATCCAAAACCTGGATATGTTTTAAAACTTGATACTAGTAATGTTACTGATGGTACATATAAGCTAGAAGTTAAAATAATATCACAAAAAGGTGATGTAATAGGAGCAGATTCAAGAACAATAAAAATTCAAAAATATACTGCTAATTCATATGTAGATGTTCCAACAGATGGAGCAAAAGTAAAACCAACATTTAATATATCAGGTTGGGTAATGACAGATGATGAAGAATCAACAATAAAAGTTTATATAGATGGCAAAGAACAAACTATAAAAAGTATAGATAGAAAAGAAAGAAATGATGTAATAAAAGCAATTCCAGGATATGGTGGAAGTGCTAAAAATCCAAAGCCTGGATATACAATAAAACTAGAAAATACGAATTTAAATAATGGTAAACATACATTAAAAGTAGATGTAATTTCAAGAGAAAATAAGGTACTTTCAACATTTTCTACAATTATAAATTATGAAAATTATAAAGCTCAAATGTATATAGACAATCCTGCAGAAGATAAAGTTGTTAAAATTGATAATAATTCTACAATAAGTGGTTGGGTAATGACAGAAGACATTAATTCAACAATAAAAGCATATATTAACGGAAAAGAGCAAACTATAAGTGGTATAGAAAGAAAAGAAAGAAAAGATGTAATAAATGCAATACATGGATGTGGAAATGCAAGTCAAAATCCAAAGCCTGGCTTTAATATAAAATTGAACATTGGCGATTTTAATGATGGAGTTTATACATTAAAATTAGCTGTATTTTCTAGCAATGGAAAAGTAATAGCAACAGATGAAAGAAAAGTTGAAATAAATAAGTATAAGGCAACTGGATGTATTGATATTCCTATTCCACTAGGACAAGCAAGAAAAACATTATATATTTCAGGTTGGGTAATGACTAATGATAAAGATTCTAAAATAAAGATGTACATAGATGAAAAAGAGCAAAAAATAAATAATCTAAAAAGAGTTGAAAGAGAAGATGTAATAAAAGCAATTTCAGGTTATGGTGGAAAAGAAAGTAATCCAACTCCAGGTTATAAAGCTGAAATAGATGTTTCTAAATTTAGTGATGGTATACATACACTTAAAGTAGAATCTGTATCAAGTGAAGGAAAGGTAATGTATTCAGAAAATCAAAGAATTGTAATTTATAATAATTATGGCTTTGGAATAGATGTTTCTAAACACAATGGAAACATTGATTGGGCTAAAGTTAAAGAATCAGGAGTAAATTTTGCAATTGTAAGAGTTGGAAATAGAGGATATGGAGCTGAAGGAAATTTAGTTACAGATCCTAAGTTTGTTGACAATATGAAAGGTGCAATATCTAATGGAATAGATGTTGGAGTATATTTCTATTCACAAGCAATAACAGAATCAGAGGCTATTGAAGAAGCTGATATGACATTAAAACTTATTAAAGAAAATGGATTTGAAGGAAAAATAAAATATCCAATTATAATTGATACAGAAAAATCTGGTGGACGAGCAGATAGTTTATCAAAAGAGTCAAGAACAGCAGTAGTAAAAGCATTTTGCGAAAGAGTAAAAAAAGCTGGATATGAACCAATGATTTATGCTAATAAAGATTGGTTAATAAACAACTTGAATATGAACCAATTAGAAAGCTATGATGTTTGGGTAGCACATTATAATAATACAAATGATCCTATAAAAAATCCAACTGATTATAAAGGAAAATATCAAATTTGGCAATATACATCAACTGGAAAAATAAATGGAATATCAGGTGATGTAGATTTAAATATTGGATATAAGAAGTATTTATAGGTTGTAATATTATTGTAAAGAAAATGTCATATAAAAGACATAAAAGCCTGTAATATATCTAAAATGATGTATTACAGACTTTTTTCAATAATAAAAAAGTTGACAAGAAACATAAAAGTATAATACAAAAGAAGTATAAGATATAGTAGGGTGGATGATAAGTATGAAATTAGTAAAAAACAAAAATATGTTATTATTATTTGTTTTGTTTGCAATGATAATATTAATGTCAATAGGATATGCATCAATAAATTCAGTAACAGGAGATATAGAAGGAACTGCACTTGCGGATGCACAGGAAGGAGTGTTTATTACAAATATTGAATATGTAAGTGATGTAAATGCAAGTGCAAGCAATTCAAGAGTAAATAAATTTCTTGGAACAGTAATGGATAGTACTATGCAGTTGTCTAATACGGATGTGAATTCAAGTATAACATATAAAGTAACGGTTTATAACAAAGGAACAGAAGAAGCGATATTTCAAAAAATAACTTATGCAAATGATTTTTATGACAATAATGATATTATATTTGATATAACAGGTTTTACAACAGGAGAAAAAATAGGACCAGGTGAAAGTAGAGATATAATTATAAAATTTAAGTATAAAGGAACAACAGGACCTGATAATAATGTGCTAAATTCTTATTTGAATTTTGTGATAAAAGCTCCTAATAGAATGATGGCTAATTCTACTTTAGCTAGCAATTCTAATGGTTATAACTATTTGAATGGAAAAATAAATAGCACAAAAATATCAACGATAACATTTAAACAAGGGAAAGAGTCAGATATAACAGCAGATATAAAATCAGAATTTGATGCATCAGTGAAACGAGATGGAAGTATAATGGGATATTATACAGATGACAATAATGATGGAATGTATGATTTGACATTTATGAGTGAAGGAACAATTTATGCGAATAAAGATTCAAGGAATTTATTTTATGACTTGACAAATTTAACAAGTATAGATTTATCGAATTTTAAAACTGACGGTGTTAAGGATATGGAATATATGTTTGATAATTGTAGCGGATTAACAAGCTTAGATTTAAGTAACTTTAATACAAGCCAGGTAACGAGGATGAATTCTATGTTTGAAGGTTGTAGCGGATTAAGAAGCTTAGATTTAAGTAACTTTAATACAAGCCAGGTAACGGATATGGATTTTATGTTTGAAGATTGTTACGGGTTAACAAGCTTAGATTTAAGTAACTTTAATACAAGCCAGGTAACGGGTATGGGTCTTATGTTTTATAAGTGTAGCGGATTAACAAGCTTAGATGTAAGTAATTTTAATACAAGCCAGGTAACGGAGATGAGTTGTATGTTTTATAATTGTAGCGGATTAACAAGCTTAGATGTAAGTAACTTTAATACAAGCCAAGTAACGGATATGGGTCTTATGTTTGATTCTTGTAGCGGATTAACAAGTCTAGATGTAAGTAACTTTAATACAAGCCAGGTAACGAGTATGCGTAGGATGTTTTCCTCTTGTCAGGGATTAACAAGCTTAGATGTAAGTAACTTTGATACAAGCAAGGTAACGAGGATGGATTCTATGTTTAATAAGTGTAGCGGATTAACAAGCTTAGATTTAAGTAACTTTAATACAAGCCAGGTAACGGATATGGGTCTTATGTTTAGTTCATGCAACAATTTAACTACGATATATGTAAGTGAATATGATTCAACAACAAGGAAAGGATGGACAACAGAAAATGAAAAAAGTTATATTTCAATTTTTTATGATTGTCCTAATTTAGTAGGAGGAAATGGAACCAAATTTAATTCAGTTTATACTGATAAAAAATATGCACGAATAGACACAGCAAGTACGCCAGGATATTTAACTAAAAAAAAATAGAAGTAAAAGAGAGAGTTTAGAGGTTTCTAAATTCTCTTTTTTCATATTAATAAATGGTGATAAAAAACATAAAAATAAATATTTTGTGTTCTGTAAACCAAGAGATTTAAGAATATAAAAAAGTACCGGAAAATGTTGAAATATTAGAATAATAGTGATAAAATATAAAAAAATTTGATTGAAAGGGGTAAACGTAGTGAAAGTTTTACTAATAATACCTGCATATAACGAAGCACAAAATATAGAAAAAACAATAAAAGATGTAAAGGAAAATTCAGAATATGATTATATAATTATAAATGATTGTTCAAAAGACAATACAAAAGAAATCTGTGAGAAGAACAATTTCAATGTAATATCATTACCAATAAATTATGGATTAACAAGTGGAATTCAATTAGGAATGAAATATGCATTAAAATATGACTATGATGTTGCAATACAATTTGATGGAGATGGGCAACATCAAGCAAAATATTTAAAAGACTTAGTTAAAGAGATTGAAAATGGAAATGATATTGTAATAGGTTCAAGATTTGTAGAAAAAAAGAAACCATTTACAATGAGAATGTTAGGAAGTAGAATAATATCATTTTTCATAAAATTAACTACAGGAAAGTCAATAAAAGATCCAACATCAGGAATGAGAGCATTTAATAAAAAAGGTATAAATGAACTTGTAACAAATATGAATTTACCACCAGAACCAGATACATTAGTATATATGATAAAAAATGGTATGAAGGTAAAAGAAGTACAAGTAGAAATGAGTGAAAGAGAATTTGGAACAAGCTATTTAAATGCATGGAAATCAATAGAATACATGTTAAATGTAGTTATATCTATAATATTTGTACAAGCTTTTAGAAAAAATAAGAAAAAGGGAGAATAGAAATGGGAATAACACTAAGAGTATTATTAATAATAGGTTCAATTTGTGTATTTTTATTTGCGATAAAAAAAATAAAACAATCTAAGTTGAAAGTTGAAGATTCAATTATATGGATTATAGGAGCAATATTACTGATTTTAGCAAGTATATTTGTAAATGCAGTTAGCTGGATTTCTAGTAAATTAGGATTTATTTCACCATCTAATTGTGTATTTGCAATAATCATATTATTCTTATTAATAGTTAATTTTGGTTATAGTTTGAAATTTTCTATACTAAACGAAAAAATTAAAAATTTAAATCATTATATAGCATTAAAAGAATACGAAGAAAAAAAGAAAGAGGAAAAATAAGTGAATCAATATAAATTATCAATAGTAGCACTAGTATATAATTTAGAAGAATATTTGCCAAGATGTCTAGATGCTTTGGTAAATCAAACTTTAGAAGATATCGAAATACTTTGTGTAGATGATGGTTCAAAAGATTCTGCACCACAAATAATAGATGAATACGCTAAAAAATATCCTCAAAAAGTAAAAGCATTTCATAAAGAAAATGGTGGAGAATTTACAACCAGAAATTATGGATTAGAAAGAGCAACAGGAGAATATGTAACATTTGTAGATACAGATGACTATGTTGAACCAGATTGGGCAGAAAAATTATACAATGCAGCTAAAGAAAATGATGCAGACATGGCTGTATGCGGATTTGAGAGAATAGATTTAAAGACCAATAAAGTAGTTGGAAGAGACATGACCAAACAAGGTTATATAGTAAAAGAAATAACACCAAAAGATGATTTTATGGTATTTGTAAATCCAGCACCTTGGAATAAAATCTATAAAAGAGAAAAAGTAAAAGATTTAAGATTTTTACCATTTAGAGGATTTAATGATGCTATGTTTTTAACAAGTGCGTTTATTAGAATAAATAAAATAGCATTTGTGCCAGACATATTATATCATTATTATCTAAGAAGTGATTCTCAAATACATAGTGTAAATGAACAAGATGTAAACAATTTGAAAAAATACTTGTTAGAAGTAAAAGAGTTTTATCAAAAAGAAGGTAAGTATGAAGAAATGGGGTCAATACTAGAAATGATGGCATTTTTACATTTGGCAGTATCTGTAATGTACAGAGCTTCATATAATCCAGATATAAATATTAAAAAAATGACTAAAGAAACTCGAGAATATTTAGACACTAATTTTAGTGGATGGAGAAAAAACAAATTCTTAACATTTAGATATTCTATAACTAGAGGTGTAAAACATCTAGGCTTATATGGAATTGCATTATTATATAAGATGAATTTACAAATGCTATATATAAGAGCTTATAGATTTGTAGTTGATAAAATTAAAGTAGATATTAAATTCTAATGTCTAGAATGGAGAGAAAAATGAATATAGAAACACAGTTAAATAATATTAAAACAAAGAAAGTATTAGTAATTGGAGATATAATGTTAGACAAATACTTCTTTGGAGAAGCAAAAAGATTATCACCAGAAGCACCAGTTCCAGTACTACATAAAACAAGAGAAACAATAGTACTTGGTGGAGCATCAAATGTTGCAAGAAACTTAGTAAGAGCAATGCAAGATGTATCAATTATGAGTGTAATTGGAAATGATGAAGAAGGAAAAATCTTAAAGAAAATCTTAGAAGATAATAAAATACATACAGATTTATTAATATTAGATAAAGAAAGAACAACAACAGTAAAAACAAGAATGATCGGGCCAAACAATGCTCAAATGCTAAGATTAGATGTAGAAGATACAACTTCAATTTCTGATGAAATATCTGATAAGATGATAAAATTATATGAAGCTAATATAGAAAAGTTCGATATAATAATAATATCAGATTATAAAAAAGGTGTGTTGAATGTTCAAAACACAGCAGAATTAATAAGAATTGCTAACAAACATAATAAAATGACTTTAATAGATACTAAAGAGCCATCATATGCTAAATATAAAGATGCATATTTAATAAAACCAAATCTAGATGAATTAAAGAATTTAACAAAAATGAGTGTAAACAATGATGAAGAAGTTGTTAAAGCAGCAAATGAATTAAGAGCACAAACAGGTGCAAAATATGTTTTAGCAACACGTGGAAAAGATGGAATGACACTTGTAGATGGAAAAAGCTTTCAACATATTAGAGGAGTTTCTAAAGAGGTTTATGATGTTTCAGGTGCAGGAGATACAGTTATATCATATTTAGCAGTAGGACTTGCAAATAATTTTGAAATTGGAGATACAGCTAGATTAGCAAATATTGCATCAAGCATAGAAGTTTCAAAAATGGGAACATATGCTGTTTCAATAGAAGAAATAAAAGAACATATCAATAAAGAAAATGATGTATCATATGACAATAAATTACCAAGTGTAGACGAATTAGCTAAAATATTACAAGCAGAAAGAGAAAAAGGTAAGAAAATAGTATTTACTAATGGATGTTTTGACATATTCCATGTTGGACATTCAAGATATTTAAGACAAGCATCAACTTATGGAGATATCCTAGTAGTTGGAGTAAATTCAGATGCTTCTGTGAAAAGATTAAAAGGTCCAGAAAGACCAATAATTTCAGAAGAAGAAAGAATGGAATTATTAGCAGATTTACAATGTGTATCATATGTTGTAAAATTTGAAGAAGACACACCATATGAATTAATAAAGAAATTACAACCAGATATAATCACAAAAGGTGGAGACTATAAGCCAGAAGAAGTAGTTGGAAAAGATATAGTTGAAGCTAGAGGTGGAAAAGTTGTTATTTGTAAGCTTGTAGAAGGAAAATCTACAACTAATATTATTACTAAAATTAGAAATGCAAAATAATATTTTAGGAGGAAAAAATTATGAAAAATGAAATTAAAGAAAAATTTATGTATAGCATAGAGTGCAAAACAAAAGTTGTAAATGATGAAAAAATAATAGGTCAAGTTGAAGAGGTTTGTAATGCATTAATAAAATGCTATAAAGAAGGACATAGAGTTTATATGATGGGAAATGGTGGATCAGCTGCTGATGCACAACATTTTTCTGCAGAATTAGTTGGAAGATATATGCTAGAAAGAAAAGGATTACCAGCAGTAGCATTTACAACAGATACAAGTATTTTAACAGCTGTTGGAAATGATTATGGATATGATGATGTATTTAGAAGACAAACAGAAGCTTTAGTAGAAAAAGGTGATGTTGTTTTCGGAATATCTACAAGTGGAAATTCAAAAAATGTATATGATGCATTAAAATTAGCACAAGAAAAAGGTGCTACAACAGTAGGATTCTTAGGAAAAACAGGTGGAACATGTAAAGAAGTTTGCAATATTCCAATAGTTATTGAATATCCTAGAACACCTAATATTCAAGAAGCACATGAAATGATAATGCATACAATATGTGAGATTGTTGAGAAAAAATTATATGAATAAAGCAATTTTTTTGGATAGAGATGGAACTATAAATGTTGACAAAAATTATTTGTATAAAATAGAAGATTGGGAATTTATAGATGGTGTAATAGAAGGTTTACAGATATTACAAGAATTAGGATTTAAACTAATTGTTATAACAAATCAATCTGGAATTGCTAGAGGCTATTATACAGATAAAGATGCACATATAATTTTTGATTATATGATAAATGAATTAAAGAAAAATGGGGTAATAATAGAACAAGTCTATTATTGCCCTCATATAGGTAATGAATGTGATTGTAGAAAACCTAAATTAGGTTTATTTTATAGAGCTCAAAAAGATTATGACATAGATTTTTCTAAAAGCTATGCAATTGGAGATAAACTAAGAGATTTAGCTATATGTGAAAAAGAAGATGTAAAAGGATTTTTGTTAAGTGAGGATAACGAAGAAGTTGGACCTAAAATCAGAAAATGTAAAAATCTTTTAGAAGCAGCTCAAATGATAAAAGAAGAGGAATGAATTTAAAATGGCAAAAACAGGGTATTTTTCTGGTACATTTACCAAGATAAACAATTTGGTTTTAAGAAATGAAAAAATAAGAAATCTAAAATCAATGTATTATTACATAGATGGAATTGGATTAAAATTTGTAAAAAAGCCAAAACAAGAACAAAATTCAAAAATCAAAGTTATAATTGTATATAATTTATCACTTGGCGATGGAGCAATGTTTAATTGTGCATTAAAAAATATAAGAAAAATCTATCCAGAAGATAAATATGAATTAACAATAATTTGTCAAAAAGGATTGAATAAAATATATGAGGCAACAAACTTATTTGACTATGTATTAGCTTATAATTTTACTAAAAGTGCAGTTGATTTAAAAGAAAGAATGAACTTGTTCAAAGAATTGAGAAAAAAGCAATATGATATTTTGCTAGATCCTATTGGAATTGAAGATTGTTCTACAAACATATTAGTTTCTAGAGTTATTTACAGTAAAGAGAAAATAGGAATTATAAATTATGGTAGAAAAGTAGCCTGTTCAGAAAAAATTTATAGAAAAGTTTATAATAAAATTTTAGAATTAAATGATCCTAAAATGCATTTAATAGACCATTATTTTGAATTTTTTAATTTGTTAGGAAATTTAAATATAAAACCTGAATTTGTAAATTTACCTAGTGAGCCATTAAAAGAAAAAATAGATGAAGATTATTTTATTGTATACCCAAGTGCTAGTACAGAATATAAGAGGTGGCCAGTAGAAAGATTTGCAGAAATAACAAAACGAATTTATGAAAGAACTAAAATTCCATTAGTTGTTTGTGGTACAAATGTGGATAGACAAACAAATGATGAATTGATAAATTTAATAAAAGATGATGTTAAATATATTGACATGACAGGAAAAACATCAATATTAGAATATATAGATTTAATAAAAAAATCAAAATTTGTTATTACAAATGATACTGGAATTTACCATGTGGCTGTGGTATCAGAAGTACCTGTATGTATAACAGCAGGAGCATATACTTATGACAGATATTTAACATACAAATTTAATGGGGCAGATAAGTATAAAAAGCCATATGTAGCATGTGTAAAAATGGAATGTGCAAATTGTGATAACAGATGTATAAAAGCAAATGAATTAGAAAAGACTTGGCCATGCTTAGATGCAGTTACAGTTGATATGGCATGGGAAAAAGTTAGCAATATGCTTGAAAATTTAAACCTTTGAGAGGAATAAAAAATGAAAAAAGAAAAACACGAAAATCAAGAACTATCAGAAAAGACAGCAATTCTAACCAAATTAAAATTAATAAATTTAGTTAAATATTTAGTATATTTTTTTGACAGAATAGTATGTTTATTTAGTGGAAAGAAAACTAAAAATGATAGTACTAATAAGAAAAAAGTTTTAATATTAGCAAATTTAGGACTTGGTGATGCAATGAATTTCTTATCAGTTGCAGACAAGTATAGAAAAGCATATCCAAAAGAAGAGTTTGAAATAACATTATGGGTATCTAATCATTTGGATGAATTAATGAGAATGGAAACTGAATTTGATAAAGTAGAATTAGTTCCATTTAATCAAATCACTACAGATATAAAGAAAAGAATAGCTTTAATTAAAAAGATTAGAGAGTACAGATATGACGCAGTTATTGATGTTATGGGAGCAACAGGTTGTACACCAAGCATGTATTTAATGGCATCTTCAATTGCAAATGAAAAGATAACTATAATAAATAATGCATATTCAATTTGTCCTAAATTTTTCACTAAAAGAGTATATACTAAATTAGTAGAAATAAATGATAAAAAAATAACTAACATAGAGTATTATCATTATTTGGTTAATGAGATATTAGGGATAAAAGATGATGAAATAAAATTTCATAAAGTCAAAGAAATAAAGTTAAATTTAGATTTACCAGAAGAATATTATATAGTATTTCCAAGTGCAAGTTTAGACAAGAAAAAATGGGAATATGAGAAATATGGTGAATTAATAGAAAAAATTTATGAAAAAACAAAATTACCTGTTGTATTTTGTGGTACAAATTCAGACTTAACAGATGTAAGTGAAGTAATTAAAAATATCAAAAATGCTAAATATATAAATTGTTTAGGAAAAAGTTCAGTAGTTGAATTTATAGAAATAATAAGAAGAGCCAAATTTGTAATAACAAATGATACTGGAGCATATCATATTGCATTAAGTCTTGAAGTACCTGTAAGCATTATAACAGGTGGATATACATATGATGGATTTGTGGCTTATAATTTTAAAAACAATAAATATAAAAAGCCATATATAGTAACAAACCAAAGAGAATGTTTTAATTGTAATAGCAATTGTAAGTATTTGGAAGATGGACAAGAAAAATGGCCATGCCTACACGCTGTTACTGTTGATTATGCTTGGAATATTGTTGAAAAAATGATAGATGATATACAAGATAAGCAATAGAGGAGGAAGAATATTGGAAGAAACTAGAAAAGAAGATGGTAAAAAGACAGTAATATCTATGGTAACATATTTAATAGCTAATGTAATAGGAATGGCAGTATCATTAGTTGCATTACCAATATTAACAAATTTACTTTCTACTGCTGAAATGGGAATTGCAACAAGTTTTATAACATTAAAAAATATAGTTACAATTATATTATTATTAGCAATGTATATATCAATAGATAAAATGTATATTACTATAAAAGATTATAATGAAAGATATAAATATTTATCTTCTATTTACATATTTTCAAGTATTGTGGCAGTAGTAATATATCTTGTGTATCTTGTTTTTCAAGGACCAATCAATAAAATGCTAGGATTTAATACACCAATGATGACACTAATGTTTGTTATGTGTGTATTGATAAATGGATGTACATTAATGGTTGCAAATTGGAATTTTTGCAATAAAGCAAAATACACATTTGCTTATAATTTATTGGCATCACCAATATCACAAATATTGTCAATAGTTTTAGTTTTAATATTACCATCAGAAAAATATTTAGGAAGAATAATAGGAGTAGACTTTTTTAATATTACAATTGGAGTAATATGTGGAATTATTATTTTACAAAAAGGTAAAGCAACTGTAAAAAAGGAATATGTAAAAGAAGGTTTACAAATAAGTTTACCTATGATACCACACTTATTATCACAAATCTTTTTATCAAGTTGTGATTTGCTTATGATAAAAAGCATTTCAGGTGAATCGAGTGCAGGAATTTATAGTGTTGCATATACAATTGCAAACATTTTATATACAATTTCATTGCAAATATTTAAACCTTGGTCACCATGGGTGTATAGAAGAATAGAAAATAAAGAAACAGATTCAATAAAAGAAAATTCAAAATTGATAATGCATATAGTTTGGATCTTTTGTATAGGAATATTTACAGTAGCACCAGAATTAATAAAATTATTTATTAATGCAGGATATGCAGAAGCTTCTGTAATAGTACCACCAATATGTTTAGGAATCTTCTTCCAAATGATGTATACATTTTTCTATGATATAGAATATTATCATAAGAAAAATAAACAAATTGCATTATTTTCAGTTATTACAGCAGTTATAAATATAGTATTAAATTATGTTGCAATACATATTTGGGGATATCAAGCAGCAGCATATACAACAATTATAAGTTATATGATTTTATGTGTTTTACATTATTTTGGAATGAAAAAAGTAGATAAAACACAATATTATGATTTAAAGACTTTAATTAGTTTAAGTGCGGTATTAATTATTATAACAATTGCAAATGTTGTATTTAATAATAGTATTTGGATTAGATATGCAATTTTACTTGGCAGTGGAATTTATATTTTAATTAGATATAAAGCATTGGTTATAAATATGTATAATAATATATTAGAAAAAATTGCAGAGAGAAAAAAACAAAGCAATTAAAGGAGCAAGTGATGGAAAAAATAAAAGAAATGTATTTGAAATATAAAGAAATAATAAATTATTTGATATTTGGTGTATTAACAACAGTTGTTTCATTAGCAGTATATTATATTTGTGTATATACATTTTTAAATCCAGAAAATGTTGTACAATTGCAAATTGCAAATATAATTTCTTGGTTAGCCGGTGTAGCATTTGCTTATGTTACAAATAGAAAATTTGTATTTGAGAGTAAAGAAGAAAATAAATTAAAAGAAGCAGGTAAATTTGTAACTTCAAGAATAACAACATTATTAATGGATATGGCAATAATGTTTATAGGAGTTACATTGTGTAAATTTAATGATAAGATTATAAAATTAATATCACAAGTAGTAGTAATTGTAATGAATTATCTATTAAGTAAAATAATTGTATTTAAGAAAAAATAAAAAGAAAGAAGGAATGAAGATGTCAATATTAGTAACAGGGGGAGCAGGTTTTATAGGAAGCCATACTACTGTAGAATTATTAAAAGCAGGAAGAGAAATTGTTATGATAGATAATTTCTCAAATAGTAAGCCAGAAGTATTAGACAAAATCAAAAAAATAACAGGAAAAGATTTTAAGTTTTACGAAATAGATTATTTAGACAGAAAAGCATTAGAAAAGGTATTTGAAGAAAATAATATAGAAGCTGTACTAAATTTTGCAGGGTACAAAGCAGTAGGGGAATCTGTAAGAAAGCCACTAGAATATTATGAAAATAATATTTCTGGAGCAATAGTGCTATTAGAAACAATGAGAAAATATAATGTAAAGAAATTTATATTTAGTTCATCTGCAACAGTATATGGTGAACCAGAAAGAATTCCTTTAACAGAAGATTGTAAAATAGGTGGAACAACAAATCCATATGGAACAACAAAATTATTTATAGAACAAATTTTACAAGATTTATATAAATCAGATAATACTTGGGATATTGCAATATTAAGATACTTTAATCCAGTTGGAGCACATGAAAGTGGATTAATAGGAGAAGAACCACAAGGTATTCCTAATAATTTAATGCCATATATAGTTAGAGTTGCTGCTGGTCAATTAGAACAATTGTCAGTATTTGGAAATGATTATAATACACCTGATGGAACAGGCGTTAGAGATTATATACACGTTGTAGATTTAGCAAAAGGACATTTAAAAGCATTAGAAAAATTAGAAAAAGAAAAAACAGGAATGTATATATACAATTTAGGAACAGGAACAGGATATAGTGTTTTAGATATGGTAAAGGCATTTGAAACAGCAACTGGAAAAGAAGTTAAATATAAAATTGTTGAGCGTAGAGCTGGAGATATTGCAACATGTTATTCAGACCCGGAAAAGGCTAAAAAGGAATTAGGATGGGAAGCTGAAAAAACATTAGAAGATATGTGTAAAGACTCATGGAAATATATACAAAATCAAAGCAAATAGTTTAGAAAGGAAGAAATATGGAGAAAATATCAGTAGTAGTTTCTTGTTATAATGAGGAAAAAGCTTTACCATTATTTTATGAAGAAATGGAAAGAGTAAGAATACAGGACTTTGAGAACATTGCAGAATTTGAATACATATTTGTAAATGATGGTTCAAAAGATAAAACATTAGAAATAATGAAAAATTTAAGAGCCAAAGATGCTAAAGTTAGATATGTGTCTTTTTCAAGAAACTTTGGAAAAGAAGCGGCAATGCTAGCTGGACTTGAGGCATCAACAGGTGATTATGTAACATTAATGGATGCAGATTTGCAAGATCCGCCAGCATTGTTGAAGCAGATGTATGATGCGATAATTAATGAAGGATATGATTCAGTAGGAACAAGAAGAGTTACAAGAAAAGGTGAACCACCCATTAGAAGCTTTTTTGCAAGAATGTTTTACAAAATAATAAATAAGATGTCAGACATAGAAATGGTTGATGGAGCAAGAGATTATAGATTAATGAAAAGACAAGTAGTTGATGCAATTATCTCTTTAAAAGAATACAATAGATATTCAAAGGGGTTATTTAGCTTTGTAGGTTTTGATACTAAATGGTTAGAATATGAAAATGTGGAAAGAGTTGCAGGAGAAACCAAATGGTCTTTTTGGAAATTGTTTAAATATGCGTTAGAAGGAATAACAGCATTTTCAACAATGCCACTAATATTATCTTCTGTTCTTGGATTAATATTTTGTGTGGTAGCATTTATAGCAATTATTTTTATTATAGCAAGAACATTAATATTTGGTGATCCAACATCAGGTTGGCCATCACTTGTATGCATTATAGTTTTTGTAAGTGGAATTCAACTATTTTCAATGGGAGTTATTGGACAATATTTATCAAAAACATATTTAGAAGTTAAAAAGAGACCAATTTATATAATAAAAGAAAAAACATAAAGTTTACTAGGAAAGGAATGTTAAAAATGTTTAAATTTGGGTTAGGTCAAGATATTGGAATAGACTTGGGAACAGCAACAGTAATTGCATATGTAAAAGGAAAAGGTGTAGTTTTAAGAGAACCATCTGTTGTTGCTGTGGATAGTAATACAAAAGAAGTTTTAGCAGTAGGGCAAGAAGCAAGGAGAATGCTTGGCAGAACGCCAGGAAACATAGTAGCAACAAGACCTTTAAGAGAAGGAGTAATTTCAGATTACACAGTAACTGAAAAAATGTTGAAATATTTTATAAATAAAATAAATGGAAAATCATTATTTGCACCAAGAACAATGATATGTATTCCATCAAGAGTAACAGAGGTAGAGAAAAAAGCTGTTATAGATGCGGCTACACAGGCAGGAGCTCGTAAAGTATTTTTAATTGAGGAACCAATTGCAGCTGCAATTGGAGCTGGAATAGATATAGCAAAACCATGTGGAAATATGGTTGTAGACATTGGTGGAGGGACAACAGATATTGCTGTTATATCTTTAGGAGGCTCAGTAGAAAGTACATCTTTAAAAGTAGCTGGTGATAAGTTTGACGAATATATTGTAAAATATATTAAGAGAAAACATAATATCATGATTGGTGAAAGAACTGCAGAAGATTTGAAAATCAATATTGGTTGTGTATATCCCAAAATACAAGATACTGAAATGGAAATTAGGGGAAGAGATTTGAGCTCAGGATTACCTAAAAATGTAACAGTATATTCTAGTGAAATGTTAGAAGCATTGATTGAACCAGCAATGATGATTGTTGATGCAGTACATTCAGTTTTAGAAAAAACACCACCAGAACTTGCAGCAGACATTAGCGACAGAGGAATTTATATGACAGGTGGAGGTTGTTTAGTTGATGGATTAGACAAGTTATTACAAGAAAAAACTGGAATAAATGTAATGATTGCAGATGATGCAGTATCATGTGTTGCTTTAGGAACTGGAAAAGCATTAGACAATTTAGATAAATTAGATAGATAAATATTGCAAAAACATAAGAAGTATATTAAAATAAAAATGAGGTGTTAAAAATGAAGAGAAAAATTTCATTAATAATATTTTTATTAATAATAATGTTAGTAACAAATGTGTTTGCTGCAACAAAATCAGCTGATACAACAATGTCAATTGTAGAAGATAATGTATGCACAATTCAATTAGAGGAAAAGGCTTCATTTGAAAAAAAGATGATAAGCTATGATTTAACTAAACATCAAGTAACAATACAATTAGATATAAAAAATGACGCAAAAGAAGTTATTCCATCTGGAGAAATGATGCTTGTAATAGATAGCTCAAGTAGCATGGATGAAATAGTTGAAGGAACAAAATCAAGAAAAGATTTGGTTTTACAATCAGCTAATAAATTAGTAGAGGACCTATTAAAAGCTAACCCAACATCTTTAAAAATAGGGGTAGTTACATTTTCAACAGGAACAGAAAAAGATGATAATGGATATTTAATTACTGGAACAGAAAATGATGCACAAAAAGTATGTGATTTTACAAATGATGTAAAAACATTAACTAGTAAAATCTCTGCAATAGAAGGAACAGGACCATATACAAATTTGGATTCTGGATTAAAACTAGCACAAAAACAATTTTCAGATGATAAATCTAATAAATATGTAATTGTTTTAACAGACGGATTACCAAATTTAGCAGTAGGATATAATGATTTAGTTTCATATGAAGGTGAAACTGCAGTTATAACAGAAACAAAAAATACTTTAAAATCATTAAAAAATACAAATGTTATAACAATGTTAACAGGTATTTCTGATGAAGAAGCAACATTTAGAACAGATGGAACAAATACATATACATATGGTCAAATTATAGAAGAAGTTTTTGGAACAGAAGAAAACCCAACGATAGGAAAATTTTATAAAATTAGTGATAATGAAATAGAAAAAACAATAACAAGTGAAATTTATAATGATTTGTTACCAATAAACAATGAATTAAAAGATATTACTGTTGTAGATTATTTTCCACAATATATAGTTGATAATTTTAAAATGACTTATGTTGAAGGAACAGATACTAAAAATGTTTCAAGTGCAATTGATACAGAAACAAATAGTATTACTTGGAAACTATCTAAAGTAGCTCCAGGAGAAGAAGTAAAAATTCAATATGTACTAAAAACAAAAGATGAAATAGATGAAAAAATATTAGACCAAGTATTAGATACTAATCAAAAAATAGAAATTAATTATAAAGATTTTGATGAAAAAACTCAAACAAAATCATCAGAAGTTACTCCAAAAATAAAATTAACTAAAATTCCAGAAAAGCCAGTAACTCCTGAAGAACCAAAAGATCCGACAATTGCACCAGAACCAATTCCAAATGCAGGAACACCATTTATAATGATTGGTATGATAGCAATGTTATTAGTTACAATATTCTTTGGAATAAAATCAAGAAAAATAAGATAAAAGAAGCCTCCAAAAGGGGGCTTCTTTATATGTCTAAAGGACTTAGCAACATCCTCCTCTGTTACCACCGCAACAGCAGCAAATTAAAAGTATTAAGATGATTATCCAGCAGCAGTCATCACCGAAACCGAATCCACCACAACCTCTATTCTCTGGCATATAAAACCCCCCTTTCAAAATACGATTATTAATTAAAGTGATTTTTTCTTTTGATAATATATAATATGGTTTTTATAAAAATGTGTTACAATTTTTATAATCCTAAATTGTAGTGATTTTTACTCAAAAGTACTTGATAAAGAAAATGATAAATGATAAAATACAAAAGGAACAAAAGAACTATGGAGGAATTAAGATGGGGAATATAGTTTTATTAGATGATTTAACAATTAATAAAATTGCAGCTGGAGAAGTAATTGAAAGACCTGCATCAGTAATAAAAGAAATGGTAGAAAACTCAATAGATGCGGGAGCTAATAATATAACAGTAGAAATAAGAAATGGTGGAATATCATATATAAAAATAACAGATAATGGAAAAGGAATTGCAGAAGATGATTTAGAAATTGCATTTGAAAGACATGCTACAAGTAAAATTAGAAGTGCTGATGATTTAAACACAGTAACATCAATGGGTTTCAGAGGAGAAGCTTTAGCAAGTATTGCAGCAATTGCAAGAGTAGAAATGGTATCTAAAACTGCAGAACAAGAAAACGGATATAAAGTTGTTGTTGAAGGAGGAAAAATATTAGATAAAACCGTAACAGGTTCACCTGTTGGAACTTCAATAACAGTAACAAATTTATTTTATAATACACCAGTAAGATATAAGTTCTTAAAAAAAGATTTTACAGAAGCAGGATATATAGAAGATACAATTTCAAGAATTGCATTAGTACACCCTGAAATTGCTATTAAATTAATTAATTCAGGAAGAACAGTAATACAAACAAATGGAAATGGAGATTTAAAAACAGTAATATATAGTATATATGGAAAAGACATAGCAAATTCTTTGATTGAAACAGATTATACTTATGAAAATATGCATGTTTATGGAGTTATAGGAAAGCCAGAAATTGCACGTTCAAATAGAGCAAATCAAATATTTTTTGTAAATAAAAGATTTATAAAAGATAAAGCATTGTCATCTGCAGCAGAAAAAGCCTACAAAGGAATGATACCATTAGGAAAATTTAGCTTTTTAGTTTTAAATATAGATATGAATCCAAGCAAGGTTGATGTAAATGTTCATCCTGCGAAATTAGAGGTTAGATTTGAAGAAGAAAATATGGTATTTAAAGCAGTATATCATGCAATAAAAGATAGCCTTTTGAAAGCTGAAGCACCAGTTGAGCCAGACCATACTTCTAGTGAGAAACATTCAGAAAGTAGTTTATTTGGAAATATAGTGCACCAAGAAAATATTCCATCTTATCATGATAATGTTAATAATAGTGCACAAACAATTGTAGAACAAATTTATAATTCAAGACAACAACAAAATGTAAATAGTGTTGAACCAAAAACTACAAGTGAGTCTGCAAGTTATGCAATGAATTCTCAAACAATAGAAATGCCTGATTTAGAAAAGAGTCAAGAAGTTTTGAAAAAATTACAAGAGATGAAAGCAAAACTTCAAAATGAAATCACATATTCACAAAGTAATGAAAGTGATGAAATGACTACTAGTGTAAATGTTGCAGAAGAATCTAAAACAGAGTATGAAGCAGAACCACAAGAACCAGTAGTTATAGAAGAGCCAAAAGTAGAGGTTGAAGAGAAAATAGAAGAACAAGTAACTGTGGAAGAACCAAGAATCGAGGAGCCTAAAGTCGAAGAGTCAAAGCTTGAAGAACCAAAGGTTGATTTGTTAGAAGAAATTGCAAAAGCAAGTCAGAAACCAATAGATTTAAAAGAAGAATTATCAAAAGCATTAGAAAAGCCAAGTGATAATATAATAGAAGATATAACATATAAAACAAATAAGACAGAAGACTCAGGATATTCTAAGAGTTTTGAAGAAATGTATCAACAATTATTTGGAACAAAACCTGTAAAAGAAGAAGAAAAAGAAGTTGAAGAACAAGAAAAGAAAAGTCAAACTGCTGTTGATATTGCAACATTAGGAAATGAATCAGTATTTGACAAATTGCCAGAATATCAAAAGCCAACATACAAATTTATTGGAATAATATTTGATGCATACATTATAATTGAGATGAATGATGAAATGTATATAATAGATCAAAATGCAGCAAATGAAAAAATTATGTATGAAAAAATTAGAGCAAATTATTATAATGATACAGCTAAAGATTCTCAACTAATGTTATTACCAGATATTATAACTTTAAACCATAAACAAATGGAAATTGCAAAAGATAATATGCAAATGTTCAGAAAAGCAGGATTCACAATAGAAGAATTTGGAGAAAATACAATAAAATTAACAGGTGTACCAGAAATCTGCTTAGATTTAGAAACTAGAGAAATGTTCTTAGAAACTTTAGACGAAATAAATACAGTATCAAGAAATGCAAAACAAGAAATCGAAGAAAGATTTTTATCAACAATAGCTTCTAAAGCAGCTGTTAAGGTAAGTAAGGCATTAACACAAGTAGAAGTGGATAGTTTAATGGACAAATTATTATCATTACCAAATCCATTTTCATGTCCACATGGAAGACCAACAGCAATAAAAATGTCAAAATATGATATAGAAAGAAAATTTGCAAGAAAATAGACAGGAAGGAAATATATGAGTAAACCAAAAGTAATTGTAATTTGTGGACCAACAGCGTCTGGAAAAACAGCATTGTCAATAGAATTAGCTAAAAAAATAAATGGAGAGATTGTGTCTGCTGATTCAATGCAAATCTATAAAGATATGGATATAGGAACGGCAAAGACTACACCTGAAGAAATGCAAGGAATAAAGCATTATTTACAGGATTTTGTAGAACCAGATAAAAGATATAGTGTAGCAGATTATAAAGTTGATGCTGAAAAGGCAATTGAAGAAATATTAAGTAAAGGAAAAACTCCAATTGTAGTAGGTGGAACAGGGCTATATGTTGATAGTTTAATATATGGAATAGAATATCAAGAAATTAAATTTGATGAAAAATATAGAAAAAAATTAGAAGATATAGCTCTAGAAAAAGGATTGGAAACATTATATAAAAAGGCACAAGAGATAGATCCAGAAGCAATGAAAAAAATAAGTTGCAATGATAAGAAACGAATTATAAGGGTACTTGAAATCTATAAAGCAACTGGAAAGACTAAGACAGAACAAGAAATTGAATCTAGAAAAAAAGAAGTTAAATATGATTATAAAGTTTTTGCAATTGATTGGGAAAGAGAAAAACTTTATGAAAGAATAAACAAAAGGGTAGACATCATGATAGAAAATGGGTTAATAGAAGAAGTAGAAAATCTATTAAAAAAGTATAAAGAATTCCCAACAGCAATGCAAGGACTAGGATATAAAGAAGTTGTTGAATATTTAAATGGATATTTGACAAAAGAAGAGATGATAGATAAAATAAAACAAGAAACAAGAAGATATGCCAAAAGACAGATTACATGGTTTAGAAAAAATAAACAAACAATTTGGATAGGACCACAGGATTTACAGAAGATTTTAGATGAAATATAATATTTTATCTAAGAGAGGAGAAAAAATTGAAGAAGAGCAAGAAACTTATAGCTATATTTTCTGCACTTATAATAATTACATATATGATATGGGCTATTTTTCTACTAGTTAGTCGTTCGTCTGAAACTTATATAGTAAGACAAGGAACATTGACACAAGAAGATGAAGCAGTCGGCTATATAATTAGAGATGAAAAAGTAGAAAAAGGCGAAGATTATGAAAATGGAATTTATGAGATAGCTACAGAAAATCAAAGAGTAGCAGTTGGAGATTCTATTTTTAGATATTATAGTGATAGTGAAAAAGAAATAACAGAACAAGTTGAAGAAATAAATAAACAAATTCAAGAAATCTTGGAACAAGAAAATGAAGTTACTTCAGCTGATATTAAAGCAATAGAAAGTCAAATAGAAGAGAAAATTGAACACATAAACACTATAAATAATTATCAAGAAATTGTAGAAGATAAGAAAAATATAGATGAATTAATAAGTAAAAAAATTAACTTCATTGGTGATGTTACAGAAAATAAAGATATAAAAAAACTTGTTAAAGATAGAAAAGCACTAGAAGAAAAATTGAAAAGTGGTTCAAAATATCAAAAAGCTCAAATGAGTGGAATTGTTTCATATAGAGTAGATGGATTAGAAGAAACACTTACTCCTGAAAAGTTTAATGATATTAATGAAAAACTTTTAAATAGCTTAGATATAAAAACTGGTGAGATAATTTCTACTAGTGATGAATGTGGAAAAGTTATAGATAATTTTAAATGTTATGTTGTAGTAACATTAAATTCAAAACAAGCTATGGAAGCCAAAGTAAATGATTCATTGAAATTGCGAATTTCAAATGAAGAAACAAAGGCCAAAATTGTGCAAATAAATGAAGAAAATAATAAGAGAACAATTATATTTCAAATAAATAAAATGACAGAAGATCTAATTAAACATAGAAAAGTTTTAGTTGATGTAATTTGGTGGAATGATTCAGGATTAAAAGTACCAAATAGTACATTGACTAAAGAAGGAAACTTATATTATGTTGTTAGAAATAAAGCTGGAGTTCAAAATAAAATATTAGTAAAAATAATAAAACAAACTGAGAATTATTCAATAATAGATTCATACACAGAACAGGAATTACAAGAGTTAGGATTTAGCCAACAAGAAATAAAAAATTATAAAAAAATAACCAATTATGATGAAATTGAAATAAAAAAGTAATGTTACAAAATTGTTACAAAAATGTTAAATTTTGATTACAAATGTAAAAACTATTGACAAAAAAATAAAAAAGATAGATACTATAACTAAATTTAGAATACGAAAGTGTAAAATATTAGGAGGGTAAAAAAATGGCAGGAGCTATAATGGACAAAGTGTGGGGATTATTCGGTGGAGCAGAACAAGGAGATCCAGATGGATATGAAGACGAAGATGCTTACGGATATGAAAGCAATACAAACAATTACGAAAATGAAGATGAAGAAGAAGATAAAAAATTCTTTGGAAAGAAAGGAAAAGTTGTTCCAATAAATGCACAAGGACAATCTGTAAAAATGGTTATATCACAACCAACAACTTTTGAACAATCTGAAGAAATTTGTAGTTTATTGAAAGAGAAAAAATCAGTAATTGTAAATTTAGAATATGTTAATAAAGATGTTGCTAGAAGAATAGTAGATTTCATTAGTGGCGGAGTTTATGCGTTAGATGGACATATTCAAAAGATTTCAAATTCAATATTTTTAATTGCACCAATGAATTATGAAATAACAAATGAAATGGCAAGAGAAGAAATAAAAAGCAAATTATCTGTTTCTTGGCTAAAAAATAATAGTATAAATTAATCCTATCAAAGAACAGGAGGCTATCTAATATGATTACACCATTAGATATAGAAAATAAAAAATTTAGTAAACAAATGATGAGCGGTTATAATGTTGATGAAGTAGATGAATTTTTAGACCAAATAATGCAAGATTATGAAACAAATTATAAAGAAGTAAATACATTAAAAAATAAAGTAGAAGAATTAAACAATGCTTTAAATCACTATAAGACAATAGAAGCAACATTGCAAAATACTTTAGTAATGGCCCAATCAACAGCCGAAGAAGTAAAAAATGTAGCAAAACAACAAGCAGAACAAGTGATTTCAGAAGCTCAAAAAGAAGCTGAAACAATAATTAGAAATGCCAAAGAAAACGCTTCAAAAGGTTTAGATGAGATAGAACAACAAACAAAGGCTAAAGAACAACAATTTAATGATGTTAAGCAACAATTTGATATTTATAGAGCAAAAATGGAATCATTATTAGTATCTCAATCAGAAATAATTAAGCAAATAAATCAAGACGAAGAGTAAGAGAGGAAATGAATTTTTATCCTCTCTTTTTGCTTTGAAATAATATTGCATCTGTTACAAATGTTACAAAAGTATTAAATGTATGTTACAATTTTATTAATACTATTGACATTATAAAAAAAAAGGATAAAATAGTAATATAAAAATGAAAGGTAATATCAAATATTATGAGAATAATAAGTGGAACAGCAAGAGGAACAAAGTTGTATACACTAGAGGGAACAGAAACAAGACCTACATTAGACAGAGTAAAAGAATCACTATTTAATATAATTCAGAGTGATATACAAGATTCAAATGTACTTGATTTGTTTTCTGGAAGTGGTGCAATTGGATTAGAATTGTTAAGCAGAGGTGCGAAAAAAGCAGTTTTATGTGACAATTCTAAAGATGCGATAAAAATAATAAAGCAAAATGCACAGAAAACACATTTAGAAGATAAAGCAGAGATATATAATATTGATTTTTCAAATTTGATAGAAAAATTAGAAAATCAAAAATTTGATATTATATACATAGATCCACCATATGCAACAGATTATATAAAAATTGCATTGGAAAAAATCATTGAATTTAAATTGGTTGATATTAATACAAAAATAATAATTGAGACAGATGACGAAAAAAGAATATTAAAACAAATAGAAAAAATGGATGTTGAAATAACTGATAGAAGAAAATATGGAAGAGCAACAATAATATTCTTAAAGTTAAAAAATTAAAACCTAGAAAGGGGTAAACAATGGAAATTTTTACATTATTAGAAACATTAGAAGATATATTAGAAAATAGTAAGAACCTACCTTTTACAAACAAAGGATTAGTTGACAAAGAAGAAATGCTTGAATTAATAAAGGAGATTAGAATAAAATTACCAGATGAATTAAAACAAGCAAAATGGGTAAAAGAAGAAAGACAAAGAATATTAGTAGAGGCTCAAAAAGAAGCTGATGGAATAGTAAAAGAAGCTGAAAATAGAATTATTTCTATGATAGATGAACATGAAATAACAAGAAAAGCATATGAACAAAAATCAGAAATAATTGAAACTGCTAATGAGATGTCAAGAGAAATTTCACAAGGCACAAAAGAATATGCTAATAACTTGTTAGATTCAACAGAAAAAGTTTTAACAGATACATTAGCAAAATTAGAGAAAAATTTAGGCGAAGCAGTAAATTTAATGGAAATTTCACTTGAGGATACTATAAAAACAATTCAAAATAGTAAAAAGGAACTTCAATAAAAAATTGGGGGCACCCCTTTCAAAAAGGAGTGCCCCTTTTAAACGAAAGGAAGTATAAAAAATGGCAAAAAAGAAAAAAAGAGGAAGAAAGGCAAAAAAAACATCAACAGATTTTGGGGTAATTATTACAATTATATTTAGTGTTTTACTTGCTGGATTAATTTATACTGAATCAGGATATATTGGGATTGTGTTAAGTGACTTTTTTGGTGGTATGTTAGGAATGATAAAATATGTATTACCAATTGGGTCTTTTGCAGTTGCAATAAAGATGGCGTGTAAAAGTGATGATGAATATATAACATCTAGAATTTTTCAATATGCAGTATTACTAATATTTATTGCAGTAATTCTTAGTGTATATCAAATTTGTAATGGAGAAATAAGTATAGAGCAAAATATATCAGAAATTGTAAAAGATGCATATGCGCTTGGAGAGAAAAATATAGGTGGAGGAGCATTAGGAACAATTGCAGCAGTTCCGTTATTTAAGTTATTTGGAAAGATTGGAACAATAATATTAAGTATAGGATTATCATTAATAATGTTTGCAGTAACATTTGGAATAGATATTTCATCAATGGTAAGTAATTGGATTGAATCAGGAGTTGAAAAGAGCAAAGAAAAAAGAGAAGCAAGAATTCTTGCAAGAGAAGAACTTTATGAAGATGATGTAGAAGAAAAAGGCAAAGCAGAAATAAGAAAAGAAGGAAAAAGAGCAAAAACAATAAAAGAAAACCGTAAGGCATATTTAGAAGTTGAGGATGATAAAAATAATGAAGTAGCTCCAGAACAAATTAAAATTAATTTGAATGGAAGAGCTATAGAAGAAGAATCAACAGGAAGACGTAAATTCAAACATGATAAAAATGATTTAGTTCCATTAGGAATGGAAAATAAACAAAAAATGGAACCAGATTATATAGAAGGAAATTTATTTAAAAAAGAAGAAGAAAAGAAAGAAGAAAAAGTAAAAGAAGTATTGCAACTTGAGCATGCTGTTGCAGTAGAAGATGAGCATTATGAATATCCACCAGTAGAATTATTAAGCAAAGGAACTAAAAAAGCAATAAAAGGCGGTGCAAAAGCTTTAACAGAGGTTGCAACAAGACTTCAAAAGACATTATATAGTTTTGGAGTACAAGCAAAAGTTGAAAATGTTTCAGTAGGGCCAGCAATTACTAGGTATGAATTAAAGCCAGCTGAAGGAGTACGTGTAAGCAAAATAGCAAATTTAGCTGATGATATTGCATTAAATTTAGCTGCAGAAACAATAAGAATTGAGGCACCAATACCAGGAAAACAAGCTGTTGGGATAGAAGTGCCAAATACTGAAAAAGAGACAGTACATTTTAGAGACGTAGTAGAAAGTGATGCTTTCCAAGACAGTAAATCAAAATTAAGTGTAGCATTAGGAAAAGATGTTGCTGGAAACATGGAAATTGCTGATATAGCGAAAATGCCACATGCATTAATTGCAGGTGCAACAGGTTCAGGAAAGAGTGTATGTATAAACACAATTATAACAAGTATAATTTATAAAGCTAAACCAAGTGAAGTAAAATTTGTAATGGTAGACCCTAAAGTTGTAGAGCTTTCTGTATATAATGGAATTCCACATTTGTTAATTCCAGTTGTAACAGATCCTAAAAAAGCAGCAGGAGCTTTGGCATGGGCTGTACAAGAAATGGATAACAGATATAATGTATTTGCACAAAAAGGAGTTAGAGATTTAAAGGGATATAATGCATTAGCAGAAAAAGAAGAAGGAACAGGAACATTACCACAAATTGTTATAATAATAGACGAGTTAGCAGATTTAATGATGGTAGCTGCAAAAGAAGTAGAGGATTCTATTTGTAGATTAGCTCAAAAGGCTAGAGCTGCCGGAATGCATTTAATAATTGCAACTCAACGTCCATCAGTAGATGTAATCACAGGTATAATTAAGGCAAATATACCATCAAGAATAGCATTTGCTGTATCATCACAAGTAGATTCAAGAACAATATTAGACCAAGTAGGAGCAGAAAAATTATTAGGAAAAGGTGATATGTTATTTTATCCTTCAGGAGCTCCAAAACCTGTCAGAGTACAAGGAGCATTTGTTTCTGATGAAGAAGTAGAAAAAATAGTTTCATTTGTTAAATCAAATGGAGTAGCAACTTATAATGAGGATATATTAGACTCAATAGAAAATAGCAATAAAACAGATAAAGAAATTGCAGATGAAGCAGCTGCTGGAGATGATGACACAGATCCGTTATTAATGGATGCAATAGATGTTGTTGTTGAAACAGGACAAGCATCAACATCATTTATTCAAAGAAGGTTTAAAGTTGGATATGCTAGAGCAGGAAGAATAATAGACCAAATGGAAGAAAGAGGAGTAATATCCGGATATCAAGGAAGTAAACCAAGACAAGTACTAATGAGCATGGAAAGATTACAAGAGTTAAAAATGGGAACAACACCAGAAGAATAATTACAAAAGAAAGGAGAAGATATGCTAGAAAATATCTTAAAGAAAGATAGAAATGAAGAATTAGAAAAAATTCTAGAAGAGAAAAAGGTTGATGAGCAGGCAAAAAATCTTCTCCAAGGAATGCTATATAAGATAGAAGTTTCATATAAAGATTATCAAAAAGTAAAATCTGTAAATATGAATGAAAAAGAATATGTCGATAGGCTGATTCAAAATATCAGAAAAAATTGTGATAGCATTAAAATTATAAAATTAAGTGAAAAAGTAAAAAGTGAAAAAATACAAAATGAATTAAATAATAATAAATTCTATATTAAAAAGAGAGAAATAATTTCTTATCCAATAGAAGAAAAATTATTATATGCTATTGAACAGTTGTCAAATCATTCTAAATTATTAAATAATAAATATGGTGATGTTACTATTGCTGTGTCAGATTTCATTAATTTAGGAAAAGATATAGACAGAGTTGAAGTTTTAAGGGATTTTAATGGATGGTCTTGGACAACAATAAAAAAAGAAATTGAAAATATTGATGCCAATTTAGTTTTTCAAATTTTTCAATTGTTATTTGGAAAAGAGTTTATGGATAATTGGTGTCAAGATAAAGATGGAATAATCGATTTCTTTGAAATAATGACAAGTGAATTTTCTGAAAAATACGGAAATGATAGAATCGAGAAATTGAAAGAGTATTTAATCAGAATGGCATTTGCAAATACTATAGAATGTAATGAAAAGTTTAAGCAAGAGCTTTTAGAAAAAATATCAAAATTAGATTGTGAAATTAAACAGTATGAAGATACCCAAACTAATATTGAAAGAATAACGGCTCATAAAAAGCAAAATTTAGAAAAAATAAAAGATATAGAAAAGATTTTAGGACAAGAATCAAATTTAAAAGTAGAATATGAAAAACAGGACAAAATATTTAATATAAAACTTCTAAAGAAAAAGTTGAAAGATGAAAAGAATCAATTATTAAATGAAATAGAAGAGGATAATTATATATTAAATCCTAAAAATTATCTAGCTGAAAAGAATAAAAAAATAAATGAAAAGCAAGAGCTAGAAAGTAAATTTCTTGATAAAGAGCAAAAAGAAAAGCTTTTGATAGAATTTGTAAAAACATTTTTAGAATGTTTTAGAATTAAGACAAAAGAAGCTGAAAATCAAGAAGAAATTATAAAATTAATATATAAATTTAGATATTTTATGTTTTTACCATTTGATTTGGAAATGAATATAAGAAATATTGAAGAATTAGAAGAAAAAATTTTAGAGACAGAAAGAGAAATATTTGAAGTGGCAATTAAAAAGAAAGTGATTTCAAATATGCCATTTGAAATAATGAATCATGTATTTGAAACAAGAATCATAATATTAGAAGAGTTAAACTATGAAATACACAAAGAAAAGGAAAAATATTATGTGCAAATATTTGATGAGAATATAAGTGAAGAAAAATTCGAAATAATACCTACAGAAAAAATGAAAATAAATAAGAAAACAAAAATATTTATTTGAAGGAGATAACTTATGAAAATAACTTTTTTAGGTGCAACCAAAATGGTTACAGGTTCAAACTTTTTAGTTGAGGCAGCAGGAAAAAGATTTTTAGTCGATTGTGGAATGTATCAAGGGAATGCAGAATTAGAAATGGATAATTATAATGATTTTGATTACAATCCAACAGAAATAGATTTTATGCTATTAACACATGCACATATAGACCATTCTGGAAGAATACCAAAATTGTATAATGAAGGCTTTAGAGGACCAATATATGCACATAAAGCTACATGTGATTTGTGTGCAATAATGTTACCAGATAGTGGTCATATTCAAGAAATGGAATCAGAATGGAAAAATAAAAAGAGATTGAGAAAAGGTCAACCAGTTCTTCCACCATTATATACAGCAGAAGATGCGGTAAAGTGTCAAGAATTATTTGTACCTGTGCAATATGATAATATTATGCAAATTGATGATAATATTTTTGTAAGATATAATGATGCAGGACATATGTTAGGTTCAAGTTCAATAGAAGTGTGGGCAAAAGAAGATGGAAAAGAAACTAAAGCTGTATTTTCAGGAGATATAGGAAATAATGATATTCCATTATTAAGTTCTCCAACAATGATTGAAAGTGCAGATTATCTTGTAATGGAATCAACATATGGAAGTAGATTGCATGTAAGAAATAATCAAAAGGCTGAATTATTCTTGAATATTGTATCTGAAACTATTGACAATGGAGGAACAGTAGTAATTCCATCGTTTGCAGTAGGAAGAACACAAGAAATATTATATGAACTAAATAAAATAAAAGAAAATACTAAAGATGAAGAATTTATGAGAAAATATAAAACATTAATGAAAGTTCCTGTATATGTAGATAGTCCGTTGGCAATTTCAGCAACAGAAGTATTTAAACAAAATACAGATCTTTTTGATGATGATATAAAAGCAGAAATGGAAAAAGGAGATAATCCATTAGATTTTCCGGGTTTAAAATTTACTCAAACAGCTGATGAATCAAAAGCATTAAACGAAAGTCCAGAGCCTGCAATTATCATATCAGCAAGTGGAATGTGTGATGTAGGAAGAATTAAACATCATTTAAAACATAATATATGGAATCCTAAGAGTACTATTTTATTTGTAGGATATCAAGCTCCAGGAACATTGGGATATTCAATAGTTAATGGTGCTAAAAAAGTAACAATATTTGGAGAAGAGTTTGCAGTAAATGCAAGGATTGAATATATAGAAGGATATTCTGGTCATGCTGATCAAGAATGGTTAATGAATTTTGTATACTCATTTATAGCAAAGCCAAAACATATTTTTCTAGTACATGGAGAAGAAGAATCACAAGAAGTTCTAAGAGATAAAATTCTTGATGAAACTGGAATTGGAGTTTCTATTCCAGAATATGGAGAAACATATGAATTATCTAAAGAATTAAAAATTGTTAATAAGATTAAGATTAAAAAATCTAGAAGTATAAAACAAGAGATAATTGGAAGATTAAGCAAATTACAAGATGAAATGAAAGACATGGAAGATAGTGTTAAATTAGATGTTAATGATGAAAATCTAAGAGATGAAGATATGTTTAGAATAAATGAAAAGATAAAAGATTTGGAAAAACAAATTCTAAATATAATAGAGGGATAATAGGAAGGAAGAAACAATGGAAAAGTACCTAAATGAAGCGATAATAGGAAATCAAAGAATGTTGGCTACATTTTCTTATAAAGGAGAAATGTTAAGATTATCTTATCCCAATAAGGATAATAGACAATATTTAAAATATTACCAAACAGGAGTAAAAGTAAATGATTCAGATTTAATATATTTGCATGAAGATATAAATAATACTTATTTACAATATTATGATACAGATACAAATGTATTAAATACTGAAATCACAAATACGTATTTTAATTTAAAAATATTACAAACTGATTTTGTAACAATAAAAGAAGATATACTTGTTAAAAAATATATATTTATAAATGAGAGTAATATTCCACTAGATGTAAGATTTTTAATTCATTCTGAATTATTATCTGACCAAAATAATTTTATAAGTGGAATGAAAATTGATAGTGGAATGATTCAATTTGCTCACGACTTTTCAGTAGCAACATTTGCTAAAGGAATGAATATATCAGAAGGACAAATAAATGGTTCATCAAATACTATTCGTTCTGGAATGATTGGTGGAAAAGATTATATAGGAATGTCTAGAGATTCTAGTATATGCTACCATATTGGTACTATTAATCCAGAAGAGAAAAAAGAATTAGAAGTTTGCATATTTATTGATGAAAGCAAGAAAACAATGCAAGCAGTAGAAGATGAAGTTGAAAGAATTAGAAAAATAGATTTTAATAAAGAATATGCAAATACTAAAACTTATTGGAGAAAATATGTAAAAGAGCATAATGGTTTAGATTTAAAAGAACCTGCTAATAGTTATGAGGAAAAAATACAAGATATTTATAGAAGGTCAATTTTGTTATTTCCATTATTAACAAATCCATCAACTGGAGGAGTAATAGCAGCACCTGAAGTAGATGAAGATTTAACACAATGTGGAAGATATGCGTATTGTTGGCCAAGAGATGCGGTTTTTATAACAAAGGCATTAGATATTTTAAAAATGACTAAAGAAACAGAAAAATTTTACAGTACTTTTTGCCGAATGACTCAAAGCAAAAATGGAATGTGGGAACAACGTTTCTATACAGATGGAAGATTAGCACCATCTTGGGGATATCAAGTTGATGAAACTGCAAGTGTAGTTTATGGAGTATATTCACATTATGAATATACAAAAAATGAAGAATTTTTGAAAATAAATTTACATATGTGTGAAAAAGCAATAGATTTCTTAAAAAGATATGTAAGAGATTTAATTGATGAAACTGGAAAGTATCCTGTAAGTTATGATGTATGGGAAGAAATGGATAAAGGAATACATATGTATTCTTTAGCAAGTATTTTTGCTGCATTTGAAAGCATGTTAAACATATATAAAGTGTTAGGAAAAAATGTTTCTGATTTTGAAAATAATAGATTAAAAGATGAAAAAATTCATAAAAATATTGAAGAAATAAGAAAATTACAAGTAGAAGTAAAAAATCTTATTGATGAAAAATTATATGATGAGAATAGAAAATCATATGTAAGAAATTCAGAAGATAGAAGAATGGACATTAGCTTATTAGGTGCAGTTTATCCATTTAGAGTTTTCTCATCAAAAGAGAAAAAAGTATTAAATACAGTTGAAAACATTAATTTGACTCTTAGAACATATACTGGTGGATATCAAAGATATGAATATGACCACTATAGAAATGGATGTCCTTGGCCAATTTCAAATTTATGGATGACATTATATTATTTAGAAAATGGCGAGAAAAAGAAAGCAAAAGAGACTTTTGATTTTGTTTTAAAAACAGCTGGTAAACACAGTTTACTAGGAGAACAAATAGATAATAATACATTAAAACCAAATTGGGTAATAGGACTTGGTTGGACACATGCAATGTTTCTAATAGTATTAGAAAAAATGGCAAAAATGTAAAATGAGAAAAGACTATCAAAAATAGTCTTTTTTGTTTATTGTATTGACCCTTCAGTCACAAAAATTACTTGACAATAGAGGAAAATAAGAATATACTTTATAAATGATAAGTTAAAGATTTTTATACAAAATATAAAAATTAAAGGAGGAGAAACATGAACAATTTAATAGAAATTAGATGGCATGGTAGAGGTGGACAAGGTGCTAAAACAGCATCATTATTACTTGCCGATGCTGCATTTAATACAGGAAAATACATTCAAGGTTTTCCAGAATATGGTCCAGAAAGAATGGGAGCACCAATAACAGCTTATAATAGAATAAGTGATAAGCCAATAACAATACATAGTAATATATATGAACCAGATTATGTAGTAGTTGTAGATGATACATTATTAGAAAGTGTACCAGTAACAGCAGGGCTAAAGAAAGAAGGAGCAATAGTAATAAATACTACAAAATCACCAGAATATTTAAAAGAAAAATTAAATGGATATAGTGGAAGTATCTACACAATTGATGCAAGAAAAGTATCTGAAGAAACATTAGGAAGATATTTTCCTAATACACCAATGCTCGCAGCAATTGTAAAAGTAACAGGAATAATGAGTGATGAAGCATTTTTGGAAGATATGAAAGGTTCATTTAAACACAAATTTGCTAAAAAACCAGAAGTAATAGAAGGAAATATGAAAGCTTTAGAGTTAGCATTAAAAGAAGTAGCTAAAATACAATAAACAAAGAAAGGATGATAAAGATGACAGAAATTAATCCCAAAACACCAATGAAAGATTTAACAATTGGTGGAAACATATATTGTGCAGGAAATGCAAGAGAATTTAAAACAGGTGACTGGAGAAGCATGAAGCCAATTTGGTACGAAGAAAAATGTAAACAATGTGGACTATGTTTTGCAGTATGTCCTGATAATTCAATTCCAGTAGGAAAAGATTGTAAGAGAACAGAAACAGATTTTGATTATTGCAAAGGATGTGGAGTATGTGCACAAGTATGTCCATTTAAAGCAATAGAAATGAAAACAGAATAATAGGAAAGAGAGGATAAAAAATGAGTATAAGAGAAAGATTAAGTGGAAATGAAGCAACAGCAATTGCAATGAAGCAAATAAATCCAGATGTAGTTGCAGCATTCCCAATTACACCATCAACAGAAATACCACAATATTTTTCAACATTTGTATCAAATGGAGAAGTAGATACAGAATTTGTTGCAGTTGAAAGTGAACATAGTGCGATGTCTGCAACAATTGGTGCAGAAGCTGCTGGAGCAAGAGCAATGACAGCTACATCTGCAAATGGATTATCATTAATGTGGGAAATGATATATATAGCATCAAGTTTAAGATTACCAATAGTAATGGCATTAGTAAATAGAGCAGTTTCAGGACCATTAAACATCCATAATGATCATTCAGATGCAATGGGAGTAAGAGATGCTGGATGGATAATGTTATTTTCAGAGAATAACCAAGAAGCTTATGACAATATGTTAATGGCACATAGAATTGCAGAACATAAAGATGTTCAATTACCAGTAATGGTATGTCAAGATGGATTTATTACATCACATTCAATAGAAAATATTGAATTAGAAAATGATGAAGAAGTAAAGAAATTTGTTGGTCAATATAAACCTGAACATTATTTATTAAATGATAAAGAACCAATAGCAATTGGACCATTAGATTTACAAGCATACTTATTTGAACATAAGGCTCAACAAGCAGAAGCAATGAAAAATGCTAAAAAAGTAATAAAAGAAGTTGCAGAAGAATTTGAAAAATGGACAGGAAGAAAATATGAATTCTTTGAAAAATATAAATTAGATGATGCAGAAATAGCAATAGTATGTATGAACTCAACAGCAGGAACAACAAAAGCAGTTGTTGATGAATTAAGAGAAAAAGGTGTAAAAGCAGGATTATTAAAATTAAGAATGTTTAGACCATTCCCAGCAGAAGAAATTGCAGAAGCATTACAAGGATTAAAAGCAGTAGCAATACTTGATAAAGCAGATTCATTAAATGCAGCAGGTGGAGCGTTATTTGAAGATATAACATCAGCAATGTATGTTAATAAAAAACAAGTACCAATGGTAAATTATATTTATGGAATTGGTGGAAGAGATACAACAACGATGCAAATAGAATCTGTATATAATGATTTACAAGAAATAGTAAAAACAGGAGAAACAGGAAATCCATATAGATATTTAGGACTAAGAAAGGGGGAAGAATAAAATGGCTTATGATTTAAAGAAGATAATGGCAGAAAAGCCATCAAGATTCACAGAAGGACACAGAATGTGTGCAGGATGTGGAGCCCCAGTAGTAGCAAGAATGGTATTAAGAGCATTAAAACCAGAAGATCATGCTGTTATAGCAAATGCAACAGGTTGTATGGAAGTATCAACATTTATATATCCATATACAGCATGGACAGATTCATTTATACACACAGCATTTGAAAATGCTGGTGCGACATGTTCTGGTGCAGAAGCAGCATATAGATCACTAAAAAAACAAGGGAAATTGCCACAAGATAAAGACACAAAATTCATAGCATTTGGTGGAGATGGTGGAACTTATGATATAGGTTTACAAAGTTTATCTGGTGCAATGGAAAGAGGACATGATATGGTTTATGTATGTTATGATAATGGAGCATACATGAATACAGGAATTCAAAGGTCATCAGCAACTCCAAAATTTGCTGATACAACAACATCACCAGCAGGAAAAGTTATTCCAGGGAAGATGCAAGTAAGAAAAGATTTAACAGAAATAATGGCAGAACATCATATTCCTTATGTTGCTCAAACACTTGCGATGACTAATTTTAAAGATTTATATGAAAAAGCTGAAAAAGCAATTTATACAGAAGGACCAGCATTTTTAAATGTTATGGCACCATGTCCAAGAGGATGGGGATATGCAACTGAAGATTTAATGAAAATCAACAAATTAGCTGCAGATACATGTTATTGGCCATTATATGAAGTTATTGATGGAAAATATCATATAACATATAAACCAGCAAAAAAATTACCAGTAGAAGAATTTTTACGTCCACAAAAACGTTTTAAACACATGTTTAAACCTGGAAATGAGTGGATGATTCAAGAATTCCAAAGAGTTGTTGATGAAAGATGGCAAGAGTTATTAGATTTAGAAGAAATTACAAATAAATAAATGATTACACGCAAAATAGTGAGGAGAAAATTTTGCGTGTTTTCTCTATAATAATATGAACAGGAGAAAAATATGAAAATAAATATAGTAATGGTAGAGCCTGAAATACCACAAAATACAGGGAATATAGCAAGAACATGTGCAATAACAGGTGCAAAATTACATTTAGTGCATCCATTGGGATTTCAAATAGATGAAAAAACATTAAAAAGAGCAGGCTTAGATTATTGGGATAAACTAGATATAGAAGAACATGATTCGTTAGAAAAATTTTTAGAAAAATATAAACCAGAAGAAAATAATATGTTTTTTGCAACAACAAAAGGAAAAACAAAATACACAGATATTGATTATTCTAAAATGGATGAAGTATTTGTGCTATATGGAAAAGAAACAAAAGGATTGCCTGAATGGTTATTGGAAAAGTATTTAAATGAGAAAACAATACGAATTCCTATGTTGCCAACATTAAGATCACTTAATTTATCGAATTCAGTTGCTATTATAACATATGAAATTTTAAGACAGCACAATTTTGAAGATTTACAAGGAATAAGCACATACTTCGATGAATAAGAGTTGACAAGAATATTTAATTTGGAGTAGAATATAATTATAAAATAAAAGGGGGAAAAATTATGACAAGAATTGAACTAAAAAATGCAGCAAAGGAACAAATACAAGGAAAAATAGGACTATTATTTGTTATATTTATAATAGTTACAATAATTGGAGTAGGGTGTGCACTAGTCCCTGTGATAGGCTGGTTTGCTACAGCAATAATAACACCAGCATTTGAAATTTCTTTATGTATGATATACTTAGCTTTAACTAAAAACGAAGAAATTGCTGTAGGAGATGTTTTTAAAGGATTTAATATAACAGGAAAAGCAGTATGGCTATCTATAATTACAGAAGTCTTTACATTTTTATGGTCATTATTATTAATTATACCAGGAATAGTAAAAGCATTTTCTTATGCAATGGCACCATACATATTAGCTGATAATCCAGAGCTTACAGCAAGAGAATCATTAAATGAAAGCAAAAGAATTATGGATGGACACAAATTTGATTTATTTGTATTACAATTATCATTTTTCTGGTGGTATATCTTAGGCTCAATTACATTTGGAATTGCGTATGTATATGTTATTCCATATATAAATGCAACAACAGCTAATTTTTATAATTCAATAAAAGAATAGAAAACAGGGCGAAAGCCTTGTTTTTTTCTGCTCATACCAAATATAGAGCGGATTAGCTCGTTTTTTCGGAAAAAGTTATTAAAAAACTTGACAAGTTTTTACAAATATGTTAAAATTAATAACTGTAATCCGCTTAGTCAAGGCAACTAAATGTTATTTTAGATATAGATAACTGCCTGTATTTAAGGATTAGCGAGTATACGAATAAGGGAGGTGCATTTTAAATGTACGCAGTAATTGAAAGTTGTGGAAAACAATACAAAGTAGCAGAAGGAGATGTAGTATTTTTCGAAAAATTAGATGCTGAAGAAGGAAAAAAAGTATCTTTCGACAAAGTAATATTAGTATCAGATGACGGAAAAGTACAAGTTGGAAATCCTTATGTAAAAGGTGTAAAGGTTGAAGGAAAAGTTGTTTCTCATGGAAAAGCTAAAAAAATCATTGTTTTCAAAATGAAAGCTAAGAAAAATGAAAGAAGCAAACAAGGACATAGACAACCATACACAAAAGTTGAAATTACAGGAATTAAAACAGCTGCAAAGAAAGCAGAAAAAGCTGAAAAAGTAGAAGCTTAGTTTTAAATAAGTAAGATTTTTATTGAGAAAAATATATGTGATAAAATCACAAACAGTCAGTGAGAGCCGACTAGATTAGAAACCGAAAGGAGTGAGATTAATGGCACATAAAAAAGGTCAAGGTAGTATTAAGAACGGTAGAGACAGTGAATCTAAAAGACTTGGTGTCAAAAGAGCTGATGGTCAATTTGTTTTAGCTGGAAATATTTTAGTTAGACAAAGAGGAACAAAAATGCATCCAGGAACTAATGTTGGAAAAGGTAGTGATGATACACTATATGCATTAGTAGATGGAACAGTTAAATTCGAGAGAAAGGGTAAAGATAAAAAACAAGTAAGTGTTTACCCTGTTGAAGAAAATGCATAGTAAATAGGTATTTAAATGAAATGGAAAATTAGTTGTTTTCCATTTTATTTTTTTGTTTATATACATAATAAATATGAAAAAAACTCGAATTTTGTCGAACGATTTTTGTTGACAAGTCTATTTAACAATAGTATAATAATTTTGTATTTAATCATTTGGTGAAAAAAATTTTTTTCAAAAATTTAATTCAAATAATTAGAATTTTATTCTAGTAAAAAATAACAATTTAAATTCAAAAAAGGAGGTTGATCTATGGAAGAAACAAATATTAATATGTTAGTAGCATCTTTAATAACATCATTTAATAAATTTCAGGATTTAATGATAGATAATATAAGAGAAATTAAAGATGATATAAGAGTTATGAAAGCAGACATCGACAGTATGAAGAAAGATATAGACAGTATGAAGAAAGATATAGACAGTATGAAAGCAGATATAGAAGAATTGAAAAAAGATTCAGAAGAAAACAAGAAACGTTGGGAAGAGAACAATAGACGTTGGGACGAAAACGATGCAAATTGGAAAAATTATGAAAAAAATAGAAAAACAGATATACGTTCTCTAACAAATATATTATTTGAGCACGAGGAATATATTGCATCTATCGCTAAAGATAAAAATATAAATAAAAAAGCAATTTAGTAAAAAAAACACCAAATGAAATAAAAATATAATAAAATACTTGAAAAAAATAAAAAAAGTGATATAATAAGAAACATAAAAAATGAAAAGACTATAACAAGGACAACACAAATATTGTAATATCTTAAGAGAGAATCAAACATTTGGTGTGAGTTTGAAAGTAAAAAGTATTTGTTATCACCTATGTTAGTTGCAAGACTGAAACAATAAATAGTAAGTTTTGACGTATATCTGCGTTAAGGATAAAAGAGAGAATATTAAATGTTTAATATTAAAATAGGTGGTACCGCGGAATTAAAAGATAAATTTCGTCCTAATATGCAAAGCAAAAATGCATATTAGGGCTTTTTTGTTTTGTAGAAAAAAGAAGGAGGAGGTAGCTATTATGCAAGAATTAAAAATTAATGGAATCTACAAGCACTTTAAAGGAGATTACTACTTAGTTGAAGGAATTGCAAAAGATTCTGAAACACAAGAAGAAATGGTCATTTATAGAAGATTATATGAAGATGGAGGATTATGGATACGTCCAAAAGATATGTTCTTATCAGAAGTAGACCATAAGAAATATCCAGACATAAAACAAAAGTATAGATTTGAATTACAAAATATTAAAAGTGTAAAAAATAAATAAAGGAGGAAAAATTATGTACAAAAAAGTAGAACTAAAAAATGGATTTGTAGGAATGGAAAATGAAGTAGCAGAAATGTGGAAACAAAAGAACATAATAAAAAAGAACTTTGAAATGAACAAAGGTCAAAGATATTTCACATTTTATGATGGACCTCCAACAGCTAATGGAAAGCCACATGTTGGACACATCGAAACAAGAGTAATGAAAGATATTATCCCAAGATACAAAGTAATGAAAGGATATCATGTAGACAGAAAAGCTGGATGGGATACACATGGATTACCAGTAGAACTTGAAATAGAGAAAAAACTTGGTATATCAGGAAAAGAACAAATAGAAGAATATGGAGTAGAAAAATTCGTAAAACAATGTAAAGAAAGTGTATTCACATATGTACATATGTGGGAACAAATGACAAATAAAGTTGGATACTGGGTTGACATGGAAAATCCATATGTAACATATCATAATGATTATATCGAATCAGTATGGTGGGCATTAAAAGAGATGTGGAAAAAAGGATTACTATATGAAGGACATAAAGTAATGCCATATTGTCCAAGATGTGGAACAGCACTTTCATCACATGAAGTTGCACAAGGATATAAAGATGTAAAAGACTTAACATGTATTGCAAAATTCAAAGTAGTTGGAGAAGACAAATATATATTAGCATGGACAACAACACCATGGACATTACCATCAAACTTAGCACTATGTGTAAACAAAGCATATACATATGTTGAAGTAAAAGCAAATATTGGAACAGATGACGAACCAATATATGAAAACTATATATTAGCAAAAGATTTACTTACAAATGTATTAAAAGAAACACCTTATGAAATAGTTAAAGAATTCAAAGGAACAGAATTATTAGGAACAAAATATGAACAATTAATGCCATTTGCAAAAGTAGATGGAAAAGCATTTGAAGTAATACATGGAGATTATGTAACAATAGAAGATGGTACAGGAATTGTACATATAGCACCAGCTTATGGTGAAGATGATAGTTTAGTTGCAAAACAAAATGGAATAGCATTTGTAAATCTAGTAGATAAATCAGGAAAATTTGTACCAGAAGTTGAACCATGGGCAGGAAGATTTGTAAGAGATTGTAATGAAGATATATGTAAATGGCTTGCAGAACATGGAAAATTATTTGCAAAAGAAAAACATTTACACTCATATCCACATTGCTGGAGATGTGACACACCACTTTTATATTATCCAAAAGAAAGTTGGTTTGTTGCAATGACAAAATTAAGAGACGAATTAGTTGCAAATAACAACAAAATAAATTGGTATCCAGATACAATTAGAACAGGAAGATTTGGAAAATTCCTTGAAAATGTAATAGATTGGGGAATTTCAAGAGACAGATATTGGGGAACACCATTACCAGTATGGAAATGTGAATGTGGTCATGAAGAATGTATAGGCTCAATTGCAGAATTAAAAGAAAAAGCAATAGATTGTCCAGATGAAATAGAATTACATAAACCATATATAGACAATGTACATTTAAAATGCCCAGAATGTGGAAAAACAATGACAAGATTTAAAGAAGTAATAGATTGTTGGTTTGATTCTGGATCAATGCCATTTGCACAATTACATTATCCATTTGAAAATAAAGAAGAATTTGAAAAACACTTCCCTGCACAATTTATTTCAGAAGCAATTGACCAAACAAGAGGATGGTTCTATACATTACTTGCAGTATCAACATGTTTATTTGATAAAACACCTTATGAAAACTGTATAGTATTAGGACATGTTTTAGACGAAAAAGGACAAAAAATGTCAAAATCTAAAGGAAATGGTGTAGACCCAATGGTATTATTAGACCAAGTTGGAGCAGATGCAACAAGATGGCATTTCTATACATGTTCAGCACCATGGTTACCAACAAGATTAGGATTAAATAATGTACAAGAAACACAAAGAGGATTTTTAAGTACATTATGGAATGTATATTCATTCTATGTTTTATATGCAGAAATAGACCAATTCAATCCAAATAAATATGCTGATTTCAAATCAGAAAATATAATGGATAAATGGATATTATCAAAATTAAATACTTTAATAAAAGAAGTTGCGGAAAAATTGGATAAATATGATATAACAAGTGCAGCTCTACAAATAGAAGACTTTACAGATGAACTTTCAAACTGGTATGTTCGTACAAACAGAGAAAGATTTTGGGGAGAAGAATTAACAGATGATAAGGTGGGAGCATATACAACATTATATAAAGTATTAGTAAACTTAATAAAAATATCAGCACCATTTGTACCATTTATGACAGATGAAATTTATCAAAACTTAGTTGTAGGATTAGATGAAAAAGCACCTGAAAGTGTTCATTTATGCTTATGGCCAGAAGTTGATGAAAAAGCTATAGATAAAAAACTTGAAAATGAAATGGATTTAGCATATTCATTAGTAAAATTAGGAAGAAGTGCAAGAAATTCAGCAAATATCAAGAATAGACAACCACTTTCAAAAATGTTAATATCTGTAGATACTTTACCTGAATACTATGGAAATATAGTAAAAGAAGAATTAAATGTAAAAGAAGTAGATTTAGGTGCAAACATGAATGAATATGTTCATTTTGAAATAAAACCAAATTTACCAGTATTAGGAAAAGAATATGGAAAACTAATACCAAAAATAAGAGAAGCAATTTCAAAATTAAATCAAATGGATTTAGCAAATAAAGTTAAAAATGGTGGAGTTGAATATATTGATATAGACGGAACGCAAATAGAATTGACATCAGAAAATTTACTTGTTACAATGCAAGGAAAAGAAGGATTTGCATTTGCTGGTGAAGGAGAAATTGGTGTAGTATTAGATACAACTATAACTCCTGAACTAAAAGAAGAAGGATATGTAAGAGAAATTTTATCAAAAGTTCAAAATATGAGAAAAGATAAAGGATTTGAAGTATTGGATAAAATAAACTTATATGTATCTGAAAATGAAATGCTAGAAGAACTTATAAAGAAATTTGAAGAAGAAATAAAAAAAGAAACTTTAACAGAAAATGTTGTATTTAACGCAAAAAGAGATACTTATACAGAAGTAAGTATTAATGGTGAAAAATTAATGTTAGATGTTGAAGTTGTAAAGTAAAACACTGTCGAATTTTGTCGACTAAAAGTTCTTGACAATAGCAAAATGAGAATGTATAATAGAAGCATATTTTATAGATGTGCTTCTATTTTTTGCACATATCAAGGTGTACTTGTGTTGGTTCAATCGAGGATTTAATTCATAAATAAGCATTTTAATTTTTAAGTTAAATCAATAAAATTTTTAAGGAAGGAATGATATATATGGCAGATAATAATGAAATGTTAATACAAATATTACAAACATTAAATGACTTTCAGCTACAAACAGCAGCATCATTTAGTGAAGTAAGAGCTGAAATAAAAAAGAGTAGAGAAATAGAAAATGAACATTGGCAAGAAAATTTAAGACGTTGGGAAGAGAACGATAGACGCTGGGCTGAAAACGATAAACGTTGGGAAGAAAATAAGAAACTTTGGAAAGAGAATGAAATTAACAGAAAAAATGATAAAAATGATATATTGAATATATTAATAAATTATGATATTTCAATTTCAACACAATTAAAAGATAAAAATGTATCAAAAATGAAAAGATTTCTTAAAGCCTAATAAATTATAAAAAGTGCACCGAATAAAATTTAAGATAATATTTATTTCTAAAATTAAATATTATCTTTTTTTATTAAGAAAAATCGACATAAAACTTGAAAAGTTAATGAAAAAATAGTACAATATAAGAGTGAAAAAATAGAGAAAGAAAGGACAGACAATAAAGTGAAACTAACTGAATTTAATTATGAACTACCAGAAAGATTAATAGCACAAGTACCAATAGAAAAAAGAGACGAATCCAGATTAATGGTATTAGATAGAGAAAAACAAACTATAGAACATAAAGTGTTCAAAGATATAATAGATTATTTAGAACCTGGTGATTGCCTAGTAAGAAATAATACTAAAGTTTTACCAGCAAGACTTTATGGAAAAAAGGAAACAGGAGCCAAAGTAGAATTTTTACTATTAAATAGAATTGAAGGAGATATATGGGAATGTATTGTAAGACCTGGAAATAAATTACATATTGGAGCAAAAGTAAGCTTTGGAGATGGAATACTAGAAGCGGAAGTTTTAGATACAATGCCAGGAGGAACAAGAAAAGTAGAATTTAAATATCAAGGAATATTTAATGAGATATTAGATAAAATTGGGCTAATGCCACTTCCACCATATATTCACGAAGCATTAAAAGAAAATGATAGATATCAAACAGTATATGCTAAATATGAAGGATCTGCAGCAGCACCAACAGCAGGATTACACTTTACAGATGAACTATTAAAAAAGATTGAAGAAAAAGGTGTTAAAATTGCAAATGTAACTCTACATGTTGGAATAGGAACATTTAGACCAGTAAAAGAAGAAAATATAGAAGATCATGATATGCATTCAGAACATTTTTATATAAAGCAAGAAGATGTAGATAAAATAAATGAGACAAAAAAGCAAGGAAAAAGAGTAATTGCAGTAGGAACTACATCATGTAGAGTTTTAGAAACAATTGCTGATGAAAATACAGGTATGGTAAAGGCAACTGAGGGAGATACTAGTATTTTTATATATCCTGGATATAAATTTAAATGCTTAGATGGATTAATAACAAATTTCCATTTACCAGAATCAACATTATTGATGCTAGTATCAGCTCTTGCAGGTAGAGAATATATATTAAAGGCTTATAATGAAGCAGTAAAAGAAGAATACAAATTTTTCAGTTTCGGAGATGCAATGTTTATAAAATAAAAATAGAAAGGAATAGATATGAAACCAGCAGTAACATACGAATTATTACACGAATGTAAACAAACAGGAGCAAGAAGAGGAGTTGTACATACGCCACATGGAGATATACAAACTCCAATATTTATGCCAGTTGGAACACAAGCAACAGTAAAATCAATGACTCCAGAAGAATTAAAAGAAGAAGTAAAAGCACAAATAATATTATCAAATACATATCATTTATATTTAAGACCTGGACACAAAATAGTGGAAGAAGCAGGTGGACTTCATAAATTTATGAATTGGGATAGACCTATTCTAACTGATTGTGGAGGTTTTCAAGTTTTCAGTTTAAGTGATTTAAGAAAAATAACAGAGGAGGGTGTAGAATTCAAATCACATTTAGATGGAAGTAAGCACATGTTTACTCCAGAAAAAGTAATGGAAATAGAAAATTCTCTTGGGGCAGATATAATAATGTCATTTGATGAATGTTGTCCATATCCATCAACATATGAGTACACCAAAAATTCAATGGAAAGAACAACAAGATGGGCAAAAAGATGTATTGAAGCACATGCAAGACCAGAAGACCAAGCATTATTTGGAATTATTCAAGGTGGATTTTACAAAGATTTAAGAGAAAAATCTGCAAAAGACTTATCAGCATTAGACTTACCAGGATATGCAATTGGAGGAATAAGCGTAGGAGAGCCAAAAGAAGAATTTATTGATATATTAAAATATACAGCACCATTAATGCCAAAAGACAAGCCAAGATATTTAATGGGAGTTGGCTCACCAGATTATTTGATAGAAGCAGCAATGGCGGGAATAGATATGTGTGACTGTGTATTACCAACTAGAATTGCTAGAAATGGAACAGCGATGACATCACACGGAAAAGTAGTAGTAAGAAATGCTACATATGAAAGGGACTGGGGACCTTTAGATCCTGAATGTGATTGTTATACATGTAAAAATTATACAAGAGCATATATAAGACATTTGGTAAAAGCAAATGAAATATTAGGAGTAAGATTACTTTCAATTCATAATCTAAGATTCTTGACTAAATTGATGGAAAGAGTTAGAATAGAAATTGAGAATGATAATTTAGGTACATTTAAAGAAGAATTTTATAAAAAATACGGTTACGAAAAATAGGAGGAGAATTTATGGAGTTATATGAAGAACAAGCTGCTAAAAGTATAAATCCAAAAATACCAAAAATAATAGGAATATGCATAGTAATATTAATAATTCTTACTATAGCTATCATATATGGAATAGTGTATTTAAAAGGAATAATATTAACAGTTAAAGTAGATGGAGTTAAAAATAGTAACATAGAGCAAATATTGTACTTTAAAGATAATGATAAAACAGAGTTATATATTCCAATTAGAAAAATTGCTAAGTTTTTAGGATATGAAGATTATAGAGGCGATTATAAAATAAAATCAGAAGATGATACAAAATGCTATGTGAAAAATGATTATGAGATAGCAATGTTTTCAATGGATTCAAATACTTTAATAAAAACAAGAGGAGATTCTGATTATGAATATATTCAACTGGATGAAAAGGTATTTGAAAAAGATGGCGAATTATATACAACTCCAACTGGAATAGAAAAAGCTTTTAATACATTGTTTGAATATGATTCAAATTCAAAAAAAATTGATATATATACAATGGACTATTTGAATCAATATTATGCATCAAAGTTGAAAATTGGAGAATATGCTACTTCTACATCTACAAGCAATACAGAGCAATTATCAAAAGAATTTTCGGACAAAAAAGCTATATTTGAAAATATGATTGTATTCCAAAAGGATAAGCTATATGGAGTAATAAATGCATCAACAGGAAAATCAGTATTAGAAACAAAATATGAAGAAATAAAATATCTTCCAGCTACTTCAGACTTTTTAGTAAAAAGTAATGGAAAATATGGAGTTTTAAGTAAAGAGGCATCTGTAAAAGTTAGAATTGTATATGATGAAATAAAAATAATGGATAATCAAAATGGATTGTATCTTGTAAAACAAAATAATTTATATGGAGTAGTAAATATAGATGGAAAAGTAATTATTGCACCAGAATATAAACAAATAGGAATGGATATTACAAAATATGCTCAAAATGGTGTGGAAAATCAATATGTATTATTAGATGAAATTATTCCAATAAAAAATAATGTTGGACAGTGGGCATTATTCAATATAAAAGGTGAGAAAATAAAAGATTTTGAACTTTCTGGAATTGGATATATTTCTAATTCAAATGATAATATATATTCAGCAGTTGTAATTCCAAGTTATAAAATGATAATTGTAGAAAAAGATAAACATTATAATTTAATTACAACTAAAGGTGAGGAGATATTTAAGAGTTATATATTAGATACAGTATATATAAAAACAAATACAGAAAATGGTGAAAACAAATTCTTTATGACATATAACAATAATACAAATGCAATAAGTGTAGAAGAATGGTTAACAAGTATTGGAAGATAAAAATTAATAAAAAACGGAGGAAAAGAAAATGGCTATAAGAGATAAAAGTACATGGATGGCAATATTATTTATATTTGCAGGATTAGTAATAGGAGGATTATTAGGAGAAGTTGCAGCAAGAGTAGATTGGCTTAATTGGTTGTCATATGGACAAACATTTGGAATTGATAATCCATTTGTTTTGAATATGAATGTTTTAACTTTAACATTTGCATTCGCATTACATATTAACATAGCAAGTATAATAGGAATGGCAATAGCAATATTTTTATATAGAAAAGCATTTTAAATAAAAAATGAAATAAAGGAGAAGTTTGAAAATGAATTCTGATGGTGAAAATATTATAAAAAAATCAAAAGTGCCAAGTGCATTAATAATTGCATATATTGTATGTATTGTTCTTATTGTTGGAAGTTTATTTTTAATAAATAATAAAGAAGAAAGTAAACCAGATCCAATAGATTTTACAACAAATGGAGCAATAGATATAGGTGTTGGAAAATATGCATATTTAAATGTTGATGGTTTAAGTGGAGAAGTAGCAATATATGGAAATGCTGATAATGAAAATGATGAGTCTAATGACAGATATTATATAGCAATAAGTAATGGATATTGGTATATAGTAGACTTGAACTTCGAAACAATAAATAAATTAAAAGATATTCAGGAATATACATATTCAACTGATGCTAATGCGACAAAGCCAGAAGCAGTTAAATTATATGGTGTTACTGAAGAAATATCAACAGATTTAAAGAAATTGATAATTGATTATTATAATGAAGGACTAGAAGATGAAAATAAAATTGATGTTAGTGACTTCGAAAATTATTTTGGAAGTGTAATGCTAAATGTTAGAAAAAGTCCAGTAGATACTACAACAGAAGATTTAATTATTGTTTTTGCAGGAATAGCATTAATTATTGTTGCAATATATCATGTATCAATATCTATAGTAAAAAAGAGAGTGAAGAAATATCTAAAAGATAATCAATATGAAGAGGAATTGATAAATGAATTAAACAATAATGTAGAAGCAAAATATTACAAAGATGATGTAATATTAACCAAAAACTTCTTTGTTAATAAGAAAAATGGAAGTTTGATTGTATTTAAATATTCTGATGTAAAATGGATATATACTAGCAATTTAAAATATCGTGGAATAGTAACAACTTCAACAAGTATTATAGCATGTTTAAAAGATGGAAAAACAAGTTTACATTGTGTTTCAATTAATGGAAAAGAAACAGCGGAATTTTCTGAAGTATTTAAAAAATTATGTGAAAAAGTTTCTGATGACTGTTTAAAAGGTTATACAGTTGAAAATGAAAAAGAATATAAGGAATATGCAAAGGAAATAAAAAGAAGCGGAAATTAATCCGTTTCTTTTTTGCATATGTAACTTTTTTCTGATAGAATTGTATAAGAGATAGAAAAAGGAGGATTCGAGATGGAAGAAAAGACAGATAAAGAGTTGTACAAAGAATTTTTATTAGGAAACAATAAAAGTTTCGAAAAAATTGTAATAAGACACAAAGATTCTATTATTTATTTTATACAGAGATATACCAAAAGTGTAGACATTGCTGAAGATTTAGCCCAAGATGTTTTTGTGTATATTTTGATGCATAAAAAGAATTATAGATTTGAGTATTCTCTAAAAACTTATCTTTATACAATAGCCAAATCCAAAGCTTTAAATTATATAAAAAGAGAAAAAAGAATAGTAGCGTTAGATGAGAATCAATATGAAGATTTAGAAGAATTAGAAGAAAAGGTTTTTAAAAATGAAAGGGCTGAAAATTTGAAAAATGCAATTCAAAAGCTTAAATTAGAATATCAAAATGTTATCTATTTAGCAGACATAGAAGAACTAAGCTATAAAGAAATTGGACATATCTTAAATAAAACAAGTTCGAGTGTAAAAGTGTTAATTTATAGGGCGAGAAAAGCCTTAGAAAAAATAATTTTGGAGGAGGGATATAAGTATGAAAACTAATAAGCAATTTATTGATGAAATTTATCAGAAATATGATGAATGTCAAAAAGAGAAAAAGCAAAGAAAACAACAAGAAATGAAAAAGTTTGTAAATATGGCAGCAGTAATGGTTGTTGCATTATCAACAATAGTAGTATTATCACAAAAGAAAACTCCAGAAGTAATACAAGAAAGGCAAAAAGAAGAGCAAGTAGCACAAATAGATTTGAAAACAGTAGGAAATTTTGAAAACTTCTATAACATAATAAAAGAAAAGAATCAAGGAAGTAATTATTTAGAAACAAGAAAAGAAACGGTATTAGAAGAATTAGATTCTAAAAGCACAGATTTAGCTTCATCTACAAATGTGCAAGTGCAAAATGTGGATGAAGGAGATGGGATAAAAGTAGATAATAAATATATTTATTATTTGAGTAAGCAAAGGCTTATAATATTAAATGCCGAAAGTGCAGAAAGTTCAGAAAAAATTGCAGAAATTAATTTTGAAGAAAAGAATTTTTATCCAGTAGAAATATATGTTGAAAAAGATAGATTAGCTGTACTTGGAAATGATGCGAGTGGTGATGTAACGAAAACAGTTAGTACAGAAGATAAAGATCTAAAATGCTATGCATATGCACCATCAGATTCAAAATCTGGAAGTATAATATATGATATTTCTGATAGAAAAAATCCAAAAGAAATCAGAAAAGTTATGGTTAAAGGAATATATACTTCTTCAAAATCTAGAATGATAGATGGAAAAATATATTTTGTAGCAACACAGTATATTGGACCAGTACAAAGAAAATTGGAAGAATTAAATGAAGATGATTATAAACCTAAATATGTAGATACATTAAAAGGTGAGGAAGAACAGTGCATAGGGTTTGACAAAATCTATAATATAGAAGAAGGTTCTGATTCAGATTATTTAATGTTAGTTGGAATAGATTTAAATTCAGATAAAGAGGCAGAGATTCAAACATTTTTAGGAACAGGAGGAACTATATATTCATCTGAAAAAAATATGTATATAGCAACAAATGAGTATGAATATGATGAAGATTATAATGAAACAGATAGAAAAGTAAAGATATTGAAATTTGAATTGAAAGATGGGAAATTTGTATATAAGGCACAAGGAGAAGTCAATGGCCAGGTGGAGAATCAGTTTTCAATGGACGAAAAAGATGATAATTTTAGAATTGCCACAATAACATCAGAAGCAAATAATTTATATGTATTGAATGAAAAATTAGAAGAAATAGGAAAAATAGAAGGATTGGCACAAGGAGAGAGAATATATTCTGTAAGATATATGGGAGATAAGGCATATGTTGTAACATTCAAACAAACAGATCCATTTTGGGTGATAGATTTATCTGATGTAAAAAATCCAAAAGTTTTAGGAGAAGTAAAGTTGCCAGGATATAGTACTTATTTACATCTATATGATGAAACACATGTAATAGGATTTGGATATGGTGATGAAACTCAAAGAGAATTGAAGCTAGTAATGTTTGATGTAAGTGATTTTACAAATCCAAAAGTGTTATTTGAAATTGCAGTAGGAGATAAATATACATATTCAGAATTATTGTATAATCACAAGGCTGCTATATTTTCAAAAGAGAAAAATATAATTGCTTTTCCAATAACATCTTCTGCCGGTAAAAAAGTGAATTCAAGAGCAGTGATATATGGAATTGACTTAGACAATGGATTTGTTTTAAAAGGAGAAATAGGAGAGGTAATTGATAATTATGAAAAACAAGTTAGAAGAATAGTGTATGTAAATAATAATTATTATGCGCTTTCTTATGTGGATGTTAAGGTTGCTAATATGGATAATTTAGAAGTTGTAAAAGATATTGATATATAAAATAAAACCTCGAGAATATATTTCTCGAGGTTTTGTAATATATAAATCTTATCTCTTTGAGAATTGTGGTGCTTTTCTTGCTTTTTTAAGACCGTATTTTTTTCTTTCTTTCATACGTGGATCTCTTGTTAAGAATCCGTTTGTCTTTAAAGCTGGTCTGTATTCTGAATTAGCTTCATTTAAAGCTCTAGCAATACCATGTCTGATAGCTCCAGCTTGACCAGAAACTCCACCACCATAAACTGAACAAATTACATCATATTTAGATAATGTATTTGTAACTGTTAATGGTTGTCTAACAATAACTTTTAAAGTTTCTAAATCGAAGAATTCTTCAATATCTTTTCCGTTAATTGTTATTTTTCCTGTTCCTTCAACTAATCTTACTCTAGCAATAGAACTTTTTCTTCTTCCTGTACCCATGTATACGATTTTATTTGACTTAGCCATTTAATAGTTCCTCCTTAATTAAAAATTCCAAATTTCTGGTTTTTGTGCTTGAAGATTGTGTTCGCTTCCTGCGAATACTCTTAATTTTGTTGCCATTTTTCTTCCTAAAGAATTGTGTGGTAACATTCCTTTAACTGCTAATGTCATAGCTTTTTCTGGATTTTTTTCAAGCATAACTGCTGCTGGAGTTTCTTTCATTCCTCCAATGTAACCTGAATGATGTCTGTAAATTTTAGAATTCATTTTATTTCCTGTTAATACAACATCTTTACAATTAATGATTATAACATTGTCACCTGTATCAATGTTTGGTGTGAAAGTTGGTTTGTGTTTTCCTCTTAATAATCTAGCAGCTTCTGTAGCAACTCTACCTAATGGTTTGTTAGCTGCATCAATTACATACCATTTTCTTTCAACTGTTTCTTTTTTTGCACTATATGTAACGTTATTCATGGTAATATTTACCCTCCTATTTTAAATTAAATTTAATATATATGAAATTTAAATCTAAAACTACCGGGGAGAAGTTTCATATTTAAATCATATTTTAACATAATACCTATCAATTTTAATACAAAAAGAGGAATTTGTCAATAAATTTGGGAAAAGTTCTTGATAATTTTAACATTTATAGATATAATTACATTAAATTTTGGGATATACAGTCATATCACAAATTAGATGTAATGAATCAAAAGAAAAAACATAGAATTATTTAGGAGGAATTTATGGCAGAAGAGAAAAGAACTATAAAAAAAGAAACATTCATGCAAGGTGTAGTAACTATAATGTTCTCACAAATATTAATAAAAGTATTAGGCTTAATATATACATTATATTTAACAAATAGACAAGGATTTGGAGATGCAGGAAATGCAATATATGCAAGTGGATATCAAATTTATGCTTTATTGCTAACAGTATCATCAATAGGTGTACCAAATGCGATTTCAAAATTAGTATCAGAAAGATTAGCAGTAGGAGATAATAAAGGTGCAAATAGAATATTTAAAGTAGCTTTGGCAACATTCGGATGCATAGGTGCAGTAGGAACAATGTTATTATTTTTTGGAGCACATACAATTGCTTACAATTGGACTCAAATACCAGAATCAGAATTAACATTAGTTGCATTATCACCAGCAATTTTCTTTGTATCAATTTCATCTGTATTTAGAGGATATTTTAATGGAAGAAGAACTCTAAAGGTTACAGCTAGAGCACAAACATTGGAGCAAATTTTTAAAACAATATTAACAATAGCTATTGTAGAAGTAGTTGCATATGTTACATCAACTTCAACAGAAATGATGGCAGCTGGTGCAAATGTAGCAACAACATTAGCAACATTCTCAAGTTTTGCATATTTATTTATGTATTATAGACTTAGAAGAAAAGAAATCGGAAATGAAATTGAACACTCAACAAATTATAAATATCAAAGTGTAAAAACAATAGTAAAAAATATATTAATGGTGTCTATTCCATTAACATTAAGTTCAATAATGACATCATTTAATAAAAATATAGATTCATTTACAGTAAAAAGAATACTAAGTACATATATGGCATCAGATGTTGCAACTAAATTATATGGACAATTAAGCGGAAAAGTAGATACATTAACTAATTTGCCACTTGCAATAAATATTGCATTTGCAACAGCACTTGTGCCAGCAATATCAGCAGCTAATGCAAAAAACGATAAAGAAACAGCAACCAAAAGAACTTCATTTTCATTATTGACATCAATGTTAATCGGACTTCCATGTGTAGTTGGAATGATAGTTTTTGCCCAACCAATTTTGAATTTATTATACCCAAATGCAAATCAAGGTGCATTATTATTACAATTGATTGCAGTTTCTGTAATATTTTCTATATTGGATCAAACAATAAATGGGGCATTACAAGGATTTGGAAAAGTAATGGTTCCTGCAATTGCATTAGGAATAGGATGTGTAGTTAAATTAATATTAAATTTAGTTTTATTACCAATTCCATCAATAAACGTATATGGAGCTGCAATTGGTTCAATTGCATGTCATGCAGTAGCATTTACAATAGTATTTAATGTGTTAAAGAAATATGTAAAATTAGATTTACCATTTAAAAAGTTTGTGATAAAACCAGCATTAGCAACAGCTATTATGGGAGTATGCTCATATACAGCATATATTATAATAAATGGAATAATGCCAGGAAATAAGGCAACAATAATATCAATATTATTGGCAGTAATAATTTATTTAGCAGCAGTTGTAGCATTAAAAATATATAATAAAGAAGATATATATATGTTACCTAAAGGCGAGAAGATTTACAGAATGTTAGAAAAATTAAAAATATATTAAAATTTTCTAAAAAAGAGGGGGATTTTAATTTATTTTGGAGAATAAGATAAAATAGAAGTACAGATATTGCAACAACAGCAGTTGAAGTACATATATACAAAATTTTATAGGAGGTAATGTATAATGAACAAAGCTGAATTAGTAGCAGCTATCGCTGCAAAAACAGGAGAATCAAAAAAATCAACAGAAGCAGCAGTTAATGCATTCACAGAAGTTGTAGCTGAATCATTAAAAGGAGGAGACAAAGTTCAATTAGTTGGATTTGGTTCTTTCGAAGTTAGAAAAAGAGCTGCTAGAAAAGGTAGAAATCCTCAAACAAAAGAAGAAATCAAAATACCTGCATCTAAAGCTCCAGTATTCAAAGCTGGTAAAGCATTAAAAGATTTAGTAAACGGATAATTATTAAATAAAAATATATAAATATATGAAAAGGAAATTTGGAAGAGATTCTAAGTTTCCTTTTTTGCTATTCACATAATTTGTATGAAAGAATATAATATAATAAAAATCTTGGAGGAAATCATAATGAAAATCTTAAAAAAGACATTTGGAGTATGTTTAATAGGATTAGGAATAGGCATATTACTAGTATTATTTTTACCAGTGTTGGGATGGTTGTTTTTAATAGGAGTAATAGTAATATTAGTAGGAATATTATGGTTACTCTGTTAAAAGGAGGTTTTACATATGACTATAGTAGTAAAAAAAGTTCCAAAATGTTTAAGAGGGATAGTGAAATTATTATTTGGAATTAAAGATTAATTGAATAAAAAAAGAAAAAAAGCACATACCTTATATGAAAGGTAGGTGTTTTTTTATGAGTAAAGAGCAAAAACAAACTCATCCAGAAGTTGGAGAAGACACAACTCAATATGGTGAATTTGTATGTTCATATTTTGCGTGGATTCCATTGCAAGACCAAAAAGAAAAGGCGGAAAAAATGGCGAAAATGACAAATGCGAAAAAAAGGACCGACCCCAATTTCACAAAGGAGATAAAGTAGTATGGTTTATAAATTTACTAATAAAGCTAAAAAAGTTATAGAGATTGCTAATGATATTTCGATAGAGCTAGGACATAATTATATTGGTACTGAACATGTTTTATATGGTTTGGTTAAAGAAGGAGAAGGGATTGCTGCTAAAGTCTTGAACAATAAAGGAATTACTGATGAAAAAGTAAGAGTTAAAATAGAAGAACTATTAGGTGTGGGAAGAGAAATAAAAGAAACACTAGGTTTTACTCCAAGAACTAAAAGAGTGTTAGAAAATGCTTTTTTGGAGTCTAAAAGAATTGGATATAATTATATTGGTACAGAACATTTATTATTAGCTATTTTGAAAGAAGAGGATTGTGTTGCTACAAGAATTATCTTAGAACTTAATGTTGAAATTTCTAAAGTTTATAATGAGATAGCAAAGGTTATAAATGAGGAAGAGTCTGACCAAGAAATAAAAAGAGATATTACAAGGGCAAGAGGAAGTTATTCTTCTACTACTGTTTTAAATCAATTTGGAGAAGATATTACAGTTCAAGCTGAAGATGGAAAATTTGATAATATAATTGGAAGAGAAGCGGAAATAGAAAGAATTATTCAGATTTTATCAAGAAGAACAAAAAATAATCCATGTTTGATTGGCGAGCCTGGAGTTGGAAAAACAGCAATTGTTGAGGGATTGGCAGAAAGAATTGTGAGTGGCGAAGTGCCTGAGAATTTAAAAGATAAACGAATTGTAAGTATAGATATTTCAGGAATGGTTGCTGGAGCAAAGTATAGAGGAGATTTTGAAGAAAGAATAAAAAAAGCTCTAAATGAGGTAAAGAAAGTTGGAGATGTTATTCTATTTATTGATGAAATACATACGATAGTTGGAGCTGGAGCAGCTGAAGGAGCTATTGATGCAGCAAATATATTAAAACCATTATTGGCAAGAGGGGAAATACAATTAATAGGTGCAACAACAATAGAGGAATATAGAAAATATATAGAAAAAGATTCTGCGTTGGAAAGAAGATTTAGTCCAGTTGATGTAGGAGAGCCAACAGAGGCGGAAACAATAGAAATAATAAAAGGAATAAGAGATAGATATGAGGCTCATCATAATGTGAAAATAACAGATGAAGCTATTAATTCAGCAGTTTCATTATCAGTTAGATATATAACAGATAGATTTTTACCAGATAAAGCAATAGATTTAATTGATGAAGCTGCTTCACAAGTTAGAATTAATTTGTTTACAGAGCCTGATACAATAAAAGTTATGGAAGAAAAAATAGATGTTATAATGAATGAAAAAGAAGAGGCTATTTATAATCAAGATTTTGAAAGAGCGGCTAACCTTAGGGACAAAGAAAAAGAAGCAAGAGAAGAATTAAATACAGAAATGAATAAGTGGAAAAAGATTAAAAACAAAGATATTACAGAAATTGGAGAAGAAAATATAGCAGAAATAATTTCGAAATGGACAGGAATTCCAATTCAAAAATTGACAGAAGATGAAAATCAAAAATTAAAACATTTAGAAGAAATGTTACAAAAAAGAGTTGTTGGACAAAATGAAGCAGTAGAAGCTGTGGCAAAGGCGATTAGAAGAGGAAGAGTGGGATTAAAGGATCCTAAAAGACCAATAGGTTCATTTTTGTTTCTTGGACCAACTGGGGTTGGAAAAACAGAACTTTCTAAGGCGTTAGCAGAGATATTGTTCGATAATGAAAATTCTATGATAAGACTAGATATGTCTGAATATATGGAAGCACATTCAGTTTCTAAATTAATAGGTTCACCTCCAGGATATATAGGATATGATGGTGGAGGTCAATTAACAGAAAAGGTAAGAAGAAAACCATATTCAGTTATTTTATTTGATGAAATTGAAAAAGCACACCCAGATGTTATGAATTTGTTGTTACAGATTTTAGAAGATGGGAGATTGACAGATTCACAAGGAAGAGAAGTTAATTTTAAAAATACAATTATAATTATGACTTCGAATTTAGGAGCAAGATACATTACTGAGAAGAAATCTCTTGGATTTGGAAATGTGGAAAATGAAAAAGAATATGAAGATATTAAAAAAGAGGTTATAAAAGAATTAAAAAAAGAATTGAGACCAGAGTTTATAAATAGGATAGATGAAATAATAGTATTCCATAAATTAAGTGAAGAAGATATAAAACAGATAACTAATATTATGTTGAAACAAGTTGAAGAAAGATTAAAGAATCAAAAATATATAGTGGAAATAGATGATGGGGTTGTAAAAGCAATATTGAAGCAAGGCTATGATAATAATTTTGGAGCAAGACCATTAAGAAGAACTATTCAAAATCTAGTTGAAGATAGAATTTCAGAAGAAATTTTATCTGGAAATTTAAAGAAAAATAAAAAATGGATTTTAAAAATATAATAGATGGGTGTCTTCGTCATTAATTAGAAGAAGACATCCATCTATTAACTTTTATCTCATTATATTTTTTTAATACTTCATCATATTTTTTGAATTCATCTTCCCAAATAATATCTGGGATTTTATCAAATGCTGTAAATACTTTTTCTGCCTCCATTAAGTATACTACTTGTTGCTGAGGAGAAAGTGTTTTGTATTTTTTTGAGAATTCATATAATTTATCTAAAATTTGGTTAGCTTCAATAAAGCTCCAAAAATCTTTAACTTCAATTCCGGCTAATTTTATCTGCATTATTGCATAAAGAACTAATGCAGATATAATGAAAATTAATATATATACTACTATTAATAATGCCATTTATTTAACACCTCTTTATTAAATTTATTTAGTACTAGTCAATTATAACATATTTTTGAAATAAATGCAAATTTTAGAAAAATTAAGAATAAAATAAAATTGTATTGCAAAATATTATAAGAAAATATATAATAAATTTTAATTTATAAAAAAGAAAAGAGGGGTAAAATGGAAGATAGATTTACCGTTACCAAAAAGGTTGGAATGTATGGAATAATAGGAAATATTTTTTTATTAACACTAAAAGCTATTGTAGGGTTTACTAGTAAAAGTCAAGCAATGATAGCAGATGCGATAAATAGTGCAGGAGATATTTTTGCCTCACTTATGACGGCAATAGGAAATAAGATAGCTAGTGTTCCGAAAGATGAAGATCATAATTTTGGACATGGAAAAGCTGAGTATATGTTTTCATTATTTATTTCTATCTCAATGATAGCAGTTTCTATAAAAACTATTATAGATTCAGCCAAAACGCTTTTTACAGGAAGTGAAATTTCATTTTCGTGGTGGTTAGTGGCAGTATGTATTATTACTATAATTACAAAGTTGTCATTATATATTTATACAAAATCAATGTATAAAAAATGCAATAATATATTACTTGAAGCAAGCATGGAAGACCATAGAAACGATTGCATTATTACTACATTTACATTGATATCTATATTGTTATCATTAAAAGGAATTAATTGGTTTGATAGCGTTGTTGGTATTTGCATATCTGCTTGGATTTGCAAGACAGGAGGAGAGATTTTTATAGAAAGCTACAATATTTTGATGGATATGTCAATGGATGAAGAAACAAAAGATATGGTCATAAATATTGTAAATACATATAAGGATGTAAAGGCTATAAATGGAATATCATCAGCTCCTGTTGGCTATCAATATGTTGTCTTTTTAACAATTGCTGTTGATGGAGAAATGACAACATTTAAGAGTCATCAATTAGCAGATAAATTGGAAGAAAGTATAACTACTCTTGAAAAAGTATATAAAGCTGTTGTGCATGTAGAACCATATTTTGAAAATAAAAAAGCTGAAATTTGATTTCAGCTTTTTATAGTTATTTATTATCATCTTTAAACATTTCTTTTGCTGCACCTAAACTGCTTAATGCACTAGTTGCTTCAAATGGGATGAATACTTTGTTAGCATCACCTTTTGCAATTTCTTCAAGTGCTTCAAGTGATTTGATTTGTACAAGTTTTTCATCTGGGTTAGCAGCTTTAATAGCATCATAAACCATAGTGATTTCTTTTGCTTTTGCTTCTGCAACAGATTTGATAGCTTGTGCTTCACCGGCAGCTCTACGAATTCTTGCTTCTCTATCAGCTTCAGCTTCAAGAATGGCTGCTTGTTTTTTTCCTTCTGCAATAGTAACTGCAGATTGTTTTTGAGCTTCAGCTTCAAGAATTAAAGCTCTTTTATTTCTTTCTGCATTCATTTGTTTTTCCATTGCGTCTCTGATATCAGCTGGTGGAGTGATATCTTTTATTTCAACTCTATCAATTTTGCAACCCCATCTGTCTGTTGCATCATCAAGTATTGTTCTTAATTGAGAATTTATACCATCTCTTGAACTAAATGTTTCATCTAAATCCATTTTACCAACAATATCACGTATTGTAGTGATTGCAAGGTATTCGATACCTTTCTTTAAACTTTGAATTTCATAAACAGCTTTTGCTGGATCTGTGATTTGATAAAATACAACAGTATCTATTGTAATTGTAACATTATCTTTAGTAATAACTCCTTGAGGTGGAACATCCATTGTTTGTTGTTTTAAACTAACAACACTTCTAACATGATCGAAAAATGGTATTATAATTGTAAGTCCAGCATCTGCGACTTTGTGAAATTTACCTAATCTTTCAATAATGTATACCTCAGATTGTCTAACGACTTTGATTGATTTAACTGCTATAATAACTATTATAATAAGTAATGCAATTAAAAAGTACATAAAATCCTCCTTCTAGCAAGTTAACTTGCTTTATAAAAAATAAATTTGAATAACTAATTAAGTGAAGGTTCTTTTAATGGCTTTACGAAAGCCTTAACTCCTTCAATACTTTCGATTTCAACTTCTGTACCTTTTTTAATATTTATTTGTTCTTTTGTTTTAGCAGACCAAATTTCACCTTCGGTTTTTATTTGTCCTGTTCCTTTTGCCCAATCAATATCTTCAATTACTATACCTTTTTTTCCAACAAGTGAATATACATTAGTTGGAATAGTATCTTTTCTAGCAATCTTGTTTACTAAAGGTCTTGTTGCTAATATAAGTAATCCTGATGAAATAACAAATACTGTGGTTTGAACGATTATGTTATCTATAAATAAACTAACTACCATTGCAATTAATGCTGCAACTCCAAGCCAGAAAATTAAAAAGCCAACAGTAAATATTTCTATAATAAAAAATATTCCAGATGCGATTAACCATATTTGCCACATAATAACCTCCAATCGAGCATATTGCTCAAGCAAATTGTGGAAAAAAACACCACGACTATATTATACTACATATTTGAGAAAAAACAAAGAGATTTAGCAAAAAAACTTGTAAATTTAGGAAAATAATGATAAGATTAGTTTGTTAAAAAAGATACTCACTATAAAATTTTGAGAGATAGGAGTAACAAATGTTATTAGATGAAATTGAAAAAGTTATATCAAAAGATAAAATTTATATAAATGAACCTATGAGTAAGCATACATCTTTTAAAATAGGTGGTCCAGCAGAAATATTTATAAAAGTCAATGAAATTAAAGATTTACAATCGGTATTAAAAATTTCTAAAGAAAATAATATTCCAATAACAATTATAGGAAATGGAAGCAATGTATTAGTTTCTGATGAAGGAATAAAAGGGATTGTTGTAAAAATTGAATTGGAAAAAATAGAAATAGAAGAAAACGAAATTTTAAAAGTTGGTAGTGGAGTAAAGCTTGCATTTTTAGCACAAAAGTGTTTAAAAGAAGAATTAGAAGGATTTGAATTTGCTTCAGGAATTCCAGGAACAATAGGTGGAGCTATTAGAATGAATGCAGGTGCTCATGGAAGTGAAATGAAAGATATTGTAAAAAATATTACCTATATGACAAGAGATGGAAATATTCAAATTATTTCAAATGAAGAAGCAAAGTTTGAATATAGAAATAGTATATTTTCACAAAATGATTACATTATTTTAGAGGCAGAAATACAACTGAGAAAAGGAAATCCTGAAGAAATAAAAAGTAAAATGGATGAATATGCTAAATATCGAAAAGAAAAACAACCAATTGAATATCCAAGTGCAGGTAGCACATTTAAAAGAGGCAATGATTTTATAACAGCAAAATTAATAGATGAATGTGGGCTAAAAGGATATCAAATTGGAGGAGCACAGGTTTCTGAGAAACATGCAGGATTTATCATAAATAAAGGAAGTGCAACAGCTGAAGATGTAAAAAAATTAATGAAATATGTTGAAGAACAAGTTTATAATAAATTTGGAAAGAAAATAGAGGCAGAAATTGAAATAATATAATTTGAAAGGATGATAATAATGAACGGACTATGGCACTGGTTAAAATCTAGTTCAAAAATGAAAAGATGGATATTTTTAATATTAGTAGGAATTGTAATGACATGTTATGGAATTGCGAAAATTCTAGTTCAAAAAGAAATGGAATTTGCTGATGCAGGAAAGGTTATAGCAGTATTTGTTGTTGGTTTTACATGTATTGTATTAGGACTAATATTCTTGAATAAAAGAAATATGGAATTATTTATTGAAGCAACAGATGACAGAATGAAAAATAAAAAAAATGTAAATGTAAAATCATTAATATTTGATAGAAAAATCTATGATCAAGGACCTAAAATAGTAGCAATTGGTGGTGGTGCAGGATTAAATACTGTACTAACAGGAATGAAAAGATATACTAATAATATAACTGCAATTGTTGCTGTTTCTGAATATGGAAAAAATCCAAACAATTCAAGAAGAATATTAGGAACAGCATTACCATTTGAAGAAGTAAAAGATAGTATTGTTTCACTTTCTACAGATAGGCAAGGAGAATTAAGTGATTTGCTAAATCATGAAATGACAAACATAAAATTAAGAGGAATGAAATTTTCAGATATTTATTTTACAGCAATGAAAGAAATCTATAAAAATGATGCAATTTCAATAGAAAAAAGTAATTCTATATTTAATATAGCAGGAAATGTAATGCCAGTTACTACAGAGGAAATGAAAATATGTGCAGAACTAGAAAATGGTTATGTTGTAGAAGAAAAAGATAAAATTCCAGAAATAGTAAATGACAAAATGACAAGAATAAATAGAGTATATTTAAAACCATCAAATTGTAGACCTGCTCCTGGTGTATTAGAAGCAATAAGAGAAGCTGATAGTATAATAATTGGACCAGGAAGTTTATATACAAATGTTATTCCAAATTTATTAGTTAGTGGAGTAGCAAAAGCAATAAGAGAAAGTAAAGCAATAAAAATATATGTTAATAATATAATGACAGAACCAGGCCAAACAGATGATTATTCAGTAGAAGACCATATAAAAGCTATTATAGAGCATTGTGGAGAAGGCTTAATTGATTATTGTATTTATGATACTGGTGAAGTTATTCCAGAGTATATAAAAAGATATAACAAAGAAGGAGCAGATTTAGTAGAACAAAAAATTAATGACCCAGCTGTAAGAAGAATTAAATTTATTAAGAAAAATATATCAAAGATAGTTGATGGAAAAATTAGACATGATCCATATTTGATTGCAGAATCTGCAATTACATTAATCTGTAATGATATGAAATTCCAAGACAAAGAAAGTGATCCAGAATATTTAATGTTAAATGCTAAATTACAATCTGATAAACGAATAAATAAATTGAAAAAAGAAAAAGTAAGAATGGATAAAAGAGCAAAGAAAAAAGGAATTGATCCTAATAAAAAAGATAGAACAAAGCATCAAAGTAAATTTAGTGCAAAATACAGTGAAAGAATACAGTCAATAAAAGATTCAGATAAAGAACATCCAAGAAAAATTGAAAAATAACAAATGAAAGGGAGAAAAAATATGAAATTTTCAAAAGAAAATTTAAAGTTAGAAACGGCATTAGAAAAAGAATGGATTATAACAAATGGAATAGGGGGATTTGCTTCATCTACAATTATTGGAGCAAATACTAGAAAATATCATGGGTTATTAGTAGTTCCAATTATTCCACCAGCAAGAAGAAGGTTAATTTTATCAAAATTAGATGAGAGTATCGAAATTGATGGAGTAAAATATGACTTGTTTACAAATATAGGTAAAAATTATATTTCACAAGGATATAAATATCAAGAAAGTTTTATTAAAGAATTTTTTCCTATGTTTGAATATAAAGTAAATGATGTGGAAATAACCAAAATGATTTGTATGGAACACTATAAAAATACAGTTGGTGTGTATTACAAAGTAAAAAATGGACCCCATAAGGCAAAACTAATTTTAGCACCTATTATGAATTTTAGAAATGCTCATGGAATAAACAAAGATCATCAATTTAAAGTAGAACAAAAAATGCATGAAAAGAAATTAGAAGTAAAAATTGATGATGAAAATCCGGTATACATGAACATTAATGATGGAAATTATATTGAGCACCATAATGATACATTTTATAATATGTTTTACATAGAAGAACAAAAAAGAGGATTTGAACCAGAAGAAAATCATGTGGTTCCTGGAAGATATGAGATAGAAATAGAACCAAATGAAGAAAAAGAAATTTCATTTATATGTTCAACGGAAGAAAATATTGAAGAGCTAGATGCAAGAGCATTAATAATGAAAGAAACAATAAGATTATGCAAAATGTTTAGTGAATCCAGATTAATAGACGATTCAAAAATTGATAAAACTAAAGAGGAAAAAGAAAGAGATGAATTAATAAAAACATTTTTAATAGCAACAGACAATTTTATAATAAAAAGACCATTATTTAATACATATTCTGCAATTGCTGGATATCCATGGTTTTTAGATTGGATGAGAGATACACTAATTTCATTTGAGGGATTGTTCCTACTAACAGGAAGATTTGATAATGCTAGAAAAGTGCTTCAACATTGTATAAGAGATATTAAATTTGGCTTAATTCCTAATACATATAGTGAAGATGATTATAGACCATTATATAATAGTGTTGATGCATCATTGTTATTTTTTGAACAAGTAAAAAAATATCTACAATATACAGATAATTATGAATTTGTAATGGATGAGATTTATCCAAAGTTAGAGAATATTATTGAAAATTATGCAAATGGAATAGATTTAGATGACAATAATATTTATCTAGATACAGATGGATTAATTGTGTCTGGAACAGAGAATACTCAAAATACGTGGATGGATGCAAAATATGCTGGAATAGCAGTAACACCTCGTAATGGTAAAGCAGTAGAAATAAATGCTATGTGGTATAATGCATTAAAAATAATGCAAGAGTTAGCATTAAAAAAAGGTGAAAAAGAAAGTGCAAAAAAATATGAAAAAATGGCAACAAAGTGTAAAAATTCATTTGAAAGTAAATTTTATAATAAACGTAGAAAATGTTTGTATGATGTACTTGGTGACAATAAAATAAGACCAAATCAATTATTTGCATTAAGTTTAACATATCCAGTATTAAATCCAGCTTCTGAAGAAGCAAAAGAAATGTTTGAAACTGTAACTAAAAAACTATTAAATAAATATGGTTTAAAATCATTAGCAAAAGGCGAAGAAAATTATGTAGAAGTATATGAAGGCGATGGTTGTAGAAGAGACTTTAGTTATCATCAAGGAATTACATGGACTTGGCTTTTAGGCCCATATTACAATGCATTAAAACAATTAGCTAATAATGGTAAAACAAAGTCAGACAGAGAAATATATCAAATAAAATTAAATGAATTTGTAAAAGATGTAACTAAAACTTTTTCAAAAGAAATTCAAGAAAGAGGTTGCATAGGAAGTATTGCAGAAATCTATGATTCACGCAAACCATTTTCTCCTAAAGGAGCATTTGCTCAAGCTTGGAGTGTAGCAGAAGTGTTTAGAATTATAATGGAAAAATAGAGTTATAAGGAGAATCCAAATGTTAAAAATAGAAGAACTAGAAAAACAAATAAATGAACAAGAACTTAAAGGAATATATTTATTATATGGTGAAGAAATGTTCTTACTACAACAACAACTAAATAAAATAAAGAAAAAATTTGGTGAAGTAGTTAAAGGGATAAATTATATTGCAATAGATGGAAATAATATTCAAGAACTTATTGCAGATATTGAAACACCTGCATTTGGATATCCTAATAAACTTATAATTGCTAGAAATACAGGAATATTTAAAAGAGAAGTAAAGGGCAGAAGCGGTGGAGCAAGTAAAGAATTAAAAGATAAAATAAATGAATATTTAAAATCAAATATAGACATGATAAATGAATCTGTAATTCTTGTATTTGTTGAAAATGAAGTAGAAAAAAATTCAATTTATAATACAATAGAAAAAATTGGAATAATATGCAATTTTGAAGAGCAAAAGCCTTTTCAGATCATTAAAAGATTGAAAGCAATTTGTAATAGCTATAAAGTGAATGTAGATGAAAATACGTTACAATATTTGATTGAATGTTGTGGAACTAATATGCAAGATTTAATTAATGAAATTAGAAAGTTAATTGAATATGCTGGTGAGAATGGAAAAATTCAAAAACAAGATATAGATAAATTATGCATAAAAAAAATTGAAAGTGTAATATTTGATTTAACAGATAATTTAGGACAAAAAAAGGTAAAAGAAGCTTTGGATGTGTTATATAATTTAATTGCAGCTAAAGAGCCAATTCAGAAAATATTAATTACATTATATAATCATTTTAAAAAATTGTATTTTGTAAAAATTGCAATAGCAAATAATAAAGATATTGCCCAAAGTCTTCAATTGAAACCAAATCAAATTTTCTTGGTGAATAAATATAAAACACAGGCTAAAGGTTTTAAGACTTCTGAGTTAAGAAAAATTATTCAAGAGTTAGAAGATTTGGATTATAATTATAAAATTGGGTTGATTGATTTGAATGTGGGATTGGAATCAATACTTTGTGTATATTGCTCATAAATTAGTAACCAGAAGCCTTAGATATATAAATTTCTCCATGCACATTCGACATTTCATTCAAAATTTATATGTCTAAGTCTTCTTGAAAAAATTATTAAAAACTCGAAACAATATATTGACAAAAAAATAAAATTAGTAGATAATAATTGTGATTAACTAAAAGAAAAAAGTACTTAAAAAAGTATGAAAAGAGAAACATAGGAGGAATAAAAATGTACGTATTCAATAGGATAACTGTAAATCCACAATTACCAAAAAGAATAGGAAGAATAAATGAAATAGCAAATAATTTATGGTGGTCTTGGAACACAGATTTTTTGAGACTATTTAAAATGATAGATATAGATTTATGGGAAAGATGTAATAAAAATCCTGTAAAATTTTTAAAAGCAGTAGCACAAGATAAATTGGAAGTTGCTTCAAAAGATGTACAATTCTTAAAAGAATATGATAAAGTTGTAACTGATTTTGATGGATATATGAATAGTAAAAATACATGGTTTAGTGCAAAATATCCAGAGAATAAAGGAGATTTAATAGCATATTTTTCAGCAGAATATGGATTAGATCAAACAATAGCTATTTATTCAGGAGGATTAGGAATTTTATCAGGCGATCATTTGAAATCTGCAAGTGATTTAGGAATTCCATTAGTAGCTGTAGGTTTACTATATAAAAATGGATATTTTAATCAAAGAATAGATAAATATGGAATGCAACAAGCAGAATATAGAGATTTAGATTTATATGATTTACCAATTAATCCAGTAAAAGATATAGATGGAAATGATTTAATAATATATATTAAATTTCCAAGAAGAAGAATTTACTTAAAAGTATGGGAAATCAATGTAGGAAGAATTAAATTATATTTAATGGATTCAGATATAGATTTAAATAATGATGAAGATAGAGATACAACAGCAAGACTTTATGGTGGAGACCAAGAAATGAGAATAAGACAAGAAATTATTCTTGGAATGGGTGGAGTAAATCTATTAAGAAGGTTAGGATTAACCCCAACAATTTACCACATGAATGAAGGACATTCTGCATTCTTAAACTTAGAAGTAATAAAAAATATAATAAAAGAAAAACAAGTATCATTTGAAGTTGCAAGAGATATTGCATCATCAAAAACAGTATTTACAACACATACACCAGTTCCAGCAGGAAATGATATTTTTCCAATTGGTTTGGTTGAAAAATATTTTAAAGATTTCTGGCCACGTTTAGGATTATCAAGAGAAGAATTCTTAAAATTAGGAATGAAACCACAAGAAGGTTTAGATTCTGGATTTAACATGGGAATTTTTGCATTAAAAATAGCTGGAAAGAAAAATGGTGTAAGCAAATTACATGGTGAAGTATCAAGAGAATTATTCTCTGATGTATGGCCACATATAGCACCAAGTGAATCTCCAATTACATATGTAACAAATGGTGTTCACACATGTACATGGTTAGCTCCAAAATTAAAAGATTTATATAATAAATATTTAATTCCATATTGGCAAGATAATATACATGAAGATTATGTATGGGAAAAAATAAAAACAATTCCAGATGACAAACTATGGAAAGTTCATATGGATAGAAAAGCTAAATTAATAGCTTTAGTAAAGGAAAATGTAACTAGAAGATTAAGAAGAGAAGGAGTTAGCTATGATGAAATTGTAGAAGCAACATCAAAACTAAATCCAGAAGCTTTAACAATAGGATTTGCAAGAAGATTTGCAACTTATAAAAGAGCAACATTAATCTTTAAAGACTTAGAAAGAATAACACAAATATTAAATGATGAAAATAAACCTGTTCAATTAATATTTGCAGGAAAAGCACATCCAGCAGATAGAGAAGGTGCAGATTTGATAAAATATATTCATGAAATATCAATGAAGCCACAATTCAAAGGAAAAATATTTATATTAGAAAATTATAATATAGAAATTTCAAGATATATGGTAAGTGGTGTAGATATATGGTTGAATAATCCAAGGAGACCAATGGAAGCATCAGGAACAAGTGGACAAAAAGCATCAGTAAATGGAGTTGTAAACTTTAGTGTACTAGATGGATGGTGGGCTGAAGGATACAATCAAAAAAATGGTTGGTCAATAGGAACAAATAAAGAATATTCATCATATGAAGAACAAGACAGAGCAGATAGTGAAAGTATTTATTATACATTAGAAAATAAAATAATTCCAACATACTATGATAAAGATAAAGATGGAATTTCTAAAGGTTGGATGGAATTAATGAAAAATTCTATAATGTCAACAGGAGGAAAATATAGTACAGCAAGAATGTTAGTTGATTATACAAATCAATTATATATGCCATTATGCAACTTGACTAAAAAATATTATAATGATTTAAACAAAGTTACTGAATATAATGCTTGGAAACAAAATATGTATGCAAGTTGGAAAGATGTTCAAATAGAACAACTTGAAAATAATGCAGATAATATTACAGTTGATGCAGGAACATCAATTGATGTAAAATGTTCAGTAGTACTTCCAAATATAGATCCAGGTTCTGTTAGAGTTGAAGTATATTACGGAAAATTCTTAGAAGACGGAACCGTGCAAGATGTAAAAATAATTCCAATGAAGATGGATGGAAAGGAAGAAGAAAATAAAAAATATTATTATACAGCAAAAATTGATTTATCATCAGGTGGAAATTATGGATATTCATTTAGAGTTATGCCTCAAAATGAAATGCTATTAGATAGTGCAAATATGGATTTAGTAAAATGGATTGAAAAATAATAAAAAGCTCTTAATATAGAAATAAAAGCTATATTAAGAGTTTTTTTGTATTAATTAACATAAAAATAAGGAAAACTTTGGAAAAAACTATTTACAAAATCATAACTTTATAATATAATGTTGCCGTAAAATAATATATTTTAAAGGGGAGGATCATATGATGAAAAAAACAAGCATCAAACTATTGAGTGCCCTTGCTATTATACTATTTATAGCGGTAACACCAATGGTGGTTCTAGCAACAAATGAAAATATATCTGTTGTAAGTTCTCAACCAAATGAGTATATCATTTATATAAAAGATTACACAGATAAAAACTTCAAATATGCTTTTACAAGCATAGAAAAAGATAATCTACAACAAATGGATTTATCTTACATTAATTCAATCCCAGATGGGTTAGGAAATCAAACAGCATTATTAAATTTAAATGCTAAAACTTATGAAAAATTAAAATCAGGAACAATTTATATGTGGGCCAAAGATGAAAACGAAAAATTAATTCTAGAAGGAGTTCAAGTAGATTTAGGAAGCTCTTTTACCAAGGAAAATTTAGATTTAGTAGAAAAAACAACAAAAAGAATATCAGTAGACGTAGCGGATAATGAAGAAAAAACAATAGCAGTAAGAAATGAAACAATAGATGGAGTTGAAGAAACAGCGTCAGTTGGAACAGTATCAATAACAGACAAGGATGCAAAGAAATCAACATATTACTATGAAAGAGTAAAAGTTTCTGAATCTGCAGAAGATGCAAAATTAATGGAATTAGCAGAAAAAATGAATAAAGAATATGACGAAATGGATATGTATTCAAAAATCCAAACAGCAGAAGAATTTTATCGTCAATACTCATCAATAATGAGAAATGTTGAATGGCAAAAAGTTGAAGACTTAAAAATTCAACAACCAGAAACATCAGTAGCAGGAGATAAATACATAGTATATTTAAAGAAAGTAGCTAAAAATGGAGACATTACATTTGATGCTCAATTTTTAACTGCAGAAGAAGATTACAAACCAAATGTAAAAAAAGAACAAGTTGTTACACAAGAAACAACAAGACTACCAATAACATATGATAGTATTGCATTAATAGTTATTTTAGCAGTAGTAGTAATTTCATTAATAGTAGTATTTATAAGAATGAAGAAACTAAATAACAAAAATGAAGAAAAATAGTATAAAGTTAAAAATATACAATATGATTTTTTATATGTTATTAATAGTAGCAATAATTGTAATTGGCATGATAATTTATAAATATGGTAGTAATCAAATAAATGAAAAAGAAAGCCAAGAAGTGGTTGAAGCTTTTAGTAACATAGATTTTTCAGAAAATAATGAGGAATCAGAACAACAAAGTCAATTAAACTATAAAGGATATAATGTAATTGGAATTGTAAAAATTCCAAAAATAAACATAGAGTATCCTATTATAGAAATTGGGGACATTGACCCAGAGAGTGCAAAAAAACCAATGAAGTTATCCATAATAAAATATTGGGGAGAAAATGTAAACGATTATGGAAATTTATCTATAGCAGGTCATAACAACAAAGATGGAACAATGTTTGGAAAAACAAAAAAACTAGAGATAGGAGATATTGTAGAATTGACAGATTTAAAAGGTCAAACAATTCAATACTCAATCTATGATATCTTTGTAACAGACCCTAATGATGTAAGCATATTATTACCAAAAGAAGAACTAATAAGAGAAGTAACACTAATAACATGCACGAACGGGAATAAAAATAGACTTATATTAAAAGCACAAGAAATATAAAAATAATTTTTAGGGGGAATAAAAAATGGCAGGTAATACAAATACCTTGAGCAAAAAAACTATTGTTGCTATAGTTATTGCAATAGTACTTTTGTTTATTGCTAGTTTGTCAGTTGGAATATTCTTGGCAAACAGAGGTGATGCGGAAGCTGCTGGTGGAAATCAAATTTCTGATGTAAACCAAACTGAAAATAATAATCAAAATACAAGTTCAGATAATAACCAAGCTCCAAATCAAAATACAAACACAGAAAGTAACAATACAGATAGCAATAATACAGAAAACAACAACACAGAAAATAATAATCCAGAAACACCAATTACTGATGGAAATGCTGGAACTGTAGTTAACAATAATGAAACAACAAATAACAATACCAATAATAATGGTACTGTTAATAATGCTGGAAATAATACAGAAAACAGAACAAATAATAATACAGCAGGTGTAACAACAGATGCTAATGTAAATCAAGTTGGAGAAACAACAGTAACAAGAGTTGAAGAAAGAGAAAGACTTGTTTCTAGAGATTATTGGGACTGGTGGACACCAACAAGTGTTGCAGTTGCTTCAACAGCAACAAGATTAGCACCAACAACACCAGATATTACTGTTGAAAAAGTAGCTACAACAGAAGCTGGAAAGAATGTTGTTTATGCTGGTCAAAAAATCACATATACAATAATAGTAAAAAATAGCGGAAATAAAGATGTTGAAAAAATAGAAGTAACAGATAAAATACCATCAAATACTACATTTGAATCTGTAGAAAATGATGGTACAGTAATTAAATCTGAAAACGAAGAAATTTTAGGCGTAAAATGGCTAGTTAATGTAAAAGCTGGAGAAACAACTTCAGTAAAATTTACAGTTATAGTAAATGAAAATATAGAAGGAACAATTTCAAATGTAGCTGTTGCAAATGGTGAAGAAAGTAATGAAGAAAATACAGCTATAATAACTAGTGAAAAAACAAGTGAAATAAGTAGAGATGAACAAAAAGTTGAAATTGCTAAAGTTGGAGATGAAATTAAATATACAATTACAGTAAATAATACTGGAAAAGTTGATGGAATAACAACTATTAGTGATAAAGTTCCAGAAGGTACAGAATTAAAAGCTAATTCAGCAGAAGGAGCAAAAATATCAGATAATAATGATATGTTATTATGGGAAAACATAAATGTACCAGCTGAAGGAACTATTTCTAAATCATTTGTAGTAATAGTAAAGAATATTGATTCTTTAAAAGCTAATAAAATATCAAATGTTGCAACAGTAGGAGGAAAAGATACAAATCCAACAGAAGATACAGCTGCAACTGATATAACTGCAGCTAAAGTATGGGCAAACATGGATAGTGATGCGGCTAAAGCTAATATAATAGATTCAATAAAATTACAATTAAAAGCAAACGGAGAAGTAGCAGATGAAGCAGTAGTAACAGCAGATGAAGATTGGACACATACATTTACAGATTTACCAATGTATGATGAAAATGAAAATAAAATCACATATACAATTGATGAAGTTGTAGCAAATATTGAAGACCAAGCAAAATTAGATTTATACAATAAATCAATTGAGAATGGAATAATCACAAATACATTTGATCCAAGTAAATTAACAGATACAACAGAAGTATCAGCAACAAAGGTATGGGCAAACATGAATAGTGATGCAGCAAGAACAAATACAATAACATCAATAAAACTACAAGTAAAAGCGAACGGAGAAGTAGCAGCAGACCAAGTAGTAACAGCAGAAAATAATTGGACATATACATTTAAAGACTTGCCAGTATATGATAATGATGGAAACAGAATCACATATACAATAGATGAAGTTGTAGCAAATGCTGAAGATCAAACAAAATTAGGTTTATATGTAAAAACAATAGACCAAGCAAAAGGAATAGTCACAAATACATTTGACCCAAGCAAATTAACAGACAAAACAGAAGTATCAGCAACAAAGGTATGGGCAAACATGAATAGTGATGCAGCTAAAGCAAATACATTAACATCAATAAAACTACAAGTAAAAAATGGTGATATGGTAGTAGCAGAACAAGTAGTAACAGCAAACGAAGATTGGAAACATACATTTACAGAGTTACCATTATATGACGAAAATGGAAATAGAATCACATATACAATCGATGAAGTTGTAGCAAATGCTGAAGACCAAACAAAATTAGGTTTATATGTAAAAACAATAGACCAAGCAAAAGGAGTAATCACAAATACATTTGACCCAAGCAAATTAACAGATACAACAGAAGTATCAGCAACAAAAGTATGGGCAAATATGGATAGTGATGCAGCAAGAGCAAATACAATAACCTCAATAAAACTACAAGTAAAAAATGGTGATACAGTAGTAGCATACCAAGTAGTAACAGCAGATGATGGTTGGACACATACATTTACAAACTTACCAGTATATGATGAAGATGGAAACAGAATCACATATACAATTGATGAAGCTGTAGCAAATGCTGAAGACCAAACAAAATTAGGTTTATATGTAAAAACAATAGACCAAGCAAAAGGAATAATCACAAATACATTTGACCCAAGCAAATTAACAGATACAACAGAAGTATCAGCAACAAAAGCATGGGCAAACATGGATAGTGATGCAGCAAGAGCAAATACAATAACATCAATAAAACTACAAGTAAAAAATGGTGATACAGTAGTAGCAGACCAAGTAGTAACAGCAGATGATGGTTGGACACATAGATTTACAAACTTACCAGTATATGATGAAGCTGGAAACAGAATCACATATACAATAGATGAAGTTGTAGCAAATGCTGATGATCAAACAAAATTAGATTTATATGTAAAAACAATAGATCAAGAAAAAGGAATAATCACAAATACATTTGACCCAAGCAAATTAACAAATACAACAGAAGTATCAGCAACAAAAGCATGGGCAAATATGGATAATGATGCAGCAAGAGCAAATGCAATAACATCAATAAAACTACAAGTAAAAAATGGTGATACAGTAGTAGCAGACCAAGTAGTAACAGCAGATGATGGT
>CAKOTX010000003.1 GCA_934120315.1 uncultured Clostridia bacterium
TTTATAGATTAATTCTTTATCTTCCAAGTAAATACCTCCTTTCTTTCTTTTATAAACTAGCTTACATATAATATAACTTAAAAAAATATAAAAAAGATTTAAAATTTTATTAAATTTTTAAATCTTTTCATTCTTACACCTCTAAATTACTAGTTATTGTTATAATTTGCCTTGAAATTATTTATTGGTTTTTATACCTTCTTCTAACAATTTTTCAAATATTGTATATATTTTTTCATTCTTCTTTTTTATATTTATTGGTCTTAAAGTTTTATCCGTAAAACAATGTTTTGTCCAAGCATTTATAACAATTTTTTCTGTCTTTTTATCAATAACATTATAAGTTACTGTCATTCTTACTCCATTAAATTCAGTTATTTTAGGTTCTATTGTAATTATATCTCCACTTGTTATATGATATTTGTATTTACAATTGACTTCTAATGTTGGAATAGTATAACCTAATTCTTCTAATTTTTCCATTGATATATTCAGTTCTTCTAACCATCTGCATCTTGCCTCTTCTAAAAATCTTATATAATTTGAATGATGAACTACTCCCATTTTATCTGTTTCATAATAGTTTATTTTTCTAGTATATGAAAAACTCATCTTTTCCCCTCCAATTCAAACAAGAAATTACTATTTTTTATTGTCAGCCATTTTTTATTCCTACATATATTAATAAAGCAAAGTTCACTTTTAAGTTATTATTTATTTATTTCATATCTTGTACTTGGCCCGTTTCCGATTTTAACCAAAACACCATTTTCAACTAATTTATTTAATATTGTTGATGTAGTTGTCTTTTCTTTATTAATTAGTGCTTGAGCATTAATTCTTGTTATAGATCCATTTTTTTCAATATATTTTATAATTATATCCATATCACCTTTACTATTATTTTGTATAGCAACATTATTCAATGATATTTTAGGTAATTTTACAACAAATGATGACGGTAATACATCTATCTCGAAATTTAATCCAATTTTATTATAATATGATTTTACTCTTCTTAAGCCACTTCCTATTGCTTCTACCCTCTTTATTCTCATAAAAATAGATTGTAAGTAAGGATTTCTTGAAGTTGATAGACCTGCTAGTATATCATCAAGTGTTATGTTTCCATATAAAGATCCAAAACTAATAACTTCTATTCCATTATTTTTATATAAATTAAGTATATTAGATGTTAACGTTCCATAATCTCTGTGTATAAGAGAATTTAACACAATTTCTCTTAAAATAAATTCTGGATATTCTTCAATATCTTCTCTAACACTCGTATTAATTAATCCATATGTTGCTGTATTATTTTTTAAATAATCAATTATAGTATCATAAATTTCCAAGATTGATCCTTTAAATTCTTTTCTATCTAAAAAATTATTCTTTTCATTTGATTGATACACAGCTAACTTAAATGTAAATGGATTTTGATCAGAAAATAATAATCCTAAGTTTGTATATTTTTGATTTGCAGTAAAATGCAAATTTTCTTTTATATTATTTTCATTTATATTAATATTATTTTCTTCTAAGGCTTTACTAATATAATCAAAAGTTAATTCTTGATTACTTGAAATTGATGTTTCAAATGATAAGCTACTATTTTTTATTATCAATTGTTTTACTGTTTCTTCTGTTGCAGGAATCGAGCAAGAGCCAGTTCTTAAGTATGTTCCTTTTACAATTCCTTTTTCTTTAAGATAATAAATATCAATTCCTTTTGAAACTTTTATAATAATATATTCTTTATCTTCAATTTTTCCTGTATTTATCGAAACGAAAATTCTAGCATCTGGATATATATTTGTTCGTATTCCATTAGAAATCTTTTCTTCAATGTCTTTGCAATTATCCACTCCTATTAAATTCCCATTATCATCATATCCAATATATATAGTTCCAGAATTTGTGTTCAAAAAAGCTATGATCTCTTTATATATTTTTTCTGTATAATTTTCTTTAAATTCTATTGATTCATTCTCATTCATGCTACTTACCTCCATTTTAAATCGTTCAATCGTTCAAAATATCGTTCAATCGTTCAACTATAGTATAACACTTTTATTATAAATTATACAAGATATATTTTAAAATTTTACATTTTTCAATACTCCAAGTTGGTCGTATTACTTTGATTTTGTGCAATGTTATCTACAACTAAATATAAAGGATTTTATATCCCCTACCTACTATTTAATTGTAGACAACATTTAACTTTTTTGGTTTTAAAAATAATTAAAACAACTGATTAAATTTATACCACATAGTAAATTCATGTGTCAAAATTTTTCATTGTTAGTTACAATTGGATTTTTAACTTTGGCTTTTCATATTGATCAATAATTTGATTATATTTTTGGTAACTAATCAAATTATTAAACTTTTTTCAGGAGATTTTGATTTTATTTGTTCTTAGATAAACAAATGCATAAAATTATAATCTTCAAAAAATCAAATTTATCTGTATGTGTGTGGGAATATCAACATTAAAATTTAATTTTACCCCTATTCCCCATCCTTGTAACTATTTAGTTGATTTTTATTTATAGTTTCTTTCAATTTTTCATATCTATTTATGAAAAGAGCTTTATTATCATTTGATTAGTCTTTTTATATGAAATATTTGTAAAATTTTATTTGATTTTTACATTTTTTAGTATTTTTTCTTGACTTTATTAGTATAGCTTTATATAATACTTTTATCATTTGAATATGAGAGGATGTTGAAAATGTGTTATTGGTATAGTTTTAAAAATAAATTAAAAGTTATAATTAATTATATATGCAGTTTATTAAAAATATTGTTTTTTAATATTTTAAAAATTATAGGTGTTATTATCATTATCTTTATAGTATTTTCTGCTTCAGTTTTTATTTTCAATAAATGTGATATTCAAACACCTTCTGATATGGAAAGTCAGGAAATCTTTATTTATGGTATTAGTTTGAGCAATTGGGGAACTTGGATTACATTGATAGGTTTAATTTTTACAGCCATTTGGTCAATGCATCAATATATAAAGAGTAGAAACTTAAGCCAGCAAGAAAAAGCTTCATTAATAGCTCAAGATTTTGCAAATAATCTAATAGAGCGAATGAGCCTAATTTCTGATGTTTTAATGAAAAATCAGGAAGTCCAAAAGACAATTAAAATTCTTGATGAAAACAACATTAGTCAATTCACAAGAATAGAAGCTAAAGAAATTTTTGATAACGAAAATTGCTTTGAAGGCTTTTCAAAGATTCTAAAGTCAAAGAAAACCCAACAAAGATACAATAAAATTTTAAGTGAAAATTATAACAATAAAGAAAAAGAAAAATTCGATAGCAATTTTAATGTATTAGTAAGTAACACTCTTAATCAACTTGAAGCTATCTGCATAAGTATTAGTAGCGAAGCTGCTGGATCTCAATTCATCTATGAATCGCTACACCAAATGTTTCTAAGTACAATAGAAATATTATATTTAAAAATTTCTGACTCTAATCGCAACAATGTAGATAAATACTATACTAATGTTATTTCAGTCTACAATATGTGGAACTTTCAAAAAGATAAAGACATTAAAAAGTTAACAAAAACAAGTAAGAAAATTCAAAAACTTGAAAATAAAATGAATAAAGAAATCAAAAATCTTTTAAATAAGCAAACTAAAACAGTCTAATATTAGACTGTTTTAGTTTTTTCTTTGTCTTTAGATGTTGCTTTATTATTCTTTATTTCTTCATATTTTTTTAACCATTCTTGATACATATAAATCCCTCCCTCATAATATCTCTACTTTTAGTAAAATATTATTATGATTTACTAAATTATATGAATATTTTTTCAAAAAGTCAATACTTTTTTTAAAGTTTCTTAAGTTTGTAAAATAGCTATTTCGAGCCTTTTATCAGACTGTTAAAATCAATTTTAAGCCTTTTTATTTTGAATCAATATAGTTTTATACCTCAATTTTATTCATGAAACTTCTAGTATTCTATTGTTCCATACTTTGCCATTATCTTTTTCTTCATTTTCATATGTTGATTTTTTAATTTGGTCATTTTTTTCTTGTATTTTTGATTCAATTTCTTGTATTTTTTCTCTATTTTTTCTTCCATTTTCAACTCTGCTATTTCCCAAGGTTCCATTGGATCTATTATCTCCACTGGTTCTTTCAAATACCAATCTGCTATTTTTTGAAGTATCTTGTTTTTCTTTTTTTTCAATGTATTCGAGATTTTCATTATAATCACCTTTCTTATTAAAATGATTATATATATCGTCTTTTACTTTGTCAACATTTTTTTATTTTTAAAATAATTATATAGAAGATTTAAAGAAAAAAATTGAAGAGAGTTTATATCAACCTCTCCTCTTTTCTTTTCATCTAAATATACTTAAATATATTTCGCCATTTCAACAATTTCAGCAAAAGTTTCTTTTTGAGCTATGTACCTAAGGCTTTCAGGAGACAGTACTAAAAAATAAGTAACTAGTAATTCATATTCAGACTGTTTTTTTATATTTAAAATTTTTATCATTTGTAAAGACTTAATAAAATAGTATTTCAAACTAATCACCTCTCTATAATCAATGTTAACATATTTTATGTTAATTGTATGTCGAAGTTTAGCTTCAAAATTTTTTTATTATGACCTATTCTACTAATTTTCGATATAAATACAAAAAAGTCCTAACAATCTGCATAAAAACAACATTGTTAGAACTTTTTATTTAGTCAATATTGGGAACTTTGAATTGAGAAATAATCTTTTCTGCTTCCTGAACCGTAATGAATTTTTTATCCATCATCGTTTTCTTAAGACTAGCTAAGAATCCATCATTTTGATTGTAAATCTCTGTATAAACTTGATCGACATCAAGCTTATTTTTGGACTTCAATACAATTTTGGCATACAAATTTGCATAAATGAAACTAATATCTGCCAAATAACGATAAATATCCTCAATTGAAACACCTTGACCAGGACTGTCGTAAATCATGATTTTTTCCATGTCACTTTCCAAATCTTGACCTAATGAATTGTATGGAAGCCATTGCTTTTCCATAATTGTTTTCCTCCCAAAATTAATGTGTGTAAGGATTTTCCTATAAACGAATAGTTTAATTTTATCATAATATTTCATCAAAGTCAAATAAAACAAAGAATAAAACCAGCTATCTAAGAGATAACTGGTCTAAAATCTAATTTTTGTAATTTCTTAAATATGAATCCATTTTTTCTATGAATTCAGCATTATTTTTAGTTTGAGTCATTTGAGTGATAATTTGTTCTGTTACATCAGCAACAGGTAAATTATTTAATGCTTTTCTTAATGCAAATACTGTTTCCATTTCAGGTTTTGTTAATAACAAATCTTCTCTTCTTGTTCCAGATTTATTTACATCTATTGCAGGGAAAATACGTTTTTCAGATAGTTTTCTATCTAGGTGTACTTCCATATTACCTGTACCTTTAAATTCCTCAAATATTACATCATCCATTCTGCTTCCTGTTTCAATTAATGCTGTTGCTAATATTGTTAAACTTCCACCATTTTCAATATTTCTTGCAGCTCCAAAGAATTTTTTTGGTTTATGCAATGCAGCTGGATCAAGACCACCTGATAGTGTTTTTCCTGATGAAGGCATTACTAAGTTATATGCTCTTGCTAATCTTGTAATACTGTCTAATAGGATTACTACGTCTTTGTTGTGTTCAATAATTCTTTTTGCTCTTTCAAGAACCATTTCAGCAACTTTTACATGATGTTCAGGCATTTCATCAAATGTTGAATAAATAACTTGTCCTTTTATTGAACGTTTCATATCTGTTACTTCTTCTGGTCTCTCATCAATTAGAAGTACAATTAATTCGACTTCTGGATTGTTTGCTGAAATACTATTTGCTATTTTCTTTAATAATGTTGTTTTTCCAACTTTTGGTGGAGCTACAATCATTCCTCTTTGTCCTTTTCCAATAGGAGAGATTAAATCTATTATTCTCATTGCATATTCTGTTGGAACTGTTTCTAGTTTTAGTCTTTCATTTGGATAAATTGGTGTTAATTCATCAAATCTTTTTCTTTTTGCAGCTTTTTCTGGATGTTCTCCATTTACTTCTCCAACAAATATTAAAGATGGAAATTTTTCCCCTTCTTTTGTTCTTGAAATACCTTTTATAATATCTCCTGTATCTAATTTGAATCTTCTTATTTGGATAGGTGATATGTATACATCTTTAGGACTTGATAAATAATTGTCTCCTCTTAGGAATCCATATCCATCTGGCAATACTTCTAGGATTCCTTCAACAATTTCATCATCCTCGTTTGTTACCTTGTAGTCTATAACAGCTTCTCCAGCTTCTTCAAATTGTTCTTCATCATTTTTATCATATCTAATTTCTTCTTTTGGCTCTTCATGTGGCTTAGATGTTTCTGCTACTTGTTTTAGCAAGTCAATTAACTCATCTTTTTTTAATTTTGAAATATTTTTAATATTTTGTTCTTTGGCAAAATTTCTCAATTCTAATAATGTCATATTTTCTAATTCTGACATAAGCTACCTCCTATTATATTATTTTATATATTTTTATCTGGATTAATTTGTAGATTTTAATATTTAAAAAAATAAAATCCTTAAAACTTGAATGTTGTTTTAAGGATTTACATGTTACTATCGACATAAACTCTTTCGTTTTGTAAATACATTCCTAGTTTTTCACGTGCTAATTTTTCTATATAATCTAATGATGTTATATTTTGTTTTTCTTGTTCTAAATTTTCTTTGTTTTGATTTAATTCACTTTCTGCTACATCTATTTTAGATGATAAACTTTTTATTTCGTCTTGATATTGTGAAATACTTATCTGCTGTTTAATTAACATTACTCCCCATACTATTAAGGCTATAAGAAATGCATTTCTTAGTAATTTGTTTTTCTTCATATGTATTCTCTCTTTTCTAAAAAAATAATCTTACATATATATTATTCTCCATCTTTTACCATTTTCCCCTTTTTTATTTTCAATTTTTTTGAAAAAATATTAAATATTTTCATAATAACTGTAAAAAACTTGTGAAATATTGAAAATAATGTTTTAAAAGGTAGTTCTAAGACTTTAACAATCAAAATTAAAATTTTTGATAATAATGAAATTATTATATTACTTAATGTAAGCATATATATAAGAACTCCCATTATTATTCCTAAAAACATGTATATACGTATTTCTCCATTATTGAAGTACCATATGTTATATAGAATCAAAACTCCTGTTAAAATCCAAAATAAGACGTCTTCAAAATATGTTATGATATTAGATGTTTTAAAACTTCTTCTTAAAATTCTAAAAAAATCAAATAATAGGCCTATAATAACACCAGTTAATGAAAAAACGATAAATAAATATGCTTGATTTTGAGCCATAATAATTCGCCTTTCTATTTAAAGATTTTACTTAATATTGTTCCTGAGCTTTTTTCTTGCTTGTTTTGACTGTATGCTAGACTTGAAATTTCTCCTTCTATAATTACTTCTGCAGTATCTAAACTTAATTTATTAATTCTTATATTTTCTCCTTTGACTGTTAATAATCCTAATTCAGTATCTACCATTACTACTTGATCATCAAAGCTCAAAACATCATTTACTCCTGATACACTTAACTTGCCTCGGTTTTCTAACACTAAATTTTGTACTATATTAGTATTTAAATTTACATTCATGTTTTTTCTTTCATCTATCATCTTTTGCTCTCCTCCCCACACTCATACTACATTATAATATGCAAAAATGTGTGAAGATAGAACTAAAAGAGGATGATTAATTCACCCTCCTTTGTGTCTATTTTAATCTTTCTTCAAGATTTTTTAACATATTTTGATATTTTTCAAGTTTTACTTTTTCTTCATTAATTTTAGCTTCTGGAGCCTTATTAACAAATCCTGGATTTGAAAGCATTTTGCTTGCTCTTTCAATTTCTGCAATAACCTTTTTCTTTTCTTCTTCCATACGTTTTCTTTCTTCTTCAATGTCAACAAGTTCCTCAAATGGAATATATAATTCAATTCCATCTGTTATGATTGATAATGCATTTTGTGCAATTCCTTCTTTATTTTCTTGAACTTTAATATTTTCACTATATCCCAATTTCTTTAAAAATCCTTCAGATTGATTTATTAAATCTTTATATTTTGTTGTTACAAATATTAATTCTGTCTTTTTTGATGGATGTACATTTGAACTTGCTCTTAAATTACGAATTCCTATAATTATTTCTTTTAATTTTTCAATTTCTTCTTCATCGGCTTTAAAATTATATTTCTCATCAAATTGTGGGAATTTTGAAATCATTATACTTTCATCAATATTAAATAATTGCAAATATATTTCTTCTGTTATAAATGGCATAATTGGATGTAATAATTTTAATGAATTCATTAATACTTCATTTAATGTTATTTGTGCCATTAATTTACTTTCTTTATCATCACCATATAAACGTGTTTTTACAATTTCTATATACCAATCACAGAATTCATTCCATATAAAGTCATATATTTTTTGTGTTGCAACACCTAAATCATAATTTGTAATATTTTCATTTACTTCTTTTGATAATGTATTTAATTTTGATATTATCCATTTATCTTCCTTAGCTAATTTAGCTGTATCAATTTCATCTAATTTTGGTAATTTTTCAACACCATCTAAATTCATTAATACGAATTTTGCAGCATTCCATAATTTATTTGCAAAGTTTGATGCTTGTTCTAGTTTTTCTGGCATATATCTTATGTCATTTCCTGCTGAGATTCCTAAAATTAATGAAAATCTTAATGCATCTGTACTATATTGATCAATAACTTCTAATGGGTCTATTCCATTTCCTAATGATTTTGACATTTTTCTACCTTGGCTATCTCTTACAATACCATGTATTAATATATCACTAAATGGCTTTTGTTTCATACATTCTAATCCAGAGAATATCATTCTTGCTACCCAGAAGAATATTATGTCATATCCTGTTACTAATACATTTGTTGGATAAAATGTTTTTAAATCTTCACTATCCATATTAGGCCAGCCAAGTGTTGAAAATGGCCATAATGCTGAACTAAACCATGTATCAAGAGAGTCTTCATCTTGATGTAATTTTGTTGAACCACATTTTTCACATTTTTCTGGTGCTGTTTTGCTTACATTTATATGTCCACATTCATCACAATAATATGCTGGTATTCTATGTCCCCACCATAATTGACGTGATATACACCAATCTTGAATATTTTCCATCCAGTTAAAATATGTTTTTTCATATCTCTTTGGAATAAATTTTATATCATCTTCTTTAACTGCTTTTATTGCTGGTTCTGCTAATTCTTTCATTTTTACAAACCATTGATTTGATATTCTTGGTTCTACTGTGTTATGACATCTATAACATTTTCCAACATTATGTGTATAATCTTCTGTTTTAACAAGTGCACCTATTTCTTCTAGTTTTTTTACTATTAGTTTACGTGCTTCTAATGTTGTTAATCCTTTATATTCTGGTACTAAATCTTCCATTATTGATGAATCATCAAATACTTCTACTATTTCTAGATTATGTCTTAATCCTGCTTGATAGTCATTCATATCATGTGCTGGTGTTATTTTTACACAACCTGTTCCAAAGTCTTTTTCTACAAAATCATCTGCAATTATTGGAATTTCTTTATTCATAATTGGTAATATACATGTTTTTCCAATTATATCTTTATATCTTTCATCTTCTGGATGTACTGCAACAGCACTATCTCCTAGCATTGTTTCAGGTCTTGTTGTTGCAACTATTACATATCTGTCTGTTCCTTTTATTTGATATCTTATATGCCATAAATGTGATGATTCTTCTTCAAATTCAACTTCTGCATCTGATAATGATGTATGACAAGATGGACACCAGTTTATCATTCTTGTTCCTTTATATATTAATCCTTTATTATATAAAGTTACAAATTGTTCTAATACAGCTTGTGATAGTCCTTCGTCCATTGTAAATCTTGAACGTTCCCAATCACATGAACAGCCTAATTTACGTTGTTGTTTTTGGATTGTTCCTCCATATTCTTTTGTCCAAGCCCATGCTCTTTCTAAGAATTGTTCTCTTGTTATATCAGCTTTTGTTAATCCTTCTTCTTTTTTCATTTTTTCTACAACTTTTACTTCTGTTGCAATTGCTGCATGGTCTGTTCCTGGTACCCATAATGTGTTATATCCACACATTCTTTTATATCTTATTAACATATCTTGCATTGTTCCATCTAATGCATGTCCCATGTGTAATTTTCCTGTTACATTTGGTGGTGGCATTACTATACAAAAACTTTCTTTTCTTTTATCCATTGATGGCTTAAAATAGCCTTTATTTTCCCATTCATTATATAATTTTTCTTCGAATTCTTTTGGATTATATTTATCCATTAGCTTGTGATTACTCATATATCTCTCGCTCCTTTCATGTACCAAAAAACTCGCCTATATGCATCTATATAGCATAAGGGCGAGTTTTATATCTCACGGTACCACCTTAATTATTATCTTTTTTGATAATTTCTCATTTTGCTTTAACGCAGCATTACGAATAATCTTACTACTATTTCAGATTACCAACTCAAAAGCTACCTTCCATTTGCCTTTATTTAAGAAGCTTTCAGCCACGACTTCTTTTCTCTACAAATAGTTCAAATGTACTCCTCTTTTTCTTTGTTTTTACTATGTGATTATATTATCACAATTTTATGTGAATTGCAATAGTTTTAAGAAAAAAAAGAACCATAGTAAGAATAATTTTCTCACTATGGCTCTTTTTTAGATTAGTAGCCGTACCACAGTTCACAATCTGCCCATTTTTTAGGCGCCTCGTAAATAACTTTTTTGTTCCTATCCATTATAGATAGTAACACGCATTTTTGCTCACTAAAAGCAACTCGAGACCAGTTAATTTGCAGATTCGGTGTGAAAAGATGATTGCGATTCACAAGCTTGCGATTTTGATATCCAAGGAACAGTTCCTGCTCGTATTTAGAAGAAACTGTCGGATTTTCAACAAGTTTTTCGTAAATCGGATTCAAAGTATCCAGGTCGAAAAGCATGATTGCTTTCTTCCCTTTGCCGAGAGTTGCCCACTGGATAAGCCCTTTTTCAAAGACCTCCACATCTTCTGTAGACAAAGTATCATAACATGCGAAACTTTTAATCATGTTGTCCTCCCTTACTGTTCTTCGCATTTCTTTTTGTATTCGAGGAATACAACGTTACTTGGATTGGTAGACATATGATAAACAACATCGCCATCAATAAAAACTTGAGAGATAACCACATCCGCCCCATATTCATTTTTGAACGGATATATAATATATTCTACTCGAGTTCTTACCAAGACTCCGTCAAGCATTCTCATACAAGTACCGCCATCCAGAGTGTATGCATATACATCATATTTGCACCAGCCTTTGGTACAAATTTCATGCATATCCTCACTTGTCATACAAACCATTACCTTCGGGTCACTTTTCAAAATATCCAAGAGAATTCCTTTAAAGGTTGCTTCTCTTACTTCTTTCCGGACACAATCCAAATTTTTCATTTTTTGTACCCCCTTAGTAAAGTACGTAAAAATATATTATCATGCCGTTTGGCACATTTCGTTTGCTATTATAACACTTTTATATGAAAAAATCTATATTTTAAGCAAAAAAAAATATGTTTTTACTCAAAAAAATAGAGCATTATAGCCATTTAACTATAATACTCTTATATATTTTAATATGCTTGTCTATATAAATTAATGAAATCTTCTTTTGAAACTTCTCTTGGATTTCCTGGTTTACAAGGATCTTGCATAGCTTTATTTGCTAATAACTCGAAATCTTCTTCTCTTGCACCAACATCTTTTACCCTTTGAGTGATTCCAACTGATTTTGATAATTCAGATATCATCCATACAAATGTATTTATAACATCTTGATCATTCAAATGTGCTGCATCTGGTCTTCCAATTTCACATAAGATTTCTCTAAATCTTTGTGCTGTTGCTGGATCTTGTCCGTTAAATCTCATTACTGTTGGTAATAATATTGCATTTGCAAGTCCATGTGGTGTGTCATAAACAGCTCCTAATTGATGTGCCATTGAATGTACAATTCCTAAACCTACATTTGAGAATCCCATTCCAGCTGTATATTGAGCTAATCCCATCATTTCAACTGCTTTTTCATCTTTTTCATTTACTGCAGCTGGTAAATATTTAAAGATTAATTTTATTGCTTGCATATGGAACATATCTGACATTGTGTTATGTGCTTTTGTGATATATCCTTCTATACCATGCGTTAATGCATCCATTCCTGTTGCAGCTGCGATTGATTTTGGCATTGATGCCATTAAATCAGAATCAACAATTGCTAAAATTGGAACATCATTTGGATCTACACATACCATTTTGATTTCTCTTTCTTCATCTGTTATTACATAATTTATTGTTACTTCTGCAGCTGTTCCAGATGTTGTAGGCAATGCAATTACTGGCATTCCTCTGTTTACAGTATTTGATAGACCATTTAATGATACTATGTCTGCTCTATCAGGGTTTGTCATAACTATAGATATTCCTTTTGCAGTATCTATACTAGAACCACCACCAACAGCAACAATAACATCAGCTCCAGCTCTTTTACAAGCTTCAACTCCATCTAATACATTTTTTATTGTTGGATTTGGTTTAACTTCTGAATAAACTTCATAGTCAATTCCTGCTTTGTCTAATACTTCTGTAACTCTTGCTGAAACTCCACATTCAAATAATGCTTTGTCTGTTACAACTAATACCTTTTTGAATTTTCTTCTAGTAATTTCTCCAGGTAATTCTTCTCTTGCTCCTTTCCCAAAATATGATGTTTCGTTTAATACGAATCTTTCTGCCATATTTTTTCACTCCTTCTTTTGAATTTTTATATATAAAAAAGTTATTAACTTTGTTTATATCTACTTTAGTTTTCTGCATAATCAGATGGAATTTCAAAAATTGAATCTTTCACATCTTTTTCTAATGTAACTTTTAATAATTCTTGTTTATTATCAAGTATTGTTTTTATATATGTTAAGTTATTTTTTGAATCAAAATAAAATCTTGTTTTTACATTAGTATCATTTATATTTATTAGATTTGATATCATAAACATACTGCTTCCGTCATATTCTTCATATGAATACTTCTTACCTTTAATTTTTTCTGTTCCAGTTGTATAGCTTTTGCTTATAATTTCTTTAAGCCCATCTGTTACTATTGTTTGTTCAACATTATTTTCAGTATATACATAATATTCTTTTCTATCATGCAAAATTAAATATGTATTATTATCTTTTACTAATGTAGTTGTATGATTTTCTACATTTGTTTCACTATTTTTAGTATATTGGTCTATAATAGTTTTATCGCCTTTTTTTGCCATTATTGTCTTATTATTGTTGTTTTTCTCTATTTCGAACAAATATGTTTGACTTTCCTCTAAGTCTTGATATATTTTAGATAACATTTGCTCTTTAGGGCTATTTTTATTTACTATTTTAACAATGCCAAATATAATTGCTATTATTAAAATTACTATTACAATCAAAAAAATTCTTTTGTTTTTTTTCATATATTTCAACCTTCCTTAGTCTAAATTTATTTTCAATTGTTATTATATCAATAATAATTTTTATTTACAATATTTTTCGACATTTTTTTATTTCTTTTCAGGCTCTACATATTCTAATGTTCCTGGTATCATTTTATCAATAAAAACAATACCATCTAAGTGGTCTAATTCATGAGCAACTGCTTGAGCTAATAAATCTTTTGCCTTAATTACAATTTTCTTTCCGCTTCTGTCTAGTGCTTCAACAGTTACTTCTTTAGGTCTTATAAGCTTTGCATATTGATTTGGGAAGCTTAAACAACCTTCTTCAACCTCATGCTCACCTTTAGTTTTAGTTATTTTAGGATTTATAAGAACTTTTACACCAGTATCATCATCAATATCGATTACAACAACTCTTTTTAAAACACCAACTTGTACTGCTGATAATCCCACTCCATTGTATTTATACATAGTTTCAATCATATCATCTATTAATGTTTGAATTTTGTCATCAATTACTTCAACTTCTCTGGATTTCTTTTTTAATATTTCATCTTTTTCTAATCTTATATTTCTTATTGCCATTAAACTCTTCCTTTCTTATTACAACATACTATTAGGATTTATATCTACTGTAACTCTAGTATTTTTAAAATTACTTTCGTAAACTTGTTTCAAACAGTTATTTATTATTTGATTAGCAGTATCTGTCATATTTCCTTTTATAATAATTCTCCATCTATATCTATTTTGTATTTTATCAACAGGTGAAGGCATTGGTTTTAATATGATGAATGTTTGTTCGTCTAGCTTATCTTTTAGATATGTATAGACCATATCAGACACTTTTATTATTTCATTTTCTATCAAACTATTAAATCCAATTAATATTATATCGCAAAATGGTGGATATTTCAACTGTTTTCTTAAGGCAATTTCTGTATTATAAAACATTTTATAGTTTTGTTCTTTAGCACATTGAATCGAAAAATTATCTGGATTATATGTTTGGATAATAACATTTCCTGGCAAATTTTCTCTTCCTGCTCTTCCCGCTACTTGAGTTAATATTTGAAATGTCCTTTCATTAGCTCTATAATCATCAATATTTAAACTACTATCAGCTGCAATTACACCAACAAGAGTTACATTTGGAAAATGATGACCTTTTACTACCATTTGTGTTCCTATTAATATATCTATATTTTCATTTTTAAATTTGTTTAGAATTTCTTCATGAGAGTTTTTCTTTGTTACAGTATCAATATCCATTCTTATTGTAGATGCATTCGGAAATATTTTATGAATCTCATCTTCTAATTTTTGAGTTCCTGTTCCAAAATATCTAATTTTAGTACTATGACATTCAGGGCAAACAGTTACAACATTTTCTTCATATCCACAATAATGACATTTCAATTTATTTTCGGTTCTATGATATGTCATACTAATATTACAATTTTTACATTTTACAGTATATCCGCACTCTCTACACATTATAAAAGTAGAATATCCTCTTCTATTTAAAAACAAAATAGTTTGTCTTTTATCTTTTAAGTTTTGCTCTATTGCATCATGTAATTTAAAGCTTAGCATTGACCTATTTCCAGTTGCTAGTTCCATCTTTAAGTCTACTACTTCTACCTCCGGCAAATTTGAATTATTAGCCCTTCTAGTTAGTTCTAATAATGTTATATTGCCTTCATTTGCTTTATAATATGTAACAATATCTGGAGTTGCACTTCCTAATACTAATGGACAATTATTTTCTTTTGCAATTCTTTTGGCAATTTCTTTTGCATCATATTTAGGAACTGATTCTGATTTATACGAACTATCATGTTCCTCATCTATAATTATTACTCCTATATTTTCAATCGGAGCAAAAATTGCTGATCTTGCTCCAATAACAATTTGAGCTTTTCCCTCTTTGATTTTATTCCACTCATCATATCTTTCGCCTATTGAAAGTTTGCTATGTAATACTGCTATTTTTTCTTTATCAAATCTAGCAATAAAACGATCTATCATTTGAGGTGTTAATGATATTTCTGGTACTAATACAATAGCTGTTTTATTTAGGCTGATTGCTTTTTCTATTAGTTGTAAATATACTTCAGTTTTTCCCGAACCTGTTACTCCATATAATAGAAATTGTTCATATTCATTATTTAGCATGCTCCTTGTAATAGAATAATAAGCATTTTGCTGTTCATCTGTTAATTTTAAATTAGATGTTTTTTCTATTTGTTTGTTTACTAATGGATTTCTCTCTACCTTCTTTTCTACTATTTCTATATATTCATTCTTTTCTAATGTTTTTACAATTGCTCTTGTTCCTCCTGTAAATTCTTCAATCTCTGGAACAGTAGCACCTTCATTAGACTTTAAAAATTGTAGAATTTTCTTTTGCTTTTCGGATTTTATTTTCCCCATATCTATATCAAATTGAATTTCATCTATACTTTTCTTTAAATACACTGCATTAATTGTCTTATCTTGTACATTTTTTTCAACTTTTCTATTCTTAGTTCCCGGCGTTAACATTTGCTTTATACAATCTGATATATTACAAAAATATCTCTTTGCCATCCATTTTGCTAACTCAATTTGCTTTTCCGTTAAATTGTGTTTTATCTGATTTATCTCTTTTACTTCATATTCAGTATTTTCTTTTATTCCTATTACATATCCCTCTTCTAATGCACTAGATTTTCCGAATGGTACAAGTACTGTGCTTCCTATCATTATTAATTCTTCTAAATTCTTTGGTATCTTATAATCAAATGTTCGGTTTAGTCTTTTTGCTGAACGATTTATTACTACTTCTGCTATCATGTTTGGCTAGAAGCCTCCTTTTCTTATTTTCGATTATTATCTTATCATATTTTTTGTTTTTTTGCATTATTTTGATGATAAAAAAATAGAAAGAACAGCTTCAATCCATTCTTTCTATTTCTCATCTTCTAATCTCTTCTCATTTTGAATAATTGTTGTAATTATTTGAACAGTTTTTTCAAAATCATCATTTTTTAAAACATAATCATAAAGCTTTAATTTAGACTCTTCATAATCAAGTCTACTTAATCTTAACTCTATATCTTGAGCATTATCTCCTCTTTCAAATAATCTTCTTTTCAATTCTTCTTTTCCTACTTTTAGAAATATAGTAACAATTCTTGTATCTCTTCCTAAAAGCTTAATTAGGTTTTCGGTGCCATTTACTTCAATGTCCTTTACAATAATCTTACCTTGGCTAATTTTTTCATTTAATAGTTTTCTAGATGTTCCATAGTAATTTCCATGATGCACATCATACTCATAGAAATCTCCATTTTTAATTTTTTCTTCAAATTCTTCCTTAGTTATAAAATGATATTGGACTCCTTCTTCTTCTGTTGGTCTTTTTTCTCTTGATGTAAAAGAAGGAAGAGTTATAACATCATCCATTCTCTTTAATAGTTCTTTTTTTATAGTATCTTTTCCTGCGCCAGATACTCCTGATAATATAACTAACATAATTCTTCCTCAATTCTTATCTATTTTCTTCTTCTGCATCTTCTGCTGCTTCATCTGGTTCGATTATTTCTACTTCTCCTTCAGCTATTTCATTTGCAGCAAGAGTTACTGGTGATTCTTCTTTAACCTTTGTTTTTACTTCTGCTCCACTTGCAATTTGTCTTGCTCTTTTTGATGTTGCTATAACTAATTCATATCTGTTTTTTGCTTTTGTTAATAATTCTTGTACTGTTGGTTTTACCATCATTTTAACATTACCTCCATTTTTTATTTTTTATTCTTCAGTTGGTGTTTGAGTAGGTGTTATATCTTTATCTACTCTACCAGCAACTGTTTCTGGCTGTACAGCTGACAATATAATATGTCCTGATTCCATAATTAAAACTGCTCTTGTACGTCTTCCATATGTAGCATCTACTGCTGTTTTAGCATCTTTGGCTTCTTGAACCATTCTTTTTATTGGTGCTGATTCTGGGCTAACTATTGCTACAATTTTATCTGCTGAAACTATGTTTCCAAATCCTATATTAACTAATTGCATTTTTTCCACCCTTTCTATTCAATATTTTGTATTTGTTCTCTTATGTCTTCCAATATTGTTTTTATATCTACTACAATATTTGTTATTTCAAGATTGTTTGCTTTTGAACCTATTGTATTAGTTTCTCTATTCATTTCTTGAATTAAGAAATCCATCTTCTTTCCAATTGGTTCTTCTGAATTTATTAATTGTCTTAATTGATATATATGACTTCTTAATCTAGTAACTTCTTCGTCAACAGAACATTTATCTGCATATATAACAACTTCTTGCATCAATCTTGATTTGTCTAATTCTTCAGTTTTTAATAATTCTTTTACCCTTGCTTCTAATTTTACTACATATTCTTCGATAAGTCCAGTAGATAAGCCAAAAATCTCTTCATTTTTCTGCTCTATTCTAGCAATTTTGTCTAAAATGTCTTTTGAGATCTTTTCTCCTTCAACCTTTCTCATCTGAATTAGTTTATCTATTGCTTCATTTACTACTTGCAATAATTCTTCTTTTGTTTCATTTTCATCTAGATTACTTTTTATTGTTAAGACATCTGGTAATTTTGTTATTTCAGTTACTTCTATATTACTTGATAGATTTTCCGCTTCTGCTAATTCTCTCAAACTTTGTATATATATCTGCGCCAATTCTGTATTTATTTTAACATCATTACCATCTTTGCTATAATTTTCAAAAGATATTTGTATATCAACTTTTCCTCTTTTAATTCTTGATACAACAAGTTTTCTAACATCTTCTTCTAGATAGCTTATAATGCGTGGCATTTTTATATTTACATCTATATATTTATGATTTACTGTTTTAATTTCAACTTGATATTCTCTTGAATTAATTGATAAACTACTTTTTCCATAGCCTGTCATACTTTTAATCATTTTCTATTTCCTCGTTTTCATTTACATTTTTTCTTTTTGAGATTTTCTTTACAGGTTCATCTTTTACAATGTCTTTAATATCACTCATATTTTCTAATTCATCTTGATTTTGTTTTGTATATAATATTGCATTTTTCAATAATGTATATACTACAAATAAGTTTGCTCCAGCTAAAGTATAAACTTCTATACTACAATTAATTACCTTTGGTACATGTTTTGTTAATAGTGTAAATACTGCTATTACTGCTATTTCTACTCCAGATAAAAATATGTATTCATTTGATTTTTTATATGATACTTCCATTGCTATTATAGCTATTCCAAGAAATATTAAACTTGATATGTCTGTATATCTATATAAAATAGATGAATCTAGTCTTGTATATTGCGTGCTAAATATAACAAAATATATTATTGCAACTAATGCTATTATTAAATTTATTAATACTTTTTTCAAAAATTCTTTTTTCATTTTTTCTCCTCTGTATATCAGAATTCACTAAACTCATACATTATTACACTTAATATGTTTAATGCAACTGTTTCTGTTCTTAATATTATATTTCCTAATGTTACAATCTTAGCTCCATTTTGTTGTAACTCTTCTACATCTTTTTCTTCTAATCCGCCTTCTGGGCCAATTACAACTGCTATCTTGATTTCTGATTTTGCTTTTAACATTTCTTTTATTGATTTTAATTCTTTTTTTAAAGAATTTGTCTTTTCGTTTTCATAACATACAATTATTGCATCATATTCATCTTTGATATTTATTAAATCTTTTATTGTATGTATATTTTTTACTTGTGGTATTGTGTTTCTTCCACTTTGTTTTGCTGCACTTTCAGCTATTTTCTGCCATCTTTCAATCTTCTTACTTTCATTTTTGGCATCTAGCTTTACTACACATCTTTTCATTTCAACTGGTATTATTGCATTTACTCCTAATTCTACTGATTTTTGAATTATTAGTTCCATCTTGTCCGCTTTTGGTAGACCTTGATATATGTCTACTTTTATTCCATTTTCTTTATCTAATAGTTCTTCTAAAATTCGTAATTCTATATTGTCATTAGAAATAGTAGTTATGTTGCATTTATATGCTTTTCCTGTATTCTGATTGCAGATTTCTACGTTTTCTCCTATCTGCTTTCTTAATACATTTTTTATATGATTTACATCTTCTCCTGCTATAACTATTTTATCATTATTTACTTGATTGTTTTTTACAAAAAATCTTGGCATGTCTTTCTCCTTTAATGTATATATTATATTACTTTTTTTGATTTTTAGCAATATTCTTTTAAGTATCACATACTAAATTATTTTATTTTGCATATAACATTTATATATGTAATCTGGATTTTCATAATACATACTACTATTATAGTTATCTATCTTATTTATAATCCATGATGACAATATTTTTATTAATGTATCTATATATTCTTCTTCATTATCATTTACTTTTTTTATTAATATTTGATATGTTCTTCCTAATTCCCAAATAGTTGGTATTCTATATTTACATTCAGATATTATGTCATAGATTCCATTTTCAATTTTACATTTTTTTATTAATTCATCTGAAACTTTTTCAATATTTTCAGAATGATACACTTCAGCTAATTCATATATTTTATTTATATTTTCTTTTCCTAATTTCTCTACTACATATTTCTTTGTATTTTTAGTTTTTCTTGCAATATTTTCTATCAAACTACATACAAAAAACAAATCATTATCTTTTTGTGACTCGCCCATATTTTATATCTCCTTTGTTCCTACAAACTTTATGCATTTTAACGCTTCATCTGTGCAAAATGCAATTTGATGTGTTGGATGTCTAAATTTAGCAAGCTCCCAAAAAGCTTCTCTTGTGATATTTCCATTTATCAAATCATTAACATAGTTATATACTTGATCATCTGCCATTGCACCAATTACTATATCGTATTCATGTTCTTTTCCACTTCTACAATTTATTATAAAATCCAACCATTCTTCTGTCATTATTGTAAATTCTTTTATTTTTAATTGCGTATTTTCATTATATTCATACATATTTATAACTGGTGTATTATACTTTTTTGCCCATTTTTCTGCTTGTTCTGATAATATTGTACAATAAAAACCTTGTCCAAAATCCTTAGTATATTCTCCTTCTATAATTTTAGGTTCTTCTACTTTGCAATAACTTCCATGATATATTATTTGCATATAATTATCTCCTTTCAAGTTTTATTACACTATTTATTCTTTGATTATTATATTATAAAAAGCAGATAATTGCAACTAATTATCTGCCTTTTGTAATATTAAAATTATTTCAACCAATCTGGATTTGCTAAATACCAATCAATAGTTTTAACAATTCCATCTTCGAATTTTGTTTCAGGTTCCCAACCTAATTCTGTTTTAATTTTAGTTGGATCTATTGCATATCTGTAATCATGACCTTTTCTATCAGCAACATGTTCAATTAAATCTTCTGATTTTCCTAAACGTTTTAAAATAAGTTTAACAATCTCGATATTTCTCTTTTCATTGTGTCCACCTATATTATATCTTTCTCCAGCTCTACCATTGTGAAATACCATATCTATTGCTTTGCAATGGTCCTCTACATATAACCAATCTCTTATATTAGTTCCTTCACCATATACAGGTAATTTTTCATTATTTAGAGCTAATTTAATCATATGTGGTATTAATTTTTCATTGTGTTGATATGGTCCATAATTGTTTGAACAGTTTGTTACAGTCACATTCATTTTATACGTTGTATGATATGCTAATGCAACTAAATCTGAACTTGCTTTTGATGCTGAATATGGGCTACTTGGTTGAATTGGAGATGTTTCTGTAAAATATCCTGTTTCTCCTAATGCACCATATACTTCATCTGTTGAGATATGTACAAATTTGTTTTCTGAACCTTCTCCCCATGCTCTTCTTGCTGCTTCTAATAATGTATGTGTTCCTAATACATTTGTTTTTGTAAATACAAATGGTGTTTTTATACTATTATCTACATGTGATTCTGCTGCAAAGTGGATTACTCCATTTATTTGATATTTTTCAAATACTTCTTGCATTTTTTCAAAATCACATATGTCTGCTTGTACAAATGTAATTTTGTCTTTTACTTTATCTAAATTTGCTAGATTTCCTGCATATGTTAATTTATCTACTACTATTACATTATAGTCAGGATGTTTATTTACAAAATATTCTGCAAAATTTGCTCCTATAAATCCTGCTGCTCCTGTTACCATTACATTTTTCATTTTTCATTTCTCCCTTATTTTAAATTTTTGAATAAATCTGTTTCTCTTAATTCTTTTAATGATGGCCATTTTGCATCTTTTTCAGATGTTAATAAATCTTCTGGTTTTAAATCTCCCATAGGCCATTCAATTCCTATGTCTGGGTCATCAAATTTTAAGCCACCTTCTGCTTCGTGATTATATATATCATCACATTTATATGCAAATTCAGCTTCATCTGATAATACTAAAAATCCATGTGCAAATCCCTTTGGAATCATAAACATTTTCTTATTTTCTTCTGTTAAAACTACGCCTTCCCATTTTCCATATGTTTTGCTTCCTGGTCGTAGGTCTACAGCAACATCAAATACTTCTCCTTTAATACATCTTACTAATTTTGCTTGTGTATTTTCTTTTTGAAAATGTAATCCTCTTAAAACACCTTTTTTAGATTTTGATTGATTGTCTTGTACAAAGTCATAATCTAATCCAATTTCAGCAAAATCAGCTTTGCTATATGTCTCCATGAAATATCCTCTGTTATCTCCAAATACTGTTGGTTCAACTATACATACTCCATCTATTGAGGTATCAATTCTTTTAAATTTTCCCATTTTTTTCATCCTTTCTATTCTTCACCAAAAACATCTTCTGCTACATCTTTTAAATATTTTCCATAATCTGTTTTCATGTATTTTTGAGCTAATTCTAATAATTGTTCATTATTTATCCAGCCTTTGTCAAATGCAATTTCTTCTGGACAGCAAATTTGTAATCCTTGTCTTTTTTGGATTGTTTGAACAAAGCTTGCTGTTTCGATTAATGCATCATGTGTTCCTGTATCAAACCATGTCATTCCTCTGCCTAATTTTTCTACTTTAAGTTGTCCACGTTTCATATATTCTTCATTTACTGTTGTTATTTCTAATTCGCCTCTTGCTGATGGTTTTACATTTTTAGCAATATCAATTACTTCATTTGTATAGAAGTATAATCCTGGCACTGCATAATTTGATTTTGGTTCAGCTGGTTTTTCTTCTATTGATACAGCTTTTCCGTCTTTATCTATTTCTACAACACCATATGCTCTAGGATCTTTAACGTAATATCCAAATATTGTTGCTTCATTTTCTCTTTCATTTGCCTCTTTTAATTTTTCAGCAAGATGTTCTCCATAAAACATGTTGTCTCCTAAAATCATAGCAACATTATCTTCTCCAATAAAATCTTCTCCTATTATAAATGCTTCTGCTAGTCCATTTGGTTTTTCTTGGATTTTGTATTCAAAGTGCATTCCCCATTGACTACCATCTCCAAGTAAATCTTTAAATGTTTCTGCATCTCTAGGAGTTGTAATTATTAGCACTTCTCTTATATCTGCTTGCATTAAAATTGATAATGGATAATATATCATTGGCTTGTCATATACGGGCATTATTTGTTTTGATATTGCAAGTGTTAATGGATATAATCTTGTTCCACTTCCTCCTGCTAATATAATTCCTTTTCTATTTTTCATAAAACGACTTCCTTTCTATTGCTCTAAATTTTTAGCTTCTTCTAAGTATCTCTTTAATCCATCTTTCCACTCAGGAACTTTTATTCCACATGCTTCAAGTTTTGCTTTTGACATTTGTGAATTAAATGGTCTTTTGGCTTGTGTTACTTTCATCATTTCTATATATTCTTCTGTTGTTACTGGATTTACTTTACATTCAATTCCTTGCTCAGCAAGTATTTCTTTTGTAAAGTCATACCATGTTGTATATCCTTCATTTGTAGCATTATATATTCCATAAGGAATTTTCTTTTCTATTGCTTGATATATTATTTCTGTTAAATCTTTTGCATATGTCGGACTTCCATGTTGGTCTGCAACTACATTTATTTCATCTCTTGTTGAACCAAGTTTTGTCATTGTTTTTACAAAGTTGTTTCCTCCAACTCCATATAACCATGCTGTTCTAAATATGTAATATTCATCCATGTTTGATGCAATTCCTTCTTCTCCATGTAGTTTTGTTTTTCCATATACTGTTACTGGTGTTTTTGGATCATCTTCTTTATAGTCTTTAGATAAATCTAAATCTCCTCCAAATACATAATCTGTTGAGATATGTACTAATTTTGCTCCAGCTACTTTTGCTGCTTTTGCTAAATTTGTTGGTCCATCACCATTTATTTTGTCTGCTAATTCATAACATTCTTCTGCTTTGTCTACCGCTGTAAATGCTGCACAGTTTATTATATAGTCTGGTTTTAGATTCATTACATAATCCATTACCGCTTGTCCATTTGTGATATCTAATTCAGCAACATCTGTTGCAATTACTTCATTTCCTTTCTCGAATTTTTCTCTTACTTCTTTTGCTAACATTCCGTTAGCTCCTGTTACTAATATTTTCATTTGGAACCTCCATTTTTATTGAGTTTTAATTTCGCACTTATAATATCACATATCAAAAAAAAGTACAAGTGCTCACTTATACTTTTTTCTGATTTATTAATTTGCTATTATTGTTTTTAGATATTCTTTTATTTCTCTATCTTCTGCATTTTCAAAGAAATACTTTTTAAATTGTTCTCTATCAATTGTTTGCTTCAAAAACTCTTGGTCAATTTCTTTTAAAATTGTTAGCATATCTTTATGAGTAACTTCTTTTACACTATCTAATATCTTTTTATTGGTTTGTTCAGGAACAACTCTCTCTTTTGGATATCCGCCACCAAATTCGGTTTCAAATAATTTTTCAAAGATATATGTAAGTGTAAGTTCACTTCCCCATCCAAATCCTTTTGCATATCCAATTGCAACTGCATTTCCAGCATTTATTTGTCCAAATAAATAAGCATCTGTTGGATCTACTATATGACCACATAAAACCTTTGGAAAACTATTTAATGCAAGCATTGCTCCTTCTCCAGTTCCACAACCAGTCACTATAAAATCTGCTGCCTTTGAGTTTATTAGTATTCCTGCTAATAATCCTGCTTGAACATATGTTAAATTGTTATCTTCTGTATTCTCCATTCCATAATTAAAAACTTCATGTCCATATTTTTCTGCCACTGGTTTTAATGCATCATATATTATTTTATTTTTTGATGCTTGACTATTTTCATTTATTAATGCTATTTTCATCTTTACCTCCATTTAATAATAAAGCGCTACTTAAAAAGTAACGCCTTATTATGTTTAAAATTATTTATTTAATCCTTTTCTTCCAGGGAATATTGCTATTTCTCCTAATTCATTTTCGATGTTTAATAATCTATTGTATTTAGCAACTCTATCTGTTCTGCATGGTGCACCTGTTTTGATTTGTCCAGCATTTGTTGCAACTGCAACATCAGCAAGAGTTGTATCTTCTGTTTCACCACTTCTGTGTGATACAACAGCTGTATATCCGTTTTTCTTTGCTAATTCAATAGCATCTAATGTTTCTGTTAATGTTCCGATTTGGTTTAATTTGATTAAAATGCTGTTAGCAACACCTAAATCAAGACCTTTTTGTAATCTCTTGATATTTGTAACAAATAAATCATCACCAACTAATTGAATTTTGTTTCCTAATCTATCTGTTAACTTCTTCCAGTTTTCCCAATCTTCTTCTGCTAAACCATCTTCGATTGAAACAATTGGATATTTCTCTACTAATTCTGCTAAGAAATCAATCATTTCATCAGCTGTTTTTAATTCTTGTGTTTTCCAGAAATAGTAGCATCCTTCTTTTCCTATTTTCTTAGCTTCATCATACATTTCTGTTGAAGCAACATCTAATGCTAAGCATACTTCCTCTCCTGGTTTATATCCAGCTTTTTCAATAGCTTCTACGATTAATTTTAATGCTTCTTCATCACTTGATAAGTTTGGTGCAAATCCACCTTCATCTCCAACTCCTGAAGCTAATCCTTTTTCTTTTAATACTTTCTTTAATGTGTGGTAAATTTCTGCACTCATACGTAGGCATTCTGTAAATGATTTTGCTCCAACTGGCATAATCATAAATTCTTGTGTGCTTACTGTATTGTCAGCATGTTTTCCACCATTTAATATGTTCATCATTGGAACTGGCATTGTTTTTGCATTTGGTCCACCAATGTATTGGTATAATTCCATTCCTAATGATTGTGCTGCTGCTTTTGCAACTGCTAATGATACACCTAATGTAGCATTTGCTCCTAATTTTCCTTTATTGTCTGTTCCATCTAATTCGATTAATGTTTTATCAATTAATGGTTGATCATATACATTCATTCCTTCAAGTGCTGGAGCAATGATTTTGTTTACATTTTCAACTGCTTTTAAAACACCTTTTCCCATATATCTTGATGGATCTCCATCTCTTAATTCAACAGCTTCAAATGCTCCTGTAGAAGCTCCTGATGGTACTAAAGCAACTCCTTCGCTTCCATCAAATGTTTCTACTGTAACTTGTACTGTTGGATTTCCTCTTGAATCTAATACTTCTAAAGCTTTTACGCTTTCAATTTCTAAATAATTTTTCATAAAATTCATTCCTTTCTTATTATATCATGTATATAGTATGAAACAATTATTATAAATGTAATCAATAAATCAAATTATTTCATAGCTTCTTCAACTGCAACAGCTACTGCAACTGATGCACCAACCATTGGGTTGTTACCCATACCGATTAATCCCATCATTTCTACGTGAGCTGGTACTGAAGATGAACCTGCAAATTGTGCATCTGAATGCATTCTTCCCATAGTATCTGTCATACCATATGAAGCTGGTCCAGCAGCCATATTATCTGGATGAAGTGTTCTACCTGTTCCACCACCTGAAGCAACTGAGAAGTATTTCTTTCCTGCTTCTAGTCTTTCTTTCTTATATGTTCCTGCAACTGGATGTTGGAATCTTGTTGGGTTTGTTGAGTTACCTGTAATAGATACATCAACATCTTCTAACCACATAATTGCTACACCTTCTCTAACATCATTTGCACCATAGCATTTTACTTGGCTTCTTTCACCATCTGAATATTTGATTTCTTCAACTACTTTTACTTTTCCTGTAAAGTAATCAAAATCTGTTTTTACATATGTAAATCCATTAATTCTTGAAATTACTTGTGCTGCATCTTTTCCTAAACCGTTTAAAATTACTCTTAGTGGTTCTTTTCTAACTTTGTTTGCAGATTTTGCTATACCAATAGCTCCTTCTGCTGCTGCAAAGCTTTCATGTCCTGCTAAAAATGCAAAACATTTTGTGTCTTCTGATAATAGCATTGAAGCTAAGTTTCCATGTCCTAATCCTACTTTTCTGTCATCTGCAACAGAACCTGGAATACAAAATGCTTGTAATCCTTCTCCAATTGCTTTTGCTGCATCTGATGCTTTTGTACATCCTTTTTTTATTGCAATTGCAGCACCTAATGTATAAGCCCAAGCTGCATTTTCAAAACAAATTGGTTGTACTCCTTTTACTATTTCATAAGGATTAAATCCTTTATCTGTACAGATTTTTAATGCATCTTCAAAATCTTTTATTCCGTATTTTTCCATAACTGGTTTTATTTGATCAATTCTTCTTTCATAACTTTCAAATGTTACTGCCATTTTTTATTCCTCCTATTTCTATTCTATTCTTCTCTTGGATCAATTTTCTTTACAGCTTCGTCAAATCTTCCATATGTACCAGAAGCTTTTTCAATTGCTTCCATTGGATCAATTCCTTTTTTGATATTGTCCATCATTTTTCCTAAATGAACATATTTATAACCAATTATTTGGTCGTCTTTGTCTAATCCTAATTCTACTATGTATCCTTCTGTTAATTGTAAATATCTTGGTCCTTTTAATGAACTTGAATAAATTGTTCCAACTTGTGATGTATGTCCTTTTCCTAAATCTTCAAGTCCAGCTCCAACTGGAAGTCCACCTTCTGAGAAAGCTGTTTGAGTTCTACCATATACTATTTGTAAGAATAATTCTCTCATAGCAGTATTTATAGCATCACAAACTAAATCTGTGTTTAATGCTTCTAATATTGTTTTTCCTGTTAAAATTTCTCCTGCCATTGCAGCTGAATGTGTCATTCCTGAACATCCTATTGTTTCAATTAATGCTTCTTGGATTATTCCATCCTTTACATTTAATGTTAATTTACAAGCTCCTTGTTGTGGTGCACACCATCCAATACCATGTGTTAATCCTGATATATCTTTTATATCTTTTGCTTTTACCCATTTTCCTTCTTCTGGAATTGGTGCTGGTCCATGGTCTACTCCTTTTGCAACACGGCACATATTTTCTAATTCTTTTGAATAAATCATTTTTATTGCTCCTTTCATTTATTACATAATATTTGGTTTTTAATTTTACTTTTTTCTTGTTTTGTTGCAAGATATTCAACTTTTTGAGTTTCTTTAAAATCTGTTGTTTCATATGTTATTATATTTGTTTGTCTTTTTTGATAAATACCTGAATCATACTCTTCATCTTTTTTTCTACTAGGTCTTCTGTTAGCTATATATTGTTCTATCGCATTTTTTTCTTTTTTACTATGTGGTTCTATATGTAAATATTTATTTCTCCAAAATATGTGATGATCATAATATTCATCTTGGCCACCTAATAAATTATCATAATTATATTCTACTTTGAATCTATTATTTTTAATTGATATTGTAATATTAGACCATATTTTTTGACCAGTTTTAGCAAATTCATCTCTTAACGCTTTTATTTCGCCATATAATAAATCTACTAATTTCATATATTCGTCTTCTTCTATGTTATATTTAGATGGGACTTCATATACATTTACAAATTTTCTTTTCAAAATTCCTTTTGGCATAAAGTAAAAATACATTTCACCTGTTTGAACTTTTCCAAGTCTATCAATTATAGATGCATAAAGATATAATTCATCCCATCTTCCAGGAACAGCATAGAATATTTTTTTCTGTATTTCTTCATATATTTCTTTTATCTTTTTAGTATTATTTAACAACTTTTTTCACCCTTTATTTTACTAAAATACTCTCTCCTGTCATTTCTGCTGGCTTTTCTATTCCTAATAGCTCTAACATTGTTGGTGCTAAATCTGCAAGTTTTCCTTCTTTGATTTTTAAGTTTTCGTTTTCTGTTACTAATATTAATGGTACAGGATTTGTTGTATGTGCTGTATGTGGTTCTCCTGTTTTGTAATCTATCATTTGCTCACAATTTCCATGGTCTGCTGTTATTAACATTGTTCCATGGTGTGCAAGTATTGCTTCTACTACTTTTCCAACACATGTATCAATTGTTTCTACTGCTTTTATGGCTGCAGGTAAACTTCCTGTATGTCCAACCATGTCTGGATTTGCAAAATTTAAGATAATTGTATCATATTTATTTTCATTTATTGCTGCTACAACTTTTTCTGTAACTTCTGGAGCACTCATCTCTGGTTGCATATCATATGTTGCAACTTTTGGTGATGGAACTAATATTCTATCTTCTCCAGGATATTGTTTTTCTTCTCCTCCATTAAAAAAGAATGTAACATGTGCATATTTCTCTGTTTCTGCTATACGAAGTTGTTTTAAACCGTTTTTTCCAACTATTTCTCCAAATGTATTTACTAATGGCTCTTTTTTAAATGCAATTTTTACATTTGGCATTGTTTCATCATAATTTGTGAAACATACAAAATAAGTATCCATTTTTTTAGTTTCAAATTCGTTGAAATCTTTGTCAACTATTGCTCTTGTTATTTCTCTTGCTCTATCTGGTCTAAAGTTAAAGAATATTACAGAATCATGTTCTTGAATTGTTGCAACAGGTGTGTCTCCATTGCATATTACTGTTGGTTCAACAAACTCATCAAACACTTCTTTTTGATAAGAGTCTTCTATTGCAATTGTTGCTGATGTAGCTTTATTACCTTCACCATTTACAAGTGCATCATAACATTTTTTAACTCTATCCCATCTTTTATCTCTATCCATCGCATAATATCTTCCAGATAAGCTTGCAATTTTTCCAATTCCTTTTTCTCTCATTTTTTCTTCTAATTGTGTAATGTAACCTTCTGCTGATGCTGGTGGAGTATCTCTACCATCTAAGAAACAATGTACATATACATTTTCAAAATCTCTTCTTTTTGCCATTTCTAACAATCCATATAGATGACGGTTATGACTGTGAACTCCTCCATCTGACAAAAGACCTAATATGTGCAATTTAGAATTATATTTTTTGCAATTTTCAATTGCTTCAATAAATTCTGGAATTGTAAAGAAATCTCCATCTTCTATTGATTTTGTTATTTTTGTTAATTCTTGATATACAATTCTTCCTGCTCCTATGTTAGTGTGTCCTACTTCTGAGTTTCCCATTTGTCCATCTGGTAATCCTACTTTTAGCCCACTTGTATATATTTTTGTAGTTTGATATTTTTTCATAAGTTTATCTATATTAGGTGTATTGGCTAATTTTACTGCATTTCCATCTGTTTTTTCATTAATTCCAAAACCATCTAATATCATTAGCATTACTGGCTTTTTTTCCATTTTCAACATTCCTTTCTGTTTGCGAATTTGGGGTCGGTCCTTTTTTAGCATTCGTAATTTACTATTTTTGAAAATTCGTCTGCTTTTAGACTGGCTCCGCCTACAAGTCCTCCGTCTATATCTGACATTTCAAATAATTCTTTGGCATTTGCTGATTTTACGCTTCCGCCGTACTGTATTATAACTCCATTTGCCTCGTTTTGTCCATACATTTCAGCTAATTTTTTTCTAATTTGCATAATTGTTGAATTGGCATCTTCTTTAGTTGCTGTTTTTCCAGTTCCAATTGCCCATATTGGTTCATATGCTACTATTATCTTTTCTAATTCTGATGCAGGTATTCCCTCAAATGCTTTTTCTACTTGACTTGTAACAATTTGTTCTGTTTGACCATTTTCTCTTTGTTCCAATGTTTCTCCAACACATACTATTGGTTTTAATCCATGTGCTAATGCTGATTTTATTTTCTTATTTACAGTTTCATCTGTTTCTGCAAAGTATTGTCTTCTTTCAGAATGTCCAATTATTACATATTCAACTCCAATAGATTTAAGCATTGGTGCTGATATTTCTCCTGTATATGCACCTTTTTCTTCCCAATGCATATTTTGAGCACCTATTCTTATGTTTGTTCCTTGTACATTTAATAGTGCATAAAATAAATCTGTATATGGAACACACAATATTACTTCATTTTTTGTATCTTTTACAAGTGGTGTAAGTTCTTGTATAAAGTTTATTGCTTCATTTGGAAGCATATTCATTTTCCAGTTTCCTGCTATTACTTTTCTTCTCATTATATTAGCCCCCTTTTCTTTATGACCTCTAATAAGTCATTTTTTGCTTTTTCTGTATAATCATTTACAAACACATAATCAAATTGTTTTTGCAATTCCTTATTTTGATTGTATTCTTGCATATGTTCATCAATTTCTTTTAATCTTTTTTTCTCTGTTTCTATATCTAATTCTCTTTTATGTAATTCCATTTTTGCTCTTTCAATATCTTTTGGTATCATATAGATTGAGAATACATTTTTGGCACACTTTTTAAATTCATAAATTGTACTATAATGTAATTCTGTTACTTGATTTTTCTCAGATTCAAGATCTTGTTTTCTATATGCGTATTTAGCCCCTAAAAAATCAAAATCAACTAATATTTCGTTTTGATTTTTTAATTTATTAAATTCTTGTTCACTTACAAACTCTTTATCTATTCCATTTATTTCGCCTTTTCTTTTAGTTCTTGTAGTTACTATAACTAAATTTTCAAAGCCTAATTCTTGTGAAATTGCATTTTTAAAAAAAGATTTTCCTGTTCCTGTGACTCCTGATAATGTTACTATCATCTTTCTACCTTTCTTGTTTCTTTATTATTATATACATTTCTAACTTTCTCGAATATCTCTTCATAATCATAATTTTTAGGAAATTTAGTTCTTCCACTTCTTATTAGTTCAAATGTTTCTTCTAATGGTAACCAAACAATTTTATCAATCTCTTCTTTTTGAATTATCACATCTGAAGATTTTCTTTTTAAGCAATATGCCGTAATCAAAAAACGTAATGTTTTTTCTCCACTTTTAAACTTAAATGGTAATTCATTTTTATTAAGTTTTATTACATTCATTGCTTCTTCAACACTAATTCCAAGCTCTTCTCCAAGTTCTCTTATCATTGCTTGTGTTTGAGTTTCATCTCCATCAATATGTCCAGAGCACAAGTCTAATTTACCAGGAGTAAGGCCCTTATTTACTCTCTTTTCAATAAGCACCTCACCTTTTTCATTTATAACAAAACATGTAACTCCTTTTAACCATTCATTTTCATTAATGCTAAGTTCTTGTTTTTTGTCTATTTTCCTTATTAGTTTTCCATCTTTGTCGTATACATTATATAACATTGTTTTTCTACATCCTTTATTTGTCTTGTAAACACTCAATTCCTGGTAATTTTTTTCCTTCTAAGAATTCTAGTGAAGCTCCTCCACCAGTTGAAATATGTGTCATTTTATCAGCTAATCCAGCTTTTTCAACTGCAGCAGCTGAATCTCCACCACCAATTATTGTTGTTGCATCTAATTCTGCTAAAGCATGAGCAATTGCATTTGTTCCAATTGCAAATTGGTCAAATTCGAACAAACCTAAAGGTCCATTCCATACAACTGTTTTTGCTGATTTTAATTCATCTTTAAACATTTCGATTGTTTTTTCTCCGATGTCAAATCCTTCCCATCCTTCTGGAATTTCTGTCCAAGCTACTGTTTTACTTTCTGTATCTGGTTTGAATTCTTTTCCTATTTTTGTATCAACTGGTAATAAGAATTTTACACCTTTCTCTTTTGCTTTATTCATTAAACTTAATGCTAAATCACATTTATCTGGTTCACACAAAGAATTTCCAACTTCATATCCTTGTGCTTTGAAGAATGTATATGCCATTCCTCCACCAATCATTAATGTATCAACTTTTTCTAATAAACTATCAATAACTCCTATTTTATCAGAAACTTTTGCACCACCTAATATTGCAACAAATGGTCTTTCTGGATTATTTAAAGCATCACCTAAGAATTTTAATTCTTTTTCAATTAAGAATCCTGAAACTGATGGTAAATAATGAGAAATTCCTTCTGTTGAAGCATGTGCTCTATGTGCTGTTCCAAATGCATCATTAACAAATACTTCTGCCATACTTGCTAATTCTTTTGCAAATTCTGGATCATTATCTGTTTCTTCTCTATGGAATCTAACATTTTCAAGTAACATTACTTGTCCTTCTTGTAAATTTGCAGCTAATGTTTTTGCACTTTCTCCAATAACATCTTTAGCCATTAAAACTTCTTGTCCTAATAGTTTAGATAATTCCTTAGCTACTGGAGCTAGAGAAAATTCAGGCTTAAATTCTCCCTTTGGTCTTCCTAAATGTGAAGCTAAAATTATTTTACAATTTTGTTCAATTAGATATTTAATAGTTGGTAATGCTGCAACTATTCTTCTGTTATCTGTAATATTTTGATTTTCATCCATTGGAACATTAAAATCACATCTTACAAATACTTTTTTTCCTCTTAAATCTATATCTTTTACTGTTTTTTTACTCATTTTTATACTTCCTTTCTATGCTTGTCAAATAGCATTAAAAGGCTAGAGGCCAGACATTATATTCTCTCTAACCCCTAACCTAATTTATATTTATTTGTGGTCAACTGAAGCCATGTAGCATGCTAAATCTACTAATTTGTTTGAATATCCCCATTCGTTATCATACCAAGCTACTAATTTAACAAATGTATCTGTTAACATGATTCCTGCTGCTGCATCAAATATTGATGTATGTTTATCACTGATGAAATCAGATGATACTACAGCTTCGTCTGTATATTCCATTATTCCTTTTAATTCATTTTCTGTTGCTCTTTTTACAGCTGCACAGATTTCTTCATATGTTGTTGGTCTTTCTAGATTACATGTTAAATCTACAACTGAAACATCAACTGTTGGAACTCTGAATGCCATACCTGTTAATTTTCCATTTAATGCTGGTATAACTTTTCCAACTGCTTTTGCAGCTCCTGTTGATGATGGAATGATGTTAGCTGCTGCAGCACGTCCACCTCTCCAATCTTTTTTAGAAGCTCCATCAACTGTTTTTTGTGTTGCTGTTGTTGAGTGAACTGTTGTCATAAGACCATCTTTAATTCCAAAATTATCGTTTATAACTTTAGCAAGTGGTGCTAAACAGTTTGTTGTGCATGATGCATTTGATACGATGTTCATATCTGGTGTATATGTTGTGTTATTAACACCCATTACAAACATTGGTGCATCTTTTGATGGTGCACTTATTACAACTTTTTTAGCTCCTGCATCTAAGTGAGCTTGTGCTTTTTCCATTGTTGTGAATACTCCAGAACATTCTAGAACATATTCTACTCCTAATTCTCCCCAAGGAATGTTCTTTGGGTCCATTTCATTATATACTTTTATTGTTTTTCCGTTTACTACTAAATTTCCGTCTTTTTCTTCTACTGTTCCTTCAAATCTTCCATGTACAGTATCGAATTTTGTCATATATGCCATATAGTCTGCTGCTACAAATGGGTCATTTACTGCTACGACTTCTACCTCCTCTTTTCCTAAAGCTGCTTGGAATGCTAATTTTCCAATTCTTCCGAATCCGTTAATTCCTACTTTTACTGACATAAAATTTTCCTCCTTTATTAGAGCTTTTTCAACTCTAAGTTCTATTATTTACCTCGTTAGGCAAGTTTATTCTATAACAAATTCAAATACTTTGCAATAGATATTACAAATATTTTTTCAAAGTTTCTACACTATCTTCTTGCATAACCACAAAGTCGTTTAATATCTGTCTAACTTCATTATCAATACTAGGATTATTGTTCAATAATCTTCTTCCTTCAATAATTCCCATATTAGTTCCTTGCATCAACAATTCAGATATTTTTGAATTGCTTTGATCTTTCATCGTTTTCATGTTTACTCCATACCATGTCATCATTTTATTCATCATATTTGTTTCTTGAGGATCTTTTGTCATTGTGTATTGTGAATATATGTTATCAACTCTGTTAGCAATCTCTTTATATTTGCCATATTCAACATCTAAAACCTTTTTAAATCTGTCGTCACCAACTTTACTTGATACAAAATGAATTGCATCCATTCCCATTGTTGTTCCTTTGTTGACTTCGTCTAAAACTTTCACATTAATATCTTCCATATTACTACCTCCTTTGGATATTTTTTTCAAAATTATTAATTTTATTCATTTTAGGTTGCATTTTCTATTAATTCGTAGTATAATGGTTTACGCGTTTTACCTAGAGAGGTAACTAGGTGTATTAAGTTAACTAACAAAATACAAACTTGAGGAGGAAAACATCTTATGCTTTTTATTGTACTTGGGGTTATCGGTTCAGTATACATTCGGAGAAAATTAGAAGATGATTATTTTACTTTTGCAACATTTTTATCGATGGTAATTTTGTTTTTAGGTATTATTATTGGACTTTTTGCTCCTATTTTCTATGGAAATCAGGATATTGTCTATTCGGCAAATTTATTACCTATTTCTTATGAAGATAATTATTTAACGGTTCAAAATAAAACCTACTATTTCAAGCCAGACAATGATGACATCATTTGGAAAAATGGAGCATTGTCTATTAATTTATCTGATACCGAAATAAGAATTACAAATTCCTATTTGAACCAAATTCACTATTGCGTTGAATATCCAAGACATGATATCTGGATTATTTCTTTTGAATTATTGCCTGTGCCTCGGCACTACTATGAATTTTGCATTCCTCGTGATGCATATGTTAGTGACGGTTCTGCAAGAGCATAAAAAGATATCTAAGAAGAGTAGTATTTTATATACTGCTCTTTTTTATTTTTTTGAGTCCATGCACTTTTATTTTTATCAAACATATAATTCTACTATGAGTTAAATTTTTTAAGAGTATTATTACTCGATAGGGGGTTTTATGTTTTCCACTCTTTGTCTAGGTGGTTTCTTACATTTTTTACAAACTGCAATTTTTGCAGTAGGATATATATCTGGAGCACAACTTTTTCCTGAACCTTTACGTTCAGAGGAAGAACAATTGTATCTCGAAAGATTAAGTACAGGTGACGAAGAAGCTCGTAATATACTAATAGAAAAAAACTTAAGATTAGTTGCTCATGTTTGTAAAAAGTATAGTAATTCTAATGTCGATCAAGATGATTTAATTTCAATTGGAACTATTGGGTTAATTAAAGGCATTAATAGTTTTAAACCTGAAAAAGGTGCTCGCCTTTCTACATATGTTTCTAGATGCATCGATAATGAAATTTTGATGTATTTTAGAGCTACTAAAAAATTAAATAATGAAGTTTATTTAAATGAACCTATTGGAAAAGATAAAGATGATAATGTTGTTACTCTTCAAGAAGTTCTTGAAAATGATGAACGAAGCGTTGAAGAGTCTGTTGACTTAAAAATGAAAGTAAAGTTACTATATGAAAAAATGAAGAGTCTTTTGAAAGATAGAGAACGTACTATTCTTGAATTGCGTTTTGGTCTAGATGGTCATAAGCCTAAAACTCAAATTGAAATTGCTGAACAAATGGGCATTTCTCGTTCTTATGTTTCTCGTATTGAAACTAAAGCTATTAATAAGCTTGCTAAAGAGATTAAGGAATAAAATAAAAGACGGTCACACTTTACTTATTGAGTAATTGTGTGCTCCGCCCTTTTTATTTTCTATTTTGAAATATATCCAAACTTTTCCATTCTTTCTTCTTCTCTTGCAGATAATTCTTTTAACCATTCAGCTAAGCCGTTAATATCAGAATTTCTTAAGAATTCAAAATATTTTACTCTATCTTCTTTTGCGATAACAACAGGTGGCAAATTATTTTTTAGTAACTCATAATTTATAATTAATCTGCCAGTTCTACCATTTCCATCTTCGAAAGGATGTATTCTTTCGAATTCAATATGATATCTAGCAATCTTAGTAAAAATATCTTGTTCATCATGATTATAATTATATATATAATACATCATCAAATTTGGCACTTTTTCAGGTTCAGGTGGAATATGTTCACTTCCTTGAATAAATACTTGTACAGCTCTATATCCCTCTGAATCTCTAATGTCCATATTTATAGTTTCATTTATTTTTCTAATAAATCTTTCATCAAATTCTTCAGTATTTTTTAAATTCTTAAAAACTAATTCCAATGCTTTTTTATGATTGATAGCTTCATATATTTCTCTAGGTTCTTTTCCCTCGATTTTAAAACTATTGTCGTTGTAAAGAATAGCATAAGTTTCAGCATAAGTAAGCGTACTTCCTTCAATAGCATTTGAATGATAAGTACTTCTTGTAATTAAATCTTCTAAATATTCTTTATTATTTAAAACAAATTCTAAAATAGTCATATTTTTCCTCTTTTCTATTCAATTTATGCTTTTATTTTATCATATCGTTTTTTGAAAATCAATGCAATTTCTTTTGGCTCTTCAAAATTTATATCTTTTCTTCTATATACAGCTAAAAATAAAGCTATACATAGAATATTTGAAATAGTTGTTGCTTTTCCTCCAGAAATAAGTGGTAATTGAAATTCGGCAGTTCCAATTATTCCAAAATTCATTGCCAAATTACATAGAGTTTGTACAGCAAATAAACTTGCGATTCCAACTGCTATTAGCCTTCCATTTGAATCCGTAATTTTTCTTGCACTCAAAATTAATTTAACATCAAACGCTAGCACAATTAATAGTAATCCCAAACTTGCAGCCCATCCATATTCCTCTAATATTCCTAAAAATGCAAACTTACTATTAATTCCAAACATATTTTGTATGCTTGAATTATATCCTAATTCATCACTTATAGATATACTTTCCAAATCTGCTTTTCCAAACCATTTAGCATTTTCAAATATTTTCTTTCTTACAAAATCTACTCTTCTTTCTCCTACAGTATCTACTCCTACCCAATTAGCAGATGTATATGGATCTATTTTATTTCTAGCTCTTGTTGGTATAATACATATTAACGTTGATAAAATTCCAAAACCAACAATTGTTAATAATATGAGTTTAAGTGCCTTTTTAGTTTCTCTTCTTTTAAATAATTCTCTTGAAGAAATAATTAAATATACCATTGTTACAATAAATCCTGAAGAAAAATTTATAATTAATGACGATATTATTGCTATACAACTTAATACAATTATTTTTGAGACATTTTCTTTATTTGCATTTTGTATAAATCCCACAAATGCAAGTATGTATAACGGAACTATAAATACTGATGGTGATGTTGATGTGACTGGCCATAATCCATATACTAAGTTTCCATTTGCTCTAAAACCTTTAATATATGCTATTATATTTAATATTGTTGCTAATATAAATATTGCTTTTGAATATTTTTTAATTTTTCTGTAATCGTAGAAAAATATAAATATACTAAATATTACCCCTAAAACCAATTCTATGCATACAAATTTATAATATATGTTCCAATCTGTAGAATAATTAGTAGTCCAATATGATTTTAAATCAAATAAAGACCAAATTTGTCCTCCAAAACATATAAACACAAGTGATATTATAAATGTAATCCAATCTAATTTAGGTCTATGTATTTTATTTAAGCTTTTTCCAATTTTTTGTGCATCACCCATTTGTTTAACTGCAATTTCTTCTGACTCATCTTCAGATAGCCCTTTGCAAAGATTGTCATTTTTCAATTCTTCTATGTGTGTTTCTAATTCATCAGCAATTTGTTTATTTGCCGGTTTATATTTAATTTCTTTACAAACCTTATCTATAAATTCTTTAGTATTCAAATAACACACCTCCAATAACTTGATTTACTCTAGTGCTAAATTCTTTCCATTCTTCTTTTTGGGATTTTAATTGCTTTTTTCCCTCATCTGTAATGCTATAATATTTTCTCTTTTTTCCTGAAACTTCATCCCAATATGATGATATAAATCCTTTTTCTTCTAGTTTGTGTAATATTGGATATAATGTTCCCTCTTGAAATTCAAATAGATTTTCTGATTTTGTCTTAATTTTCTTTATCATCTCATAACCATACATATTTTCATTTTCTAATACGCTTAATACAAGCAAATTTGTGCTTCCTTTTAATAGTTCTCTATCAACTTTCATTTCAATACCTCCTTTTATATTTATACATAGGATAACTATGTGTATTATAAGCATTGTATAGCAAGGTATCTTTATTGTCAATATGTTTTTGAAATTTTTTTAATTATAAACACAATAAAAGCCCTTCTTTTCAGAAGGACTTTTATTTTCTATTTTTTCAACCTCAATGCGTTAAGAACAACCGTTAAGCTACTAATAGTCATAGCAAAAGCAGCAATCATCGGATTCATAACAATTCCAAGTGGTTCTAAGACACCACAAGCAATTGGAATCATACAAATATTATAGAAAAATGCCCAAAACAAATTCTGTTTAATATTTTTAATAGTCTTTTCACTAATAGAAATTAGATCTTCTATTTTCTCTAGGTTATCATTCATTAGAACTACATTACTACTATCCATTGCAATATCTGTGCCACTAGAAACTGAAACGCCTATATCTGCAGTAACAAGACTTACGCTGTCATTTATTCCATCTCCACACATCATAACAAGTCCCTTTTCTTTGAACTTCTTAATTTCTTCTGCCTTTTGCTTTGGTAGTACATTTGCAATTACTTCATCTACTCCAATTTGATTTGCAATCGCCTTTGCTGTTTTTTCATTATCACCTGTTAGCATTACAACTTTAATATTTCTCTTTTTTAATTTTTGAACTATATCTTTACTTTCATCTTTTAATACGTCTTTTACCCCAATTAATGCAATTAGATTTTGACCTTCTGCAACAAATAAAATACTATTTCCATCAGAAACTAAATTTAGTTCATCTTGTTCTTGTGAAATTGTAATATTATTTTCTAGCATTAACTTTTTATTTCCTATTAGATATTTATTTTGGTTTATATTTGCACTAACACCATAACCAGGTATAGATTTAAATTCTTCTACATTCTCTAATTCTATCTTTTGATTTTTTGCTTCGTTTACAATTGCTCTAGCTATTGGATGTTCAGACTTATTCTCTATACTTGCAACTATTTTGATAATTTCATTTTCTTTTAAATTGCTATAATTATATATTTTTGAAATTGTCAATTCTCCTTTAGTTAAAGTTCCTGTTTTGTCAAAACAAATTGTTTTTATCTTGTGTGCATTTTCTAAAGCTTCACTTGTTTTTATCAATATTCCTTTTTTACTTGCATTACCTGATGCTATTACTATTGCAAGAGGTGTAGCTAATCCAAGACTACATGGACATGCTACTACTAATATTGTTACAAATATGTTTATTGCAGTTGCTATATTCTTGGTAATCATAAACCATATAGCAAATGCTATTATTGCTATTACAATAATTGTTGGAACAAAATATCCGCTTATTGTATCTGCAACTTTTGCTATTGGAGCTTTTGTATTTGTTGCTTCTACAACTAGTCTAACAATCTCAGATACAGTTGATTCTTTACCTATCTTTTCTGCCTTATATTTTATAGTTCCTTCATAATTTATACTTCCTGCAATTACTTTTGAGCCTTTTTCTCTTTTTACAGGAACACTTTCTCCTGTTATAAATGATTCGTTTATATGAGTAGTTCCTTCTACAACTTCGCCATCTACTGCAATTTTTTCTCCTGGCTTACAAATAACAATATCTCCTTTTTGAATTTCATCTAGTGTTACTGTTTCTTCTTTTCCATCTCTTATTATAATTGCATGATTTGGAGTTATACTCATTAATTGTTGTAAAGCTTCTTTAGTTTTATCTTTATTTTTGCTCTCAACATATTTGCCTATTTTTATAAAAAATATTACTATTGCTGCAGATTCATAATATAAACTTTCTACATACATTGTTTTTCCTTTAAGAATCATTACTGTACCATATATGCTATATATAAAACTAGCCATAACTCCTATCATTACTAATGTATCCATATTAGGTGTTTTATGAACAAGATTTTTGTATCCGTTTTTTAATATGTCTATTCCCATCAATAAGACTATTATTGTTAATACCAATAATGATATTGCATAATTTACAGGATGTGTCATCATATTTAAAAATGGTATTACTGGCAATCCAACCATATGTGACATTGAAATATATAATATTAATATTGAAATAACTGAAATTCCTATTAATTTATATTTTTCATTTGACTTTTTCTTCTCTTCTTTTTCTAGATTGTCTATTCCTGCACTTGAAAAGCCTGCTTTGTCTACAAATTTTTCTACTTGTTCTAATGTTAATTTAGTGTCATCATATTCAATACTTGCATTATTCATAATTAGATTGACAGAAGCGGCTACTATTCCATCTTGTTTGTTTAAGTATTTTTCTAGTCCTGATGAACATGCACTACATGTCATTCCTTCAATTTTTAATAACACTTTTTTCATATGTTATTCTCCTCTGAAGCCTGCATCTTGTATAGCTTCTTTTATCTTGTCAATATTTGTTTGATTTTCATTATATGTTATTGTTGCTTCTTTTTGTTCAAAATTAACTTCTGCCTTTTCTATTCCATTTGTGTTGTTTAATACTTTTTCTAATCTATTTGAGCATCCTGTACAATGCATTCCTTCTATTTTTAATTTAATTTCTTTCATTTTAAATTCCTCCTACCTTAATCTTTTTATTAATTCCATAACTTCTTTTATTGTTTCCATATTAAAATAATATTTTTCTAATCTTTTATTCTTCTTCCTCCTCAAATTGGCTATTATACAATTTCTCATAAAATCCACCTTTAGCAAGAAGTTCTTCATGAGTACCTTGTTCAACAATATCACCATGATCCATAACCAAAATCAAATCAGCATTCTTAATTGTAGACAATCTATGTGCAATAATAAAAGATGTTCTACCTTTCATTAAATTATCCATAGCCTTTTGAATTTGAATTTCTGTTCTAGTATCGATAGAACTTGTAGCCTCATCCAAAATCAATATTTTAGGGTCTGTTAAGATAACTCTAGCTATTGTCAATAATTGTTTTTGACCAGCTGAAATATTGCTTGACTCTTCATTAATTTCTGAATTATATCCATTTGGCAAAGTTTTGATATAATGATGTACATGAGCTGCTTTTGCCGCTTCTATAACTTCATCATCTGTTGCATCTTCTTTTCCATATTTGATATTATCTTTTACAGTTCCGCCAAATAGCCAAGTATCTTGTAATACCATTCCGAACATTTGACGAAGTTCGCCTCTTTCGAAGTCTTTTACATTGTGTCCATCAACTAAAATTCTACCATCTGTAACATCATAAAATCTCATCAATAATTTTACCATTGTTGTTTTTCCTGCTCCAGTTGGCCCTACAATAGCTATTTTTTGACCATCATGCACCTCTGCATTAAAGTCCTTTATAACTATATTATCTGGATTATAACCGAATTTTACATGGTCAAATGTTACATTACCTTTTAAGCCATTTGTTGTTACACCTTCTTTAGCTGTTTCTACTTCATCTTTCTCCTCTAAAAATTCAAAAATTCTTTCAGTTGCAGCAACCATAGCTTGTAACATACTTGATACTTGTGCAATTTGATTTATTGGTTGTGTAAATTGCTTGTTATATTGTATAAAGCTTTGAATATTACCAACAGTAATTTTTCCATTGATTGCTAAATATCCACCAGCAATTGCAACACCTACATATCCTATATTAGATATAAATCCCATTACTGGAAACATAAGTCCTGATAAGAATTGTGATCTCCATGCAGATTTATATAATTCATTATTTTCTTTAGCAAATTCTGTTCTTGCATTATTTTCTCCATTAAATGCTTTTACAACAGTTAATCCTGAATATACTTCTTCTACTTGACCATTTACATGTCCTAAATAATCTTGTTGTCTCTTAAAGTATTTTTGAGATTTTCCAACAATTATTTTTACTAAGAAAGCTCCTATTGGCATAACTATAAGTGAAATTAATGTCATTTGCCAGCTGATTGATAACATCATTATTGCAATACCAACTAATGTACAAACTGATGTGATAATTTGTGTTACACTTTGGTTTAAGTTTGTTCCTAATGTGTCAATATCATTTGTTATAACTGATAATACTTCTCCATTTGTCTTTTTATCATAGTAATTCATAGGCAATTTATTTATCTTTTCTGATATATCTTTTCTAAGCCTATATGTAAGTTTTTGAGATATTCTTGTCATAGTAAATCCTTGTATAAAAGAGAATAATGCGCTCAAGACATATAATCCCAATAATGTTAATAAAATTGTTCCTATTTTTCCAAAGTCAATTCCACCTGTACCATACAATTTGTTTACTAATCCATTATATATTTCAGTTGTAGCATTGCCTAAAATTTTAGGTCCAATAATTGAAAATATTGTACTTCCAACTGCAAAGATTATAACTATAATTAAACCAATTTTATATTTTGACAAATATTGTCCAATTAATTTTTTAGTTGTTCCTTTAAAATCTTTTGCTTTTTCTGTTACATGACCTGCTCTAGGTCCTCCCATTGGTCCTGGCATATTATTCCCCCCTTTCTTTACTATCATTGTCTGAAAAATCTTTGGTTAATTCTTCTTCAGATAATTGTGATAAAGCTATTTGTTTGTATGTTTCATTTGTTTTATATAATTCTTCGTGTGTTCCTTGACCTACGATTTTTCCGTCATCTAAAACTATAATTTTATCTGCATTTAAAATTGTACTAATTCTTTGTGCAACTATAATAGATGTCTTATTTTTTGTTTTTTGTGCTAATGCTTCTCTTAATGCTGCATCTGTTTTAAAGTCTAATGCTGAAAAACTATCATCAAATACAAATATTTCTGGGTCTTTTGCAACAGCTCTAGCAATAGAAAGTCTTTGCTTTTGACCTCCTGAAACATTGTTTCCACCTTGTGCGATTTCTGATTTATATTTTTCTTGTTTTCCATTTATAAATTCTGTTGCTTGTGCTATTTCTGCTGCATTAATCATTTGCTCATCAGACATGGTTTCATCAGAATATTTTATATTAGATTCTATTGTACCTGAGAATAAAACTCCTTTTTGTGGTACAAATCCAATTATGTCTCTTAATTCTTTTTGCGATAAATCTTTTACATTAACTCCATCAACTAGAAGTTCTCCACCTGTTACATCATAAAATCTAGGTATTAAATTTACCACTGTAGATTTTCCACTACCAGTACTTCCTATTATTGCTGTTGTTTTTCCTGATTCTGCTGTAAAGTTTATATCAGAAAGAATTTCAGCATCAGCATCTGGATATTTAAATGATACATTCTTAAATTCAACTAATCCTTTTTTACTTGGATCTAATTTCTTTGTATTTTCTTTATCTTTTATGCTTGGTTCTGTTTCAAGTACTTTCATAATACGGTTTGCTGATACAGAAGCTCTTGGAAGCATTATAGATATCATTGATATCATTAAGAAGCTCATTACTATTTGCATTGCATATTGAATAAATGCTAACATGTCTCCAACTTGCATTACACCTTGGTCGATGTTATGACCTCCAACCCATATTATTAGGATTGAAACTCCATTCATTATAAACATCATCATTGGCATCATAATTGACATTGCTGTATTTACAAATATATTTGCTTTCATTAAATCACTATTTGCATCATCAAATCTTTTTTCTTCTTTTTTCTCTGTGTTAAATGCTCTTATAACTGGTAAACCTGTTAAGATTTCTCTTGATACTTTATTTAGCTTATCAACCAATTCTTGTAGTTTCTTGAATTTTGGCATTGCTATTGCAAATAATGCACCCACGACTATAATAATTGTAATAACTGCTAATCCAATAATCCAAGCCATTGAACTATTGCTTTCATTTAATACTTTTATAGTTCCACCTATACCTATTATTGGAGCATACACAACTGTTCTAAATAACATTGCCATTAATTGTTGAATTTGCTGAACATCGTTTGTGCTACGTGTAATTAAAGATGCTGTTGAAAATTCACGCAATTCTTTATTCGAAAAGCTTAGTACTTTGTTAAATACTTCTTCTCTTAATGTCTTAGAAAGTCTTGCACCTACACGTGATGATAACATCATAATTGTAATTCCTGATGCCATACTTATTGCTGCTAATACTAACATTTTTAGACCAGCAATCATTATATAGTTCATTTGAATTCTATCTGTGTCAACATTTGCATCTTTGTAAAGTGTTTTTACATATGCTACTGCTGCTTGAGTTTTTATTGAGTCTTGCATTGAATCAATTTGGCTTGATGATTCTTCCAACATTTTTGCTAATTGTTCTTGTGGCATTGATTTTAAAATTTCTTTGTTTTGAACTGTTTGAGAAATAATAATTGGTTTTGTCATCAATGCTTCAAGTGCTTCTTTTTCATCAGTTTTTAAATCTTTTATTACATAAATTTCGTCTTTATTATAATCTTCTTTTAAATATTTCTTTAATGTTCTTTCTTGTTTATTTGTTAAATCTGTTGCGCTTGCAACTGAATATTTTTCTAATATTTCATCATCACTATTTGTAAACAAAAGTATTGAATCCATGTCGTTTTTGCTGATTACTTCTGGAACTGCATATTCAATTCCACCAGCCTGAATTCCTGTATTTACTATTTTTGATGTATAATTTGGCAATTCCAAATCAACTGTTGCTTGTACACATAACAATGCTACAATAACTACTACTGATAGCCATGATTGTTTTAATTTTTTTAATACTTTAAGCATTTTTATCCTCCTTTTTTATAACTCCATATTTTAAATATTCTATTTCTTTAAGAAATGTGCCTCTACATTCCTCTTTTGAAACCCCTTTAAAATTTTTTATAATTGCTTTTCTTGTAATTGCATTTAACATTTCACATATCGCCATAAAATCTTGCTGATTTTCTACTTTTAAATTTTTGGTATTTAACAAATCACAATATTTTATGACATCTTTTGGCTTGGTGTTTTTCATTAAATCAAATATACTTTCATCAGATGATTTAATATTTATGAATATCTGTTTAAATAAATCTTCATCTTCTTTTTTCATGAAATTTTCTATTGCCATATCATACAAGAAAATATATGTTTCAAATAAATCTCCATCTGTTTCTTGGATTTTTTCTTTTACTTTATTTGATACTCGCTCAGCATTTTCTTTTAAAAGATAAATCAGCAAATCTTCTTTGCTTTCAAAATATTGATAAAAACTGCCTCTTGCAATATCTGCATCTTCTACAATGTTTTTTATTGAGACATTTTCTATTGGAACCCTTGCAAATTCTTTCTTTGCAGCATCCAATACTTTTTGCTGTTTTTCTTTTGAAAGCTTTAAAAAAGTTTCTTTTGGCACTTCTATCACTTCCCCCCATAAATATCACGTTTCCCCATAAAACGCAAAAATAACACTCTGTCATAATTATAATGACACAGTGTCATTTTGTCAACACGAATTGTGTGAATTTTTTGTGAATTATTAATCACCTAAGCATATTCCTATATCTCTAGCTGTTTTTACTAAATCATCATCCATAGTAACTTTTCTTAAATTACTTTCTGCTGTATTTCCTGAAACAGCTCCTATTTTAGTATTTCTTCCTACAACATCTTCTAATGAAACATAATCTAATTTTCCATTTTTAATTACTGTTAGTACTCCGAATTTTCCATCTAATGCAAGCTCCATAGCTTTTGCACCATATTTTGTTGATAGAACTCTATCAAATGCTGTTGGAGTTCCACCTCTTTGCATATATCCTAAAGTTGTATTTCTAGCCTCAAGACCTGTTAATTCTTCAAGTTGTTTTGCAACTACTTGTCCAACTCCACCAAGTTTGTTGTTATCTACACCTGCTCCATTATCTCTTTTATTTGCAACTGTAATTGTTCCACCTTTTGGAGCTGCTCCTTCTGCTACAACTACTATACTGAATTCTTTTCCTTGAGCTCTTCTTTCATTTATCTTTTCCACTGCTTTATTTAAGTCATATGGTATTTCTGGTATTAATGCAATATCTGCTCCTCCTGCGATTGCAGATTCTAGAGCTATCCATCCAGCATATCTTCCCATAACTTCAAGTACCATTATTCTATGATGTGTTTCACCTGTTGTATGTAATCTATCTAATGCTTCTGCTGCAACAGATACAGCTGTATTATATCCAAATGTAATTTCTGTACATGCAACATCATTATCAATTGTTTTTGGAACACCTATTACATTTACTCCTTTTGTTGAAAAATCTCTTGCTGATTTTTGAGTTCCATCTCCTCCTAATGTGAATATACAATCAAATCCATCTTTTTTAATGTTTTCAACACATACATCAGATAAATCTTTATATTCTACTGATCCATCTTCGTTTACTACTTTGTAATTGAACACATTTGCATTTGTTGATGAACCAATTATTGAGCCTCCTTTTGGTAATATTCCAGAAGCTGTTGAATTATTTGATGTTGCTAATTTTACAAAATTGTTTTTTAATAGTCCATTATATCCATCTATAAAACCATAACAATCTATTCCGTTATTTTCTGCTGTTTTTATAATTGCTCTAATAACAGCATTAAATCCTGATACATCTCCTCCATTTGCTAATATAGCTACTTTTCTTATCATCTGAATTTCCTCCCTATTAATAATCTTTTATTCTTTCTTTTAAATCATTAAAATCAATTAATTTCCAAGACCAGTTTTTATTACTTTCAGTTCCTGGTACATTTATTCTTGCACTTTCATCTAATCCTAAAATATCTTGTACCATAATTACTGGCATTTTTGCTTTACATTTTGATAAATATTGCATAATTCCAATATTAACATTTATATCATTACAATTGTTTCGTTTCAAGAACTCTTTTAATTTCCATTTATGGTCATCATCAAGTGTTTTATACCAGCCATAAATTGTATTACAATCATGATTTCCAGGGAAAACAAGTACATTTTCCGTTTCATTATCTCTATCATAGAAATTATCTAAATCTATTGTAAATTGCAATATTTTTTGTCTTGTAAATCCATAGTGGTCTCTTAATTTTATTGTTTCTTCTCTAATTTCTCCTAAATCTTCAATTATAAAATTCTCAATTTTTACACTATTGTCTTTAAATAATTCATCAAAAAATCCATAACTTACACCATCTGTATAACATCCTTCTTTTCCAGATTTTCCAATTGGAATCTTGAAGAATGAATCATATCCTCTAAAATAATCTATTCTAACTTTATCAAATAATTTTAAATGATATTTGAATCTTTTTATTAGATATTGATAATTGTCTTTTTTTATATTTTTAACATTATATACAGGACTATTCCATTTTTGACCATTTTCATTAAAATAATCTGGTGGAGTACCTGCTTCAAATGTAAATTTACCATTTTCCATTTCAAAACATTCTGAATGATATTTAGTTTCTACTGAGTCGAACACAGGATACATTGGCATATCTCCAATTATTTGCACATTTTTAGAATTAGCATATTGTTTTAATTCCATCCATTGCTTATATAGCATATATTGAATAAACAAATGATATTCTTTACTTTTTCCTGTCTTTTTGCTTATAAATTCAGCATATTCATTGATTTCTTGTGGTATTATAAATTCATAATATTCATTATTAGGTCTGAAATTGCTAAATGCTTCATTATAATATTTTTCTTTGAAATCATCATATATTACTCTATCTTTGCTTTCTCGTGTTTCCGCATCTTTTATTAATTTTTCTTTTTTTAATTTGTCCAAAGATATGTAATCTTCTTCTATTGCATAATAACTTATTGGAGAGTATGGCAATTTGTTACATTCGTTTATTGGCAATACTTCCCAATATCTTATATTATTTTCGCTTAATATATCTATAAATTCATATGCTTCATATCCAAAGTCTCCAATTCCATATTTGCTTGGAAGTGAAAATATTGGAAGCAAAATTCCTTTTTCTTTCATTTTCCTATGTTCCTTTCTTCGTTTTTACTTTTGTTCATGTCAATTATATATTAATAAATTTATTTTTTCAATAGGTATTCTGATTAATTTCAATATAAAAAACCAAGTGAATTTCTATTACAGAATTTTACTTGGTTTAAAAAATATTTATCTATTGTTTTAATTCTTTTTAGTAAAGTATCCTGGTGTATCTGCTGTGTCTATTCGTGCATAAGTTGCATCTCTATAGTTTGAATATTTGGTTCCATTTCCTCCTACTATTTTATAGCAAGCGTTGAACATCGACCATGAACCTGTTACATTTTCTGTTGTCCATCCTTTCCTTGTTGTTGAATCATATTCACTTACATATATCGTAGTTAAATTGTAGCATGAACTAAACATCCAACCCATATTCGTTACCTGGCTTGTATTAAAGTTACTTAAATCTAAGCTTGTTAATCCGCTACAATTATTAAACATATTACTCATATTCGTTACCTGGCTTGTATCAAAGTTACTTAAATCTAAGCTTGTTAATACCTTACAATAGGAAAACATATCATTCATATTCGTTACATTGCTTGTATCAAAGTTACTTAAATCTAAGCTTGTTAATACCTCACAATGGGTAAACATCTTCTCCATATTCGTTACCTGGCTTGTATTAAAGTTACTTAAATCTAAGCTTGTTAATACCTCACAATGGGTAAACATATCATCCATTTTCGTTACCTTGCTTGTATCAATGTTACTTAAATCTAAGCTTGTTAATCCCTTACAATAGTAAAACATACTATCCATTTTCGTTACCTTGCTTGTATCAATGTTACTTAAATCTAAGCTTGTTAATCTGTAACAAGAGGCAAACATACCACTCATATCCGTTACCTGGCTTGTATCAAAGTTACTTAAATCTAAGCTTGTTAATCCCACACAAGTACTAAACATATATCTTATATTCGTTACCTGGCTTGTATCAAAGTTACTTAAATCTAAGCTTGTTAATCCGTGACAAGAGGAAAACATACTATCCATATTCGTTACCTGGCTTGTATTAAAGTTACTTAAATCTAAGCTTGTTAATTTTTCACAACACGAAAACATACCCCTCATATTCGTTACCTGGCTTGTATCAATGTTACTTAAATCTAAGCTTGTTAATCCGCCACATTCATAAAACATATCCTCCATATTCGTTACCTGGCTTGTATTAAAGTTACTTACATCTAAGCTTGTTAATCCGCTACAATTTCCAAACATATTGTTCATATTCGTTACATTGCTTGTATCAAAGTTACTTACATCTAAACTTGTTAATCCCTGACAATAGGAAAACATTTCATTCATATTCGTTACATGGCTTGTATCAAAGTTACTTAAATCTAAGCTTGTTAATCCTCTACAATTATAAAACATATAGTTCATATCCTTAACACCGTCAGTTTTAAAATTCGATAAATCTATACTTGTTAATCCGCTACAACTCAAAAACATAACACTCATATTCGTTACCTGGCTTGTATCAAAGTTACTTAAATCTAAGCTTGTTAATCTGCTACAATTCTTAAACATAGACCACATATCCGTTACCTGGCTTGTATTAAAGTTACTTAAATCTAAGCTTGTTAATCTGCTACACCCATAAAACATAGAAATCATATACTTAACACCGTCAGTTTTAAAATTCGATAAATCTATACTTGTTAAATTTGTCAAGTTATAAAATAAATAACTTGAATCTTTATTCGCATAAATTGGCTCTTCACTCATAAATATTAAATCATACATTCCATCATTATTGTCATCTGTATAATATCCCATTATACTTCCATCTCGTTTCACTGATGCATCAAATTCTGATTTTATATCTGCTGTTATATCTGACTCTTTCCCTTGTTTAAATGTTATCGTTGATATTTTTGTGCTATTTATTTTTCCATTCAAATAGTTATAACCATTAGAATTGCTAGCTAAAGTAGAATTAGCCATCATTCTATTAGGAGCTTTTATCACAAAATTCAAATAAGAATTTAGCACATTATTATCAGGTCCTGTTGTTCCTTTATACTTAAATTTTATAATTATATCTCTACTTTCACCTGGTCCTATTTTTTCTCCTGTTGTAAAACCTGTTATATCAAATATAATATCATTATTGTCATAAAAATCATTTGCATAAGTTATTTTTTGAAATATCGCTTCTTCTGTTCCTTTGTTATAAACCGTTACTTTATATGTTATACTTGAATTCACATCCGTATTAGACAACTGCATAGTACTATCCATTACTGTTCCAAGAAATTTATTTACTCTTGAATTGCTTGCACTTGCATTTACATCACTTACATATTCAATATTTGTAATAAACACTCCTTCCTGTGCATCCGCAAGTGCAGTTCCTTCTATATCTCCTGTTACTGAATTTATTGATGCATATCCTATTGACATTAATATTATCATTGCAAACAAAACAAATAATAATAACATATTTTTGTTTCGTACTAGTTTCATCTTTTTTCCCTCCGTCTTAGTATAAAAATCTCTTCTGTTCAAACGCAAAAAGGAACCTAAAATAGAACTGCTTATTTTTCACAGTTTTCTTCTAAGTTTCTCATATTTTCAGGTATGCGAAAAGACTTGTCATTTCTGACAATTTTATTTGCTAAAGTATCAGTATATATATATACAGTCCCAACGGTTACAAGTCTTTTCATCATCATACCTCCTCGTTTTCTTTTTTCATCATTTTACAAATAAATTATAATATTAAACTTTATTTTTGTCTAGCATTTTTTCGAAAATATATATTTTCTTACTTACACTATTTTATAAATTAATATAGTTAAGTTACTAACAAATTAATTCCCAAGCAAGAACTTTTTTTGAATTCTTACTTGGGAATTATAGTTACATTTTAACTTGAATAATAATTTACACAATTTTAAATTTTTATATGAGCTCTTTGTGAAATTCTTGTAAAACTTCATCTTTCACTATTTCTTTAAAAACTATAGAAATTTTAGTTCTACTAATATCAATATTAAAAATCTCCAAACTATTTTTATTTGCAATATCTAAAATTTTATTAATAACATCATCTCTTGAACTAATCCCAAAGCCGATAATAGATATTCTAGAAACATCTTTTTTTACAATACTTTTTATTCCAGAAGCCTCCAATTTATGAGATATCACTGTTCCTGGATTATTATTAAATGTAGAACCTGTAACTATTGGCACATTATATTTCTCACCAATCTCAACACATCTATCATGTAAAACTTTTGCACCTTCACTTGATAATGAATGCATCTCTTCATATGAAATATCAGTTAATTTTCTAGTTCCTTCAACTTTATTAGGATCTGCTGAATATATTCCATCAACATCAGAATATATGTAGCATTGCTTTGCTTTTAAACTTGCAGCTAATGCTACTGCAGTAGTATCAGAACCGCCTCTTCCTAATGTAGTAATATCATTAGTATCATTTATCCCTTGAAAGCCTGTGACTACCACAATTTTTCCTTCATCTAGCTCTTTTTCTATTCTCGCACAGTCTATATATTCTATTTTTGCATTTTGATTTTCATCACTTGTGTGTATTCCTGCCTGCCAACCTGTAAGAGATATTGCTTGATATCCTAAATAATTTAATAAAATTGCTAATTTACTAGCACTAATTTGTTCTCCAACACTTATCAATGCATCCATTTCTCTTTTATCAGGCTTTAAAGCCAATTCTTCAGCTTCTTTTATTAGCTGGTCTGTTTTTTTGCCCTGTGCAGAAACTACAACAACTATATTATTATCTTCATCATATAATTTTATAACTTTATTGGCTACCAATTGCAATTTACTATTATCAGCAACAGAACTTCCTCCAAATTTAATTACTATTGTTTCCATCTTTTGCGCCTTTCTTAATATAATATAAAGAATCGTATTTAATTAAATACTACTCCCTATATTATATTAAGAATATATCAATTTGGTGGCAATTTGGGGTCGGTGTTTTTCTTGACAAGCTGTCAAAAAAAACACCGACCCCAAATTAACAAATTAGCCCTTTAAAAAAGCCTCTATAAATCCGTCTAAGTCGCCATCCATAACACTTTCCACGTTTCCAACTTCATAATTTGTTCTGTGGTCTTTTACGAGTGTATATGGGCAAAAAACGTATGAACGAATTTGGCTTCCCCATGCAATATCTTTTTGATTTCCTTTTAATTCTTCTATTGTTTCTTTCTGCTCTTTTTCTTTTAAATTTAATAATTTTGATTTCAACATTTTCATTGCAGTTTCTCTGTTTTGAATCTGAGAACGCTCAGATTGACAAGCAACTACTATATTTGTTGGAATGTGTGTGATTCTAACTGCTGATGATGTTTTATTTATGTGCTGTCCTCCAGCTCCTGATGCTCTATATGTATCTACACGTAAATCATCTGGATTGATGTCTATTTGGATATCATCTGTTATTTCTGGTAAAACTTCTAATGATGCAAATGATGTATGTCTTCTTCCTCCCGCGTCAAATGGTGATATTCTTACTAATCTATGTACTCCCATTTCACCTTTTAAATACCCATATGCATTTTCTCCTACAACTTCAAATGTAACACTTTTTATTCCAGCTTCTTCACCTTCTAAATAATCTAATTCTTTTACTTCATATCCTTTTTTAGCAGCCCATCTAGTATACATTCTGTATAGCATTTCCGCCCAGTCTTGTGACTCTGTTCCACCAGCTCCTGGATGTAATGTTAATATTGCATTATTTCTATCATATTTTCCAGAAAGCAATGTCTCAAGTTGTAAATTTTCCAAATCGTCTTCAAGTTGCTTTGTTGATTTTAATATTTCTTTAGCAACTTCTTCATCATTTTCCATATTTGCTAGTTCTGTTAAATCTTTTAAATTTGTAACTTCATTTTCAATCTTCTTGAATTTTTCTACTTTATTTTTTAACTGTTTTAGCTGTGATAATATTTTGCCTGTCTCGGCTGGCGTTTTTTGCCAAAATTCCTCTTTTAACGTTTCTTCTTCTAATTGTTTTGCCTGTTCTTCTATTTTAGAAATGTCAAAGAGACTCACCTAAATTCTGTACTTTTTCTTTTATTAAATCAAGTCTCCTTGAATTTTCTTCTAATTCTATCATTATCTCACTCCTTATTCATAATCATCAACACTTAATTCTGGATAACTAAACATTTGACCAGCATCTGTGAATTTTCCAGATATAAAATGATTTTGGTTCATTGTGTTTGAACCTTTTAAAAAGTATTGATATTTTGACTTTAATGGCAATTTACCATTTCCCATTATAATTGGATCATCCCATGTTGTGTCTACCGCATACCATTTGCTATTTAGTTTTACATAATTCCATGCATGATTTTCTGTTTTACCTTTACTATTAGTTCCTGTTCCTATTACAATTGTATTATCAATTCCAGTTCCACTCATTAAATATTGAAAGGCTTTTGCATATCCTTCACACACACATTTTTTTTCAATCAAAGCCCCATATATATTGTAAATATTGTCTACAGATGTTGTTGAATCATATTCAATTGTATCAACTAAATAATCATGAATTATTTTTACTTTTTCATAATCTTCTTTATCTTCTATTGTAGCTATTACACCACTTCTGATTTTTTCTAACTCTATCTGACAATTATCAATATCTTCTTTTGAATTAAATCCTTCTGCTAAATAATTTTTTTTACTTCCATTATCAATATATACATTATATTTTGTTCCTGTTATTTTAGTGATTTTTTCAATATTGATAAACATACTTGTTGCATCTATGTAAAAAATTTCTGGATTTTCATATATAAAAGCTTCTATTGCTGATTGATAATCTTTTTTTAACTTAACATCACCATCTGTTTCTGAAAGTACTGATTGAAATGCATTTCCAAAATCAACAGTATATATTCCAGTTTTCAAATTTTCTCTATTTTCATATAATTTATCATATATCGTCTTTGCAGTTGAATCTAATTGATCATATAAATGCTTATATTTAGTTATTTTGTTAATCTTTTGTCCATCTACACCATCAAAGCTATTTTCTTGAATAATTGTGGTATTTTGATTTATTGTTTCTTCACTTAAAATATATTTTATCTCTCCTACAAAGTCCTCAGGTATTATAGATTGCCCTGTAATTTCTTTGTAAATCATGTATCCCATAACAGATATAACCGCCATAATTCCAAGCGTAATTATAGCTAATAAAAAACTTATTATTTTATCCTTCATATTTCCTCCGAGGTCTAAAATAGACCAATCATACTATTTAAATTATATATTATTCTCACTTTCATTTCAAGTTTTTTGAATATTTTTTTATTTTTTGCAAATATTACTAATATGAATTTTAAAGATTTTTTTAATAATTTAACTAAATATAATAATGATTTCAATTTTTCTATTTTAAATAATAAAACTGATAATACAAGTTATTCACCAACTCCAGAAAAAGACTATAAAGTTTTTTCAAATGTGAAAGAAAATTTAGATTATTTGAAAAGCAAATATAATACTCTTATTTGTGCTGATGTAATAATCAGAGAATTCAATATGTTTGTTTATAATGAAAATCATAAATGTTTTATTATTTATATAGATGGCTTAGTTGATTCTGATTCGATTAATGACTTTATTTTAGAGCCTCTTATGCTTGGAAAGTTCAGATATAATAAGCCTTTTGAGGGCACATTATTTGACTATGTTGATAACTGCTTACTTCCCCAAAATAGCGTTACTCCTGTAAAGGATTATTCAGATGTTTTTACCAGTATAAATATGGGCGACTGTTTGCTTTTTATCGATACTCTTGATTCCGCATTTGATATAGATGTAAAACAATATACTCAGCGTAGTGTTAGCGTTCCTGAAAATGAGTCTGTTATAAAAGGTCCTCAAGAAGGTTTTATTGAAAATTTTAGGACTAATACTTCTCTGCTAAGGCGTATTGTTAATAATGAGAATCTTGTTATTGAAACTATTCCAGTTGGAAAAATTAGTAGAACTAAATGTGGTGTTTGTTATCTTCAAAACATTGCAAATGGCGATCTGGTTTCTGAGGTAAAATATAGGCTTCATAATCTTGATATTGATTCTTTACTTTCAACTGGTGAATTAGAACAACTTATTGAAGATGATGAGGGTTTTGGTATTCCCCATGTTCTATCTACTGAAAGACCTGACAAATGTGCAAAATATTTGTTTCAAGGAAGAGTTGTCATTTTAGTAAATGGAAATCCGTATGCTCTAATCTTACCTGCTACAATTGAAGATTTCTTATTCTCTCCAGAGGATACAAATTTACGTCCACTTTTCGCTAATTTTCTACGAATTGTAAGAATATTAGCTGCTATTATTACACTTTTGTTACCAGGAATATATATAGCAATAACTAGCTTCCATCAAGAATTTTTACCAACAGAATTATTGTTTTCAATTATTTCGGCTCGTGAAAACGTACCTTTTCCAATATTTTTCGAGATTATCCTTTTAGAGTTCGCTTTTGAGCTTATTAGAGAAGCAAGTTTAAGAGTTCCTTCTTTAATAGCTTCTTCTATTGGAATTATTGGTGCATTAATTCTAGGTGATGCTGCAGTTAATGCTGGAATTGTAAGTCCAATTCTTATAATTATAGTAGCTATAACGGGAATTGCATCTTTTGCCATCCCAGATTTTTCTTTTGGATTTCATATAAGAGTCTTCAGATTCTATTTTATCGCATTAGGTTCTACAGCTGGTTTTTTGGGAATTGGCATAGGATTGTTTGTTTATATTTCTATGCTCTGTAGTTTGAAATCTTTTGGAATTCCTTATACTATTCCAATTGCTCCTGCTCATTCTACTAAGAATAATGGCTTTTTTATTCCTCCTATTTGGAAACAAGAATATCGTGCAAATTTCTTATCTCCTAAAAAAAGTGAATCTCAAGCCAAGATTAGTATGAAATGGAAATGGAAATAGTGAAAATGGGGTCGGTCCTTTTTTGAACATTGTTCAAAAAGGACCGACCCCATTTTTGCATTTTTCTTATTAATAATTTTCTGCTTTGATTTCAAAATATGCTTTTGGATGACTACATACTGGGCAAACTTCTGGTGCAGATGTTCCCACAACAATGTGTCCGCAATTTCTGCATTTCCATATTTTAACTTCTCCAGCCTCAAATACCTTTCCATCTTTTACATTTTCTAATAATTTTAAATATCTTTCTTCATGTTCTTTTTCTATTTTAGCTACTTCTTCAAATAAATATGCAATTCTTGTAAATCCTTCTTCTTTAGCAGTTTTAGCAAATTCTGCATACATATCTGTCCATTCATAGTTTTCACCATCAGCAGCAGCTTTTAAATTTTCAGCTGTTGTTCCGATGTCTCCACCATTTAATAATTTAAACCACATTTTTGCATGTTCTTTCTCATTGTCTGCTGTTTCTTGGAATATAGCAGCAATTTGCTCATATCCTTCCTTTTTAGCTTTACTTGCAAAATATGTGTATTTGTTTCTTGCTTGTGATTCTCCTGCAAATGCAGTCATTAAATTTTGTTCTGTTTTTGAACCTTTTAATTCCATAATATAACCTCCTATGCTTCTTCTATAACTTCTTCATTTTCATTTGTTTCAACTACTGATGCTGTTCCTGCTCCGAAAGAGAAAACTTTTCTTTCTGCTCTTGATTTTTCTTCGAATTTTTTATCATAAGACACTTTTACTGTATTTAGAGCATCTTGCATTGCAGAAAACATTTCTTCTACATCTTCTTTTGTAAAATCATATGCACTACTTCTTGACATTGGTTCTAATATTTGAATGTCATGCATTACATTGTTAACCCTCTTTCCAGCGTATTCCATAAATTTTTTTCTTTTTTCTTCGTTTACTTCCATTTCTATTTTCTCCCTTCGAATTAGCCTCTCGGCTTTTCATACCTTTTATATCACAAATAGAAAAAGAAATCAAGAAAATTATTTTTATTTTTTCGTCATTATATGAATATTTTCTACTTTTGCTCCAATTTCTCTGGAAATTATGTTTTGAATTTGAGCAATTTCATCTGTTTTTAATTCTTCAGCTCCTACAATAACACTGATACTGTCTACATTTACAAAGATAACACATTTATCAAATCCTTTTGTTGACATTAAGTTTTCACATATCATTATTGCATTTTTTTCTTTATTTAATTTGGTTATCTCCTGTGTTACAATTGATTTTTGTTCTTCTGATACATTTGAATTATTTAAAATTCCATTATATGTTTCTAATGTTTGAGAATACATTTTGTCTCTTGATAATTTAGATGATTCAAAATAATCATCTTCCTTTTTTGCAATTGTTTCTGTTGCTGTATTTGTAGTTTCATCTTTCACATCATTATTACTTACAAGAGTTGCATCTCCCAAATTTTCATCTCTTGAATCTGTCTGTTGAGTTTCATTAGCTGAATCTGACTGTTGAGTAACTGTATTTTCATTAGCTACACTAACTGTCTCTAACATTTTTGATTCATTTGATATGTAACTCCAATATCCTGCAGTAACTAGCATTAATGCTACAACATAAAGTGCAACTGTGCCTTTTTTTACTTTCATTTAATCCCCTCCTTAATTATTTTGTCCCCATTTCAAAAACTTGAATTTTATGTACAGCAAGTCCTGTTACCGCTTCAACAGCACTTACAATAGAAGTTTTTACATTTGCATTTCCAGCTCCTTGAGCTGTTACTATTGCCCCTTCTATTACAGGCATCGTAACTTTTTCTGTTATAGGTGTGTTTTTCCCATTTTCATCTGTATACACAATTTCTCGCTTACTTTCAGTTTCTTTTACATCTTTATTTGCACCATCTCCATCTGTTTCTTTTGTGGTACTTTCTGATGTTGTTTCATTATACATTGGAACTACTGAGCTGCTTTCAGAATATTTTATAAGAACCTTTACTTTTCCTACTCCATCTATACTTGCCAAAATATCTTCCAACCTAGTTTCCAAATCATCTTTTTCAGAGCTAGAAGTAGCTTGTGCCAAGACTTTTGTTGTATCTTCTGATTTGTTTTCTGCTTTTTTATCATTAGATGACCACATCACATTTATAATTAATACTGTTATTATTAATATTATAATAAACACAATAATATTCTCTATATTCCTCTTTTTGTCATTTTCATCACCCATTTTTTTTAACATTTCTTTAAGCATACTTCCTCCTTATTTCATCACTATTTTTATTTTGTCTTCTGAAATTTCAAATTCAGTTGCTAGCTCACTTTTGACACTTTCAAGCTTTTCGGTTTCATCAGTCTTTTCTATCTTTATTGTTATCAAAGATATTCCCGCATTCTTTTTCGCTGTATCTAACACTGCATCAACCTTACATTTGGTAACAACATATCCGTTGTCTTGAAACTTCTCCTGAGTCTTCTTTTCCAATTCTTCCAAATAAATCTTTTCTATTCTAGCATCCATTGATGATTGATCAATCTCATATTGTGACTGACTTTCATATTTTTCTGTATTATATTTTTCCACAGAAAAATTATCTTTATTCTTTATTATTGGAGAAATAATGTTAAACAGCACATATACACCAATTACCATCTGAATATACTTCTTATTCTTATTTTTAGGCAATATCAGTTCTATTATTGTGGCCACAATAACAGCCAATACAATCTGTTCTGCCCATGAACTTATAAAATTTATCATCTATACATCATCCCACTATTCGAAATTTTTACGACCATTGTAATTCCAATAATTAATATCACTGAAAGTGCACACAAAATTCCTAGCAATAATTTAAATACTCCACTCATTTCATCTAATAGTTTTACAATCTTTTCATCTGCAATAGGCTGAACCACTGCTGATGCTAAGCTATATATTATGCTCAATGTACCTATTTTTATTATTGGCATAATACAAATACTTAGAATTACAATCACACCCACAAAGCCAACTGCATTTTTTAAAATTACACCACATCCAAGTACACTGTCTACCACATCTCCAAGGACTTTTCCTACAACCGGAATCACTGTAGAAACTGCTGCTTTTGCAGTTTTGGCAGTGATTCCATCAACACTACTACTTAAAGTTCCTTCTAATGATACAACTCCAACAAACACAGTTAAAATAACTCCAAGAGCCCACATCACCCCAGATTTTAAAAATTTCGAAATTTTCTCTATTTGTACTCTTTCTGAAATCTTTGAAACTATAGAAAATACAACAATCACCAAAACAATTGGTATCAAAATATCTGAAATAATATTTCCCACAAAGTTGCTTATAAAAAGCACAATTGGTTCTATTATAGTGCTTGTAGCAATACTTCCTGTATACACCATCAGAGTTAAAAGCAGTGGTATTAGTACATTTATGAATCCCACCAGATTATTTGAAGTATCTTTTACTAATTTAATTATTTCTGTAAAATTTGACATTATTAGTGTGACTATTAATATGTATTGAACAAAATAAATAATTTGAGAAACATTATTATTATCTAAACTATCTGTTATTGATTTTAAAATTCCATGTATTACTATGATTACTAAAATACTTATTAAAATTTTTAAGCTTGAACTAACTTCTTTTCCTAATAATTTAATTATTATTTTATATAATTTATTATTATCTACTTTTCCTTGTATGGCCTGTCCTAACATACTTGACAAATCAATCTCTCCAAATGATTCATTTGTATATTTTTGTGCTTCTTTTAAAAATCCGCTAATATTAAATTTTTCTTGTGTTGATGACATTATTTCATCTTGTGTTTCTGCAAATGCATAATTGGGTATCATTAGTACAAGGATAAATATTAAAATTATTCTTTTCATATCAATCCTTTCATTATGGCAATATTTGAATTATCAATTCTAATAAACTTGAAATAATTGGCATAGACATTGCAATTATAATAACTTTGCTTCCAATTTCTATTTTACTTGCAATCGCTTTTTCACCTGCATCTGAACAGATACTAACCGCAAACTCTGCAATGATTGCAATTCCTGTGATTTTTAACAATATTCCAAGAAATTGTTTATTAATATACGTCTTATCAGAAATGGATTTCAAAAGATTTATAATTCCAGTAATTTTATCCATTGCCAAAAATAAAATTAGAACTCCTGCTATTATTGACACATATATTGCATATTCAGGTCGATATTGTTTCAAAATGACAGCTATTATCAGAGCCATAAAGCCTATTCCAACAATCTTAATTACTTCTTCCATAAAATTCATTCCTTTTATTATAAGTTAAATAATGTACGTACAGTCTGAAATAAAGTATTTATTTGCTGAATTACCATTGTCAAAACAATCACTAATCCTGCCAAAGTTGTCATCATCGCTTGATCTTCTCGTCCAGCTCTAACCAGCACTTGATGCAATACTGCAACTAAAATTCCAATAGCTGCAATTTTAAATAATAAATTAATATCCATTTTTAATCCCCTTTATTTAAAATAGTATAATACAAAATACCAGGCCAGTTACAACTCCAAGAGTTTTACACATTTTTTGATTTTTCTTTTTCTCTTCTTCTGCTTTCTCTATTTGAATGCTCAAAAACTCTTCTGTAACCTCAATTTCACTAACTTGGCCATTTACATCTGTTTGTCCTAATAGCTTACCCAATCTCTTAAGTATATTTTTATCTTCTTGTTTTATGCTTATATCTGCATCTTGTATGCAATTCTCCCAGACATCTTTTGCCTGATAATATGTTATTTGATTTGCCATTTGTCCAAAGATTTTTTCTATTTCAGTATCATTATCTTTAGCAATTTGCCTAAAGATTTCACCTAACGGTTCATATGTAAATTTGATTTTCGTTTTCATTATGTTTAATATATTTTTGAACTCTTTCAGTTCATCAACCCTATTGCCATATGCTCTGGCAATTGCCATTCCAATCGAAGTCGACAGTCCAAAAATAATTAATAACAATATGTATTTTAAAGTTTTTATAACGGATAAAGACATTTCGCATCACCTCTCTTTTCTGTATTTAATACTACAATTCTTTCAAAAATATGTTTATTTATCAATTTCGAAAGTTCTAGATTTTTTTCTATTTCTTCTAAATCTTTTCCATGAGCTGTAAAAACACCCTTAACACCTGAGCAAACTGCATAATCAATTGCCTCTACATCCTCTTTACTCCCAATCTCATCACATGCAATAACATCAGGAGCCATAGAACGTACCAAAATTCTCATAGCATACGGTTTAGGCATATTATCAATTACATCTGTTCTTACTCCCACATCATTTTGAGGAACCCCTTTATACATTGCAGCAATTTCGCCTCGTTCATCAGCCACCCCAACCGTTTTTCCTGCAAAACCAAGCGTTTTAATTCCATTACTTACATTTCGAATAATATCTCTTAGCAATGTCGTTTTGCCACATCCAGGAGGAGAAATTATAAGAGTATTATGTACAGAATTATTACTAAAATCTAGAATCTCATTAATAATTCTATTACTACATCCAATCTTTTGCCTTGCAATCCTAAAATTCAAGCTAGAAATATAATTCATATTAATAACTTGTCCATTCTCCAAAACCGCACTTCCTACAATTCCAACCCTATTTCCTCCTTTAATAGTTATATATCCATCACAAATTTGCCTCCTATATGAGTAAACCGAATTTTCGCACACTTTCTCAAACGCCTGTAAAATATCTTGCTGTTTTACAATATAATCAAGCAATTTCGTCTTATTTTCATATTTCAAAGCAAGTGGCTTTTCTGCTCTAAGTCGTATTTCTTCAATATTTTCACTGTTTTGATTTTCTTGCATAATTATTTGCCTTATCACCGCAGGCAAATATTCTAGAACATTTTTTACTTCATCCATGTTTCCTCCTTGTCAATTTGGTGTCAATTTGGTGTCGGTGTTTTTTTTGACATCGTTGTCAATTTGGTACCGGTGTTTTTCTTGACAGCCTTGTCAATTTGGTACCGGTGTTTTTCTTGACACCAAAAAAAGAACATATATTATATATATATGCTCTTTCCAGTCTTTTTAGAACTATTTTTTTATTCAATTTTATTGAATTCCGCTAAAATTTTTATATACATTTAAGAACAAATCTTGTAGCTCTTTATCTGTTGCATCATTTATTATTATTGCATTATTTGAATTAAATGCATCTATGCTCAAATTAGAATCAAATGTAACTACATTATTATATGTTACACTAATACTTGTTTTTCCATCAGCTGTTGATGAAGAAGTTGATGAAGAACCTGAATAAACTATATCAGCTGTTATTGTTTCCTCTACATCATCTAATTTTGCTAAGTTTTTATAAGCCATCTCGATTTGAATATTTGCCACTTCTTCGCCATCTGAATTAGCTTTAATTCCAACAATATAGCTTAACTCATCTTTATTAGTAAATTTTTCTATACTTACTTGTCCAACAAGTTCATTATCTTCATATGCATAAAATACAAGTTTATTATCTGACTTTTCTACTGCTGCAACAATTTCAGCCACATCATCAGTTACAGTTTTTATTTCACATTCTGTTAACTCGCCTGATTTTATAGTTAATACAATTTGAACTCTATCAGCATCTGTTGTATCAGTTTCTTTTATTGCATCTACAAAATTGTCTATTTGTGTTTTCAAATCTTCTACTGTTGTTCCAGCAGATAATTTATTTAATAAGTCTCTATCCTCTTTCAATGCATTTGCTAATTTTTCAATTAAATTTATAAATTGTTCTGCAGATACATCCATTGTTACTTTAGTTTGATCTTTTGTTTTTGTCTTAGAGAACATGTCTTTTGTCATGTTGTCATATAATACTTTAGAATATTTGTCTTTTATTTGGCTTATTTCTTTATCAGAAAAATTTAATCCACTTAATGTAATATTATCTGGAATATTGCTTGTGTCCATTCCAAATCTATCTGCCAATGCTTTTAAATCTTCATTTTTTATTGCGATAAATTTGTCACTTAAAAGTTTTGTTTGTATTCCATAAGTTTCTCCATCACGTTTGTATTGAATTGGAATATTAATTCCTTGTGATAATTCCACTGTGAATTTTTGTTCAGCTAATTTCTTTGCTGTATCTGTTTTTCCTTCTACACCTATTGTTGTGCTGTCCAATATGGTTAGCCCATCAAGCGCACTCCCTTGGTCTGGTGCTTCAAATGTTATTTTTCCTTTGTTTTCAAATGCTGTATTTGTTTGCTTTTCTACATATTTTTCTAAATTAGTGTCTTTTAAATCTTTTGTAAAATCATCTGATAGTAAATATGAGAAAAATAATTGTTTATCGGATTTTAATGCATCTGTTGCAAAATATGCATATCCTAATCCTGCTCCTAATAGTACTACAACCAATACTATAGCTAATAAAACTTTCTTTTTCATCTTTTTCTACCCCTCTTCTATAAAATATCTATTTCTAGTTTACTATAATAAAAAAAAACTGTCAATATTTTTAGAAAATTTGACAATTTTTTTAATTTTTTATTCTTCCCAGTTATGATATATATCCATAACGTCATCTAATTCTTCTAGTCTTTCAATTAATCTTTCCATTTTTTCAACTCCAGCTTCATCTAATGCAACTGTTGTTGTTGGAACCATTTGAACATCTGCTTCTAAGAATGTTAATCCAGCTTCTTCTAATTTTTCTCTTACTGCAGAAAAATCTGATGGTGCTGTTGTTATTTCATATACTTCATCTGATGAATTGAAATCTTCTGCTCCAGCATCTAATGCTAACATCATTATTTCTTCTTCGTCCATATCTGTTGATGCTTTTTCAATTACAATTACACCTTTTTTATTGAACATATATGATACACATCCTGTTGTTCCTAAGTTTCCTCCTGCTTTATCAAATACATGTCTAACATCTGATGCTGTTCTGTTTCTGTTATCTGTATTTGCATTAACTATTACAGCTACTCCTGATGGTCCATATCCTTCATATACTACTTCTTCATAATTTGCAGTATTTCCTTCTCCTGATGCTTTTTTGATTGCATTATTGATTGTGTCATTTGGCATGTTTGCTGCTTTACATTTTGCTATTACATCTTTTAGTTTTGAGTTTCCTGATGGGTCTGGTCCACCTTCTTTTACTGCAATTAATAATTCTCTTCCTAATTTTGTGAATATTTTTCCTCTTGCTGCATCAGCTTTTCCTTTTTTTGCTTGGATATTGTGCCATTTGCTATGTCCTGACATGTTAATTCCTCCTCTTTTTATAAAATCATATTTTATATTGTAACATATTTTTTTACATTTGTGTAGACTTTTGGTAAATATTTTATTCTTTTTCTTCAAATTGCTTAAAAAACTCTACAAAATCTTCTGGCTTTGGTTCTGGCAATTGGGGTCTTGTGCGAATAATCTCCTCAAAATAATGCCTTAAAAATTTCTCTATAACTTCTTCTTGATTATCAACAGCAATAACATTTGCAAATAAATTTTTGAACTCTTTCTGTTTTATAGTATTCAATTTTTCAACTAATACATCCATTTCACTTTCTGACAACATATATTCATACACTAAATTCGCTATAACAGCATTAAATAATCTTGATATTATTACTGAATCATCTTCTCTAATATTATCACCCACAAATTTTATAGCACTTCCACCAGCTAATCCGCAAACAAGTCCTCCTGCAATTCCTATTGCTGTTCCTACACCTGGCGAAATCGTAGTACCCATTGCAGCTGCTGCCTTTGTTGTTGCTACAGATGTAGCTAGAGTTCCACCACTTGATGTAGCAAGTACCCCTATTAATGATAACATATTTTTTGTATATTGCGCTCCTGATAGTCTCTTTTTCAAAATTCTGTATGTATCTGGCACTGAGAAAACAGCAATTGTTATAAGTGATGTTACTACATTACTTCTCAGAATTTTAGCTAGTTGCTTTGTCGCAGCTGCGCCAGAAATAGCTGACTTTCCAGACATACCACGGATTGCATTAACAATAGTTTGTGCCGTACTATATCCCATAGATTTTACAATATATGTGCTAAGCGGAATAAGACTATGTGTTAAAGTCGTTCTAGCCACCTGCTGTGTAAATATGTGTGCAAAAAATGATAATCCAAACACTTGAATTCCTGCCTCCAATGCAGCGCCAAAAGCTTCTTTTTTGTTTCCATCTCTTAAATATGATAATGCGAAAGTTACTAAAAATGTAATTCCTAATGCATATGAACAATTTACTGCACCTGTAACAGTATCATATGTTAATGACTCTATTGTTCCTGGTTTGCAAAGATTTCGTGCTTGATTATATGTTATTTTCCCTCTTTTTATATATTTAGATGCATCATTAGGATTTGAAACTCCTGCAACTTTGCCTTCGAGAATCTTTTTTCTAAATTCATTTACTGCTTCTGCATATTTATCCTTTGGAACTTCTATTAGCATTGGCGTTCCATCTTTATTAAAATATCTAAATTGCTCTGTTGCTTTATCAAAACAAGCATTGATGCATCCTCTACCAGAGCTATAATATTTAGTCTGAATTTCAACACCATTAACTAATCGGTCTGCGCCATTTTTCTCGTTTGTTCTTCCTACAACTTTCGCATCATTTCCTTGTAACTTATCTAATAGATTAAGTGCTTCTTCCGCCATTTCTCCATGACCTTGATTAGTATTAACTTTTGCATAGTTTTCTGGAACAATAGCTTCTAAATCTGCAAATATATTTTCTGCTGATGTTACTGATTCTTTTACAATTTTAGAATATGTATCAGCATAACATTTGAAAAAATTTTCCTGTTCTTTTATTTCAAAAAGTACTTTTTCATTAAATATGACTTCATATTTGTCAGCGTCAACTTTTTTCACTTTAAAATCTTCAGGATTAAAATATTCCCATCTTAAATAATGATATATAATTGTTTCCTTTGACTTCGTTTTTGAATTTGTTTTCTTTTGGAAATGTGGATTTGATTTAAAAAATATCCCTTTATCAGTTATTACCATTCCATAAATTTTATTATTTTTTACATTTTCAGCCCACAAAATCTTTTGCTCTCTTGGAACTGGAAATCTTTCATGAATTTTCTTTATACTTTTAGGTGTTAATTCTGTATTATTTACTTTTTTAAATTTTTTTAATGTTTCTTCAACTACAAAATCCATTTTAATTCTCCCTATTCTTTTTCAAAGTATGATAATTAATTATAACCTCAGCATCTACATTATAAGAAGTATTCACCGTGAAGTCTTTGCTTCCATTTATTGACACTGACTCAACCTCTCCATCTTTTTTAATCCATCCTGTAATAATATCATAAATGGGTTCAACTTTTACATTCTGAAATCCTTTTTCTTCAAATTGTTTAACCACATCTGCATATTGCATTCCTTTTGCCTCTTTAGAAGTCAAAGGTGCATAAATCTTTTCTAATGTATGATACACTACTGTAATCTTTTCAGATGGCAAAAATTTTGTTTCTGCAGAAAATTTCATCTTATTCCTAATAATAACATCTGTAACAACATTTTCTTTCTCCTTTTGTGTAATTTTCAAATCTGGAATTTCTTTCGAATTAACATTTTCAAATCCTGATGCTCTTAATTTGGTTTCAACACTTTCATAATTAGTTCCAATTAAATCTTCAGAATCATATCTGACTGGAATTAGCGTAATATAAAAAATATATGCTCCTATTGCAATTAAAATTAAAAGAATTGTAATAACAGTAATTAATATACCTTTTTTGTGCTTTCTTCTCCATGCTCGGCTTTTTTCACTCTCAATTCTTGCTTCTTCTTCATTTATTTTTTCAAGCATATCAGCTGTTTTCTTTTTCTCACTATGCACTTTTTTATATGTTTCTGCACCAATTTCCAATGCAGATGTTATCATTGATGATACAGCATCAGAAGCTAAAGCAACTATCTCATTGTCTACATCATCAGTATCGTCATCATCATCAAACTCTTCTTCATCATTAATATCATCTTTATCATCTAAATAATAATTATCTGTATTTTCATGATCTTCATCATCAATTTCATCTTCATTTATAAAATTTTCGTGCCCACACTCTGTACAATTCCACGAATAATATGTATCTGAAAATCCATCTTGCTTATTTAAAAGAGCTCCGCACTCATCGCAATACCAAGCAACACCTTTATATAAATCACCATTATATGTATCTTCATCCATAATCATTTGACCACATCTTAAACATCTCCATGTTCCATATTCTGGGTCAAATCCTTTTTGATTGTTAAGTATAGCACCACATTTTGGGCAAGTATATTCGTCCATATTTTATTCCCCTTTATATATTTTATCTATTTATATTGTAACATTTTGTAAGTAAAAAAACAATATAAATGACAATTTGGGGTCGGTGTTTTTTTTGACAAGTGTGTCAAGAAAAACACCGACCCCAAATTAACAAAATCACTTCAACTTAATTACCAGCGAATCCATCTCGTAGTAAGTTTCCCCGCCATGATCCTCTACCCCATCAACAGGATTTCTAACAGTCTCAACAGGGACAATTTTTATATAATCAGTATCAGTATTTTCTATAAGTAAATACTCAATTGTTTCCCAAATTGCATTGCTATATTTTTTATTTGGAATATCGTGATAATCATAATCTTCTCTAGTGCCATCAGCATAAATCAAAGTATTTTTATTGGATGTTGAAAAACAACTCAATTCTTTACCATTTGCATCATATACTTTATATTCTCTAGTTAATGGCAAATATTCTATATTAGGATCTGAATATCTGCCAGCAAAAGCGTTTGATGATTGTTGCGTTGCTGAATGATTAATTCTAACTATTGTCTGAACTGGTGATGCAACAACTTTTTCTACTGTTTGTGTAATATTTCTAAACTCTGATTTTATTCCTGGATTTTCTATAACTTTACTATCCTTTAAAATATCATTTTTAGATACATTAACTTCAAATTCACCTGGCAAATCAATTGCCGTTTCTTCATTATTTCTTGCAAACCATTGGCAATCATTACTCCAACTATTATTTCTTGATACCCAATTGATATTAGTTGTCAATTTATTATTTTTTAGATTAATTTTAAAATCATCTTTTCCATTTAGCACATCATCACTTATAGAATACATCGTGTATACTTTATATTCATATTCGCTTATTTGCTCTGTTCTTTGCCAATTTCTAATATAATATGGCTGATCATCAATATAAATACTACCATACCAAACTGTGTTTGGATTGAACTTATCATAATTATATATTCCACCTTCTTGCATATAATTTAACGAAATTGCTGGAACATATGTTGAATTTTGATGTTCCTCAATTGCTTTATTAATTTCTGCAAGTCTCTTTTCATATGCCTCATTTAGTTCATCATCTGTAAGTGTAACATCATTAATACTAATATATTTTCCTGCTCTAGGCTCGGTATAATACTTACGCATTATTGCATCTTTTTTGGCATCTTCCATTGCTTTAGCTTTATTCTTCTCTTGCTCTTGCAAATACTCTTCTGTAATAATGCTTTCACCAATTTTCAACTTTTTCGCATCTTCTTTGCTAAGTTTAACATCAAATTCTAATATAGTAATTCCTTCATTACACAATGTTGAAGTTAATTCAACACTTGTATTTTTAAATACAATTTTTTGATTTTCAACAGGTTGCTTGTAATCCACATACTTACTAGAAAATTTGATGCCAAGCCAATCTGTTGCTGGAATCCCTTCTATTTTTCCACCTGTTAGTGCATACACACCAAAAGTTCCAGCCATTGTGCATATAATCGAAATAATGGCAGTCATAATTTGTCTAAAATAATGATGCTTTCTTATAGTTTTATTTTTCAAAGTATAATTAATCCTATTTTGAACTCTTATAGGAATTTGCACATCGTTTTTGCTTACTGACACCAGTATATCTTCTATATTATTCATAATACCCTCCTTCATATTGATTTTTTAATTTTTCCTTTGCTCTAAACATTTTGCTTCTTACTGTACTTTCTTTCATTTTCAATATTTTTCCAATATCTTTTGTGGAATATCCTGAACAATAATATAATGTTAAAATCATTTTTTCGTCTTCTTTTAAATCTCTAATCAACACATCAAATCCCATATTTTCAAACGTTTCTTCTTCGCTTTTTATATAATTCTCACATTCGTTTTCGTCATATGATATAGGATTCTTTTTTCTTTTTCTATGGATATCATTACATTCATTAATTAAAATTCTTATAAGCCAAGTTTTAAATAATTTGTTATCCCTCAACTTTTTCAAATTTTTATAACACGCCAAAATTGTTTCTTGGATTGCATCTGCAATATCTTCTTCATCTTTTAATTTGCTTTTGGCTATCAAATACATTTCCTTTTGAACTCTTAATATTAATTCATTAAAAGCTTGTTCATCATTCTTTTGGGCCCTTTCTACAAGTTCTTCCACATCTATACCTCCATTCTTTAGTATGTCATACTTACACCTATTAGATGCTTTAATTTTAAATTTTGTTGCAATTTGGGGTCGGTGTTTTTTTTGACACGCTTGTCAAGAAAAACACCGACCCCAAATTGTCACACATTTTTGCTCTTATACAGTTTTAGAGCGTCTTTCAGGCTTATTTTACTACCATAATTTAATATAGCTTGTGAGTAAATTTTGATAGAAATTTTTGCAATTATTAGTATCGTAATTACCAAAATTATTAAAGAAATTGCAATTTCATTTTGACTTGCAATTCCCATCATCACTCTTAATGGCATACAAAATGGTGATGATATAGGTAATATAGCTGCAAATTTATTTAATTCACTTGTTGGATTCATCATTGTAAAGTAAGCTAGGTAAAATCCGATTACAGAAATTATCGCAATAGGACTATTGGCTGATTGCACATCTTCTGGTTTGCTTACTGTTGAGCCTACTAATGCATACAATAAAGCATATACCGCATATCCAAAAATAAAATATAATATCGTAATTATTGCTAAAAAAGGTGTAAATGTAGAAAAATCTATTAAACCATCTAACATACCTTCTTCTAAGAACAATGTTTTGGATATCATTGCCGTTGCAATTATAGCTATAATCTGCAACAATCCAACTAACCCTATTCCAATTGTTTTACCTAACACAATTGTCTTTGGAGTTGTAGAAGTTACAAGTGTTTCTATTATTTTGGATGTTTTTTCTGTAGTTATTGCTGATGAAACTTGATATGCACAGAAATAAATTGCATAAAATAGTACTATTGAAATCATCATCATTGCAAATTGATTCCCATGCACTTCTTGTTCTTCAGTCTGTTTCATTTCAAAATTGAAATTTGGACTAATACTTTCTAATTGCTCTTGTGTTAATCCCAATTTTGAAATTTGTAAATTTGAATATATGCTTGTCAAAGCATTAACTATATCTTCTGGAACTTTGTCGATCATAGATAAATTTTTAACAATATATTCTATGTTGATTTTTCCATCAACTTTACTAATTACAATTGCATCACTTGCTTCATCATTTGAAATTTTATTTTTGATATCTTCAAATGTTAATTTATCATTAGAAACATCAAATTTATATCCTAAATCCATTTCATTTAAAGCACCTAATGTGCCTTCAAAAACATTCTCTGAGTCGACAATCAAGAAATTATCTCCGCTTGACTCACTCTCATCACCCTTAATCATTTTTAAAATGTTAGGAATATTAAATCCAATTACTATAAGGCACAAAATGATTATATTAGAAATTATAAAAGATTTTCTTTGTATCATATCTTTTATTGTAAATTTTGCTACAACAAATAAATCTCTCATTTTATTCACCTACCTTTTCTATAAAGATGTCATTTAGAGTTGGCTTCTTTAATTCAAATTTATCAATCTCAATATTTTTATTTACTAGATTTTTTAATAAAGTATGTGCTATTTCTTCATTTTCGATTTTTATCTCATAATTATTATCTATGTTTTTCTCGATATTCAAATTTAAATCTTTGATTTCTGCTGTAATATCTTGTTTTGTACTAATAATTAATCTATTTGCTTTGTATGTATCCTTTATTTCTTTTAAATTTCCTTTTAACACAGTTTTACCTTTATTTATGATAACAACATCACTGCAAAATTCTTCAATTGATGTCATTTGATGGCTTGACATTACAATATATTTGCCTTTTTCTACTAATTCTAGAATTACTTCTTTTAACAATTCTGTATTAACTGGATCTAAACCACTAAATGGCTCGTCTAACACTATTAATTCTGGATCATTTAATATAGCTGTTATAAATTGAACTTTTTGTTGATTTCCTTTAGAAAGTTTCTCTGCTGTCATATTTTTATATTCTGATACTTTTAACTTATCCATCCAATAATCAATTTCTTTACTTGCATCTTCTTTTTTCATTCCTTTTAATTCTGCAAAATACAATAATTGCTCATAAATCTTAGACTTTGGATAAATTCCTCTTTCCTCTGGTAAATATCCAAAATTAACATTTTTTCTTTCTACTTTTTTGCCATTCCACGTAATTTCGCCTGAATCCTTTTTTAGTATCCCAAGCATCATTCTTATTGTCGTTGATTTTCCTGCACCATTTGTTCCTAATAGTCCAAATACTCCTGGTTTATTTATTTCAAAACTGATGTTATCTACTGCTAATTTTTCACCAAAATATTTGCTTACTTTTTCTATTTTTAGCCCCATTTTTGCAATCCCCTTTTTTCTTAATTTTTCCTTATTCTATCACTGTTTTACAGGTTTGTCAAAACAAAAAAATGACAATTTGGTGTCGGTGTTTTTCTTGACAGGCGTGTCAAAAAAAACACCGACACCAAATTACCAAATTATTATTTTATCTCAATAGCTCCTACTCCACCATCAATGTCTATATATGTTTCTCCATGTCCATATTCGTTTCCATCTGTTGTTTCCTTGCCATCAATAGTAATAGAACCTATGCCTTTATTTACTTTAATTTTATAGTTTTCAGTTCCATCAGTTAGATTAAAGTTTATTTTTCCAACACCAGCCCTTACATCATTTCTGCCTGTTAATTTAGCATTCAAAGTAAACTCTCCAACTCCTGTATCTAATTTCAAATTATTCATAGCACCAGATAGGATTTCAATTTTTCCAGCTCCTCCATCAATTTCTGATTTGTTAGATACATTCAATTCTTTTATTACAACTTTTCCAGCACCCATATCAAAATCAAAATTTCTTGTTGCTAATTCTTCTATACTAATTTCTCCTGCTCCTGCATCTATCTTCACACTGTCCCAAAGCATATTTGCTGGCACATATAATACAATTTGGCTCGCATCATTTCTATTTGAAAACCAATTTTTTGATTTATCTTTTATTATCAACTGACTTCCTTCTTGATTGCATTTAACATTCAAATTATTAGTTTCTACTCTAAGCATTTCACCATTTTTTATTTCTAAGTTTGATGCACTTAGTTCTATTTTTAATGTTGTAATATCTGTATTTCCTATTGTAGAATAGATCTCTTCTTGACTCTCTATTATTTGGGCATCTTTAGCAACCCCACTAAGCCAAGCCACTCCCCACAATATGCTTAATGCGACTGAAACAATATTCATTATTATAAATGCAGCTAATGCTATAGCTAAATATTTTATTACTTTTTGGATTACATTCATTTTATATCAACTCCTCCAAATATACATGTTGAATTAATATAAATAGTGTGCTCACTCTCTTGGTTATGAACAGATTTGTCCGTTACCCCTCCAAATATTGGAGTTGATTTGATTTTTACTTTTACATTTGAAGGTACATATATTTCAACTCCTCCAAATATTGATTCTGTTTTTATAACTGTGTCTGAATTGATAATAGCTTGACGTAAGTCACACTTTACTCCTCCAAATACAGCTGTTAAATCAGCTCCTCTAAATTCTTCATTTTCAAACTTTGCATTTTGTTCTGAAAATGTTGCACAATATGAAGGTATATCTTTTTGACTCTTGTTTATTTTGCTTATTTCAGAATTTATTTTTCCATGGATTGAATCCTTAAAAATTATTGATACACCTATTATTACTAATGCTACTGGTACTACTAATTTCAATACCATGTCAAAGTTTAATAACCATTGACATGCTAATAATAAAGCTCCTCCAATAACTAATCCTATTATGTTTCCTGTTTTATCACTATCATTAAATAATCCTATAAAACATGGCACTATGATGAATAATGTCCACCATCCATCAAAAAATATGTCTATATTTGTTATTCCTAACGCATTTCCTGCTAAAATTAATCCGACTATTATAAATGCTATTCCCCATAATATATTTTCAAATTTTTTCATTATAAAATCTCCTTTATTTTACATAGTAATGTCTAATTGGTTTTAGACTGTCATCTAATTCATAGCAAATTGGATTTCCTGTTTGAATTTCTAGTTTTACTATGTCTTCATCACTAATATCATCAAGATATTTCATTAAACCTCTTAAACTATTTCCATGTGCTGCTATTATTATATTTCTACCTTTTTCTAAATCTGGTTTTATGTCTGTATTCCAATATTCCATAACTCTTTTAATTGTGTCTATTAAATTTTCTGTTTTTGGTAGTTCATCTTCTGTTAAGTCTTTGTATTTAGGGTCATTCCCTGGATATCTTGGATCTGTTACTTCTAATTCTGGTGGTCTTACATCTGAGCTTCTTCTCCAAAGCAATACTTGTTCATCTCCGTATTTTTTTCTTGTTTCATCTTTGTTTAAACCTTGTAAAGCTCCATAGTGTCTTTCATTAAGTCTCCAGCTTCTCTTAATTTCGATATTTTCTTCTCCCATTTCTTTTAAAATTAAGTCTAATGTATGTTCAGCTCTTTTTAAAACTGATGTATATGCTAAATCGAAATGATATCCTTTTTCTTTTAATACCTTTCCAGCTTCTTTAGCTTCTCTTACTCCTTGTTCAGATAATTCTACATCTGTCCATCCTGTAAATCTATTTTCTAGATTCCATTCGCTTTGTCCGTGTCTTACTAATACTAATTTTATCATAAAAATACCTCCTAATTTTAATCTAACATGAATTATATTTCACATCGTAAAAAAATCAACCTTCTTCTGCAATTTTTGTCTTTTTATCTCTCATCGTATTTATAATAACAATTACTGCACTAATTAAGATTAATGAATAGAAATTTATTCCTCTACTTAATAACATTGCACTACTTAGCATTGCTTCTGGAAATACATTTCTGAATATTCCTAAAAATCCACCTTCACTTACTCCAACTGCACCTGGTGATGGAATTCCTGATACTGTTGCATATAACACAGCTTGTAATGTTAATACTTGCCATAAATTATATGTATTAAATCCTAATGCTCTATATACCCAATATGGTACACTGTAATACGCTAATAATTGTACTACTGTAGTCAAAACGGTTTTTAACATTAATTTTTTATGTTGTTTTACATATACCGCACTTTCTTGATAAGACGCTAATTCTTTTTCCATTTTTTCTTGTTTTTTTTCTATATTTTTAACTCTAAAAAATTTCAATGTTTTTAATGCAAAATTTATTAATCCTCTTGATAATTTTTTTGAAAATATTCCTATAATCAACAATGCTAATGCTGATGAATTTAATGTAATTCCTAATATAAATAAATATATCAATCCTGATTGTAATACATCAAAATGTATAATTGCACTTATAATTCCCATTGTTATTGTTACAATCTGAAAACTACAAAGTTGCATCATTAATGCTAATGTTGAATATGCAACTGGAATATCATCTTTATGCATATAATAAATTTCCATTGGTTGTCCACCACTTGCTGCTGGTGTTATAGAACTAAAGAAAAATCCAATCAATGTATATTTTATATTTTTTAAAAATGTTGATTTTTGCTTGAATTCCTTTAATACTCTTCCTATATTTATTGCCTCACACATGATGTATATAAACATTGCAATAATTCCTATGAATATATATCCTTTCTTTGCACTTGCTGCTGCAGTTAATATTTGTGAGACATCTTGGTCTTTAAAAATTAATACAAATGTTAATACAATTAATAGAATAAATACAATTATATTCATTATTGTTTTTTTAGTTTTCTTAGTCTTTTCCATTTCTAACTCCTATCTTCTGTTTTTTATCTATATTAGCAAAATTTCTTAAACTTTTCAATATTCTTTAACATATCTTCATAAAATATTAATTTTAAAATCCAACAATTTTGTTATATGTTTCTATTGCAAAATTGTCTGTCATTCCTGATATATAGTAAATGATAGCTTTACAAAAATCTCTTTCATTTTTCATATCAAAAATAACATCATTTTTATTCGCATCATTTCGCTTTAAGTTCCAATAGTTTGATAGCCATTTTTCAAAGCTTTCAATTACTTCTGGATTAACTGATTTATCTTTTTTGCCATAATTGTTTTTGATTGTAGAATAAATCTCGTTTATAATTATATTAAAATATCTTGCAGATGGTTTTAATCTTTCTGCTTTGTAAATATATTTGTAATTAAATTCTTTTATTTCTTTCAACATCTTAAATGTACCTTCTGAAAAGCATAAACCTTTTTCAGGAGAAGAGTTTTCACATAAATCACCTATCAAATGATTTATTATTACTGTATTGTTTATTACTTCTTTTTGTTTTAAAATTTTATATAATTCTTCTAGCTTTTCATCTAAAATTCCTAAAGTAATTGCATCTTCTATGTCTCTACCTAGATAAGATATTTTGTCTGCAATTTTTACTACACATCCTTCCCAAGTATATGGTGCATATTGGTTTGGATATTCATAATCATATAAATTAATATATTCTTCTCTAGGTTTTAAACAATTTTCATCAATCTCGCCACAGTGTGAAATTATTCCATCTCTTACTGCATATGTTAAATTCAAATTTTGCCAGTTTTGGTTCATATCTTGCAATAATTCGATTTTGTCTACATATTCCATACCATTTCTTTCATGCCAAAAGGTTTCACCAATTTCTTTTTGTGATATTTCTGATAATATTCTTTCTCCAGCATGGCCAAATGGGCTATGACCTATGTCATGCCCTGTGGCTATTGCTTTGGTTAGTTCTGTATTTAATCCAAAATATTTTGCAATTGTATAACTTACTGATTCAACATGCATTACATGTTCAATTCTTGTACATACATGATCATTTTCTGGTGAGAAAAATACTTGAGTTTTATGTTTTAAACGTCTATATGCATTGCAATGTAATATTCTTGTGTAATCCCTTTCGAATTCTGAACGCATGTCATTTTCTCTTTTATAAATTTCTTTTTCCCTTTTGATTATTTTCTCCCAATTAGGATTGTTAGGAGTTGCTGAATATTCTTTAAATTTTCCTTCCATTTTTTCTCCTTCTTATGTATTAAAATAAATTTGTCTTAATTTTATTTATTAAATAATGGCTTCCTCCAAGACTTCTTCCATTTTCAACCATACTGATAACTAGCAATTGGTTGCTATCATTGTCTGAAGTGAAGCAGTCAAACCATCCTAGAACATCTGCTTCTGCATCTTTTGAACCTTTTAATTCTGCAGTTCCAGTTTTTCCAGCAATAGTTCTTCCTTGAACTCTCATGTCTTTAGCTGTTCCTTCTTGATTTTCTACAACTTGAATTAAGTCTTCTTTAATTGTATTAGCCGCTTCTTTTGTAAATGCTCCTTCAACTAAATATGATGTTTCAGTTCCTTCTTCTAAATATGGTTTTATCATGTTTCCATCATTTGCAAATGCTGAATAAATAGAAGCCATATGTATTGGATTTACAAGTATTTCACCTTGACCATATCCACTATCTGCAAGAACTTTTTCATTAGAAATTTCTCCATTATTAGCATATTGTGATTTTATATTTCCTAATGTAAAATCAATGTTTTCTCCAAATTTAATTTGTTTTAAACCACTTGTAAAGCTCTTCGCACCTATTTGTAATGCTGCTTGTGCAAAATAAATATTATCTGAGTGAATCATAGCATTTTCTAGATTTTTAGGTCCACTATATGCTGTAAGAGTAGTGATATCATATTGTCCCCATCCATCTTTTTTCCAACTTAAACCACTATAAGAAAATGTATCACTTGTGCTTAACTTTCCAGTTGTTAATCCCACTGCACCTGTTACTGCTTTGAATGTTGAACCTGGGCAATAACTTTGCAAATATCTTGTAAGCATTGGCTTATTCTCATTATTTTTAATAGCATTCCATTTTTCTGTACTTAATCCTAATGCAAAATCATTTGGATCATATGATGGTGTACTAACTAATGCTAGCAATGCTCCTGTATTTGGATGCATTACTACAAAAAATCCTGCATCATTTTTTAACTCATTATATAATTTAGATTGTATTGTTGAATCTATTGTTAATTTAATAGTTTCTCCATTTTGAACATCAATTTTAGCAACATCCTTTTTTCTATTACCTTTGGCATCTTCAATATAAATTTCAACCCCATCTTTACCTTTTAATCTCTCTTCATATTGCTTTTCCAATCCAGCTTTTCCTATAACACTAGTACTTGTATATCCTTTACCTCTGTTAGCTTTTAATTCCTCAGCTGTTATATTTTGAACATATCCAACTAAATGTGCAGCAGCTTCTCCTAATGGATAAACTCTTGATTTAGTACTTGTTATTTTAATTCCTGGTATTTGAAGCAATTGCTCTTTAAGTTCTGTTGAATCTACCTGAACTTTTTTTAGAGGTACAAATGTATCATCTTTTACCCAAGAAGCTGACAAAGTTTTATTAATAGATTCTGCTGTTGTTCCAAGTAAATTTGCAATCTTTTCTATATTCTCATCTTTGTTTTCTCCAAGTTTTCCTGGAACAATTCCAACAGAAGATACAGTTCCAAGCCCTGCTAGCATTTTTCCATTTTTGTCAACAATACTACCTCTTTCTGCAGAAATTGTTTTAATTCTAACTTTATCATTGCTACTTAAATTGGGAAATATTAAGCTTGATTTCCAGTTTAATTGATAGCCTTTTTCTTTATCTTTAATAACATTAGCTGTATTTTCAAACTCTATCTTGCCTGCCTCTGAATTCATTGATTGATTATATGAAATTGCATATGTTTTAGAATCTTCTTCTGCTATATTTGTTATCTCAATTTCCATATCTGTCATATCAATACCTTCATATATATTCTTATTTCTAGATATGAAATCTTCTTGTGAAATTTGCTCTTTTGAATCATCTGTTAATAAATTATACATATCTTCATAATTTTGCTCATTAACCAGTGAAACGTATTTATTTAATACATCTTCTGGCTTACTATTATCTTTTGTTAATTTATATGCAATTATTCCTCCTGCTGTTGCTGCTACTATTACAATAATTGCTACAATAATTCCAATTATAACTTTTTTGTTCATTTTTATTTTCCTTTCTGTCAATTTGGTGTCGGTGTTTTTCTTGACAAGCTGTCAATTTGGTACCGGTGTTTTTCTTGACATTTTTAGTAATAAAATCGGGCCTCTATCCCTTTTGTCTGTAAGATAAAAGCCCAACATATAATTTTCTATTTTTTTACTTTATGTTCCATACATTGTATGTTTGATTTCCTCCATAGTTTGACATATTTCCACCTGTTAATGTTTTAGTTCCTGCTTTTTCTCCATAGAATAATACACTTGATGATAATGTTACTAGTACTCTTACTCCAAATGCATAATCACCATAGTGTCCTACTGAAAGACTGCTAGGATTAAAACGAGGCATACCTTTTGATGTGTCATTATATCCTGCTAACCAATAATATGAATTATTATCAATAATATTCATATATCTTGCATTTGAATATATTTTTTGGAATACATCATCTACATATAAATCTGTACTACTGGAATCTGTTCCAAGATATTTTTTATACCAACTTTCTAGCTTTGATTTACTTAATGCAATTGCACTAGTTGCTTTTAATGTTGGATTAACATAGTCGCTCCAATTTCTTATCTTATAATAAGTTGCAGACGATGAGCCTGCTAATACCTCCTCACTCAAATATGCATAAGATAATGTTCCGTGATAATAGTCTTCTGGATTTCCTGCTGATATCAATGTTACTTGGTCTCCAACTATATCAAATACTCTCCATCCTGTTACAGCACTTCCTGTTGATACATCTTTTATATAGTTGTTTGATGAAGAATATGGTGTTGCATTTCCATTTCTACTGCTTCCTACTGTAAATCCTCCAAATTGAAATGCTGTTGATGGTAAACTTGTGCTTCCATTTGGCGTTTGTAATCCATCTGATGTTGAACCTGTTTGAATTGCACTTATCTCTGATTGAGTCCATGTTCCTGCATCATAATTTACGAAGTCTCCTATATGTAAAGAGTCTGTTTGATTTCCTGTTGAGTCATATATTGTTGATGCTGATACCCATGTTGGTTCTGGTTTTGGTTCTGGTTCTGGTTCTGGATCAGGGTCAGGGTCTGGTAATGGCGTTACACTTCCATATGATTTTAGGTTCCATACATTGTATGTTTGATTTCCTCCATATTTGTCCATGTTTCCACCTGTTAATGTTTTTGTTCCTGCTCTTGTTGATGAGAATAATGCTTCTGTTGATAGGGTTACCAGTGGACGGATACCATAAGCATTCCCAACATTTTTAAATACTTGTGCTTTATCAACACTTGTTGAATTAACAACTCTATACATAAGATAATGTTCAGAAGTTGTACTAGAAGCATTTGCTAACCAATAATTAGAATAATTATCTATTAAATTTTGGTATTTTACATAAGGTGTATCATATATTAATTGAAATGTACTAGTAGTATATACATCAGGACTTGAAACTCCCATGTATTTTCCATACCAAGTGTCTAAAATGTTTTTTGTTAATACTGTAGCACTTTCAGCTTTCTGATTTGTATTTGTATATATATTCCAACATCTTGCCTTGTATGTACTTGCTGCTGTACTTGCAGCACTCCAATTACTATTTGCTTTTCCTGTTAGTACATACTCACCAATATATCCCATATTGGTATATCCTGAAAGCAAAAAATCTTCTGTATTACCTGCTGATATTAACGTTACCTTGTCTCCATCTATATCAAACACTCTCCATCCTGTGACACCGTTTCCTGTTGAAGTATCTTTTACATAGTTAATAGCTGAATCATATGAAGTAGCATTGCCATTTCTACTAGCTCCTGCCACAAATCCTCCAAATTGAAGTGAGTTACTTGGTAATGATGTGCTTCCATTGGCAGTTTGCAAATCAGATTTTGCTCCAGTCTGTATTGAATTTATTTCTGTTGAAGTCCATGTTCCTGCATCATAATTTACGAAATCACCTATGTGCATTTTTTCTTCACTTGTATTACCATAATCATAAATCTTTGATGCTTTTACCCATTCATCCACTGGAGCTGGTGGATTTGGATCTGGGTCTACACTTCCTCCACCTTTTAATCCCCACACATTATATGTTTGACTTCCACTTATTCTGCCACCTGTCAATGTTTTTGTACCTTTTTTAGTTGCAGAAAGTAAAGCTTCCTCTGATAAATTAACTACAACTCTTATTCCCATCGCAGTTCCTTGCATTGCTGTTATTGATCTACCTGCAGGGTTGAAATTATATAGATATGCATAATTGTATGGAGATGGATAATAATAATATGAATTGTTATCAATTATATTCATATATTTTTCATATCCACTTTCATATATTGTTTGAAAATCACTTGATTTTATATATTTAGTAAACCAGCTATCTTGCAATGATTTGCTATATGCCGTTGCACTAACAGCGGCTTGGTCTGTATTTACATATGCACTCCAATCTCTTTTTGTATAGCTACTAGCATCTGTAAGTTCGCTATTTATATTTCCTGTTAGCATGTATTCAGCTTCATTAGCCTCACCATAATCATTGTAATAATCCTCTGGATTTCCTGCAGATAATAATGTAATTTTATCTCCATCTATATCAAATACTCTCCATCCAGTAACACCTGAATTCGTAGCAGAATCTTGAATATAATTATATGTTAAATCATATGCACTAGCATTTCCACTTTTAGATGTTCCAGCTACGAATCCTCCAAATTGATAAGCAGCTGTTGGCAAAGTAGTGCTTCCATTCGCTACTTGTAGCCCGGTTGGCTGTTTTACCTATTTGAATTGCATTTATCTCATCTTGTGTCCATACTCCAGGTTCATAATCAATAAAGTCCCCTATGTGCAATCCATCAGCATTTGATCCAGAAGCATCATATACTTCTGATGGTTTTACCCAATCTCCATCATCTCCAGAATCATCTTCCATTGAACCTGTATTGATATTAATATAATATTCTCTTTCTGTCTCCAAATATGTAATTTTTAACCTTGTACTTGAAGCTTTTTCAACAGTAACCTTGTTACTTCCTAAATAACTATTTAGCTTTGCTTCAAAAAGGTCTTTTTGCAATACTGTTTTAGAATCTTCTCCCATTAGCGAAGCTGCCGCAACTCTAATCAAATTTATTTCGCTCGCTATCTCATTTCCTGTTAAATCTGTCCTAACAGCATATACAATTGTTGCCATTAGAAACACCAATAACACCGCTAATATTGCATAAACTTTTTTTGGCATAAAGCTTAATTTTTGTTTTAATTTATTGCTTTTTGAATTTTCCATTTTTTCTACTTTTGGTTCTGTATAATTCATCATTATACGAATTTACCTCCTTTGTATATTTTTTCCCTTTTTACATTCTCTTTCTTCTATATTTAATCATAATCCCTCTTTTTTTTCAATACTTTTCTTGGAGTTTTTTTAGGAAATCTATGTCAATTTGGTGTCAATTTGGTGTCGGTGTTTTTCTTGACAATTTGTCAATTTGGTACCGGTGTTTTTCTTGACAATTTTTCATCCAATTCACTCTCTCTTCATGCAGTCTACGCCCGACTTTCGCGCCTTTTTCAAGACTATATTTTTCTTGTATAAATTTACCATTAATTGCTTCAAAACACTCATTACCAATTTTCTCAAAATTGATGTCTTCTGGATTATTTTTTCTGCCACCACTTGTCTTATCACTTACAACTATAATTTGAAGTCCATCTAGTCCTAATAAAGTCTTATTTACTCTTTCTATAAACTCAACTTTTTTAGCAGGTTTCATTTTATAAAATATTCCACCTCTCATATGCTCTTTGCAAGCTGTTTTACCACATTTAATCCAATTGTTAGGTAATTCTACCCTCTTTGCCATTTCATCTATCAATTCCGAACCTCGCTCTTCATGTCCATAATGATGCGGGTACAATTCTTTTGGTGTTGTTCCTTTTCCTAAATCATGAACCAATGCTGAAAATCTAATTTCTAATTTTCTATTTTTAGGATATTCTTTTGTTAAATTTGCCGCCATGTCTAACACGAGCATTGTGTGATTATATGCATCTCCTTCTGGATGGTATTGCACAGGTTGCTCTACTCCAACTAAATTATTAATTTCTTTAAAATGAACATCTAAAACTCCTGCAACTTTTAGGGTATTAAAAAATATTGATGGAGCATCAGTATTCAATGCCTTTTTTAGTTCTTCAAAAACTCTTTCTTTAGATAGACTTTTTAGCTCATCTCTTAATTTGTGCATTTGTTCTAATGTTTCTTCTTCAACTTCAAAATTTAATTGGGCTACAAACCTTGCAACTCTATAAACTCTAAGTGGATCTTCTCCAAAGGCTGATGTTGTTGCTCTTATAATTTTATTTTTTATATCTTCTCTTCCATTAAACGGATCTACTATCTCTTCTGTTAGAACATCTTGAGCTATTGAATTTATTGTAATATCTCTTCTAGCTAAGTCTTGTTCTATTGTTATGTCCGGGCTAGTATGGATTGCAAACTCTTTATGGCCTTCCCCAACTTTAACTTCTTTTCTTGCAATTGCAAATTCTTTACCTTCAAGTTCAAATACTTCAAATGCTTTTCCTTTTACTTTTGCTTCAGAAAATAATTTTTTGAATTTTTCTGAACTTAATCCAGTAATACAATAATCTTCATCTTCTGAATTTTTGCCTAAAAATTGGTCTCTTATTGCACCACCCACCAAGTATAGTTTTCCTCCATTTTCCTCTATTTTTTTAGCTATTTCTTTAATATTCATACCTCTTTATTCCTCCATTTTTGTCAATTTGGGGTCGGTGTTTTTTTTGACACAATGTCAAGAAAAACACCGACCCCAAATTGTCACACATCCTTCAATTTTATCTTCTCTTCTGAGTTCAATTTTCCTGCCCTCGTAACACTCGAATAACCATATTTTTGTTTCAACTCATCTACAACTTTATCAAGTTTTTCTTGTTTCTCACTTTGATTATTATCAAAAAATGATAATTGTTTTTCACTCTTCTCTATAAGATTATCTACTCTCATTCCAATTAGTCTTATTTGAGTACCTTGCTTATACATCTCATGCAAAAGTTCTTTTGCCACATTATAAATTTCTTTTGTACTTGATGTTGCTTCCAACATTTTTCTCTGATGTGATGTATCTTCAAAGTTTTTGGTTCTTAATTGAACATTTACAACATTTGCTAGCATATCATACTTTCTTAATCTGTATGTAACTTGCTCTGTTAAGGCTAACAACACTTCTTCTAATTTAGCCATTTCACTTACATCCACTGGCAATGTTGTAGAATTTCCTATTCCTTTTGGCTTCTCAAATTGATAATGTACTTCTGAATTATCAATTCCATTTGCATATTCCCACATCATTGTACCATGTTTTCCAAATTTTTTAGTCAATAATTCTTTATCGGTGTTTGCTAATTGTCCTATTGTTTTTATTCTCATATTATATAATTTAGGAATTGTTTTTCTTCCTAACATTAATAAATCTGATACTGGCAATGGCCACATTTTTTGTGGAATTTCATTTTCAAATAGAGTATGCACTCTATCTGGCTTGGTAAAATCTGACGCCATCTTCGCTAATAACTTATTGTGAGCCACTCCAACATTCACTGTAAATTTTAGTTCTTCTTTTACTCGTTTGTTTATTTCATATCCCTTCTCTAGCAGACTCGTTCCTCTTAGATAATTTGTCATATCTAAGAAACATTCATCTATACTGAATCGTTCTATTTTATCTGTATATTGTAACAATAATTGATATAATTTATTCGAATTTTCTTTATATAATTTGTAATTCATAGGATATACTTGTAAATTAGGGCATTTCATTCTTGCTTGATATAGCGTTTCTCCTGTTGATATTCCAAAAATCTTGGCTTTTGGACTTTTGGCTAACACTATTCCAGATCTTCTATTTTCATCTCCACCTATTACTGATGGAATTTCTCTTATATCTATTTTGCTTCCGTTTTTCAGCATTTCTACTGCTGTCCAACTCAAAAATGCATTATTAACATCTACATGCAATATTTGTCTTTCCATAATATCACCATTTTCATTATAAAACAGTTGTTCTTGCCTGTCAATATTGTGGCAATAAAAAAACAGGCATTTCTGCCTGTCTCTATTTTGCATAATCTACAACTCTTGTTTCTCTAATAACATTTACTTTGATTTGTCCTGGATAATCCATTTCTTCTTCAATTCTCTTAGATACATCTCTTGCAAGTAATGTCATTTGATCATCTGAAATTTTCTCTGGTTTTACGATAATTCTAACTTCACGACCAGCTTGAATTGCAAATGATTTTTCAACACCGTCAAATGAATCTGCAATAGATTCAAGATTTTCTAATCTCTTTATGTATGCTTCTAATGTTTCTCTTCTTGCTCCTGGTCTTGATGCTGAGATTGCATCAGCAGCTTGTACTAATACAGCTTCTAATGTTTGTGGTTCAACATCTCCATGATGAGCTTCTACTGCATTTATTACAAGTGGATTTTCTTTAAATTTCTTTAAAATATCAACACCAATTTGTACGTGTGTACCTTCCATATCATGGTCTAGTGCTTTTCCAATATCATGTAATAAGCCTGCTCTACGTGCAAGTTTTGGATCTAATCCAAGTTCTTCTGCCATAATTCTTGCTAAGTTTGAAACTTCAATTGAATGGTTTAATACATTTTGTCCATAACTTGTTCTGTATTTTAATTTTCCTATTAATTTGATAAGTTCTGGATTTAAACCAATTACTCCTGTTTCTAATGCTGCTCTTTCTCCTTCAGATTTAATTGTTTCAGATAGTTCCTCCTTAGCTTTTTCAACCATTTCTTCTATTTTAGCTGGATGAATTCTACCATCATCAATTAATTTTTCAAGTGCTATTCTTGCAACTTCTCTTCTTAATGGATCAAAACCTGATAAGATTACTGCTTCTGGTGTATCATCTATTATCAAATCAATTCCAGTTAATGTTTCTAGTGCCTTTATATTTCTTCCTTCTCTACCAATAATTCTTCCTTTGATATCATCTGATGGAAGTGGTACTATTGAAACTGTTGTTTCTGCAGAGTGATCTGCTGCACATTTTTGAATTGCATAACTTATTGTTTCTTTAGCATTCTTTGTAGCTTCTTCTTTGACTTTTTGTTCTAAGTCTCTGATTAAAGCTGCTTTTTCAGCTGTTATATCTTCTTCTACCTTTTTTAACAACTGTGTTTTTGCTTCTTCTTGGCTTAAGTTTGCAATTCTTTGTAGAACTTCTACTTGTTGTGCTTTCAAGTCCTCAATTTCATTTTCTCTTTCTTTTAGAGCTTGTTCATCACGTTCTAATTCTCTCTCTTTTTTCTCAAAATTATCTGAACGTCTTTCTAAGTTTTCTTCTTTTTGAATAATTCTACTTTCTTGTTTTTGAATTTCGCCTCTTCTTTCTTTAATCTCTTGATCTAACTCGTTTCTAGCATTCATAATTTCTTCTTTTGCTTTGAAGATTTCTTCTTTCTTTAAATTTTCTGCGTCTATTTTTGCTAGTTCAACTAATCTTTTTGCTTCTTGTTCTGCACTTTCAATTTTAGATTCTGCAATTTTCTTTCTTATTATCATTCCGATAAAAATTCCAACTGCTAATGAGATTAAGATAGTGGCTACTATGATTAATGTTTGCATAATCATACACCTCTTTCTTATTTAATTTTCAATGTTCGAATAAATATATCTTTTTCTACTTTAATTTTTTATATATTTTTTCAACCTATTATATTTTATAATTATTATTGTCAACTGTCAAGAGATTTTGGCTAATTCACTATATATTTTTCAGCGAAATCATCTTATCATCAAATTTATTTATCATTTTAGCACATGAAACTAATTCTTTTGATGTCTTTTTGCTTACATCATGCTCTGTTTTATATTTAACTTTATGTTCAAAGCTTGCCCAGAAGTCCATTGCAAGTGTTCTAATTTGTATTTCACATTTTACATATATTGTCTTTTGAGTCAATTTAACAGGAACCTCGACTACCATATGATAACTAGAATATCCACTTGGTTTTGGGTTTGTAACATAGTCTTTTTCTTTTAATATGTGAATATCTGGCATTTGCTTAATCAAATCTCTAATAAAAAATATATCATCTTTTAAAGTGCATACTATTCTCATTCCAGCTACATCATTAATTTTTTCAATTAAATTCAAATATGTTTTGTCATATTTCTTTTTCTCCATTTTTTTAATTATACTCTTTGGTTCTTTTATTCTAGTGTCAATATGGTCTATTAAGTCATAATTATACATAATTTGAAATTCTTCTTTTATAATATTCATTTGTACATTTAATTGATTTAATGCTGATTTATAAAAAAACATCAGCTTATCAAAAGGCTCTTCTTTTACATCTAACTTCTCTTCTTTATCCTCCAAAAAATTTTCAATTATTATTAAATCATTTTCTCTCATAATAACAATCCTTTCCAATTTTTTCTATGCTATGATTTTATATGTATTTTGTTATGGAAATATTCCTTAATTGTGTTTTTTGTGTGAATTACTTTATTTTTTATTTTATTATGATATAATCTATTCATAAAAGGAGGTAATTTATATGTCAACACCACATAATGAAGCAAATTTAGGCGATATTGCTAAAACGGTAATAATGCCTGGCGACCCACTTCGTGCCAAATATATTGCTGAAAATTTTTTAGATAATTACAAATTAGTTAATTCTGTTAGAGGGATGTATGCCTTTACAGGCAATTACAAAGGAAAAGAAATTACTGTTATGGCTTCTGGTATGGGAATGCCAAGCATGGGAATTTATTCTTATGAATTATATAAATTCTATGGAGTAGAAAATATTATACGTATAGGTTCTTGTGGCGCTTATAGACCTGACTTAAAACTATTTGATATAGTTCTTTCTGAAAATGTATTTTCTGAAGGAAATTTTGCTTTAACTTTAAATAACGAAAATTGTCATATAGTTTCAAGCAATCAAGATTTAAATGCTGTCATAAAATCCATAGCCAATCAGAATAATATAAACATTTTATCTGGCAACACCGTTTGTACTGATTGTTTTGATGTTTACATGACTGATGTTAATCAATTCTTAACAAGAATACCAGAAAACTTCAATCCAGCAGCTGCTGAAATGGAGGCTTTTGCTTTATTCTACGTTGCTAAAGTTCTAAACAAAAAAGCCGCATGCTTAATGAGCGTAGTAGATTCTAAATATATTAAAGAAATTGCAACTCCTGAAGAGCGTCAAACTGGTCTTAATAATATGATAAAACTTGCTTTAGAAAGTGCTATATTATTATAAAACTTTAAAAGACTTACCTTTTCTGGTAAGTCTTTTTCGTTATATTCTTTTAATTTTCTACATCTTATCAGGCATCTCTATTCCTAGCAACTTACAACCTGTTTTCAAAATACTTCCAACAGCATAAGTCAAATAAACACGTGCATTTTGAAGCTCTTTATCCTCAACAATAATCTTGTTTTCATTATAAAAATTACTATAAGCTTTAGCAACATCAATCAAATATCTAGACAATATATATGGTTCATTTTTGTCAGTAACTTGAATTAATGTATCTTCAAATTGATAAATCAATTTCACTATTTTACTTGATGCATCATCTAATAATTTTTCAACATTTACATCTTTTATATCAGGAACTCCACCAGCCTTTTCAATTACACTCTTTGTACGAACATAAGTATATTGAACATATGGGCCTGTCTCTCCTTGAAAATTAAGAATTGTATCCCAATCAAAGATTTCATCTTTTATACGACTATTAGATAAATCATTGAAAATTATTGCTCCGACCCCAACTTTGCGTGCCACATCTTCTTTGTTTTCAAGGTCTGGATTTTTTTCTTCAATTATAGCCTTTGCTCTTGAAATAGATTCATTAAGCAAATCGCTTAATTTAATGCTTGTACCTTCCCTTGTAGACATTTTCCCAGTTGGTAATAATACCATTCCAAATGATACATGTTCTAGGCCTTTAGTATATTTCTCGTCTAAACCTAATAATTTAGCCACTTCAAAGATTTGTTTAAAGTGTAATACTTGTTCATATGATGTAACATATAATGCTTTGTCAAAATCATATGTTCTAGCTCTATATAAAATAGCTGCTAAATCTCTTGTAGCATATGTTGAAGAACCATTGCTCTTTTCTATTATACATGGTGTGTTTATTCCTTTATCCTCTAAGTCAATTATTTTTGCTCCTTGTGATTCTACTAATTTTCCTGATTTTTCTAATATGTCCATTACTTCTTGCATTTTATCAGAATAGAATGCTTCACCATTCCAAGAATCAAATTTGCTTCCTAATAAATCATAAACTTTTTGGAATTCCTTCAAACTTACTTCCCTAAATTTCTTCCATAGTTCAACACAATAAGGATCTCCATCTTCTAATTTTTTGAAGTTATTTCTGCAATTTTCTAAGATTTTTTCATCTTCTTTACATGCATTATTTATTCTAATATAAATTTTAGTTAATTCATCAATTGGATTTTCATCTAAATTGTATTCACTTCCCCAAAGCTTATATCCTTCAATTAACTTTCCAAATTGTGTTCCATAATCTCCTAGATGGTTTATTCCTGTAACATTATATCCTAAATATTTATATATATTATATAATGCAGCTCCTATTACTGTTGAACGCAAATGTCCTATATGGAATGGTTTGGCAATATTAGGTGCAGAATAATCTATTACAATATTTTTTCCTTCTCCTATTGAAGATTTACCATATTGCTCATCTTTGCTGATTTCTTCTAAAACTTCTTTGGTTAATAATTCTTTATTTACAAAAAAGTTCAAATATCCACCAACTACTTCGATTTTAACAATTTGTGATTCATCAACTTTAATTTGATTTTTTATTTCTTCTGCAATAACAGGTGGAGCTTTTCTTAATGTTTTTGCTAATTTAAAACAAGGAAATGCATAATCTCCATTATCAGCTCCCTTTGGCTTTTCAATTGACATTTCTATTTCATTAGTTTCAATATTTAATACTTTTGCTATTGATTCTGCTATTATTTTCTTAAAATCTATCATATTACTCCTCTTTCTATATTATAGTGGATTAACTTCCATTCCTTCTTTTGTGTCTTTTACTACATATCCTTTTTCAGAAATTAAGTCTCTTAATCTATCTGATTCTGCCCAATTTTTTTCTTGTCTTGCTTTTTTACGTTGTTCTACTAATTCTAATATTTCTTCTGGAATTGTTTCTTGTTTTTTCTTTTCTGTTATCTTAATTCCAAGGACTGTATCAAACTTTTCTAATAACTTTGCTATTTTAGGTGATTTATCTGCATATTTTACGGCTTCCCATACTACACTCATTGCAAGTGACATATTTAAATCATCATTTATTGCTTGGTGGAATCTATTTTCCATATCACTAATTATTTCATCTGATACTTCAGCATTTCCTGCTAAATGCTTTTGATATCCATCTCTTATCCTATCTAAAGCAACTGATGCTGATTCTATTCCTTCCCAAGTAAAATTCAATTTTCCTCTATAATGGCATGAGAAATTAAATAATCTGTATACTAATGGATCATATCCTCTATTTATGATATCATCCAATAAATATACATTTCCTAAGCTTTTTGACATCTTTCCACCATTTATTAAAAGATATTCCCCATGCATCCAATAATGTGCTGGAATCTTTCCACATGCCCCTTTGCTTTGAGCAATTTCATTTTCATGATGTGTTGGTATTAAATCAATTCCTCCTGTATGAATATCAAATACTTCTCCTAAATATTTTGTGCTCATTGCTGAACATTCAATATGCCATCCTGGATAGCTTGGTCCCCATGGACTATCCCATTTCATCAAATGATTTTCTGGTGCTTTTATCCAAAGAGCAAAATCATATGGATTTCTTTTTTCTGGATCAACTTCTACTCTTGCTCCTGCCTTTTGTTCTCTTAAATTTACACCTGATAATATTCCATATTCATCTAATTTTGAAACGTCAAAATAAATTGCTGTTGAAGTTTCATATGCATATCCTCTTTCCATTATTTTTTGTACTAATTCTAACATTTCTTTGATATGGTCTGTTGCCTTGCATACAATTTCTGGTGTTTCTATATTTAATCTTTCTAAATCATTAAAGAATAATTTTGTATAATATTCTGCAATTTGTAATGGTGTTTTATGCTCTTCTCTTGCAGATTTTAACATTTTGTCTTCGCCTTCATCTCCATCTGATACAAGGTGTCCAACATCTGTTATATTCATTGCATGTTTTAATTCATAACCATTATAGCGTAATACTCTTCTTAAAATATCTTGGAATAAGTTTGTTCTCATATTTCCTATTGTTGCATTTTTATATACTGTTGGCCCACATGAATACATTCTTACTTTTCCTTTTTCTATTGGTACAAATAATTCTTTCTTTTTAGTTAATGTATTATAAAAATATATGTCCACTATTTTCACTCCCTTATATGTAAAATTAGTTTGGAGGAGAACTATAAAATATAATTCTCCTTCAAACTTCTATTGTGCTGTATTTCCTCCTGATGTAGTATTACTATTGGTAATATTTCCTCCACCAGTTGTGTTTCCAGCCGTTGTATTACTCCCTCCTGTTGTAGCATTTCCAGTCGTATTACTTCCAGAATCTGGTTTTGTCGTATTATTTGAATCTGGCTTTTTCTCTGCATCATTTTTTGGCTTTTCTTCTACTGGTTTCTTAACTTCTTCTACCTTTTTATGAATTGTACAATATTCTGTTGGCGCACTAGTTGTTGTTGTATTAACTCCTGGTGTTGTCCATAAACCTAATCTTTCTTTTTCAACAACATAATTAGCAGATCTTGTTTCTCTAGTTGATGCTGGGCAAAATTCATTTGCTAATTTTCCTGATTCTTTACATATTGTATACTGATTTTGATGTGCATCACAAGTATCTGGTAAATGGTCTTTTACAAATACTTCTGAATAAGTATTTGAGCATTTATTTGTTGCAAGAAGTCCACTTGTTCTACATACTTTTGCATGAACAATGTTTTCTGGTTCTGCAAATAATGAATCTTCTTTTCCTTTATGAATTTCTTTCATAATTCCTGAGAATAATTGACCTGCTGGGTTTGTTCCAGGGAAACTTATTCTTTCTGGATCATCAAATCCATACCAAGCAGCGCATGCATAATAATTTGTAAATCCACATAACCATCTATCTTTTGATGAGTTTGTTGTTCCTGTTTTTGCTGCTACATCAATTCCACTTAGTCCACAGTAAGATGCTGTTCCAGCATAACTGTCTGCTCCCTCTACAACTGATAACATTACGCTTTTTACTATATATGCTGTTTCGGCTGAACATACTTTTTCTGTTTTTTGTCCTGGTTCTAATACTACTTTTCCGTTAGAATCTTCTACTTTTGTATAGAATGTTGGTTCTATATATGTTCCATCATTTGCTACTGTTGCATATGCTGCAGCCATTTCTAATGGACTTACACCATATGTCATACCACCAATAGCTAATGCTAAGTTTTCATCATTATGCTCTTTATTTTCTTTTGCTGTTACTAATGATGAAATTCCCATCTTTTTCATATATTCTATTGATTTTTGTGGTGTTAATTCTGCCATAATTTTTACAAATGGTATATTTTGTGATGTTGTTACTGCAGTTCTTACAGTCCTTAAACCTGTAAATTTATTATAGTTTTGAGGTTCATAGTCTTTTCCAAATGTTGTAGCTAAATCTGCATATATTGTTGCTAGAGTTACAATTCCTTCTTCTACACCTGGCAATACATCTGCCAATGGCTTAATAGATGAACCTGTTTGTCTTAATGACTTTATTCTGTTCAATCCTCTTGAAGTTGTTTTTTCTCCTAATTGTCCAACAGCTCCAACTACATTTCCTGTTTTTGGATCTATAACTACTGCTGCACCTTGTGCTAATACTGCTGAACCATCTTCGTTCGTATTTTTCTTAGATTTTAAATTATATTTGCTCTTTTTAGCTTCTTCTTCCATTACTGTTTGAATTGAAGATACTTGTGTTGAATATATTTTTAATCCACTACTATACAAATATGTTGTCGCTGCATCTTTTGAAATTTCTTTTTCTTCCATTATTTGAGCAATTAATTGGTCTATTAATGCATCTGTATGTGATGAATATACATTTCCTTTTGCACCATTTTCAAAATTAAATCCTGCATCTACTTCTGCAACAGCTGTATCATATTCTTCTTGGTTTATATACTCCAACTTTTTCATTTGTGATAAAACTGTTTTTGTTCTCTTTGCAATTTTCTCTGTTGGGTCACTTCCGAAATATGGATTATATCTATTTGGTGAATGGTTAATTCCTGCTAAGAATGCACATTGTGCTATACTTAAATCTTTTGCTGATTTATTGAAATAGTATTCTGAAGCTATTTCAACACCTCTATTATCCTGATTTTTTCCACCGATAAATATCAAGTTCAAATATAACTCTAATATTTGGTCTTTTGATAATTCATTTTCTACTTGATATGCTTTTGCCCATTCTTTTAATTTTCTAATTATACCATCTATTCCGCTACTTTCTTTATCTTGAGTAATATTTTTTACTAATTGCTGTGTTATTGTACTTCCTCCACCTGCAGTAGATTTTCCACCATGTGTTACAAATGATAATATTGCTGCACCTGTTCTTTTTATATCTACTCCATGATGTTTTTCGAATCTTTCGTCTTCTATTGCTATATAGGCTTTTGGAAGGTATGGTGACATTTCTTCTAATGTTATTATTTTTCTGTTTTCATCACCAGTTAATTCTGCTATTACATTTCCATCGGTATCATAAATTACTGAATTTTGTTTTAATACTAGTTCAGATAAATTGATTTTTAAATCGTCTCCCCATAATCCATATAATAGTCCTATTGTTACACCAGAGCCAACTACTACAAGAATTACTAATGCAATTAAAATAATTTTTAATGCTAAAGCTAATTTTGGATGTTTATATTTTAATTTCATTTTAGTATCCTTTTTTCTTGCTTTTGCTTCTTTATTTCCTTTTTTAGATTTTACTAATGCTGTTGAAGTTTTACTGTGTTTACTTGATTTTCTTTTATTTTTTCCCATTTATAAATCCTCCGTATTTTTTTGGAATCTTCTCAAATATTATAATACATTTTGCCAAAAAAGGAAAGTATTTTAAGAAAATCTTTCGATTTTTCCATTTATTCCATATATTTCTTGCACCAAAACCTTGTATTTTCCTATTTTTGCTCTAATATTATCAAATGTATCTTTCATATATAAAGACGCTTCCAATAATTCTTTAGTTTCAAATTTATCCATATTTGTTCTCCAAATTATTTCTTCTCTACCTACTTCTATTTCATAATTGTTGACATTTATCCCATTAAATCTTTTATTATAAATTATCATATCTCCTTCCAAATTTAAAATTACCGCATTTTCGTTTATTTTATATTTATTTAATACCTCTTTGTTAAAATCCATATTTAATATTAGCTGAGTCTTGGCTAAACTCTTTTTTTGATTATTTGAGACTAATATTAAAATCCCATACTCATCATATAACTCTTTTTCAATTTTTCTTAATTTATTTAAATGATTTGTTACTACTGTTACTCTTTTATACTGTTTGGCTAATGTCTTTATAATCTGTATACATGAGTCTGTAATTTCATTTGTAGTTATTGCTAATTCAGTTTCTTCTTTTTTTTGATTTTTCTGTTTTAAAATAAATTCTAATATTTCATAGGTTAAATATTTTTCTAGCCATCTCCCATCAAATATGTGTATATTAGCTGAATTTAATTCATTTATTAATCGAAGATTTGTTTTTAATTCTTTACTTAAAACTACCGCATTAATTTCGGCTTTCACTATTTTAGAAATCACTTTCTTTATATTTTTTTCTTTCTCCAAATTAGCATATATTTTACAATTATCTTGTTCAATTTTTAGTTTTTGAAACACAAATTTTGGCTTATCCACCTTTTCTAGATATAATGTTTTTATCATAATCACCTCAATTGAATCTATGATAAAAACTCATTAATTATGCAAAAAGCCTGAAACATTTTGCTTCAGACTTTTACTATTTTATTCACTTGCATTAGCAAGTCCTTCTTTAATTATTGCCCAAATATTAGATGTTTCCATATCTTTTCTCCAGCCAGAAGTTCCTCCTAATTTATATTTTGCAACTAATGCAACTTTTTCTTTTATTGAAGTTCCATCTTCAATCCACATTTTTATTGTATTTTTTCCTGATGCATATTCAATGTAATATTGTTTTAAATCCTCATCCCATTGTTTTTCAACGTTATTAGGAATTTTAATGTTCATCATTGGTACAGGACTTCTATCTTTAATTTTTCCATCTGATGCAATTGTCCATTGTCTTGTATAAAATGGTATTCCTAAAATTATTTTTTCTGTATCTACTTCATCATATTGAATTATTTTTTGTAGACTCTTTTCAACCCAATTAAGACCTGCTGTTGTTCCTGGTTTTGCACTTGATGTTCCATATTGGTCATATCCCATAAATACTAAATAATCTGCTACATCTCCAATTACATTTCTGTTATAACATAAAGACCAATTTGGATCCCCATCTGGTGCAGTTACATCTACAGATAAAACAATTCCCATTTCTTGCATACGTGGTGCAAGTTCTATTATAAATCTTGAAAATTTATCTTTATCTGCTTGGTACATATTTTCAAAATCTATATTTATACCATCAATTTCATATTGTGCACATTTTTCTACTATACTTTGAATTAATTCTTGTCTTTTGCTGTAACTATTTAATATTGTTGATGTTACTTTTATTCCTGCATCTGAATTTGAAATCATTGGCCATATTTTATATCCATTTGAATGTGCCCACTCAATATATGTTTTTCCTGCATCTCCAACATTTTCTTTTAATGTTCCATCTGTTTTATCTAAATAGAAGAATAATGGTGATACTACATTTACTCCATCAACTACTTGTCCTGTTCTGTCCGGTGCTTTTACATATTGTGAGAAATAATCCCAAAACATGTTTACTTTTCCTTCTATTTGCTTTTTCTTTTCTACTGCTTGTCTTGCTGTTGTTATCTCATTTAACTTATTTGTTTTTACATATCCAATTTTTCCATTTGCAGTTCTAACTTTTGTCCATCCTTTTTCAGATGTTACTCCATTATTTTTTATTACAATTAAACTTGCATTATCTTCAACTTTATCTACTGTTCTAGAAAAACTTTCTCTTTTTGATTTTACTGAAAGTTTTGATTTTGTAGTTGCCTTTAATTGTTCTCTTTCTAATGAATCTATTGTTATTACTTTTGTTGATTCTATGTTGTTAATTTCAATATTATATACATCTGTCATTTCACTTATTGGTATGTAAACAACATCATTTTCTTTTATTGCATGTGCATTGATTTTCTTTGTCGAACCATTTAATGTTAGCTTGTTTGCTTCAAATCCTATGCTTGCAATTTTATCATTATATGTTGTTACTATTTCGTTTATTTCATCTTCTATATAGATATATTTGTCAAAGAAATTTTTTATATCATCCATTGAAACATAAATATTGTTGTTTTCAATTTTCACGTCATATTTAAGTCTTTGTGTTACATTTGTATTATTTATAATTAAACTAATTGAATCATCTGTTTTTTCTTTCATAAAGTCTTGTGCTTTTAACAATACTAAAATGATTGCTATTAATACCAATACTACTATTAAAACTCTTTTTATTATATTTCCTTTTGGACCTAATTCTTTCATTTGTTTTCTCCTTGTTTTTTTGTTTTATTATATTATACACTCGAAAAAATAGCAAGATTTTTCTTGCTATTTTTTATTAATATTTTTTATTTCTACATTTTTCTAAATACTCCAGCAACTTTTCCTAATATTTTACAGTCTGGTACTATTATAGGATCCATTGTATGATTTTCTGGTTGTAATCTTATATGGTCTTTCTCTTTGTAGAATGTTTTTACTGTTGCTTCATCTCCTATTAATGCAACAACAATTTCTCCATTACTTGCATTGTTTTGCTTCTTTACAAGTATATAGTCTCCATCTAATATTCCAGCTTCTATCATACTTTCTCCTCTTACAGTTAACATGAAACTTTCACTATTTCCAACAAAGTCTAATGGAATTGGAAATGTGTCTGTTACATTTTCAACCGCAAGTATTGGTAATCCAGCTGTTATTTTTCCTATTACTGGTACTTCTACCATTTCTCTTTGGGTATAAAATTCTTTATTCTGTTTTGTTATAGGTTGGCCGTCTGTTCCTTTTATTACTTTTAATGTTCTTCCTTTTTTATCTTCTTTTTTTATGAATCCTTGTTTCTCTAATTTTTCTAAATATGCATGAACTGTAGCTGTTGAGCTTAAGCCAATTGCTTTTCCTATCTCCCTAACTGATGGTGGATATCCATTTTTTACAACTTGATCTTCAATAAATTTTAATATTGCTTTTTCCTTTCTGCTTGTTTCGGCTCTAGTTCCCATTTACATCACTTCTCCTTTTTTCTTATGTAACAATAATATCATAACAAAAAAGAAATGTCAAACAAATTTTTGACATTTCTTAAAATATTATTTTTTTATTTTTCTTATTTCATATTTTATTATACCAGCTGGTGCATTAACTTCTACTGTTGCACCTTTTTTGGCTCCTAATAAAGCTTTTCCTATTGGTGATTCATTTGAAATTTTGTTTTCTGCTAAATTTACTTCTGTAGAACCAACTATAGTATATTCAACTTCTTCATCAAATTCTACATCATATAATGTTACTGTATTTCCTATTTGAACTGTTTTGGTATCTATATCTTTTTCGTCTATGATTTTAGCATATCTTACTTTGTTTTCTAATTCTGCTATTTTAGCTTCATTTTCAGCTTGAGCATTTTTAGCTTCATCATATTCAGAGTTTTCTGATAAATCTCCAAATCCTAATGCTACTTTTATTCTATCTGCTATTTCTGATCTTTTTTCTGTTCTTAAATATTCTAATTCTTTTTCTATTTTGTCATAACCTTCTTGTGTTAATATTACTTCTTTTCCTTCCATAATTGTATTCCTCCTTGTTGCCATTATGGCATATATAGTAAATAGCGACTTTTTTGAAGTCGCTTATATAATAACATTTAGTATGATACTTCACTTTTTTAATTTTGTCAAGTATTTTTTAATCTTTTAATAAATCTTTTCCATTTTTTAGATAATCTGCCCCTGAGAATATTGTTGCTATTACTGATATTACTAACATTACTGTTGATATTATATTAATAGCAAATTGTCCTGTTGTCATATAGATTGATGCTGAATTTGACATCATACTTGCTTCATTTGAAACTCTAAATATAAATTGTCCAAATGCAAATTTATCTAAGAAACAGAATATAATTGCAATCATTTGTGTTACTGTTTTTAATTTTCCCCATATAGATGCTGCAATTACTTTTCCACCTTTTTCAACTGCTATTAATCTATATCCTGAAACAATAAATTCTCTTGCCAATACTATAATTGGTATCCATGATGGAATTTTTCCATATTCTACTAATATTACAAGTGCAGATAAAACTAAGATTTTGTCTGCTAATGGATCTAGAAATTTTCCAAATGTAGTTACTTCATTTCTGCTTCTTGCTATATATCCATCTAATTTATCTGTAATTGATGCTATTATAAATATAATATTCATAATCCAAAATGCAGATGATATTCCTAAAAATGTTCCTGGTATCCCAACCAAGTTATCTATAATTGGGATAGCCATTATAACAGGAACTAATATAATTCTAAATATTGTTAATTTGTTTGCTAAATTCATTTTCATGATATTTACTCCTTATTTGCTTAATAATTCTACTGCTTTTTGTAATTGAGTGTCTTCTTCGTCTTTTACTAATAATATATTTGTTACAGACTCTGGTAATTCTACTTTTTCATCTGGTTCTATTCCTACACCATTAATTTTTGATCTATTTGGTGTATAATATTCTTCTACTGTAACTTTTAATCCCGCACCATTTCTAAGAGATAATAACTGTTGTATTACTCCTTTTCCATATGTTGTTGTTCCAACAATTGTAGCTTCTCCTAAATCTTTTAGTGCACCTGCTAATATTTCTGATGAACTTGCAGAATTTTTATTTACAAGTACTACTATTGGCATATCTATAAGAACATCTTCTTTAGATTTTTCTATTTTTTCATTTTTGTCTTTATCAACTGTTATTAATAAATCTTTTCCCTTTGGTACAATATAATCTGCTATTTGTAGTGCTTCATCAACTAATCCACCACCATTATTTCTTAAATCTATAATTAATGATGTTATTCCTTGATTTTTCAATTCTTCAAATTTTTCTTTAAAGTTAGTTGCTGTATCTTCATCAAAGCTGCTTACTTCTAAATATCCTATATTATTATCTAATTTTTTTGCAATTACAGGATTTGTTGTAATCTTTTTTCTTGTAATTTCAAAACTTTTTACTTCTTGATTTCTTAAAATTTGTAATTTTACTGTTGTTCCCTCTGCACCTTTTATATTATTTGCAGCTGCTGTCATATCATCTCCTGTGTATTCAACACCATCTATACTTTTTATTACATCCCCAGGAAGAATTCCAGCTTCTTCTGCTGGGCTATATTTTATAGGAGTTAATACTACAATTGTATTGTTTTCTGTATTTTTTGCCATGTATATTCCAATTCCAACATAGTTTCCCATTAAATTTTGTTTATAGTCTTCCATCTTATCTTTGGGAATATATTCTGTATATGGATCTCCTAGAGATTCTACATATCCTTCAATTGCTCCTTCGTCTGCTTTATCCTCATCTATGTCATTTAAATAATATTTTTTTAATATTTTTTTAATATAATTAATAGATGTTCCATCATCACTTGTAGAATTATTAAATAGTGATGAGAGTGATTGATTTACATCTCCTATATCATATTTGTTTAAAACATATGCTGTAGTTAAAATAAATGTTATAAATGCTGTTAATATAACTAGCATTATTCCTTTATAAATTCTTTGTCTTTTCAAATATTTTTCTTCTTCTTCCATTTTTATTTGGCCTTTCTATTTATTTTATAGATAATCTAGTGGATTTAATCTTGAATCCTGTCCATATGCTGTTGCACTTGATTTGTAATTATATGGTGATCTTCTTACTTCAAAATGTAAGTGTGGTCCTGTTGAATTTCCTGTATTTCCACTTAACATTATTTTTTGTCCTTTTTTTACTGTTTCTCCTGGACTTACAACAATTGAACCTCTTGTACCATGTGCATAATATGTTTGCAAACCATTTGCATGTCTTATTACAACATGTGTTCCATAACTATTTGTCAAATTCGCTGTATACATTACTACACCGTCTGCTGCTGCATATACGGTAGTTCCTACAGATACTCCATAATCAACAGCTCCATGGAATTTTCCACTTGAATAATATGCTTTAGCTGTAATACCAGCTTTTACTGGTGCTGCAAAATATCCTGAACCTGCTGAAGTGTTGCTACCATTATTTCTTTGTAATTCTGCTAATTGTTTTTGATACCTTTTTTCAGCTTCTTTTATTTCATTTGCAATTTTTCTATTTGCAGCTTCTAATTCTTCAATTTCTTTTTGTAATTTTTTCTCTTCTTCTGTTAGTTTTGCTGCTTGCGCATCTTTATCACTTTTTAATGATTTTAATTCATTTGATTTAGCTTCTTTTTCTGATAATGATTTTTTTAGTTCTTCTTTGTTTGATTCCAATTGACTTTTTTCATTCTCAATTTGTTCCTTTTGGTCTTTTGTATCTTGCATTAATTTTTTGTCATATGAAACCAATTCAGATGCTGCATAATATTTAGCTAAAAAGTCTGTCATGCTTGAAGCTGTTAAAAATGTCTCCAAATATCCTGTTTTTGGTGATTTATACATTCTTAACATTCTCTCATCTAATAAACTCATCTGTTTATTATATTCTTCTTCTTTAGAAGTTATATCTTTTTCTTTTTGATCTATTTGAGATTGTAAGTCATCGATTTTGCTTTGTAATTCATCTGTTTCATCTTCTACAGAAGAAATTTGATTAATCAATTTTTCTACACTTTTCATAGTTTCAGATTTTTTGGCTTCTATTTCTTCTTGTTTCTTTTTTACATCATCCAGTTGATCATCTATTTGAGATTTTTCTTGCTCTAATTTTTCTTTTTCTGTTAATGCATAAACTTTAGTTGCTTGAAAAATTAAGATAATTGAAATTGTAATTCCAAAAATTTTTGTCAATGTTTTTCTCATATTTTTTCATCCTTTCTATATTATATTCTTTAGTTATTATTTGTTTCTTCCAACTTTTTTGTAAAATCCTTTGATGATAGATAATCTAATGGATTTACTGTTTGTCCATTAATTCTAATTTCAAAATGAGCATGTGGTCCTGTTGAATATCCTGTTGAGCCAACTTTTAATACCTCTGTGCCTGCTTTTACAGTTTGTCCTACTTGAACCATTATTTCATTTCCATGTGCATATAATGTTTGCACTCCTCCACCATGGTCTATAATAACCATATTTCCATAGGCTGGACTAAATGTTGCTTTTGATACTATTCCATTAGCTGCAGCCACAAAACTTGATTCTAATGGTGCTCCTATATCAACCCCTGTATGTAATTTATATGCTCCTGTAACTGGATGTGTTCTCATCCCATATTCTGAGGTTATTGTTGTATATCCTGGAGCTGGCCAAATCATTGCACCACCAATATAATCTTTGCTAATACTATTTAGTGCTAATAATTTTATTTCTGCTTCAATTTCAGAAACTTGATTATTATATTCATCTATTTTAGCTTGTAATTCTTGTTCTTCAGCTGATAATTTACTTATATAATATTCTCTTTGCTTCTTTGCATTTGATAATACTTGTTTTTTCTTTTGTTGTTTCTTTTGAGTTGCTACTATTTGTTCCTTTTTTTCAATTAATATTTTTCTAGTTGTTTCTATTTCATCTTTTTCTTCTTTTACTGATTTCATTAAATTTCTGTCAAGTTTTGTTGCTTCTTGTATTGCATAATATGTTGTTAAAAAATCTGTTACACTTTTTGCTTCTAATAAAACTTGTAATGTTTGAAATTTAGGTGTTGCATATATTTTTAACATTCTTGCATCTACAAGTTTTTGAATTTTATTATATTGTTCTTGTGTTTGTTTTAGTTTTTCTTCATTTTCTTCAACTTGCTTTACTAAACTGTTAACATCTGTATCAATTTTAGTTATCTCTTCCTCTGAACTCGCTATTTGTGAATCTAAATCTTGGAGTTCTTGCATATTACTTGATAATTGATCTTGGACAGCTTGCAATCTATTATTTGTTTCATTTAATGATTCTGTAATTGTGTTTGATTTCTCTTGTAAATTTGTAATGTCTTCTGCTGATACACAAACACATATATTACTAATCAGAATAAAAATTATTAATATTGATATATATTTGCGCATCTAACATATCCTTTCTGTATTATACTTCTAAATACTTTCTCATAGAAATTCCACTACCAATTGCTCCAATTCCAATTCCTAATCCTAAATATACTACTAAGATTAAATTGAACATATCTTTAAAGTCTAACAATTTCCAATGAACTGTCTCTAAAAAGTCTGTTGATGATATTTGATTTGCAATTCCTGTGTATACTAATCCAACTATTCCTACTGATAGTAGTCCAGCAATTACACCTATAATGATACCTTCAACTAAAAATGGCCATCTTATAAAACTATTTGTCGCTCCAACATATTTCATAATTGAAATTTCTTTTCTTCTTGCATGTACTGTTAATTTTATTGTATTTGATATTATTGATACTGAAATAACAATTAATAATGCTAATATTCCTGCAGTAACATATTTTACACCTTTTGCTAATCTAAGTATTTGTGCAATTAATTGATTGCTTGATACAATACCATCTACTTGTGGTATTTGGTTTATTTCGTTTTGTACTTCATCATTTAATGAAAGATCTGTTAGTGTTACATTATATGCTACTGGAAATATATTTCTTTCTTTATATTCTGCAACAGCATCACTTCCAAGCAAATCTTCCATATATTTTATTGCATCATCTTTTGAAACAAATTCTGCATTTCTTACACCTTCTATTGCAAGAATTTCGTTTCCTACTTCTTCTATTTCACTTTCTGTTGCATTTATTTTTAAATTTACTCTAATCTCTTGTGCCTCTGCAACATTTGATACAAATGCATTTATATTTTCGCCTATTACAAAAAACAATCCAAATACCAACATTGTTGCACACATTATCATTAATGATGACATTGTTGATTTTTTATTTTTTAATAGGTTTTTAACTCCTTCACTTATCCAATAGTTTATTACATTAAATCTCACAATCATACCCACCTTTTTTATCATCTTTTACTATTACGCCTTTATTTATGTGTATAACTCTTTTTTTCATTTGGTCTACAATATCTTTAGCGTGTGTTGCTACTACTACAGTTGTTCCTCTCATATTTATCTCATTTAATAAATTCATAATGTCCCAAGCAGTGTCTGGATCCAAGTTTCCTGTTGGCTCGTCTGCAATTATCATTGATGGATTATTTACTAAAGCTCTTGCTAATGCTACTCTTTGTTGTTCTCCTCCTGATAATTCGTTTGGATACATTTTTGCTTTTCCACTTAGTCCAACAAGTGACAATACCATCGGAACTTGTCGGCGGATATGTTTTGGAGTTGCTTTTACTATATACATTGCAAATGCAACATTTTCATATACAGTTTTATCTGGCAATAATCTAAAGTCTTGAAAAACTACTCCCATACTTCTACGTAAAAATGGAACTTTATTTTGTTTCAAAAATGTTGTATCTTTTCCATTTATTATAATATTTCCTGATGTTGGTTCTTCTTCTTTTAATATTAATTTTATTAGTGTTGATTTTCCACTTCCTGATGTACCTACTAAGAATGCGAATTCTCCTTTATCTATTTTAAAACTTGCATTTTTTACAGCTTCTGTACCTGTCCCATACTTTTTGCATACGTTCTTAAATTCTATCATTTTTCTTTACCAATTCCTTTTTATCTTCATAATTTTTCATTCTCTTTTATCATATCAATAATATACTTTTTTTGCAATAGATATTATGTAAAAATTTTGTGAATTTTGTTAATGATTGTCAATAAAATTGCTTACAAGCTGTAAGATTTTACCCGTGTTAGTAACATACTTACGTGGTACCATGTTTCTAACATTTTTTAATGCTTCAGGTAATTCAGAAACATCTTGAATTCCTATAATATATCCTGCATCATTAAATGATTTTATTATGTCTAATTGATGGTCATTTACATGTTCTTTATATTTTTTTAAACGTGGCACTGCGATTACTTTTTTTCCTTGCTCAATTGCAGTTATAATTGAACCTACTCCACCATGCGTTATAACTAAATCCGCTTGTTTTACTAGTTCTTTCATTTTTTCAACTGGAACTTGGTCATATATTTGCATATCTGGACTTTCAAATTTTGTATAACCTTTTTGTACTACCACTTCATCTTTTATATTTCCATTATCTATATTTTTTTGTACTTCTTCTAATAGTCTATGAAAACTATTATTTTGCGTTCCTAATAATACTAATGTCATTAATAAATTGCACCTCCATATACAGCTTTTGGGTATAATTTTAGCATTTCTTCCCACTGCACAATAAATAAATCTGCAATTGGATATATTAATCTTCCTGTTGCAGTTTTTCTATTTCTGTTTGCAAATGTTTCTATATATATTATTTTACTTCCAAACAATTTTCCTAAATAACACATTGGTCCTGCTGTATGTGTTCCTGTTGTTACAATATATTTAGGTCTTATTTTAAAATACAAGTATATTGTTTTTAAGCACAAATATGTATATACAAAAATATATCTTATTAATTTTTTTCTTGTTCCATATGGTAAATATGATATTTTATCTCCATATTTTTCTTTTAGGCCTTTTGTTGATTCATCTTTCTCTGTTATTATATGATAATCATATTTCTCAAATATTGGACTTAATTGTTGTAATTCATTAAAGTGTCCACCTGTACTTGATATAAATAATACTTTTTTCTTTTTCATATTTTTCTCTTTTCTTACATTTTTCTGTTTTTAATATACACCATTTTCTTTTTTTATTCAAGACACTCATAAAATTTTACAAAAAATAACCTTACAATAAAATTTCATCAATTTTGTAAAGTTATTTTTTATCCTCAATATAATTTAGTTTTTATTTAATAGCAATTTTTTCATCTTCACAATATCATAAAACGGAATGTTGATTCCTCTTTCAGCTAACTCTACAACCCTAAGAGATGTAATGATAACGTTATCTCTAACCGTAGTTGGAATTTCAACATCTATATTCGAATTAACATACTTATTTTCTATGTATTCTTCTGTTGTTGGAAATATATTTTGAATTAAAAATACAGCCTTTTTTCCTAATACATTTCCAAATACAAAGTTGTAAACAGGTCTTTTTCCACTTTTGGCTTTTTTTGTTTCATAAAGTTCCTTATATTTTTCATATTTTGTAGATATTGGAACAAACCAAATTATTTCTTTATTTTTTCTATCTCTAAAACAAAAATAACATGGTCTTTTATTTCCATTTTCTTTATTTACCATTAATCCATAATCCTTAAACACATCAAAAAACTCATCTTTTATAAAATAAAATTTTCCATCTTCTATTACCATTTTTATTCCATCTCTCCTTTACGAAAATATGGGACCTATTTTTATAGACCCCATATTTCACTATAATAACATTTTTCCACCTGCACATTTATATCTCGCAAGCAGGGTTGCGGTTCACATTCTCTCACCTATAAATTTATATTTCGCAAATAGGGTTGCGGTTCACATTTTAATTATAGTAGATATTAAATATCTACTACTATTGTATTCATTATACACACTTTTTATTATTTTTTCAATAGTTTTATTATAATTTTTTATTCAATTTTTATATTTTTAGTATATAATATCATTATGGGAGGTAGAACATGAAAGAAATTAATATTGAAGAATTTAAATTTAATCCATTTACAAAAATAGGAAAAGAATGGATGTTAGTAACTGCTAGCAACAATGAAAAAGTAAATAGTATGACCGCTTCTTGGGGTGGAGTTGGTGTATTATGGAATAAAAACATAGCCTTTATTGTACTTAGACCACAAAGATATACAAAAGAATTTATAGATGCCTCAAACGAATTCTCTTTAAGCTTCTTTGATGAAAATTATAAAAAGACTCTAGCTTATATGGGCAAAGTTTCTGGAAAAAATGAAGATAAAATTTCTAATTCAGGCTTACATGTTAAATTTATAAATAATATTCCTACATTTGAAGAAGCTTCACTTGTAATTAATTGCAAAAATTTATATAGGCAAAGTTTACAACCTGATTGTTTTATTGATAAGTCTTTAGATTCTAAAAATTATCCTAACAAAGATTATCATGATTTATATTTTGCTGAAATTACTGGAATATTTTCAAAATAATTCTATAAAAATGTTGAGGTGGTTAAAACTACTTCAACATTTTTTATAGAGCAAAAGATTATAAAAACCTCTAAGACAGAAGATTTTTAATTTTTCCATCTTCTATTTGTATAATTCTATCTGCCAATTTTGCAATTTCCAAATTATGAGTAATCATAATGATGGTTTGTTTATATTCTTTATTGGCTTTTTTTAATAGTTGTATAATCTCATTACTTGATTTAGAATCTAGGTTACCAGTTGGTTCATCAGCTAAAATAATGGTTGGTTCTATTATTAAAGCTCTACCAATAGCTACTTTTTGTTGTTGGCCTCCTGATAATTCATTTGGTAAGTGTTTTCTTCTATTATCTATACCTAAAAATTTCAATATTTCTTCTAGCTTTACTTTATCTATTTTTTTCTTATCAAGTTCAATAGGTAATGTTATATTTTCTTCTACATTTAAAGTAGGAATCAAATTATAAAATTGATATATAATTCCTATCTTTTGTCTTCTTAATATTGTCAAATCCTTTTTATTCATTTCATACATATTTTTGTCATAAAAATATACTTTCCCACTAGTTGGCTTTTCTAAGCCTGCAATTGTATGTAAAAGAGTGGATTTTCCACTTCCAGAAGGACCTATTATTGCAAGAAACTCTCCTTCTTCAACTTCAAAAGAAATGTCATTTAGAGCAATAACTTTTGCATCACCTTTTCCATAAATTTTACTCAAATTTTCTACTTTTAAAATTTTCATAATTTTTCTCCTATAATTTTATTCTTCTTTTATAAATTTTACTGAATATATTGCTATAATCAAAGATATTATAAATAGTAATAAAATAAATATACCTATACTAGTAAATGGAATTAATATTTTATCTAATATAATTGTTTTTGTCATAGATTTTATAATCGCATATAAAATAGGAATTGACAAAACAATTGAAATTATTGTTGCTTTTATAAACATATAGATATTTTCATATATTAGTATTTTAATTATATTTTCTTTAGTAGCACCTAATCTTGATAATGCTTTAAATTCTTCTTCTCTTTCACATAGACTTGCATTTATTATATTTATAGAACTTATTATTCCAATAATTATAATCGTTAAAATAATAGTTTGTAATATTAATTCTAGAACATTCGCATAAATTATTTTTTCTTGATTTTCTAAGGAATAATATTTTGCCGAAATGTCAGTATTTTGGTTTTGAATAATATTATCCATATAATTTGAAAAATTAATTATGTTTCCACATTTGATTTTAACAAAATTTCCACTATTACTTGTATTTCCAAAATGCATCCATATATTTTGTTGATTGACGCCCTTTGGATGAATATTTATTTTTTCTTTTATCTTATTAAATGTGTCCATGTTTGTAAAAATTGTTATCTTTTCTGTATTATTTATTTCTTTAAATCCACTAGGAAGTTTTTCTGTCAAAACAAAATTTTCTTTTAAAGTTTCATCATCAATTATTTCATATGACGCTTCTTCATCAACATAATTGCAATAAACTATTTTAAAATTAAAATCATAATTTGTTTCAAATGCAGTATAATATTTATATACATATTCTGTTTTTCCTTCTTTTTGAGTAATGTTATTATAAATGATATAATCCCCATTATTAGCATTTAGATCAGTTATATAATTGGTATAAGATTTATCATCTAAGCCAATTATTCTGATTGGAAAATGCAACGAATCTGCATATCTGCAATTTGCTATAAGCACATCTTCTGGTTCTACTAAAGCATATAAGCCCATTACCTTATATTCTAAATATTCAATTTTATCACTAGAATTTGCAGCATAGTTATCAAGTATAGTTTTGTAATATTTATTTGAATTTTCATTAAGTTCTAATTCAGCATCAACATCATATTCATCAATTAAATTTGCTGCTACTTTTTCATAATTTATATATGTAGAAATTGTAATATATGAAGTCATACATATTACAAGTAAAATTGTTATAATTTTATATTTATTTTTATTCCTCTTTAAATTCTTTAAAGCCAATTTTCCTTCTATATTAAAATGTTTTTCGAAAATAGAATTATTTGTTTGAGATTTTATTTGTTTGTTGTTTTTAATTCCTTGTATAACAGATGCGCTACTTGCTCTTATGCTTGGAATTAATGATGATATATAAATATTAATAATTATTATAACAAATGATATGATTATATATTTAATATCTAACACTAATTTAAAATTGTATATAGTAGAAACTACTATATTATTCAAAAGTTTTAATAGCAAATCAGAGCAAAGATAAGAAAGTAGAAAGCCTATAATTATTCCAATTATTCCTATAATAATATTTTCTAAAAATGTCATCTTTAATATTTGACCTTCTGTTGCTCCTATGCTGTTTAATACTGCATAATCTTTTTTTCTTTCATTAATAGTTATTAAAAACGCATTATATAATATTATGATTGATAAAATTGAGAAAATTAACAATATAATTACAAGCAGTATATCTGCGACATATGTGAAATTTAGTCTAGCTTGACATGTTGGGACACTATCAGCATAACCATTTGGAATGATAGATACATCTATTAGTCCATAAGAGTTGAGCAATTTTGTGTTTAATTCGCAGTTTTCACTTGTTTCAATATATGTTAAATTTAAAGTTTCTAATATGTCATTTGTATAGGCACACGTTTTTTTATAATTGTCATATTTAATATATATATTTATTCCATCAGTAATTTGGAAAGAATCTGGTAAATTATCTATTTCATATAATTGTCCTTCATTATTTTCTTGTAAATAAATTTGAGCAATATATTCTTTAGTTTTAATTTTATTAAGCCTGTCCAAATTTATATTTTTTATCGAAAAATAATAGTCATTATATTTTTGTGCAATATTTTCTTTAAAACTTTTGCCAATACTAGTCGCCACCAAAAGTGTTGCTATTATGAGAAATGAGCATAATGCTATTGAAATTGTAGTATATATTGTTCTTTTTATATTTTTTCTAATATTATTAAAGGTTAATTTGGTTTCGATTTTCATATGTTTTTCTCCTATTATATAGTTCTATAAAAATAACCGACATATAGATATTATGCCGGTCTTATTTTTATGCTCTTGGATGAGCTTTTTTATATACATTTTTTAATGATTCATCTTGGAATTGCATATATATTTGTGTTGATAAAATATCAGAATGTCCTAACATCATTTGAATTGATTTTAAATCTGCTCCATTTTGTAATAAATGTGTTGCAAATGAATGTCTTAAAACATGTGGTGTGATATCTTTATCTATATGTGCTTGGTCTTTATAATATTTTATGATTTTCCAAAATCCTTGTCTTGTTAAACGTTGTCCATTTACATTTACGAATAGTGCTTTTTCATTTTCATCTTTAATCATTGTTGGCCTTGCATCTACAACATATTCTTTTAATGCTTTTAATGACATATTTCCCATTGGAACTGTTCTTTCTTTTTTACCATTTCTGCATGTTGCATAACCTGTTTCTAAATTTACATCTTCTACATTTAATGAGATTATTTCTGTAACTCTCATTCCTGTAGCATATGCAAATTCTAGCATTGCTTTATCTCTAGTTCCTTTTAAATCAACATCTTTTGGTTGGTCTAATAATAATGCAACTTCACTTGATGTTAATACACTTGGTACTCTTTTTTCAATTTTAGGTGATTGAATTCCTTCTGTTGGATCTTTTTCTACAACTTTGTTTTTTGCTTCATATTGATAGAATGATCTAATTGATGCTAATCCTCTTGATATTGTTGATGGTTTTTTTCCTATTTCTTGCATATGTGATATATATTCTTTTATTCCATCATCTGTAATTTCTACATAATTTTCTCCATTGTCTTCTATATATTTTTCAAATTGCTTTAAATCCCTTTTATATGATTGAAGTGTGTTTAAAGACACTTTCTTATCATTTTCTAAAAATCCAAAAAATAAGTTTAATTGTTCTTCCATTTTTTCCCCCACCTATGATTAATTTTATTGTCTTATATCTTTTATTTTACATAACTGATATACTCCTATGTTATATCAAATTTTCATCCAAATGTAAATAGCTTTTACCCATTTTTTAAAAATATTTAATTAAATTAACTATCATTCTGTAAGAAATTTCTATTTTAATAATTGAAGATATAATTAAGACTAGCATTATCATTAATGAAATAATGCTATGTTTAAAAATCGAAATTTTTATGTTTTCTTTTCTTCTATCTTTTACTATTGATGTATATAATTTTATGCTACTTACTCCTAAAATCATTATTGCTGGTATGAATATGGCATTTTGAAGAAATATTGTTATTAATACAAATATAATCCCTTTTGCCTTTCCTAGTGTAAATATGCAAGATGCTATTGTATAGCCTAAACAGAATCCCCTGAATAATATTATCCCTAAAACTATTGGAATCCCAACAATTGTAGTTCCTGCAAACCATAGCAATATTGTAAGACCTATTTTACTTTTTATATCTTTTTGTAATTCTTCAAAATAGTTTCCGTTCTGAATTTGTTTTGTTTCATCAATATATGAATGTATATATTTTTCAATATCTTCTTTACTCTCTTTTTGATTTACAAATAAAACTCCTAAAAATACCCCAACTGTAAAAATAATTACAACTATAAAATACGCTTTAGCATGACTACTTATATCATTTTTTATAGTTGTAATTATTTCATTTTTTCTCTTTCGCATAGACAACTCCTTTATAATAAATTTCTACATAATGTCTATGCAATAAATTATTTTTTAGAACTAAGAAGCTGTTACTTTACCATAGTTTCCACCGCCACCGGCTTCAACTTTCATTTTTCCTTCACGGGCATTTACAATATTTTTAGCAACTTTTTCTCCTACAACTGCCTCTATATCATCTTCTGAAAGTTTATGTAAAATATTCATTTCTGTTTCAAAATTGTCTAATAGTTTTTCTATTGTTTTTCCACCAACTCCTGGTATAAATGTTAGTGGAATCTGATAAATGTATGGAGGTCTATTAGCTGGACTTTGAGTAGTTTCTTTATCTTTTATTAATTCAATTCTATCAAAAACTCCAAAGGTTACTTTATCACTTCCACATTTTGGACAGATTTCAACTGGTTCTTTTGTTTCTATTGTAGAGTCACAATTGTCGCAATGTGTTCTATGATATTTTCCAAGCTTTGGATCTAATCCATAATTTGCTAATATTTTTCTTCCATCTTCATTTTTTAAAGCTTTTACAACTTCTTTAAAACTTATATCATTAACTAACATTTTGTTGTATTCTCTTGCAATTTTAGGCAATGAATGTGCATCAGAATTTGTAACAAATGTCTTGTCTTCTAATTCTGAAATCATATCAGCTAAAAATGTGTCTGAACTTAATCCTAATTCTACTGCAAAAATTTTATCATATTTTTCTTTAAATATGTCTTTTAATCTATCTGTACAATTTCCATAATAGCTTTTAAATGGAGTAAAAATGTGTGCAGGTATCAATATTCCGTTATATTTTTCTACAATGTCTATTAATTCATATCCTGATACATTTGATCTTTGAGTACTTAATGTAATGTTTTTTATATGTTTGCTCATTTCGTTTGAAAAGCCTTTTATATCGTTTAAATGTGGAAAGAAACATACATTATGTGCTGCACCGCATTTTCCGTTTCTACCTTTTTCTGAAGTCTCTACTTCGCTTCCTAACAAGATACATACTTTATCTTTATAAATTATTCCACCATCTTCTAGTTCATAGGCATCTCCTGTTTTTAAAAAGTTTTCTATATCTTCTATAACATAAGGAGATGCACAATCTATTATTCCTACTATGTTTATTCCTTTTCTTTCTGCACATTCTTTTGCTATATTTGCAAAATTTAAGCTTCTAGCAGCTGTAATTTTAATTGGTTTTCCATTTTCACTTCTTCCTATATGAACATGTAAGTCTGCAAATACTTCGTACATCTATTTTTATCCTTCTCTCTTTAATATTTTTTCTTTAACTTCTTCTGTGAACATTGATCTGTTTGCTGTTTCATTTGCTTTTTCTTTAAGCTTTTCTAATTCTTTGATTTTTTCGTCTACAGCTACTGAATAATCAATTGAAATTTGTTTAACAAATTCAGGTACATCTCTTGTTTCTCTGTGCAACTTTTGCAATCTTGCAAAAACAGTAGTATTTACAACTCCTAAAATTTCAACTTTATCTAAAGTATTGACAAATTCTCTAAAAGTTTCTAAATATCTATTGTATTCATTTTTTAAGTTTCTGTGTTCTATTAAAACAAGTGCTTCATCTGGAGAAAATCCTATTCTTTCTGGTCTATCCATTAGTAATCCGCCAAATTGGTCAGCTAATTCAATAATATCACTTTCTTTTTCTCTTGGACTTAAACCACTATATCTGTTTACTCCTTCGCAAATTCTACAGAATCTTTCGTCAAATCCAAGTTTAACTAGATATTCAGCACCTTCTTTTGCATAAGTTTTCAATTGTCCTATTTTTTGCGCATCATCAACTTTTTTACAATTACACAACAAACAAGCTGTTAGCACTAAATTTTCATCTACATTTAATTTAGAATATTCTAAAAACATTCTTGCTATCTCTGTTTTAAATACTATAGATTTATCAAAATTTATTCCTAGCTTTGGTGCTAAAAAATATAATATTTCTATTTTTGATATAAAATCATCTTCATTTAAAATATATTTAGCAAAATCTTCCATGTTTTATCCTCTTTTCTTTTGATTAAGAGTTAAAAAATTGATTAAACTCTTCTTCATTTATTTTTTCTTTTGATATTAATACAGATGCTATTGCATGTAATTTATCTACATTTTGTCTTAAGATTTCTTGTGCATCTCTATATGCTGTATCTATTAATCTTTTTACTTCTTTTCCAATTGCATCTTGCATGTCATCACCAAACATTTGGTAATTCATTTCTCCATCACTATCTTTAAATGATATTGTTCCTATTGTATCACTCATTCCATAAACAGTAATCATGTCTCTTGCAATTTGTGTTGCTACCTCTAGATCATTACTTGCACCAGTTGAAATATCATCTAATATAAGTTTTTCTGCTGCTCTTCCACCTAATAAAGCAATAAGCTTTTCTTGCATTTCTGTTTTAGATATATAATATTTGTCTTCATCAGATTTGTACATTGTATATCCGCCAGCCATTCCTCTTGGAATTATTGATACTTCTTTTACTGCTGTTTGTGTTGGTAAGAATTGGCTTACTATAGCATGTCCAGCTTCGTGATATGCGGTTAATTTTTTATCTTTTTCTGATATTTTTCTGCTTGTTTTTTCAAGACCTACAGTTACTTTCTTTACCGCTTCATCTAAGTCTGAATTTGTTATTGCATCATGTTCTTTTTTAGTTGCTATTATTGCTGCTTCATTTAAAATATTAGCAAGTTCTGCTCCTGTAAATCCTGCAGTATCTTCTGCTATGCTATATAATGATACATCATCTGCTAATTTCTTGTCTTTAGCATGAATTTTTAATATAGCTTCTCTTCCTGTTAAGTCTGGTGCTGGTATTGTTACTTGTCTATCAAATCTTCCTGGTCTTAATAAAGCTTTATCTAGCATTTCTGGTCTATTTGTTGCTGCTAATACAATAATTGTTTCTTCTGATGAGAAACCATCCATTTCAACTAATAATTGATTTAATGTTTGATTATTTTCAGATTCTGCTCCACTATTGCTTGTTCTTCTTGAACCAATTGCATCAATCTCATCTATAAACACTATACATGGTGATAGTTTTCTTGCTTTATCAAATAATTTTCTTACTCTTGATGCTCCAAGTCCTGCGAACATTTCTATAAATTCTGAACCACTCATAGAAATAAATGGTACATCTGCTTCTCCAGCAATTGCTTTTGCAATTAATGTTTTACCAGTTCCTGGCTTACCATATAATAAAACACCTTTTGGGATTTTTGCTCCCATTTCTGTGAATTTTTTTGGTTGTTTCAAAAATTCTACAATTTCTTTTAATTCTTCTTTTTCTTCATCTAGTCCTGCTATATCATCAAATGTAATTTTTGTTTTTCTTTCTGTATCATCATATACTTCGCCTTTGTCTCCAAGTCCTTGCATTTTGAAAATCATTATAAACAATGCTACCATAATTACTGTTGGTAATACAGACATTATATAAGATGGAACTTGTGATATAATACTTGGTTTCTTTACCTCTAAAGTAACACCTTTTTCTTCTAGTGCTTTTTCTTGTACCAATTCTGTAAATGCTTGTGTACTTGATATTATTGTTGTTTTTTCTTCTTCTGCATCTTTTAATTTTACCTTTAATGTAGCACTTCCAACTGTCATTTCTATTTTTTCTACATTTCCTGCTTCAATTTGTTGTACTAAATCTGTATAAGATAATTTTTTATCATCTTCACTTTCTTGCTTTTTATTTGTATATACCATATATATGCCAAATGCTAAAGCTAATATAATTCCTATTATTAATACTGTATTAATAAATGTTCTTAATATATTTTTGTATTTATCTTTATTGTTATTATTGTCGTTCATCTGTTCTCCTCCTTCTTAAGCTTCTGAACCTTGAGGTTCTTCTCCTTCATCATCCTCTTTTTGTTCTTTCTTTTCATCCTTTTCTTGTTTTTTCTCTTCAGGTTCTTCCTTTTTATTTTCTTGTTCTTTTATTTCTTCTTTAACATTTTTTTGCTCTTCTCTGATTTTTTCTACTTCTTGCATTTTTCTTATCAAATCATCTTTTAGTATAAATATTGTTGCAGCTAAATAAATATAAGCTATTGCAATATATGCAACTTGGAAATATTTAATAGAGAATGTTGTAAAGTAATTAATTATTATATATATAATGTTCAAAAATATTGGTAATGTTAATGCATATGCAGCCATACTATACAATGCTGAAAATTTTATTTTTATCTTTGCAAGTGAACCTGTTATCCATCCTAATATTGCAATTTCGAAAGCATCTAATAATGCATATATAACATTCATAATCAACAAATATATAAATAATGATAATCCATATCTTGTATAAAATGGTACCATTCTTTCACTTGTTAAATAATCAGTAAAATCTGTTTTATTAAATGATTGGATATCTGTTCCTGTATAACTTTGAATGAAATTGCTATATGTATATACTTGTTCTGCTGTTTTATCTGATTCTGATGTTTTTCCAACTAGTACAATTTCATCTTTAAACAAGAACACAATTATTCCTTCCATTGAATTATCTGTTTTGTCTTTTTCTTTTTGCTCTGCTGTATCAGCACTTGGATCAATTACTATTCTATCTATTCCTTGATATTGAATATCATTTATAACAATAGGTTCTTCTGTATTCATTTCTAATTTTCCATCATTATAAGAAAACTCTGGAATATTTTCTTGAATATATTGAGCTAAATCTTTCATCAATTTATTTGTTTGTAATAATGAACCTACCATTGCAGCTACAGTTACTAATGTTATTAATATTAACAAATATCTTGTTGAAGTTTTTATTCCTTCTGCTGCCATTGCTGGATATTGTTCAAATTTGGTAATAGAGTACCATATCTTTTTAAAAAAGTTTATATTTTTAACTTTGTTCTCTTTCATTTCTTATTCCTTTTAAACTTTATTTAGGTTTTTGGTTATACCTATAAACCTTTAAATGTATTCTCTAGTAATACTGCTATCTACAAACATTGGACTTATATTAAAATAAACCTCATCATTAATATTAATTTCTTTTCCTGTTATATCAACACTAACATGATACATTCCTAAACGTCCTAAAACTTTATGTCTTTCATCATTTATTGTTACATATAAGTTTTTATCTCTAAAAGCATCTTTTACATCTCTTATTACATACCTTAGTTTATCAATTGGTCTAAACATATCTCTATCTACTTTAACATTAAATCCATCAGCATATCCTACTGGAACAATAGCAATCTTAGTTTCTTTCTGTGTAGTATATGAATTTGAATATCCTATATTGTATCCCTTAGGAAGGCTTTTTATTTCTGCAATATTTGATTTTAGATATCCTACTTTTTTGAATCCCCATTTATTTGGAATTGCTAGTCTACCTAATAACGCAGAACCAATTCTTACAGCATCTAAATGCATATTTTCAAATCTTAAAAATGCTGATGAATTGCATACATGCAACATTCCTGTATCAATCTTATTTTGCTTTAGATATTCCACTGTTGCCATAAATCTTTCAAATTGTTCTTGAGTTTCTTTTCCATCTCCAAAAAATGCAATAGAAAAATGTGTAAATGCTCCTTCTATTTTTACATTTTCTAATTTCTTTAATGATTCTAAGATTTTTTCTTTTTCTGCATAAATAAATCCATATCTTCCAAATCCAGTATCTATTTTTAAATGTGCTCTTATTTTTTTATTTTTACTTTTTGCCACTTCTTCTGCTACTTCAACTGCTTCATTTGAGCCTATTGTTATTATAATATCATTTTCTACTAATGCTTCAACATCTTCTTTTACAGCTGTTGATGACATCATCAAGATATCTTGCTTTATGCCACTTTTTCTTAGTTTTATCGCTTCTTCTACTGTTGCAACTGCAAAAATTTCTATTCCATTGTCTGCTAGAAATTCTGCATATTCAACTAATCCTAATCCATATCCATTTCCTTTTATTACTGCTATTATTTTAGTTTTGTTTTTTTCTGCTCTCCCTTTTATTATTTTCAAATTATGTTTTAGATTCTGTTTTTCTACAACTAATGTTTTCATATTTCTCCTTATTTTTTTAATTTTGTTTTTAATCCTCTTAAATTTCTAAATGTTTTTTCTGAAAATTTATAAATTGAATATGTTAATGGTTTAAATGGAATATATACTTCTCCAATAAATTCTGTAAATGTTGCTCCAAATCCTTTTTTGAATCTATATAATCCGTATTGTGGATGACTTTCGTCTACAACTCCTGATACTCCTCTAAAATCATAAATATCGTCTTTTCTTGCTAATGCCATTTTTATCATTTCCCATTGTAATAAATAATTTGGCATTAAATTTCTGTGTTCATTGCTACTTGCTCCATATAAATACCATGTTTTATTTCCATAAAAAATTGGAATTACTCCTGATATTGCTTTTCCATTATGATATGCCATTAATAATTTCATATGATTTGGTGCAAGTTCATCATACATTTTTTCAAAATATGATAATGGTCTAATTATAAATCCATCTCTTGCCCCTGTTTCAACCATGATTTTATGGAATTCTTTTAAATCTTCTCTTGTTCCTTCTTTTACTTCAACACCTTTTTTTATTGCAAGACGTACATTATATCTTGTTTTTGAGTGAAATCCTGAAAAAATCTCATCTTCTGTTTTATCTTTTATGTCAAGTCTGAATACATATCTTGGTTGTATTTCTTCTCTAAAATTTTTAGCATCATCTTTTATCTTGTAACCTAAACTTGTTACAACTTTTCTAAACTCTTCATCTTTGCTTTCAATGTCTGGCTCTGCTTTATACACAAAGGCATTATATTTTTTAGCTAATTCCTTAATTCCATCTGTTAATTGTCTCATTACTGCTACATCATGTATATCACAAGTCGGTCCTCTTGAAGAATACATAATATTACCGAAAACAGGAATTTTTCTTATTAATACACTTACTGCTCCTATAATTTTTCCATTTTCATCTTCTGCTAAGACTACTTCGTTTCTCCAATTTGATTTTACTTTTGCCCATTCTGGTGATTGTTGAAAGTTGCATCTTTCATGACTTTCTAGGAATTCTTTATATTCCTTTTTACTCTTTTCATCTGTTACAAATCTCATTTTTTGACCTCATTCCTTTTTGCTCTTTTTTATTATTTACATTTTGCCTTTATTTTACACTAAATATATTATTTTTACAAGGCTTTTTGAAATTTAATTTTTGTTTGCATTTTTAACAAAAAAATTACGGGTATAAGTAATCTTACCCCGTAATTATATCTATTTTTTGGTGTCTGTTCCACTGTTTGCTTTTTGAGTCATTTTATCTAATGATTCAATTAAACTTTGTAATTCTTTTATATCAGAGCCCATCATTTCCCAATCATTTCTATTATTTGACTCTGTTAAATTTTTATTTGCTTTTATAATAGCTTGAATCATTCCTTCAACATCTTCTGTATTAGTTATTTCAATATTTACAGCTGATTTTGATAATAAGTTTGTAATAGCTTCTTCTAAGCTATCCCCAATTGCAACTTTTGTTCCTGATGCCACAATTACTTTCTCTAAAACTGTAGAAGCACTAGGTTCATTAGTTCTTGTTCTATAAACAGTTTCAACATACAAAACTGTATTACCAACTGGAATTATCTTCATATCTTTAGATATTTTACTTCCAGCTACATTTAGAGCTTCTAATTGTGCTGAAATTGTTTCATCTTGCTGAATCTTTGTATCCAACTGTGTTGGCCCTACTATATTGCTATCTGTTGAATATTTATATATCTTTAATTTGCATTCTGTACCATCACAAACACCAACCAAATATGATATTATATTTGATTTTCCGTTTTGTGTATACATTTGAATTAATCCTAATTGAGCTTGACTATCACCATTTTTTACCATAGCATAATATGGTTCTAATGTTGCTGTTTTAGTTTTTGAACTTGCTGTTCCATACTTTGGTAATGCCCAAATATCAGCATTTCTATATAATACATCTTCTTTTACATTATGATATACCATAAGCATTTGAGATTGAATTTTATATAAATATTGTGGATATTTAAATTGAGCTTTTATTCCCTCTGGTATTTCTTTTCCTGTATAATCAGAAAAGATAGTTGGATATAATTTTAAATATGCCATAATAATTGGATCATTTCTATCTGTTATATAAAATGTCATATCTCCATCATATGCATTTATTATAACTTTTACAGAATTTCTAATATAATTTATTTTGTGTTTAGATTCATTATAAATAACTTCTGTATATGTTGAATATGGATATTTATCAGAAACTGTATAACCATCTAATACCCAATAAATTTGTCCATTATCAACCACTGTATAAGGATTTTCATCATAAACAATGTTTGGCAACACTGTTTTAGCTCTTTCAATTATATTTCTATTTGTTAGAATTTTGCTTTCATCTGAAACAGAACTTGACATTGCAAGTTTTATGTCTCCTTGATTTATTGCTAGTATCAATCTATCAATAAACCCAACTTGTATTCCAGATTTTCCAGAATAATTACATGTATGCTCTATTCCAGCATTATCTGTATAATCATATTCTGCTTTATTTTTAGTATTTGTAACAACTGTACTATTTGTTTCAACACCATAATAAATTCTTGGTTCTGTTATTTCATAAATATTATCAGCACCTGAAATATCTTTTTGAATATATTGGATGTTTCCATCTTCAGCAACAGCTGTTGCAGATGCAACAATCTCTCCAATTCCATGTGTATATTCATATGTTTTATTATTATAAGAAATATCTAGATTTTTCATTTCTCTTGGAGAAATATATACTAATTGCTCTTTGCCATTAACCTCATATTTTGCAATATGAGCATTTTTATATGTATAATATCCTGATTCTGTTTGAGTATCATTCAAGCTTTCAATAACTAAATTTTCATTTACTAATGGTATATTGTCTATAATATCAGAATTAGCTTGAACTTCTTCTTCACTTACAGTTCCAGTATAATCTACATTTGTTTCATCAACTTTTATATTATATGCTTTTTGGGTTGATTCAATATTTTTTCTTATATATTTTCTTTCTTTATCAAACTCATTAGGCTTTACAAATATAAAGTCATATCCTACCATTACCACAAACAAAGCTATCAAATAAATTGGAATAGACATTACTGTATACATAATTTTTTTGTTTTGTTTTTTAACAAAAAACTTTACTGCTAAAATTGTTGCAACAACAATCAATATAGCTAGTCCAATATATCCCCATAATTGAATTGTTGATTCTACAACTCCTGCACCAATCAACTCTGTATCATTGCTTAAAGTCAATAATTTTCCTGTAACTATATTTTGTGTACCAAAAATAGTTTTTATAGAATATTCTATTGCCAAAATTATTGTATTTCTCAATAACTTTTTAATTAATTTACTTTCTTTTAATAGTTCTCTGTCAACAGCTTTAAAATAAAAATTAAATACAACAATATAATATCCAGCCATATACAAGCTTAGCCAAATAGTCAACTTAATAAGAATATCTATTCCTAATTCAATTAATGGCTTTACAAACATATAATAAGAAATATCTAAATTAAAAATAAAATCTGTCTCACCAAATGATACATTACTTGCTAATAGTAATATCTTTTCAGTCAAATTATTAGATATAATAACACTTACTATTGCTGCAATAACTAATGTTAATGACTTATTAGGAAGTTTAGGCATTGTTTTATTTTCTTGTTCAAAAAACGGCTTTAAGCCTTTTTTTACGCCTTTGTTTATAAAATATATAATAATACTTAAAACCACAAAGCTTATTCCCATTATTGTATATTTACATTTAATATCTGTCAAAAATTTTTCGACATATTGATTTCCTAGCTCAAGATACTCCAAATATTGGCCTCTTAGCGATATATATGTTATAAGTGCATATATTATAAGAAATGCTATTACAAGTCCTGCTCTTGCTTTTTTTCCGATTCTTAGTTTAGTTATTTCCATATTTTCCTCCATTATATTATAGCCTTAGCGAAATCTTTTGAATTAAAGATCTCCATATCATCAATTTGCTCACCAACACCAATAAATTTTACAGGAATTTTATTTTCTTCTACAATTCCAATAACAGCGCCACCTTTGGCAGTTCCGTCTAATTTTGTAAGAACTATACCTGTAATATCTGCTTGTTCTTTAAATGCTTTTACTTGTGAAATTGCATTTTGACCTGTTCCAGCATCAATTACTAGCAAAACTTCTTTTGATGCATCTGGCATTTCTTTGTTTATTACTTTTTGAATTTTGTTTAGCTCGTCCATTAAATATTTTTTATTGTGTAATCTTCCTGCTGTATCACAAATTAAAACATCTGCACCTATTTCCCTTGTCTTTTTTATAGCATCAAATACAACTGAAGCTGGATCTATACCTTCTTCTCTTTTTACTATTTCAGCACCAGCTCTTTTAGCCCAAATCTCTAATTGTTCTACTGCTGCAGCTCTAAATGTATCTGCAGCAGCAACTACAACTTTTTTTCCATCTCTTGATAATCTTGCAGCCATTTTTCCAATAGAAGTAGTTTTTCCTACTCCATTTACTCCTATTACCAAGATTACAGATGGCTTAGTTTCAAGCTTTAATGAATTATCTGAAATTTCTAATATTTTTTCAATTTCTTCCCTTAATGATTCTTTTACTTGTTCTTCATCTTCAATTTTTTCTTTTTTAATTCTAGTTCTTAGATTATCTATTATTTTTGTTGAAGTTTCAATTCCTATATCTGACATTATTAATGCTTCTTCTAGTTCTTCTAGAAAATCTTCATCCACTTTTCTAAAATTACTAAAAACATCATTAATTTTTTCATTAATTGAATCTTTTGTTTTGCTTAGTCCTTGTTTTAGTTTATCAAAAAATCCCATCTTAAACCCTCTTTCTCTATTTGCAATTTTTCTCTATTAAATCTGCTATTTTTTGTGCTTTTTCTCTAATAACCTCTTTATCTTTTCCTTCAATCATAACTCTAACAAGAGGTTCTGTTCCAGAAGGTCTAATTAAAACTCTGCCATTTCCGGAAAATTCTTTTTCTAATTTTTCAATTGCATCTTTTATTTCTGCATTTTTTTCATAATCATATTTTTTATCTGAATCTACTTTTGCATTTATTAAAACTTGTGGATATTTTTGTACAATTGCGCCTAATTCTGATGCTTTTTTGCCACTCTCTAAAATTGCTTGAATTAGCATTAATGAAGTTAATATTCCATCACCAGTAGGATTGTAATCTAATAATATAACATGGCCAGATTGCTCTCCACCTAAGTTATATCCGCTTTTTAGCATTTCTTCTAGTACATATCTGTCTCCTACTTTGGTTTGAATAAAGTTCAAACCTTCTTTTTCTGCAAATTTATTCAACCCTAAGTTACTCATAACAGTTGCAACAATTGTATCTTTAGCAAGCTTATCTTGTTTTCTTAGATATTGAGAAATAATTGCAAGCAATTTATCTCCATCTATTTCTTCTCCATTTTCGTCAACGGCAAGGCATCTATCTCCATCACCATCATATGCAATTCCAAGACTCATTTTGTTTTTTACAACATATTCCTTCAACATTTCAAGATGTGTTGAACCACATCCAGCATTAATGTTTATTCCATCTGGATTATTATTTATTATTACATGATTTATTCCAAGTGTTGTAAATACTTTATCTGCAACTTGATATGTTGCACCATTTGCAGTATCTATAACAACTTTAAAATCTGATCTATTTAGTCTTGCAATATTATCATCAAAATTCTTTCTAAAGAAATATACATATTCATCTAATAAATCTGTGCTTACTTCAGAAACACCTATTTTTTCGCTTACTGCTGATAATTCGTCAAGTTTTCCAGAATCCATAACTTCTTCTATTTCTTCCTCAACATCATCAGGAATTTTCATTCCTTTATTGCTAAAATATTTAATACCATTGAATTCATATGTATTGTGAGAAGCTGAAATAACTACACTTGCATCAGCTTGTAGCTTTCTAGTCAAATATGCAACACCAGGAGTTGGAATAACTCCTAGTAATTTTACATTTGCACCATAGCTTAAAAATCCTGCAACCATCGCACTTTCTATTAATGTGCCTGAAAGACGAGTATCTCTACCAATCAATATAGTTGGAGCTTTTTTAGAATGTTTTGACAACACATATGCCCCTGCTTTAGCGACTTTATAAACTAACTCTGGTGATAATTCAGTATTTGCAATTCTACGAATTCCATCAGTCCCAAAATATTTTCTCATATTATCTACCTCTTCCTCTGAAACTAATCAATAAACTGATTTAATAAACTATAATATTCTGTCATCCTATTTAAATTTGTAAATTGTATTTTATCTTCTTTGATTTCCCAAGAACTTTTATTATCCTCTAAAAACTTCTTTATCTTTTCTATCTTAGTAACTTTTTCATTTAATTTGCTATTTTCATCTTTTACTTTTTCGATTAAAGAAACATATTGAGCCTTCATAGAATCACTTAACATGATTGTATTATACAAATTTTTATAATAATCTTTTCTATTAGAAATATTTTTAGCATCAATATTCTCGGTAATCTTACTCTCGCTTGTTAAACTTTGCAATTCAGATACACAATTTTGACCTTTTTCTTTATATTCACTTATAATTTCTTCAACAGCCTTTAAATCCTTGTTCTGCATATTTTGAGATGAAAAAATATTATTAGGATTTATTCCTGAATTCAATTCATCAATCTCTACATATATATTCTTAAGATTAGATACATATTCTTTTACAGCTTTTTCTACAACCGCATAATTTTTCTTAGTTTTAATTGAAAAACTAATATTCTCATTTGCAATATCTGATTGCAATATTTTATTTGTCTCTTCTGACAACAACTTCATTTGTTCAGAATTAAAATTATTGAAAGAATATGCAATAACTCCTATGGCTACTATTAATATTACTAATATTATAATTCCTATTATAGTTTTTTTATTTTCCATTTTACTTTTCCTCTCTTGTTAATTTGGGGTCGGTCCTTTTTTTCGCATGCCTTAAAATTCAACCTTTTCCTCAATCCATTTTTCCAAATCATTAATATTTACTCTAACTTGTTCCATTGTGTCTCTATCTCTTATTGTTACTGTATTATCTTCTAATGTATCAAAATCAACAGTTACGCAATATGGTGTACCTATTTCATCTTCTCTTCTATAACGTTTTCCAATTGAACCAGTTTCATCATATTCACACATGAATTTCTTTGATAATTGTGCATATACTTCTTCTGCTTTTTCTGATAATTTTTTAGATAATGGTAATACAGCTACTTTGTATGGTGCTAATGCTGGATGTAAATGTAATACTGTTCTTGTATCTCCTTCAGCAATTTCTTCCTCATCATATGCATTACACAAAAATGCTAATGCAACTCTGTCTGCTCCAAGTGATGGTTCGATACAATATGGTACATATCTTTCATTTGTTTCTGGGTCTAAATATGTGAAATCTTCTTTTGACATATTCATATGATTTGTTAAGTCATAATCAGTTCTGTCAGCAATTCCCCATAATTCTCCCCATCCGAATGGGAATGCATATTCTATATCTGTTGTTGCTTTACTATAAAATACTAATTCTTCTGGGCTATGGTCTCTTAAACGAATATTTTCTTTTTTCATTCCTAATCCTAATAGCCAATCTTCGCAGAATTTTTTCCAATATTCATGCCATTCTAAGTCTGTTCCTGGTCTACAGAAAAATTCTAGTTCCATTTGTTCAAATTCTCTTGTTCTAAATGTAAAGTTACCTGGTGTAATTTCATTTCTGAATGCTTTTCCTACTTGTGCAATACCCATAGGTAATTTCTTTCTTGTTGTTCTCATTACATTTTTGAAATTAACAAATATCCCTTGTGCTGTTTCTGGTCTTAAATAGATTTCTGCTTTTGCATCTTCTGTTACACCTTGGAATGTTTTGAACATTAAGTTGAATTTACGAATTGATGTGAAATTGTGTTTTCCACAGCTTGGACATGGAATATTATTGTCATCTAAGAATTTTATCATTTCTTCATCAGACATTCCATCTGCAATCATGTCTTTTCCTTGTTCATGAGCCCATTCCTCGATTAATTTATCTGCTCTATGTCTTGTTTTACATTCTTTACAATCAATAAGTGGGTCTGAAAATCCTCCAACATGTCCTGATGCTACCCATGTTTGTGGGTTCATTAAAATTGCAGCATCTAATCCTACATTATATTTACATTCTTGAACAAATTTTTTTCTCCATAATTTTTTTACATTGTTTTTTAATTCTACTCCTAAAGGTCCATAGTCCCAAGTATTTGCTAATCCTCCGTATATTTCTGATCCAGGATATATATATCCTCTTGCCTTACACAAATTTACTATTGTGTCCATTGATTTTACCATTTTAAACTCCTCCTTGTTACTTCTTTGCTAGAAAAATCAAAAAAACTTTCATTCCTAGCAATAAAAAATATATTGCTAGGGACGAAAGTTAAGTTCCGCGTTTCCACCCTAATTCTCAAAGTCTTTTTTCAAGACATTGGGCACCTTAATTTATATTACTCCAAAGCTCCCCTCATGGTTCAAATTACTAGCTTCGCACCAACTGCTAGCTCTCTCCAAAATTTTCCACATGATTTTTCTTTTTCATCGTAATTATTTATTTGCAATTATTATATTATTTTAACATTGCTTTGTCAACATTTTTTATAAAAAACTGGATTTTTTTAGAGATTTATGCTATAATTCTTTTTGTTCGATGCAGAAATAAGCTAGGTATATTTCTGCTAATCCCTGATTTTTCAATAAAATGATGGAGGTTTAGCAAATGAAAAAAACGATTGATTTGACTTATATTGAAAAAGGCGTGTCTTACAAAGGCACTATCGATCGGGAAAGTTTTTTGAACTACATGCAGCATCTGGTCACCTGGTATCCTGACCGAAATGCAAATGCAACCAAGCTTTGCGAATTGATTCCTGAAATGGAAACTATCAAAATCAATAAAGATATTATAGAAACTCAGGATGTTCCGTTCATTGAATACAAATGTCCCGAAGATGCTCGTACCAAAATGTTGCGTCTTTCTCGCCCATGCCGTATTATTTGGAGCATTTTGGAAGACTATTGCGACCAAGCCAAAAACAATCAATAATTATTTCAAAACAGAGGAGTTCTCACTGAACTCCCCTGTTTATTTTTGTGGATTTACATTTAATGTCTTATTATTTGTAAATATAACCATTCCTGGTTTTGAGCCATTTGGCTTTTTTACAAATTGAACTAAACAATAATCAACTGGAACATTTGAAGACATTTTGGCTTTACTATGTTTTGCAGCAATCTCTGCTGCTTTTACTAAAATATCATCATTTACTTCTTTATCTGCTTTTAATATAACATGACTTCCTTGCACATCTTTGGTATGAAACCAATAATCTGTTTTACTTGCAAATGATAATGTTAACCAATCATTTTCTTTATTATTTCTTCCAACATAAATTTTATATCCATCCACCTCATATTCAATTGGTGAAAATTTTTGTTGTTTTTTCTTTTTTTGATTTTTGTTTTTCTTTTCTTTCTTCTTTAATTTTTCTTTAAATACTACATTTTCGCTTATTTCTTCAAAGATGTCCTGAACATCTTCTAAACATGTACTATCTTCTAATTCATAAACTATACTTTCTATATAATTTAATTCTTTTTCTGTTTCTACCTTTTGCTCAGACACAATCTTATATGCATTTTTCAATTTTGAATATTTTTTAAAATATCTCTTTGCATTCATGCTTGGCGAATATTTTACATCTAATGGAATTTTTATATTGCTATTATCATAGTAATTGTACAATTCTATACTATCTGAATGTGTATTTGTAAGCTGATATAAATTTGCTGTTATAAGTTCTCCATATAATCTATATTTGTCCATTCCATCACATTCTTGCAATTTAGCATCTATGCTTGCTAAACGATTTTTATATTTTTTTAGAACTTCTAAAATCATTCTAAGCATAGTATTTCTAGCATTTGTAAAAGCTTCTGTAGTCTCTCTTTCAAAATAAAAATCATCTATAAAAAAGTTTAATTCAAACCTTTCTTTCTCTTGATCTGAAAGTTTTAAAACATAGTCAGAACCTTCTAACTCAAATTTTAACTTTTTACTATTTATAATTTCATTTATATAATTATATATTTCAGGTAATTTTCTATGTTCTACTGCAGATTTTGCAAATGACAAGCTTATCCCTGTAAATGTATTTGAAAGCTTTTTAGCATAATCATTTTCTGTTGAATCTATTTCTAGTTTTTCACCAAACTCTTCTGGCCCTGACAATTTAGTAAATTCATATTTGTTTGATTGTGGTAATGTATAAATTCGTGATGGCAATATTTCTCTATATGAATTATTTGAAGCAATATGCCTCATTGCATCAATAATAATATCATTTTGGTTTTTTAGAATGATATTGCTATGTTTTCCCATCAGTTCTAAAATTAAGGTTTTATTTTCTATCTCATTAAATTCATTAATAGTCTCAATTTCAATATTTACAATTCTTTCAAGCCCTTGCATAGAAATATTTGATATTTTACCACCTATCAAATGTTTTCTAAGTAGCATACAAAAATTAGGCGCAACAAGTGGGTTTATTTTGGTATGTGTTGTTAAATTTAATCTACAATTATGTGCATCTATACAAATATTTAATGCATAATTTTTTCCTTGTGAATACAATCCTAACACTATTGTATTTTTATCAGGTTCATGTACTTTATCAATTTTACTTCCAACTAATTCTTGCAACTCTGTTACAATTGCTTTTGTTACAATTCCATCAAATGCCATGGTTATCTCCTCCAAATATTATTATAATACCACAATTTTATTTTATTGTAAATAATCTAATGGGTTTACATACTCATTATCTATTCTAAAACCTATATGAAGATGACAACCTGTTGTTGCTCCATTTGTTGGATTTCCAGCTGAATCTGTATAAATATTTCCTGCCACTCCATATACATATTTAGGCCCTACATTTCCTATTATATCTCCTTGTTCTACAAATTGCCCTTTTGATACTATATAATTAGGCGAAACATGACAATAAGATATTTTTATATCTTCTTCTGTTGTAAGTGTTATTGTATATCCGCCACCGCCTAGAAATCCTGTAAATGTTATTTCTCCATCACAGGTTGCAACAAGTGGCGTTCCTTCAGGAGCTGGTATGTCTGTTCCTTTATGATATGTTGATGCACCTGAGGTTGGAGCAGTTCTTTTTCCAAATGGAGAAGATATTAAAGTATATCCTGGAATAGGCCAGGCATATTTTGAATTTTCCCCAATTATAATTTGACCTTTTTCACTAGTACCAGCATTTATTGGCATTGTTGGTATAAAAAATATGCATATTATTATTGTGAATATTATTACTCTAGTTATTAATTTATTTATAAGTCTCACCTCCGTAAACTCTTTATTTTTAGACGAAAAAAAGAAGTCTAGCTATTACACTAAACTTCTTTGTTATGGCAGGGGTACTAGGATTCGAACCCAGACAAGCGGTTTTGGAGACCGATGTGCTACCATTAACACTATGCCCCTAAATGTTACTATCATATAGTAACACATTATTTGGTTTTTGACAAGACTTTTTAATAATTTTTTTAATTCTTTTTTGTAAAGTATCCTGGGGTACTTGCTGTGTCTATTCGAGCATATGTTTTATCTTTATAGCTTGAACTGTATTTAGTCCCATTTCCTCCTACTAATTTTGTAGAATTAGAAAACATACCATTTGAACTTGTTACATTTTCTGTTGTCCATCCTTTTTCACTTACATATATTGTAGTTAACTCTTCGCAAGAATCAAACATATAATTCATATTCGTTACATTACTCGTATTAAAGCTACTTAAACCTATACTACTTAATCCGTTACATTCAGAAAACATAGAACCCATATCCGTTACCTGACTCGTGTCAAAATTACTCAAATCTAATTTGGTTAATTTTTTACAGTATTCAAACATACCATTCATATTTGTTACCTGACTCGTATTAAAATTGCTTACATCCAATTCTGTTAAGCCACTGCAATAATAAAACATATCCTTCATGTTTGTTACATTACTCGTATCAAAGTTGCTTACATCCAATTCTATTAAACCACTACACCATGTAAACATATTATACATAGTAGTTACCTTACTCGTATTAAAATTACTTACATCCAATTGTGTTAATTTTTTACAGTATCCAAACATATTATGCATATCTGTTACCTGGCTTGTATTAAAGTTGCTTACATCCAATTCTGTTAGTACATTACATTGAGCAAACATGCAATACATATTTGTTACCTTACTCGTATTAAAATTACTTACATCCAATTGTGTTAATTTTTTACAGGATCCAAACATATTATGCATATCTGTTACCTGGCTTGTATTAAAGTTGCTTACATCTACTTTGTCTAATACTTCACAATTTTCAAACATTTCACTCATGTTTATTACCTTACTTGTATCAAAATTACCTATATTCAAACTAATTAATTTTTTACAAAGCATAAACATACAGCCCATATCCGTAACTTGGCTCGTGTCAAAATTACTTAAATCTAATTCTGTTAATTCTGAGCATCTTTCAAACATAGAATGCATACTCGTGACTTTATTAGTAGAAAAATTACTTAAATTCACCTTTGTTAATTTGCTACAAGAACTAAACATCATCAGCATATTCGTAACTTGGCTCGTATCAAAATTACTTAAATCTAATTCTGTTAAGCTAATACAAGAATCAAACATGTGATTCATTTTTGTCACATTGCTCGTATTAAAATTACTTAAATTCAATTCTGCTAAGCCGTAACAATAAAAAAATATTTCAGACATATCAGTTACTCGGCTTGTGTCAAAATTACTTAAATTTAATTTTGATATTTTAGAACACCAGTAAAACATTTTATTCATATCAGTTACATTGCTTGTATTAAAATTGCTTACATCCAATTCTGTTAAACTACTGCAATAAGCAAACATTTGACTTGTATTTGTCACATTGCTCGTATTAAAGTTAGTTACATTCAATTCTGTTAAGCCACTGCAATGATAAAACATACCAGCCATGTCTGTAACTCCATCAGTTATAAAGTTTGATAGATCTATATTGGTTAACTTATCAAAATAAAAAAATAAGTTACTTGAATTTTTATTAGCATAAATTGGATCTTCACTCATAAATGTTAATTCATACATTCCATCACTATCTTCGTCTGTATAATAGCCTATTATGCTTTCATCTTTTTTCTCCGATGCGTCAAATGTTGACTTTATTTCTGCCGTTATATCTGATTTTTTCCCTTGCTTAAATATTATTGTTTCTATTTTGTTATTATATATATTACTTCTTAAATATCTATAACTACCAAATGTAGAATTAGAATTAGCCAGCATCCTATTAGGCAATTTTATAACAAAATTCAAATAAGAATTTAGCACATTATTATCAGGTACTGTTGTTCCTTTATACTTAAATTTTATAATTATATCTCTACTTTCGCCTGGCCCTATTTTTTCTCCTGTCGTAAAACCTGATATATCAAATATAATATCATTATTATCATAAAAATCATTTGCATAAGTTATTTTTTGAAATATTGCTTCTTCTGTATATTTGTTATAAACTGTTACTTTAAATGTTATACTTGAATTTGCATCTGAATCAGACAACTGCATAGTACTATCCATTACTGTTCCAAGAAATTTATTTACTCTTGAATTGCTTGCACTTGCATTTACATCACTTACATACTCAATATTTGTAATAAACACTCCTTCCTGTGCATCCGCAAGTGCAGTTCCTTCAATGTCTCCCGTAACCGAATTTATTGACGCATACCCTACTGACATTATTAATATAGCTCCCAATAATACAAATAATAATAGCATATTTTTTCTTTCTAGCAATTTCATCTTTTCTACCTCCAATTTTATATAACAACACCAAAAATCTAGATAAAAAATAATTTTTTATTTACTTAGAAAAATATCATATATGTTAACAACATTATCACTCTTAATTGAGTCATATCTTCTGTCATAAAATCAACATCTGTTGCACTTTCTACTTTCTCATCAACAATGCTAACATCATAAGATTTTACATCTTGAATTTTAAAATATGTTTCGAAATTCTTTTTTTGATTTACTTCTAAGTTTCCTATATCCAAATACTTTGTTCCTAAAATATTTCCACTTTCTGCATATAAATCTATTTTCAAATATTTTCCACTTATATTATTTTCTTCACTATTTGTAACTGTTCCGCTAATTCTTCCATTTACCTTTGTTGCTTCAGCATTATTTATTGCAATTTGATTTGAAATTTCACTCCTTCTTGGTATTGCTTTATATGTAGAGTTTATTCCATAATAAATTAATATATCTGATAATATCCAAAACAATATCAACCAAATAGCATATTTTGCAAAAGTTTTTAGTCTATTCATTCAAACATCCCTCCATGATTTATTTTTCACAATCTAAGTATAACATTTCATTTGCTATAAATGTAAAGTAAGTTACTATTTCCATAAATGTTGTTGCTAATAGTGTATCTTGTGTTTTAATTGTTGCATTTTCCAATAATAAAATAACTAAAAATATTAAATTCCATAACAAAATTTTTAATATATTTTCTTTTTTTAATGTTATTCTTATACTATGTCCAATTGAAGCTATAACACCTGCATCTTCTAACACTATAATATAAACTGTAAATGATAATAATATTTTAATAATATATATTGACACTGCAGAAATTCCCCATATTGCTAAATCGCCTACTTGTTCTTTTAATTTAAATACACCATCAGCAAGGCTAGTTGTTATTACATTTAGAATTATCATTACAACAACCACTTTTATGTATGTACTTATTTTAAACTTTTTATCTTCGCTTTCTGCAACATTTTTTATCAATAAAATATTAAATATTGATACTATAAGTATTTCAATAGTCTTTACTGATATTGCTGTTGCAACTTCATTTCCAACAAATATGTTTTGTTGTAGAACTTCACCTATAATTCCTAATAAAAGTGAGGCACCAACAATAATCCACAAAATTTTTATGTATTTTCCTATTTTTTCCATGCTTTTCTCCTCCTACATTATCCCTTGTAATACAAGCCAATCAAAAAATCCTTCTAATAATTGTTCGAAATCTGTTTTTGAAATATATGACTCTTTATTGGTCATTTGGCTAGCTAAAACCGGATTTTCAATTACTCTTTTTGTAGGTGTTCTTAACATGAATTTTGTTATTGCTTCTAATTCTATTACTGTTGTTGAACTATCTGACACATAACATTCTACCATCCATGGCTTTTTTGGTTCTTCCTTTTGTGGTTGTAACCACGCATTTGCTACATTTCCATGTAAAAGCATAATCAAAAGTATACTGATTGCTATTCCTATTTTTCTAAATTTTTTCATTTGTTTTCCATCTCCTTATTCTCGTTTATTCTACCATATTATTTTTTCTTACGCAACAAAAAACGACAAACTAATAAAAAAATGTCAATTTGGTGTCGGTGTTTTTCTTGACAGCCATGTCAAAAAAAACACCGGTACCAAATTGACAAAAAAATGACACCCAACTATCTTATAACCATTGATTGTGTAATCTTACATTCAAAAAATCACTTTTTACATTTTGGGCATTTTTCTTCTAATAATTTAAAATTACAACATACTTTTTTCACGAAAAAATTTGTAGTCAAACACACATTTATATTACAAAATAAAAGTAACAAAAACTTCCCATCAAAATACAATATGATGAAAGGAGTTTTTTATATGGACTATGAATTAATGATGAATGGAACTGTAAAAATTGGTCAACATGCTCCAAACTTTGAAGCAGAAACTACATATGGGCCTGTCAGCCTTGAAGATTACAAAGGGAAATGGTTAGTATTTTTCTCACATCCAGGAGATTTTACCCCAGTCTGTACAACAGAAATGATTGCATTTGCAAATGCCTGCCCATACTTTGAAAAATTAAACACTTGCCTATTAGGATTAAGCATAGACAGCAATCCATCACATCTTGCATGGATGCGTGACATTTACTGCATGACAGGAATCGTTTTACCATTTCCAATTGTTGCAGATAGAAATGGATCAATTGCCAGAAAATATGGCATGATTTCTAATGATATTAGTTCTACAGAAACTGTTAGAAATGTCTTTGTAATTGATGATAAAGGTATTGTAAGAGTAATTCTAGTATACCCTTTAAACATAGGAAGATTTATACCAGAAATCCTAAGAATCATTCAAGCTTTGCAAATGGCAGACTGCTCAAAAGGTTCTACTCCTGCAAATTGGATGCCAGGGCAACCTGTTATTGAAACACCTCCAAAAACATATCCTCAATTGCAAGAAAGATTAAATTTTATTGAACAAAATAATAACGGAATGAGCTGGTATTTAAGTTTTAAAGAACCACCTAAAATATGTGACAAGTGACAATTTGGTGTCAATTTGGTACCGGTGTTTTTCTTGACAGCCTTGTCAAGAAAAACACCGGTACCAAATTGACAAAAAACTAGCATCCAATTATCTCGTAACCGTTGGCAGTGTAGTCTTGCCTTCAATTTTTTTGTTGGATTTTTTTGGAGATTTTTTACACTTTTTTTGAAATTTTAAATAATAAAAAAAGCAAAGAATTTTCAGTTCCTTGCTCTTTAATTAACATATTTTATTAATCTTTTTAATTTTTTATCTTGTATCTTTTTTAATTCTTCCAGATACAATTCAGGTATTTTAATTATAACTTTAGTAACTTTTTATAACTTTTTGGAAATCCCATTTTATACATTACTTTATCTATTTGTATTGCATATAATTCCTTTTTTAATTTTTCTATACTTTTTATTATTTCAGAATAGAATCTATTAAATTGATCTTTTTCTAATAATAGTTTTAAAGCAATAATAATTGAAAATAAATCTCTTGTTGCATATTGGTAGTTACCATTTTTATTCTCAATTTTCAATTTTTTATGATAAATAGTAGATGAAATTCTATTTTTCATTTTTATATCATATAGTTTTTCATCATGTGCACAAATATTTCTAATTAATGTTAAATTGTGCAATATTATTCTAAATTCAGATATTCTTAAATTATATTTTCTACTGATTGTATTTTGTTCTTTTGGTTTCATTAAACTGTAAAATTTTGATATTTTTCCAAATGATAATATTCTCACTAATACCCATAAAGGTATGTATTTATAGTTATCTAAATAGTGTATAATCATCTCATTAGAATTTTTATATTGATAATCAATTTCTAAATTTATATCTTTTATAAACTTTTCAATAAGAAATTGTTTGGAATTTGAATTACAAAAATTGGCAGGAATTAAATAATTTTTATGTCCATATGATTTTGAAAATTCATACGCTATATATGTATCAATTTCATTTTCGATTAATAATAAATATTTTAGAAAATTAATTTTTATATCTTTGTCAAATTCATATAAAGCATACATTTCTTCTATTTTAGTACCAGTAATATATTTTTCTTCTTTACTTGTATTATCAATAAATAAGTCCTTATATCCATTAATCAAATAATAATAGTTGTTTTTTGATAACAAATCATATGCCTTAGAATAATCATCTATAATAATATTTCTTGATTTTAATATATCTATTTGTTCATCTATTGTCTTAAATGTTTTTTCCAATATTTCCTCCTTAATATAAAAAATGACCCCGGGCCCGTAGGTTATCCGAGGTACGATCTACTATAGATAGTATAACATTTAAATCTTGAATTTGTCAAGCCAAAATGTTAAATTTATCTATTTAATATTATTATATTTCTATTTATATAATTTATACTTGTCAATTTGGTGTCGGTGTTTTTCTTGACAGCCTTGTCAAGAAAAACACCGGTACCAAATTAACAAAAACTAGCATCCAATTATCTCGTAACCGTTGTCGGCGTAAATGATTTGCCCTGTTATACAATTTGACATTTTACT
>CAKOTX010000004.1 GCA_934120315.1 uncultured Clostridia bacterium
GTTATAGTTGTCTGTCCTGGAATTTGGTTATTATTAGCTATATGAACTTTATAAATTCCATTTCTTATTTCACTATCTATATACCATGCAATTATTGATTTATCTCCTTGTGCAGATACATCCCATGCTCTTGTTGTATCTTTTATTTCCTTTGTTTCATGATTATATACTGTATCTGGAATGCTCTTTTCAAATGTTATATTATCAATGTTCTGTCTTTGAATTGCTTTTCCTAAGAAATCACTTGTTTGTCCTCCTTCATCTTTCCCCCTTAATACATTATAAACAATCAAATCTTTTTCTTTATTTCCGTTATCTGACTCGTCTTTTACAACTTCAGCTGGAATTCTAACCTTAACTTGATTTACATCAGCAGCAAATCCTGAAAGCTTAACTGTATATTGAACACCATATTGAACTGTTTTAGTTACCCCATTTACTAATCTTTGTTCATTTAATGGAGTAAAAGCAGATATTTCTTTATTTATGCTACTATTTACAGTTCCATTTACTAAAACTTGTATATCATTACTTGTCAATGTGCTATTTGCAAAGTACTTATCAGTAATCTTAAATGTAACTTCTGCAGTTCCATCTTTACCGCTAGCTGTTGTACTTAGCATTTCTACCAATGGATCTACTACATCGACTACCTCTGCATCTGCTGCACTTCCACCCGGTATATTTATTCCTGAAGTTATTGTTTTTCCTAAATTCTTATTTCCAGAAGTATCTACTGCCTTGTCTGCTGGTATTTCTACTGTAATAACACCACTGTAATCTAAATATTTTTCCCCTTCTTTTAATTGGAATTGTTCCAATCCAGAAAGTGTTAAAGTATAACGTTTTCCTATAACCTTATTTTCCTTAACAATTGTATTGCCTTTTGTATAATTAATATTATTTATTCTATCTTCTACATTTAAAGATTTTGTTACCTTTGTCCAATCTGGCTCTACCCCATCAACTTTAATTGTTAAATCACCAATCTCTAAATCATTTGAATTTGTTACATCATAATATTTATCAGTTACATCGAATACCATTGTATAAGTTTTTCCTGTTTTATCAATATCAGCTTCTGCATGTTTATATGTAATCTCAGGTTTTATATAATCAACAAAATCACCTTTTATTGTTTCTTCCTTACTTGAGTTATTAGAAGTATCTTTTACAGCTCCTTCTGCAATTTTTACTTTTACAATTCCACTCCAATCTGTAAACTCTCTATCAAAATCTATTGTTGTTCTTGTTTTTTCAAAATTTGATAAAACTAATTTGTATTGTTGAGCAACTACTTTTGAGCTTCCATTTACTAATGCTGTTTTATCATTTCCTGGTACTCTTGATAAAGTTTTTGTTATTCCTGTTGTTTCTTCATCATCAATTGTTACTGTAATGCTATCTGCAGACATTACTGATGAAGTATTTATATATTTATCTACAACATTGAATATTATGTTTTCTGTTTTAGCTGTTTCATCTTTTGATGTTGATTCAATTTCAATTCTTGGTTGTATTAAATCTATATGTCCTAATGAAAATTCTTGTTCATTGCTTGTGTTATTGTATTGATCTTTTAATGTGTCTGCTGCAATTTTTATTTTGGTTGTACCACTCCACTCAAGGAATGTTTTTCCATTTTGTTTAGTTGCTTCTTCCCAATCAGAAAGTGTTAATGTATATTTAACACCATATTGCACTGATGTCGTTGTTCCATTTACTGTTCTATTTTCTTTTAATGGAGTAGCCTCACTTAGTGATTTTTTAACATTAGTTGTTGTTGTTATTTGCTCTCCATCAATTGTTACCGTTATTTTATCTGTTGTTAAAGTATTGCTTAAATAATATTTATCAGTTCCTATTAAATCTACTTTTACAACTTTATTAGTTTTATCTATTTGGATGTTTTCTGCTTTCCACATTGGGTCTACAACATCGACTATTTCTTTATTTCCTGTTCCATCTGGTTCATTTATACCAATTACTATTGATTTTCCTTCGTTTGCATTATTTGACTCATCTGTTGCCATTCCTGCTGGAAAATCTATTCCTATTGGACCACTGTAGTCTTTGTATTTTCCGTCTTGTGCAATCTCAGCTTGTTCTAATCCTCCAATTACTAATCTATATCTTTCTCCTACTTTTTTGCCTTTATAATAAATATCTCCATTTGCCTTATAAGTAATATCTCCATTTACTTCATCTGCTGATAATGTTTTTAACATTAATGTTTTTGTAATTTTATCATTTGCAATATTTACACTTGTATCTAATAAATTTACTGCTATATTGTCTGCATTCTCTAGCACTCTTGATGTTTTAAAGAATTTATCTGTTACTGAGAAATCTACAGTTAATGTTTTTTGATCACGATTTATATCTGTTGATGAATATTCATATGTGAATTCTGGTTTTATAAAGTCTGCAAATAATACATTATTGGTATTTTTTGTTGTTTCTTCATCTTTTATTTGGACATTTACCCATGTTCCAGTTTCTTCATCAGTTTCCATCATGTTTTGGTTTCCAAACTCATCTGTCAAAACATTTGCATTATATGTACTTGAATCTTTTCCTCTGCCTAGTATCTTTAATGCTACATTTCCTGAAAACTCTTTATAAGGTACTCCATTTTTTCTTGTTCCTTGATCAAAATTTGATATTGTTATTGTGTGTGTAACTTCTTTCTTTTGTGTTGTTTGGTTCGTAGATATTGTTCCTAACCCAACTTGTACATTTAATCCTGTTGTTTTTACACCATCTACATAAACCTCTACATTATCTGCTGTTAATGTACTTTCTACATCACTTGTATAATTTATATTTACTCCTACATCACTTTTTTGATTTGCTGAACCTTTGACTGTAACACTTAATGTTTTATTTGTTGCATCAAATGTACTAGATACTTTTTCCCATTTTGGCCTATATATTGGATTTATCTTCCCATAATTTAAGCCCAATGTTGATGCTCTCGCTGCTTTTAAGGTTGGTGCATATGCTTCTTTTGTTACTTTACTGTATTTTATATAAAACCCTAATAATGCTATTAAGGTTATTAATATGATTACTATTTTTCTTACTTTTTTTCTATCTTTTAACATGTTTTTCCTCCGTTTTTTTTCGCAAAAATCCTATCTTAATTCTCTATATAATTTATATCATAACAGAGTATTTTTTTCAACATTTTTCGCCACTTTTTTTGAAAAAAAAAGCACCAATTTTGGTGCTTTTTTCTAGCTTTTTTTTGATCATTTTTTTGACCTTTTTTCTTCGAATTTTTTTATGTCATTTTCACTTAATCCTGTTATTTTTATTATTTCTTCTATTGGCATTTTCATTTCCAATAATTTCCTTGCAATTTCTCTTTTTCCTTCTTTTAATCCTAGTTCTTGTCCTTGTTTCAAGCCTAGCTCTTTTCCTTGTTTTAAGCCTAGCTCTTTTCCTTGTTTTAAGCCTAGCTCTTGACCTCGTTTTGTGCCATTTTCTCTTGCACTAGCTAAAGCAGCTTTTTCTTCCAAATCTGCCATCAACTTTATTTCGGCTAATCTTTTTACTTCAGCGTCACCTGTCAAAACTTCATAATTTTCTACAGCCTTTTTCACCTTTTCATTTTTCTTCTTAGCCATTTCTAATAAATCCCCCCTTTCCATGTCTAGAAAACTTAACCACTGGTTCAACGGATTAGTCATATCTGGATTTTGTTTTCTAAACTTACTCAATTCTATGTAATAATATTTTACCATATTGTTCAATTCATAATCTCTATGTCCTGCAGCTACTCTTACTGTTTCTGTAACATATTCTGGTAAATCTATGTAATCATAATCTAAAATTGCAATTATAATTACAGGACGTAACATTATATAATCTTCCCCTGAATTCAACTGTTCTGTTAATTTTTTACTTGCATAAAATGTAGTTCTTTTTTCTATATTCTTAAAATTTCTTAGCTGAATTTCAACATTTATAAATTCTCCTTTTTCTAATTCAACCCCTAAATCTAGTACCCCATATTTTTGCTCTCTTGCTAATTGTTCTAATCTCGCATCGTGCGTTACTTGTTTTATTGTTATTTTTTCCCCTAATACTGCTTCCAAGAAATCTTTTAAAAATTCCTCATTTTCTTTTCTACTAAAAAATGCTTTAAACATTATATCACTTTTCATCTTTAGTGGTGGTACTATTTTCTCAATTGTGTCCATTAAATTCTCCTTTCATTGTACATTTTTAATTTGCTTTTTGCAATACTTTGGTATTTTATTTTTAAGTACGCTTAATAAACTTGCATACTTATAGAAACAAGCATACACATCACACTCCATTCTTTATAAAATTTTCTAAATACTGATTTTTCTTCTTGAATTAATAATTTGAGAAAATCAAAAATTTAAAATAAAAATATTTCTGAAAAAAACTAAGTTGTAAATGTACTACAAATTGAGTACGTTTATATTCTACTATATTTTGCTCCATTTGGCAAGAGTTTTTTATAAAAAAATAAAAAATGCCAAAACGGGACCGGGTATTTTCTTAGCATGCTAAGAAAATACCCGGTCCCAAATTAGCATTAATTCTTTTTAGTTAAATATCCTGGTGTACTTGCTGTGTCTATTCGTGCATAAGTTGCATCTTTATAGCTTGAATTATATTTGGTTCCATTTCCTCCTACTAGTTTAGTACAGAATTCAAACATCCTTGATGACTCTGTTACATTTATTGTTGTCCATCCTTTTTGGGTTGCTGAATTATATTCGCTTACATATAAGCTTGTTAATCCTCTACAACTCTGAAACATATACTTCATACTCATTACCTGGCTTGTATTAAAGTTACTTAAATCTAAGCTTGTTAATCCGCTACAATCATAAAACATAGAGTTCATATTCGTTACCTGGCTTGTATTAAAGTTACTTACATCTAAGCTTGTTAATCCGCTACACTGCCAAAACATTTGACCCATATCCGTTACCTGGCTTGTATTAAAGTTACTTACATCTAAGCTTGTTAATCCGCTACAATTATAAAACATTGAATTCATATCCGCTACCTGGCTTGTATTAAAGTTACTTACATCTAAGCTTGTTAATCTGCTACAACCAACAAACATAGAGCCCATATCCGTTACCTGGCTTGTATTAAAGTTACTTACATCTAAGCTTGTTAATTTTCCACAACCCAAAAACATAAGTGCCATTTCCGTTACCTGGCTTGTATTAAAGTTACTTAAATCTAAGCTTGTTAATCCGCTACAATCATTAAACATATAATTCATATTCGTTACCTTGCTTGTATTAAAGTTTCTTAAATCTAAGCTTGTTAATACTCTACAATTATTAAACATAGATTTCATATTCGTTACCTGGCTTGTATTAAAGTTACTTACATCTAAGCTTGTTAATCCTCTACAATTATAAAACATTGAATTCATATCCGCTACCTGGCTTGTATTAAAGTTACTTACATCTAAGCTTGTTAATCCTCTACAATTATAAAACATATAGCTCATATCCTTAACAACGTCAGTTTTAAAATTCGATAAATCTATACTTGTTAAATTTGTCAAGTCATAAAATAAATAACTTGAATCTTTATTCGCATAAATTGTTCCTTCACTCATAAATGTCAAATCATACATTCCATCATTATTGTCATCTGTATAATATCCCATTATACTTCCATCTCGTTTCTCTGATGCATCAAATTCTGATTTTATATCTGCTGTTATATCTGATTTTTTACCTTGCTTGAAGCTTATTGTAACAATTTTTGATCCATATATATCTCCTCTTAAATATTTAACACTTCCATATGCAGAACTAGCTATCATCCTATTTGATTCTTCATTCTTAAACTTTGTAATAGATGCATAGATTGCCTCTGGAGCATATATTATTATGTCAGTTGTGCCACAATTCTTAAACATATCTGTATTACTATCTGCAATCTTAGTAAATTGAGGTCCTAAATCTAAAATAGTCATAGCATAACGTCCTGTTTCTTCAAACATAGCATCCATACACTCAACTTTACTTGTATTGAATTGATCTCCTAAATCTAGTGTCGTCATTTTTGAGTAACCTGTTTGATAGAACATTGAGCCCATATCAGTTACATTACTTGTATTAAATTTATCACCTAATGTTAAAGTCGTCATTGCTGTATATCCTGTTCCTAAGAACATTTGCATCATATCTGTTACATTAGTTGTGTCAAATTTGCTACCTAAATTTAAGCTTTCAAGTGCTCCATATCCTGTTTCCTGGAACATACACATCATATTTGTTACAAGTATAGTATTAAAGTTATTACCTAATGTTAATGTTTTCATAGCATCATGTCCTGTTCCCCAGAACATAGACGACATATTAGCTACATTTTCTGTAAAGAATTTCTCTTTTAAATTTAAACTTGTCATCTTTTTAAATCCTGTATTACGAAACATATCACTCATGTCTGTTACAAGACTTGTATCAAAGTTATCTTCCAAATTTAAAGTTGTCATTGCTGTATATCCTGTATCGTAGAACATTTCACTCATATCTGTTACATTCTTTGTATCAAATCCACTACCCAAATCCAATGATGTCATTTTTCTATATCCTGTTACTTTGAACATACCTTTCATATTTGTAACCGCTTTTACATTTAGCAATCCTAGGTTAGTTATTGCCTCTGTATTCTGTGATTTATCTGAATATCCTATATAGCTAAACAAATAACTTGAATTTGGATTTGCATATATATCATTGCTTGTTATTTCTTTATAAGTAGGAACTTGGTTGTTATTTGCTATATGCACTTTGTAAATTCCATTTCTTATTTCGCTATCAACATACCATGCAACTATTGATTGGTCTCCCATTTCTGATACATCCCATGCTCTTGTTGTGTCTGTTATTTTCTTTGTTTCATGGTTGTATACGCTGCTTGGAATAACCTTTTCAAATGTTACATTATCAATATTTTGTCTTTGTATTGTTTTTCCTAAGAAGTTTCCTGTTTGTACACCTTCTCCGCTTGCACTTCTTAATATATTATATACAATCAAATCAGTTTGTTTATTGCCATTTCCATACTCATCTTTTACTGAATCAGCTAGAATTCTTACTTTAACTTGTTTTGCAAGTGATGTAAATCCTGAGATATTAACTGTATATTGAACTCCATATTGTACTGATTTAGTTGTTCCATCTACAATTCTGTCTTCTTTCAATTCTGTTGGACTACTTATTGTTGCAGTCACTCCACTAACTTCACTTCCATCTACTACAACTTTAACCTTACTTGCAGTAAATGATGTGCTTGCATAATACTTATCTGTTGCTCTAAATGTAACTGTTGCTGTTTGAGTATTTACATCAGCTGAAGTGCTAACCATTTCAATTAATGGGTCAACAACATCTACAATTTCACTGTCTCCTGTACCATCTGGCAAGTCAACTCCTGAAGTTACTGTTGTTCCAACATTCTTATTAGAAGAAGTGTCAGATATTTTATTTTCTGAAATTTCTACTGTTACTACACCACTGTATGAAATATAATTTCCTGATTCTTCTTTTATTTGTAACTGTTCTAAGCCTGATATCATTAATGTATAACGTTTTCCTATAACTTTGCTTTCAGTTACAAAACTTCCATTTTTCATGTATTTTACAGTATCACTTATATCTTCTCCACCTGCTGGACTTAATATTTTTGTAACTTTCGTCGAATCAACATCTTTTCCATCTACTTGAATTGTCAAGTCATCTGCTGTTAATCCTTCTGACTTAGTTGAATCGTAATATTTATCAACTATATCTATAACCATCTTATATGTTTTATTAGTTTTGTCTATATCAACTGCTGAATATTTATAAGTTACTTCTGGTTTGATAAAGTCTACAAAGTCTGTTAATGTTGTTGTTTCTGGATTTAATGTATTTCCTTTTCTGTCTTTTGCTGCATTTTCATTAATCTTAACTTGTAATGTACCACTTAACTCTCTGTATTTTCTACTTGATGTCTTAAAGTCTACTCCAGATTCTTCAAATCCACTAACTTCTAATGTATATTGATGTCCTACTACTCTTTCTACTCCATCAATTGTAGTCTTTATTGCAACTGTTTTTGTAATTGTTTTAGTTAATTTACTATCAACTTGTACATCATCCATCCATAAGCTCATTTCATTCGTTGTTACTAAATCTGTTTCGTCATAGTTTCTATCTGTTATGTTGAAAATAAGTGTTTCAATACTATTAGCAGTATCTTTTGTCTTTTGAACATCGTACACTTCTGGTCCTATTGAGTCAACAGTTCCAATACCAAATGATTGCTCATTTGTTGTATTCTTGTATGCGTCTGTTACTACTCCAGCTTCTATTTTTATTGAAAGTGCTCCACCGTTTTCAGTTCTGTATTTTGCAGTTCCTCCAACAATTGGATCTATTGGGGTAAATTCTGTATATTCTTTTGTTGATGGTGTTACATTTGTCAATGTTAATATATATTCATATTCTTGATTTGCAACTATCTCTGTTGGACCTGTTAATGTCTTTCCAATTGCTGTTGATTCTACTCCATCTGATATTACTTTTATTTTGTCTACTGTCAAACCAAATACACTACTATTTTTTATTAAATATTTATCTGATACTCTTAATTTAATTTGACCTGTTCCTAAGTCAATGCTTGGAGCTGTCCATACTGGTGATACTACATCGACAACTTCTTTATCTCCATCTGAACCTCCTGGTTCTTGTTTTCCTATAAAGATTGTTGTTCCACTGTTTTTATTTCCTGATTTATCTGTTATTGTTCCTTCTGTAAATAGTAATGATAAATATCCACTGTATGTGTATCCATCTGGTAATCCGTCTTGTCCTTTTTGCTCTAAGTTTGATATTACTAATCTATATCTTTCTCCGACTTTTACATTAGTTTTTCCATCAACAGTATCTGTAATATCTTTTAATTTTGTTAATTGTTTCCTAATTGCATTGTTCAATGCTGTTTCATCATAAGAGTCAATATTTACAGTTATTTGACTTCCGTTTAAATTTGATAATGTTGTACTTGCAAAGTATTTATCTATTACCTCAAATTCTACGGTTAATGTTTTGTTTACATGGTCTATATCTCCATCTGCATATACATATTTGAATTCTGGTTTTATAAGGTCTGCGAATAATGAGTTATTCGTATTCTTATCTACTGTTGCTGTTGTATATGTATGATCTGCTCTTGTTCCTTGTGCTGTTAATACCATGTTTTTGTTTCCAAATGTGATTGTTTTAGTAACTCGGTGTTCTGCTGGTCCTACTGTAAATTCTGGTCCTGTTGTATCTTTTAATGTTCCTTGAATAACTTCTAACTTGATGTTACCACTCCAATCTTTGTAGTTCTTTCCTGTTCTTCTTTCTGCTTTTTCAAAGTTTGTTAATGTTAATGTTTGTAATACATCATTTGCTCCTGTTGTTGCATTCTTTGTTGTTGTTGCTCCACCTAATGTTATTGTTATTAAATCTGTTATGTCTGTATCTTCCATATATACTTTTACTTGAGTTTTTATTTTGTCTTGGCTTAGTAAACTTTCTAGATTGCTTATATAATCTGTTCCTGCTTCTGGATTTGTTCTTCCTCGTAATTGAATGTCAAATTTTGGTGTTGCTGTTGAGGTTGTTGCTGTTGTGCTTTCAATAGCCCATTCTGTTCTGTATTTTGGATTTATGGTTCCATTTGTGAATGATATTGTTGTTGTTGAGTCTGTGCTTAGTTTGAATGTTTTATTGTTTTCAAAGATTGCTTCTGGTGCCTGAATTACTATTGCTCCTGGTTTACCTGTATCTGTAAATATATCTTCACTTGTATCTGCTATTTTTGTGAATGCTGGACCTAAATCTAGACTTGTCATCGCTGTATGTCCTGTCCAAGAAAACATATATGTCATATCTGTAACATTTTTAGTATTAAATTTATCTCCTAAACTCAAACTTGTCATTGCTTCATCTCCTGTGCCCATAAACATTGCACTCATATCTGTTACATTACTTGTATCAAATTTATCTCCTAACTTCAAACTTGTCATTGCCATACATCCTGTTCTTTCAAACATGCCACTCATATCTGTTACATTGCTCGTATCAAATTTATCTCCTAAATCTAAACTTGTCATTGCTGTAAATCCAGTCTCATAAAACATACTACTCATATTTGTTACATTACTTGTATCAAATTTATCTCCTAAATCTAAACTTGCCATCGCTTTATATCCTGTATATTTAAACATCTCACTCATGTTGGTTACATTGCTTGTATCAAATTTATCTTTTAAATCTAAACTTGTCATTGCTGTATATCCTGTGTAATAGAACATACTCTCCATATCAGTTACTTTACCTGTGTCAAAATTATCACCTAAATTCAAACTTGTCATTGCTGTATATCCTGTTTCATAAAACATATATGTCATATCAGTTAAATTACTCGTATCAAATTTATTGCCTAAATCTAAGCTTGTCATTGTTGTATATCCTGTGCTCCAGAACATACCTTGCATATTGGTTACATTACTTGTATCAAATTTATCTCCTAAATCTAAATTTGTCATTGCTGTATATCCTGTTCCACTGAACATACCTGACATATTTGTTACATTACTTGTATCAAATTTATCTCCTAAATCTAAACTTGTCATTGCTGTATATCCTGTTCCACTGAACATGCCTGACATATCTGTTACATTACTTGTATCAAATTTATCTCCTAAATCTAAGTTCGTCATTGATATACTTCCTGTTCCAGCAAACATATTACTCATGTTAGTTACACTACTTACATTAAGTAATCCAATATTAGTTATTGCTTCTGTTGCTGTAGAGTTATTTGAATATCCAATATACCCAAATAAATAACTCGAATCCTGATTTGCATATATATCATTGTTTGTAAGAACTACATTACCTGGTATTTGGTTATTATTAGCTATATGTACTTTGAAAATTCTATTTTTTATTTCACTATCTACTAACCATGCAACTATTGATTGGTCTCCCATTGCAGATACATCCCAAGCTCTTTTTTTATTTGTTATCTCCTTTTTGTTATGGTCGTATACACTGTCTGGAATACTCTTTTCAAATATTATATTATCAATAGATTGTCTTTGAATTACTTCAAGTTCTATATCAGCAAAAGCACTTATCAAAAAACCACTTGTTTTTTCTTTTTCTGCACTTGTACTTCTTAATACGTTATACACATTCCACTCAGTTGCTTTATTCTTATTGCCAGACTCATCTGTTACAACTTCAGCTGGAATTCTAACTTTAACTTGATTTACATCAGCAGCAAAACCTGAAATATTCAATGTGTATTGAACACCATATTGTACTGTTGTAGTTGTTCCATTTACTATTCTCTGTTCCTTTAACTCTGTAATATTACTTAATGCTTTTGTAATTCCACTTGTAACTTTAGTTCTGTTTACCAAAACCTCTATTTTATCACTTGTCAACGTACTACTTTCAAAATACTTATCTGTAATCCTAAATGTAACCTCAGCAGTTCCATCTTTACCACTAGCAGTAGTATTTAGCAACTCAACTAATGGAGCTACAACATCGACAACTGTAGCATCTGATGCACTTCCGCCTGGAATATTAACACCAGAAGTAATTGTTGCACCGTCATTCTTATTTCCAGTAGTATCAGAAATCTTATTAGCTGGAATTTCCACTGTAACAACACCACTGTAATCAAGATAATTATCGCCATCTTTAATCTGTAATTGTTCTAATTTTGAAAGTGTCAAAGTATATCGTCTTCCAATAACCTTGTCACCTGTTACAATTGCATCATCTTTAGTATATTTAATGTTATTAGTTATGTCTTCAACTCTTAAAGATTTTTCAACTTCATTCCAATTAGGCTCTTCGCCATCAATTTTGATTGATAAATCTCCAATTGCTATATCTGTTGATGTTGCTGCATTATAATATTTATCAGTTACATCAAATACCATAGTATATGTTTTACCTGACTTATCAATATCTGCAGCAGAGTGTTTATATGTTACATTTGGTTTAATAAAATCTACAAATTCTCCTGTTAATTTTGTTTCATCATTTACATTATTTGATGTATCTTTTATTGCACCTGCTGCAACTTTTATTGATACTGTACCACTCCAATCAGAGAACTCTCTGTCTGTGTTAATTGTGCTTCTAGCTTGTTCAAAGTTTGATAGAACTAACTTATATTGTTTTCCTACAACTCTTTCTTCACCATTAACAGTTGTAACTATTGTTCCATCTGTTTTATAAGTTAAATCCCAAACTTTTTGTTCTGCATCAATAGTATTTAAAGTTAAATTCTTAGTTAATCCGTCAGCTTGCTCATCATCTAAAAATACTGTTATATTGTCTGCTGTTAAGTTAGTACTTGTATCCAAATATTTATCCATTACATTAAATATTATTGTTTCAGTTTTTAAATCATTTCTTCTTACTGATGATACTTGGTTTATTACTGGGTTGATAAAGTCCACTTGGCCAATTTCAACAATTTCTTCTTTACTTGTATTTGTATATTTATCTTTTAACAATCCTTCAGTCAATTTAATCTTTGTCAAACCACTATATTCTCTGTATCCTTTTTTACTAGCATTAAATGAATCATCTGTTTCTACAAAGTTAGAAAGTGTTAATGTATATTTTACACCATATTGAACTGTTGATGTTACTCCATTTACTGTTCTTTCTTCTTTTAACTCTGTTGCTGCACTTAATGTTTTAGTAATATTTGCTTTGCCTGTTGTATCTTCGCCATCAACTATTACCTTAATTTTATCTGCTACATTATCTGCTGTTAATATTGAACTATCAAAATATTTATCTGTTCCAATTAAGTCCATAGTTACTCTTTGGTTTACTTTATCTATATTAATATTTTCAACCTTCCATGATGGATCTACTACATCTACAATTTCGCCATCTGTATTTTTATCTGGTTCATCATTTGGTCTTATGTTCCAAACATTGTATGTTTGTTTTCCACCATATGTGTCCATATGACCACCTGTTAATGTCTTTGTTGCAACTCTTTGTGATGTTAGTAATGTACTTGATGACAATGTAATTAATGGTCTAACACCCATTGCAAATGCTGCTGAGCCATAAACAGAACGATTTGTGTTTAAATAGAAATACATTGAATTTGCTGCGCCTGCTGCTTGTGTTAACCAGTAATGTGAGTTATTATCAATTAAATTTTGATATTTAATATATGGCTCTTCATATATTTTTCTAAATGTATTTGTTGTAGCTACATCTGCATAACTTTGAATATATTTGCTATACCATGAATCTAATCTATCTTTTGTCAAAACCGTAACACTTTCTGCATTTTGGTTTGAGTTTAAATACATACTCCAATTTCTCTTAGTAAGTCTTCTTGCATTTGTTGAACCTAATATCCAATTTGAATTTATATTTCCTGTTAATATGTATTCTGCTTGATATCCTGTTGAAGATAATCTTAAGTTAACATTATAATCTTCTGGGTTTCCTGCTGATATTAATGTAATTTTATCTCCATTAATATCGAAAACTCTCCATCCTGTTATCGCTGCCTCTGTTGATGCATCAATAAGATAATTATCCAATCCTCCACTCGATGTTGATGAAGCTAAATATGCTATTGCATTTTCATTCCTGCTCATTCCAGCTGTAAATCCACCAAATTGATGATTTCCTGTTGGTAATGTTGTTGTTCCAGTTGCTGTCTGCAAATTTGTTGATGAACCTGTTCTTATTGAATATATTTCTGATGATGTCCATGTTCCTGCATCATAGTTTATAAAATCTCCTATGTGTAATCCATTTCTATCAGTTCCATCTGCATCATAAAGTTCTGATGGTTTTGCATATTCTGTTTGGTCGTTTTGATCTTCTACACCTATAACTATTGTTTTTACCATGTTATAGTTATCTGATTTATCTTTTGCAACACGTGCTGGTATTACAATTCCTATTGGTCCACTATAATTTTTATACTTGTCTCCATCAGCAATTTCTGCTTGTTCTAAGCCACTAATTACTAATCTATATTTTTCACCAATCTTTGTTTCTGCATTTCCGTCTCCATCTCTGTCTTCCATAACATCTTCAATTTTTGTAAGTGTTTTTGTAATTTTATCTTCAGCAATTTGTACGCTCGTGTCTAACAAATGTACTGTTAATTTGCTTGCTGCATCAGCATCACTTAATGTTGAACTTTCAAAATATTTATCTGTTACAGAGAAGTCTACTGTCAATGTTTTGGCATCATGATTTATATCATCTTGTGAATAGATATATGTAAATTCTGGTTTTATAAAATCCTCGAATAATTGACCATCTGTATTTTTATCTACTGTTGTGTCATCTTTTATTTCGAAATCTACCATTTCACCTGATGTGTCTATTGCAGCCAAGTTTTTGTTTCCATATGTTGTATCTGTTAATGTTCCAGCATCAAGTTTTATTACAATATTACCACTCCACTCTTTGTATTTCTTTCCTGTTTGTCTTGCAACTTCTTCAAAGTTTGACAATTTTATTGTTGTTAGCACATCATATCCTCTTGGAATTGTTTCTACTACTTCTTTTGTTACGAAGTCTGAAATATTTGTTCCTTCCATGAATACATTGATATTGCTTTCAGTTAATGAAGCTGTTACTTCACTCTTATATCCTGATGCATCAGGATTTGTTCTACCTCTTAATGTTACTGTTATTGTCTTTGTTGTTGCATCAACTTCTGTAGTATCTTTTACCCACTCTGTTCTATAAATAGGATTTATTGTTCCTCTTGTATATGAACCTGTTACTGTTGTGTCTGTTTCTTCTACTTTCTCTCCATCATCAGTTGTATCATCTTCTGATACTGTACTTGCTGTTGAAGTTACTTTATATGTATTCTTGTTTTTGTATATTGCTTCTGGTGCATATATTACAGCTCCTGATTTACCTGTATTGTTAAATACATTATCACTTAAAACCTTAGTAAATGCTGGTCCTAAGTCTAAGCTTGTCATTGCATTATATCCCATATATGCAAACATTGAATTCATAGATGTTACATTACCCATATCAAAGTAATCTTCTACTTTGTAGCTTGTCATTGCATTATATCCTGTGTATGCAAACATTGAATTCATATTTGTTACATTTGCAACATTTAATACATTCAAGTTTGTAATTGTTTCTGTTGAAGTACATTTATTTGAATATCCTATATATGCAAATAAATAACTTGAATTACTATTTGCAAATACTTCTCCATTAGCTCCTATGTGAATTTTATATGTTCCATTCTTTGTTTCACTATCTACATACCATGCAATAATTGATTTGTCTTGTGCATATGAAACGTCCCAAGCCCTTGTTGTATCTGTAATTGTGTTTGTTGACTCATCAAATATATCTGATGAAATTTTATTTTCAAATGTTACATTATCAACATATTGTCTTTGGATATTAGAATTTCCTAAGAACGCACTTGTACTACTTGTTTCTGAAGAAGTACTCTTCAAAACACTATATAAAATCATATCAGTTTGTTTGTTTTTATTTCCAGATTCGTCTGTTACAACTCCTTCTGCCACTCTAACCATTATTTGATTTGCAGTTGTTGGCACTCCTGTTATTTCTAAAGTATATTTAACTCCATATTGGAAATCTACTTCTGCTCCATCTACAGTTCTTTTCTCTGTTAATGCTGTTGGTTGACTTAATGTCTTTGTAATTCCTGATGTATATACACTTCCATCAACTACTAAATTGATATCATTTGCTTGTAAAGTATTATTTGCAAAATATTTATCTGTAATTTGGAATGTAAGTGTAACTTTTCTATCTGATAGTTTTCCAACTCTTGATGTTACTCTTTCTACTACTGGATCAACAACATCCGCAATTACTGCAGAACCTGTTTGTTCTGGTAAGTTAATACCCATTGTAATTGTTGTTTTTACATTAGTATTTCCAGAATCATCTGCAACTTTTCCTGCTGCAATTCCAACTGTTAAAACACCACTGTAATCTGCATATTTGCCATCTATAGCAATTTGAGTTTGCTCTAAGTGTGACAATGTTAATGTATATTTAACTCCAACTACTTTATTTGTTCCATTTACTTTTTCTGTAATATTTGTAGAGCTTAAATCTCTATTAACTTTCTTCCAATCTGGTGTTTTACCATCAATTTGAATATCCAAGTCATTTACTGTTAATTTAGCATTTGACTCTGAATAATATTTATCTGTTACAGAGAATTCTACTTTTACCTTTTTATTTGTCTTATCTATATCATCTGTCTTATATTTGTAAAGTATTTTTGGTGCTATAAAGTCTGTAAATAGTACATTTGCAGCATTTTTATTTGTTGTTGCATCCTCTAAAACTTGTTCTTTTCCATCAACCACTGCTAAGTTTTTATTTCCATAAGCATCAACCAATGTTCCTTCTGCAAATTTTAGTTTAACATTACCACTCCATTCGTAATAGCTCTTACCACTTGGTAAGCCTTGTTGTTCAAGATTTGCTAATTCTATGTCATAAGTAACTTCGTTATCTGCTTGATTTTTCAATGTAATTGTTTTTACATTTGCTGTTATAAGCTCTCCATCAATATATAATTGAACACCGTCTACAACAGTTTTCAATTTATCTGTTATAGCTTGTTTTGCATTTACTGTATATTTTTGAACATCTACTGTTCCTTTTACAGTTATTGTTAATTTTTTATTAATTTCATCTACTGAAACTGAAGCTTTGCTCCATTCTGGCATATATTTTAAATTGATTGTTCCACTAGAATATTGCATTGTTGTTGTAGATGATGAGTTTAATCTAAAGTGTGTTTTATCACTATAAATTGACTCTGGAGCATATATTACTGCACCTGATTTTCCGAAATCTTCAATAAAGTTTTCAGATTCGTTTGCATCATCTGTTATCTTAACAAATGCTGGACCTAAGTCTAAGCTTGTTAATGATGTTGTTCCTAATTTTCTAAACATTTTTCTCATACTTACAGCATTACTTGTATTGAATTTTGCTCCTAAGTATAGGCTTGTTAATTTCTTTGTTCCACATAGGTCGAACATGTAACTAAAGTCTGTTACTGTTGTTGTGTCAAAATTATCGCCTAAGTTAAGTGAAGTCATAGCTTCGCTTCCACAATTTGCAAACATATATGACATATTTATTACTTTTGATGTTTTAAAGTTTGCTCCTAGGTCAAATGATGTTAATGCTTTGTTTCCAAAGTCTGCAAACATCCAACTCATATCTGTAACATTGCTTGTATCAAATTTGTCGCCTAAGCTTATTTGAGTCATTTTTGTATATCCAGTACCTGCAAACATTTTTGACATATTTGTTACATTTTGAGTACTAAAGTTTTTACCCAAATCTAATTTAGTCATACTTCTATATCCTGTATACCAGAACATTTCGCTCATATTTGTTACATTTCCTGTATGTAACAAATTGATATTTGTAATTGTTTCTGTTGCTGTACAGTTGCTTCCATATCCTATGTATGCAAATAAGTTGCTTGAATTTGGGTTACCAAATATTAAGCCATCACTTCCAATATATACTCTTACAGCTCCATTTGATTGTGTTACATACCATGCAAGTATTGAACCATCTCCTGTTGCTGAAACATCCCATGCAGTGCTGTTCTTAGCTGTTGTGCTTGATAAGAATGTTATATTTTCAATGTTTTGTCTTTCTAGTTTTGTATTTCCAAGGAATGGACTCTTAATCAAGTTCTCTGTGCTTGTTTCTTTCAACATATTGAATAATGTGATTATTGTATCTTTGTTAGTGTTTCCAGAAGTATCTGTTATAGTTCCTGCTGGAATCAACAATTTAAGTTGAGTTGCATTAGCTGGAATTCCTTTTAATGTGAATGTGTGATCAACACCATATTGTGCGGTTGTTGTAACACCATTTACACTTCTCTCTTCTGTTAATTCAACAGCATCACTTAAAGTTTTTGTTAATCCACTTGAAGTTTCAACACCGCTTACATAAACTTTAATTTTATCGCTTGTCAAAGAACTACTTGCGAAATATTTATCTGTACCTCTTAGGTTTACTGTTGCTATTCCATTTATTTCATCAATTGTTGCACTTACTTTTTCCCATATTGGGTTTACAACGTCTATTACTGTTCCGCCATTGCTTGCATCTCCGCCAGGAAGGTCAATTCCTGAAGTTATTGTCATTGCATCATTTGAATTGTAACTTGTATCTGAAACTTTACCTGATGGTATTTCTACTGTAACAATACCACTGTATTCAAGATACTTATCTCCTTCTATTTTTTGCAATTGCTCTAGATTTTCTAATCTTAAAGTATAACGTTTACCTATTATTTTGTTTGAACCATTAACTTTATTTGTTAGATTTGTTGAACCTAATGATTTTGTTACTTTAGTCCAATCTGGCTCTTGTCCATCAATTTTTATCTTTAAATCTGATAATGATAATGAGCTTGAGCTATAATATTTATCTGTTATATCAAACACTAATGAATATGATTTATTGTTTGAATCTATAGTTGATTTTGCATGTTGATATGTTACAGTTGGTTTTATAAAGTCTACATATGGTCCTGTCAATTCTGTTTCATCATTGCTGTTTCCAGAATAGTCAGTTACCAATCCTGATGGTACTTTTACTGTTATGTTACCACTCCAGTCTACATATTCTCTATCATAGTCAACTGATGTTCTTGATTTTTCAAAGTTTGATAACTCTAATTCATATCGATATGCTACTGTTTGACTTGTTCCATTTACATTTGATTGTACTGTAAGTACAGTTGATAATTTTTTAACTACTGATGATGCCAATTCATTGTCTACATATACCAATAAATCACTTGCTGATATTGATGGTGTGGTTAAATATTTATCTGATACCTGAAAGTATATTTTTGCAGTTGAACTATTCTTTGTTTGTGATGTCAATGTTATTACTGGTTTTATAGCATCTATGAACATTACTCCTGAAGTGTTTTTATTTGTAGTTGCATCTTGCATTGTTGTTGCTGTGTTTCTGTTTCCATATGCATCTGTTATTATTCCTGTTGGGAATTCTAGTGAGATGTTACCACTCCAGTCTTTGTAGTTCTTTCCGCTGCTTTATTCCTGCTGTTTCAAATCCTGATATTACTATTTGATATTGTACTCCTGTTGATGATGATGATACTAATGATACACTTTTGCTTAGTCCACTTGCTAATTCTCCATCTAAGTATACTTTTAGGTTGTTTGCAAATGATGTTGTGTTTGCTACTATGCTTCTGTCTGCGTTTCCTGTATATTTGGTTGAGTCTACCGCTCCTCTTACATTTACTGTTAGTGTCTTTGCTGTTGTGTTTACTGTTGCTGATACTCTTGTTAGGGTTGGTTGGTATTTTAGGACGATGATGCAACGTCCCTTTAAGCCTTCATCTTCAAATGTTGTTGATGAATTTGCGCTCATTTTAAATGAATAACTGTTTCCATTGTATATTGATTCTGGTACATAGTATGTTACTCCAACTTTTCCACAAAGTGTTAGAAATTTATCATGACTATCTGCTATTCTTGTGAATGCTGGTCCAAAGTCTAGGCTGGTCATTGCTCCGTTTCCACATTCTTCAAACATGGATGTCATGTCTGTTACATTAGTAGTGTAAAATTGGTTACCTAATGATAAACTTGTTAAAGCAGCTTTACCACACATAAAAAACATAGCATTCATATTAGTTACATTACTAGTATTAAAATTACTTCCCAAATTCAATGAAGTCATCTTTGAAGCTCCTGTACTCATAAACATAGTACTCATATTTGTTACATTACTTGTATTAAATTTATTTCCTAAATCCAAAGATTCCAAGCTTACAAGTCCTGTAAAATAAAACATAGCATGCATATCTGTTACATTACTTGTGTCAAATTTATCTCCTAAATTTAATCTTGTCATTGAGTTATATCCTGTTTCAAAAAACATAATTGCCATATTAGTTACATTAGAAGTATCAAAATTATCCCCCAAATCCAATTTGGTCATTGCTCTTGCTCCTGTCGCATAAAACATTCTTGTCATATTTGTTACTTCACTAGTATTTAATAGATTTATATTTACAATGACATCTGTTGCTGTGCATGTACTAGCATTTCCTATATGCGAAAACAAACAACTTGAATCTTCATTTGCGTATATAGTTGTATTACTTCCAATATACACTTGATATGGATTAGAGCCTGTATACCATGCTACTACTGATTTATCTCCAGCAGCTGATACATCCCAATTAGAATAATTATTAGCATCTAATTTACTACTTACAAATGTTATTTTTTCAATGTACTTTCTTTGTATTCCATATGGGTTATTTAAAAATAAACTTGTATCACTCGTTTCACTTGCTGCACTTCTTAACACTGCCTTAGCTGGCATATTATATTTTCCAACTAATGTTGCTCCAGTTGTTACTTCAATTGTTGTTGATGAGCTATCCCCTAGTTTGAAATGAGTTTTATCACCATATATTTCGTTAGCTACATAAATTTTAGTATTTGAGCCTCCCAAACCCGTTGCAAAGTCTGTATTGTTAATAGAAATTCTAGTAAAAGCTGCTCCTAAATCTAAGTTAGTCATACTAGGACCTATTTGACGAAACATATTTTCCATAGTAACCACATTCCCTGTGTCAAATTTATCTCCTAAACTTAAACTTGTCAACTTATAATAACCTGCTGCATAAAACATTGATGTCATATCTTTTACATTTTTAGTATCAAATTTATCTCCTAAGATTAAGCTGGTCATTGAATTTCTTCCAGTTTGACAAAACATATGATTCATAGTCGTTACATTGCCAGTATCAAACTTCTTTTTCAAATTCAAACTTGTCATTGATTCAAATCCAGTATTCATGAACATCGCTTCCATATTTGTTACTTTACTCGTATCAAAATTATTTCCTAAGTCAAAATTTATCATTTCATGATATCCAGTTTCAATAAACATATTGTTCATATTAGTTACATTTCTTGTATCGAAGTTATCTCCCAAATATAAACTTGTCATTGCATTTGAACCTGTTGATCTAAACATATTGCTCATGTTTGTTGCCTTACTTGTATTTAATAAGTTTATATTTACAATTGTATCTGTTGCAGTACATGCAGCATCATATCCAACATAACTAAACAAATAACTTGAATTTTCATTTGCATATATAGTCCCATTGCTTCCTATATACACTTGGTATGGTTTTGAACCGGTATACCATGCCATTATTGAACCATCTCCAGCTTCAGATACATCCCATTTTGTACTATTTGCACTTGATGTGCTATTTAAAAATGTTACTTTTTCAATGTACTGTCTTTGAATACTTGTATTTCCTAAAAATCCACTTGTAGCGAGTACTTCATTTACTGCACTTTTTAAAGTTCCATCACCTGTTCCATCTCTATTAACCAATGTTGCACCAGAAGTAACCGCTATTGTTGTTGAAGAGTTATAACTCAATTTAAAATGTGTTTTATCTTTATATATATCACTAGCAACATAAATCTTAGTATTAGAATTTCCTAAATCTTTTGCAAAATCAGTATTAGTACTAGGAATTCTTGTAAATGCTGGCCCCAAATCCAATGTAGTCAATGCTTTAGTTCCCATTGTTGAAAACATATAAGACATAGATGTTACATTTGTTGTATTGAAATTATCTCCTAATTTCAAAGTCGTCATTTTTTCTGAACCTGTTATGAAGAACATATAGTCCATATTTTTTACTTTACTTGTGTAGAAATAACTACCTAAGTCTAATGCTGTTAATGAACCCATTCCACAGAACATCCAGCTCATGTCTGTTACTTTACTTGTATCAAAATGAGAACCTAAAGTTAAAGTTGTTAATCCAACTCCACCCATTTGCTTGAACATACCTTGCATGCTTGTTACTTTACTTGTATAGAAATTGCTCTTTAAGTCAAGAGATTTCATAGCATTATATCCTGTTAAACAGAACATGTAATCCATGTTGGTTACATTGCTTGTATCAAAGTTTGAACCTAAATCCAAACCAATCATTACATAATACCCTGTATAGTTAAACATATAGCTCATGTTTGTTGCTTTACTTGTATTTAATAAATTTAATCCAGCTATTACTTCTTTTGAACCACACTTATTTGAAAATCCTATATAGTTAAATAAATAACTTGAATCTGGATTCGCATATATTGTGCTATTACTTCCTATGTATACTTGATATGGATTTGAACCTGTGTACCATGCTACTACTGAATTGTCTCCTGCTGCTGATACATCCCATTTTGTACTGTTTGCACTTGATGTGCTATTTAAAAATGTTACTTTTTCAATGTACTGTCTTTGTATGTTTGTGTTTCCTAGGAATCCACTTATTTGTGATGTTTCGCTTGCTGCACTTTTTAACATTCCAGATATAGCTGTTGAACCATCTCTATTAACAAGAGTTGCTCCAGTTGTTACTTCTATCGTTGTTGATGAACTAGAATTTAATTTAAAATGTGTTGTATCTTGGTATATAGCATTAGATACATAAATTTTCGTATTCGAATTTCCTAAGTTTGATGCAAACCCACTATTAGTACTAGCTATTCTAGTAAATGCTGGTCCCAAATCCAAAGTCGTCATTCTATACTTTCCTAAGCTATCAAACATGCTCGTCATATCAGTTACATTCGTTGTATAAAAATAATTTCCCAATGATAGACTTGTTAACGAGCTACATCCATTAAACATATTTGCCATATTTGTTACTTTGCTTGTATTAAAATTTGAACCTAAATTCAATGTTTTCATTTCACATTGTCCAGTCAATGTAAACATTCCATTCATATTAGTTACTTTACTCGTATCAAACTTATTTCCCAAATTTAATTCAGTCATGCATTTCCAACCAGTTTGATAAAACATCCTTGTCATATTAGTTACATTACTTGTAGTAAAATTAGGAAGGTTCGTAGAAAAATTCAAACTTGTCATTGCTGTTAACCCTGTATAATAAAACATATATGACATATTAGTTACTTTACTTGTATCAAAGATTCCTGATGCATCCTCTATTACACTCGTAGCTGTACACGAATTGCCATATCCAATATATGCAAAGAAATACCTTGAATCCTCGTTTGCATATATTGTTCCATTACTTCCTATATATACTTGATATGGATTTGAACCTGTATACCATGCTATTACAGAATTATCTCCTGCTGCTGATACATCCCATTTGGTACTGTTAGCACTTGATGTACTATTTACAAATATTACTTTTTCAATGTACTGTCTTTGGATACTTGTATTTCCTAAGAATCCATTTATATAGCTATTCTCACTTGCAGTACTTTTTAAAATTCTAGTATCACCTGTACTTATACCTCCCGATGTATATTTTTGAATAATTGTACCATCTGTTATCGTAATAACAGCTGTTGAAGTTGATGCATTTTGCTTTAAAGACTTACTGCTAGCATAGATACTTGCTGAAACATAAATATTTAAACTTGAACTTGTAGTACCGAACAAATTAGAATAATAAGTTCCAATATTCTGAAATGCCGGTCCCAAATCTAAGCTTGTTAAATCCTTCATACCATAAAACATATTTCTCATGTCACTAACTTGGCTTGTATCAAAATGTTCACCTAAGTACAATGTTCTTATTTTTGAATTGCAAAACATTTGAAGCATTGAGTAAACATTACTTGTATAAAACTTATCTCCTAGATATAATTCAAAAGTTGAACCATCATGACAATCAATTTTTATTCCCCAGAACATAAAGTCCATGTTTGTTACATTAGATGTATTAAAACCAGACAAATCTAATCTCGTCATATTTAATGTCCCCATATAATAAAACATTGATCTCATATTAGTAACTTTACTCGTATCTAGCAAGCCATTAAATTGTATTGTTTCTGTTCCATAACTGCTATCATTTATAGAAGAAAGTGAATTGCCTATAAATGCAAATAAATAACTTGAATTTGGATTCGCATAAATAGTTCTTCCAGATGCTGCTCTTATATATACTCTATAATCACCTGAGCCTATAGTTTCGTACCAAGCAATTACAGAGTTATCCCCTAATGCTGATACATCCCATTGTCTAGATGAATCTTCTGTATACACTCCGCTATATGTAAAAATAACTTGTGCAATATCTCGTCTATAAATATTATATGGATTATCCAAGAAAAGAGAACTTTGAGTTGACTCATTACTTGTACTTTTAAGCATTCCGCTGATTTCTGTAGCTCCAACATTTTCTCCTGGGTTTGGTCCTACTGGTTTGACATCTTCATCAGTTGTACTTGTTGTTAAAACATATCTAAGTTTGCTTTCTCCTTCTATTTTGCTCATACTGCAACTAAATGTTTCATCATCTTCTGCTGTTGTTTCTTTTTCAAATACTGTGTCATTATCTAACAATTGATAAATTATTATGTTTTCATTTTCTTCCTTTGTTGTATATTTTATATTAACTTTTAATTCTTCCTCATAATCTTCTGGCTTATATTCAACTCTTTTTGTCTCTGTTGTTGTTTTGTTTTCTGTCTTTTCTTCCGTTTTCTCTTCTGTCTTATCTGTTGGTGTTTCTGTTGTAGTGGTTGTAGTTGTATTCTCTTCTGGAGTTTCTGTCGTAGAATTTGTTGTTGTATTTGTTGTTGTGTTACTTTCTACTGGTTTTGTGTTTTCTTCTGTATCTGCTTGTGTTTGAGGTTCTGATTCTGTTCCTTTTTCTGTTTCAGTTGTATCAGTATTTGTCTCTGTACTTTCCTCTTTTTGTACTACTTCTGTTTTAAACAAAGAAAACTCATATGCTTTTTTCATTGTTTGAGTGTCATTTGGTAAAATTACATCTGTCAATGTGCTTACATCTATCTCATTTACTTCAAGTTCTGCACTTAATGGCATGTAACCTGATAATATTACTTCTCCATTTTCTGATGTTAACATTTTGTTGTAAAATACTTCTTTTTCTGAACTACCTTTAGCTGTAACTTCTTTTGTGTCATAGTCTGTTGATAATTGTACTGTTTTGCTTTGTAGTTCATCTGCTGTTAACTCTAATGTTATTTTATCTGGACTTTTAGCATCCATGGCCATTTCTTCGCCATCTGCTGTGTAATATTTTGTTACTACATTACCATTTACAGATACTGGTAAATTTATCATGTAAACTCCATCACTCGTTTCTGTTGCATCAACTGTTACTGTTTGCACTCCTAAATTATTACTTTTATCTGTAACTTCGACTGAAATTTTAATTACATTTTCAGCCCTTGATCTTCGTATATTATGATATGCTCCAAGCATAATTATTATCGCCATAAATAGAATAAATATATTTCTTATTTTTTTTGCAATTATTTTATTTTTTAACATGATTTTCCTCCGTTTTTTCTCGCAAATTTCCTATCTTATTTCTCTATATATTTTATATCACAATGACTGTTTTTTTTCAACATTTTTCGTCGTTTTTTTCGAAAAAAAAAGTGCCAATTTTAGCACTTTTTTCTTATTTATTTTTTTATTAAAATTCTTGCATTTTTGCCTTTTTATGTAGAGTTGGCAAACTCTTATAAATTATCTTAAAACATGAAAATTTTTCTAGTTCATTGTCTTCCAAACAATCCAAATAAATGTCCAATTCTTCCAATGTTTTACATGCAGAAATAATTGCTGGATGTAAGTTTGTTTCAAACATCAATTCAATACCTAGTAATATCGCACTTTTTTTAGATTTTCCCTCTCTTTTATACATCAAATTATATCCTTCTCTAAAACGTGCTCTCATTGAATTTTTATATTTGTCTAATGGCAATATGTAATTTTGTTCTATTACATCAGAAATTTTTGTTCCTCTGTTTTGTAAAACTTCATTTTTTATTTCTTCTTTTGTGTATGGCAAGTACACTTTTCCATCTTCTTCTGATATTACAAGTGTGTTATTATCTTCCAAATTATTTTCTATGACTTTTTCTTCATCAATAATAAAGTTTAGTCCATCTTCATTTGCTTCTATTTCTGTTAAGTTTGTAAGTTTAAAGTTTACTGCATTGTTTTTTCTTTCCAAATTATCTATTACATAGTTTATTTTAAAGTCTTGGTTTGTAGTAATAGCATAATCGTCTCCTTGTTTTTCAATTAATATGTAAACTCCACCAGATACTATTCTTAACATTGCTTCTCTTACTATGATATAAGATGTCTGATTAGCTTCTGTGTATACATTATATTCTGTTTTTTCTAGTTCGATTTTATAATTATTTTCCAACAAAATTATTTCTGTTAAGTTACCTTCTGTATGCATTTTTATAGCACTTTGGTTATCTGCTATTGTTTCGATATCTTTTAATTTTGGCTTTCTGCCACGTTTTCCTGGAGTCTTTGTAGCTTTTGCTTCTTTGGCTTTTGTTGTTTTTGCTATTTTAGTAGTTTTACTGCTTTTAATTCCATCTTCTATTTTTGTTAACTTTTTCTTTTTTCTTTTTTTATCTTCTTCAGCTTCTTTAATCTCTAATCCGCCAATATTACCAAAAATATCATCAATCTCGTCGTCATCATCTTTGATTACTCTAATAACTTTTCCGTTTGAATCTCTTTGTGGTTGCATTTCTCTTGCAATTTCTAGATTCATGTTTGCAGTATCTTCATTAGGTTCGTCATTGTTGATACCAAAATCTATTTTATATACATTATCTTCAATTTCTTTTGTTTTTCTCAATAAATTTTCAGCCATTTTAACCTCCAGTCTTTAGTATTTTTTATAATAGTTACCTATTTCCTTAATTATACATCATTTTCCACTCAATCTCAATATATTTAGTGTTACATTTATATTACATTTAACATGCATTTTGTAATATATTTGTAATATTAATGATATATTAGTTATACAAAACAAAGCAATTTGGACACAAATTTTTCTTTGAATCCAAATTGCAAATTTATTTATATTCTATTGTTATTCTTGTTTTATTTACCAGTTATAGTCTATTTTCATGTGCATCCTATTTACCAGGAGCTTCTGTAGAACCGATTTGTGATCCTTTAACTAGACCAATATTAACTTTAACTCCTCCACCATGAGATGCATAGTTAATACAGTCAACATCTTGACCTTCTAGCCATAAATATATTCTTATTCTAGTAATTCTGTTTGGTGCAATACCAAAAGTAGTTGTTCCATTAGTTGTGCTTACTAAGTTTTGAACACCCTCTTTAATTGTATAATCTGAAGTTGATTTCTTAGTTGTTTGAAGAACATTTTGTTTTTCTAAGTTAGCTTCTGTTCCATCCCACTTATAAATATCGCTAATTGTTTGACCAATAGCAGAAGATTTTAAAGCATAAGTTGGCATTTTAGTAGTAAGATCAAAACCTTTTGATCCATCTTCTAGAGTCTTTGTAGCATATGCACTTGCATCTGCCTTAGACCAAGTAATTTTGTTATTATTTTTAACTATGTATTCAACATGGTCATCAGCATTTGGTTCCCAAATAGCAACATCAGATATTGGAACTGTTGAACCTCCAACACCTAAGCCTGCAGTTTCTTTTAATATATCAGCTTGCGAAGCGTTAACATCAGATGTAGTAACATATTTACAGAATGCAACTCTTGCTGTGTTTTGTAAACCTGTAGCAGACTTAGAAGTATCCATAATCTCTAATGAAGAATCATAGTTTAATTGTAATACATCATCACCCTCTGATTGTTTAGATGAATTCTTTAAAAATATATCAAAAGCAAAATATCCAGGGAATTTCATATCCGTTGTAGCTTCAGTACCTTCTACTGTTGCAACGATGTCACTTAGTTCCTTAGAGTTTGTTACCTTACCTCTAAGCATTTGTAAATCTTTATCTGTACCACTAACTTTACCTAAAGTAGAAACTGGCAACATCTCTGATGGTGAAATATTATGGTGTCCTTGATATGCATTCTTAGTTATACTAAGTTGTCCATCTTCATCACCTAATGTAATACCATTCATCCATTTATCAGCATCCAATGAGATTTCCAAACCTTCGGCAACCTCTACTGTACCTCTTAAGTTTGTAATAGATACATTCTTTTGAGTAGAGAACCATGCATATGTTGAAATAATAAACATTACAGCTGCAATTAAAATAACAAAAAACATTGCATTTAATTCTGATTTTCTTTTGTTTTTCTTGTTTTTCCCCTTCATATCTTTCTTCCTTTCTTGAGTTTTTTATTTTTTATTTTTTATTTTATCTTTTTTCATCAATTAACTTTATTTTACTATCTATTTTTATCTTTGTCAACAATTTTATATTACATTTATATTACATTTGTGTGTCAATTTGGGGTCGGTGTTTTTTTTGACACTTTTGTCGATTTGGTGACAATTTGGTGTCGGTGTTTTTCTTGACAAGCTTCTTTAATTCTACGCCTGTTAACCCTTGTTACTCTAGCGAGTTGGGTAACATTGGTCCCACTAATATTTTTGATTTTTTCAATATTTTCTACTAATTTTTTATCATTTAATTTATTGAAATAAGCCCCTATTTTTGTAACTTTTTTTATGTCTAATTTTTGCACAATAATCTCAGCTAACTCATCATCAGTTAACCTATTTATAATTTCATAATCTGCATAATCATCTAAATCTTTTGAAGGTGTTTTTTTAAGAGTATAATTTATAAATTCATCTAAATTATTATTATAATAATGTAACAAAACTTTTTTATCTATAATATTTCTTTTTCCTTGACCTAAATATTCTTGATAACTACTCCACTTGTAGTTCTGAGTTAATTCAATTCCAGCTTTTTCTGGATTTCTGTGGACATATCTGCATACCTCTAAAAAGTATTCCAGATCTTCTACTTTTTTACTTCTAAATCTATCACGAAATAATGTACCTATTCTCATGTATTTTTTATTAAAATATCTTACATATCGTATTTGTAAGCTTTGCATTGCTTTTGATAATATTGGATTCTCACACCTCATAACTATATGCACATGATTCCCCATAAGGCAATATGAATGTACTGTGAATCCATATTCTTTTTTAGTTTCCAGGAGCTGTTTTAAAAATATCCTCCTGTCTTGTTCATCATAAAATATTGTTTGATCGTCAATTCCTTTTAATATGTTGTGATATGTTTTGGAATTGCTAAATGTTCGCATTTCTCTCGGCATTTGTTCTCCTTTCTTTTTTTCGATTTAATTTTGAGTTTTGATTTTTAATTCTTAATTTTATTTTTTGACTTATAATTTTTGTAATAATTTTTGCTATTTTTTTAATTTTTTTGCTATATTTTTTGTACTAAATTAGGCCAGAATAATATAAAAAATACGAAATAATTATTTAGAAAAAATGAATGAATATGTCAGTTATTATAGCACATTGAGATTGTTTAGTCAAGAGAAAAAATGGCAATTTGGTGTCGGTGTTTTTTTTGACACCCCTGTCAAGAAAAACACCGACACCAAATTGTCACCAAATTGTCAAGTTGTTATTTTATCACATTCAAAACTTCATCCTGTCCCACGCCATCAAAATTATAATAAGTATCAGGAATATTCCCAACAATAACATGTTCAGCAAGAACCACCTGATTAACCACATTCTCTTTATAAATCTTTAAAGGAGTAGCCACCTTCATATCACAACTAAAATTCACCCACACCCTGTGCAAAGTCTGATTAATGCCTTGAGCAACAAACTCGCTCTTAATTTCAGTATCTAATGTACCCAACATCGAAAAACTTATTGGAATACTAGGTCCATACTCTGCAAGCCAATATGAGCCAGTCAAACTACCAATAGGAATATAAATTTTATTCTTCTCCATCTTTTCAAATTCATTTTGAATGCTTTCAGTCAAATCAGAAATCATATTATTAATAGGAAGAACATTTGCCCTTATCACTGTCACATTTCCTGTCTCATCCCTTTCAACAGTATATAACTCTTCGTATTTATACTTTTCCATAACGACTGTCGACTGCTGATTCGTTATAATCGTCGCTTTAGCCTTCAACTTTTCTTGGCACAAAGCTTCAAACATCGGATCTATCCTTTTAAAAGCCGCCCTCAAAGCCACAAAAACAATTATTATTACAGCAATCACAACAATACTTTTTCTCAATTTATAGATTTTATATTTATTATAATTAGAAGGAATTTTGCTCTTCATGTATTCTCCGCCACGTTTACCACAAAAATTGCCCAACACAAATCTCTTTCTTGAATAAATCTTATCAATTTTATCCATTCGCACCACTCAAATTTTATGCCAGAACAATTGGCTCTTTCGCTCTTTTAAGCACAAACTTAGGAATATAGATTTTTTCTCCGGCATTTAATTTATTTGGATTTTCCATCCCATTTACTCTAGCAATATCGTCAACCGTGCTTCCGAACCTTCTCGCAATTTTCCACAAAGTATCCCCTGCTTTAACCACATAAATAACCACGCTGTAGTCTTCCATGTCATCATCTTCTTCCATAGAAATGTTTGAAATTACAGGGATTGTTGAATTTCTATATGCACTAACCTCAAAACTCAAATCAATATTTACACTGACTGTTCCAGCTTGATTTTCAAAACTTTGTGAATCAATATCTATATTTGTATCAACTTTGCAATCATCTAGGCCTTCAATCCCATCTACTGTTTGTTCAAAAGGAACCACTGCCTTTTTAGAATTGATTGTGCTCGTATCTGCCTCCATAAAAATAAAGTTAAGTTCAACCTCTCCCTCAAATTTGATTTTGCCATTCATCTTATTTTGCTTCTCGATAGTTGGATTTACCTCAACATCGATAATCTTACTCTGTTCTACATTTTGCAATTCTGGTACATTGACCTTTTCTCTGATGCTACAAGTACTTTTTCTGCACTGTTTGTTAGAAATCGTATTAACCATCGTCTGATCAAAATCCATCTTCTCGCCTGGGCAGTACATATCTTGAATGCTCTTAATCTCTTTTTCTTCATACACGATGCAAGAAATTTCAACTTCCATCTCAATATATACAGTGTGTTCCTCCACTGAATTAGGCTTAATAATGATATTTTTTATCAAATAAGAAGGTTCGCAAATATTATCTTCCTTTATATTAGGCATATCTATGAACCCTACAAGTGGCAAACGATTTCGAGTAGTACAAATTCTGCCATCTTCAGTTAGATAAATCAATTTAACTTCAACCTCTGATTTTGCCAAGATTTTATTGTAGCTAATTTTGATATCCTTATCAACCAAGCACACTTGCTCGCCCAAAATCTCTGCAAGATTATCTGTAGTCGGAATCGAAATATTTTCTTTAATAGATGACTTTGTCATCCCATCACCCAGCAACGAATTTACCCTCATAGTTTTACTAAGCACTTGAATATTACTATCATTCATGTCTGTTATAATGTCAATTGGATCTTTAGAATATACTTTAACAGACACCTCAACAGAAGCTTTTATAGTAATCTTTCTTCCATTCAAAATCTTACACTCAATAAGTTTTATAGTAGGTATCAAATCAGCATTCATCCCCTCCTGCAAATCAGGAACACTTATTGTCTCAGAAAAATCCAATCCTGTATTCAATCCTCTAATATTATCATTCATATTCTCTCTTGAGCTAGTATCAGCAAGATACATTATATATGTAAGAACATTTCCATCAATTCTTATTTTTCCATCCATCATCTCTTTTTTATATATGCATATGGTTCCACTCGTATTTACAGTACTTAATATATCAGGCTTTGAATCTGGCACTATCATGTCACCTTGTATGCTTATCATTTCTTTCTTTTCACAGATAACTTTTTTAACTTTTAAAGTCTCTTTTGTCATATTTATTTCCATGAAAATAACCTCCTCTACTTCTTTTTTTATTAATGTATATGCAGGCTATTAGCGGGTTATGACAATTTTTTGTCAATTTGGTGTCGGTGTTTTTTTTGACACCCCTGTCAATTTGGTGTCGGTGTTTTTCTTGACAGCCCTGTCAATTTGGTGTCGGTGTTTTTCTTGACAAAACCGCAAAAAAATCCGGTACTCAAATGAGCACCGGTAAAAATCTAATTTATTATTCTGCTGATTCTTCTGTTTCAGGAGCGTCATAAGCTTCTAAGATAGCTTTTTGAATCTTCTCTCTTGTTTCAGCATTGATTGGATGAGCTATGTCTTTGAATTCTCCGTTTGGAGTTTTTCTGCTTGGCATAGCAATGAATAATCCATTTTGACTTTCGATAACTTTGATATCATGGATAACAAATTCATTATCGAATGTTACAGAAGCAACAGCTTTCATTCTGTTCTCTGAATTTACTTTTCTTAAACGTACGTCTGTTATTTGCATTGTGTGCACCTCCACTGTTTTTTAATATTTGTACATATGTATTAGTAATAATCTTTATGTACTAATATATTATTCTCCAACATTTTATTTTTCCCCTCTTTTTTTTACAATTTTTTTATTTTTTTTAATTAACCTTTTGCCAAATTATAAAATCAATTATAGAATAAGTAAAAAATTTATTTTATAAAATATTTTGTGGCAAAAATATTGAAATTTGCATTATATAAGTATATAATAGAAAAACAAAATAAGGAGTGTTTATAATGCCAAATATTGATAATATAAAAAAATACAAAAAAGTACATATGATTGGGATTGGCGGTGTCAGCATGAGTGGCATCGCTGAAATCCTTGTTAATTGGGGATTTAAGGTTTCTGGTAGTGACAGAGTTGACTCTGAACTTTTACATACATTGACTAAAGCTGGCGTTCAAACTTTTGTTGGACACAAAGCCGAAAATGTAAATGGAGCTGACTGCGTTGTCTTCACTGCTGCTATCAGCAAAGACAATCCTGAATTAATTCATGCCAAAGAGCTTGGAATTCCTGTTATTGAAAGGTCAGATTTCCTTGGTGAACTTACTAGATGCTACAAAAACACTATTGCAATTTCAGGTACTCACGGAAAAACCACAACAACTTCTCTTGTTTCACTATGTTTCATTGAAGCTATGCGTGACCCTAGCATTCAAGTTGGAGCAATAATTAAGGAGCTTGATGGAAATTACAGAGTCGGAAACAGCGAAAACTTCATAATCGAGGCTTGTGAATATGTTGAAAGCTTTTTAAAATTCAGTCCTAGGTCAGAAATAATTTTAAATATTGATAACGACCATTTAGACTATTACAAAAATCTTGAAAACATCAAAAAAGCATTTATTAAATATGTAAAATTGTTGCCTGAAGATGGTCATTTAATAATTAATGCAGATGATTCAAACTGCTTAGATTTACCTGTATACTCTAAGGCTGCCGCAATTAAATATGGTATCGAAAATGATGATGTTGACTTCTTAGCAAAAAATATTGTGTTTAACGAAGATGGTTTTCCAGAATTCGATGTTTATAAATATGGTGAATTTTTCGGACATTTCAAGCTTTCTATCCCTGGAAGACACAATGTTTTAAATACTTTAGCATGTATAGCTCTTTGCGATGCATATGATATTTCTGCTGAAGTCATGAAAAAGGCAATCGAGACTTTTAGAGGTGCTGATAGAAGATTTGAATTTAAAGGAATGGTAAATGGTGCAAAAGTTTTTGATGATTATGGTCACCATCCTACTGAAGTTGCAGCTACTGCCAAAGCATTAAAAAATAAGAAATATAATGAATCTTGGGTTGTTTTCCAGCCTCATACTTATAGTAGAACTTTCAATTTATTAAATGATTTTGCTAATGCATTGCTTTCTTTTGATCATATTATCGTTACTGATATTTATGCCGCAAGAGAAACTAACACTTACAATATTTCTTCTAAAGATTTAGTTGATGCTATTGTAAAATTGGGAAAGAATGCTCAATACATCCCTGCTTTGGAAGATTGTGCAAAATATTTGAAAGAAAATGTTAAAGAAAATGATATCGTTTTAACTTTAGGCGCTGGTACTGTTACAAATATTGGTCCTATGATTGTTGAATAATTGAAAATATATATTTTAATAATAAAAAGTCTAGAATTTTGAATAATTCTAGGCTTTTTTATACTGTTAGAAAAAAATAAAAAGAAAGTTTCTTTGAACTCTCCAAAATCATTTAGGCTCATGTCATACTACAAAAGTAGTTGAAGTTTAAGTTAAATACATAAAATTTCATCCAAAAGTTTTTTGCGAAAGTTTGTTTCTTTTATATTGATTTATTTTGAATTGTATGCTATACTAGTTCACATAGGAAATGAACATAGTAGTAGATATGTGTTGCCACTGCACTCGATAACTTTTGTTATCAGAAAGTGAGGTGGTGTTTATGAGTTTTATACTATTTTTAATAATAGCCTTAATGGCTTCTACAACAATAAACGTAGCCTTATTAACGATTTTATACATAAAATATGTAAATTCAATTATAGATAAGGAATAAAAATAACAACACATTCCACTATGCCAATATTGCGAATGTGTTGTTATACTTTTATGTAGTGGTAACCGCATTCACTGCGGTTATTCATTTCCTATACTTATTATACACAGATATTAAAAAAAAGTCAAATAGTAAAAAAATTATCTGTTACATCATTGGTGCCACTAAGCAGAATCGAACTGCTGGCCTACGGGTTACGAATCCGTCGCTCTACCAACTGAGCTATAGTGGCATAAGTTCAACAGAACATTTACATTATAGTATATGCTAAGCAAAAAATCAAGTGTCAATTTGGGGTCGGTGTTTTTTTTGACATTCCTGTCAAGAAAAACACCGACCCCAAATTATCACCAAGCCAACTTTAAAAATGCTTTCCTTTTCTTCTGCCACTAGCATTAGCGTCATTTTTTTCAACGTCAATTTCTTTCATTTTTTCTTCTGTTTTAGCATCATTTTCAACATAATTTTTAGTTTTATTTTCTTCGTTTTCTCTATTATTTTCAGTTAATTCTTGATGTTCTGTAATAGCCTTATCTAATTCATCCGCACCTGGAAAACCACTGTTTTCATCATTGTCTTTTCCATTTTCTAACTTTGATTCTTTAGATATTTTTACTTTCAATACCACTGCAATTATAATCAATAAAACTAAAACTGCTACAATTATTGATTTGATAATCATCTCTTTTCCCCATGTTGATGGATTAAAAAAGTTTCTTTCTACTTTTGTTTCGCTAGCTACATTTTTATTAACAGTAATTTGATATGTTGCTGTTTGATTTGTTTTTTCATTTTTTACTATCACTGTTATTGTGTTTTCACCTTGTTGCAAATTTTCATTTCCAACAATTTCGATTTTTGCATCACTATCTGTTGCAGTTGCCTTTATATCTAAGCTTGACAAATCTTCCCTTACGCCTACTGTATATGAATATACATCATTTTTAAAAACTGGACTGATTGTTTGTCCTACTATAGTCAAATCTGAAAGTCCAAACTTTGTATTATCCAAGCTTGTTGTTGCTACTTCTGAAGCTTTTCTTGTTATTGTTATTGTATATGTTTTCTTTGTTCCATCTTGTGCCACAACTTCTACTTTTACTTCATTTGCTCCTTCGTTTAATTCGATCTCCCCTGTTCCTGTTATTTGAGCTTTTGAATCTGTTGCTTCTGCGTATATTTCTACTGTTTTTATTTCGTTTGGAACTTCTGCACTGTATTCTGTTTGATCTTTCTTGAATCCTGAAAAGTCATATTCTTTTGGATTTATTCCTAGATTTTTTAATGTTGCATCAGATGCATTTTGTGCTTCTTCCTCAGCTGTTCTTCTTTTTATATTTAATTTGTATGTTTCTGTATTTCCTGCCTCTGCTGTTACTACTACTTCTACGGTGTTAGAGCCTTCTTTTAATGATACTTTTCCTGTTCCAGATATTTTTGCCTTTGAATCTACTGCTTTAGCGTAAACCTCTACTTCTGATGTGCTGTTTGGAACCTCTACTGAATATTCTTTTTTATCTTTTCCAAATCCTTTAAAATCGTTTGGTTTTATTCCTAAGTTGCTTAACCTTGCCTCTGTTGATTTTGCAGCAGGCTCACTACTATTATTTCCACTGTTTCCATTATTAGAATTTGAATTATTATTTTCTGGAGCTTTAACTGTTATTGTAACACTTTTATCTGAATTGGGTACTGAAGATAGGTTTTCATCTCCCATCCCTTCAGCTGAAAATCTAATTGTATATTGAGTATCCTTTTCAACAGATGGAGCTTTAAATGTGAATGTAGCCAAATTAGTTGTTCCACCTTGAGCCAATGCATTAGAAATTGTTGTAGTTCCACTTCCTGTTCCTCCACTACTTCCAACAAATTCTAATCCATTATAACTTTGTGCTTTAACACTATACGCTGAAAGTGAAATATCTGATGTTACATTTATTGAAAATTGTTCTCCTGAATTTACCTGTTTTGATTGTGCTGATATTGCTGCATTCGATTTTATATAATAACCAAATATTATTATAAAAAATACTGCAATGCCTATTTTTAATTTATTCTTCATATTTTATCTCCTATATATTTATATTATACTGGCCTACAGTATATCTCAATATTTTTGCTGCATCTAGTGCTGTAGGATTTTTATGACTTGCAAAATCTCCAGCCTTTTTTTGACTATCTGTCATCTCATATTGATTAACTGTATATCTCAATACAATTGCTGCATCCAATGCTGTAGTCTCTCCATCCCCATTAACATCACCAAGGACAGCAACAGTATACTTATCATCTATAACACAGCCAGTTGAAAGTTTTGAATCAGAGTTTAAAGCTTCTCCATTTGAATTTTTAGCTGACACCTCTTTGCCAACAAGATTTGCGAAATCTTGAACAGTTGCACCAGGAACTGTAACTACATCATTTGTTGCAGTATTAATCTTAACCTTATTATTTTTTACAACAGCTTCATCATCTGGAACATCTGGTGTAGATGGTTCCTCATTAATTGGAACTAAATACAATTTATAAGTATCTTCTGTATCATATGTTTCTCTAGCTGCATAGCCTTTTGTTCCATCAGCTTTCATAACATAATCCCAGTATGTACCATCAATTTTCTCTGTCGCCTTAGAAAGTCTTGTAATTACCTCATCTTTGTACACTTTTGTGATTTTATCAGCATCTTTTCCAGGTGCATTTCTTAAATATAATGAACCTGTAACATTAACCCTTACCATGTCGCTTATTGCTGGCGTTGATGGGTCTGATGGATTTGATGGTGAAGATGTTGATGATGGCCTTGCAGCAGCTGAACTTGGCATATTTTTAAAAACTGGAATTATAAATGTATATTCACCATTCACTGCTCCAATATCTTCAAATGTATTTTTTAAAGTTTGTCCCTCTTTTTGAGCTGCTAAAATATTTTGCATATATTGATGCCAATATAAATTTCCGTCTGAATTTTCAACATCAAACTTTTGAAAATACAATGTGTCTTGTCCTCTTGCGATATATCTTTTGGCAATTATTTCGATTCCTCCTGATATTGAACTATCCAAAGAAGTCCAACCATAACTTTGAGCACTTGCTAATCCATTTAAAATAACATTTTCTTTTCCGTTTCCATTTGCTCCTATATTAAACGCATTATAATATCCTTCATATTGTCCATTGTATCCATTTCCTGCAGTTAATGTAGAACCATTTTTTCCTTGTTCTTGCAACAATCTTGCAACAATATAATAAGCATTTACATCATTGTTTCTAGCTGATTCCAAGATTGTATTTGCACTATTTTGTAAAAATGTTCCTGAAACCATTGAATTTATATTTTCTAAACTACATTCTGTATAAGATAATTGCATAAATTGAAAGATATCTGTATAATTTAATGAATTTCTTGGATCCATCATATATGCAATTGCAGACTCTGAAGCGCAATACCATTTTCCGCTATCATATTCTTGGTCTCCGCATATCTTACAGATCCAATCTCCATCATAATTGCTATTATTTGCAGGAACTAAATTTCTTGGAGAACTTCCATGTCCCACATATTCATTTGCTATCGCATCAGACCATTCGATGTCTGTATACAAAACTTTAAAGTTCCAATTTGGATATTGATTTTTTAGCTTTTGTATCATTTCCTTTACTTGTGGATATGTATTAGAATCAATTGAATTAAAATCTGTTGTTGATTGATTTACTGCAAATGCAAGATTCCCACAGATTAAACTTAGTATTATATATGAAATTAGTATAAAAACCACTAATTTTTTCGTTATTTTTCTCATTTTTTACACCTCTTTAGTTTCTTCATGTTTTTTCCATATTTATTCGACATTATTATATCATTTAATTTTCAATTAAGTCAACATTTGGCATACTTTTTTTTATTACATTTATATTACAAAAAAAAATCAAAAAGTGACTCAGTCTTTTAAACCAAGTCACTTTTTGAAATAATGTTGTCACTGCCAACATCATTAATTAAGTTTTATTTTCCGTTATACGGGCCAGTTCTGCATACACATTTACCATCTACATACCCAATCCAAATATTATTTTTTTCAATTTTATACAGTTTATAATATAGCTTTCCATCTTTCCAGATATCTTGTGCTATAATATACTCTGAGTCTTTTTCCTCCAAATCAACACTCGTTGCTTTTTGTTCTTTAGGAATATCCTCTATTCTTCTCCAGGCAAGAGTATTTCTTCTAAGCGGATATGCAATGTACTTTTCTCTGTCCAACTGAAACTCAATTTTATTCAAAGTATTTCTTAATTCACTATTTGCTTTACCTATCTCATGCATTACAATAATTTCAAACAAAAATACCAAAATGATCCCCAAAATCCAAAGAAATTTAAACATGGTTGCTACCTCCTCAGTTGCCATTCAAAAATGTTCAAACTTGCTTACTGTTTTTCCCTCACTTTTTAATAAAACTTAACTCTTCTTACCTCCTTGTAATACCATACAATATAATATATTACCATTTTTATGTTAAATTGTCAATTATATTCCTGTTTTTTATATCTTTTTCAAAAGTTTTATGATATAATTATGGTAATTTGGTGTCAATTTGGTACCGGTGTTTTTCTTGACACCCTGTCAATTTTGTACCGGTGTTTTTCTTGACAACTTGTCAATTTGGTACCGGGGATTTTTTTAACAAAAAGGAGCAATTTTATGATAGAATTACTTTCACCTGTTGGTGATTTTGAATGTTTAAAAGCTGCTGTGCAAAACGGCGCTGACGCAGTATATTTCGGAGCTGGTTCTTTTAGTGCCAGAGCTTTTGCAACAAATTTTGATGATGATGCTTTAAAAGAAGCCATCACCTATGCAAAAGTTCGTGGTGTTAAGACAAATCTTACTCTAAATACTTTAATTAAAAATGATGAAATGAATGATGCTATTAAATTAGCAGAAAAAGCATATAATTATGGAATTGATGCAATAATTGTTCAAGATTTGGGTCTTGCTCGTTATTTAATTAAGAATTTTCCTGGGCTTGCTGTTCATGCAAGTACACAAATGTCTGTACATAATTTAGAAGGAGTTCTTGAACTTCAAAAGCTTGGCTTTTCTCGTGTTGTCCTTTCTCGTGAACTTTCTTTACAAGAAATTGAACATATTTGTAAAAATTCTAACGTAGAAATTGAGGTTTTCACACATGGTGCTTTATGTATTTCATATTCTGGCCAATGCTTATTTTCAAGCATGGTCGGTGGTCGTTCTGGTAATCGTGGCAAATGTGCTCAACCTTGTCGACTTCCTTATGAATTACTTTCTTGCAGTTCAACTGCTTCAACCCCAAAAGGTGCACCAGTCTCAACGTCTTCAGTGAATTTTGCTTCAGCAAATCTAGGCTCAGCATCTCCTGAAATTTTAACTTCACTTGATAAAGGATATCTTCTTAGTCCTCGTGATTTATGTGGATTAGATTATTTACCTAAATTAGTTGATGCTGGCGTAACTTGCCTAAAAATTGAAGGAAGAATGAAAACGCCTGAATATGTTGCAACTGTAGCAAGAATTTATAGAAAATATCTAGACTTAGCTCAGGCTAATAAGTCTGAATACAAAATAAATCCTCAGGACAAAACTGAGCTTTTACAAGTATTTAACCGTGGTGGATTTTCTAGCGGTCACCTAGAAAGTACTCCAAATAAAAATTTAATATATAAAAATAAATCTAATAATATGGGAATTTATTTAGGAACTATTTCTAATTTTAATAATAATAAAGGTCACATTTCTCTTACTGTTTCAAGAGATTCAGACGTAATTGTAAGAGTTGGCGATAAAATTAGCGTAGAAAATAAAAAGCATGAAACTTCAACATATACAATTTCAGAATTGATGATTCAAGATAAAAATGTGCCACAAGCCATATGTGGCGATAAAATCAAGATTGGTAGAATGAAAGGCAATATTTCTGTTGGTGATAAAATCTACAAAATTGCTGATAAATTGCTTACTACTTCTGCTCTTGAAACTTTAAGTAAAGAGAATCGCAAAGTAAATTTAAATTGTAAAATGATAGTTAAACGAAATCAGCCTGTCGAACTTTATGTTTCAGATTCTAATTCACATGAAGTTAAAATAACTTCTGATATAATTCCTGTTGAAGCTATAAATGCCCCTCTAACTCAAGAGCGTCTAATCGTTCAACTTTCTAAGACTAACAACACTCCATTTCATTTTGAAAATATTGAAATTGATTTAGAGGATGGTTTATACATTCAAGGAATCAGTGCAATCAATGAACTTAGGCGTCAAGCTTTAGCACAATATGAAGCTTTGCTTGTACAATCTTTTAGAAGAAATTTGGAATTGCCTAGATTGGACATAAATTCTACAGAAAATGCTAGCACAAATAAAAAAATCAGTGTTTTGCTTAACATATTAAATCAAAATTTTGATTACACTCAATTACATGGAATCGACAAAGTCTATATTCCTCTAAAATATTTCGTGCTTAAAGATTTCAAAAATGTTGTGGCTGAATTAACTGAAAATTTTGAAACTTATATTTATATGCCAACAATTATGAGAAATAATTATCACAAAATAATTGCAAATAATTTGCCAAACATACTTGAGCAGTATAAAATCAAAGGATTTGTGCTTTCAAATATAGGCAATATCGAATTATTAAATGATTACAAAGACAAATATGAATTTATTTATAATTATACATTAAATGTTTTCAACAATTTGACAATTGCAGAATTAGCTGACTCTTCTAAAAACACCGTGACACTTTCTCCAGAGTTAAACAAATCAGATCTACAAACATTTGCCAGAACATCTTGCTCAACAGAATTGATTGTTTATGGAAGAGCCCCATTAATGAATTCTAATTACTGTTTGCTAGGAAAGTCAAATAAATGTTATTCAGCTTGTCCTCACCTATGTAATTCAACAAATAAATTCTATTTAAAAGATAGACTTGGATTTTTGTTTAGAATTATTCCTGACAATGTTGACACTGTTACCACAATCTACAATAGTAAAATCACATCTATCGAACATGATGAAATCTGCGCAAACTCAGTCAGAATAGATATTTTAGATGAATCAATATCTGAAATAAATAATGTAATTAGCACAGTAAAAACTGGCAAAAAATTAGAAGGTCAAGAATTCACAAATGGGAATTTTGCAAAAATGGTATAAGCCTTGCATTTTGTCGAATTTTGTAGTATAATAGAGGTATCTTATTTAATACGAGGAGGTAAATCTCATGATTAACGTATTTGAACCTAAGAAAGCCATCTGCATCCGGTTAAAGGAAAACTCCTCTGACTTCATTGTCAGAGACCTCGAAACTCTTACCGAAAAGCTCGTTCCTCTGGTTAACTTCTACGGAAGCAACTTTAAATATGAGGGCGAATTTGAACGTGAGTTTTTGAAAGTTTTCAATGGAAAATACGATATCCTTATCTCTAGCGAGGCCCGCCAGAAGATTGAGGAAATCATCCACTTCAACCGTGTGGATTGGTAATCCATCATCCGCAAAGAATATTTTATGAAACGTAGCCTAACCGCTGCACCATCCTCGCAAGCAAGGGGTACAACAAGAGGTAACATTAAGTTGTTACCCCTTGCTTTTTTATTATTAAAAAATTTCCTAGCAGGCAACTTTCCTGCAAAAAATAAATATAAGAGTTATTAGAATTTTTAAGCACTTGTTTAGACTCCGAACCATCAGCCTTATCAATATAAGAAGCAGAGCACCAGGAATACCCAATATTCCAACTAAAATTGAAGTCCACAAATTCAATCCTATATGAAAACTCCATATTCCACCTATCAAATTAATTATCCATATAAGAATTCCACCTAATATCGAATTTAAAATTAATTTTACTATCCATTTAATAGGAACAATAAAAATTCTTCCAATTATAAAAAATATGCATATACAAGAAATTATTACAAGAATACTCATATTTCCTTCCACTGTAATCACCTCAACACCATTAATAAACTTATAATACCTATAAAAGCTATAAAATAAATAGCTTTACTAGTTAGCTATTATAATTTGTATGTTGAACAACGGACAAATATTCTTTAATCTTTTCTATACCACATTATTATTATTTCTATATAATCTAGCTTTTAGTTCATTAATTCTGCTAAGCACAATTCCTTTTCTTTTGGCAATTTTAATAAGATAATCCAACTTAGATTGATGCGCTTTTATTTGATAAGTATAATAATCAATCAGCTCATCTTCTGCATACTCAAAATTGCATCTTGCAACTTTAAGTAATTCTTTCGTTTCAATTATGCTTCTCATTAATTCTAGTTCTTTTTCCTTGTCATTCTTCCCTTTTAGCATCTTTTCAATCAAATATTCTTCTTGCATTTTTTTCCTCCTTTGCGAATTTGGTGTCAATTTGGTGTCGGTGTTTTTCTTGACAAGCCTGTCAATTTGGTACCGGTGTTTTTCTTGACATACCTGTCAATTTGGTACCGGTGTTTTTCTTGACATACCTGTCAATTTAGGAACCGATTTTTTTCTAGTCTTTTCCTATATTTCCCCTAGATTTTTCTCTAAATTTTTTCAAAAATTTTTTCACATTTTTTTAACATTTTATGCAAAATTTGCTATTAATATTCCAATAGATTGAATAATAAATAAGTTCATCATATTGGATGTAAGCAAATTATTTGTAGCTTCAACCACTCCATGAATATTGTTTTGTTCTTTAGAATGATGTTTTTGTGCTTCAAAAAATGTTATCAATTCTGGTATACTTGTAGCAAATCCTAATATAATTCCTATTATTAATTCTGGAACATTGAATTTTCTACACAAATTTTCTAATGTATTTCCTAACAATTCTCCAACGAAAAATAGCAACACCGCTGTAATTATTAGTATACAAATATTTTTGGCTACAAACTTTTTATTGACTTGCTTTTCCCCTCGCCCTTCTTTATTCGCATGCTTCGTCTTCTTCACATCCTCAACATCTTTCACATCACCAACATCATTCGCTTCTTCTGCATCTTTCAAATACAATTTATGCGCATTTCTGTCTATTCGCACAAATCCGACATACAGCAAAAGCAGTATTGGCACCATTTTCAAATCTACTTCTACCCCAACCTCAACAACAAGTATTGGCAAAACTATTGTAATAATAACAAGAATTACATCTATAAAAATGGCTTTATTTCTAAAAACTTTTTGATTTTTATTTAATAAAATCGCTGCAAAATATTGAATCAAATTAATTACATTTGAGCTTATTATGTTATAAATACCAGCTGTATTCAAACCGCTTAGGCTTGACGCACTAATGGTTAAGAGTTCTGGGACAGAGGTTGCCACTCCTGCAATATCTCCTACTGTCTTTGGCTTTAATTTCAAATTTTCTGCTAAACTTCGCAATGTTCTAACAAGTACATATTTAGAAATGACTACTATCAATCCTGTATAAAATAAAAATTGGATAATTTCCCATAACAATTTCATATTTCCACCTCACAAACTAATTACTTCTATTATTCACAAATTATGTAATTTTTATTGATATTTCTTGAATTTTATTGTATAATTACTACATCAAAACATAGAAAGGGCGATTAAAATGATTGATATAAAGTTAATTAGAGAAAATCCAGATTTAGTAAAAGAAAATATTAAGAAAAAATTTCAAGATCAAAAATTGGTTTTGGTTGATGAAGTTTTAGATTTGGACAAAAAAAATAGAGAAGCTAAATTAAATGGCGACAACCTTAGAGCTGATAGAAAAAAATTAAGCGAACAAGTTGGTCAATTAATGAAAGCTGGTAAAAAAGATGAAGCTGAAAGCATTAGACAAGAAGTTCAAAAAATAAATGATGCTCTTGCTGAAAATGAAGAGTTGGAAGAAAAATATTCTGAAGAAATCAAAGTAAGAATGATGAAAATTCCTAATATAATTGATGCTTCTGTTCCTATTGGAAAAGATGATAGTGAAAATGTTGAAGTTCAAAGATTTGGAGAACCTATTGTTCCAAATTATGAAATTCCTTATCATGCTGATATCATTGATAGATTTAATGGTCTTGACAAAGAAAGTGCTGGACGTACAAGCGGTGTTGGTTTCTATTATCTTGTAGGAGATATCGCTAGATTACATGAAGCTATGCTTGCATATGCTCGTGATTTCATGATTGAACATGGTTTCACTTACTGCATCCCTCCTTTCATGATTAGAAGTAATGTTGTTGATGGTGTTATGTCTTTTGATGAAATGGAAGCTATGATGTATAAAATCGAAGGTGAAGATTTATATTTAATTGGAACTTCTGAACATAGCATGATTGGTAGATTCAAGGATCAAATCGTTGATGAAGCTCAATTACCTATTACTCTAACTTCTTATTCTCCATGTTTCAGAAAAGAAATTGGTTCACATGGCCTTGAAGAAAGAGGTTTATACAGAGTTCATCAATTTGAAAAACAAGAAATGATCGTTCTTTGCAAGCCAGAAGATTCTATGGAATGGTACAATAAAATGTGGAAAATTTCTGTTGACTTATTTAGAAGCTTAGACATCCCTGTTAGACAATTAGATTGTTGCAGTGGTGATATGGCTGACTTGAAAGTAAAATCTTGCGATATTGAGGCTTGGAGCCCTCGTCAACAAAAATATTTCGAAGTTTGCTCTTGCTCAACATTAGGTGATGCACAAGCTAGAAGATTAAGTATAAGATATAAATCAAAAACAGGAAATAAATTTGTACATACTTTAAATAATACTGTTTTAGCTACTCCTAGAGCTTTAATTGCTCTTCTTGAATGTAACTACAACGAAGATGGAAGTGTTACAATTCCTAAAGTTCTACAACCTTACATGGGTGGAAAAGAAAAATTAGTTCCTGTTAAATAATTAAATAATAGTTATAAAATAGACCAGTTGCCTCTTAAAACAAGAAACAGCTGGTTTTATTGTGTCTATTTATTGCATTTTATGTAGATTAGTGCTATAATGAATACATATATGTCGGTTGTTTTCGTTATGATAAAATTTTATAAAAACGAGGAGGAAAACTCAAGATGGATACTGACAACTTTTTTGCTAGCAAAAATACTTTGATTCTTCCTGCTTTTTGGGTTGATGATAAGCATTTTCCAACCGAAGTACCTATTGAAACAACTTTAGGTCAAGTTTTCTTAGAAGGCTATGACGGACCTGCAAATCATTTGGGCTGGATGGATTTTGTTCAATTAAATTCATTAATTAAAAAGAACAACATTACAAATCTCATAATTCAAAATTTGGATGTTATCGGAAGAGCTGGCTTGGTTTATGGTAGTATTATTGTTTGTAATTCTTACAAATATAAGCAAAATATTATCAAAGACATTCCAGAAAATAACTTAACTAGTTGTAAGCCTCTCTATTCCACTGTTTCATTTGGAGGCTGGGATTTTGAAGAAGATACTGTTGAAGAATTGCCCGCAAGTGCAATGAACTATCTTCGTTATATCCTTGTAGCAACTAAAGTTAAAGAGGTTACTTACTCTTGCGAACATGTGTCTATCACTGCTTTTTTTAATGAAAGGGGCCTGCCTAAGTTTAAAGAAAAGTACTACTAAGAAGAAAGCTGATAAGTTCTAATAAAACTTGTCAGCTTTTTTCTTGATTTTTGCATAAAAAATTAATAGTAAATCTATTTAATTAGATGACTGAGAAGGCTTACTTACGTAAGCAGCTATGATTTTGAATGTAGCTTATATAGAAATATATAAGCTACAGTTTTTTTATTTTAAATTTAATACCGTTACCACTTCTACATGTCCGTGTAAACGGAAACATATCAACAGGCTGAACCACTTTAATATCATAATTCTTTTCCAGTAACATCAAATTATCGGCTAAACTATCAGGATTGCAACTAATATAAACTACTTTCTTAGGTTTAACTTTCAAAATAGTCTTAATTGTTTTAGCATCCAAACCGCTTCTAGGTGGATCAACAAAAACTACATCAGCCTTTTCCTTGTTGCATAATTTAGGCAATAATTCTTCAACTTTTCCATCCATAAAAGAAGCATTTGTAATATTGTTCATTCTAGCATTTGCTCTTGCATCAATTACAGCATCTTTAACAATTTCTATTCCATACACTTTTTTCGCTTTTGATGCAACACTTAAAGAAATTGTTCCAATTCCAGAGTATAAATCATATACCACTTCATTTCCTGTAAGTTTAGCAAAATCAATTGCTGTGTCATATAACTTTTTCATCTGAACAGGATTAACTTGATAAAAAGACAATGGTGAAATTTTTATTTTCAACTCCCCTAACTTGTCCATTATAAAATCAGAGCCATACATTTTGAAATTTTTGTTTCCTAATATTGCATTAGTTTCTCTTATATTGATATTTTGAATAATTGATTTTATCTCTTTGAACTTTGTTGTTAGAGCTTTCACAATTTCTTGTTTTTTATACATCTTCCCATCTGTAGTTACAAATATAACCATAATTTCATCTGTATAAAAACCGTATCTAATTACAATATGCCTTAAAAATCCTTTTCCTGTATCTTCATTATAAATGCTAATATGATACTTTTTTACAAGCTCAAATATGTAATCAGCAACTTGATTTATTTTTTCATTTTGGATTGCACATTTGGCATATACAATTTTATGAGTTCCTTCCTCGAAGAAACCCATTTTACCATTTTTAAATGCATATTTTCCTTTATTCCTGTAATTGTAGGGATTTTCCATTCCAATACAATAATTCACTTTCACTTTTTGAGTTAATTTTTTTAGTTGATTTTCTACATATTCTGTTTTCGTTTTTAATTGTTGTGCATATGGCATTTTTCCATATACACATCCTCCACATTTTTCTTGAATTTCACAATTCATTTTTTCACATCCTATATGTTATTTATTTTTTCTCTTTATTTCTCTTATCTTGAATTATTTCCATCTCTTTTTCTGTAATCAATGTTACATTATTTTCTTTTGCCCATGATACACATCCTTTTAATACAGTACTCAAAAATACTCTTGGAACTTTTATTAATTTTGCACAAGCCTCATCTGTGAATTTTACATCTGGATCAATTCTTGATGCCGCGTATTTTACAGTATCTAAGCTGATTCCTTTACTTGCTGGAATTGGCTCTGAAATTGGTCTTTTAAATCTTGTATACCAGAAGTTTTTATTATCACGATATCCGTAATCTACTGGAACTTGTGGGAATACACTTGAACTTACACCATTTATTATTGCATCATAATATTTAGGCTTCATTAAGATATGGTCTACTTTTAATATAAAATGTGCTCCAAATTGACTTGTTATTCCATTAAATTGATGATATGGTGGTAAATATTCATCTTGCACTTTGTCATTTTCCGCTCCATCTAATTCTCTTACCCATGTACATTCAAATACTTGGAAAGCTTCTTGAACTATCTTTGGATATTGTTCATTTGGATTTTCTCTCGTACTTTTTCCATCAACTAAGTTGAAAATACAATCTTTCATTTTTTCCTCAGTTGTTTCTCCTGGATATCCTAATCTTACCGCTTCTTTAAAATATTTTCTTTTATCTGTTATAAAATTAATTGTGCATTTTCCTGTTCTTAATATATTTTTAGCTGTATTTGAACTATTTCTACAACAAAGTAGCATTGCATAATAGTCCTTTCCTGCTATGTAATATGGGAAACATAGTGAATATGACCCCAAATTTGTTTGACCTGATTCACTTAATGTTCCTATTTCTGTTGTTGGCATTGGAAAAAAGCTTGATGTTTGATAAAAATTATCAACTATCCTTAAATCTTTAAATCCATTCAATTCTTCTATTTTCTTCTCCATCGTATCTCTCCCTTTCTCTAATCTTATGTCTGTATCAATATATTATTATAAAATTTAAAAATTGTCAAAATCTAAATATGCATATTTTCTAGTTTTAAATTCAAGTGCCTTTTGTATTTCTTCTTTTGCCACCTCAGATATTTCACTTATTCGTCTTCCATTTACTAATGGATTTATATATCTTATTTTGGCATCAATACTTACACAATATTTATCTTTAACCTCTTTATCACTTTCTTTGATTTCATGAGCATTTTTCCAAATATCAAATTTCTTTGAAATATCAGCATAATCACATTTTTCGATTTTTTCTATTACTTCTTTTTCTGATAATTCATATAAATCTTTTTTGGTTATCAAATTTTGTGAAGACATTATTTTCATTATATCTGCTAAAAATTGCATTGAGAATTTGGGTTTATTATCTATGTATGAATTTGATAATCTTCTCATTCCTTTTACAAATTTTTCTGCAATTTTGATATTCTTGAATCCTAATTCTTCAATTCCTTGTTCATTTTTCTGAATTTCTATATTTTCATAAATTTCTTTTACTTCTTCCAAGTTCCAAATATTTTTGCATGCCCCCAATCCATTAGAAAGTGTATATTCTAGTCTATCTGCTGATAGCATTGGAGTATCATTATCTGCTATCGGATATATATGATAATTATCAACTTCTTCTATTTTTATTCCATCTCTTTTTAATAATGACATTATTTCTTTGGATTCACTGATTATTTGAGTTGTAAGAGATTCTGTTGATTCTTGCTTTTTATAATCTCCATTCATAAAGTCTATACTGTGCTTAAATACTGGTGTTGCTATATCGTGAAATAGCCCTGCAATTGTTTGCTTTTTGTCTTTTGTAAAATTCCATACAATTAGACTAACTGCTATGCTATGTTCTAAACTTGAATACCATACCATTTTGTCAAATAATTTTGTATAATATGTACCACATGACACACTTATTTCTGATAGTTTCTGCATTTGTGGTGTGTTTATGTAATCATTCAAAAATTCTGGTATTTCATTTGATAATATTTTTAAATATTCTTTCATATCATGTTCCTTTCTTTTATTTTACATATTTTTCAATCTCATCATATAATTCATTTTCTTCGAATGCAGCTTTTGATTTTATCCTAATTAAAGGTATTTCCATATATTTTAAGATTTTTCCTTTTTTTCGTCTCTTTCTTTTTGCTCTATTTTTTCATGATCTTTTCCATCTACTTCTATTGCTAAAATTGGCTTATTTATCGTTTGTGAATATATTGCAAAATCCAAGTGAGAATTATGTAATATAAATCTTCTTAACTCTTCATTTTCATCTAAAAACTTTTTATCTGTAACAAATTCTGCTAGAGGAAGCTTCCAAGCCATTTTATATTTTCCCTCTTTTTTACTTATAAATTTTGAAATTAACTCATGTATTTTTTCTTCAAACGGATTATCAATACTTGGTATTACTTGTTGATAACTTTCTATTTCTTTATATAGATAGTCAAATATACATACCGTCTTATCTGGAATTGTCTCTCCATATGTTTCGATATACTCTATCAAGTTTTTCATATTTTCATCATTTTTCTTAAAAAATTCTTTGTCAGCTACTAAAACAAATTTATCTTTAGCTCTTGATACTGCTACATTAATCAATTGTTTTGTAAATAAATTATTAGCTCCTTTTAAATGATTTATACAAACTTTGGTATTATTTAGTACTGCTGAAAAATAAACTTCTTTTTCACCTTTTCCTTGGAAGGTATGAATTGTACCACATCTCTCTTTTCCATATTTTTCTCTTAATATATCTGCTTGTTTTCTAAATGGAGTTATTATGAACTTATTCTCAATATTATTATCAATCTGAGAATTTATTGTCTTTATTTCTCTTTCATTTTTATAGCCTTCATTTAAATCCACATATTTTCCCTTATCATCATCTATTACAGACATTGAACTCTTATTAGAAGTTTTATATATTTTCAATTTGTTGTCATAAAAATATTTGTTGCAATAATTTATAATATTATAATCACATCTATAATGCTCTAACAACATCTGACTTGCAGGCTCCATAGTTTGTTCTATGCTTGATAAAAGATTCTGCTTACTATATTTATATTTTTCATCAACTTGATTTTTTAAATATTTTTCATTTACATCAGTAATAGCACTAAGTTGTTTTAAATCTCCTACTACTATAAGTTGTTTTGCTAAATATAAAACTGGTATAGCAGTTAAGATATCACATTGAGAGGATTCATCAATAATTACATAATCTATTTTCTCTCCATTCTCAAAATATTTTTTATAATTTGACACTACAGAATCTGCTGTTGTAAGAACTATTGGATATAGTTTTAATAAATCATTTTTACAAGAATTAACTTTTGGAGTTGGATTTTGAACTGTTTTTTCAGTATCTTTATTAGCCTGAACATATTTTATGCATTTTTGTAGCAATTCCATATCCATATTTTCTTTAACTTTGCTTTTTAGTATCCTTCTTGAAATTGGAATATATTCTTGCAAATACATTTCTGTTATCTTTTGTTTCAATTCTTCAAATTTTTCATTTTCTAGTTGTTTTTCTAATACTTCTATCGTACTTTTTAAGTAATATTCTTCTAAAATTAAATGAATTGCAATTCCATCATTTTTTAAATCTTTTTCTTTGATTCTTAGAAGAACATATGAAACAATTTTTTCAAATACATTTAGTTTTTCTTTTTCATCCAAAATAATTAAGATTTTAGCTAAAATTGATATTATTTTCTTTAGTTTTATTAATCTTAACTTTTTATATTTTTGAACAATTTTTATACTATCTTCATCTACTGAATATGAATTTTTAGTTTTTTCAACATGTCTTAACTGATTTTTTAATTCTTGAAGTTCATTACATTTATCAATTAATTTTGTTAGTTTTTCTTCTTTTTTATCTAAATCAGCAATTATTTCTATTAATTTATTTTTACTTTCATCAAAATCTATTAATTCATTTTCTTGTAATTCATTATCTAACCTGTTTAATATTTCTGTAATATTTTCTTCTACTTGCTCTGCCATTATAGTTGAATTTCCAAGCCTTATGTAACACTTTGGAATATCCATTTTTTGCAATTCTTCTACTACATTTTCTATTGCTGAGTTATTTTTTGATACCACTAATACTTTTTTATTTTGGTAGATTAAATTTGATAAAATATTTAGTATTGTGGTTGTTTTTCCTGTTCCAGGAGGTCCCTCTATTATTGACACTCTCTCATTAATTGAATTGTTTATTGATTTTTTCTGTGAACGATTTGCCTGTTCTATTAATAACATCTCTTTATTTTCTTGATTTTTATTCTTTTTAACACTTGGTACTCTTTTTTGTGAAAAGTAATAATATAATAGGTTTTCTGTTTCCATTTTTAAATTATTAAATATTTTTGGATATACATCTTCTTTCATTTTTAAACTAATATATCCTATTGAGTTCTTGGTTTCTTTTTCTAATAATCTTTGAATAACTTCTAAGTAGTAATTTTTTAAATTTTCTATAATCATCATTAAATGTGGTGTTTCGTATTTTTCTTCTATCAAGCTTTCTATAAATTCTTGTATATCTTTTTTATTTGTAAAATTAATTGATTCTATATTTTCTAATTTTATATAGCTTGCATTACTACTATTTATAAAACTATATTTTACTAATCTCTCATTCATTTCTAAGACTTTAACTTTGAGTTCTTTTTGATTTCTTGTTTTTATTTTTACTGTTTTATGTTTTTTTATTGCAAAATTTAAATATTTAATAATTGGTTCTTGATTCATTTATTTCTCCTTATTTTCCATAAATATACTATTACAAAATCCACAAATTGTCAATCTATACCAATTTTAAAATCTGAATATCCTATCAAAAAATGAACCCCAAATTATAAAATGTTTATACTGATTAATATCTTGCTTTTCTTGCATATTCACTATATTAGTGTTATAATATTTACATATTTATTAATTCTGCATAGTTACTAATTTAGCTATGTATGAATATGAAAGGAAAAATTATGATAATAAAAAATCCTCGCTTTGAAATTTCAGCAGTTAAAGCAAATCAATATCCTAAAAATGGATTACCAGAAGTAGTTTTGGTTGGAAAATCTAATGTTGGAAAATCAAGCTTTATAAATACAATGATTAATAGAAAAAAATTGGCTCGTACTAGTAGTGAACCTGGGAAAACCCGTCAACTTAATTTTTATAATATGGATGATAAATTTTATTTTGTTGATTTACCTGGTTACGGCTATAGCAAAATGTCTAAACAAGAACAGGTTAAAGTTGGTGAATTTATTGAATATTATTTACAACATCGTAAGGAAATTTGTTTAATTATCTTTTTGGTAGATATTAGACATGACCCTACTCAAAATGATTTTTTAATGTATGATTACGTTATTAGAAGTGGCTTGCCTTGCATGATTTTAGCTAATAAAGCTGATAAAATTGCAAAGACTAAAGTTGATGATACTGCAAAAAATATTCAAAAACAGCTTAATCCTATTGGTGATATTATTACTCTTCCTTTTTCTTCTGAAAGAAAAGTGTATAGTGATGAAGTTTGGAAAATAATTGAATCTTATTTGTAAAAGTAAAAGAGCAAACTTATATGTCTGCTCTTTTTTCTATTTTTGTTATCATTTTTATTGCCTTCGGTCTGTCCAGAATCACAATATGTCCACAACCTTGGCATTTTAATTTAAAATCTACTCCAACTCTGGTTATTTCCCATAACTTGCTTCCACATGGATGTGGCTTTTTGGTTCTAACTATATCTCCAACTTTGTAGTCCATATTGTGTCCCTCCTATCTTTCATTATCTTCTTTTGATTTGATTCTTCCAAATCTTTTTATTATTTCTTCTACGTCTTTTAATTGAAGGCCTTTACCAATTCCTCTGGTATTAGTATCATCCATTTTTATTAAACGTGATAATATCTCCTCATCAAAATCTTTAAAAATTTCGTCATCTAATAAAACATAATCCTCTATATCCTGGTGTTCAGCTAACCACTGTTTTATTTCTTTTCCTCTTTTATTTTCTAAAAAAGGAGTTTTCTCAAATGTAATCCCATTTCGTAAGAGAATTTCTTGAACTTCAACAAAACCTTTTTTATATCTAAAAGATGAATCTACAACTACTTTTGCCCCAGTTTCAATAACTGCTCTTTTTAAGAGTTTTACATTTTCTTCGTCAATATCTGATTTTCTATTTTTATTCATGATGAAATCATCTGAATTTAAAACTCCATCAACATCTAAAAAAATGACTTTCATTATTTTAAATTCTCCTTAGCAACTTCGAAACGTTTAGCAATTCTATTTTTTCCAAGAACTTGCATAATTTCGTACATATCAGGAGTATTTGTTCTAGAAGTTAATGCAACTCTTAAAACTGTACTTACATCACCAACATGTGCTTTGTACATTCCAGGATTTGCTTTAAATTCTTTAACTTCTCCTGCATATCCCATTTCAACTGCTAATGCTTTGATTTTATCAAACCAAGCTTGTTTGTCATCATTTTCATCATAATATTTTTCGATATATAAATCTAAGATTTTAGAAATATCTTCTTTATCTGAAATTGCTGGTTGATATGGATATTCTTGAGCTTTGTTGTAAAACTCTGAGTCATACATATAGTCAATGTTTTCTTTTACATCTGACCATTTTGCAATATCTTTTCTTGGCTTTTTGTTTCCTCTTTCAATTCCGAAAACTTTTAAAGCATATTCTTTATCTTGTAATAATGCTTCAAGCTCACTATCATACTCTTTGGCCCATTCTAAAGCTTTTTCATAAACAGCTTCTGCTGTCATTTTAGATATTACTGTTTTTCCAATATCTAATAATTTTACCATATCGAATAATGCACCACTAACACTCATTTTGTTTAATTGGAAATCAAATTCTTCCATTGGTTTGTCTGGATTTGCTCTTCTCCAATTTTCAAATGTAGAGTTTGCAATATTTAACAAATATTCTTTTACAGCATCTGCTGGAATACCTTGTTCTTTATAGTATGAAACAGCTGCTTCTGGGTCTTTTCTCTTGCTCAATTTACGCTTTCCACCATTGTCATTTTTCATAATTGGTGAAATATGTGCATATTTTGGAGCTTTAAATCCTAATTCATGGAATAATTGTAAATGTAATGGAACTGATGACAACCATTCATCACTTCTTATTACATGTGTTGTATGCATTAGATGATCATCAACTGCATGTGCAAAGTGATATGTTGGAAGTCCATCTGCTTTTATTATTACGATGTCTTGGTCGTTTTCTGGGAAATCAACATTTCCTTTTATAACATCTTTATGTTTGATTTTTCTGTCTTCTCTTCCTGGTGATTTAAATCTGATTATATATGGTTCTCCTGCTTTAATTTTTTCTGCCATTTCTTCAACAGATAAATTTCTGCATTTTGCCCAAACTCCATAATATCCTGTTCTTAATTTTGCTGCTTCTTGTTTTTGTCTAATTTCATCTAAATCTTCTGGTGTACAGAAACATGGATATGCTTTTCCTTGTTCAATCATATATTTTGCATATGCTTGATATATGTCTTTTCTTAGACTTTGTTTATATGGTCCATAATTTCCGATTTCTTCTGTATCAGAAATCATTCCTTCATCTGGTGCCATATCAAAGTCTTTTAGAGAATTTACTATTCCTGTAACTCCGTTTTCCACTTCTCTTTTTTGGTCTGTATCTTCTACTCTTAAAAAGAATACTCCACCTGTCTTTTCGGCAATAGTTCTTGCAACTAATGCTTGATATAGACCTCCTATATGTACAAAACCAGTTGGACTAGGAGCAAATCTTGTTACAACTGCTCCTTCTGGTAAATTTCTTTCTGGGTATTTTTCTTCATAATATGATATTTCTTTCGCATCTGGAAAGATTAAATTTGCTAAATCTTTGTAATCCATATTAAACCTCCATTATAATTGGTATGATCATTGGGTTTCTCTTTGTTTTTATAAACAAGTAATCACGTAAGTTTTCTTTTACTGTTGTCTTAATTGTTGACCAATCACGAACTCCTCTTTCTTCACATTTTGCAACTTCATGTCTTACTACACTCTTTACATCATCCATCAAGTTTTCTGATTCTCTTACATATACAAATCCTCTTGATATAACATCAGGACCTGCAACAACTTCTCCTGTTTGAGAATCCATTGTTAATACAATAACTATAAGACCATCTTGTGCTAAATGTTGTCTATCTCTTAATACAATATTTCCAACATCTCCAACTCCAAGTCCATCTACTAGAACTCTTCCACTTGGAACTGAACCATTGAACTTAGCCTCTTCTTCGCTTAATTCTAATACTCGTCCATTTGTTAACATGAATATATTATCTTTATCAATTCCCATCAATTCTGCGGTTTCTTGATGAGCTCTTAATTGTCTATATTCACCATGAACTGGTATAAAATATTTTGGTTTTGCTAAAGCCATTATCAATTTTTGTTCTTCTTGGCAAGCATGTCCAGAAACGTGAACATCAGCTAAAGCACTGTATACAACTTCTGCCCCTAATTGCATTAAATCATCAATTACCTTTGAAACATATTTTTCATTTCCTGGAATTGGTGTTGCTGAAATGATTATCAAATCATTTGGTGTAATTTTTACTTTTCTGTGGTCTCCTGCAGCCATTCTTGTTAATGCTGACATTGGTTCACCTTGACTTCCTGTTGTTATTATAACAAGTTGGTCATCTGTATAACTTCCTATCATATCAATATCAATAAATAAATTGTCTGGACATTTGATATATCCTAATTCTATTGATGTTGTTATAATATTTATCATACTTCTACCACATACAGCAATTTTTCTTCCATATTTAACTGCTGAATTAACAATTTGTTGAATTCTGTGTACATTTGAAGCAAATGTTGCAACTACAATTCTTTTTGTACAATTTTGGAATACTTTTTCAAAAACTTCTCCAACTGAACTTTCTGACATTGTGAAGCCTTTTCTTTCAGCATTAGTACTATCTGACATTAATGCTAAAATTCCTTGATTTCCTAGTTCTGCAATTCTTCCTAAGTCCATCAATTGACCATCAATTGGTGTATAATCCACTTTAAAGTCACCTGTGTGTAAGATTGTTCCAGCTGGTGTTGTTATTGCTAACATTACTGAATCTGGAATACTATGTGAACTTCTTATAAACTCTACTTTAAAGTTCTTTCCTAGTTTTATTGTATCACCTTGATTTACTGTATGCATATCTGTACTTCTTAGCAATTTATGTTCTTCCAATTTATTATTAATTAGTCCAACTGTTAATCTTGTTGCATAAATTGGCACATTTATTTGTTTTAAGAAATATGGAATTCCACCAATATGGTCCTCATGACCGTGTGTAATTACCATTCCTTTGATTTTTTCTTGATTTTTAACCAAGTATGTGATATCTGGTATTACTAAATCAACACCTAACATATCATCTTCTGGGAAAGAAATACCACAATCTACAACGATTATCTCATCTTCATATTCAAAAACTGTAATATTCTTACCAATTTCATGTAATCCTCCTAATGGGATTATTTTTAATTTTGAACTTTTGAAAATACTTCTATTCTCTGTGTTCTCTCTTCTTGCTCTTCTTTTTGTTCTTGGACTTCTTTGCTTGTTTTTGTTATTTAGATTGTTTTCAGTATTTTCATTATTTTCGCTTTTTTGTTTTTCTTCGTAGATTGCTTCAACACTTTCTGTTTCTTTTTTGTTTTCCATTGTTCTTCTACGAGTATTTTTTCGAGTATTTCTTCTTCTAATAATACCATTTTTCTTTTTTTCAATTGTAGAATTATTTTCATTTGTATTAGTTGAATTTTCAACAACTTCTTCTACTTCTGTAACTTTGTTTTCATCTGTCATATTTTTAAATTTCTCCTCCTTTATTTTTGTTTATTCTTATATTTATTTTTTGATTTTCATTTTACGTACAAATAGAAAGAAATAGAATAAATAAAGCTTATTCAACATGAATAACATAAACAACCGCTCTTTCATATTTTTCATGCATCTGATAAACTCTTTTCTCTTTATTTTTATATCTCTCCGCTCATTACTTTAACTATTTTAATTATTCGCTTTTTTCATCTCTTTAATACATTAAAATAAAATCTCTTTTTTTGCCCTCTTGGCAATCTGTTTTGCATTATAACATATTTGGTAAGAATTGTCAAGTTTGGTGACAATTTGGGGTCGGTGTTTTTTTTGACATGCTTGTCAAGAAAAACACCGACCCCAAATTATCAACTTTAACTCAAATACATTTCTTCTAACTCTTCTACCTTCCCGTGTTGCACGAATTTATCAGGATATGCAAAAGTTTCAATTTTCACATTCTGTAAACCATTTTCTGCTATTAATTCTTTAACTGCTGTTCCAAGTCCATTTATCTCTGTTCCATCTTCTATTGTAATCACATTTTTAGTCTTTTTTATACTATTTTGAATTGTTGTTTTATCTAATGGTTTCAAAAATCTTGCATTAATAATTTCTACACTCTCATTTGTATTTTCTTTTTCTATCTTCTGGGCCATTTTAACTGCTCTTGCAACCATCTTTCCTATTGCTATAATTGTAGTTGTCTCTCCCTTTTTCAATACTTCTGCTTTTCCTAATTCGATATTATTGTTTCCTTCAAAATCTGCTGGAACTTGCACTCCACCTCTTGGATATCTTATCACTACTGGTTTATTCAAATTAACTGCAAACTTTAGCATCTTCTCTAATTCATAAAAACTCTTTGGAGCCATTATTACTAGATTAGGCACTAGTCTAAAAAATGCCATATCAAGTAGACCTTGATGAGTTTCGCCATCTGCCCCAACACATCCAGCCCTGTCAACACACATAATAACAGGCAAATTCTGTAATGCTACATCATGAATTACTTGATCATATGCTCTTTGATAAAATGATGAATATATTGGAACTACTGGTATTAGCCCTTCTTTTGCCATTCCAGCTGCCATTGTTATAGCATGTTGTTCCGCAATTCCTACATCAAATATTCTTTTAGGAAACTTTAATGCAAACTCTTTTAATCCTGTCCCATTTTTCATTGAAGCTGTTACTGCAACTATTCTTTCATCCTTTGATGCTAATTCTATTAACTTGTCACCAAATGCTTTAGAATAATCTTTTCCCTTCGGCTTTTTTAATTCTCCTGTTTCTATATTAAATGGAGCTATTGCATGAAACTTATCAGGATTTTCTTCAGCATATTTATACCCTTTGCCTTTTTTGGTTAATACATGTATTAAAACTGGCCCATCTATTTGTTTGCTCAATGTAAGTATGCTTTCAAGTTTTTCAATATTATGCCCATCCACAGGTCCAAGATATGTAAATCCTATATCTTCAAAAAACATTTTATGTATTACTAATTGCTTTATTGACCTTTTTATTCTTTGGATGGCTTTAACAGTTGTTTTTCCTATTATTGGAATAGTACTAATTTGTTTCTTTATCAATTTATTAGTTCTTGTATATAGTTTTTTACTTCTTAATTTTCCAAGAAAATTATTTAATCCTCCAACATTAGGTGATATACTCATTTCATTATCATTTAATATTACTGTAAATTTACTTTTACTATATCCAGCATCATTCAAGGCTTCTAATGCCATTCCACCTGTTAATGCCCCATCTCCTATTACTGCAATTACACTATTGTTTTTTCCTTGCAAATCTCTTGCTCTTGCCATCCCTAATGCTGCTGATATTGATGTACTACTATGTCCGGTATTAAAACAGTCGCATTCACTTTCGTTTGTTTTTGGAAATCCTGCTATTCCATTTAACTTTCTTATATTTTTTAATTGTTCTCTTCTCCCTGTTATAATTTTATGTACATAACTCTGATGTCCTACATCCCACACAATTTTGTCTTTTGGTACATCAAATATAGAATGTAATGCTATTGTTAGTTCAACTACTCCTAAGTTCGAGGCCAAATGTCCTCCATTTTCTGATACAATTTCTATTATGTATTTTCTTATTTCTTCTGCTAATTCTTCTTTCTGATTTAGTGTTAATTTTTTTACATCTTCTGGTGAATTTATTTTTTCTAACATCTTTTTACCCCATTTTTATTATAATTTGATACTATTGTATCACACTTTTTGACAAATGGTACCGGGGATTTTTTTGACACCCTTGTCAAAAAAATCCCCGGTACCAAATTGACAGCCAAATCGCTCAACCCCACTATTTTAAGTATATTGCTGGATTTAAATATTCTCCATTTTTCAACAATTCGAAGTGTAAATGGCATTCCATATTACTCTCAAATGATGCAGTATTTCCTGCAGTTCCTATAGTTTGTCCTTGCTTAATTTCTTCACCTTCAACCACGAACTCTGCTGTTAATAAATTAGAATATACTGTTTCATATCCATCATCATGTTCAACTATTACAGTTAAACCATATCTAGGATCATTTACAATTGATCTTACTATTCCATCTGCTGCTGATTTTATTACACTTGTTTTATCTGCTTTTATATCTATTGCTGTGTGTGTAATCCATTCTTTCAAAGTCTCTGAATAAATCAAATTTTCATTTGCAAATTCGCCTATTATTTCTCCATCTGTTGGCTTTACAAATGTTATTTCTTTTTTTTCTTCTTTTATTGGTTGCTCTTCTTTAACTTCAGTTACAGGCTTTTCTTCCTTTACCTCATTTGCCCCACTCGTTTCATTTGATACTGGTGAATTTGTATTTTCTGATGTTTCTTCTGTTTTGTCTGAAGCACCAGAAGCATCAGTATTAGTTGTATTATTATTACCTGTTTGCTCATTAACTCCTTTTCCAATTTCTGTACTTACTCTTTCAGATATTTCTTCACCACTTTGCCCTACCTGGCTTTGTTCATTTTCCAATTTTGATGCAGTTTTTGTCATCATAAACATTATTATTCCTAACGCTATTGCTAATAGGAAAAATACTGCTGTTCCAATATAAATAAATAGTTTATCTCTTTTCATAAATTCCTCCTTGAATACTTTGTTAATACAAGTATTTACTTTTTTTCAAAGATTATTCATTTAAAGAGAATTTAATTCAATTATTTCCACTCCTGTATAAAAATGCTTTATTATTGTTTGATAGTCAGCTCCGCTTTTGGCCATACTGTCTGCTCCTGTTTGACTCATTCCAACTCCATGTCCATATCCTGTAACAGAAAATTTAATTTCATCTCCTTCTATTACTACTGAAAAATTTGTTGATTTTAATCCTAAAATAGTTCGTGCTTCTGTTCCAGCTATTTCTTTATTTCCTATTTTTAATGTTTTTACTCTTCCACTTGTTGTATATTCTAAAATTTTTATACAATCTTCTTGACCATAATCTATTTCGAAATCTGCATATTTTTCTTTCATTTTTTGTGAAATTTCTTCCTTACTGAACTTTGCCTCTGAACTGTATTGAGTATATCCATCTTCTCCAGCTGTTTCTACTGATTTTAAATATGGATAATCTATTCCGCCCCAGATATTTAATGAACTTTCAGTTGTTCCTCCACTGTTTGCATGGAAAAATGCATTTATCGGCTTTCCATTATAAACAATGATTTTATCTGATGTTGAATCAACTGCATTTACAATTTTGTTCCAATTGCTTTCTGCTTCTCCTGAATCCCATTTTGCCATTCGCTCTTCTTTGCTTATCCATGCTTGACAACATGCATAACTGTCACAGATGTCAGCATCTGGATGCTTATTTTTATTGTATGTAGATTGATAAATTGTATATGTTCTTGCTACTACCGCCTGTGCTTTTAATGCTTCTATTTCAAAGTTTGCTGGCATCTCACTTGAAACTACTCCATATAGATACTCATCTAATCCTAATTCTTCAACCTCCCCAGTGCTTGAATGTAACAGCTTAATTGTTCTTTTACTTCCAGTATCAGAATTACTATTGGATTGCTCATTTGTAACATTCTCTGAACTTGGATTTGCATTTGCACTGACTTCCTCAGTTTTTGGGTTAGGCGTTACTGTGCAAATTGCTGGTGCAATAAAAAACACAATTACAAAACCACAAAAATATATTAAAATATTTTTTATTTTACTCATATATTCCTCCATCAGCTTATTAGTTTCTTTTTCATTTTATCTAACACCTTTCTTTCTATTCTAGAAACTTGCACCTGTGTAATTCCAAGGATTTTAGACACTTGCATTTGTGTCTTTTGCTTATAATACCTAAGCATTATTATTTCTTTTTCTTTGTCATTTAATTCATTAATTAAATTCTTGATAGTCATTCTATTAGTAATTTCTGTCTGTTCATCTTTCCCAGTTGAAATTTGTTCTATAATACTAATCGTTCTATCTGTTTTATCATTTTTGTATTTTGCCTCTTCTATTGAATCTACTGGCCTTGCTGAATCCAAAGCCATTGTAATTTCTTCTTTCGAAATTTTGAGTTCTTTTGAAATTCCTTCCAAACTTATTTCTACTCCATGTTTCTTAAAATATTCCTTTTGTAATTCTAATATTTTGATATTCAATTCTTTTATACTTCTACTAACCTTAATTGGTCCATCGTCTCTTATATATCTTTTTATTTCTCCTAAAATGTATGGTACTGCATATGTTGAAAGTCTAACTTCAAAACTTGTATCAAATCTTTGGATAGCTTTTATAAAACCAATACATCCAATTTGATATAAATCTTCTACATCATATCCCCTTCCACTAAATCTTCGAACAATGCTCCAAATAAGTCCATTGTTATCTTCAATAAGTTTTGTCATATCTTCTTGACTGCCATTTTGAGCATGTTCAATGATTTTCATATCATTCTCATACACTATTCATCTCCCCTTATTGCAGACATCGAAAATTCATCATCTTTTTCTTGAACCTTAATCTTTTTTCGCATTGTAACTTTAGTTCCAAGTCCTAATACTGACTCTACATCAACTTCGTCCATAAAACTCTCCATTATAGTAAAGCCCATTCCAGACCTCTCTAAACTCGCTTTTGTAGTATATAATGGCTGTTTGGCCATTTCTACATTTTCAATTCCTTTTCCAGTATCTGAAACTTCAATAAAAATTTCATTTTCTCTTATTTTGCATACCAATTTTACAATTCCAATTTGCTGTTCATACCCATGAATAATCGCATTTGTTACCGCCTCTGAAACCGCTGTTTTTATATCTGCAATTTCTTCTAATGTAGGATCTAATTGTGCTACAAAAGCTGCAACTGAAATTCTAGCAAATGCTTCATTATTTGATTTACTTAAAAATTCTACTTTCATTTCATTATCATAAATATTATTCATTTGGCACCTCCTTTGCATTTTGACATGGTATCACCTTCTGAATCCCACTCATTTCAAAGATTTTCTTAATAGATGGTGTTATATTTTTTACTTCTACTTGTCCACCTAACATACTTGCTAATTTATATCTCCCCATCAATAATCCTATTCCTGCACTGTCCATAAAAGAAACATTGCTAAAATCAAATACAACTTTTCTAGGCATATATCTCTCAATTTCATTATCTAATTTCCTCCTTATCTTTTGTGCTACACATTCATCTATGTCTTCATTAATTTTGAAGATTAACTGCTTGTCTTCTTTCAGATACTGACTTTCCATATAACCATCCTTTCTTTTTCATTTTTCTTTATGCAGTTTTTATTATATTACCACTGGTAAAGTTTTCCAAGAGTAAAAAATAAGAAGTTTTGTCGAACTAGAACTTTTCGACAAAACTTCTTATTTTATTTTTCTATTACTATTGTAACTGGTCCATCATTTAATAATTCAACTTTCATGTCTGCTCCAAATATTCCTCGTTGAACTTCTATTCCTTTTTTAGCACATTCTTCACAGAAATATTCATATAATGGAATTGCTTCTTCTGGCCTTGCTGCTTCTATAAAACTTGGTCTATTGCCATCACTGCAGTCTCCATATAAAGTGAATTGTGATACTATTAATAGCTTTCCATTAACATCTTTTAAGCTTAAATTCATCTTATCATTTTCGTCTGTAAATACTCGTAAATTACATACTTTTTTTACAAGATAATCTGCTTGCTCTTTTGTATCTCCTACTTTTATTCCTACTAAAACTAAGAAACCTTTTTCTATCTCTCCAACTACTTTTCCATCAACTTTTACACTTGCATTTTTTACTCTTTGTATTACTACTTTCATTATTGATTCTCTGTATTGCCTCCCATTTCTTCTTTAGCATTTTCTTGTGTTTCTTGAGACATTACTTCTGTAACTTTTTCAACAGTATTTTCAGCTTCTGAATTTTCTTCTGTTTTTGGAGTTTCTTCAGATGATTCTGATTCAGCATTTTGCTTTTCCTCTGAATCCTGAGCTTCTGCAGAATCAGTTACATCTGCATCTACTACTTCAGCAACTTTTACTTCTTCAACTGGTTGTTTTTCTCCACATTTTGGGCAAAATGATGCATTTAATTCTATTTCTGCATGACATTTTTCACATTGTTTCTTTTCTTTTAATTCTAAGATTGATTTTAAACATGTTTCAATTTCTGCTGATAGCACATCTATTTTTGTACATTCTTCTTCTAAATCTGTGTTAATATCAATGTTTTCTTCTCTTACATGTTTTTCATAAACTTTTTTTCCGATTTCTTCATATAAATCTTTGATATTTGATTTATTTTCGTTTATCTTCATTCTTAATTTTGCTTCTTTTGCAAGTTTGCTTGTTTTTTCTGCTGTTGCATCATATGCAGCACTAGCCTTTTTTCCTAAATTATCAAAAAATCCCATTTTCATTTCCTCCATTTTTTATATTATTAACACATTTATTAAAATTATTAATTAATTTTCACTTTTTTTAGCTCTGTTCATTAACATACTAACTGCTTCTTCTGGTTTTAATCCTTTATATAATATTCCATATACTGCTTCTACTATTGGCATTTCTATATTATGCAATTTTCCTAATTCATGTGCAACTTCTATGTTGTCTATACTTTCAATTGTCATTCCAACTTCTTTTTTAGTTTCCTCTAAGCTTAATCCTTGACCAATTAATTTTCCTGCTTTTCTGTTTCTGCTATGCTCACTTAAGCAAGTTACTATTAAATCTCCTAATCCACTTAGACCATATAATGTTTCTTTTTGTCCACCCAGCTCAACACCTAATCTTGATAACTCTGCTAATCCTCTTGTTATTAAAGCTGCAAATGTATTATCTCCAAGTCCTAGCCCTGCTGCAACTCCGGCACAAAATGCAATAATATTTTTTAGTGCTCCTCCAAGTTCAACACCTTTTACATCTCTTGATGTATATATTCTCATTTTTTCACACATAAATGTATCTTGAACTAATTTTAATACTGCATCATATTTTGATGCTACAACTAAAACTGTTGGTATTGCAATTGATACCTCTTCTGCATGGCTTGGTCCTGATAGTACTGCAATTTTAGCATTTGGAATTTCTTCTTGAACAACTTCATCTAATGTTAACATACTATCTTTTTCAAATCCTTTTGAACATATTACAATTGGTTGATTTGTTACATATTGCTTATATTGTTTTACTGTGTCTCTTGTAAATTTTGATGGTGTTACATGTATGATAAAATCTGAACCTTTTATTGCATATTCATAAGAATTTGTTGCTTCAATTCCATCTGGCAATGTAACATTTGGTAAGAATTTGCACTTTTTTTCTTTATTTATTAAGTCTCTTTCATCTTCTGCAAAAGACCATATTTTTATATTGTTTCCTAATTTAGCAAGGTGTATTGCAAGGGCTACTCCCCAACTTCCACTACCTATTATCGCTATGTTTTTCATCACTTGTTCCTCCTATTTGCTTATTTCTTTTTAAAGCTTAATTTATTTTCTGTACCATTTAATATCCTTTGAATATTTGCTCTATGGTTAAATATTACAATTGCAGCCAATATTATGCTATATATAAAATAACTGCTTCCTTCTGATATTGTAAAATTTGTGTGGATAAATAAAACTAATACTGGAAATAGTACAGCAGCTCCAATTGAACCTAATGAAACCATTCTAGTAACTGCCATTAATACTAATGCAAATACTAAACAAATTAATCCAATCTTCCAGTTTGTCATTAATAATACTCCTAATGATGTTGCAACACCTTTTCCACCTTTGAATCCAAAGAATACTGGAAATGTATGTCCTACAACTACTAATATTCCTGCAATTTGTACTAATAATGATTTATCTGCACTTTTAGCGATTGCTCCAACTATAATTGCAAATAAGATTGCAACTACTCCTTTTAAAGCATCTCCTAATAATGTTAATATTGCGGCTTTTTTTCCTACAGATCTAAGCATATTTGTTGCTCCTGCATTTCCGCTTCCTTTTTCTCTTACATCAAATCCAGCCATTTTCTTACTGATAATAACTGAAAAACTAATACTTCCTATCAAATAGGCTACTATTCCTACTATTATATATGCTGCCATATTAATCTACTCCTTTTTCTATTTTTTCTCTTACGATTATTCTAACTGGTGTTCCTTCTAATCCAAATTCTTTTCTTATTTGATTTACTAAATATCTCTCATATGAAAAATGGAACAATTCCTTATTGTTTACAAATATTACAAATGTTGGTGGTTTTGTGCTTGCTTGAGTTCCGTATAATATTTTTAACCTTCTACCTTTGTCCGTTGGTGGTTGTACAAGTGCAATCGCCTCATTTATTACTTGATTTAGCACAGCTGTTGAAATTCTCATTGCATTTTGTTCTGCAACATGATTTATCATTGAGAATAACTTGTCTACTCTTTGTCCTGTTTTTGCTGATATAAAAATTATTGGTGCGTATGATAAATATGATAATTTGTTATATACTTCTTTTTTGTATTTTTCTAATGTACCAGTCTCTTTTTCATATTCATCCCATTTGTTAACAACAATGATAATTCCTTTTCCAGCCTCATGTGCTTCTCCTGCAATTTTGGCATCTTGTTCTGTAACACCTTCATTTGCATCTATCATCATTAAACATACATCTGCTCTTTCAATTGCAAGTAAAGTTCTCATTATACTGAACTTTTCTATTGATTCTGTTACTTTGCTTTTTCTTCTTATTCCTGCAGTATCTATTAGCACATATTTTCCATATTGATTTTCATATTCAGTATCTATTGCATCTCTTGTTGTTCCTGCAATTGAACTTACAATTGTTCTATTTTCTCCTAAGATTTTATTGATTAATGATGATTTTCCTACATTTGGCTTTCCTATAACAGCTACTTTGATTCTGTCATCTTCATCTTCGCCTTCTTTTTTCTCTGGAAAACTTTCATAAATTGCATCTAATACATCACCTATGCCTAATGCATTTGCTGCTGAAACTGGATATGGTTCTCCTAATCCCAAATTATAAAATTCATATATTTCGTTTCTGTCTCTGCTCATATTATCAGCTTTGTTACATACTAAAACAACTGGCTTTTTAGATTTTTTTAACATTAATGCAATTTCTTGATCTGCTGCAGTTACTCCTTGTTTTATATCTGTTAAAAATAAAATAACATCTGCTATATCTATTGCTATTTTAGCTTGTTCTCTCATTTGAGATACTATGATATCTTCTGATTCTGGCTCAATCCCTGCAGTATCTACTACTGTGAAGTTTCTTCCTCTCCAGTTTGTTTCTGCATATACTCTATCTCTTGTTACACCTGGAGTATCTTCTACTATTGAAATTCTGCTACCTACTATATAATTAAAAAAAGTTGATTTTCCTACGTTTGGTTTTCCTATAATTGCTACTGTTGGTTTTCCCATTTCTTACCTGCCTTTCTGCTATATATTTTACTATTTTCTTCGCTAAATATCAATAGTTTTCTTCTTTTTTCTTCAATTCTTAAAATAATTATCCACAAAAATATACAAGACAAAAATATTGCTATATTTTTAAAATAATACACTGCTATACTACATACAAATGTAATTATTATCATTGTTATTTTAGTTAACTTCCAAATCATTTTTTGAGCCCTTTCCTCTTCTATTTTTATTTGAAGAATCCCCTTTATAATCCTTCCACCATCAAGTGGGTATATTGGCATTAAGTTATAAATTAATATTAAAATATTTGAATATATAATTTCTTGTTTTAAACTTATTTTTAAATTAAAAAATATAAAAATAATCGCAAGCGTTACAAGTGGTCCAGCTGCTGCCACAAATATTTTTTTAAAATTTTCAGTAACACTATCTTCAAAAGAAACAGAAAATCCAAATGGCATTATTTCTAATTTTTCTATTTTCATATTAAAAATAAGCCCTGCAAAAATGTGGCCTAATTCATGAATAAAACAAAATAGCATTATTACCAAATATATTTTTAATTGATTTGTAAAATAGAACAAAACCAAAAAAATAAGGATTTTTAAATCTATTCTTATTTTCAAAACCTCTATCCTTTCATAAAATATTATAATTCTAATATCAATTGTGGATCCACATATCTATCTTGATATCTTACTTCAAAATGTAGATGTGGTCCTGTTACATTTCCTGTGGCTCCAACTTCTGCTATCTCTTGTCCTTGCGAAATTGTATCTCCTTCTTTTACATATAATTTGTTACAATGTGCATATACAATTATTACATCTTCTATCTGAATTTTGATATGTTTTCCATAATCTCCTCTGTTTTCCGCCACTATTACTGTTCCGTCTGTTGCAGAAACTATCTTTGTCCCAGTTTCTGCTGCAATATCTGTTCCTGTATGATTTTTAGGAACTGTTGGAGTCGTTGGATTTCTTGGTCCAAACATTGAACTTATTTTTCCTTCTACTGGCTTTATAAAATTTATTTTATTTTTTATGTAATTTGCGTCTTGCTCAGCTTGCGAGAGTACAACTTCAGGCTGATCCTGCTGTTGTTCTGAGGTATCTCCTTCTGTTCCTGTTTCATTTGTTTCAGAAGTGTTTTCCACATTTTCTATCTCTCCTGTTAATATCTCTTCTGCACCACCTATATTTTCATTATTATTTTGTATGTCTACTTGATTTTCCTGAATTTCTGTTTTTTCTGTGTTATCTGTTTCTGGTTTTACATTCATATTTTTTATTTTTTCTGATATATATGAATATATTAGTTTAAAATCAATATCTTGTGATAATATTTCTTTTGCTTTATTTGTAAAATCTTCTGAAAATATATAATTATTATTTATAACTAAATAGAATACTGCATATATCATTAAACAAATAATAATTTGTTTTATCATTTTCTTAAAAAGCTTTATATTTTTCTTTTCATTTGTCGATTTTCTAATTGTTTCTCTTACAGGAATATCTCTTTCTTTTCTTTTATAATAAATTTCTTCTGCTCTTTTTATTTTATCTTCAACAGACATCGTTCTTTCCATATCAATACTCCTTTCATACAAAAACACTTTATCTAATGCATTTACTAATGTTTATGCATTGATAAAGTGTTTTATGTTATTGTATGAAATTTATTATTAAACTGATAATAAAAAATGCTGATATTGTAAAACTATAATATTTTAATCTTTTGTATTTAAGATTTATACTTTTATCTTTATTTTCAATTTTACTGATATAATTTGTCACAAGCATTTCAGCTTCTTTTACAATATATTCTTTAGATTTCGGCTGTACTTCAATTGTCTTTTCACTTGGTCTATCTGAGACTCCTTCTCTTACTCTCTGATTTTCCTTAAAAATAATAATTGCTTCTTCTACCATATTTGATGGAAGATTTTTTAGCACAACCATGTTTTTCATATCACTTGATTCCATTATATCACTCCTCTAAAAAATATTATATTCTAATTTTTTCCATTATAATATTTTTTATACATTATTGTTTACAATTTCTGCAGCATCTATTTCATATTCAAATGCAAACTTAGAAAAGCAAGATGTTACCATACTATTTAAGACTATTGCAATATATACTAAACATATTATTTTTCTCATATTCTCTCCTGTTCTGATTTGATTTTTATATGTACTTTTTCAAACAATAATTGTTCTTTATCTTTACCTTTATATATCATTTTCAATTTATATTTTTGTTGCGTTTTTTCTCCTCCTTTTATATAAATTTTTTCTGTTTTTAAATTCTCTAATGCTATTTGATTATCTTCTTGATATAGCTCAAATTCGATATTATCTTCTATGTCTGATACAACTTCTATAATGTACCAAAAACTTACATCACTTATTTCTTCATTTTTATAATTGTTAATTGAAAATTCATAATATCCAATATTATTAGTAACATTAATTTGTGCTATATCACCTTCTTCTATATTGAAAATCGGATTTGCAATTTTATAATTGAAATTCATTTTTAGTGTATCTATATATTTGGCATAAGTAATTGGAGTCAGAATTATCAGTACTATAATCATAATAATTCCAATATTCCTTCTTTTCTTTTTAATTTTTTATCTACCTCCTATTTACTTTGTGTACCTGTTACAACTACATCAAATGTGTAATCTAAATCTGCAATTGCATCTTGAGTATCTTTTTTATCATTAAATGTTATTGCATCAGCATTTTCTCCAGTTTCATATGGCCACTCCCATTTTACTATTATTTCTTTTTTCTTAGTTTCATTTACACCTATAGTTCCTTTTATTCCTTTAACTGCTGATAGAGATTGATATTGAACATTGTTATATGTAAAAACTAAATTTGTTGGTTTATTTTTTTCGTTATTGAATTCTACTTTATAATCAACTCCTACTTCTGAACCTGTTGCATCAATAGTTAGTCTAAAGTCTCCTGATGATCCTGGTGCTATTTTTCCATCTTTTAATGTTGCTTTTGTTGCTGTATCTTTTAGATTAATTGTTTTTTCTATTTCACCTTTTGCTTTAACTATTTCAAATGCCCAAGTTGCGATATCTGCACTTCCTTTTCCTTTTTCTTGTGTTACATATTTTGCATATGTATATCCTGTACTTCCTAGTATTATTAATACTAATATTAAGCACAATGCCTTTATTCCTTTTTTATTTTTCTTTTTTTCCAAATACAATTCCTCCTTATTAATTATTTTCTATTGCTTGTATGCATCTTCTGTATTCTGGCTGATTTTCAACACATGTAATTAATGTTAATTGATTTTCTTCAGTTTCTTCTAAATATGTCCATTCTGTATCTTTTATTATTCTAATCTTTTCAACTTCATATGTTTTTCTAAAATCATTATGCTGATATATTATTTCATCTCCTTCTTTTAACAGTTTTAAATCTTGAAAATAATTAACTTCATAGCCTCTATTATGTGCAGCTAATCCAATATTTCCATTTTCTTTTGCTGTTGTTTGAAAATGTCCTACATATTGATTTAAAATTTCTTTAGTGGTTCCTTCAGATATTGGTGCTTTTACAGAAATTTTCGGAATTTCTATTTGCCATATTTCCTCTTTTTCTTCAGTTTGAGATAATGACGATTCATTCATAATTTCTTGTTTCATTATGTTTCCATTTTCATCTACATCGGTGCCTTTTACAGAATATTTGCTAATAAACAATTGAAATATAAAAAATATTATGATTGGAATCAGATAAGTTATAGTATTTTTTGAGATTTTAAACATTTTACTATCACTTTCTTTGGATTTTTTCGAAAAAATTTTGATCAAATTTTTGAATTTAAATTCTGCATTTATCTTAACATCTTATGTCTAGTTTTGTCAAGAAAAATCGTTCGACAAAAAATGACATATTACTTTTTTCTAGATTGTTGCAATTTAATTTTATTAATGTTATTATTTAATTAATATTTTTACGATAGGAGAAAATAATGAAAGAAATAAAACCAACATTTAATTTTTATGACCAAACATATTTTAAGTCTTACAATTTAGATAAGGAAATACAATACCAACTTAATTTACTAGATTCTTTAGATGTTTTCACCAGAAAGCATTCTGAAAATGTTGCTACAATTACTTGTAACTTGTGCAAGAAATTGCATCTTACTAAAGGATTTACAGAATATTGCACTATTTGTGCATATTTACATGACATAGGAAAATTATTTATCCCTTCTTCTATTCTTCAAAAACCAGACAAATTAACAGATGAAGAATTTGAAATAATGAAAACACATACAACTTTAGGCTATAAATTATGTATAAAAGATCGAAAACTTAGACCTTATTATGCTGGTCCTTATTATCATCATGAAGCACTTGATGGTACTGGATATCCACAAGGTCTTGTAAAAAAAGATATTCCTTTTGAAGCTCAAATTATCAGAGTTGCAGATGAATATGATGCCTTAGTTAGTAAGCGTCAATATAAATCTCACATAGGTATTACAGATGCATTAAAAATCATTATTGAAAATACACAACCTTCACCTAATGCCCCACTTAATACTGGTTATACTAATGCTGGAAAAAATAATAAAAAAATTGTTAAAAAATTGTTAAAAGTTGTTATTGATGATATTGAATATGAAATAATTTGTACAATTGATTATGTTAAATTTTTAAAAGAAGAAATTAGTAGATGTGAAGAAATAAAAAAATATTCTGAAAAAATTAAAACTCTTACAAAACAGTCTGACATTGAATCTTGTCAAAAATATATTAATATGTTGTTGAAACAAGGCGAATCTGTTGAAACTATTGATGAACTACGTACTGAATTTGAAAAAGCTTATTCTTTGCGTAATGGAATGTTAAATGGATTACATCAAGAAATAAAAAACATTAAAAAACTTAAAGTTTAATCTAAAAAATGAACCTTTTTATTTACTAGGTTCATTTTTATTTATTTATAAAATATTCTATTATTTTTTCTACAACACTTGTTTTTTCTTCTTTAATCATTTTTGTTTTTGTTTCTACATTATCTGATTTTTCCAAATTAACTGGTGTTCCTACTTTTGTTTGCATTCCAAGTTCATCTGTTGCTCTTCTTTTTATTTCATTCCAATCTAATTTGCTTTCTTCTTCTTTTATACTTTTTTGAACTTGACCATTTTCCTTTTCTACTACAGCCAATTGACTTTCCATGTCTTTCTTATGATTGAACATTTCCATAATAGAAATTTCTCTATAACTTACTGCAAGTAACATGCCAAATACAGCAATAACAAGTACAACCTGCATAAATTTATTTTTCTTTTCTTCAGCTTTTTTTGCTTTTAAATTTTCAGATTTTTTCTTTGCTACTTTTTTTGCATTACCTTTTTGAACAACTTTTTTGGTTTGACTAGTTTTAGTCTTTGTAGTTGTTACTCTTCTGGTATATTCAGGCTCATATTTTCTTGGGCTTGTTTCATATTGATATGAAGCTCTTGGCATATTACTCACCTCCCTTTTCCTTCGTAATTTTATTTCTTTTCAAAAATTCTTAGTTTTGCACTTTTTGATCTTGAATTTTCTTCTTGTTCTTTTTCTGTTGCTATAATTGGTTTTTTATTTATTATTTTTCCTTCTGAAATCGCCCCACATACACAATATGGTAAATCCTTTGGGCATGTACATTTTCCTTGTGCATCTATATATGCATTTTTTACTGCTCTATCTTCTAATGAATGGAATGTTATAATGCATAATCTTCCACCTGGTTTTAGAAGTTTAATACAACTTCTTACTGTATTATATAATGGTTTTATTTCATCATTTACTTCTATTCTTATTGCTTGAAATGTTCTTTTTGCAGGATGTCCATCCTTTTTGGCAAATGCTGGCATTGATTTTTCTATTATATTAACCAATTCTTCTGTTGTTTCTATTTCTTTATTTTTTCTATATTCACATATTTTTCTGGCTATTTGTCTTGAAAACCTTTCTTCGCCATATTCGTATATAATATTTGCTAATTCTTCCTCAGAATACGTGTTTACGACTTTTTTCGCCGTTAGAGGTTGAGTCTTGTCCATTCTCATATCTAGCTCATTATTACCTAAGTAACTAAACCCTCTATTTCTCTCGTCCAATTGATATGATGAAACTCCTAAGTCTAATAATATCCCATCAACTTCTTTAATCTCTAAGCTTTCAAGAATCTCTGTTATTTCATCATGATTGCCATGAATGTATTTTACATTTTGAAATTCTTTTAAGTTTTCTTTGGCTGCTTTTAAGGCCTCTTCATCTCTATCAATACCAACAAGTAAACCTTTAGATGATAGCTGTTTTAAAATTTCTTTGCTATGTCCAGCTCCACCTAAAGTTCCGTCTACATATATTCCATTTTGTTTTATATTTAATCCATTGATTGTTTCTTCTAACAATACTGGTTTGTGCTTAAATTCCAATTTTCCACCTCATTTTATTTTTGGGCTGGAGTTTGTTTTTTACTCCAGCCATAAATTACTTCTTTTGTTTTTTTGGAATTTATCTTTAGCATTTTTGTCTTTTGTATTTTTAATTTTTCTTTCGTATGATTTCTTTTGTACTTTTGTCTTTAGTATCTTTATATAAACTTTTGCAAGTTATATACCTAACATTGTCATATTTTCTGCAATTTCATCAGCAGAAATATTTTCGTCACATTTTTGCCAAATCTCTTTATCCCAAATTTCTAATCGTGTTCCTACTCCAACAATAACCGCATCTTTTTCTAATTTCGCAGCTTGTCTTAAATTTGATGGTATTAAAAATCTACCTTGTTTGTCTATTTCACATTCTGTTGCTCCAGATAAGAAAAATCTGACAAAGTTTCTTGCATTTCTATCTGATAGTGGGAGTGATTTTAATTTTGTTTCAAAGTTCAACCATTCATTTTGTGAAAATACAAATAAGCATCCATCTAACCCTTTGGTTATAATGAATTTTTCTCCTATGTCTTGTCTTAATTTTGCTGGCATTATTAATCTGCCTTTAGTATCTAGAGAATGCTCATATTCACCAATTAGCAATCGAACTCCACCTCATTTCTTTTTTCTACCACTTTATACCACTTTGCTCCACTTCGAATCCATAATAATACATTTCATTTTTTTTTGCAATACTTTTTATAAAATTTCTTGAAAAATTTTACATTTTCAAACACAAGTTCGTCAGCTGTTTCAACGTCTTTCGAACTTGTGTTTTGTTTTAGCTTATAATTTGTTTTAAAATTTTTACAACATAATCTACTTGTTCAAATGTATTATTATCTCCAAATGTTGTTCTTATTGCAGAATTTAAATATACTTCTGGAACATTCATAGCTGTCAAAACATGTGATGGATTTGTATTGCCTGATGAACATGCTGAACCACTTGATACACATATTCCTCTTTCATCTAATTTAAAAATTAATTCTGATGCATTAACTCCTTTAAAAGAAATATTAGCATTTCCAGGAAGTCTATTTTCCATACTACCATTTATTCGTATATTAGGAATTTCTTTTTGAACTTTTTTTATATAATAATCTCTAACTTTACTTAAATTTCTGATATGTGTTTCCATATTTTTTCTAACTATTTCTGCAGCTTTGCCAAGTCCTACAATTCCAGCAACATTTTCAGTGCCTGCTCTTCTATCTTTTTCTTGATGTCCACCATTTATAAACTTTTCTACTTCAATTCCATTTTTTATATATAATGCTCCAACTCCTTTAGGTCCATTAATCTTGTGAGAAGATAGTGATAACATATCTATCCTCATTTTTTCTACATCAATTTGCATATTTCCTATTGCCTGAACTGCATCTGTGTGAAATACAATATTATTATCATGTGCAATTTTAGCAATTTCTTCTATTGGTTGAATTGTTCCAACTTCATTGTTCGCAGTCATTACACTAATTAATATTGTATTTGATTTTATACTTTTTCTTAATTCTTCTACATCAATTATTCCATCTTCCTTTACATTAATATATGATACTTCAAATCCCTGTCTTTCTAGTGTCTTACATGTTTCTAATATTGCTGGATGTTCTATTTTAGAAGTTATTATATGATTTCCTTTTTCTTTATTGGCATATGCAAATCCTTTTAATGCTATATTGTCACTTTCTGAGCCTCCTCCTGTAAAATATATCTCATTATGATTACAATTCAATAATTCAGCTACTCTATTCCTTGCTTTTTCTATCGCTCTTTTTGCACTTCTTCCTACAGAATATAGTGACGAGGCATTTCCATATTCTGTTGTTAAATATGGCATCATTTCTTGTAAAACTTCTGATTTTATTGGTGTTGTTGCACTATTGTCTAAATATATAATATTCATATGATCACCCTTATCCTTTTTATATTATATGAATCATTTCTAAAATAAAACACAAAAAAGATGGCTCTAACCATCTTTTAATATATTAACTTTTTTATTTTATCTATATTTTTTATTGTAGTCTCATATCCGAATTTATAACATTTATCCATTTTCTCAATATCAAACAATCCAGCCTTATCTGTTGGAACAGTAAGAACTAAATCGCTTTGCTTAAAACTCTCTTCTGCAATCTTGTTCCCCATAATATCAAGAGTTTTCATTATAATATCCATAACATCGCAATTTTCTTCTACTGGATCTGCCTCGAAATTTACAGCCATTACCTTATGTTTGCAGATTTTTTTTAATGGAAGAATTGGAGTATTATCTAAAACTCCACCATCCATAAAAATATGATTTTTGTATTCACAAGGACAAAAATACGCTGGAAAACTACTGCTTGCTCTAATTGCCTTTCCTATACTTATTTCTGTTATATATTCATCATTCACATTATTTCTTGGAGCACAATTTGTGAATATATATTCTTTTGCTTCTGCTATATCAACAGCCGGAATTACTAATGGCATTTTTATATCTGCAACCACTTTCATTTTCTTTCTTGTTGCTAATTCATTGAACATTTTTTCTAATAAAGTGCCATCATTTAATCCTGCAATTCCGATTTTTTTAGTTTTTACAAAATTACCTATTCCATTAACAATTGATAAATTTCCTATGTTTATTATATCTTGTGCATATTTCTTGAAAAGTACATAAATATAATATGGCTTGTATCCCATTGCATATAGTGCTGCTACAATGCTTCCAGCACTTGTTCCTCCTATAGCTTCTATTTTTATGTTATTTTCTTCTAATGCTTTTAGCACACCAACATGTGCAATTCCTCTAATTCCTCCACCTGCAAATGCAATTCCAATCCCCATAGAAAATTCCTCCTATTCAGGTTTATTATTTCCTATTTTTCAATATTTAAACCATCTTTAGTCGTAATTTTTCCATTATTATCTAAATAATTTTCTCTTTCATTATTATAAACTCTAATTCCATTACTTAAAATATCTATATTAGCATTGCTCATTTCCAAGGCTAAATCAAATTTACTATCATATATATCTGTTATATTATCAGCAAAATTTAAAGCTTGGAAAATTGATTTTCCTTTTATTAATTGAATAATATCATACTTAAATTCAACTACAACTTTTTCTTCTAAATCTATTACTCCTACTTTGTTTTGCTCATTTGTTGCTATAAAATATTTATCATATGCATATTCCAAAAAGTTATATTTTTGATTTGTTAATTTTTTTAGATTTGAATCTAAAACAAAGTAACTTCCATTTTCATTTTCTATATAATATTTTGAACTAGAAGTTTTATTTATTATGGTGTCAAATGGAATATTTACTACCTTTCCATTTACGTCATATACCTTCTTTTCTTGATTTTCATCAACAATCTTAGTTCCGTATAAATATATTCCTTGTACTGTTAATTCAGTAAATTCTGGTGGTAAAATCTCTATTCCTTTTAAATTAAATGCACCATGTAATTTCGTTTTTTCTACAAGAAATATTTGCAAATCTGAATCATAATCAATTGCTTGATATTGTGTATTTATAATCTTGCTACTATTTATATACACTCCATATTGCCCATTTTTAGCTGCTATCAAATAAATATCATTTTTAATTTCTGTTAATCTTGTTATCTGATTATATTCCTCTTGCAATACTTGTGTTCCATCATAATCATAATATCCATATCTATAACCATCAGTTGTAACTACTCTAACAATATATCCAGATTTCTTATAACCATTTTCATCTGTATAAAACCCATCTGATTCTATTGAATCATATTTATTCTTTATTTTTGAATTTCCTTTTTCGTCAATAATTCCATATTCACCATTTTCTTTTACTAGCACTTCTCCTTCTTTTTTTCCGAAACTGCTAAGCTCTTGGTATTTATTTTCTGTAACTGTTTTGCCTGTAAGACTTAATAGTCCTACTTTTCCATTTTTCTCATATTTTAGAATATTTCTTTCATATTTATTTTCATCATAAGAAATCAATTCTACTTTATCATAATCTGTAAAAATTACTTTGTTTTTAGAATCTATGAATTTAGAATCGTCTCCATTTTTACAATAAAATACTTCTCTATGTTGATTTGGAATTACAACTTCATCATATTGTGGTTCAATTACAGTCTTATCGTTTTGGGCTACACCTTTTTTGCCATCTTTTTCTATAATAGAATAATTAATAGATGTATCTTCTTTTTCATCTTTAATTTTATCTTTATTTGGTATATATATTGAAAGTGCTAAACTAATAATAATTATTATTCCAATTAAAATTACACTTATTTTTTTTGACATATTTCTACCTCTTTCGCATTTTGATATTTTTATTTTACTATTATCATTGCATTTTTTCAAGATTTTTTCGCATTTTCCTTGTTTTTTTTAGTATGATATTGTATAATCTTTACATAATAAAACAAAGTAAGATTTGTGAGCTTTATATACTACTCAAATCGCAATAGGAAGGATGATTTTTATGACAGATTTAACAGTAAAAGATTTATTTAAACACACATCAGATTACGCAGAAAAAGAAGTTACTTTAGAAGGATGGGTAAAAACAGTTAGGGATTCTAAAACATTTGGATTTATCGAACTAAATGATGGTTCTTTTTTTAAAAATGTTCAAATTGTTTTTAATGATAAATTATCAAATTTCAATGAAATTGCAAAACTTACAATTAGTTCATCTATAAAAGTTACAGGAACTGTTGTAATTACAGAAAATGCAAAGCAACCATTTGAAATTCAAGCAACAAATATTGAAGTTGAAGGCATTTGTGCTTCAGATTACCCTCTTCAAAAAAAGAGACATTCATTTGAATATTTACGTAGCATTGCATATCTTCGTCCAAGAACAAACACATTTAACGCTGTTTTCAGAATAAGAAGTGTTGCTGCATTCGCTATCCATCAATATTTCCAAGATAATGGATATGTTTATGTTCATACACCAATTATTACATGTGCAGATTGCGAAGGTTCTGCAGAAATGTTCAAATTAACAACATTAGACCTTGATAAAGATTTACCACAAAAGGATGGAAAAACAGATTTTTCTGAAGACCTATTTGGTAAAAAAGCTTATATTACAGGTTCTGGGCAATTACATGGAGAAACATTTGCCGCTGCATTTGGAAAAATATATACATTTGGTCCAACATTAAGAAGTGAAAATTCAAATACCAAAACACATGCTAATGAATTCTGGATGATAGAACCAGAAATCTCATTCTGCGATTTAAATGGTTTAATGGATATTGAAGAAGATTGTTTAAAATATATTGTTAAAACTGTTCTAGAAAAATGTCCAGAAGAAATTGATTTCTGTGACAAATTCATTCAAAATGGATTAAAAGAAAAATTAACAAAATTAATCTCTTCTGAGTTCGTAAGAATAGATCACAAAGATGTTATAGATATTTTGAAAAAAGCTGATAGAGAATGGGAATTCCAACCAGAATATGGTGAAGATTTAGCAAAAGAACATGAAAAATATATTACAGAATATTTCAATGGTCCTGTTTTCGTTAAAAACTGGCCAAAAGATATAAAATCATATTACATGAAAGTTAACCCAGATGGAAAAACAGTTGCTGCTGTTGACTTAGAAGTACCTGGTGCTGGAGAAATTATGGGTGGTTCTCAAAGGGAAGAAGATTACGAAAAATTAAGTTCTCGTATGAAAGAAATGGGAATTGCAACAGATCCACTATATTGGTATCTTGATTTACGTAGATTTGGTACTGATATCCATTCAGGATTTGGTCTTGGTTTCGAAAGATTGTTAATGTATATTACTGGAGTAGAAAACATCAGAGATGTTATCCCTTATCCTAGAACACCAAATAATTGTGATTTCTAATATTAGAAAAAGTGTCACTCTTTAAAGAATGACACTTTTTTTTACATTACAACTTCTATATTAAAAATCTTATTACTTCCATCTAATGGAATTTTATTTTCAGACTCTACCCCATTTACAATCACACTACTAACTCCTGTATTTTTTCTATTAGGATTTGTAACTTTTATATTATAAATACTTTCTTTATATTTATATCTTATTTCAAACTCTTTCCAATCTTTTGAGATACATGGGTTAAAACTCATTGTATTATGGTATATTGTTAATCCTAAAATATATTGGACTCCTGTTAAATAATACCAACTACTTGAACCTGTATACCATGTCCATCCTCCTGAACCCGCTAAATTTTTAGCTCCATATACATCTGCTGCTATTACATATGGTTCTACTTTATATTTATTTGCAGTTTCTTTAGTTCGTGCATGTTCTATTGGTGTTATCATTCTGTATAACTCAACCGCTGTGTCGCCTCTTCCTAAAATTGTTTCTGCAATTATTGCCCAAACAGCAGCATGTGTGTATTGTCCTCCATTTTCTCTGACTCCTGGCAAATAAGATTTTATATATCCTGGCTCTAATTTGCTTTTTTCGAATGGTGGATCAAGTAATTTTATTATTCCACTTTCTTTATCTATTAAATGACTTTCTAAACTTTCTATCGCTTGATTTTGCTTTGGCTCTTCTCCTGCTCCTGATATAATTGACCAACTTTGTGCAATACTATCTATTTTACACTCGTCATTCTCCATGCTTCCATAGACATCACCATTATCTGCAAATGCTCGTTTAAACCAACGTCCATCCCACGCATTTTGATTTAAAGCTACCTTTAATTCTTTTGCCTTAGTTCTATATTTCTCTGCCAAATCATTTTCTTTCATATATTCTGCAATCTCTGAAAATCCTAACAAAATTCTATACAAGAAAAATCCTAACCAGACACTTTCTCCTTTTCCTTTCGGACCTATATTGCTAAATCCATCATTCCAATCTCCTATTCCTATTTTAGGCAATCCGTTTTCTCCAAATTGACATCTATCTATTGCTTTTTTGCAATGTTCGTAAATACTTCCAACTTCTTTTCCAGATAAATATTTATCATATTTTTCATTTTCGTTTTCATTTAAAACTGCCCCATTTAAATATGATGTTTGTTCTTCTAAAATACTGTAATCTCCTGTATGATTGATATATTGAATTACCATATATGGCAACCATAATAAGTCATCTGAAAATCTGGTTCTAATACCTCTGTCATTTTCATCATGCCACCAATGTTCAACATCTCCCTCAATAAATTGATGTTTACTGTGTTTTAGAATTTGATTATATAATAATTTACTATCCAAAAATTTAGTTCCAAATGCATCTTGTAACTGATCTCTAAAACCATATGCCCCTCCAGATTGATAGAATCCACTTTTTGCAAGTAATCTACAACTGATTGTCTGATACATTATCCATCCATTTAACATTATATTGATAGATTCATATGGTGTTTTCACTTGTACCCTTCCAAGTAATTCGTTCCAATATGATTTCACTCTACTTAGTTCATCATTGCAATTCTGCATTTTTGAATATTTATATGCTATATCTTTTGCTTCCATCAATCCTTCCTCTGCCCCTAAAATTAGCGAAATCTTTTTATTTGAAAAGCTTTCAATTTCAACTTCAATTTCTATTGCAATACAAGATTTTTTTCCAATTCCAATATCATTATCTAATCTCATTCTGTTTAGCCCATTAGGATTAGAAATTCCACCTTTTCCAAGAAATGTTTTCTTGTTTCCTGTAAATGATTTTATTTTTTCACTACTTGATACATAAATTGTATCTTTAAATTGGTCCACATTATATAAATTTTTTGCTACTAGCAAATTCGAATTTTCTATATATTGTAATTTGATATAACTATCTGATTTTATTTCATCTTCACCCAGCACTGGTTTTACATAGTAAACTATTTTTATTTTTTTCTTTTTAGGTGCATTGTTTTTTAATGTTAGAATATTAATTTTTACACTATCTTCTTGTGCCACAAAAACTTCTAATTCTTGTGTTATTTCATCACTCTCATGAACAAATTTGGTATATCCAAATCCATAAATTATATTGTAATTTTTATTATCTGGCATTGGCATGGCTGTTGGAGTCCAAGTTCTTCCATTTTCTTCATCTTTTAAATAGATAATTTCTGATGGAATATTAGTACTACTACTATTGTGCCAACTTGTAATTCTGTTTAATCTACAATTTTTATACCAAGTATATCCTCCTCCACTTTCTGTTACTACTGTTCCAAATTTTGAATTTGCTATGATATTACTCCAAGTTGCAGGAAGTCTGTTATCTCTATTTATTCTCATCACATATTCTTTGCCATCTTCTGTAAAAGCCCCATATTCATTATAATATTTTGAGTCTTTTAAATTATTTACTAAATCCAAATCATTATTTTCTTCATCATATTTTAAATTAGATTGTTTTGAATCTTCTATTGTCTTGTAATTTTCTAAGAAATCTTCTTCCATGTCCTTAATAATATTTTCAAGATTTCCTAGATGACTATCTATAACTAAGGCTGAAACAAATTTGATTAAATTAACATCTTGTTCATCCATCTCACTTTTAGATAGTACAAATATTCCACCATAAATGTTTTTCATATATGCCAAATGATTATTTAAAATTGCCCCTTCAACTTCATCTCTAATATAATTTTCGTAACTGTAATTTTCCTCATCAATTATCACAAGTTCAATTTTTATATTTTTAGTTCTGAAAAACTCATATGCTTTTAAAATCTGTCTTATAACATAAATATCATTTATATATTTTATTGTAACTGCAATGATTGGCAAATCACCTGATATTCCGTATTTCCATAAATCACTTTGTTCATAAGTTTTATATGAATATTTAAGGTTGTTTTTTATAGGATTATCAAATAACAAATATCCTAAAATTGTTTGATATACATTTATATCTTTTCCTTTGATTTCTAAATATCTTGTTTCCGCTTCTGTCTTGGCTTTTACAATTTCAAACTCTCTTGTAACATTTTCTGTTATCTTATATTTCTCTATATTTTCCACAGCAACTTCTTCTCTATACTCAGCTGAAAGTATTAAATCTACTTTGCCCTTTTCTTGAGGCTTCAACTTTATTGTGTTTTTAATTGCCACTATTCCCTCTGTTACAAGTCCAATTTTTTTAGAAAGTGGTGTTGACTTTTTCACTGTTTCTGGAAGTTGTAAATTATTTCTTCCTTCAAATTTCACTTTGTCAATTTCAAATTCTGAATCCCCAATTCTTTCACAATCAGTTTGCATTTTTGCAATTAAATATATTTCTTTTTGATTAGTATCTCTAGCTTTTCTCTTTATTTTTAAGCACTCTTCTTTTTCATCATATTCATACACCAAAAACAAATTGTTAAATGCTTGATGCGCATAATCTTGTTCTTTTCGTGATAATACTGGCTCAAAATATGAGGTTATTTCTATTATTCTTTCTTCATCAGAATTATTTTGAATTTCTAATCTTCTAATTTCCACTGGCTCATTTGCATCAACTGTAATCTTTAATTTTGTTTTAATATCTCCATTTAACTTTTCAAACTGATTTTTGTCTGGCATAAATTGAATTACACATTTATCACAATTATTATCACCTGTTGCTGACCATATTTCATCTGTTTTAATATCTTTAACATATACAAATATACCTTGTTTATAATCATCAGTCTTTTTAAAACGATTAATATAAATATCTCCGAATTTACTTACTCCATCTCCATTTTGATTAATTTCTACAACATATTTTTCATTTCCAATTACATTTGCTCTGACTATTCTTTCATCAATTTTATTATATTCTCTAACTGTGTAATTTTCATAATCCTTATATTTAATTTTTTCAGGCTTTTCTTTATTTTCTTTTGTAATAATAAAGGTTTCAGGCATTCTTTCTTGTAGCAAAATACCTACTGATTGTATTTCAGGATTTTTCATAAATCTTTTTTGAAAAATTTGATTATTAAAGAAATTATTTATAGATAGCAATATTAATGCTTGATGATGTGCCATATATGTTTTTACTGGTTCAGATTTTTTTCCTTTAGCTACTCTTTCTGGTGTGTAATCTATTGATTCATAAAATCCATATTTATTATACATTCCTTCTTTTTCTAGAACTCTTAAATTCTCAACAACTTCTACTGGCTTATCTGTAACTGCCAATACACTACCATAAGTAGCCGATACCATTTCATCAGCAAGTCCTCTTTTCAAGCCCAGCCATGGAACTCCAAATGCTTTATATTGATAATTTGAGTGCAAATCTTTTAAGTTAAATGCAGCTTCTGATATTCCCCATGGAATCCCTAATTTTTTGCTATATTCAATTTGATTCATAATCAAAAATCTACAAGATTCATCTAATAAACTTCCTTCATATCTTGGAATATTGATATTTGGCATTAGATATTCAAATGCTGTTCCAGACCATGAAATTAGTCCCTTATATTTTCTTAAAACTGTAAGTGTCCTACTCAAATTATTCCAGTGTTTTGGTGGGACATCTTTTTTGGCAATAGCAACCAAACTTGCTTGTCTAGCTTCAGATGCCAACAAATCATAATAAGAATCTGTTAATTTATTTTCTTCTATATTAAATCCTATTGAAAACAATCTTTGCTCATCACTATATAATACTTTAAAATCAGTATCTTCAATCATTTGCTCTAACTTATTTTTCAAATTTTCTATTTTACTAAAATCTATTTTTTCTTGATTTTGTATCTCCTCTAAAAAAGCTTTAGTTGTATACATATATCCCACTAAATTTCCACTATCTACTGTTGAAACATATCTTGGAATTAATGGTTGCATAGTTTTTATATTGTACCAATTATATAAGTGGCCATTCCATTTTGGAAGTTCATATACGGCATTTATAATTTTTTCAAGTCTATCCACTGTGCTCTCTAATGTTTCAAATTCCATATCATAACTAGCTATAACTGCAAGCATTGAAAGTCCTATATTTGTTGAAGATGTTCTATCAACCACAATATCTTTTCTATCTTCTTGATAATTATCTGGAATCAAAAAATTATTACTACTATTTAAATAATCTTTAAAATACTGCCAAGTTTTTTGAGCAACTCCCATCAAATATTTTTTATCTTCTTCTTTAATTGTGCTAGAAGCTTTATGTGGAATTAAACTAATCTTACACATAATTGCTGGAGTGATAATCCATAATATTCCTAATATCGTAAATAGATATTTCGTAGTTATATTATCTCTGTAAAATCCTATTAAAATAGCTATAATTCCCATTATCACATTAAAAAACATCATCTTATAATAATTACTAAATGTTGTTTTTGATTGTTTTTCCGCTTCTTCTGATGTCATCCATTCAAGAAAATGTTTATGAGAAAATATCAATCTATATAAAGTTTTTATAACAGAAACAAACTCAATATATGCTTTATATGGAATGCAACCTAGTGTCAAAATTAATCTAAAAAATATCCCTTTTATGCCCGCAATATGTGGTGTAAAAGTTTTCTGTTTTTTCTCTCCCTCTTTTCTAGAAAAGGCTAAATCAAGCACTTCTAGCAAGAATGGGAAACTAATTGCTAGCAAAAAAATGTCAAAAAAAACACCGGTACAAAATTGACAAGCTGACAAGAAAAACACCGACACCAAATTGACAAAAAAGGCTTCTTCTCAAGTTGTCAAAAATCTTAAATTTTGATAATAAATTCAACTTTTTATTGTTTAACCAGCCAATTATTTGCCAGTCTCCTCTTGTCCATCTTGCAAGTCTATTCATAAAACTTGCATATTTTGTTGGATATCCATCCATTAGCATTACATCTGTCACTAAACCACATCTTAAATAACTTCCTTCTAATAAATCGTGACTTAATACTTTGTTTTCTGGAATTTCATTTTTTAATAATTTAGAAAATACTTCTACATCATAAATTCCTTTTCCAGTAAATATTCCTTCATCAAAATTATCTTGGTATACATCTGATATTGCATTTGTATAATTATCTATTCCACCTGCACCTGCAAATATTTTAGTAAATAAATTTTTATGGCTAATATCTAAATTTATTCCTACTCTTGGTTGCATTAATGCATGTCCTTTTATTACTATTCCATTTTGTATTTCTGGCTTGTTTAAGATATGTGACATAGCTCCAACTAACTCAAATGCGGTATTTAATACTAAGTCTGTATCTGAGTCTAATGTAATTACATATTTGATAAATGGGATTTCTTCTTGATTTATTGTGTTTACTTTAAATTGATTTTTTTCATGTTTTAAAATGTACTCATTGAATTGGGTTAGCAATCCTCTTTTTCGTTCCCAACCAAGATATTTTTCTTCACTTTTATTATATTTTCTTTCTCTATATATAAAATGAAATATTGGAAATTCATTTTCTCCTTCTGACTGTTCTGAATATTTAGCATTTAATCTCGCAACTTGTTTTAAGCCTTCTTCTTCTACTTCTTTATCAAATTTTTCTTCTTGCATATTACTTTCTGAACAATCTCCTAAAACTGCAAAATATAAATTTGGACTTTTATTTGCAAGATAAAAAACTTCCATTTTTTCAAATAATTCTTGTACTTTTTCTTTTGATTTTATGATTGTTGGTATTACTACAAATGTAGCATTTTCTTTGCTTATTCCATTTTTCAATTCCATCTTTGGTATTAACTTAGGCTTGACTACTTTTCCTAATATATATTGAATTGTTTGAATTACAATCTCTGATATTGGAATTAATAACAAAATTGTAAATAATATACGTTTTACTAATTCCTTTGTTAATGCTTGTGATATTAACGCAGATATAACTATTGTTAATATGACTATTGTAGCTATATAAATTTTAACTTTTGTTTCTTGTTTTAATATATGTTCTTTATATTCTAATTTTTTATATAATTTTTCTTTTCCATCATCTATTAAATAATATCCTATATGACTTTCTCTTTCTCCATTCTTAGCCTGACTGCATAATTCTACTACCTTTTTTGCAACATATATTTCCGACATATTTGTTTTTTTGGCAATTTCCTTTATAGTGTTTCTATAATATTCTTTTGTTTTATATTCCATATTTTCGTAAATCTTTGCGGGTTCATTATTTAGTATTCCTTCTACTCCATTTATTTTTTCGAAAATATCCAAAAAATTGATTCTTTGAATTCTTTTTATACTTGTAATACAATTTGCCATTGAAATTTTACTTATTGCTATATCAAAATGTTCTTTTTGAATTGCTTCTGCTACTGTTATTCCTACTTTTTCCACTTCTTCTTCTAAAATATTTAAATACCCATATGCTCTTTTGCCATATTTTTTTAGTGAATATGACATATATTCTATAAATGGATATCTCATACTTTTTAATTCAACATTTTTTAATCTTCCACCAGCCACCTGAGTGTATTTCAAATCACTTTTTTCTTTGTTTTCCACTAATCTCTCTATTATACTTTTTACTTTATATTTTTGTATTTGGCTACTGTAAATTTTCTCGCATATTTCCGCAATATTGTTGATAATTGCAATTTGTAGAAATATTCCTATATTCCATATTTCTTCCATATTTAATGTTTTTTTAGTTTGATATGCTTGCAAATAGCTTTCCAAATTTTCACTACTTATTTTGTTATCTGTATATGCAACTATTTCTGTTGCTAACACATATATTCGCGCAAATCCTTTGTATTTTCCATTTTGAATTCCTGTAAAATTAATATATTTTTTTATTGACATTTCTTTTTCAATTTGCTTTACTGATTCTTCTATTATATAAAAATTATCTAATATCCATTCTCCTGCTGGATGTATACTTATATCTAATTTTATATGTTCATTTAATAATTGATACACTTTTTTTATTTTTACATAATTTTCTAATAATTGTGGTATCGGGTACGTATTTTTATTGGATTGTTTTTTTAATGTATGCTGCATTGCCATTTTTTCTAAATGATTCTTTAATTGTTCTTCATCTAATATAGCTCCTTCTATATTTAATTTTTGAAAATTTCTCAAAAAAATCCACTCCTTGCAAAATATGTTTTATACATATTGTTTGCAAAAAGTGGTTATTTATACATTTTAAAATGTGTTACTATATCTGCCTTTTAATATTCTTTTAGCATCATTTATTTTTATTTCTAATATAGGATTTGTTTTGTTATATTTTTCTTGATATTGATCTTGTTGATTATATAAATCCATCAAGTAAAATGCTGTTGGAGTAATTCCTCCAAGTTCTACTAATGTTGATTTTTTAGTATTTTTCTTACCTTTATAATCTTCTGCTACTATTACTTTATGATATTCATCATTTACTTTATTTGCACAGTCTATGATTTTTCCGTCTTCAGCATTTATTGCCATATATACTTTTCCTGAAAGGACTGGTTCATAGTTAATTCCTTTCTTTTCTAGTATGTTTTCTGCAGCTTCTTTTTTGTCAATTGATGTTATATATTCACCATTTACTGTTTTGTACATATTTTCTACATTTTTGTTTAATATATTTATGTTTAATGATGAAATATCACCATCTTTTTTAGCTGTTTCATAATATTTTTCTAGATATAAATTTTTCAACCATATTTTAGCTTCTTCACCATTTTCTATGTTGTCTATTTCTGTTTCTACTGCTTCGATTTTATCTTTTTCTTCTTGATTAATTTCTTTTTTGTTTTCTACTTTTACAACTTCTTCTTTTACAACTTCTTCTTTTGCTACTACTTCTTCTTTTACCTCTGGAGTTTCTTCTATTTTTTCTTTTTCCTCTTTTACTGGTGTTTTTCCTTCTGGTAATGCTAATGTTGAAATTTTAGGTCCTGTAAATGCAACAGATACTGCAGTTCTACTTGCCATTGCTTGAATTCCTACACTGTTTATAATATGGTCTATTATTTTTTTCTTTTCTTTTCTATCTAATTCTCTTCCTAGCTTTTTTTCTTTTTTTGCTATTTCTTTATCATATTTATCTTTAACATATTTTCTTAATTTTCTAAACATTGCGTTTTTCTTTGCTTGTTTTTTATTTTGCTTTTTCATTTTTTTATCTTCTTTGTATTCTTCTTTCATTTTTCCTCCTTTAGTATTAAATTTTAAAAATATTTTTTCTAGATTATGTTATACCATTTATTGACATTTGTCAACAAAATTTCAAATATTTTTTAACTTAAATTCTAACCCTGTATTCCTTTTTTTGCTATCTACATTTTTTATCATAAAGTCTACTATTCTATCATTTCCTATTACAATTAAAAGTTTCTTAGCACGTGTTAAACCTGTATAAAGAAGATTTCTTGTAAGAAGCATTGGAGCCGCTTGTGGAATTATCATTATTACTACATCAAATTCACTTCCCTGAGCTTTATGAATTGTAATACAATAACTATGTTCTAATTGCTCTAATTCGTTAAATTCATACCAACAAACTTTTTCATCATCAAATTTTACTCTTACATTTTTCTCTTTTTCATTGATATTTGTTATTGTTCCCATTTCTCCATTGAATACACCATTTCCTATTTCTATATTGTCTCCATCTCTTCTTTCCCAACTGATATCATAATTATTTTTTATTTGCATTACTCTATCACCAATTCTAAATATTGCTCCCATACTGCTTTTTTCCGCTTCACCATCTCTATGAGGATTTAATTCATTTTGTAATGCTTTATTCATTTCTTTTGTTCCTAGTAATCCCTTTTTGGTTGGGCTCAAAACTTGAATATTTTCAAAGAAATTATAATCACCAAATTTTTCTAATCTTCCATTACATAATGACAATACTTGCTCTAATACTTTTTCCTGGTTATTTTCTTTTATAAAAAAGAAGTCTTGTTTTGAATCTTCTTCTAATTCTGGATCTTCTTTACCTATAAAACCTTTTCCACTATTTACTCTATGTGCATTTACAATTATTTTACTTTTTGCAGCCTGTCTAAATATTTTGTCCAAATGCACTGTTGCGATTCTTTCTGATGCTATTAAATCATGTAATACACTTCCTGGTCCTACTGATGGCAATTGATCACTATCTCCTACTAAAATAAGTTTAGTTCCTAAGTAAATACAATCTAACAAATAACTCATTATAAACATATCTACCATTGATACTTCATCAACAATTATTATATCACCATCAATTGGTGCACCTTGATAATCACTATCTTTTTTAAACAAAGACTCTTCATCTACTTTTCCTATTTCCAACAATCTATGTAATGTGCTTGCTTCTTCTCCTGTTGTTTCTGTCATTCTTTTAGCAGCACGTCCTGTTGGAGCACACAAAACGATTTTGTACTTTTTCTCTTTATATATATCTATAATACTTTTTATTATTGTAGTTTTTCCAGTTCCTGGTCCACCTGTTATAATTGTAACATTATTATCATTAATTGTTCTTATTGCTTCTTTTTGCTTCTCTGACAAAATAATATCTGTTTTCTCTTCTATCAATCTCAATTCTTTTTCTATATTAGATACTTTTTTCATGTTTTTGGCTTTATTTAATTTTATAATTCTGTCTGCTATTTGATTTTCTGCATTATAGAAACTATATAAATATACCCATTCTTCTCCATCTCTATTTTCAACAACAATTTCATTATTTACTTTTAAATTGATAATTCCATCTTCGATAATTGCTTCACTTACTTTTAATAAACTCTTTACATATTCTATCAAATTAGCTTTTAGTGTACAACAATGCCCATTATATGTTATTTTTATAAGAGCATATTTGATTCCACTTTTTACTCTTTTTTGATTTTCTCTTTCTATGCCTAACTCCAGTGCCATTTGGTCAATTTGTTTAAAATCGACTCCTCTAGATATATCGATCAATATATATGGATCTGATTCTATCTCTGCAATTGCATTTGCACCTAACATATCATAGACTTTTTTAGCACTTTCAGCACCTATACCAAATCTTTGTAAAAATCCGACAATCTGCCATACTTCCCAGTTTTCTACAAAACTTTCTGATATTTCTACTGCTTTATCTTTGCTTATTCCTTTTATTCTAGCAAGTTTTTCTGGTTCAAATTTCAATACATGTATTGTATCATCTCCAAATTTGTCTATAATTTTTGACGCTGTTGCTGGCCCTACTCCTTTTATATTTCCACTTGCTAAATAAGTCTCTAATGCAGCTAATGTTTGTGGCATTAATTTTTCAAATGTCTCTATTTTAAATTGTTCTCCATAATCTTTATGTTCAACAAATTTTCCTATTAACTTTAAAGAATCCCCTTTTTTTATAAATGGTAAATAGCCAACTACTGTAAGTTGTTCATCTTCTGTTTCTACTATTCCTATAGTATAACTATTTACTTCATTTTGATATATTATTTCAGTCAATATTCCTTCAATCTCTTCCAAGTCTGTCTGTCCTTTCTTATTAATATGACTACAGTATATTATATTTTTTAATTTTTTTCAACAAAAATCTTTTTTTACTATTGCCAAACCAGACTTTATATGTTATAATTATATGCGTTATAGTTTATTATTTACTAAGAGGAGGTGCATTCACATGCCAAATATCAAATCAGCAAAAAAGAGAGTTAAAATTATTGAAAAGAAAACATTAACAAATAATATGATTAAAACTGGATATAAATCAGCTGTAAAAAAATTCGAAGAAGCTATTGCTGCTGGTAATTTAGAAGAAGCTAAAGTTTTATTTTCTGAAGCTACTAAAAAAATTGACCAAGCTTGCACAAAAGGTGTAATCGTTAAAAATACAGCTTCTAGAAAAAAATCTAGCTTGTCAAAAAAATTAAATGCTGCTATGGCATAATAAAAGTCGCTAAATGAAATTTAGCGATTTTTATTTTTCCTATTGTCATATTTTGTCTGTTGTGATATTATTACTTTATACAAAGGAGGAGGTGTAAATATGGAAGAACCAAACAATAACGAAACAAGAAAAAACAAAATTACATTATTAGGCTTTTTTTATACTCTTTGTGTTATTAGCATTATCAGTTTAGTTTGTTTAGTTTATGTTTTACATCTTAGAAATAAAGCTACAGAAGAAAGAATAAATAAATTAGAAACTTCAATTAATGCAATTCAAAATGAAAATGTAACTGTTGATGATAACAAAGATGAAAATACTGCAACAAATACAGATACAAGTGCTGAAGATAATACTACAAATTCTTTATAAAAAAATCCCCTACTATGTCGTAGGGAATTTTTTTTAGTTTTGATATTGTTTTAAATTTATTCCATATGTTTTATATACCCAATCATAGTAATTCCATGGTTCTAAGGTGTCTGGCTTTCCATAATCTACTCCATATGTTTCAACAGTTACTTTTGATATTATAACATCATTAACTGGTGTACTTTTCTCTTTTTCTTCTTTATTTTCTTCACTTGAAGAACTATCACTTGAAGTAGTTTCTTTTTCTTTTACTTCAACTTTTTCTATTTTATGAACTACATCCATTCCTTCTATTACTTTTCCAAATGGAGCATAACTTCCATCTAATGATTCATTATCAGCTGTCATAATAAAGAATTGTGATCCTGCTGAATTATAACTTTCTGTTGTTAATGATGATGAATATTGTTGTGTGTAATCAGCTCTTGCCATTGAGATTACACCTTCTTTATGTTTTAATGTATTTTTTGTATATTTATTTGATAAAAATTCTCCTTTTATGCTATAATTTCTATCATCATCTCCACTTACATCTATTCCTAAATCACTTAATTTTGGAGAACCTGAACCATCTCCATTTGCATCTCCACCTTGTATCATAAACCCATCTACAATTCTATGAAATTTTAGACCATCATAAAATCCATTTTGTGCAAGTGCAACAAAATTTGCTACTGTTTGTGGTGCCATTTCTGGATATAATTCTAATTTTATTGTTCCAAAATCTTGAACTTCCATTGTTACTATTGGATTTTTTACCTCCATTGTAGCTTTTTTATAGTATCCATAAGATACTCCTCCTATTAATACTAAAATTAATATTAATGCTATTATTGTTATTATGTTTGATGCTTTTTTCATTTTCTTTCACCTTTCTATATTAAGATATTATCAAATGCAAATTGCTCTTGCATTTTCTTTAATGTTTGTTTTATGGTTTTGGCTCTTATTTCTCCAATTCCATCTACTTTATCCAAATCACTAATTTCGGCTACAAGTATATGTTGGAATGATTTGAATGATTTTACTAAATTTTCAACTATACTGCTTGGCATTCTTGGAACTTTATTTAATATTCTATATCCTTTTGGATATACTGCTAACTCTTCAAAGTTCTCTGAAGCTTCATATCCTAGTATTTTTGCAATTGCTTGTTCTTTTATTAATTCTTCATGTCCTAATTTTGAGAGTTCTTCTAATATTTCTTCTGCTGAATCATCACTTATTTGATAATCTTTTATTAATTGTAACTCCTCTTTTTCAAGGCCTCCAATTAATTCTTCTAATTGCATGCTTACTAGTCTACCATCGTCCCCAAGCTCATATATTTTTTTCTTTATTTCTTCAACTATTCTCATTACCATTTCAGCTCTTTGAATAACTGTTAGTACATTGTCAAGTGTTACTATATCATTAAATTCATATTCATTTAATATGCTTAATTTACTATCATATACTTTTCTATATTTTTCTAGTGTTTGAATTGCCTGATTTGCTTTATTTAGAACTGCATCTGTGTCTTCTAGTATATACCTATAATTTTCTTTAAATACTGTAATTATATTTCTTCTTTGAGATATACTTATTACTAGTTCTCCTGTTTGTTTTGCAGTTCTTTCTGCGGTTCTGTGTCTTGTTCCTGTTTCAACTGTTGGAATTTGATATGATGGTATTAATTGTGCATTTGCAAATAATATCTTTTTCATATCTCCACTTAATACAATTGCTCCATCCATTTTAGCTAATTCGTACAATTTTGATGAAGTGTAATCTTCATTTATAAAAAATCCCCCATCAACAATTTCATCTATTACTTCTTGTTTATCTGTTATTAATAGTAATGCACCTGTTTTGGCTTTTAGTATATTATCTAGTCCTTCTCTTATTGGCGTTCCTGGAGCTATTTTCTTTAGAATGTCAGCTATTGGGTCTTCTTTTATTGAACTCATTCTGATTATTCCCCTCCTTAATTGCCTATTATTTATTTAATGCCAAGCTTTCTTAAAGCTTCGCCAACATTTTTCACACCTATTATATCTAATTTATACTCATCTTTCAAGCCTTTTTTATTATTTTCTGGAATTATACAGGTTTTAAACCCTAATTTTTCCGCTTCTTTCAATCTTTTTTCTATTAAATTTATTCTTCTTATCTCTCCAGTTAGTCCAACTTCCCCCATTACTACTGTTGATTGTGAAATTGGAACATTTTTATATGCTGATGCTACTGTTGCTACAATTCCTAAATCTGCTGCTGGTTCAGAGATTTTCATTCCTCCAGCTATGTTTAAATATACATCTTGATTTCCTAATGATAGTCCTGCCTTTTTTTCTAGTACTGCTATTAATACTGCAAGTCTATTATAGTCAAACCCATTTGCAGTTCTTTTTGGTAATCCAAATACAGTTTGAGATGTTAATGCTTGAATTTCTACTAATATAGGCCTTGTCCCTTCTATACTTGCTAAAATACATGATCCTGATGGGTTATCATCTCTTTCTGTTATAAGTATATCTGACGGATTTGTAACTTCACACATTCCTTCTTGTCTCATTTCAAACATTCCTATTTCATTTGTTGAACCAAATCTATTTTTTACTGCTCTTAAAATTCTATATGTATTATATCTTTCTCCTTCTAGATAAAGAACTGTATCTACCATATGTTCTAGCACTCTTGGACCAGCTATATTTCCTTCTTTAGTTACATGTCCTATTATAACTGTTGTTATTTGTTGAGCTTTGCATACTCTCATTATTTGAGCCGTTATTTCTCTTACTTGGCTTACACTTCCAGCAGCTGCCGTAATTTCATCAGAATACATAGTTTGAATTGAATCTATTATAACAAGTTTTGGCTGCATTTCTGATATAGCATCTTTTACTACATCAATATCTGTTTCTCCTAAAAACATTAAATCATTATTTTTTACATCTAATCTATCTGCTCTTAATTTTATTTGTTCTGCTGACTCTTCTCCTGATACATATAAGACTTTTCCTTCTCCCTGTACTTTTTCACATAATTGTAATATTAATGTAGATTTTCCAATTCCAGGCTCTCCTCCTAATAATATTAAAGAACCTTTTACTAGTCCTCCACCTAAAACTCTATCTAATTCTGCATATCCTGTTGAAGTTCTATTAGCTTCTTGTCCTACATATGTACTTAAAGGCTTTGGTGTATTATTTATTTTTTTTTCTATTTTATTTGTATCTGTATATTTTTCCACTTTTTGTTCATAAAATGTGTTCCAGCTATTACAAGCAGGACATTTTCCTAGCCATTTTGGTGATTCATTTCCACATTCACTGCACACAAATATTGTTTTTGCTTTTGCCATTTTTTACCTCTTTTCTTAAAAAAAATTGAAGCAGAAAACACTCTTTTCCCCCTCAACTTTTCCTATTATATCACTTCATACTTATAAAAACAAGAAAAATCTATAAATTTTATGGCATATATTACCTTTGATTTTAACTTCTTAAAATGTTATTATAATTTTAGAGGTGATGTTATGCAAAAGATAATTTCTATACTCAAAAATTTAGATAAAGATACATATAAAATTATAAAATATGGTTTATTATTTTCCAGTTTTCTTTGCTTATCTGCAATTGGCATTTTGCTTGGTTACATATTTTTAGGTATTAATTTATTTTATCATCTTGGATTAGTTTTAATGCAGTCTAGTTTTACTTTTGCAGTAGAATTCGTTATTTGCGGAATTGTTGTAGATTCCTTAAAAAAATATAAAATATAAAAAGCAAGTATTACCTTGCTTTTATTTATTTGGAATATAATATCCAACTCCCCTTTTTGTTATTAAGATTTGTGGATTTGATGTATCTTTTTCAATTCTTTCTCTAATTCTTCTTACAGTTACATCAACTGTTCTTATATCACCATAATATTCATATCCCCATACTCTTTCAAGTAAAGCTTCTCTTGTTACTACTTGTCCAGGTTGACTTGCTAAAAATTTTAAAACTTCAAACTCTCTTAATGTTAAATTTATTATTTTACCATCTATGTGAACTTCGTACTTTTCTAAGTCTAATACAAGAGACCCAACTTTTATAGTACTATCTTTTTTCTCTTCTTTTTTACTTTCATTTTCTTTTGCTGTTGCATGTGCTGCCTCTAAAGTAGCTTCTATTTTTCTCAAATTTGCTTTTACTCTTGCAACAACTTCTCTTACGCTAAATGGTTTTGTAATATAATCATCTGCTCCTAATTCTAGTCCAACAATCTTATCTAATTCATCGTCTTTTGCTGAAACCATTAATATTGGAACATTATATACATTTTTTATTTTTTTGCATACTGTTAGTCCATCCATTCTTGGAAGCATTACATCTAGCAATATTAAGTCTGGTCTTTTCTCTAATGCTATATCTACAGCAGTTTGACCATCATTTGCCTCAATTGTATTATAGCCTTCTCTTCTTAAGTTATGTACTAATAGATCTACAATTTTTTGCTCATCGTCTACAATTAGTATTGTCTTTTTTTCATATTCATAATTTTCTTCCATTTTTGACCTCCAATACTTTTATAGTTTTATTTATATCACAAATTCAGGCAAGTTACAAGGCTTTTTTTAAATTTTGACAAAGTATTGCTACAAGATAATAATTTACCAAGAAGACTTCGAAGTATAATTTTTGAATGAAATGTCGAGTGTGCATGGAGAAATTTTAGAAATTCTATGCAATTTTATGGAAAGAGTTCACAAAGTGGAAGGGTGCCATAAAATAAATTAGAATTTCTTAAATTTCGTAATAAGCCGAGACATGTAATGAAAAAATTATACTTCGAAGTCTTCTTGAAAAAGTTAATTCAAACTATTATCAAGTAGTTATCTTGCCTAAAATGTTGATAATGCTTTCAATATTCCAAGTTTTCCATATTCATATGTAAGTCCCCCTTGCATATATGCAATATATGGAGGTCTAATTGGACCATCGCAACTAAGTTCAATTGTTGAGCCTTCTGTAAAAGTTCCAGCTGCCATAATAACTTGATCATCATATCCTGCCATTGCACTTGGTTCTGGTACAACATTAGAATCAATTGGAGAGCCCATTTGAATTCCTTGGCAGAATTTTATAAGTTTATCTGCACTTCCTAATTCTATTGTTTGAACAATATCTGCTCTTGGCTCATCATATTTAGGATTTACATTATAACCTAATCTCTCTAATATTCTACTTGCAAATACAGCTGTTTTAACAGCACTAGCAACTACACTTGGTGCAAAAAACAATCCTTTAATAAATGATGTATTTTGATTTAAAGAAGGACCTATTTCTTTTCCTACACCTGGTGCAGTTAATCTTTCAGCACACAATTCTATTAAATCTTTTCTTCCTGTTATGTATGCACCACTAGTTGCTATACCTGCACCTAAGTTTTTCATTAAAGAACCAACAATAATATCTGCTCCTACTTCTGTTGGTTCTTTTTCTTCTACAAATTCACCATAGCAATTATCAACCATTATAATAACATCTTTATTTACTTCTCTAATAGCCTTAATTGCTTTTTCAATCTTATCAATTGTTAAACTCTTTCTTATAGAATATCCTTTAGACCTTTGAATTTCAATTAGTTTTAAATCATTTTTAGAAGCTCTTGCTTTAATAGCTTCAATATCAAAATCATCATTAACTAACTCAATCTGTTCATATTTAACTCCAAATTCCTTCAAAGAACTTTTGCTTTGTTCTTGGCTTATACCAATAATAGTTTGCAAAGTATCATAAGGAGCACCAGAAATGCTTAACATAGTATCTCCTGGTCTTAACAATCCAAATAAAGTCACTGCTAATGCATGAGTTCCAGAAATAAGTTGAGCCCTAACCAAAGAATCTTCTGTTTTAAAAATCTCTGAATAAATCTCTTCAATTTTATTTCTACCAACTTCATCAATACCATATCCTGTTGAAGAATGTAAATGCATTTCAGATAGTCCACATTTTTGAAAAGCATTTAAAACTTTCAAACTATTCCATTCTTTTATCTTATCAATTTTTTCAAATTGAGGTTGAATCTCTTTTTCTACCTCTTTTGCCAATTCTAATATTTCATTTTTTATTCCAAATTCATTATACATTTTTTAATCTCCTTTGCGAAATTGGGTCGGTCCTTTTTTTCGCATGCTAATTTAAGCTCCGACCCCATTTTTACATATTTTACCTCAATTTCTCCAAAATATCAAGATTTTCCTTACATTTTAGCCAGTTTTGCTTATTATATCTTTTTTCATTTTATTAATAATCTTTTTTTCAAGTCTCGAAATATAGCTTTGCGATATTCCAAGTTCATCAGCAACCTCTTTTTGTGTTTTTTCTTTTCCACTTATAAATCCAAATCTCATTTCCATAATATTTTTTTCTCTATCATTTAATTTTTTTATAGCCTCTTTTAGTAATTTCATATCAACTTCATCTTCTAGTTTTCTATATGTAACATCAGGGTCTGTTCCTAAAATATCTGATAATAATAATTCATTTCCATCACTGTCTTTATTTAATGGTTCATCTATTGACACTTCTGTTTTTATCTTATTATTTCTTCTTAAAAACATCAAAATTTCATTTTCTATACATCTTGATGCATATGTAGCAAGTTTAATTTTCTTTTCTGAATTAAATGTATTTACACTTTTCATCAATCCAATTGTTCCTATTGAAATCAAGTCTTCTATACCTATTCCTGTATTTTCAAATTTTTTAGCAATATAAACTACTAATCTTAAATTTCTTTCTACTAATAATTTTCTAGCTTCTGTACATTCATCTGTATCTAATTTTTTAATTGCTTCTTCCTCTTCTTCTGGCGTCAATGGCGGAGGTAATGTTTGACTTCCTGCTACATAGAATATTGGCAAAATTTCACTTACATCCTCTACCGAACCCTCAATATATTTCTCACAAAAATTATTAATACTCTTTTTTATAAATTCAATAAAATTCATTTTCCTTCCTTTCTGTTATTCTGAGCTTCACCTCTCTTTCGAATTTTATTGTATAACTTTTCCTTTGCAAATACTGTCTTTTCTTATTGTAGAAAAAAAGAAATAATCGCTAATTTGCGATTATTTCTTACATGTTTTTTACAAAATTATTTCTACATTTTCTAATTGAATGACTGGTACTTTCTTTAATCCTACATTCTTGGCATACATTACAGCAAGGAAACCATCTAAAACAAATCCTTGTCTATCCACAATTACCGGCTTTTGGAAATGATGATATGTTTCATAATATTTTGCTATTTTATAATACTTTTTGTCTTTATAACTTTCTTCTAAGTCAAAAATCACAATCAATTGAGAAATCTCTTTTTCAGTAAGCCATTCTGCTGGAATATCAAATTCCATCCATTTTCTTACAAAATCTTGATACTTATCAATATTTTTTCTGAAAACTTTGGCTTTTCCTTCTTTTTTTGCTTTCAGATATGCTTTGTATTGACTTGTATTCAAATTTCCTTTTTCATTGTTGCATTTTTTACAACTTGGAAGCAAGTTATTAGAAATCGTAGGTCCTCCAAATTCTTGCGGATACATATGATCTATTGTAATTTCTTCAGCCAATACTGGTTGCTTACAATAACAACATCTATACCGCCCCTTCATTTCATACGCAATTTCACTCATTGCCTTCCGAAAAGATGCATCTCTTCTAATTTTTAAAATTCCGTCTTCTACATATGCTCCTTTAGGCGAAGTTGGACATCTCATGCAAAAACTTTTTGGTAAATCAATAATCATTGTACTACCTCCCACAATTTTTTTACATTATATATTTTTCTATTAAGTCAATTCAAGTCCAATTAGTGCTCTATATTCTCCTCTTTTCGTTAAAGATTTGTCATATGCTCCTATTATCACGTTTTTTGAAACTTTCTTTTCTTCTTCTGTTTCTACTTCTATTTCATCAGCCTTTATTCCTAATAACATTCCATTTTGTTTACCTAATGATGAAAATGGAATACATCTCAATTTTGATATATATTCTTGTGGTACTCCCTCTAAATTTCCTCCTAAAATCTTATCTAAATTATCACATATCTCTTTTGGAATAATATCTTGTAATAAACTATTTTCAACTATAACAACTGGTCTATTTGTAATTGGTTCTTTAGCTAAATTTCCCGTATCTATCATTGCTGTTGTCTGAATACTTTTTCCATTTAATAGTACTTTTATTTTGCAATACATATCTTTAGAACTAAACTTTGTTTTTATAAATTTAAGTGAAATTTTTATTATTATAAATGCTACTATTCCACCTAAAAATATAACTTTAAGTACATATTCTCCTACATATATTCCATTTTTTATCAACACCTCTTGAGGTTTCAAAAAATAAATTAAATATAATGCAACACCTCCAAACACAAAAGATGTTAAATAAAAAATTATAACCTGTTTAAACATTTTCTTTATATTCTCCGGATTAAATCCTACATATACCATTACAACAGATAATATTATTTTAGTAATTATTGATGTATAAATAGGAATTTCTGTTATATATATAATAATTGCATATATACTGCCTATAACACTTGATATTACTAGTCTTATTACTTTAGGCTTTATTTTTAATATAATTGATGCTGCATATAAAATAATGTAATTCATAATTAAGTTTTCCAAAAAAATAACATCAATATAAATAGTTATAATAAATCACCCTTTTCTTTTTTATTAATTATAGTACTATGTTTTTGAAAATACTGTCTTTTTTTGATTTCTACTTAATTATATTTATTTTCTTTCAAAATAAAAAAGACCAATTAATTTTGGTCTCTTTTTATTTACATATTTTTATTTTTGTTTTTACGTAAGAATGCTGGGATATCTAAATCTCCTTGTGAAGAATTTACATCTGATGTTGGAATAGAAGCTGGTTTCTTCTCCCAAGATTTATTTATAAAACTATCTACTGTTGATGCAGCTCTTGCATCTGGTTTTTCGAATCCTGTAGCGATGACTGTAATTTGAATTTCATCTTTCATTTCTGGATCTGTAACTGTACCAAATATGATATTAGCTTCAGGATCTACACTGCGTTGAACTAATTCAGCAGCTGTATTTACTTCATGTAATCCTAAATCTTCTCCACCTGTTATGTTTATAATTACTCCTCTTGCTCCTTCTATTGAAGTTTCTAGTAATGGACTTTGAACAGCTTGTTTTGCAGCATCTTCTGCTCTATTTTCACCTGATGCTCTACCAATACCCATATGTGCCATACCTGTATTTAACATTATTGTTTTAACATCTGCAAAGTCTAGGTTTACAGTTCCTGTAACAGCTATTAAATCTGATATACCTTGTACACCTTGTCTTAAAACATCATCAGCCATTCTAAATGCTTCATTTATTGATGTTTTTCTGTCAATAATTTGTAATAATTTATCATTTGGTATTACTACTAATGAATCTACTTTTCCTTTTAAACTTTCAATTCCACGTTCTGCTTGTGAAAGTCTTTTCTTTCCCTCAAATGTAAATGGTTTTGTAACAACCCCTATTGTTAATATTCCCATTTCTTTTGCAGCTTGTGCAACTATTGGAGCAGCTCCTGTACCTGTTCCTCCACCCATTCCGGCTGTAACAAATACCATATCTGCACCTCTAAGTGTTTCAGCTATTTCTGATTTGTTTTCTTCTGCTGATTGAGCTCCAATATCTGGATTTGCTCCAGCTCCAAGTCCTCTTGTTATTTTTTCACCAATTTGAATTTTTGTTCCTGCTTTTGATTTTGTTAATGCTTGTCTATCTGTATTTACAGCAATAAAGTCTACTCCTTTAATTCCTGCTTCTATCATTCTATTTACTGCATTATTTCCGGCTCCACCTACACCAATTACTTTTATTGTAGCTGTTCCATCCATCATTGCAACATCTTCACATTCCATCATAAAGATTTTCCTCCCCATAAAATTATATTTGATTATCATTATCTAATTATTTTTAATGCATTTTTGCATTTTCTTATTTTAAGAATAAAAAAATTCTTTTATTCTTTCAATAATTACTTTAAATACACTTTCACTTGTTTGTGAATCAATTTTACTTGATACTGATTTAGCAAATGGTCTTGCTGCAATATATCTTACAAGTGCATAACTGGTTCTAAATTCAGGTTTAACTGTGCTTACAGCTCTTCCCGTTGACATTTTTACAGGTATATTTAAATTAATTTTTCCTGCAACATCACTTTTATTGATGTTTGTTATTCCCCTACCAGTTAATATTACTGTATTTATATTTTGCTTTACATTTTGATTTGTTATATCTTTATTTATTATTGTAAATATTTCTTCTATTCTTGCTTCTATAATTTCGATTAGTTCAGAACTTTTTATTACTTTATTTCTGCTTTCATCTCTACATGTATTTAGCATTATTTCATTATCATTATCTATAAATGATTTTAAAGCTAATCCATATTGTTTTTTTAATTTTTCTGCTTCTTCTTCGGAAATATTTAACACTAATGCTATATCATTTGTAATGTTGTCTCCTCCAAGAGGAATTGTATTTGTATAGGTAAAGGAATTGCCTTCAAATACACCAATTTCAGTGTTTCCAGCTCCTATATCTAACAACATTACATTGTCATATAATTCATTAGTATCTAACATTAAATTTCTTTCTGCTAATGCAGTTGGTACAATTCCATCAATTTCAATTCCTACTCTCTTGAATATTGTTGCCAACTGTCTGACATAATCTTTGTCAGCTAAAATAATTTGTGCCTTTAATGTAAAGTTTGAGCTCAAATTTCCTACTGGATCTGATACTACTTTTCCATTATCAAGCACTACTTCTGATGGTACTATATCTATTATTGTTTTCCCTTCTGGTATTTCTATGTCTTTAGCTTGCATCATTGCATTTTGAACATCTCTTAATGCTATTCCAGCAAATTTGTCTTTTAGTTCTTTTACTACGCTATTTTGAACTATTGTAACATATTTACCTGGAATTGTTACATATGCTGAATTTATTTTAAAATCTGCTTCATCTTCAGCATCTTTTATTGTTTTGGCGATACTTAAACTTATTTCTTCTTCACTGATTATTTTTCCTTTTTTTAGTCCTGCACATTTCTCAGACGTGCTACATATTGTCTCAATTTGTCCGAAATTGTTTACTTCTCCAACAACAGTGCAAACTTTAGATGTACCTATATCAATACCAACTATGATATCACCTATTGCCAAGATAATTCCTCCAATTTTTTGTGTTTTTCTAGTGTTATATATATTACATTTTGACAAAAAAGTCAATACAATTTGAAATATTTTTGAAATAATTTTGTAATATTATCGTAACACTTTGTAATAGTTTTGTAATGTATTTTTTGTTCTTCTTACTGCTTCAACTCTTTCCCGCTTTTTGCTTTTCTTTCCATCCATTTTTCAATATAATATCTTCTAATAATTGTTAAATTAGTGAACATTCTGCCTACAAATACAACCAATGCAGCTAGGTAAATGTCCAAGTTTAACTTTTGACCTAAATAAGTCAAAGCTATTGAAAGAATACTATTGCAGAAAAATCCTGAAATAAATATTGTTAAATCAAAATTTTTCTTTAATACAGATGTAATTCCTCCAAAAACTGAATCCAATGCTGCTACTACCGCTATTGCTAAAAATGTAGAATATGTATATGGAATTACTGGTGCATTCATTCCTATTACTGCACCAACAATACATCCTATTGCTATTGCTATAATAATCATTTTAACTCCTCCTAATTTATATATTTTGTAGTTATGTCTTTATCATATTTATCAATTCTAATTTTTTTACTTGTATCAACTCGTGTATCATGTCCTAATTCTTTTAAATAGTCAACTCCTCCACCTTTTCCTGATACCGCACTTTTTAAATAGTCTGGATTTCCTATTGCATTAATAACATATGGTGAACTTATTTTTTCTCCATCAACTTTTAAAAATTCATTTCCTATTGCATATATTGCTGTCATTGATATAATTCTGTTTCCATTTATAGAAATAGCTTCAGCTCCTGCTGTAAACAATTCATTCACAATAGTTAATAATTCAGATGCATCTATACTATTTACTACTCCACCGTCTTCAAGTTGCGTACCTGCTTTATCTGTTAATTGAATAACTATTCCTTCTCCTTCAACATCTGTTTTACCAAGTGCTTCATTTAATTGCTCTAATTCACTTTCTAACAATTGTGTTGTTTTTGAATCTGATTCTCTTTCATTTTTATATTCATTAATTTTAGATACAACATCTTGATATCTTTCATCTAATTCTTTATATTTTTCATTCCAGTTCGTTAGTTCAACTCTTAATTCAGATTCTCTCATAGTTTCTATTGCTGTTATATCTGTTTGACGTACCACTTTGAACTGCATAAACATTACTAACATTAATGAAAAACATGCTATTCCTATAGCAATTGCCATAACAGCTCTTTCTTTACTAATTTTTATTTTCATTCTTCAAATCCTTTCAGTTATTTGCTTTTTGCATATTGAAATTTTATAACTCCATTATATTTAGGAATTGTTATTGTTTTTTTATCAGTTACTTTTTCTACACTTACTTTTAAATATCTATTGTCTCTAAGGTTGTCCAAATATCCACCTGTCCTATTTACATTTATCAAAAGTTCTGGTAAACCTATTGCTTTTATTGTAAATGGTGCTCCTATTTTTTCTCCATTTACCTTAATAATATTTCCATCACAATCTATTGCAGATGTAGATATTAATCTTTGATCATTTATAGAAATTGCTTCTGCTCCTGCATTCTTTAATTCATTTACAATGCTTAACAAATCTGAATCATGTACTAATAATAAATTTGGATCTGCTAACCAATTGCTTAATAAAATATCTTGATTATCATTTACCGTAATTATTAGGCCATTTCCTGTTACTTCTGACAATCCTAAAATCTTATTTCCTTCTTTTATTTCATTTTCCAATTCAGTTAATTCAGTATTATTTTGAGTTGCTTTAGTTCTTTCTTCTTCAAGCTTATTTTCTGCATTTTCTAATTGTTGATATAGATTATCATATTTTTCTTTTGCTTTTAGTACTGCATCTCTCAACTCATTTTCTCTGGCATTTGTACTTGTTGGTGTTTCTGTTCCATTTACTGTTTTTATTTGAACAGCTATTCCATATGATAGCAATACACACATAATCCCCAATATTAAACTAATAATCTTTTTGTTCATATAAACTTCCTTTCTAATTTGCACTAAAATATGGTAAAAAACCTCCATTTAAATTTCCATTTACATATATAGTTCCTGCATTTCCTGCTTCTTGTTTTAATAATGCTGCAACATAGTCAATTCTGCTTTTTAGATTTGTTGCATCTCCTAAGTTTATTGTAATCTGCTCATTTCCTAATATAAGAATATACTCATTTTTTACTTGAATCTCTGTTATTTTATCTGCTATCCCTATTCTTTTGCATTGTTCTTTAATTTGAAGTATATTCTCCATTTTGTCTAAATCATTTTCATCTAATCTTTTTTGCTTTTCAACATCATTTTCTGTTATTTCCATTCCAATTATAGTTGGAACATCTATTTTTTCATTTGATTTTTCCAATAGATATCCTTGTTCATCAATATAAATATATGTTTCACTTTCTGTCTTTATTTGATATTGCCTTTTTCTCTCTGTTACATTTATTTCTACTGTGTCAGGATATTTTTTAGAAATTGTTGCATCTTCTATATATCCATGTTGTTTTAATTTTACCTTTGTCACTATTCCTATTTGTTTAAAAATATTATCACCTATTTTTAATTCTGACATTTCTATTACTTTTTCTTTTGATAATTGACTATTTCCATTTACTACTATTTTATTTATTGTAAATGTTGGTGATGTAAATAAATATGTGCCTATGCATGCAAGTATAATTATTATTAATATTGCTATTAATTTATTTTTATTATTCTTTCTTTTTCTCTTTTCTATCTCTCTTTGCTTGTTAATTCTATTCTTTGGTCTTGCATTCTTTTGTGCCATATTCATATCACTTCCTTTGTATTTTTATAGTCATTTTTTGCCTTTTTTATTTTATCACATTTTATGGCATTTGTGCTATACTTTTTAAAATTTTTTTGCATTTTTTATAATTTTGAAAGAAGTCTTATTTTTAAATTTTATAGTTATCCCCATTCTAAAAATTCTATTAAAAGTTTTTCAAAATTTTTAGAATTTTTGAACGGTCCTCACAATTCACTATCAAATTTTAAAATAAGACTTCTTTCTATAACTTTAATCTTCTAAATAAATTTTTGCACCTAAATTCTTCAATTTATCAACAATATTCTCATACCCTCTTAAAATATAATGAACATTATCCACTTGAGTAACCCCTTTAGCCACAAGACCTTCTAAAACTAAAGCAGCTCCTCCTCTCAGATCTGATGCCACAACACTTGCTCCTTGAATTCTCTTTGTTCCTTTTATAATAGCCGTTCTGCCTTCTACATTTATCTTAGCTCCCATCCTATTCAATTCTTGAACATATTTATATCTACTTTCAAAAATATTTTCCGTTATTATTGATGTACCTTTAGCAGTGGTTAATAGCGCTCCAAAAATAGATTGCATATCAGTTGGAAAACCTGGATATGGCATTGTTTTTATATCAACAGCTTTTATTCTTTTAGGAGCCTTTATTTCAACAGCATTTTTTTCAATCTTTAATACACAACCAGCTTCATCTAATTTATTTAATATTGGTTCTATATGATTAGAATTTAAATTTGTTACTTTTATATTTCCACCAGTTATTGCACCAGCAACTAAGTAGGTTCCCGCTTCTATCCTATCTGGCATAATATTGTAACTTACTTCTGTTAATTTCTTTACACCAATTATTTCTACTCTATCTGTTCCTGCCCCTTTAATTTTAGCACCAGCCTTATTTAAAAATTTAACTAAATCCTCTATTTCTGGCTCTTTTGCAGCGTTTGTTAAAACAGTTACTCCTTCAGCTAAACAAGATGCTAAAATAATATTCTCTGTTGCTCCAACACTAGGAAAATCCAAATGAATTTGTGTTCCTATAATCTTCTCTGTTTCACAAATTATTTCTCCATATTCTTCTTTTATATTAATTCCAAGTTTTTCAAAACCTTTTAAATGTAAATCGATTGGTCTTGAACCAATTTCACATCCACCTGGATATGAAAATTTAGCTTTTTTATATTTTCCAATTATTGCTCCTGCAAGAATTACAGAAGACCTCATTTTTCTCATTAAAGTTTCAGGAATTTCATATGTATGTATTTTACTTGTATCTATAATTATTTTATTATTTTTCTTAATAACTTTCCCTCCTATATCTTTTATTATTTCAAACATTGTCTGAACATCTTGAATATTAGGAACATTATACAATGTTGTTTTTCCTTTTATTAATACAGTTCCAGCTATTATTGGTAAAGCTGCATTTTTTGATCCAGATATTTGAACTTCTCCTTCTAATTTTTTTCCTCCTTGAATTATAAGTTTTGACATTTTTTCACCCCTTTTTCTTTTTTTGCTATATTTTATGTAATTTAAAATGTATTTGTGAATTTCTATAATTTCAATTGATTTTTTATTTGTTTTATTATAGAATAATATAAAATATGAAAAGGAATAATATATGGAACAAAAAATAGAAAAAAAGAAATTTACAATATTAGGAATAGATTTATGGGAAATACTAGCTTATTTTATAATTTATAGTATAGCTGGATTTTTTATTGAGACAATGTTTGCACTAGTAAGATATGGTGTACTTGAAAGCAGACAAAGCTTTTTATATGGACCTTTTTGCAGTATCTATGGAGTTGGTGCTGTTGTTATGATAATATTTTTACAATATTTCATGAAAAATAGATTTTCACTATTTGTTGGTGGATTTTTTATTGGGTCAATAACTGAATATTTAGTAAGTTGGATAGGAGAATGTATTTTACATGTAAAGTGGTGGGACTACTCAAATATGCCATTAAATATCAATGGACGTATTTGTATTTACTATTCATTTTTCTGGGGAATATTAGCTTTATTTTTAATGAAAGTAATCCATCCTAGAATTAGAAAGTTATTAGCATATACTTTAAAAAAATTTAATCCCAAAGCTGTAAAAACAGCTATACTTGTAACTACAATTTTTATTATAGTTGATTGCCTAATCTCAATATATGCAACAAATTTATTTACAATTCGTATGATAGCAAATAATGATTTAAATGTAAAAAATAAAGAAATAATAATATCTTTAAATGATAAAATTAATAACAGCTCATTCAGAAAAAAATTAATTAACACTGTGTTTTCTGACAAAATTATGGTTGTAACATATCCAAATTTAAAAATTCAGCAACTTGATGGTTCTATGGTATATTTTAAAGATTTATTACCAGATATACAACCCTATTATTACAGATTTCAAGATAGAGACTTTTATAAATAAAATGACTATATAGAATAAACTATATAGTCGTTTCTTTATTTAAAAAATGCTTTTAATTTCTGTATAAAATTTCTCTTAGGAACTACACTTATTGGTAAACTTTTTTTCATTGCATTTTCTGTTTTCATTATTATATTATTAATATTTAATCCATATTTAGATTTTACCTCATCTGCAGAACCTGATTCTGTAAATACATCTTCTACTCCCACAAACTCTAATGGTGCATGTTTAGACTCCTTAGCAAGTATTTCTGCTACTGCACCTCCAAGTCCTCCAATTACAGAATGATTCTCAATAGTTACAACTGCTTTCACTTTATTAGCCATATTTTCTATTAATTCTTTATCAATAGGTTTTATTGAAAAAACATTTATCAATTTTCCTTTATAACCTTTTTCTCTTAATGCATCAAAACCTTTATAAGCAATGCTAGCAGCTGTTCCTTCATAAATTAATGCAAAATCATTTCCTTCACTTTTAATTAATTTAGCTTTTCCAATTTTTGAATTCTGCTCAAATTGAACATCTGGCACTTTATCTCTAGCCACTCTTATATAAACAGGACCGTCATAATCTATTGCTATTTTCAATGCTTCTTTCATTTCTTTTACATTAGATGGATCTAATATTTTCACATTAGGTATAGAACGAACTATTGCAATATCTTCATTTGCATGATGTGATGCTCCATCTTTTCCATTATCCATACCTGCATATGTTCCAATCATTTTTATATTTGCATTCGCATATGCGGCCTGACGCAATTGTGTCCAAGCTGTACCTGCTACAAAAATAGCAAAATTAACGTAAAATGGAATTTCTCCTTCTGCTGCTAAACCTGTTGCAATAGACATTGCACTAGCTTCAGCAATCCCAGTCTCTACAAATCTTTCTGGAAACTCCTTTTGGAATTCTATAGTTTTTGTAGATTTCGCCAAATCACTATCAATTACATATATTCTTTTATCTTCTCTTGCAAACTCACATAAAAATTCGCCAATTTTATCTCTTAAACATATCTCTTCCATTTAATTCACCCCAGCTTTCTCTAAGTCTTGCATTGCAATCTTATATTCTTCATCACTAATTGCTCCATTATGCCACTTAGGGTTATTCTCCATAAAAGATACACCTTTTCCCTTAATTGTATTGCATATAATTGCTATTGGTTTTCCTTGAACTGTATAAGCCTCATTTAAAGCATTTACAACTTGTTGCATATCATTTCCATCAATCTCTATGGTATGAAAATTGAATGTTCTTATTTTATCTGCTAATGGTTCCAAATTCATAGATTTATTTGTTTCATCATAAGATGAAAATTTATTATAATCAATCATTAAAATTAAATTATCTAATTTATAATGAGCAGCTTGTAAAAGTGATTCCCAAATCTGTCCTTCTTGCATTTCACCATCGCCTACTATAGCATATACATGATGATTATCATTTTTATTTTTTTTCGCAATTGCCATTCCAACTGCAATTGAAAGTCCTTGACCTAATAACCCTGTTGTTGCATCAACCTCTGGTATCGTTCCTGTGTATGGATGTCCCTGTAATCTAGAATTAATAAATCTTAATGTTTTCATCTCCTCATCTTTTATAATACCTTTTGAATTTAATACCGCATATAAAGCTGGAACTGTATGTCCTTTTGACAATACTACTTTGCTTCTTTGCTCTTCTGCAAAATTTACATCTATTTCATAGATTGCTGTTAACATATCTATAATAGATAGTGATCCTCCTTCATGTCCTGATTTGGCTTCATATATCATATTTATGATACGTTTTCTATTTTCATTTGCTAAATATTTTAAATGTTCTATGTCAATCATCTAACATTCTCCTTTCTAATCTTTTGTACTATGTTTCATTTATATCTAATAAAGAATATATATCATTTTCATTATTTAATTCTTTTATATTCATTATTACCCCTTTTCCTTTTACTATTCCACCTAATTCCAATATAGCATTTTCTATTGCTTTCATAGTATTTCCTGTTGCATAAATATCATCTATGATATAAAATGCTTTACCTTCATAATCTTCTTTTACTAGCTTAGGTAATTCCAGCATATCTCTTCCATATTCTTTCTCATATTCAAATTTTTTTGCAACAGTTGTTGGAGGTAATTTTCCAGCTTTTCTTACAGGTACAAAACCTATTTTTAAACTATTTGCTACTGCAGCACCTAATATTAATCCTCTTGCCTCTGGACCTACAATATAGTCTACTTTCAAAGAATTAACTTCTTTTGAAAAATCTTCTACTATTTCTGAAAACACATCTTTCTGTATTATTAAAGGCATTATGTCTATAAATTCTATTCCTTTTTTAGGAAAATCCTTTTCAGTTCTAATATTTAATTCCGATTTTAATTTATTTTTTAATATTTTCATTTAAATCTCTCCATTTTATATATTATTCATTTCTCTTTTTATCCATTCCATTATAACATTTACTATATATTCGATTTCTTCTTTGCTCAATTCTTTTTCTTTTTCAATTTTGTGCCATTTATATAAACACCCCCTACAACATGTTGCTGTAGCATGTTGTGCTATAAATACTGGGTGTCCTCTCATTGGTGTCTGTTTCCCATCATTTGGTATTATTTTATCCCCTAACCTTTTACTTATAAAGTCATATGCATGTTCTCGAATTTTGTCCATTCCCTTTTCGTTAATATATTCTATGTCTTTTGGTTTTAAATGAAATTTACTTCTAAAATTTGATTTTGCTAAATTGTTTAAGACACTTTCTATGTTTTGCATTTTTTCATCTCCGCTATTATATTATCATAATTGAAAAAATTTGTCTATGTTTATTAATTATAGGTATACCCTAACTTACTATGAATTTCTTTATGACAATTTGAACATACTAACATGCATTTAGAAACTTCATTTTTATACTCTTTCCAAGACATTGTATTTCCAGAACCTATCTTAAACTCTTTTTCATTTGGATTTTTATGATGAAATTCTAATGCATCAATACATTTATTATATCCACATATACTACATTTTCCGCCTAATAATTTTACAGCTTGTTTCTTCATATTATTTCTTAAAATTGTTTTTTGATGTTTTCTGGTACTATTATCAAGTCTAGTTGATTCACCACTACACTCATAACAATATATTCTTGTTGAACTTTTGGTTTCGAATTTTTTCTCGCAAATTTCACATATTTTTATCATTTTTTCCACATCCTTATCGAATACAATTATACTAAATATCTATTAAAATTTCTATATAAAACAAAAAATAGTAGATATTTCTATTTACTATTTCTTGCTGTTTTGCATAATTTTTAATTTAACATATTTCTTTAGTTTTTACCGTAGTTATCCTCTCACATATAATAATTATTTTTTCATTTCCTAACTCAAACTCACTTTCTGGTTTTTTTAGATCAGTATATAAAATTTTAAAGTTATTATCTTCCAATACTTCTCTTATTTCTTCCAAAGAATAATAATTAATAAACATTTTTAATCCATTTTTTAGAGGCTCATCAATTACTTGTTCTCCTTTACCAGATTGCAGTATTAATAGCATTTTTCCATTATTGTTTAATAAACTGTAATATTTAGGTAGCACTTCTAATACTTCTTGTTTGGTTAAATGAAATAATGAATATGCTAACATTATGCCATCATATTTTTTATCTAATATTATATCTTTCATATTCATTTGTAAAAAATTAATATCATCATATTTGCTCTTGGCTATATTTAGCATCTCTTCTGACAAATCAATTCCATCAACATTAAATCCTTTATCCAAAATGTATTTTGTTAGATTGCCTACTCCACAACCGATATCTAATACTTTTTTTCCATCTAAATAATTTAAAAATATATCTATATATGGTGTGTCAGAATAATCATTTCCAAATTCTTTTTCATATTCTTGAGCAATTTCATTATATGTATCAATTGCAATATTATTTTTATTTTTCATTAATTTCATTCCTTTTTTTATTATTAATATCACAAAAATTGAATAAATACAATACTAATGTGGGAAAAATGTGGGAAGTAAAAAAATAAGAGAAAAGCAAATCTTTGAAACTTGCTTCTCTCTAGCGTTTTGGCTCCCCGTGTTGGACTTGAACCAACGACCTATCGGTTACTGCACTACACTAACTTTCATTAGCATTATAATATATAATTTGTAGTCTGGACTTTATCTTTACCATATCATATGACTTAGGTAGGTGGTGTAAAGTCTCTACACATAGCTTTCGCCTTGCTCGGTATTATCGTGTATTTCTACTTACGAACTTCACCGACTTAGCCACCTTTTCATCTATAAGTTTCCTTATAGAGCTGCTAACTTCTTAATCTTGCGATTTGCTCGACAGCCGAGCGCTCTACCAACTGAGCTAACGGGGAATATATAAAATCTAGCAACAACCTATCTTTCCAACAGGGTAACCCGTAAGTATTTTCGGCACATTAGAGCTTGACTTCTGTGTTCGGGATGGGAACAGGTATTTCCTCTATGTTATCGTCACTAGAAAATTAATATCTACTTATTACGAATGTAATTATACTATACACTTTAAAAAATTGCAATACATTTAATAATATTTTTTACAATTTTTTAAAATATATACTAAAGCACACTCAAAAATACATAGATGAAATTTTAATTAGGATCTTTCTAAAATTAAATTATAGTTAAGCCCTCGATTTATTAGTATTGGTCAGCTCAATGTATCACTACACTTACACCTCCAACCTATCAACCAATTAGTCTTATTGGAATCTTACTATCTTTCGATATGGGATATCTTATCTTAGGGTGGGCTTCACACTTAGATGCTTTCAGCGTTTATCCCTTCGGAACTTAGCTATCCAGCTATGCACTTGGTAGTACAACTGGTGCACCATCGGTTCCTTCAACCTGGTCCTCTCGTACTAAGGTCAACTCCCTTCAAATATCCTTCGCCTGCGACAGATAAGGACCGAACTGTCTCACGACGTTCTGAACCCAGCTCGCGTACCACTTTAATGGGCGAACAGCCCAACCCTTGGAACGTACTTCCGCTCCAGGATGTGATGAGCCGACATCGAGGTGCCAAACCTCCCCGTCGATGTGAACTCTTGGGGGAGATAAGCCTGTTATCCCCAGGGTAACTTTTGTCCGTTGAGCGATGGCATTTCCACTTACAACCACCGGATCACTAAGCCCTACTTTCGTATCTGGTCGACATGTCTGTCTCTCAGTTAAGCTTCCTTCTGCCTTTGCACTCTTTCGCGCGATTTCTGTCCGCGCTGAGGAAACCTTTGGGCGCCTCCGTTACTCTTTAGGAGGCGACCGCCCCAGTCAAACTGCCCGCCTGACATTGTCCCCTGACCAGTTCATGATCACAGGTTAGAATTTCAATAACTTAAGGGTGGTATCCCAAGGTTGACTCCATTCTAGCTGACGCCAGAACTTCTTAGTCTCCCACCTATCCTGTACATAAATTACCGAAACCCAATATCAAGCTACAGTAAAGCTCCATGGGGTCTTTCTGTCTTGTCGCAGGTAACTAGCATCTTCACTAGTACTACAATTTCGCCGAGTACATTGTCGAGACAGCTCCCAAATCATTACACCTTTCGTGCGGGTCAGAACTTACCTGACAAGGAATTTCGCTACCTTAGGACCGTTATAGTTA
>CAKOTX010000005.1 GCA_934120315.1 uncultured Clostridia bacterium
CACTAGTTGCATAAATATCTAGTATTTTTCTCCAAAATACTTTTTCAGATGAACGAATATCTCTAATTTTTTCTAATACTTCTTCAAAATATGTTCCACCGCCATTATTCTTGAACCTTTTAACATTAAGGTTATATCCTTTTATTAGATATTCTTTTATCAGTTTATTTGCCCATATTCTAAATTGTGTACCTCGAACTGATCTTACTCTATATCCCACTGATATAATTAAATCTAAATTATAAAATTTTGTTTTATATTTTTTTCCATCTTTAGCAGTTAGTAAGGAATCCTTACTAACTGAATTTTCTTGTAGTTCTCCTTCTTGAAAGATATTTTTTATATGCATTGTTATATTGTTTCTAGTTGTATTAAATAATTCAGCCATTGAATTTTGAGTAAGCCATACATTTTCGTCTTCTAATCTTACTTCAATATCAACTTGTCCATCATCCGTTGTATAAATTATAAAATTATTTTGTTCATTTAATTCATTATCCATTAAGTAAAACTCCCTTCAAAGTTTATTTTCTATCTGATTACCTTTTAAATATCAATTATAATTTTACGTAAAACATTTGTTTCTGTCAATAGTAAAAATAAATTCAAATTATTACTAAAGTTCAAACTTATACAAATCTTCACCTGATTTTAATTTTTTTATAAAAATCACTCCAAATTTTTCATAATAATTTTTTAAATCCGTTTTTAAATATAGTATTGAAAACCCTCTATTTTTTGCTTCTTTTAATATAGCATCATTTAATATTCGAGAATATCCATTATTCCTATATCTTTCTTTAACATACATTGTAGCATACCAAGGAGTTAATTCTCTTTCCTCTTCACAATCCTTAGGAAAAATAGATATAAATCCTATCAGATTATTGTTATCTATTAAAATTAACTTGCAAAAAGACTTATTATTAAATGAATTAAGAATTTTCTCTTTTTTTGCTTTAATTCTATCTTTTTTATTTTCTTCTTTATTGTTTGCCCATTCTTCATATTCTAAATTTGCAACTTCATCTAAATATTCTATTTTATCTTTCAAATTATATATTTTCACTATTTACTCCTTTTTTTGTCCAACATCAACAATAAATTACTATTTTTTATGTTCATATTATATAATATAAGACTGATAATTTCAACTAATTATCAGCCCTATTTATTGTAAAACGAATACGCCACATACACATATGACGCATTCTTCCAAATTATTTTGCAATTAAATTACAAATCAAATTACTAATCTCTGTTGGATTTTCAATAGGCAATCCTTCTATCAATCTAGCTTGTGCATATAAAACTTTAGTATATTCTTTAAGTTCTTCTTTATTAGAAGCATATAATTCCTTAATCTTCTTTGCAATTGGATGATTTTCATTAATCTCTAATATAGTTTGAGCTTTTACCTTTTCTTCATTATTAGGCATAGCATTAATTACTTTTTCCATCTTAACAGAAATTGCACCTTCACTTGTTATACAAACTGGGTGATTCTTTAATTTGTGAGTATATCTAACTTTATCAACTTCTTCTCCAACCGCTTCTTTCATAACTTCAAACATATCTTTATTTTCATCATTAACCTTTTGAAGCTCTTCTTTTTCTTCTTTTGTCTCTAAATCTATGTTATCTGCACAAACGTTTGCAAACTTCTTTCCATTATATTCTTGTAGTGTTTGCATTATAAATTCATCAACATTTTCAGCAAGATATAAAATTTCATATCCTTTATCTTTTACACCTTCTACTTGTGGTAACATATCTATTTTATCAACAGACTCTCCTGAAGCATAATAAATAGTATCTTGTCCTTCTTTCATTCTAGAAACATATTCATCTAATGTTACAAGTTTCTTCTCTGCTGAAGAATGGAACATTAGCAAGTCTTTTAATTTGTCTTTATTCATTCCATAATTATCATAAGTTCCGTATTTTAATTGCATTCCAAATGTATTAAAGAATTTTTCATATTCTTCCCTATCATTTTTAAGCATATTTTGTAATTCTGTTCTAATTTTATTTTCAAGATTTTTTGCTATAACTCTTAATTGTCTATCATGTTGTAACATCTCTCTTGAAATATTTAAAGATAAGTCTGGACTATCTACTAGTCCTTTTACAAATCCAAAATAGTCTGGTAATAATTCACTACATTTGTTCATTATTAGTACACCATTTGAATATAATTGCAATCCTTTTTCATATGCTTGTGAATAGTAATCATATGGTAAATGTGATGGTATATATAATAATGCTGTATATGTGAATTGTCCTTCTACTGATGAATGAATTACTTTTAGTGGTGGCATAAAGTCACTAAATTTTTCTGTGTAGAAGTTATTGTATTCTTCTTTTGTTACTTTGCTTTTTTCTCTTTTCCAGATAGGAACCATACTGTTCATTGTTTCTGTTTCTACTTTTGTTTCAAATTCATTTTCAGTTCCTTCTTTTTTCTCTTTATGTTCTACATCCATTTTTATAGGATATCTAATATAGTCTGAATATTTTCTTATTAATTCTTGTATTTTATAGTCTTCTAGATAATTACTATATTTTTCATCATCATTATCTTCTTTTATGTGTAATGTTATTGTTGTTCCTATATCTTGTTTATCACTTGGCTCTATTGTATAACCTTCAGCACCTGTTGATTCCCATTTATGCGCTTGTTCTTCATCAACTGATTTACTTTCTACTGTTAGTTTATCACTAACTATAAATGCTGAATAGAATCCAACACCGAATTGTCCTATTATAGAAATATCATCTTTTTTCTCATTTGCCTCTTTGAATGCTAATGAACCACTTTGTGCTATTGTTCCTAAATTATTTTCTAATTCTTGTTCTGTCATTCCACATCCATTATCTGTTATTCTTATTTCACGTTTTTCTTTGTCTAATTCTATTTTAATTTCTAATTTTGAACGATCTACATTTAAATTTTTATCTGTTAATGAACGATAATATAATTTGTCCATCGCATCACTCGCATTTGAAATTAATTCTCTTAAAAATATCTCTTTGTTTGTATAAATTGAATTTATCATTAAATCTAATAGTCTTTTAGATTCTGCTTTGAATTGTTTTTTACTCATAATAAAAACACTCTCCTTTTCAAGTGCTAATTATATATCTATATATTAGCAATGTCAATAGTAGAGTGCCAAGTTTCACACAATTTTCACATTATATTTAAATATTATTTGAAAAACTATATACAAATTAAAAAAAGCAGTGTATAATTTAACTATTAATATGAATAATATTAATATGGGTCTTAAATAATTTACTAAATTAGGACCTGACCCGTGCTGACGGTAGTCGTCGCAAAAAGCCATTTATAGTATACAAAAAAAATATTTGACAATTCTCAATAAATGATGTATACTATAATTAACTTATAAGTTAAAGATCAAAAGATTATAAGATGTTCGATATGTGTTGGCTACACATATCTTTTTTTATGCAAAAAAGAAGTGGCTGGCTAGACCACTTCTGATTAGTTTATACTAATCTTTCTTGTTGTTTTCTTGATTATTTTCATTCTTACTTTTTAGTAATTCTTGAATTAATAACCAAATAAGATCAAAAGATGTCATTAGATGTTCACCTCCATTCACTAGGAAGATGTTTGTATTATACAACATATATTTTTATAAGTCTATAATAAATCAAATTTTTTATAACCTCATAATTGCTGTTGCAATTTGGAAATATACTAATATTGATAAAACATCAACAATAGTAGTAATTAAAGGTGCAGCCATTATCGCTGGGTCTAGTTTTAATTTTTTAGCTATTAATGGTAACAAACAACCAATTGACTTAGACAAAATTACGGTTACACATATACTTAATCCAACTGTAACTGCTAATTGTAAATTATTATATTGCACAAAAATTCTCAATCCATTTACAAGTGTTAGTATCACTCCTACTACAAGAGCTACTCTAACTTCTTTCCATAAAATCTTTAATGCATCTTTAGGTTCTAGCTCATCTGTTGCAAGTCCACGAATTATCAATGTAGAACTTTGTGAACCACAATTTCCTCCTGTATCCATTATCATAGGAATAAAAGCTACTAATATTGGAATTGCTGCAAATGCATTTTCATAATTTGTTATAATGGCTCCTGTTATAATTGATGAAAGCATTAAAAATAATAACCAAACAATTCTATTTTTAGCATGTTTCCATACTGATGTTTCAAAATAACCATCTTCTGTTGGTTGCATAGCTGCCATTTTTTCGAAGTCTTCTTCTACCTCATCCTGTAATACATTAATAGCATCATCTACTGTTACAATCCCAACCAATCTATTTTCATTATCTACTACAGGTAATGCATATAAATCATATTTATCAAACTTCTTAGCTACTTCCTCTTGGTCTTCTAAGGTATTTACTGAGATTATATTTGTTTCCATCAAATCAGAAATTAAGCAATTTTCTTTTGCTAATAATATTTCTTTTATACTTACAATTCCTTGTAATATTCTGTTTTGATTTAAAACATAACATGTATATATTGTTTCAGAGTTAACTGCTAATTTACGAATTCTATCAAGTGCTTGCTCAATTGTCATATTTTCTTTCAAATCTACAAATTCTGTTGTCATTATGCTTCCAGCACTATCTTCTGGATATTTTAACAATTCATTTATTGTTTTTCTATCTTCTTTATTTACGGCTTTTAAAATCTTTTTTACCACATTTGATGGCATTTCTTCTATTAAATCTACTGTATCATCCATAAATAATTCATCTAATATGCCTTTTAACTCTTTATCTGTTAAATCACTTATTAGCTTTTCTCTCATGTCTGATTCCATATAAGAAAATGTCATTCCTGCTTTTTCTTTTGACAAAAGTCTAAAGATTATAACAGCATCTTCTTTAGTAGATTCGTCTAATATGCTTGATATATCAGCACTTTTCATTTCACTTAATTTTGCTTTTAATTCTGAAAATTTTCTGTTTTTTATTAATTCAACTATTTCTTCCATTTTAATCACCCCTTACTTTAAAGTCCCATAATAGATGTAGCTACTTGAAAATATACTAATATTGAACATACATCTACTAATGTTGTAATAAGTGGTGCAGCCATAATGGCTGGATCCAATTTTAATCTTTTTGCAAGCATTGGCAAAACACAGCCTAATACTTTTGAAATAATTGTGGTTACTATTAAAGTAATTCCTAAAACTACTGCAAGTTGGATATCTCTATATTGAACTATTACTCTTATAGCATTAACTATTGCAAGTGCAACTCCAACTATAAAAGCAACTCTTATTTCTTTCCAAATAACTCTAAAAATATCTTTTAGTTTTATTTCATCTGTTGCAAGCCCACGAATTATTAATGTAGAACTTTGTGAACCGCAATTTCCGCCTGTTCCCATTATCATTGGTATAAATGCAACTAATAATGGTGCTACTGCAAATGCCGCTTCATATTGTGCTAATATATTTCCTGTTATCGCTGCTGATAGCATCAATATCAATAACCACACAATTCTATTTTTAGCATGCTTCCATACTGATGTTTCAAAATATCCATCTTCTGTTGGAGTTATTGCTGCCATTTTTTCAAAGTCCTCTTGTGCCTCATCTTGTAATACATTAATAGCATCATCTACTGTTATAATTCCAACCAATCTATTTTCATTATCAACTACTGGTAATGCATAAAAATCATATTTATCAAATTTCTTAGCCACTTCTTCTTGGTCTTCTAATGTATTGGCTGATATTATATTTGTTTCCATTAATTCTTTGATTAACTTTTCTTTTGGTGCAATTAAAATATCTTTAATATTTATTATTCCTTTTAGAATTCTCTTTTCTGTTAATACATAACAAGTATATATTGTCTCAGAATCTGTTCCAATTTTTCTAATTCTTTTAAGAGCTTGCTCTGCTGTCATATTTTCTTTTAAATCAATAAACTCTGTTGTCATTATACTTCCAGCACTGTCTTCTGGGTATTTTAGCAACTCATTTATTGTATTTCTGTCTTCTTTATTTACTAGTTTCAATATTCTTTTTACAACATTTGATGGCATTTCTTCTATTAAGTCAACCGTGTCATCCATAAATAATTCATCTATTACTCTTTTTAATTCTCTATCTGTCAAATCTTCAAGAAGCTTTTCTCTCATGTCTGATTCCATATAAGAAAAAGCTTCTCCTGCTTGCTCTTTTGATAATAATCTGAAAATTCTGATTACATCTTCTTTATCAAATTCTTCTAATATTCCAGGAATATCAGCACTATTAAGTTCATTTAAAATTTTCTTTAATTCATTATATTTTTTGTTTGTTAGTAGGTCTTTTATTATTTCTAAATTTGTTTCCATTTCCTTTCTCCCTTTTATTAATTTTTAGAAATGGGTTATTTTCTACCTATATAGTAATTTTTCTTACCTCTCTTTATAATTATGTAAGTATTTTCTATAAACATATCATCTGATATTGTAATTGTATTATCTGTGATTTTTTCTCCATTTATTGATACAGCTCCGCTTGAGATGAATTCTCTTGCTTCTCTTTTGCTAGAAGCGGCACCAACATTTACAACCATATCTACTATTCCGATATTGCTTTCAACAGATTTCATATCTTGTTCATCAAACAAATCTGCAATATCTTGTTTTGTTAAGTTTTTAAATTCATTATTAAATAAGCTTTGAGCTAATTTTTCTGCTCTTTCATATTCTTCTTTTCCATGTAAAAATGTAATAATTTCTCTTGCTAAAGCTTTATGTGCTTCTCTTAACTCTGGATGTTCTGCATTTTTCTTTGCATATTCTTCAATTTCTTCTTTTGATAAGAATGTGTAAATTTTTAAATAATCTATTACCATACTATCTTCTACATTTACAAAAAATTGATATAATTTATAACTTGATGTTTTTGTTTTATCTAACCATAAAGCATTTCCTTCACTTTTTCCAAACTTCTTACCTTGAGAGTCTGTTACTAATGGCATTGTAAATCCATAAACTTCATCACCTGTTGATTTTCTTATTAAATCAATTCCTGCTGTTATATTTCCCCATTGGTCTGAACCTGCACATTGTAAATCAACTCCATTACATTCATGTAAATGTTTGAAATCTAATGCTTGTAATATCATATATGAAAATTCTGTATATGTAATTCCAGATTCAAGTCTTCTTCTTATTATGTCTTTATCTAACATGTAATTTACATTAAAATATTTTCCGTAATCTCTTAAGAAATCTATTACATTTATATCTTGATACCAATCATTGTTGTTTACAACTTCAAATCCAAATATATCTTCTACTTGTTTTTTTAAACATTCAAAATTATGTCTTACTTGTTCTTTGCTTATCATTGCTCTTTCTGTTGTAGGTCTTGGGTCTCCTATCATTCCCGTTCCACCACCAACTAAAAGAATTGGATGATGTCCAGCTTCTTTTAATCTTTTTGATATTAAAAAACTTGATAAATGTCCAACATGTAAACTATCTGCTGTTGGATCTGTTCCTATATAAAATGTTAATCCACCTTTATTTAATTTTTCTTCTAATTCTGGACTTGATATATCTTTTATTAATCCTCTCCATTTTAAATCTTCTACTACTGTCATATTATATTCTCCTCCCTATGTTTCAACTGTTTTGCTATTTTTGTATTATACACTAATCTACATAATTTGTAAAGTTTTTAGCGCGATTTCTCATCTAATTTTCTTCTATAAACCGTTTTTTCTCCCTTTTTCTTTTTATTTTCATCTTTTCTATATACAACCATAGTTTTTCTAAAGTTTTCAGCCTTATCTGAATAATCATCATTATAAAGAATTTCTCCATTTGGATTTTTTAATACACTATCTCTTACTTTTTGAATTGCTCTGTTCCAAATACTCTGCTTTTTATACTCCACAGGCAAAAATTCTTTTCTTTCTGGTTGAAACTTTACTTGTATAGGTTCTTTATTTTCTATTTCTAAAGGCAAAATCATTCCATCTTCAATAAAATATATTTTTTTCTTATTTCCATAATCAATTTCTATTGTTCTATCAAGGATATTAATATTAGCATCTGGATTTTGCATTTCTACTTTTTGTTTTATTTGAAGAAATTCTCTAATAATATTTTGGTCATTTTCGTTCAATGCTAATGTAAAATCAAAAATTCTATTAGGCTCTTTTACTTCATCTCTAGCTCTCATACTTTTTCTAAAAATGGAATTTGAAGTAAATTCTATTTTATTATTTTTAAAATACAATTGAATATTAGATTTCTCTGTTTTTGCATAATAAATTGAATATTGACTTATATCATTTAGTTCTTTTTTATTTACTAGATATTCAATTAATTTTTGCGCTGCACTTGTATCATTTTTTGCTATTGTTTCTGCAATCTTTTCAATCATATAACTTTTTTCACTATCACCAATAGAAGCGGCTTGTTTTATAAGATTTCTCGCTTGTATTACTGTTAATTTTCCTGTACTGTAATATCTTGAACAATCATTAATTAACTTTTCAAAATATATCTTCTCTATACTTTTAAACTGGTTTAAAAATCTTTCAGATGGATATTCCGAATTTTCAGAACCTAGTTCATTTCCTTTATACATAAACTCACTTAAAGCTTTAAATTTTATAAATGCTTCATCTTTAATTTGTTGTTTTCTAAAAATTTCTTTCCATTCCCTTGAAAAATATTTTTCGAATATTCTGCTTTCAGTATCTTTTATTACTTCTTCAGTCTCTCTTGCTAATTCTCTTTCTTTCTCTTTTAAATAAAATATTCTATCTTCGTTATTTTCATTTTTTTCTAAATTTAATATAGACACCCTAAGATGTGAAAGACTATCATTATTAAAATATATTGTATCTGTTTCATCTACAAAAGCTTTACATTCCACTCTGTTCATTCCTAATAATTGAGGGATATTTCTTTTTAAATCCCCTTTACCTAATCTCATTACTTTTTCTTTTCCGATTGCTAACTCTAATTCAAACATCAAACAGGTTAGCTCTATATATGTGTTATTACAATATCCTGCTTTATAACATATCCAATTAGTTAATCCCTCATTAATTCCTCTGCCTCTTTCGCCAATTTTATAAGCTTCATACATTCCAGAGCCTGAAACTATATTATGCTTTTTACAATATTGTTTATCTTTAGTTAAAATAGCATGGATTGATTCATGTAATATAGTACCAAGTCTTTCAGAATCTTCATATAAATCCTCTGGTTGTAAAATTGGATCATCTTCATTTCGGGTACATATGGTGATACTGCTTTCTTGAGGGGTTTGATACCCAGAAAAAATCTCATTATATTCGTTAGAAAAAACATGTTTAACATTATCTTCAAGTTTTTTCTGAGCAAATCCTTTTTTGTAAGCTTTTCTAAAAATATCACATTTTTCTAAAGTATATACAACAAAGCTCTTTATAAATTTTTCTAAATTGGGATTTTCTATTCTACTCATCTTTTCTCTTCCTTTAGTATAATATTGTATTTGCATCATGTTCGTATTTTGTATTAAAAACATCTAGCAAATTTTGATTTTTTACTTCCTCTAGTTCTGATCCTTTTATTTCATAATATACATCTATTAATCGATTTTTATTACTTTTTACAGCTCTTACATACTTTTTGTTTTCATACTCAAATCTCAAGGTATATTCTGCATTTTCATCTTTTTTTAATTTTTGAATTATTTCATCTCTTGTCATAATCGCACTCCTTTTATATGCAATAAGTATATCACAATAAAAAAATAAAAGATAGCCTTCTAAGCCATCTTTTTTCATTATTTTAATTCTTTTAATGCATTTTGAGTTATTTTATCTTTGTCAAAAATTTTGACTAGCCAAATCATTAAAAATGTAATAGCAAATGTGATTAAATATACAATTATACTTACTTTCCAGTTTCCTTGTGAAAAATATTGTCCAACAATAGTTGAAGAGATTATTGAAGGAAATCTACAAAATGTAGCAATTGCAATAAATCTTGTTGGCTTTATTGGAAATAATGCTCCTAAATATGTTAATAAATCTTTTGGAGTTCCAACTATTGCAAAACATATAGCAAATATAAATTCTAGATTCTTAGGATTTTGAAAAGCTTTACTATTTTCAATTTTCTCTATTTTTTCTTTTCCAAAAGAGTCATAAATAAGCTCTTTTCCAAATTTTCTAACTAATAAATATATAACAGTTGTTGTAAGAGCAACTGAGAAAAATATAAAGAACATTCCTCCAACAGCACCATAACACATTCCTGCAAGTATTTCCAAAGGCTCTCCTGGTAAAACAACTAAAAATATTTGCGCAAATTGTAATCCAAGTAAAGCTAGAAAGCCCCAAACACCAGAATTATTTACCTTTTCTTTAAAAGCTATCTGTCCTTCATATGTTGATAAATTTTTCATCACAGGGAATAAATATACTGTCATTCCAATCATTGCTATTATTACTATTATAAACATTATAAATTTTACTATTTTTAATTTTTTGCTTTTTGAGTTCATTATTTGGTCCTTCTTTCTCCAAACATTGAGTATAATCTAAATAATATTAAATGTCAATTTTACTTTAAATAAATCTCCATCCAATTTAAGTTCAAATGTTCCATTTTGCAATTCTGTTAAATTTTGAGCAATTGAAATTCCAAGACCACTTCCTTCTGTATTTCTTGATCTATCTCCTCTAACAAATCTTTGCATCAATTCATCAGCAGAAATATTAAGTTTATCTTTTGATATGTTTTTCATTTCAATCACAACATTTGTATTATCTACTATACTGATATCAATATAAACTCTTGAATTTTCTAATGCATATTTATAAATATTGCTAAATAGATTTTCTACAACTCTATACATGTATCTGCTATCAGCATTAATATTTATTTCATTCTCCTGGCAATTAACTATTATTTGCAAATTTTTATTTTGAAATTTATCTTCAAACTCGCCAATAGCTTGTTTAATAAGTTCAACTATATTTATTTTTTCTAAATTCAATGAAACATTTCCTGTAGAAACCTTAGAAGCTTCTATTAAGTCTTCAGTTAATTTTTTTAGTCTTTGAGATTTATTGTCTAATATATTAATATATTCATTTGCTTTCTCATTTGCTATATCTTCCTTCTTTAATAAATCTACATAATTTATAATTGATGTCAATGGTGTTTTAATATCATGTGAAACATTAGTAATCAATTCTGCCTTCATTCTTTCACTTTTCATTCTCTCTTGAACTGCATTTTCTAGCCCATTAGAAATATTATTCAAATATTTTACAGAACTTTTAAATACCATTGAAAAATCATCTTCTTTAAGCTCAGTTTGATTATTTCCATTATACACATCTTTAAGCTTATTCTCTATTTGTGAATATTCTTTTATAATTTTGATTATTTTATACATAATAAAGCAAATTAAAGCAATTATAATTAAAGGTAACATTTTATTATCTGAAAACATAGAAATAATTACTAACCAAATAAAAGTAATAATTCCAGTCCCAATTATAACTTTTGAAGTTACACTTGCAGAATATGTAATTGTATTCCATACTTTTTTTAGCTTACTTAATAACTTTTTCAATATCTTTACCCACCAAATTAAAACTTGTCCAATAATTGAAGAGCTTAAAAAAGTTTTAGCTTTTATTCTTTTTATCAGTGTATGCAATACTACTGCAGAAACTATATATACATCAAGATATGTAGTTATGCCTAATGATAACATTGCACTAGTCATCCTATCATATTGTGAAAGAATGATGAATGGAAGTATTACCAAAAATACTGCAACTACAAGAATTATTTCCAATGGAATTTTATCAAAGTCATTTAGTTCAATAGTTTTCTCATCATCTTTATGTCCAATAGTTATTAATAAATATATTATCAATAATATTGTTACAGCAGAACTTATTGGTAAAATAATATATGCATTTTGTGAAATCGGTTCTATTGCATCCAAAAATTCAGTTGCCAGCTGTCTCTCTTCATCCTGAGATAATTCCTCAGTATAAGAAGTATATACCTCAAAATCCTTTGCAGTAGGTGTTACATATTCTATATATCTTCCATCTGAAAGTATTGTATCTGTTTTTTCAGTATCTGTTGTATAATATGTAATCATAAAATTACTCAAATATTTTGTTCCATATTTTTTTAAAATATCTGAATCTGATTGAATTTCTCCATTTAATATATTAGCTTTCTTTATGCTAGCATTATCTGTGGCATTAGCATTATCAGCAGAAGTTTCAATTACATGTTTTATATCTTCAATAGAATTAGAATTCACATTTGTTATAGCCTTATTATTATAAATTACCAAGAAATTAATTTCAGCAACTTCTGAACTATTAAAATACTCATTAACAATATAACCATTTTCTGAATAATAATTCTTCAAATAATATATCTCGATCTCCCCATCCTTAGTGCTAGGGTAATTGGCATTATTATATATCAGCTTATTCGCAATATTAGTTATGGTTCTAATATAATCATATGCAAAAGTTTCTGAAGAAAAGTATGTATCTTTATCATAACGTGTAGAATTTTTAAATCCAAAACTAATTGCAGACAAAATCATAGTTGCAATCGATATAGACAATATTATATAACTTAATATTTTTAAAATTTTATTCTGTTTCATATTACCTCCGTGTGAATTTGGGGTCGGTCCTTTTTTACGCAATTTTGTATCCAACTCCCCATATTACCTTTAAATACTTAGGTTCTTTTGGATTAATTTCAATTTTTTCTCTTATGTGTCTTATATGAACTGCAATTACATTTTCAGCCGCATAACATTCGCCTTCCCAGACATTTGTATAAATTTCTTCTATTGAAAATACTCGTCCTTTATTTTTAGCTAAAAATTTTAAAATATTATACTCTGTTGGTGTTAGTTTGACTTCTTTTCCATCAACTACAACTTGTTTTAAATCATCATTTATAACAAGTTCACCAACTCTGATTATATTTTCTTTTGATATTGCAGAAGCGGGCTCTTCATTTTTCTGAGCCCCTCCTAATTTAGTATAACGCCTTATCAAAGCATTAACTCTTGCAATTAATTCCACAGGATTAAAAGGTTTTGTTACATAATCATCTGCTCCTACATTTAATCCATTTATTTTATCAATATCTTCTGATTTTGCTGATAGCATAATAACTGGGATATTTTTATCTTTTCTAATTTCACTTAAAGTTTCTATTCCATCTTTTTTAGGCATCATAACATCTAATATAACTAAATGAATTTCATTTTCCTGAATCACTTTTAATGCTTGCTCACCATCATATGCTTTGAATATGTTATAATTTTCTTTTCCTAAATATATTTCAATTGCTTTTACAATTTCTTTGTCATCATCTACTACTAAAATATTGTACATTTTATCCCCCTTGTTCTATTTCATCTATATTATAGCAAATCTTTATTAAGAAAAAATAGAGAAAATATTAATTTTTTATTAATTCTAAATATTATCATTTCTAATTGTTTCAATAATATTTTGTTTATTGATTTTATTTAAAGAATATCTCATAATTATTCCAACTATAATTGCTATAAATATAATTGATATAATTACTGGCTTTGTTGGGAATATGAATTTCAATTTACTGGTTACATCACTTCCTACTGAAATTCTATAAATCCAGTATGAAATTCCTGTTCCAAGAACAATACCTATTATCAAAGATTTTACACCATAAAAGATACTTTCTAAATTAATCATTCTGTTAAATTCTTTTTTAGTCATTCCTATTGATTTCAACATTGCAAATTCTTTGCTTCTCAAATTCATATTTGTTGTTATTGTATTAAATATGTTTGTTACTCCTATCAATGTAATTACTGTTATAAATCCATATAAGAATATAGAAATAAGTAATACCGTTTTATTTTGATAATCTGCTTCTTCTTTGTAATTAGTATAGCTTACTGACATTCCTGTTTTGGCAAGTTCTGATTTTTCTTCATCTATTTTATTACATAGTTCTTCATCATTTTTTACATCAACTTGTAATCTTACACAATTATATTCAAATTTATCCATTAATTCATCACTTATAAGAAATGTGCCTACTGATGTAAAGTTTCCTGATTCTAAAGGATTGTCTCTATCTGCAACTTTTGCAATTTTTAAGCTTGTTTTTTCTGTTGCTTCTTCATTATATTTGAATGGAATTCCTTCTACAATATCATTAGAATTTATGTTTAATGGCACTATTTTTTTAGTATCTTCACCATCATTAGCAATATATATAGCAGAATTATCATAATAAATGATAGAGTCTTTATAGTTCTCGTATTTTCCACCTATTTTTTTGATATATTCTTTATAAGCATTATCTCCAATAGACATTAGGATAACACTAGGCTTGTTTTCGTTTTTTTCCATTTCATCATTTAAATAATATTTTTTGTATTCATCTGTATAATAGTTAGCAATATTACTGTTTTCTAAAGTTGCTGTTCTTACAATTGAATATTTACTTATATCATTTTCTTTTACAAACTTTTGATAATATTCATATTCTTGTTTTTCACTTTCAGATGAATCTCCTTTGTAAGATGCAAATATAGATATATTATAATTCATTTCTTGATAATAGGTACCTGTTATTCCAAATGCATAGTTTAAGAAGGTATTTAATGAAATGAATACTGTAATGCTTACTACAAGTGATATAACAGTTGTTCTATATTTTTTCTTATTTCTTTTTAGATTTTTGTATGCAATTTCTCCACCTATTCCAAAAATCTTATTAATTATTTTTGGACATTTCATTTTCTTAGCTTTTATTTTTATATCATTACTACTTCTAATTGCAGCAATTGGTGATATCTTGGCAGCTTTTCTTGCTGAAAATACGCAAGATAAATAAATTGTCAAAAATCCTAGTCCAACACTTAAAGCTATAGCTAGAAGCGGCATGTTAAATACAAATTCAATCTCATTTGTAAACATAGTTTTTCCAACTAAAATAGTTGAAACTTGCATTAAAATTTCTGTTGCTAAAGCACCACATGCTATTCCAATAGGAATAGAAATTAATCCTAATATCATACCTTCAAATAAAACATTTTTCTTGATTTGTTTCTTGGTAGCACCTATACTTGATAACATACCATATTGCTTCATCTTTTCTGTAATAGAAATTGCAAAACTATTTCTAATTACGAAAACACTAGATACAACAATGATTCCCATTACAATTCCAACTAGTCCATACATCATTTGTAAAGTGCCCTCATTTCTTACAACACCAGACCATCTTAATAGTTCACTATTAACAGTAGAACTTCCTTGACTTAGTTGTTTAGAAATTTCTTTTGTATCTTCATAAGTTTCTTTAACATTTTTAAATTTAACCAAAATATTTATTGGCTTATCTGCATTCATATTAGTATCATCTAATAATGTAATAACACTATAACCAGGCGCACTATATGGCTCAATTTCTCTGTTTGGTCTTTCAATTATTCCAACAACTGTAAACTCATCTGCTTTTGTATTTGTTAGATGTTCTTCAACATAATCTGTATCACTACTATTTTTAGGATTATTATATACATTATTTTGTGTTAACTCACTTCCATCATCTGCAACTCTTTTTCCAAGATTCAAAGTAATTTTATCTCCAACTTTATATAATGAAACACCGCCATTTTCTTCCATATGTTTAGAAATAACTATCTCTTTTGAATTCTGAGGTAATCTGCCTTCTGTTACTCTTAATCCAAAATTATTTAATGCATCTTTATCAAAAGCCATTAAGTACATATAAGGTTTATAATCATTTTTACTTTCTTTTAACTCGGAATATCCAATGCCTTGAGTTATATATGTACTTTTAACATTTCTATTTTCAAATATATATTTTTGATCATTCTTGCTTATATCAAAAAATGCAGTATGGTAATCTCCATCTAACTCTATTGTATGATTAATCAATGTTTGCTGAAAACTTGAAGCCACTCCTGCAACTGCACATATAAGAGCAGTAGACATTATTATTCCCATGCAAGTCGCAATGGTTCTTTTTATGTTCAATTTCAAACTTCTTAATGTAAATTTATTTAATATATTTTTCATCTTTTTCTTTCCTTTCTGCGAATTTGGGGTCGGTTCTTTTTTTAGCATTTTTCATCTTTAATAATTTTTCCATCATCAATTGTAATAACCCTGTCTGCTTCTAAAGCAATTTTTTCGTCGTGTGTTATAATAATTACTGTTTGATTATATTTTTTATTAGAAAGCCTTAATAGAGAAATTATCTCCTCTGATGCTTTACTGTCTAGATTTCCTGTTGGCTCATCTGCTAGCATAATAGCAGGATTATTTATTATTGCTCTTCCTATTGAAACTCTTTGTTGTTGCCCCCCTGATAATTCATTTGGAAGATGTTTTCTCCTATTTTCCAATTTTAATGTTTTCAATAATTCATCTAATTTAGCTTGTTCCACCTGTTTTCCATCTAAATTACATGGTAATGTAATATTTTCCTCTACATTTAAAATAGGTATCAAATTGTAAAATTGATAAATCAACCCAACCTGTCTTCTTCTAAAAATCGCAAGCTGATCATCACTCAATTTATAAATATCTTCACCATCTATAAATACCTTCCCACTAGTAGGTCTGTCTACTCCTCCTAGTAAATGTAATAATGTTGATTTTCCACTTCCAGAAGCTCCAACAATTGCCACAAATTCACCTTTTTCCACTGAAAAAGATACATTGTCAACTGCCTTTACTTCATTTTCTCCTTTTCCATATATCTTACATAAATTCTCTACTTTTAAAATTTCCATTTTCTTTTCCTTTCCAGACATTTCGTCTTTGACTTTATTTGATTATATAATATTTTACAATAGTGACTCCAAAGTGACTTTTATAAAAAAATGCCAAAAAAATACCCGGTCCCAAATTAGCAAAAAAATAAAGCTCACACCAATATTTTGATATGAGTTTTATTTCTATTAAAATTCTTTATTTTTACATTTAGCCCTTACTGCCCCAGATAGAATAGCCACCTACATGATAAGTTTTTTCATGAATGGACCGCTCTACCAACTGAAGTACTCCTGCATCCTGATGATGATGCCAAACATACTTAGACGGTGTTTCTCCTTGTTCCAATCTTTTTATATCTTTGCTCGAAAGTTTTAAATTTGCCTTCAATGTTGCACTAGATATAACTGCTCTATATAGTTTTTTATTGCAAATATAAAAATGCTGTTCTCTCTTTTTCTTAAAATCTTTTCTTTGCAATTTCACTTTATAGTATGATTTGAACCTTGGAAAACCTTCATCATCAAATTTTACTTTAGTAACTCCATGAGTTTGATTAGCCATTCCAGGAAGTCCAAGCTTTAATCTCGGCCAATATTGAGCCTGATAAAACTTTTTAATCCGTTTCAATCTTCTTGTGTCAGAATATCTTTTAGTAAATGCTGTGTTTTTTCTTTTTCTTTTTTCCATCGCTAATCTTTTAATCACATAGAAACTGTATTTTCTAGTAACAATCATAAAGATTATTAACAGCACTTTTACAAGAAGATATTCTAAAATAACTGCTACCAAAACTTGTTTCAATGGAAGATGTGCTTTAGTCAAACCTTCTGCTAATACCACAGAGAAAAACAATTCACCTACAATTGCATAATTATTCTTCACATTAATAATCATTTGGACTGATAGCCAAAGTTCTACTGGCAGAACTATAGCTATAAAAATAAGAATTGTCATGTTTACCTCCTACATAATTATGTTTGGATGTTTCATAAAACGAACTTATTTATTATACTACATTAATTTTCTTTTTGCAAATATTCTACATACTCTTCTAAACACATATTTAATTTATTCATTTTTTGAGCATGTTCTTTTCCAACATATCTCCAATGCCATGACTCATATGCAATTTTTGTAATATTTTCTTTGTCCTTTGGATATCTAAGTACAAAGCCATATTCTTCTGCATGTTGTTGTAACCATTTAAACCCCTCTAGTTTTTCAAATTTGTTGTCTACATAATTAAAGTCAACTGCTAGTCCTAAATTGTGGTCACTTGAACCAGGCTTATTGATATATTCATCTGTTAGCTTTTGAGCTTCTTCTTGTGTTTTACCTTGTTTTAAATATTTTTGAACACTTGCATCATATAACTCTTTTTGCCTTGCAACACTTCTATATGCTGATTGTACCCAAATATTAGTTATGCCAGCTTTTCGCATGGCATTCATCATATCTGTAAGCTCTCCTATTGCTCTTGAATCAAATTGCCTTGTTGAATCTATATTTGAGACTTTTACTGTGAAATTTTCTGGAAGTATATTTTCATAATTAGCTAATGTTACTCTCCAATCATTAATTTCTTTTTTTGGAGTTTCTGTTGTATTATTTGAAAGAGTATTTGTCATATTTTCTGAGTTATTTACTTCAGCTGTCGTATTGGTTATTATATTTTCCGAAGTAGAAACCTCTTTTGTTTTTTTCTTGCTCGATGCTCTATTTATCATAATAATTATTGCAACTATTATAATAAGTACCATCAATACTTTTTTCATATTTAGTTTTTTCTTTTTAACAACTTTTTTCTTTCTTCTTACTGGTTGGCTATATGCAGGCCTTCCATATCTAGAAGATTGACTATGTTTTCCTCTACTTTTTCTATAATTATTTTCCATTATTTTCTCCAATAATTTATATATTTAATTTAATTATACATAAAAAATCACAAAAGTCAAATTACTTTTGTGATTTTTTCATTATTAAATTACTCATGGCTTATAAGCAATCCCTCTTGATTACTATCAATTTTTACTGTTGTATTAAGTAAAATTTCCTGTGACAAAATCTTTTTAGCGATCAATGTTTCAAGCTTTTTCTGTACAAATCTCTTCAAAGGTCTTGCACCATAAACTTCATCATAACCATTATCAATTAAATAATCTTTTGCTGATTGAGTCAATTCAAGTTTGATGTTTTTATCTTCAAGTCTTCTTTCCAAATCATTAATTAAAAGCTCTAATATCTTAGAAATCTCTGTTTTACGAAGTGGTTTGTAAAATACTATTTCATCTAATCTATTTAAAAATTCTGGTCTAAAGCTTCTCTTTAATAACTCTTCTACTTTATTTTTAGCCTCTTCTGAAATTTCTCCATTTTCTTGAATTCCTTCCAAAATATATTCAGAGCCTAAGTTTGACGTCAATATTATAATTGTATTTTTGAAGTCTACTGTTCTACCTTGTGAATCTGTAATACGTCCATCATCAAGGACTTGTAACAATACATTAAATACATCTGGATGTGCTTTCTCGATTTCATCAAATAATACAACTGAATATGGTCTTCTTCTAACAGCTTCCGTCAATTGACCGCCTTCATCATATCCTACATATCCTGGAGGCGCACCAATCAATCTTGATACAGAATATTTTTCCATATATTCAGACATATCAATTCTTACCATATTGTGTTCATCATCAAATAATGCTTCTGCAAGTGATTTAGCAAGTTCTGTTTTACCAACACCTGTTGGTCCTAAAAACATGAATGAACCTATTGGTCTACGTGGATCTCCTATGCCTGCTCTTGAACGCATAATTGCCTCTGAAACCTTTTCAACTGCTTCATCTTGTCCTATTACTCTCTTATGAAGAATTTTGTCCAAATTTAAGATTTTTTCTCTTTCACCTTCCATTAATTTTGTAACAGGTATTCCAGTCCATCTTGAAATGATTTTTGCAATTTCTTCGTCTGTTACTTTGTTTCTTAATAATCCATCTTCTTTGCTCTTTTCTGAAATTTCTTCCTCTTTTTGTAATTCTTTTTGCAACTCTGGAAGTTTGCCATATCTTAATTCTGCAACTTTATTTAAGTCATAACTTCTTTCTGCTTGCTCTATTTGAGCATTTGTCTGTTCAATTTCTTCACGTAATTTTTGAACTTTACCAATAGCAGCTTTCTCGTTTTCCCATTTTGCTTTCATTGCATCAAATTTAGTTTTTAATTCTGCTTTTTCTTTTTGAATATCTGCTAAACGTTGTTTAGAAATTTCGTCTTTTTCTTTGCTTAATGCTGTTTCTTCAATTTCTAATTGCATAATTTTTCTAGAAACTTCATCAAGTTCTGTTGGCATTGATTCCATTTCTGTTTTAATCATTGCACAAGCCTCATCAACTAAGTCTATTGCTTTGTCTGGCAAAAATCTGTCTGAAATATATCTATGTGATAGTGTAGCTGCAGCAATTAATGCATTGTCTGATATTTTTACACCATGATATACTTCATATCTTTCTTTTAATCCTCTTAAAATTGAAATTGTATCTTCTACTGATGGTTCATCTACCATTACAGGTTGGAAACGTCTTTCAAGTGCTTGGTCTTTTTCAATATATTGTCTGTACTCATTTAATGTTGTTGCACCAATGCAATGTAATTCTCCTCTTGCCAACATTGGTTTTAATAAGTTTCCTGCATCCATTGCACCATCTGTCTTTCCAGCTCCTACAATTGTATGAATTTCATCAATAAATAGAATTATTCTTCCTTCACTCTTTTTAACTTCTTGTAATACTGCTTTTAATCTTTCCTCAAATTCTCCTCTATATTTAGCCCCAGCAATTAACAAGCCCATATCAAGTGAAAAAATACTACATTCTTTTAAGCCTTCTGGTACATCTCCTCTTACTATTCTTAATGCTAGTCCTTCTGCAATAGCTGTCTTACCAACACCAGGCTCACCAATTAAACATGGGTTATTTTTAGTTTTTCTTGATAGAATACGTATTACATTTCTTATTTCTGTATCTCTTCCTATAACAGGGTCTAATTTTTGCTCCCTTGCTAATTGAGTTAAATCTTGACCATATTTTTTAAGCACATCATAAGTATCTTCTGGATTATCGGAAGTAACTCTTGCACTACCTCTAACCTCTGACAAAGCTTTTAAAAACTCATTTTTTGTAACACTGTATCTACGTAATAAATCTCTAATTTTGCTATTTGCATTATCGAAAATTCCTAGCATAATATGTTCAACAGAAACATATTCATCCTTCATCTTCTTTGCAATGTTTTCTGCATCAGCTAATGCTTTGTTAACATCTTGTGATACATAAATACTATCACTCTGTGTAGCTCCTCCTGTAACTCTAGGCATATTACTTATTGTATTTCTTAACTCTTCTTCCAATCCCTCTGTTGTACTAATCTTTTTAAATAGTTCTTTAATTAAACTATTTTCTTGTTCTAATAATGCTAACAATAAATGTTCTTGTTCTACTTGTGCATTTTGATTCTCAACTGCTAATGTTTGTGCACTTTGTACTGCTTCTAATGACTTTTGAGTAAATTTTTGTATATTCATAATATCTACCTCCTTTGTCAATTTTTCTAAGTTAAAGAGCACAGTCCGTACTTAGAATGTGCTCTTTTCTTATTACATTTATTATTATACTACTTATTTTTAGCAGTGTCAATAGTAGAGTGCTAAAAATGTTAAATTTTTTTATGATATTGATGCATTATAAATTTTAACTATTACATCATTTAATTTTTGGTCAAATTCTTCTTGTGATTGATGTGCATTTAAATCTTGCAATAATGCTCTTGAGAAGCTTGCAATCATTCTATTATTTTGTGCTAATAGTTCTACAGCTTTATCAACATCATATCCTCCAGATAAAGCAACAATTCTTACAACACATTCATAGTCATATAAATCTAAATAATGATTTGCAACTGTTGGTATTGTAAACTTGAACATGATTTTATCTTCTTTATTCCATGTTTCTAATTGTTTTTTGATTTCTTCTTTTAATATTTCTTCGCATTTTTCTTTTTCTGCTGAATTAATATCAACTTCTGGTTCAATGATTGGAACTAATCCTGCATCACAAATTATTTTTGCAAATTCAAATTGTTGTTTTACAATTTCAGCAATTCCTTCTCTGTTTGCTTCATAAATTACTGATCTCATTTTTGTTCCAAAAACATGTTTTTCATTAGCTTCTCTTAATTCTTCTGCAAGTTCTGGAATTGGTTTCATTAATTTTACACCATTGTTTTCTTCTTGTAATCCTTTATCTACTTTTAAGAAAGAAACAATATGTTTTTGATTCCATAAATAATCAGCTGTAAATTCATCATTTACTTTTGACATCATTGTTTTTTCAAATAAGATTGCTCCTATTATATGTTCATTTGTAAATGATTTGCTTGTAAATACTCTTTTTCTCATTTCATGGATTAAATTGAACATTTCTTCTTCTGAGTTATATTCAGTTTCTGGAATTCCATAAGCTTTTAATGTTTTACTGCTACTTCCACCACTTTGGTCAAGTGCTGCAATAAATCCTCTTCCATCTTTCATAATTTCATACATTTCATGATTCATAATAATTACCTTCCTTTTCTTATATTATTAACTATTAGTATTATAATAATCACTATTTTAAAAGTCAATAGGTCAAAAAACTTTTTTATTTGACATTTTGTGCCTAAAGTTATATAATAGTATAGCGTGCTAGTCCATCTAGCCAATTAATTTCGTCAGTTTAAATAAATATAGGAAAAGGAGTTATGCACTATGATTAATGCCCTGGTTTTGTATGAACTACACCAAAATGAAATCGAGTGTACTCTTTCTGCTGCACTTGAAAGTCCTTTTATGGAAGACCCTTTATATTTGTGGATAGTCAGTGGTCAGTATCTTCAAAATCAGACTGACTTCCTTAAGACAGATACTCTAACTTATGTAGCACCATCTTTTAATGAAAAAGGTCGATACTCTGTTTGTACTATTCTTAATGGAAAAAGCATTAAAATTCAAAAAGATTTTACTAAAAAAGAACTTTACGATTTTTTTCCTAAACTTTTTAATTTAAAAGGACAACTCATCTCATTGTAATGAAAAATAAACTTCCACTTATATGTAAATTAATTAATTGCATATAAATGGAAGTATTTTTATCCTAATATCCTCTTTATTTCTTCTTGTCTTTTTACTTTATGTGTTGTCGTCTTTATTAATTCCTCATCAGTTAAAATCATATTTTTAATATACTTATAAGGTGGGAATGTTTTATTAATTTCTTTTATTTGTTCCCATATTATTTTCTTTAACTCTTCTTCAGAAGTATTTGGATATTTCTCTTTAGCAACATCTTTGTCATAAACTATCTTTACTGATAATTTTAAATCATTTTTATCATTATCTTCTGGCATTCCAAACACTAGACATTCTTTTACTAAATCTAGTCTATTAATTAAAGTTTCCAATTCTTCTGGAAAAACTTTTTTTCCATTTTTTAAAACAATCATATCTTTTTGTCTACCTGTTAAGAATAAAAATCCATCTTTATCCATATAGCCTAAATCTCCCGTATAGAACCATCCATCTCTAATAACTTTCTTTGTTTCTTCTTCATTTTCATAATAGCCTAGCATTACATTTGGTCCTTTTACACGTAATTCACCAATTCCATTTTCATCTTTATCTACAATTTCTACTTCTACATTATCCATTGGAAATCCAATAGAACCGCTTCTCTTCTTTTTAAAATTTTCAGCTGCAATAACAGGTGCTGTTTCTGTTAAACCATATCCTTGAACTAAATCGATTCCTAATTCATTGAATCCTTTAGCAACTTTTTTATCTAATGGTGCACCACCAGAAATAATAAATCTCATATTTCCGCCAAGTGCATCAAGAACTGATTTGAACATTTTTCTTCTAATATCTATATGACATTTCAATAATGCATTGCTTATCTTTTTAGCTGTATTTATTGTTTTAGTTTTTCCTTTTTTCTCAACTTCTTTTTCAATGTTTCTGTAAATTGCTTCTACTAGTAAAGGCACACCTACAAATAATGAAACTTTATATTCTCTTAAGTTTTGAGCTACATATCTCAATCCGTCTGGGAATGCTGTTGCTAAACCTGATGCAAGCATTACTATCATTTCTGTTGAGCCAAATATATGATGAAATGGTAAAAATGCTAAATTTACATCTGTTGTTAAAAAATTTTCTACTAATAACATTGCATATACATTTGATGCAATATTATGTTGTGAAAGCATTACTGCTTTTGATTTTGAAGTTGTTCCTGATGTGAATAATAAAATTCCCAACTCATCTTCTTTAATTTTTGTCTTTGTATATTCCTTTTCTCCAGCATTTAAAAGCTTTTCTCCTTGTTCTTTTAAATCCCAAAAGTTTTGATATCCTTCTCTTGCTGTCATACAAATGTATTCTTGCAAATTAGTATTTCCTCTTCTCTTGATTTCTTCTATATTATCAATATATTTTTCATCAAATACTACTACATCTGCTTTGCTTCTTATTAAGCAACTTTCTAATTCATCTACTTGTAATTCTTTGTCTAGTGGAACTGAAACTATTCCACCTAATAAATTTGCTAAATGAGCTATTACCCATTCATATCTGTTTCTTCCTACAATTGCTATTCTTTTGTTTTTAAATCCCATTTGGAATAACTTTGTTCCAAATGCATTGATATCTTGTAATAATTTTTTATATGTTATATTTTCATATGTTACTTCTTTGTCTTTCTTATGTTTTAATATAAATGCTGTATTTGTGGCAAATTGCTTTGCTGAATTGTATATTATTCCTTTGATATCTTTAAATTCGATTGCATTAAAATATCTTTCTCTTTCCATTATTTTTTCCTTTCTTAACCTTATCTGGTTTTCGATACTAGATTATCATATTAAAAATATCTTGTCAATATTCCTGACCGAACTTTCTAAATTTATGGTTTCATATATTTTATTTCAAAGGTTGTTCCTTTCCCTAATTCTGATGTACAAATAATATATCCATTATCTTTTTCTATAATACTTTTAGCCAATGCCAAACCAATTCCTACGCTATTTTCTGAAGAATTTTTACCTTTATAAAAACGTTCAAATATATGTTTAACATCTTTTTTATCAATTCCCACACCTTCATCTTTTATTACTATTTTAGTATAGAAATTATTTTCTTCCCAATTTATATAAACATTTTTATTTTCTGCAGTATGTTCTATACAATTTTTTACGATATTAGTTAATGCCTCTAATTGCCAATTATAATCCCCTACAAACATTACATCACTTGATCCATTTACAATTACATTTTGTTGTTTGATATCTATTGGAATTGCCAAATTTTTGACAACATTATTTATTAAATCTTCTACTTTAATCTCTTTTTGTACAAAAACTGCTGTATTAGAATCTAACTTAGATAATTTCAAAAGAGAAATTACTAGCCAATTTATCCAATTGATTTGCCTACTAATTTCATAAATAAACTCTTGCCTTGTATGTTCATCCATATTAGGATTTTCTCTAATATTATCTAACATGATTGAAATTGATGTTAATGGAGTTTTTAATTGATGTGAAATATCTTCAAGAGAAGTCTGCAATGCCTTTTTATCATTAATTGATTGACTTGCTTGTTCCTTTAACATTATAGCTATTTTATATAATTCATTTCTGAAATTACTTAAATCATCTTCTGTATTTTCTGCTATTTTTAAATCATAATTTTTATTATTGATTGCTTCTATATATTTTATAATCTCTTGTATTTTTTTGTTTCTGCTATGATAATATATATTTACAATTATCAACAACAAAATGACACTTACACCTATACTTACTACATTTATTATCATGATTTCTTGTTCTTGATTTTCCATTGCTTCAATTGCTGGATTTTCTTTTATATCGATTCCATATTTTTGCAATGTTTTCTCACCTTCAACTTTGCTCGAAGCACTTTCATTCAAAATCTTTATGATTTCCTCTTCTTTTACATTTGGATATTCTTCTTTTATTTTTCCTACAATTTCTGCGATTGATTCATTTACAATTTTTTGATACTCTTGTTCTTTGTTTTTTAGGATTATTGATGAAATTACTATCATTATTATTGATAACACTATAATTGGTATTGTAACTTTTTTAGATTTTAACATTTTTCTACCACCTTATATCCTATTCCTCTAACAGTTTGAATTATTTTTCCCTCTTTATCATTAAGCTTTTCCCTTATTCTTTTTATGTATACTGTTAAAGTGTTATCATTAACAAAATTTCCAGCAACATCCCAAATTTTATCTAAAATCTGTTCTCTAGTTACAAGAATATTTTTGTTTGAAAATAATAGCAATAAAATTTTATATTCCAAACTTGTAAAAACAACCTCTTTATCATCTAAGTATACAGTTGCTTTATCTACATCTATTTTAACATTCCCACATTTCATTATTTTTTCTTCATCATCTTTATGATATCTTCGTAAAACACTATTAATTCTTGAAATTAATTCTCTAGTCCTAAATGGCTTTATTACATAGTCGTCTGCTCCCATATCAAGTCCTTGTACAACATCTTTTTCTTCATCTTTTGCAGTTAAAAATATAACTGGCATATTCTCATTTTTCTTTATATATTCACATAGCTCATATCCATCACCATCTGGTAATGAAATATCTAATAAGCATAAATCAAATTTCTGCTTTTTTATTTGAGCCTTTGCTATTATTATATTTTTAGCTGTCTCAACATTAAAACCTTCTTGCTCTAAAGAATATTTTAATCCAAATACAATAGTTTCATTATCTTCTACTAATAAAATTTTTCTCATTTTGCCACCTTCTTCTTTGACAATTATATCTAATAAACGCAAATAAAGCAAGGCATTGCCCTGCTTTATTGCTTATTATCTTATTATCTTATTTTCTTTTGCACCTCCAAGCAAAACCTGCCATACTTCCTGATATTACAGAGATAACTATACAAACTGCAACAAGTACAGCTATCGGTCTATTAGCCTTTACTCCTGTCTGAAAATAGATTATACATTGTAATAACACCATTACGCTTGTAAAGAAAATTAAACGAACAATTAATTCTTCTTTGTTAATCTCTTTTATTAAACAATATGCTGTTTCAAATATTTTCCAGAACAAAGTAATACTTAAAAATACCGCAACTGTTCTTACATCAACATTATTAGCAAGTCCATCAAGAGTTTTATACCATAACCCTAAAGCTACTCCTGAAATCAACGCCAGCACAAGAGATACAAACTCACTTTTTTTCATTTTTCTTCTTACCTCCAATAATTATTGTTTGATAATGCGAGATTTTTACAAGTCATTATTATAGCACTTGTAAATTGTAAATACAAGTGCTATACAAAAAAATTTTACTATTTACTCATTCTATCATATTACATTTTTATACAATAAAAAATAAAGATATAAAAGTACTTAAAAATATTGAAAAAAGTAACAAAAAATAATAAAATCAAATCAAACTATTTAAATTATTATAATTGGAGGAATGAATATGGCAAAATTCTATTTAATTAGGCATGGTGAACCAGATTACACATATGGAGACACACATGGTTTTATAGGCCATGGACATGATTTGGCACCATTAAAACAAGATAAAATAAAATATGTTATAGAAACTTCAAAAGACCCTCGCTTAAAAAATGCTCAAATTATTGTGTCTTCTCCATATACAAGAGCATTACAAACAGCTAGCATAATTTCTAAAGAAACTGGTCTTGATATTGTTATAGAACCAGATATACGAGAATGGCAACCTGATCTTACTTATCAATATAAAAGCAGTGATGAATTAAAAATTTATTATAAAGATTATATTGAAAATAATGGAGTTTATCCAAAGAACGAAAAACGAAACTGGGAAACAAAAGAACAATTAAAAACTAGAATTATGTCTATTATCAATAAATATAAAAATGAATATGATACAATAATTGTAGTTGCTCATAAAATAGCTTTTCAATCTATTTGTGATTGTGGTGATATGAAACCTGCTGAAATATTTGAAACTACTTTTTAATTTCACTTGAAAAAATATTCATAAGAATAGGACCTATAAATTTATATATAGGTCCTATTTCTTATATAAAATTGATATATATATCATCTAGTTTTTTCTTGGTGCACTCTGCTAGTGTTAATTTTTTCATTTTACTCCTTTCCTGCACACAAAAAATATAGTGTGCTTTTTATATTTCACACACTATATTCTACATCCTCTGCAATTCAAATTTTTGTTTTTGAATTTACACAGTTAAATTTTAACACTCCTTATTCGAGCTCCTTTTAGTGTATCGCTACACAGGACTCAGAGCTACTTTTAATAAAGTACGCACCTAAAACCGAAGTCGCTGCTGATGGCATCGGTCATACAGCTGTAGTTGTGGTTAGAAGCTGGAAAAACACTGCCCGAAGAGTCGTAAATACCTCCTCGAGGGGCACAAGGGCCGCTGGTGGAAGCAGCATATTCGAGTGTCCATTCATATTCATTTCCTGCTAAATCATATATTCCCATTTTACTAAAACTTTCACTTGCTCCTGTTGATAATAATATTATTTCACTTGAAGTTCTTGATTTTTCTGTTGCTGTTGTCCAACTCTTACCATAGTCGCTTGAATATTTTAAATTTGCATTTGTTATACTCCATGCATTATTACTATAATTTCCCCAGCTTGTACTATCTGTTTTTAAATCTGCTTGGCTTGTTCCTTTTGTCTCTAAATATTTCATTACCAAATCCCATTGTACTCCAAATAGTAAGCTTGTTGTTCTATCTCCTGATTCCATTTTGGTAGTTGCTAATGTCTGGGCTTGGCTACATGTTACATAATTATATGGATATACATTTTGTTTTATTACTGGTGTTTCTGTTGGTGCAGTTGATGAAGAACCAGAAGTTCTTGCTGTATCTGTTCCGGTTTCATATTTTCCAATATAAAATCCTCCATTTTGATATACGCTCTTTAACATTTTTTGTTTTAATTGAGTGTATTGTTCACTTGTTAATCCTGTTGCTGCATCTGAACAATATTTATCTTCCCTTCCTGATTGTCTGTAATCATTTGTATATGTGTGTAAATCTGTCTCGATTGCTGTATATTCAGATTCTGTAAATTCTGTTACTTCTAATCCTGCCGTTGGATATACTTCTGTTGTTTTTGGCACTTCTACCCATACATATTGGTTCCCTTTGCTATCTTGGATTGTTAGTCCATTATCTAATGTTGTTCCAGATACTTGTCTAAATCCTTTTGGCAAGTATGTTCCTTCTGTTGTTGTAGCACTTGATACTGTTTGAGAGCCTCCATTATTCTCTTCTCCAGGTTGCTTTGGTTCTGCTGTTACAGTTACTCCTATATCTGCTTTTACATTCTCTTTAGTTTCATCTACTGGTGTTCTTAACATTTTTACTGATACTGTTAATATTGTTTCTTCTTGGGCTTTTAATGTTGTTTTATCTAAACTACATATTACCTCAAAATAATCATCGTTCGAACATGTAGCTTCTGCTTTTAAGTCTGCTGATAATTCTGCACTTTTATTTTTTACTGTATATTTTGCAGTTGCTGTCTCTCCTCTAGTTATTAATTTTGTTACAGTTATTGTTCCTTTTGTCTTTACTTTCTCATCTATTGTAGCTACTGTTGTTCCATCTCCGCTTGTTGTTGGTGTTCCTATAAATTCCACTACAAAGTTACTTTGACTTCCTTCTGCTTTTCCTGTTCCACTAATATTCAATTCTGTATTAGTTATTACAGCATATGCTACTGCTACTAGTATTATTGCTAGCACTAATACTCCGCCAATTATTTTGGCATTTGCTCTTCTCATTTGATTTTTCCCCTTTCTTTTTGCTTGGCTATCTTAAGTATTTTTCTCTGATAGCTAACTTTTTAATTACAATTTCAGTATATTATATTCAATTGTATTTGTCTAGTATTTTTAAAACTTTTCAACCCAAAAAATATTGCACATTTGTTTCATTTAGTATATAATACTTTTAAATTCAAAAGAAAGGGTACTTAAAAATGGAACATTGGAGTATTGATGATTACAAAAATTTTACAAACAGTAAAATAAAGAAAACAAAATATAGAGCAAATAAAACATCTATTGATGGGCACACATTTGATAGTCAAAAAGAAGCAGATTATTATTGTCAATTAAAATTAAGATTGCAAGCAAAAGAAATCAATGGATTTTGCTTACAGCCTACATTTATGTTAGCACCTGGCTTAAAATATAAAGCAGATTTTATTGTATTTAACTCTGACAATAGTTATGACGTAATAGATGTAAAAGGTGTAAGAACTAAAGAATATATCACAAAAAAGAAAGTTTTCGAAGATAAATATAATATGAAAATAATAGAAATTTAAAAGGATGTCTCTTAAATTAGAAACATCCTTATTATTTTTTTTAATTATTTTTCAACCGCATTTGCTTCATCTAAAATTTCTGTCTTTTCTTGTTCAGAAATAAAATTGTATTTTACCATTTTATCTAAAACCTGTTCTTGTCTTTGTTTTGCTAAATCTAAATGTTTAGTAGGACAATATGCTGACGGAGCATTTGGAATTCCTGCTAACATACTTGCTTCATTTCTATTCATATCTTTAGGCTCTTTATTATAGTAACCTTCTGATGCTTCTTTTACGCAATAATATCCATCTCCAAAATAACTCGTATTTACATATAATTCTAATATTGTGTCTTTATCACAATTTTTTTCAATCTCACATGCCATAAAAATTTCTGCTATTTTTCTTAATGCTGATTTTTCCTGTGTAAAATAAATATTTTTAGCTAATTGCTGTGTAATTGTACTTCCACCTTCTCGTAATTCCATATTTTTAACATTAACAAAAACGGCTCTTGCTAAAGCTATTGGATCTATTGCACCATGGTTGTAAAATCTTCTGTCTTCTACTGCAACTACTGCATCCAAATAAAATTCAGGTAAATCATTTAGTTCTGTATAGTTTTCTTCTGCTTTAATTTCTGATACTTTATCTGCTACACTTATTTCATTTAGTGCAGTTTTATACATTTCATATCCTTTATAAGTTAAAATCACACCTGCAAATATAATTACTAATATTACTGCCATTATTACTCTTTTTATAAATTTCAACATACTATCACCCTATTTTCATTTTACATTTGCAATGTGACTAAAAAATGACTTTTTCTACTTTTTTTCGTAATCTAATATATCTCCTGGAGTACACTCTAACACTTCACAAATCTTATCTAATGTAGAAAATCTAATTGCTTTTCCTTTGTTTGTCTTTAAAATTGATAGATTGGCTGCAGTTATTCCCACCTTTTCTGCAAGTTCTTGAGAAGATATTTTTCTTTTTGCCATCATTACATCTAAATTTACAATAATCATATCATAGCCTCCTTATATCGTCAACTCATTTTCTTCTTTATATTCTGTTGCTTGTTTTATTAGTTCAGCTAAGATGTAGAATGCAATTGCAACTCCTGCAAATAGAATTATCATAAATGCTAATCCTAGTACTATAACTACATCTGCACCTTTTGCTAAAAATATTGTATATAATAAATCTATTGTCCAAAGCACTGTTTCTACTAAAGAAGCTATACCTGATATTCTCAACCTTTTTACATTTTCCATGCAAAATGGATTTTTGTTTTTTAGCGAGTCAAATTGGCCTATAAATTGGCGAACTATTACTAACAAAGCTATTCCATTTGGGTATATTACAAATGCTGATGCATTAAACCTTAATCCTACCATTTGTAATAAAAATGGTAATATAATCAGTACTGCTATTCCTCCCCAAAAACATATCTGTAAAAATATTTTTAAAATCTTTCCTATTCCTTTTTCTCCTAGAATTTCCATATATATCCTCCTAATTATATCTAAATTTTTCAAGAACTTTTTTGGCTTTCAATCTTGATAAATTAAATTCTGCTAAAGTATGCTTTTCATTTAATTCATCTCTCTTAGTTGCTAGATAATTATCTAATTTATTATTTAATACCAAAGATCGATCTGGATAATCATCATCACTTGTATATTTAAATTTTGTATCATGCAATCTCATCAATTGTTCAATTGTGTCTGTATTATCTAGTCTTTTTAAATAATCCACATCAATTTTTCCTGTTTCTATATATCTATCAATATTGTTTTTGGCAATTATATAATCAATATTTATAAAATTAACCAAGCAATACATTGAAACTACTATAATAAAATATACTTTCATCAAATTTATATTTTCTTTTAATATATACATTGCTGTTGGAATTAATAAAATCATTTCTGTTATTAATGTAAAATCAACCAATATACGTAATCTTGTGTTGCCATAATTTTGTTGATATATTGTCATTCTTGCAAATGATGAAATTATAATTATTAATGTGAATATTAACATCATTATACATATTATTTTCTTGTATTGTGTTTGCTTTTGAGTTTCTTTTAAATTTTTATCAGTAGCTTTTAAAATCATTACAATATTAATTAATGATACTACCATCAATTGGAAAAATCCTTGTCTTGCATAACTTGAATATTTGATATTTTCTATTGTAAATAGTGATTTTATTTGTATAAAACAGAATAGCAAATATATTACGTTTAACGCAGTTATCATCATATATATTGTAAATCCATCTTTCTTTTTTGGCTCTTCTTCATCAAATTCTTTTAATCCATTGTCTTTATCTAGCATATTCATAAAAAATCCTGCAAAATAAAAGAATGGAATAATAATACTAAAGAATTTTTTTACTAATTCTGGTATGCTAAATATATATAAGTTATTAAATATATCTCCAAATAGATTTGCAAATTCTGAATCTGCAGAACTTAATAGTGCAATTACAATTAAAGCAATTATAATTGTAAAAAATACTGCTTTTACAATATTGTGTTTTTCTTTTGAACCTTCTTCTTTTTCTTTCGTAAATATTAAATTTATTCCTTTTTTAACAACTTCTCCTATATAATTAATTGGTTGAATTAGCATCAAGATTATTTTAAATATCATTGATTTACCTTGATTATTTGAAGTTGCTGTTATTATCATAATTACATATAAAAGTGGTATTACAATCATATTTATAATTTTAAATACTGTATTATCAAATATAAAATATGTAATAGATAATAAAATGATTAGTATTGAAATTAATAATGCCTTTTTATTTTCGATTTTTCCTTTTAATAATCTGAATGTTATGTACAACACTGGTAGTACAAATAATATTGCTGACAATCCTACATTTTGATTTTTAAATAAGATTGACTGCCATATAGCCAAAAATAATGCTCCTATCAATAATTCCATACGAATTTCCTCCTTTGATATGAGCATTATATTATTTGTTTTATTATTTGTCAATACTTTTTTATTGTTTTTCAATATTTTTATTGTTTATCAAATCTTTTTACTGGTATAAAATTTTCTGCAAATTTATATTTATCCCTATTATAAATATAGAAATAACCTAATACAGAAAATACAACTGCACCTATAAAGTTTACAATTAAATCTTTCATTGTGTCTATTAATCCTATATCCAAATATCCACCATCTATATCTGTTTCGACTACTTCTCCATTTTGATTACTATATATAGCTGTTTTAAATATATTATCTACTATCACAGCTTTATTTTTTCCTTCTGGTTCTAATTCTACTGTTGATATTGTTTGCACAATTCTATCTTTTTGCATATCATATTTAAAAATCTGGTCTGCACCGAACTCGAAAAATTCCCAAAGTACTCCTATTGTCATGGAAAAGCAAAATGCTACTAAAGCTACAAATACAGGTGATAATTTAATATGAAATTTTTCTGAATTGTTTAATATATCAATTAACGAAAACCCTATTGCAGCACATAAAAATCCATTTAATGTATGCAATATTGTATCCCAATAAGGAATATTTCCATAAAAATTATTTATTTCTCCTAATATTTCTGCTGAAAATATAAATAAAAATATTATAGTTTCCATTACATTTGGAATATCTATATTTAATTTTGCATTAATCCAAAATGGTATTAAAAATAGAATTAATGTTAATCCACATAAAAATACACTGCTAAAGTCTTTTCTTATAAAACTTGTTATCATTGTTAATATTACAAATGCTCTTAAAACTAAATACCAAATTAAACTTGATTTTTTGTTTTCTTTATATAAAGCTTTTATTTTTTCTGTATGTTTTGACATCTTCATCTCCTCCTAAAAGCATTTTATCATTGATTACTTATAATTGCAATAAAATAACAAATAAAAAAAGGTGGCCTGTACTTGCAGGTCCACCTCAGAGTGCTTATTTATCCCACACCTTATAAAAGACATGGTTACCAATCTGCACTTTACATTTGATGTTTGCTCTTTCAGCTAAAGCAGCTTCAGAGCAAGCATTGGGATTGTAGAAGTACTTAGCTCCTCCAGCAGCATACACTTCTGGATCAAGTCCAAGTCTCACAGCTTCTTCCCACAGAAGCTGCTCAGTCGGGTCCTCACCATTAAGAGCTCTTTCAGTTGCTCTAATAGTTCTCTCCGGAACATCCTCATAATAAAGGACATACGGATTGCTGGTCATGATGTAAATTTCACCATTATGAACTGAGGAAAAACCATTGTTCATGACCTGGTAGAAATCTCCATCTGCACGGAACTCTGGGCTGTATTGCCGATGGATAATGGTAGCTGCTACTGCAACCTGCCCAATCTCATCTTCCAGACCAGATTCTGCATAGGTCAATCGGCATCGGTCCTGAAACTCTTTAGTTTCAGAATCATATTGCTGTACTTCTTCATATGCAGTTTCTTCTGCTTCAGACTCAATCTCAGGCTCTGCTTCCACTTCTACATCAGCTTCATCCTCAGGCTCTGCGGCTTCAGTTTCAACTGGCTCTGTTTCAAGATTTACTGCAGTTGCATAAGTAACATTTACATTAATAGTCTTTCTTCGTCCAACACCTTTAATCTGAGTTACCTCTTTTGTAGTTTCTTCACCATCTTTAAAGGACAACTGCGGTCCAAACAAATATAGAGAAAATATAACTCCAATCAAGATTGCTCCAATTACCTCAATAGCATTAATAAAACTTCTGACTCGCCGAACTTTTGCATAATTGCTTTTACGCATTTATAGCACTCCTTTTATAAAATTTATATAAATCAATTATACCACATTTTACATAATAATTCAAACTTATGTAAAATGTGGCATATCTAATACTTATTTTTTTAGTACTAATGTACTATATTTTAAATCATCTTTGGTGTAATTTTCTGGCTTTAATCCAACCTTATCTTTCATATAATCCAATAATAATATCATCACAATTGTCATAGAAATTCCTATAATTATAATAGCTGTCGAAGCATTTGAAAAATGTAATAATGCTGCTCCAATCAAACTAATTGCAATTGAAAACAAATTATAAACAATATTTCTAACAGTAGCTAATTTCGTTCTAATTTGCTTTGTTGTGAAATTATTTAAATATCTATATATAAGTACATTATATACTCCTTTTATAGCACCCTGTAATATAAATAATGCGATAATAGTATATGTTTTTATATTACTAATTTTTCCTAAAGCAAAAATTCCAATAATTATACAAGATACTGTTAATGGAATTCCTAAATGTGCAAGAGTAGTGTTTTTATATCTTTTTTGTATCAAGTTCTGCATTCTAGAACATAGTGACGCAGCAACTTGCGAAATTGCAAAAACCAATCCAAAATACTGTGCAGGCAGCTCTATTTGCTCAAGAATGCCACTTCTAAATGTTGTCATATTGTAAATTAATCCAGAAACTAGTCCAAAGAATATCAATAAACATGCTATTCTTTTTGACTTTTTAGTAAATCTAACTGCATTTTTTAATTGCCACAAATATTCTTTAACACTAGTTTTTTCTTCTACATCATCATCTGGCATTTGAATATGTTTAAACCTAGATGCCAATATTGTAGAAATAATATTTCCTATCAAGCACAAAACAATTGGAAAATATGGACTTATAACAAATGCATATCCTGCAATTAATGAGGTTACTGCATCAACCATATAATATCTTGAAGCTCCTAATCCATCTAATGTAGAATATAAACTTCCTCTTTTCTTTCCTTTCGGAAGCGAATCATATAATATATTAGTCTCGCAGACACATTTTATTACATATCCTATTGCATCTAAAAAATATGCAACAAACAGCTGTGTATATGTTTTCAAAAAAATCAACAATATTGTAAACAAGCACATACACACATTTGCAAATACCAAACTTCGCTTTTTACCAATCTTCTCTACTAATATTCCTACTGGAATTTGAATTATTAAACACATACTTGTAAAAACGGCTTCTGCTAGCAAAACTTGAGAGGCAGAAAAACCTTTAGCCTGTGTTAAAAATAAATATATAATAGAATAATAAAACAACAAATCCCATGATATCATTTTATATATTGGATATAGTCTTGCATTTACTTTTCTATTTTGTATCTCTTTTGCACTTGCCATATTCTACCTCTCTTTATTATTATTTTACTAATCTTGCTGTTTCTTTTGCTATCATAAGTTCCTCATTTGTTGGAACTAAATAAACTTTTACTTTAGAATCTGGAGCTGATATTTCTTTTTCTACTCCTCTAACATTATTTGCTTCAACATCTATTTTAACTCCCATAAATTCAAGTTTTTCGCAAATACCTCTTCTTATATTTATTTGGTTTTCTCCAACTCCACCAGTGAATACAATATAATCTACTCCATTCATTGCAACTGCATATTTTGCAATATATGATGCTATTTCATATTTGAATTTTTCAATTGCTATTGCAGCTCTTTCATTCTCACCATAAGATGCAGCTTCAATCTCTCTAAAGTCTGGTGCTAATCCTGATATTCCTTGAACTCCTGATTTTTTATTTAACATATTTTCTGCTTCTTCTGCTGTCCATCCTTCTTTTTTCATTAAAAATGTTACAACAGATGGATCTAAATCTCCTGAACGTGTTACCATTGGAATTCCTGCAAGTGGTGTTAATCCCATACTTGTATCAACTGATTTTCCACCTTCAACTGCACATATACTTGAACCTTGACCTAAGTGACATGTAACAATTTTTAATTCACTTATATCTTTTCCAACAATTTCAGCTAATCTTTGAGAAACATACATATGTGATGTTCCATGGAATCCATATTTTCTTATTCCATATTTTTTGTAATATTCATATGGAATTGGATAAATATATCTTTCTTTTGGCATTGTTTGATGGAATGCTGTATCAAATACACCTACCATTGGTTTTCCAGGCATTACTTTTTTACAAGCTTCAATTCCTATTATTCCTGCTGGATTGTGTAATGGGGCTAAATCTATACATTCTTTTAATACATCAACAACTTCATCTGTAATAACAACTGATTTATTGATTTTTTCTCCTCCATGTACTAATCTATGTCCAATTGCTGAAATTTCATCTAAACTGTCTATTACCTTATATTCTGGATTTATTAATTGTTTTAATGTAAAATCAACTGCTTCTTCATGTGTTTTAGCAGGATGTTTGATTTCTATTTTTTGTCCATTAACTTTATGTGTTATAAAAGCCTCATCTTCTCCAATTCTTTCATATTTTCCTGAAGCCAAAACCTCCTCTGTTTCCATATTTATTAATTGATATTTTAGTGATGAACTCCCACAATTTAATACTAATATTTTCATTTTTCTCTTTTCCTTTCTATTTTTGCATTACTAATTCTGCTGTTTCACGAGCAATCATTAATTCCTCGTTTGTTGGTACAACAAAAACCCTAACTTTTGAATTTGGTGAAGAAATTTCTGCTTCTTCTCCTTTTACTAAATTTACTTTTCCAGATATTTCTACTCCTAAAACTTCTAGTTTCTTACAAATCTCACTTCTTGAATATGATGATTTTTCTCCAACTCCTGCTGTAAATGTCAAAACATCTATTCCTCCCATGGCTACTGCACATTTTGCTATATATCCAGCAATTGAATAATGATATGCATCTAATGCAAGTTTAGCATGTTTTCCACCTGCTAATGCTTCTGCCTCTATGTCTCTGAAGTCTACAGATACCATCGATATTCCATACACTCCTGATTCTCTATTCAATACTTCTTCAATTTCTTCTGCATCTAAATCTTCTTTTTTCATTAGATATGTTACAACAGATGGGTCTAAGTCACCTGAACGTGTTCCCATTGGAATTCCACCAAGTGGTGTTAATCCCATACTTGTTTCAACTGACTCACCATTTTTTATTGCACATATACTTGCTCCTTGCCCTAAATGGCAATTTACTATTTTTAAATCTTTTATATCTTTTCCTAATATTTCTGCAACTCTATTTGCAACATATTGATGTGAAGTCCCATGGAATCCATATTTTCTAACATGATATTTTTCATAATATTCATATGGAATTGGATATATATACTTTTCTTTTGAAATTGTTTGGTGAAATGCTGTATCAAATACTGCTACCATTGGTTTATTTGGCACAACTTTTTGACAAGCTTCTATTCCTAAAATTGCTGCTGGATTGTGCAAAGGTGCTAACATTGAATTTTCTCTTATCTCTCTAATTACCTCATCTGTAATAAGAACAGCATCTTTAAATTGCTCTCCTCCATGCACAACTCTATGACCTATTGCATCTAATTCATCCAAACTTTTAAATACTCCATAATGATCACTTGTTAATCTTTTCATTACAAATTGAATTGCTTTTTCATGATTTTTTGCAGGATGTTCAAAATGGTGTTTTTCTCCATTTACTTTATGTGTAAGAAATGCTCCAACTTGCCCGATTCTTTCGTAATAGCCTTTTACAAGCATTTCACCAGTTTCTGTATCAATTACTTGATATTTTAATGATGAACTGCCTGAATTTAAAACTAGAATTTTCATAAATATATTATCCTTTCTTATATTATTTACTTTTATATATTTGATTAGTTTTGATTTTGTGCTTGTACTGCTGTTATTGCAACAACTCCAGCTACATCTTCACTACTACATCCTCTTGATAAATCATTTACAGGTTTTGCAATTCCTTGGCAAAGTGGTCCATATGCTTCTGCTTTTGCCAATCTTTGTGTTAATTTATATCCTATGTTTCCAGCTCCTAAATCCGGAAATACTAATACATTTGCTTGTCCTTTTAATGGACTTCCTTTTGCTTTAAATTCAGCAACTTCTGGAACTATTGCTGCATCTAATTGTAATTCTCCATCTACTAATAAATCTGGTGCTTTTTCTTTTACTAATTTTGTTGCTTCAATAACTTTTTCTGTTGATGCTGAATGTGCACTTCCATATGTAGAATATGATAACATTGCAACTTTTGGTTCTTCTACTACTAATTGCTCAAAGCTTTTGCTTGATGAAATTGCTATTTCTGAAAGTTTTTCTGCATCTGGTTCTTCATTTAATCCACTATCTGCAAATATAAATGTTCCATTTGCACCATATTCACAATTTGGAACTACCATTACGAAAAATGCTGATACTAATTTTGTTCCTGGTGCTGTCTTTAATATTTGTAGTGCTGGTCTTAATGTGTCTGATGTTGAGTGTGCAGCACCTGATACAAGTCCATCTGCTTCTTCTAATTTTACCATCATCATTCCATAACAAACTGGTTCTAATACTAATTGATTAGCTTGCTCTTCTGTCATTCCTTTAGCTTTTCTTAATTCATATAATGCTTTTGCATATTTTTCTTTTTCTGTTGACTTTTCTGGATCTACTATTTTTGCATCTCCTAAATCAATTTGATTTTCCTTTGCTAATTCTCTTACTTTTTCTTCATTGCCTACTAATATTATTTTAGCATATCCTTCTGTATTAACTATTTGTGTTGCTTTTAATATTCTTAAGTCTGTTGCTTCTGGCAATACAATAGTTTTAATTTCTTTTCTTGCTCTTTGTTTTATTTGGTCTATAAATGACATTTTATCATTTCCTTTCTTGAGGATTATTCCTCTTTTTTCTTCATTGTTTAATATATCATACTCTTTTGAAAAAGACAATATTTTTTTTGATTTTACTATTGACACTTTTAATCTATTACGATATACTAATCTCGTTAAATCAATTATTTTTTATTTCAATTATTTCAACTTTTTTTATTTGTTAGGAGGTGATTCATATGTCTGAAAAAGAGATAAATTTAGTAACACTTTATAATTTTATGAAGGACGAATTTGAACAGATTGACAAGAGATTTGAACAAATTGATAGAAGGTTTGAACAGGTAGACAAAAGATTTGATGATATTGATGCTAGAATTACAAAAATAGATTATAATAATCAAGAAGATCATAAAAAGCTTTTTGAAGCAATAGAATTAAACAATAATTCTCTTCTAAAATTTGAGCAAACATTTAATGAAAAAATTGCTATCTTATTTGATGCAGAAAAAGCTAATAGAGACCGTTGTTCCATTCTAAGCACACAATCAGTTCTACAAAATGAAGCACAAGAAAATTTAAAATTAAGAGTTGCAAGATTAGAAAGATTAGCATTAATTAAATAGTAAAAAAGCAAAAACTCCTTTACGTTATATCAATTCCGTAAAGGAGTTTTTCTTATTAAAAATTAGGCATTCCAGGTCCTGGATAAAACCTATTATTCATCATATTGCTATTCATCGTTCCATAAAAACCAGTTGTAGAAATTGTAATAAATTTAATTGAATAAATGTCACAATAAACCAAACTATCATTTTCAAAAGAACGTAATAATATGTAACTTGCCCCAACATCTTCCAAGATACCAATTCTATCTGTCATTGTATTAGTTCCAATTAAGAACTCAACTCTCATAAGTTTTCCTATTTGTTCTCTCAAAAAAGCAGGAGTATAAATTGGATTTGTTAAAATCTCTGGAGAATTTTGATCTATATTTACATTTCTGTTTTCTCCTTTAACTTCTCTTTTGTCTTGGCTTTCTTCCATATTTGCCATATAAGAACACATCCTTTCTAGGTTTGTGCATATTTAGAAGTTGGTCTATAAAAACAATGTTTTCCTAATCTTGTGTGAAATGTTCCTGAACCGTTACTAGGAAAAGTTGAAGCACATGAAGGTCTAAAAGGATTCAAATACCATAAACATTCTCCAATTTCATTAAGTCTATTTCCTGATAAAGCCCAATCAGCAATTTGATAATGGATATCTGTTGGATTCATGTTATAAATATTTTGTGAATTATATGCTCTATTTATTGTTTCTCGTGCACAATCAAATTGTCCTTGCTGAAATATAATGTTTCTAATATTTCCGCCTTGTGATATTCTTGAATATTCTCCTTCTGAAGAATTTACTCTATTCATTACCACAGATGCAACCGCTTTCATTCCATTGTCTCCTTCTCCTCCTGCCTCACATTGAACAATTCTTGCTAACAATTCCCTTTCTGAATATGCCACATTTATCACCTCTTGTTTAATATTATGCAACACATAAAAAAAGGTGCCAAAAATATTAATTATTTTTGGCAATCAAAGCTTTTATTTTTATTCCTTGTTCTGAAAACATTTTCTCATGTTCTGTTTCTATATTATTTTCCCATATTGGCTCTGCATGTAAATCATAAGTCTTTTTCACAATAGTAAATCCAGACTCTTCAAAATATCCAAGGCTTCCATTAAATAAATCATCATCATCTGTTTTAAAATAGATTTCCCCATCTTTAGCTAAAAATGTCTTATATTTTTCTAATTGTCTTGTATGTGTTAATCTCTTTTTTCTATGTTTTCCCTTTGGCCATGGATTACAAAAATTAATATAAATTCTTTTGATATTATCTTTTTCTCCTAAAATTAATGGAATTCTTTCAATATCAAATCTTGTTAAAATTACATTATCAATTTCTTTTTTATTTTCTTTAAAAACTTCTTCAACATTTCTTTTTGCAAGTCCAAGCATCGCATCAACTAAATCAATTGCAATATAATTAATTTCTGGATTCTGAATAGCTTTTTGTGCAATAAATTGTCCTTTTCCACATCCTAATTCTAAATGGATTGGATTTTCTTGACTCTTAAATTCCTTTATCCAATTATTTTTTAATTCTTCTGGATTATCTCTGTAAAAACTACTTGCTTCTAATTCTGGTCTAGCCCAAGCTTTAAATCTTATTCTCATCTTAATTCTCCATTCTGACACAATATTTATTGTATAATTCTTTTATATTTTTCTTTGTTAATGTAGCATCAATTCCCTTTTCACTTATTTGAGTAAATGTTGCCATCAAAAATTTATCTATATGTGGATTAATTAAATTTTTTCTTTCTTTATTCATATAATAATCTAATTGAGTATGATTTGTCCAATTCTTGCCATTGTAAGCTATTCCAGCTGCTAATTCATCACATACCATTTCTGCTGCATATTTATATGGCATCATAATTGCTTGTTCTGGCAAAGATAAATCTGTCCAATATTGATAATGGTGCTTATTTCTTCCTTTATGGTGCAACCATGCCTCTGAATATCCTTTATCTGCTTTACATACTGTAATTGGACTTTTATGTCCATCAAAATATTTTACACTCTCCCAAAATTCTGTTGGAGAAAATTTTGACCAATCATGCATAAAACCTCTCCAAGGTAATCCTATCTTACAACAAAATTTAAATACTAGCCATTTATGCTTTGTAACTAGCACTATATGCTTTATAATCTTCATTATTATCCTCTTTTCCTTGACTATTTAACATTAAAATTGTATAATTTTTTTGTAGAAATGTCAACTTTTTAAAGGAGTTTTTATGATTTTAAAATATATTGTAAAAGAAAATACATATCAATCAATTAATCAAATTCTAAAACAAGAATTTAAAATTTCTGCACGATTACAACATAAACTTATTACATCTAGGAAAATCTTTTTAAATGGTAATCAAGTTGATTCCAGAATTGCACCTCAAATTAATGATGTAATAACTGTTAACTTAGATTTTAATGAAGAAAGTGAAAATATTATTCCTACCCAAATGGCATTAAATATTGTTTATGAAGATGAAGCTTTATTAATTTTAGACAAACCTGCAGGAATTGCGGTACATCCTTCTATTTTACACTATACTGATAGTTTAGCAAATGGCGTAAAATATTATTTTGATAGTATTGGATTAAAACGAAAAATACGCCCAGTTAATAGGCTTGATTTAAATACCTCTGGATTAATCGTTTTTGCCAAAAATGAATATGTGCAAGAATGTCTGATTCAACAGATGCAAACTAATGAATTTAAAAAAGAATATTTAGCAATTGTCCATGGAATTTTTGAAAAAACACAAGGAACTATTACTCTTCCAATAGCACGTAAAGAAAACAGTATTATTGAAAGATGTATTTCCAAAAATGGTCAAGAAGCTATAACGCACTATGAAGTCCTTAAAACTTCTAATGATTTATCTTTGGTACATTGTACATTGCAAACAGGTCGTACACATCAAATTCGTGTTCATATGTCTGCAATTGGGCATCCACTTGTTGGCGATACTTTATATGGTTTTGATTTTTTTGATTCCATTGATAGACAAGCTTTGCATAGTTATAAAATTTCATTTATTCATCCAATAACACATAATCAAATTATTGTTATGAGTAAGCTTCCAGAAGACATGGAAAAAGTGAGCCATGAAATTTCATAACTCACTTTTTCGTGCTTTTTTCCGATTACATTGTTAAAAGATTTTTGGCATTCTCTTTTTTGGAATATATATAACTCCAAGGTAAAAGAGTCTTAGTATAATTGGCGTCTATCAGACTATTGATAAACTCATTGGCACATTCCTTAAACCTAATCAAAAATGTCCGTCCATACTCATCACATACCAAAACAGTGCGATAGTCAACCCTTATATATGTTCCAACATTTTTTTGAGAAATATAATCCAACTTTTTGTTTAACATACATTTGTAGACCAACCCATCAATTTCAGTACTTTTTTCAGAGACATCTATATACATCTCTATTTGACTTCTATCAGGTTCCACACAGCCAATTTTTTTATTATTAGCTATTTTATGTGCCCTTAAAAATGCTAAATTAAGTTTCTCAAGATTTGCCATCTGTTTAAGCCATTTATATTCTTTACTATTAATAGTGTTATACAACTTTTCTACAAAACCCTTTTCTTGGTTTGGAACAAAATATTCGCCTTTTTTATATCCATCTTTTTGCAATATTGCCTCTGCTTCCTCAACTCTAGGCGATACACTAGCACAGCATTCTTCAGTCACAAAAACAATCTGTCCCTGATACAAACAATATTCCTTAGGATAATTAACCGAATAACCATCAATAGTCAAAGAAAAACTTGCCAATTCAAAAGAATTCTTTAAGCCAACATACCGAATCGGTTCATAAAACATATTTTTACCTCCATTACAAGCTCATTTTTGAGAACCACCTGTTATTATACCACTTTTTAATAGTATTTTCAAGAGAAATACAAGATAATTTATATGTATACTTTTATTTTTATAAATTGTTAGCATTTTTTTTGCGAAAAAATATGCAACCATCAACTGGTTGCATATCACATCCCTTCTTATTTTTAGTTTTGGTTTTAGAAGACCATCCATCCTCTTGGGGTCGGCATCCTGTTTGGAACATATTTGTGGAAGAATTCAGCGCTCGTAAACTCCTTATCATGCAAGTATCTCTTTATATTCTCGAGCTGTTGAATATTTTCCGTTCCATCTAGCTCGTAAAGAGAATTTAGAGTTTCGACATATACAACTCCATCAATCTCGTGAATATCCACGATGTCAGATGTTGTCATATAGCAATCTCTCCCCGGATGATATGCTTCCATGTTAAAGACCCCTTCGTGTTCACCACTATTGAGGCGTGGACTAAAGAAAAAGCACTCGAATCGTACTACTGCTGCTACCGTCTTGTTGTTGATACTTTTTTTGTCCATGATTTGGACCTCCTTAAAAATATAAATTAATTATATAAAAAACTAAAAAGTTAGAGGATATCCCTCTCACTATTTAGTGATAAAAGGGTAAGCGACATAGGAACATTGCCTATATCTTCTTACATTATACCACAATTCACTATATTTTTCAAGTTTTAGTATATTTATAAGCAAACCTGTAAGCCGGGTTCTGTCATTTAAAATAGTCATTTATCTAGACTATATATCACTATATAGTTCAAGCCACGCAATTCAGAAGACGTCGAGCAGACTTAATCTTCTACTTAGGTGTTGCTCCAGATGGGGTTTACACAGCTCCGCATGTCACCATGCAGACGGTGAGCTCTTACCTCGCCTTTTCATCCTTACCTCCTAAGAGGCGGTTATTTTCTGTTGCACTTTCCTTAAGGTTTCCCTCACTAGACGTTATCTAGCATCATTGCTCTATGGAGCCCGGACTTTCCTCTCGTGGTTCCTTTCGAAATCCACCAGCGACTACTCAATTTGCTTGCATTTAATTATAGCATTTATTTTTAAAATTGTAAACATTTATTTCTAACTCTTCTAAAAAATTATTTAAAACTATTGTCTACAAACTTGAATTCTAAATTTCACAGTGCTATTATAAATATGTTTAAATTTTATAAAAACAATCATAATTTTATTAGAGACTTTCTATCAAGGTCTCAAAGGAGGAAAAATGGCAAATGATAAAAAAGATGGTGTCAACATAGATAAAACTTATGGCCGTCTATGTAAAACACCAAAAAAAGAATTTATTTCAGAATTTAATATTAGCGAAAATGGCCTAACTAATAGCGAAGTCGAAGAAAGACTCCATCATTACGGTTATAATGAAGTCACACAAAAAAAGCCTAAAAAATGGTATCATTATTTATTTAGAAGTTTGTTTACACCATTTAACAGCATTTTATTAGGTATAGCCTTGATTTTATCTTATACAGATGTATATTTAGCAGAAGATCCAAATTATGCAAATATAATTGTAATTTTAGTATTAGTAACTGTTAGTACATTACTAGATTTTGTTTCAGAATATAATTCAAATAAAGCGGCAGAAAAACTAAAGCAATTAGTATCTACTACTGCAACAGTTATAAGAAATGGTCAAAAAGAAAAAGTTCCTTTTAGAGATTTGGTTCTTGGAGATACAGTTGTTTTATCTGCTGGAGACATGATTCCTGCTGATTTGAGAATTATTGAAGCTAAAGACTTGTATGTTGGTCAATCTACACTAACAGGTGAATCTGATGCAATCAAAAAAATAACTGATACCAATTTACCAATTAATGAGGAAATTGATAATCTTTCTGACATTGACACTATTTGTTTTATGGGAACAAATGTAATAAGTGGTAGTGCAAAAGGAATTGTAGTTTTAACTGCTGATGATACTTACTTTGGCAAAATTGCAAAAACACTAACAACAGGAAAAGCCAAAACAGCATTTCAAAAAGGAATTGAAAGTATTAGTAAATTATTAATAAAAATAATGCTTATTTTAATTCCTATTGTATTTTTACTAACAGTGCAAAAACATAATATTATAACCTCTTTTACATTTGCAGTGGCAATAGCAATTTGTATTACACCTCTCCTACTTCCTGTTATTTTATCTTCAAGCTTGTCAAAAGGGGCTTTGCGAATGTCTAAAAAGAAAACAATTGTAAAAAAGCTTGATTCAATTCAAAGCTTTGGCTCAATGAATATTCTTTGTACAGACAAAACAGGAACTTTAACAGAAGATAAAATCGTTTTAGAAAGATATCTTGATGTTATGGGAAATGAAGATTTAAGAGTTCTAAAACATGCATTTTTAAATGCTTATTTTCAGACAGGGTTACGCAGTAACATTGATGAAGCTGTTATAAATCGTGGAGAAGAACATGGTTTAAAAGAAGCTACTGCTCATTATAAAAAAATTGATGAAATACCTTTTGACTTTTCTCGTCGTAGACTTTCTGTTATTGTAAATGATGGTACTAAAACTCAATTAATTACAAAAGGTGCAGTTGAAGAAATATTAAATATTTCAACATTAATAGATTATCAAGGTAAAATTTCGCCTATTACAAATGAAATTAAAGAAAATATGAAAAAAATCACAAAAGACTTAAATAAACAAGGGCTACGTGTTGTAGCTATTTGCCATAAAAATGATTTAAATAAAACATCAGATTTTGGCGTTGAAGATGAAAAAAATATGGTTCTAATTGGATTTATTGGATTCCTAGATCCTCCAAAAGCAAGTGCTAAATCTTCAATTGAAAAATTAAATAAAAACGGAATTAGAGTTATTGTTTTAACTGGTGACAATGTTGAAGTTACAAAATGTGTATGCGACAAAGTTGGAATAAAGTCTCCTCAAATCGTTATTGGTTCTGACCTAGACAAACTATCTGACCAAGCTGTAAAAAGACTTTTAAAAAGAACTAATATATTCGCAAAACTTTCCCCTATTCAAAAAGCTCGTGTTGTAAGACTTCTAAAAGATGCAGGAAATATTGTTGGGTATATGGGAGATGGAATTAATGATAGCCCATCACTTATAAATTCGGATGTTGGTGTATCAGTAGATACAGCTGTTGATATAGCAAAAGAATCAGCAGATATAATTCTTCTAGAAAAGGATTTACATGTCTTACTAGAAGGTGTAAAAGAAGGTCGTCATACATTTGCAAATTTAATGAAATATATTAAACTTGCAGCAAGCTTCAACTTTGGAGAAGTTATGTCAGTTATTATTGCAAGCATAATTCTTCCATTTTTACCAGAAACACCTATTCAATTACTTGTTGAAGGATTATTATATGACTTTGGTCAACTAACTTTACCATTAGACAATGTTGATGAAGAATACTTGAGAAAGCCTAAAAAAATTGATATTAAAGGCTTAAAACATTTCATGTTATTTATGGGACCACTTAGTTCTATATTTGATTTAATTGTATTCGCACTAGTATGGTTTGTATTCAAAATACATGAAGTTGCTACATTCCAAACAATCTGGTTTACTTACAGTATAGTTTCTAATTTAATGGGAATGCATGTAATTAGAACAGCTAAAAAGCCGTTTATCCAAAGTCATGCTTCAAAGGCTGTATATGCATCTTCTATTTTGCTTAGTATAATTGCAATGATTATACCATTTACTTTCATAGGTAAAGCAATTGGACTTACTGCATTAGCATTAAAAGATTATACAATAATAATTGGTGTACCTATTCTATATTGTTTTGTGGCTAGTTTTGCTAAACATATCTATATTAAAAAATATGGCGAGTGGATTTAATATAAATCCACTTTACATTTTATGTAAAACATGTTATAATTATTCTGTTCGAATTTTATATAAGAAGCATCTGCAGTATACTGTAATGTTTCGCAAACTCTATGGAGGAAATTAAATGCTTGACACAATTATTATTGTTACAAACTCTAATGAACAAGCTCGGCATAGTACTTTAGCCTATCTTAATCGTGATGATTTTGTAACACAGTCCATTGAAATTAATTACAGCTTGAAAAAAGGCCTGCCTCCCCCGCACATGTTTGATTCTTTTCCATTGTCTATCACCGGAACATTCAAAGGTGTTCCTACAGAGCTTAAGGTTTACTCTGTATCTGCTGGATATAATGGAACAGGACCTCATGAACTGCTTGAAATTATTAAAGCAGCTGGTTTCAAAATTGATGAAGATATCATTTTGACTGATAAGTGGGTTCGTAATGGTCGTATTTCCATTTCGATGCTCGACAATGGAGATATTTATAATAATTTAAAGCCTAACATTTAATGAGAAAAAGGTGGTGGTCCTTAAATTTGCGAATTTAAGGACCACCACCTTTTTCTCATTTGACAATTATATCCAATTTTGTTATAATAATGATGTATTATTTATGAAATTATTTTTTGAAAGGAGGAGAATATGGTTTATAACAAATACATTTTAGCAGTTGCTTCCAACATACCTATCGCAGGCAATTGTCTAGAAGATTTTCGTTTATTAAACGATGATGGTATTACTTGGAGCAATTCTATATCAATGGGTCCAAAAGTTTTAAAAAGCACTTGTGTAAATAAAAACTTATATAAAGTTCTTGCAGATGATAACTGTACATATATTGTTCAAGTTGTTGGAGATGAGATTAGTACATATAATGAATTCCATTTAGCAGTTTCTAACACAATCCCTACACCAGGCAAATATTTAGATAGCATACATATTCTTCATTCCGAAAGTCAATCAGCTCAAGATATAAATAAAGATGCAGTAATTTCACAATGTTCTCCTTTAGGAAGAAGTTTATATAAAGTTATTGCTGATAATTCTATGTATTTGGTTCAAGTTCCTGAACTAGAAAAAAATGATAGACAAAGAAATATCACAGATGATGGAAGATAAAATACCTAACTGAATCAAAATTCAATTAGGTATTTTTTTATATTTTACAATTTTCTTTTCCTACAATTTCTTCAAAAATCTTTAAAATTTTATCTGTTAAATATATTGCTCCAGATGCTTTTAATTCTTCACCAATTTGAACCATAACACGAACATTATTCTGTTCTCCATTAAAGAATTTTATTGCCCCTCTTAATTTTGCCTTTTGCTCTTCTGAGAGTTCTGTAATATTTAATACTAGAGTATTTGTTTTTGTTTCTCCAAAATTTCTAATATCTTGTGCTACAATTTTAGTTTCATCATCATCTCTAATACTTAATCTACCTTTTACAGTAATAATATTTTCTTCTACTAATACATCTTGTGCTTTCATATATGTTGGCTCAAACACTATAATTTCAACTGTTCCATATAAATCTTCTAATGTTAAAAATGCCATAATCTTATTGTTTTTAGTATATTTTTTCTTTACTGAAGTTATTATTCCTGCAATTGTTACCTCTTGTCCATCAACAAATTTAGGTCTTTCTTTTATTCTAATATCAGTCGTTTCCTCATTTGCTGAAATTGAATTAAGCTCATCTATTTCTTTCATTTGCAAAGAAGAAATGTTCGTTGTTGCAATAATTTGTTCTCTTATTTTTTCTAATGGATGTCCAGATATATAAATTCCCAACATCTCTTTTTCCGTTGATAGCAACTCTTTATCACTCATTTCTGGTTGTATTGAAAAATTGTATTTTACTTTGTTTAAATTGTTACTTTCCTCTTCTTCATTTCCACCTAAATCAAACATAGAAACTTGACCATTCATTCCTTTTCTATTATAAGATTGAACTGTATCAATTATTGTTTCAAAAGATGCAATTAATGTTGCTCTTGTTTCTGGGAAATCTGAAAATGTTCCAGCTTTTATTAAACTTTCTACACATTTTTTATTAACTGCGTCCCCAGCCATTCTTTCGCAAAAATCTGTAAAGCTTGTGAATTCTCCATTTTCTTCTCTATTTTTTACAATATTGTCAACTGGTTGAACTCCAACATTTTTTATACTTCCTAATCCAAATCTAATTTTTCCATCTTCTACTGTAAATTTGCCACTACTTTTGTTTATGTCAGGTTTCAAAATTTGTATTCCCATTCTCTTGCATTCATCAATATATTCTGGAACCTTATCCAAATTTCCTAAATAACTATTTAGCATTGATGCCATAAATTCTGCAGGATAATATGCTTTTAAATATGCAGTTCTATATGCTACAACCGCATAACATGCAGCATGCGATTTATTAAATGCATATTTTGCAAATTCAGCCATTTCATCAAATATTTTATTTGCAGATTCTGCATCAATTCCATTTCTTACACATCCAGGTACTTCAACTTTTCCATTTTCATCAACTTGTCCATTTATAAATACTTCTCTTTCTTTTGCCATTACGTCAAGCTTTTTCTTTCCCATCGCTCTACGCACTAAATCAGCTCTTCCTAATGAATATCCTGCCAAATCTCTTACTATTTGCATAACCTGTTCCTGATATACCATACATCCATATGTTACATTTAATATCGGTTCCAAACTTGGATGTGTATATTCGTTATGCCCAGGATTTTGTTTTCCTCTAATGTATCTTGGAATTTGATCCATTGGTCCTGGTCGATATAATGAAACACCGGCTATTAAATCTTCCAAACAGTCTGGCTTCAATTCTTTCATAAAGTTTGTCATTCCTTGTGATTCGAATTGAAATATACCACAAGTTTGACCTTCTTGCCATAATTTATAAACCTTTGGATCAGCCATATTTTCATCAAATTCTACATCTATTCCTTTATCTTTTTTTACAAGATTAATTGTATCTTTTATAACTGTCAAAGTTCTAAGTCCAAGAAAGTCCATCTTTAAAAGTCCAAGTTCTTCTAGTGTTGTCATTATATATTGAGTTGAAATTTGGCCATCTCTAACATATAAAGGCACATATGTATCAACTGGATCTTTTGTTATTACAACACCACAAGCATGTGTTGAGGCCTGTCTTGGCATTCCTTCCAAAGCCATTGCAATATCTAATAATTTATGTACATTGTCATCTAATTCATATGCTTCTTTTAATTCTTTATTTTGCTCTAATGCTTTTGGAATTGTTATATGTATTTCATTTGGAATCATTTTTGCAAGTCTATCTGCTTCTGAATATGGATAATCCAAAACTCTTGCTACATCTCGGATTACCATCTTTGCAGCCATTGTTCCAAATGTAATTATCTGTGAAACATGGTCATGTCCATATTTTTCTGAAACATAATCAATTACTCTTTGTCTATCAACATCAGAAAAGTCAACATCAAAATCTGGCATACTTATTCTTTCTGGATTTAAAAATCTTTCAAAAAGTAATCCATATTTCATAGGGTCAATATCTGTTATTTCAATTGCATATGCTAAAATTGAACCAGCACCTGAACCTCTTCCTGGTCCAACTGGAATTCCATGACTTTTGGCAAAGTGAATAAAATCCCACACAATCAAATAATAATCAACATATCCCATTTTTTTGATTATACCTATTTCATATTCTGCTCTTTTTAAAACTTCTTCTGATGGATTTTCTCCATATCTTTTTTTGATTCCGTCATCACATAATTTCTTTAGAAAATCATAATGTGTAGGATATTCTGGTGGCACATCATAATTAGGCAATATTGTATGTCCAAATTCAAATTCTACATTACATTCATCTGCAATTTTTACTGTATTTTCTATTGCATCAGGAAATGCTGAAAAATAATTGCTCATTTCTTCTGGAGATTTTACATATAATTCATCTGTGTCAAATCTCATTCTGTCTTCATCACTCATACGTTTTCCAGTTTGAATACATAATAAGATTTCATGATTGTATGCATCTTCTCTTTTTAAATAATGTGCATCATTAGTTGCAACTAATGGTATATCTAATTTTCTTGCTAATTGTACTAACTTTTGATTTGCAAGTACTTGTTCTTTTATTCCATTATTTTGAAGTTCTATATAATAATCTTTTCCAAATACTTTTTTATGCCATAAAGCTATTTCTTCTGCTTTTTCATTTTGACCATTTAATAACGCTTGATTTACCGCTCCAGCCAAACAAGCACTTAGGCATATAATTCCTTCATGATACTTTTCTAATACCTCTAAATCGATTCTAGGCTTGTAATAATACCCTTCTGTGAACCCTATTGATACTAACTTACTTAGATTTTTGTATCCTTGATTATTTTTTGCAAGTAATATCAAATGATTGTATTTATTATCTATGCCAGGTTCTTTGTTAAGCCTTGAACGTGGTGCAACATAGACCTCACAACCTATAATTGGTTTTATTCCTTCTTTTTTACATGCTTTATAAAAGTCAATTGCACCATACATAACTCCATGGTCTGTTATTGCCATTGCTTTCATTCCTAGTTCTTTTGCTCTTACTGGTAAATCTTTTATTCTATTTGCTCCATCTAGTAAACTAAATTCACTATGTATATGTAAGTGTACAAAATCTGACATTGCTATCTCCCTCGATATTTTTTTATAAAACAAAAAAGCAATCCCCGCCTTAGCCGTAAGTTGTCTGAATTTTTAAGGACCTGTCTTCGACAGGTGGGTGCCTACTTGAATATTCCTGGGCTTCTTACTACTCGAAATGTAATAATCATTTGCTAAAAGTGTAAGCTTGCACGCCATACTCAAAGATTTTGGCCCCTCTTTAAACTTGTAGGTTCTAAAAATTCTATGCTACACGCACTATGCAGGGCATTGCCTTATTCATTTTTGTTATAATTATATTAACATATTCTTTGACCAATTGCAACCAATTTATGGTTCAAATTTTTTCAAAATCATATGTTAAATATATTATATCTCTTTTTTTCATATTTATTCTCGCTCTATTTGTTTTTTACATCTTTGACAATTTCCAAATTTTATAGTCCCATAATTTCTTTTGCAACTTCGTTAATTGTCTTTCCCTCTGCTGATGCTCCTAATTTTGCTTTTGCCTCTTTCATTATTGTTCCCATATCTTTCATTGAAGTAGCACCTATTTCTGAAATTATTTTTTCAACTTCTGCTTTTACTTCTTCTCTGCTTAATTGTTTTGGCAAATATTCTTGAAGTATTGCTATTTCTTGATTTGTTTGGTCTATTAAATCTTGTCTTTGAGCTTTTTCAAAATCAACTAAAGCATCTTTCTTTGTTTTAACTTCTTTTGCTATTATTTCTAATATTTTGTCATCCCCTACTTCAATTCCTTTGTCTTTTTCTATTTGCAATATTGCAGCTCTTACCATTTGAACTGTATTCTTTTTTATTGTATTTTTATTTTTCATTGCTTCTTTTAATTCTTCCATTAACTTTTCTTTTAACATTTTTGATTCCTCCTTAATCTTGAACTATAATATCACAATTTTTAAATTTTCTCAATATATTTTTTCTCCTGCATCTAATTTTTTTATTTTTTTGTAAATTTCTCCATCTTTTTTAGAATATGTTTTTTCTTGAATTCCATCAGCAGTACAAAGTTTTACTTTTACAAATCCAGAATTAATTTGTGGATGTCTTAGGATTCTCCTTCCAGTAATTTCAACAGGAGTTTTTGAAAAAGCAATATATGAAAATTTCTCATCTTCATATCCTAAATTTCCACCTTTAGCTTGCCTATGTATTGAACTTCTAGCAACTCTAGCATAAAATGCACACCAATCATTTTCTTTAATTGGACACTCACCATTACAGCAACATGGTGCTACAATATAACCACCTTGTTCTTTTATCAAATTTCTAATATTTAAAATATTTTTAAATCCTTCTGGTGTACCAGGTTCAATAACAACCATCAATTTATTTGTCGCTTTCCATAATTTTAATACTGCATTTTCTCTTTCTTGCTCAGGCAATTCATTTATCATATAAGAGGTTAACACAATATCGGCCTTTTCTGCTATTTCATCTTGTAAAATATCATAGCTTTTCCATTGAACATTATCTAAAGCTGTATTTTTCATTAATTTTTTTCCAATGTTGCTCATGCTTTTTTCTCTCTCAAGACAAGTTATCTGGCTAATGCTTTCAATTTCATTTACAGCCCAAGTTCCTGCACCAGTTCCAGCTCCAACATCTAACACGCTTGTTATTTCTTCATTATAATTTGATAATATTTGTTTAAATGTTGAATAAACAGCTGCATATGTTGCTGGCATTCTTGATATTGCATAAGATACCGCTTCCGCTTCATTTGTTAACAATCTCTTACCTTTTCCATCATTTTTACGATATCTATTACTTATTGTTTGTGCATCTTCTATAATATTACTAAATTTGTTCTCACTTAACAATCTATTAATTGAATCTTTTAATTCTTCTGGAATATCCACTATTTTCTCCTTCTAAAACATAATTGTTTTTCCATATCTTTTTAGCCATTTATCTATTTCCTTATAGTTTGGAATAAATGATTGAACTAAATTATAAAACTGCTCATTATGATATTTATATTTCATATGACACAATTCATGTACTATTACTGCATCTACCTTGTCCTCTGGAAGCATAATCAATCTTGATGAAAAATATAAATTCTTCTTACTTGGCATACAACTTCCATATCTTGTAGTAGCATCTCTTACTTTAACTTGATTATAGTCAAATCCTGTTATTTGACTCCAATATGGTAACCTTTGGGCTATTAATACTTCTGTATTATTTTTTAAAAGCCTTTTTATAACTTTATCTACATATTCTTTTATTAGATTTTGATCAATATCTTTTGGAACTTTAACTATTAGTTCTTTTGATTCTGTTTTTAATTCTACACTTATTCTAGATAATTTAGTTTCTTCTCTTATTACCGTAAATTCTTCACCTTTATAATATATTTTTTCACCTGTTTTCCATTGTTTTATAGAATTTACTTCTGAATCTAAAATCTTTTTATATTTATCATATATCCCATCTTCTTCATCTTTTAAAATTCTAGTCAATGTCTTTTTAGACAATCTTGTCGGCTTGTTTATTTGCAAAACATTTCCTTTAAAATATATTTTTACTGATTTTGAATTTTTATAATTTTTAATTTCTATTGGAATTTCTAAATCTTTAATTTTTAATATGTCCATATTATTCCACCATAATCTATAACATCTAAGCCTTCAAATTCTATTATGTTCAAATTCTTGCTTGTTATAAATTCTCGTATTCTCCCATCTGCATCTATTTTATTTAAATCTCCAAATACAATAATTGATTCTCCTAAGCTTGATATACAACCACCTATAAATCCTTTTTTATCACTGTATTTTTCGCCATCAAATAATTTTATATCTAAATTGTTATTTACTAGTAATACATCAATCCCATGGAATTTCAATATTTTGTATAAACCTTGGTCTGATACAATTGCTGAATTGTCGTCTATTACTGCAATTGAACAATTGGTATATCCCTGTGTCGTATTTATTAATTCATATCCCTCATTTATTAATAATTCTTTTAACTCGCTATCAGTATTTTGAAAATTATGTATTGCCTTTTTCCCTATTACGCAAACATTATATTTTATATCTAATGGATATTTTTCTTGAACCATTTCCTGACCTTTTATAAAATTTTCATATTCTTGAAAATGTGTATATTGTGTGGGCTCTACAACTATTTTCTTTCCAACTTTACAAGCAAGTATATCAACATGTGAGGCTATTTCAGGATATAAATTCTTATTTTCTTTTATCTCTAACAATTTATATCCCAATTCTTTTAATTTCGTTTTTTCAATATTCCTCATTCTATTATCTATAATTAATTTTTTCTGCATTTTACCACCTATTTTTCAAGTACTTTAATTGCACATTTTAATCCATCAATTGCTGCTGTCATAATTCCGCCTGCATATCCTGCACCTTCACCACATGGATATAAACCTTGTACATTTGTAGAATTTAAGCTTTCTTTATCTCTTGTTATTTGAACTGGTGAAGAACTTCTTGTTTCTACACCTGTTAAAACCGCATCTTTATCTGCAAATCCATGCAATTTTTTATCTAATTCTACTATTGCTTCTTTCATTGTTTCAGATACGAATTCTGGTAATATTTCATTTAAATTTGCTCCAGTTACTCCTGGCATATATGTTGGCTTTATTCTTCCAAATTCATATGTTGGATTATTATTTATAAAATCTTCTACTCTTTGTGCTGGTGCATTATAATTCTTTCCGCCTAACTCAAATGCCTTTTTCTCTAATTCTTCTTGAAAATACATTCCATCTAATGGAGAATTTTTAAAATAATCCTCTACTGTAATATTTACAAGTAATGCACTATTGGCATTTTTTCCATCTCTTGCAAAATTACTCATTCCATTTGTAACAATTGAATTTTCTTCAGAACTTGATGCCATTACTTGGCCTCCTGGGCACATACAAAACGTATAACATGTTCTGCCATTTTTAGCATGATATACTAATTTATAATCTGCTGATGGTAATTTCAATTTAGTTGTTTCACCATATTGTGCTTTATTTATATCTTCTTGTAAATGCTCTATTCTCGTTCCTACTGCAAAATTTTTAGGCTGAATTTCTACACCTATCTCATATAATTTTTTGAATGTATCTCTTGCACTATGTCCAATTGCTAAAATTACTGCGTCTGTTTCAATCTTATTATTCTCACAAATAACAGCTTTTATTTTCCCATCTTCAATTTCAAAATCTGTAGCTTGAGTATTAAATAAAACTTGTCCACCTTTAGAAATAATGTATTCTCTCATATTTTTTACAATCTTTCGTAAATTGTCTGTTCCTATATGGGGTTTTGCAGTATATAAAATCTCTTTAGGTGCTCCAAATCTAACAAATTCTTCTAAAACTTTTTGTGAATACATATTAGCAGAATTTCCAGTATTCAATTTTCCATCTGAAAAAGTTCCTGCTCCACCTTCTCCAAATTGAATATTTGATGTTGTAGAAAATTTTCTATTTTGAGCAAACTCTTCTACATCTTTAATTCGTTCTTCTACACATTTTCCTCTTTCTAAAATAATTGGTTTTATTCCATTATCAACTAGCAAAATTCCTGCAAATAAACCCGCTGGGCCCATTCCAATAATTACTGGCTTATATTCACTTTTTCTATTTACTTTTATTGGTTCCCATTTCTGTTCTTGAACTTGTTCAAATTTAGCTTCTCTTTTTTTATTCTTTAATTCTACATCAATTGTATAATTATAATGAATATCATCTTTTTTTCTGGCATCAATTGATTTTTTATAAATATGCCATTTTTCCACTTCATCTAATTTGATTTTATTTTTACCAATTGCTTTTTCTAGAACTTGTTCTTCTGTTAAGTCTTCTCTAATTTTTATATCTTTTAATCTAATCATTATTTTCCTCTTTTTTTCTATATTCAATTACTTCTACATTACTATTTTTGCTTCTTTCAACCATACAATTATATACTTGATTTCGCAAATCTTTTTTCTGTTCTTGAATACTTAATTTTTCGTTTGGAAAGAATGGACCATCAATATATGTCACAACTCTAACTTTATCTTTTCCATAACTTTGATATGTATTAGTCATGCAAAATGTAGGCTTTTTATATTGAATTGGATATCTAAAAGAAACATCTCTAAAAGGTCTTATTTTTGTATAATATGGCCAAATATGTGCCTCTGGATAAATTGTTATCGGATGTTTTCTATTTAGATGTGTTTCTATTGCATTAATAAAATTTTTCATTCCATTTTTATTATTAGGTATTGGGATTGCTCCAAGTAATTGAATTGAATTTCCAAGAAATTTCATTGAAACATTTTCTGGATTTACAATAAAATGATTTCTTTTGGGATACATTGGCAAACTTGGAATAAATACATCTGCAAACACTTGAGTATGATTTACATACACAAAATAAGAATCTTTTTTATATGGTTTTAATTTCTCTTTTCCAACATATTTGATTTTCAATTTAAGCTTCCCATATAATAATTTAATTGGCATACTTATTACATTTTGCAATAAAAAAGAACAAAAATCCCACAAGGGATTTCTGTGGATGTACTTGTAGTTCTCATCAATAATCCTTGGTGTGATTTCTGCTCCTGAAAATTCATCATTTAATTCATCTTTGTAGTAATAGATTTGTTTAGATTTCATCATTTACTTCCTCTTTGATTGTTGTATATTCTAGTGGAATTCCATAAAATTCTTCATATATATTTTTCCAAACTTCGAAATTCTTATTTTTCATTTCTTCTACATTCTCTTTTTCTGATAATGTAACATCTGGATAAATTGGCTTTTCTATATGAACATAATATTCTTTTATTGGAAATCCATCTTCACCTATTATATCACTGTCTTTCATTGTTATAAATATAGGTATTACTGGTACATTGCTTCTTGATGCAATTTTATATGCACCATTTTTTAGTGGCTTTGGTTTCTCATAATTCCACCATAAACTTTGCTCTGGGTAAATTAATATAAAGTCTCCTCTTTTTAAAATTGTATCTGCAGCTTTCATGAATTTTATCATTGTTCTTGTATTTGAACTTAATGGCAATGTATCTGCATTTCTAAATAAAAATCCATAAAATCCAGGAAAATTTGTATAATTTCCTTCTCTTATTACTTTATATAATTTTTTCTTTTTTCTTTGACCTGATAATGAAAATATCTCTTCAATTGTAAAAGAATCAAATGGATTAAAGTGATTACATGTTAAAATTGCTCCATTTTTCATTTCACTTAAATACTCAAGACCTTCAACATCTTTAATAATCAACTTATTGTCTTTGATGATTGCATCTAAAAATCTTTCTCCCAATTTATTTGCAAATTTATTTTTCCATCTATTTGTTCTTTTTGTTTTTAAATAGTCTACATTTTCTGGTCTTAATTCTACTGTTGGAGGGTCATTTTCAGCATCAACATCAAATTTTCCTTCTTTTTCAAGTTGCTTTATTTTTTCTAATATCTCTATTCTTTCTTGTGACTTTTCTGTAACTTGAATGTTTCTATATTTTCTATCATCTCCAACACAGTCTGACTCTTTTTGAGCTAATGCTCTTAATTTTAAATCAGCTTCTCTATCTTGATATTTCATTTCATCTGAAAATTCATTTTTTATTTTTAATATTTGGTCATAATATTCTGTTTTTTGTGCGAATCCCCAAAAATAATTTCCATATCTTGTATCATCATAATGCCATGGCTTATATTGATAATTATAATGGATTAATTTTATATCCTCTTCTTTCATATCATCACTTGCTGTTGGCATTACATTCCATCCTGAATCAAGTAGTTTTACTCTTCCTTTACATATTCTGTTCAAATAGTCTTGATCTTGCACTACTGAAAATTTTACATTTTCTAATAGATATAAGAACTTTTCTTGGAATTGGAACTTTCTAAGTTCATCCAAATTCATTACTAACATTCCTGCATTAAAATATGTTTTATAACTTGCAACTCCTACAACCTTTTCTACATATTCTTGAAATACTTCATTTTTTTGAATTATATCATCAGGAACTGCTCCGACTAAATTATCTCCAATATCTATATTATATAATTCAGCTATATCTGCTAAAAGTACAATATCACAATCTAAATAAATTGCTTTATTGTATTGTGGATATAAATTTGAGATAAATAATCTGAAATATGTTGTCATTGAAAAATAATCTCTAGTATATAATTTATTTTTTACTTTTTGTATATAATAAGTTAAGTCTACAAATTCAATGCTCATATTTTCCCTTTTATATTTATTTATTTTTTCTTTACTTTCTTCACTTATATTTGTACATAATATTTTTACTACATAATAGTATTCTTGTGACATCTTCTCAACCAATGACTCTAATGTTACTGATAAAAAGGGTATATATTTATCATCAACAGCAAAAAATATTGGTATTATCTCTTTGTATTTTTCCATCTAAACTTCCTCTTTCTTTTTCATACTATACTCTTCTTTTAATTTTATATATTCATCTAAATCTTCGTCAAAATAATAACATTTCAATACTTTATGAACTTCTTCTATATTCCATTGTTTGAAATTTTCTGTATGTGGATAAGGTAAAAACATTAATCTTTTACAGAAATGACATATGATTGTGTCTTTTTTATTAAATTTTGATTGTTCATTATAAATTCTTGGTAGAATCTTCTTTTTAGTTGTTGACCAATAAATAGCATCTTGGTCTGCAAATAGCATTTTTTTAGTTTTTATTCTTTCTCTTGCTTTTTCTAAAAGTCCTGTTTCTTTTATTTTTTTCATGTTTAATAATAACATTCCTGCATTTATATAATCAGGTCTTATTAACCAGCATCCATATTTTTCTTTTACTGCCGCATACTCATATTCTGTAATATCTATGTTGTATAATTTAGAAATATCACCACCAGCCATCATATCTATATCTAAATATAATAATTTTTCTGGCATCTCTGGCACTAAATCTGCTAATAATCTTAATAATGTATATGGTGTACAATATGCACCTTCATTTGCACAATTTTTAAATTGTTTTTCATATATTTCTGTTACATCTACTCTTATTACTTGATTATCTGGATTTTTCTGTTTTACTACTCTATCTAAAAATCCAACTTGTTCTTCATTTATTGCTGTATATTCTGGTTTTATTCTTGTTAATTTTGCTGTGAATATATAGCATCTTATTGCTTCTTTTGTTCTGTTTGTTATTGATATTAGTTCTGTTAATGCTCCGTCAAATACTTTTCCATTTCCACATAATAATAAGTTTATCATTTTTTCCTCTTCTTTAATTATTTTCACTTATTAATTTTATCATTTTGCTTAAATTTTATCAAGAATTTTTTTACATTTTGTCGTAAAAATTTAAAAATGGGGTCGGTCCTTTTTTTGCATGTGAAAAAAAGGACCGACCTTTATTTTTTACTTATTTTTTTAAATTCCAAGCATAAGCAATGCCTACAATTAAAAACACACCCCCAAACATGCCAGCACAAAACATAGCAAGCACAATCGGTATAATATCTGTAACAGTTTCAATCTCAACTATTTCCTTAAATTTAGAATTATTAGTCGGCTTATATTTAGCTGATTCAAATTCAGAAGCTTTCAACTCTCTTTCTTCATTATGCTTCACATCCACTTCCTTTTTTACATGAGATATAACTCCATCATCTAGCATAATAACTTCTATTTTTACCTTGCCATCTACTGGAGATTCTATTTTTAAGCATTCATCATTTACAATAGTCACTTTGGCATTATTTTCAAAATCCTCACTTGATACTGTTTTCTCAAAACTACAACCTGTAAGACTAAACATCATAATTAAAACAATTACAGTTAGAAAATAATTCCGGATTTTTTTCATATTAAGTTCCTCCTTAATGTCATGTAATTACAACAACATTCTTACTTCAAAATTAGTTTACTTTTTCTATTATACTAGCCATTAGCTCTATTGTCAAGTATTCATCACTTCAAAAACAAGGGCGGTCCTTTTTCTCACACATGAAAAAAGGGCCGCCCTTATTTTTACTTAATATTAAAATAATTATTTAAAAAAATCTAAATACACTCCAATAAAACCACAAACAGCATAGACAAAAAGGATTATACCAACAATTACAGCAAAAATTATAGTCACTACACGCTCCACTCCTGTAACTTCTGTAACAGTTTTAACTTCAACTATTTTAACAAATTGAGAATTGTTTGTAGGCTTGTATTTAGCAGTTTCAAAATCAGAAGCTTTCAACTCTATTTCTTCATTCTGCCATACAGACATCTCTTTTGTCACATCAGACTCAACTCCATCATCCATCATTATAGCTTTTATTTTTACCTTGCCTTCTACAGAAGACTCTATTTTTAAAGTCTCATTATTTAAAATAGTAACTTTGGCATTATTTTCAGAATCCTCCCTCATTGTTTCTTCCAACAGACTACAACCTGTAAGACTAAACATCATAATCAAAACAATTACAGTTAAGAAATAATTCCGGATTTTTTCCATATTAAGTTCCTCCTTGATGTCATGTAATTACAATAACCATCTTACTTTGAAAGACTTTGCTTTTTATATTATACTATCCATTAGTGCTATTGTCAAGCAATTTTTCTTTTATCATCTTTGCTACATCTTCAGCTGAAATATTGGTATTATTTATTCTAAGATAATTTGGTTCCTTTATTTCATTCTCTCTGGAATTAAATCTATACTTTTGAACAGATTTTAATAAATCATTTTGACTCCATTCCAAATTTCTTTTTGATGCTTTATTAGCAAGTCTATTCTCTGTTTTATTTCTTTTTAATCTCTCATCTAAATCTGCTTCCAATTCAACAATATAAATTTCCGCATTATATTCTTTAAATATTTTTATATATTCGGAAATTCGCTCCCATTCTTCTTTATCATTAAAGTCCCAAGTAGTAGTAAATATCATTCCATATTGGTCACTTTTTGCAAATTCTTTAAAAATCTGTATTCTAAATCCTTCATTTAGTTTTTTAAAAGATTCACTACTATACTTAAAAATCTTGGTTAAAATCTCTATTGTCATATGATTATGCAATAATTTTAAATCTGTAATTTTTTCCAATTCTTGACCTACTGTCATTTTTCCAACTGCTTGTGGACCTGTTATTAGTACAAATTTCATACTACCTCCTTATTCCAACTCAAATGCACCAGTATATAATTGATAATATTCTCCTTTTTCAGCCATTAATTCTTCGTGATTTCCTCTTTCAATAATCTTACCGTGATCCATAACCATAATTGCTTTAGAATTTCTAACAGTTGAAAGCCTATGAGCAATAACAAAAACAGTTCTTCCTTCCATCAATTTATCCATGCCATCTTGAACTATTTTTTCTGTTCTTGTATCAATACTTGAAGTTGCCTCATCCAAAATCATTACAGGCGGATTATTTATTGCAACTCTCGCAATAGAAATAAGCTGTCTTTGTCCTTGTGACAATTGAGAACCATTTCCAGAAAGCATTGTATCATATCCATTTGGCAATCTTTCTATAAATCCATCTGCATTAGCAAGTTTGGCTGCCTGTTTTACTTCTTCATCTGTTGCACTTTGATTTCCATATTTGATATTTTCTTTTATTGTTCCTGTAAATAAATTTACATCTTGTAATACCATTCCAAGTGATCTTCTTAAATCACTTTTCTTTATTTTGTTTATATTTATTCCATCATATCTAATTTTTCCATCTTCGATATCATAAAATCTATTAATCAAATTTGTAATAGTAGTTTTTCCTGCTCCTGTTGCTCCTACTAAAGCTATTTTTTGACCAGGTTTTGCATACATACTAATATCATGTAAAATTTGTTTTTCTTCTGTATATGAAAAATCTACATCTTTTAATTCTATATATCCTTTTAATTCAATATATTCAACTGTTCCATCATGATGTGGATGTTTCCATGCCCACATTCCTGTTCTTTCTGATGTTTCTACCAATTTGCCATTTTCCATTTTTGCATTTACTAGTGTAACATATCCTTCATCTTTTTCTGGTTCTTCATCCATCATTTCAAATATTCTGCTTGCTCCTGCTAAAGCTAATATTATTGCATTTAAATTATTCATTACTTGATTGATTGGCTGTGAAAAATTTCTTGTCAATTGTAAAAATGATACTATTGTTCCAACTGTTAATGTAATTTTTCCTGTTAGTGTTAAATATGTTCCAACTATTGCTATCAATACATATTGAAGATTTCCTAAATTATTTGCAATTGGCATTAATATATTTGCATATTTATTTGCCTTATACATATCATTATTTAACTGATTATTTAATCTATCAAATTCTTCTTTTGACTTTTCTTCATGTGTAAATACTTTTACAACTTTTTGGCCATTTAACATTTCTTCTATATATCCATTTACTTTTCCTAATGAATGTTGTTGATTCATAAAATGTTTTGAACTTTTTCCTGCTATTTTCTTAGTTGTTAATATTGTTAAAGCTGTAAAAATCACAACAAATACTGTTAAAATTGGGCTTAAATATATCATTGCACAAAAGATTGCAATAACACTTATAAGTGATGATGTAATTTGTGGTAATCCTTGTGAAATCATTTGTTCTAGTGTATCAACATCATTTGTATAAGTACTCATTATATCTCCATGGGTATGTATGTCAAAATATCTAATTGGCAATTTTTCCATTTTTTCAAACATTTCATTTCTGATATTCCTTAATACTCCTTGTGCAATAACTGCCATAATTCTGTTATATAAATATGCTGTAATAATTCCCACTACATAAATTACTGCCATTACTCCAATTGCTTTTAATAAGCCTGTATATACTGGATTTTCTACTCCTAGTAATGGTGTTATATAATTATCAATTAATGTTTGTAAAAATAATGAACCTGTTACACTCGCAACACTACTTAAAATGATACAAACAAATACTGCAATAAACTCTTTTTTGTAGTCACTTGTTATATATTTCATTATTCTTTTTATTGTTCCTTTTTTTACTTCTGGCTTATTCATTTGTATCACTTCCTTTCATTTGAGATTCATAAACCTCTTTATAAATTTCATTTGATTTTAATAATTCTTCATGTGTACCAATTCCATCAATACGTCCATTATCCATAACAACAATTTTATCGCAATTCTCTATTGAAGAAATTCTTTGTGCAATAATAATTTTTGTTGTATCAGGTATTTCTGTTTTAAATGCTGTTTGAATTAAACTATCTGTTTTAGTATCAACTGCTGATGTAGAATCATCTAAAATCAATATCTTAGGATGTTTTAATAATGCTCTAGCAATACATAATCTTTGCTTTTGACCTCCTGAAACGTTAGTTCCACCTTCTTCTATATAAGTATTATATCCATCTGGAAACTGCATTATAAATTCATCTGCTTGAGCTAATTTACAAACTCTCTTTACATCTTCATCAGATGCATTTTCATCTCCCCAGCGTATATTTTCAGCAATTGTTCCAGAGAATAACACATTTTTTTGAAGTACACATGCAACTTGATTTCTTAAGTCCTCTAAATCGTATTTTCTTACATCTTCTCCTCCGACAAGTAACTCTCCTTCTGTAACATCATACAATCTTGGAATCAAATTAACTAAACTTGTTTTTCCACTTCCTGTTCCACCTATAATTCCTACTGTTTCTCCTGATTTTATATCTAAATTAATATCTTTTACGCACTCTTTTTGTTTATCTTTTACATAGCTGAAACTTACTTTATCAAATTTTATTGAACCATCTTTAACCTCTTTGATTGGTGTATCTGGATTTGTAATATCTGATTCTTCATCAAGAACTTCTACAATTCTTTCTGCTGATGATTTAGAAATTGTAATCATTACAAGTACCATAGAAAGCATCATTAAACTTGATAATATTTGAATTGAATATGTTAGCATTGTCATCAATTCTCCTGTTGTCAATTCTGTCATTCCTGTATTTACTATTATTTTAGCTCCAAACCATGATATTGCTAAAATACATATATATATTGAAAATTGCATTAATGGGCTATTCAATGCTAATATTTTTTCACCTTTGCTAAAATCTTTGTAAATACTATTTGATACTTTTTCAAATTTTTGCGTTTCTTTGTCTTCTATTACAAATGATTTTACAACCCTTATTCCAGATACATTTTCTTCAACTACGTTATTTAAATCATCATATGTATGAAATACTCTTTTCATAATTGGATGTACTGTAGTTGTTATCCAATATAAGCCAACTCCCAATATCGGTACTATTACTAAAAATATTAATGATAATTTTGCACTTATTGATATTGCAAAAAATAATGATGTTATTAGCATTAATGGTGTTCTTACTGCAATTCTTATAATCATTTGAAATGCTCTTTGTGTATTTGTTACATCTGTTGTTAGTCTTGTAACTAAACTACTTGTTGAAAATTTATCTATATTTGAAAATGAAAAATCTTGTACTTTATAATAAAGATTTTTTCTTAAATTTTTTGCAAATCCTGATGATGCTTTAGAAGCAAAAATGCCTGAAAACATACCAAATAACAATGATAAAATAGCACATAATATTAATTCAAATCCTATTTTATATACTATATTCATATTTCCATCATATACACCTTCATCTATTAATTTTGCCATTAATAGTGGAATTATTACTTCTAACACAACTTCCAAACTTACAAATAATGGTGTTAATATTGTATCTTTTCTGTATTCTCCTATTGATTTCATTAATTTTTTTATCATTCTCTTACCTCCGTTTTTTCTATTGTTTAACCATATATAAATATCATAAAATCAAAATATTGTCAAAGTAAAAATTTAGTAAGAAATGGAGTTAGCCTTTTTAAACTAACTCCATTTCTTACTAAACTATCAAAATTCTATTTGTTTCATCTTCAATTGGTAAAGAAACAATCATTGTAGTTCCTATATTTTCTTTACTATTAACTGTTATAGTTCCACCAGACAAGTCAATAATACGTTTTGCAATAGCAAGTCCTAAGCCACTTCCTTGTTCTGAATGTGATTTATCTATTTGATAAAATCTCTTGAAAATTCTATCTTTTTCTTCTTCTGACATTCCTATTCCATGATCTTTAATTTGTACTTCTATTGTTTGATTTTTTTGTTTCAAAACAACATCTATTTTACCTTTTAAATTTGAAAACTTAATTGCATTATCAATTAAATTAACCCAAACTTGAAAAAGTAATTCTTCATCACCATAAAAATATTTTTCATCTAAACTTACATTAAAAGTAATTTCTTTGTCTTTCCACTTTGGCTCTAGCAATGCAACTGCTTTTCTTAATTGTTCAGCTACATCTACTTGTTTTTTATTGACTATTTTGTTTTGGTTTTGCAACTTTGAAAGTTTTAAAATATTTGTTGATAAATTCAATAATCTATTTGATTCTTCTTTGATTATTTCACAATATTCTTTTCTTTCTTCATTTGTTATACTATCATCTTCTAATAATTGACTAAATCCTTGAATTGAAGTGATTGGCGTTTTTATTTCATGTGATACATTATCTATAAATTCTTTTTGTAAACATTCTATACTTTTTAAATCTTTTACCATTTTGTTAAAATTTTCTGTCAATTCGCCTATTTCGTCTTTTCTTTCAGTTTTTAATTCTACATTAAAATTTCCAGATGCAACTTTTTGCGTAGCTTCTGTTATTTGCTGTATTGGTTTCAACATTTTTTTACTTGCAAGCCTCATAACTATTTCTCCAATAATTATTGTACTAAAAGCTAAAAGTGCTGCACCTCTTCTCAAGATTGTTAAAATTTCTTTAATTTGTTCAGGACTACTTGCATTTATTTGTATTAATTTTTCAGCTGCAACATTACTAACAAATAATGAAAAACCACCAATTGATATTATTACAACAATTACTGTTGCAATAATAAAATCTATTACTAAAGATCTTCTTATTGATCTTCTTTTTCCAAAAATCTTTTCAAACATAGTTTACTCCTTTTCATGAATTATACTTTTATATCCAATTCCTCTAATTGTAACTATTTCAAATTCTTTTGCATCAGCCATTTTTTCTCTAATTCTTTTAATATGAACATCAACAGTTCTATAATCTGATTCACTCTCTAGTCCCCAAATTTCTTCTATCAATTCTTGTCTAGTAAAAATTGTATTTGGAGTACTTAGTAATTTATATAAAAGCAAAAATTCTTTTTGAGCTAAAGAATATACTTTTTCCTTTCTTGTTACACTCATTTGATTATAATTAAGCACCAAATCTCCTATTTGTATTCTTTTTTCATTAGCACTTTTGCTTCTTTTTAATAAAACTTGTACTCTTAAAATTAATTCTTCAATATCTATTGGTTTTACCATGTAATCATCTGCACCAAGTAAAAATCCTTGTTTTTTGTCTTGAATATCACTTTTAGCAGTAATTATTAAAATTGGTACTTTATAATCACATTCTCTTAATTCTTTTATTAGTTCAAATCCGTCCATTTGCGGCATCATTACATCACTTACAATTAAATCAATATAATTTCTATCTAGTACTTATAATGCTTCTTCACCATTAATTGCTTCATATGTATTATAATGGTTTTTCATTAAACATGTTGTTATCAATTTTCTTAAATTTTTATCATCTTCTACTACTAAAATATTAAACATTTTTATCAACTTCCTTTATCTGGAATATTATATATTTTTAAAATGAATTTTATATGAAGATATTTGTTCATATTCAGTTCATAATTCTATATTATCACACATAGCAGAAAACTGCAAGCTGAAACAAATCAACTTGCAGTCTCCTGCTTTAGCATGTTAATCCATCAGTGCAAAAAGCCCTACATCGATGCGTGGCCTCATGAAATCAGAGTATGCCCTAATCATAGCCTCAAGGAAATCCCCATCAGTAATGACCCAGCTCTTGATATCACTAATCCCTTCAGGACAAGCCATAAAAAGAGGCTCCAATACCGATTCGAAAGCTTTCGGAGTGAGCTCCAGCTCAGCACCATGATGGTTCACACGATAGAACTCTTTAGTCCCATCGTTGTGCTGAATCCATACATAGTCCAGAAAGTCCCGGCCGTTCACTTCTTTAGAAACATAAGTATATGTTCCCTTAGCCACTTCTGCTATATACTTTTTCATTTGTCTTACCTCCAAAAATAATATGGTGATATCTTACGATTGCTTTTCGCAACCTTTTTAATTATACATCTTTATTTACATAAAGTCAATTCTTTTTCTGCAAATCATATACTATATCCACATTATCACAGACATTTTGAGAGTGTGTAACAATAATAACACATTTATTTTCATCCTTAGAAAGCTGTTTAAATATCTTTAAAATCTCATTTTCTGTATCTTTATCCAAATTACCAGTAGGCTCATCTGCAATAATAATCTTAGGATTATAAGATAAGCTCCTTGCAATAGCAATACGTTGTTGTTCTCCACCTGAAAGTTTTAATATTTTTCTATTCGCCTTATCTTCTGAAAGTCCTACACTTTTCATAAGTTCTAAAGCCTTTTGCTTTTTATCTTCTACTTTTACTTTACTAATATCCATTGATAAAATTATATTTTCTATGGCTGTTAATCTTGGCAATAAATTATAACTTTGAAATACTATTCCTATATCTGTATTTCTATAAGTATCTAAATTCATCTTTTTTAATTCTTTGCCATCATATAGAATTTGACCTTCTGTACAATTTTCAAGCCCTGTAATAAGTGACAATAATGTTGTTTTTCCACTTCCACTTTTTCCTTTAATTGCATACATTTTTCCTTCTTCAAAATCATAGTTTATATTTTTAAATACATAACTATCTTTTGGTGCATCTTTATATCTATAACATACATTCTCTAATTTTAATATTCCCATCTTCAAACCTCCTTATGATCTTTCCTTTAAAATGGTTAATGGTGAAAAACGCTGTATACTAATCATTGAAGCCAAACTACTAATTAATGTTAGCAATAATCCTATTCCTAGCAATTGAATTACAACTGTAAAGTCTACAACTGCTTCCATATTTTGAATTGCTTGAACTTTTCCACCTTTATTAAATTGCATATCCATTCCGCCTGGTTTACCGAAATTATTTGACATCTCTTCTTGTGAGCTTTGGCTTGATTCAATTTCATTTGCTAATAACATATTTCCAACTGGCTTTGCTAAAAATGCTCCAATTATTGCTCCTATTATTAATGAGATTGTTGCAACAATTAATAGCTCTAATACAAATTGCAATGTTAATTTTAATTTACTCATTCCAATTGTTCTAAATACACCAATTTCATATTTTCTTTCTCTAATATTTATCATGTTTATTACAAATAATACTAAAGAAGATATTATTAAAGTGATAATTAAAAATGTAGTAGCAAAAGTTTTTACATTTTCAATTGATTCTGTTGCACTTGTTATTTCATCTAAATTTGTGTTGACTGTATAATATTCATTCAAACCTTTTTCTTTTACTTCAGCAGTAAATGCTTCTATATCATCTTCGCTATTTAATATAAATGATGGTGTTACAGTTGTTGTAAGTGTACTATCATCTGCAACTAATTGCTCAATTACACCACTTCCAGTAATAATTTTATTTGCTGATTTTGAATACATACTTGCTGTATCTCCATTATCACTACTACTATAAATTCCAGTTACTTTGAAATCATAAGTCTTTTCTGTTGTTGAATTTTTTAATGTAATTGTATCTCCTACACTTATACTATTCAAAGTTGCTAATTCTGAACTTATTACACATTCAAATCCATTAAAATCTGATATCATTTCTCCATCAGTTATAGTTGATGTACCTTCTGTAAATTCTGTCATTGCATCATATGAAGAATATCCGTCTAATTCAAAATCTCCTGTAAGATTTTTATCACTTTGGAATTTTTCCTTTGACTTTGTAATTACTGTTGTTGTATTATTTTCTGTTACTGTGTGTCTTTCTCCCATTTGTCCATCTGGCATATCTGGTCTATTTTCTGAACCACCTGTTGTCGTAGTATTTGATGAAGTTGATGTTTGCTTGTCTTCTACTTCATATTCAAACGAATCTGTTGCTTTGCTTAATGTATCACTATTTAATGATGTTGTATAAGTATAATAGTATCCTTTCAAATAATTACTTTCTCCATAATTTTTCACATCATCTATTGTTACTGATTGAATATTATTAAATGCTTCAATATTTTCTTTTTGAGCATCTTCTCCTCCCTTAAAGTTCTTTCCTAATTGGCTTCTATCAAATGCTATTGTTGCTATTAAATCATGTGATTCTTCATAACTTTTTACTATAGTATTTGCAGTATTTCTTATTGCTAATGTTACTGTTGATGCGCATGCTATTGTTAAAATTAATAAGCCTATTAGTATGTTCCTCCCTTTGTTTCTAAAAATTGAAATTACACTGTTTTTTAAAATATACATCTTTCTTCCTCCTCGTTTTGTTCAAGCACTAAATAACCTGATACTCTCCCGTCCCAGATGAAATATAGTAGTTTTGCAATACCGCGTAAGCGACCAAATGAGCGTAGCGAATGCGATTGGAGCAATCTACTAAGAATTTAAAATTTGTAGATTGCGACACACAAGGTATAAAAAACTACTATATTTCATCTGGGACAGGGATTACTTTTGGTCTTGAACTTCTTTCGAAGTTTAATATAATATAGAAAGATTGAAATTTTATTGAAAAAAACGAATTCTATTTTTCATAGAATCCGTTTTTTCCATCTTTGTGTTCTGACACTATAGATTTTATTTTCATATAAATACTTTTCAATTTTTGACTTACTATATTTCTTTCTTGTGAACTACTTTTTTCATACATTCTTTTAAAATCATCTTTAGATATTTTAAAGCTTTCTTGGCTTTCCATAGCTTCTTTCATTTCTTCCAAATCCACATCTGGGTAAAAATCACTTTCTGTTATTCTATTATTTTTAACTTTATAATATATTTTTTCTGCGATTTCTGGCGAATGACTATCTTCATATTGTTCTAATAGCTCATCCACCTTATCTTCCTCTGCTTCTAAGCATTCGTCAACATCAATAACCACTATAGGTAAATCTCCAAATTCTTTAGATGCCTTTTGTGCTTTTTCTAAATTATCAATCTTTCCATCTCTTTGAAATACAACAATATAGTCTGGTTGCTTGTTTTCTCCATTCTGTATTCTTCTAAAATCCATCTCATTATGCTTTTCAGTTTCATTTATCTGTCTATCTGGAGAATAATATTTTTCCCTCCAAGAAGCTTTAGATACAAATGAACTCTTATATGAAGAGGATAAATCCTTACAACCTGATAACATTAATGCATCATCTGACATTTCTGAAAATCCATAACAAATATGTGGTATAGGAGCATGTCCCATCATGTCATTTCTTATATATGATGCACAAAAATGTTGTGAAAACATTGATGATCTATTCCAATCCTCCTTATAATTTTTTGGCTGATTGCGACAATATGCTGCAACTGATGTTATAATCATCTTAAAATCAGTTCCTGCATCATACATATTTTCATAACCTGGAATTTTTTCAGCTTCATTAACTTTAAACAATCCAGCATTATATAGCTTTCCATATTCATTTTTTAATTTTCTTTCAATCACTATCTGATTAGTCTCTTTTACTTCTTCAACATTATTATATATATTCTCTAAAATTTTAGCATCTTGTGTTTCCAATATTTCATTTAGACTTTTTATATATATTCTTAGTTCATCATCATCAATTGAATCTATATCTTTTGCAAATTTGTTTACCAATTCCTTTGCATCACTTAGAGTAATATTAAATATCTTCAATAATGTTCCTTTACGTTTGTCACCAATACTTTTGGATTTTATTAATTTTTTTAATTCCCTTCTTTTTATTTCTTGATAATTTTCTATATCTTCTTTAGTTTTTAAATTAAATTCATTTGGATGAATCAATATTTGACTAATATCACTTACATTAATCTCATCTATATTATTTAATAATTCATCATATGTACTGATATTTGCCAATATTTTTTCGGCTAATGGAGTCCACTCTTCTGAATTACTATTTTTCATATGAGATTCTAAACACATTTCAATTATTTTTAATTGCTTTTCATTTAATCCTAATATTTCATTTGCTATTCTAGGATAACATGCAATTTGAGCTATTTTTTCTTCTCCAAATATATTTAAAAACTTTTTATCAAATATTCTAAAATTTGTTTTCAAAATATCTTTATTTTTAGAATACATTTGACTAATGAATTTTATTTGTTCTGGATCATTTTCACTCTCTATTTTTAAGAAGTCATCAAAATTTTCTTCTATATATTCAATGCTTGCATAATTTGTCCTATACTCTTGAGTTATTGAAGCTGAATTTATTTTTTTTAATATTGGCATTATTTCTTGATTCTTTAATTCAACAAGAAATTCTATAACATCTTGTTCATCAAGACCGTACTCAGTATAATTCTCTATTATTTCCTTTGTATAAGCTTCATTATTTATTTCTTTTACTAACTTACTTATACAATATCCATCAAGGCTATATTTTTGATGATCTTTTATTATGCTTTTGATATATTCTTTATCATGTACTGATTTTACTAACTCAGTTACCCATCCTCCAGTTAATCCATACTTTTGGTAATTTGCTACTATATTTTTAATATATTCTACATCATCTTTTATTGATTCTACTAACTGAGCTACTTCATATTCAGTTAATCCATATTTTCGATAATTTTCTAACATATTTTTAGTATATTCTGCATCTTTTATTGCTCTTACTACTATCCATTCAATCTCTCTATTACTCAATCCATATTTTTGATAATTTTTTATTATATTTTTAGCATATTCTGCATCTTTTATTGTTATTACTAAATTTGCTACATCCTTTTTGGTTAATCCATATTTTTGATAATCTTCTATTATAATTTTTGTATATTCTTTATTATTTAATTTTATTACTAAATCCTCTATATATTCTCCGCTAAATCCATATTTTGGATAATTTTCTATTACATTTTTTGTATATTCTTCATCATTTAAATTTATTAATAAATCACTTATCCAATCCTCACTTAACCCATATTTCTGATAATTTTCTATTATACTTTTGGTATACTCCTTATCATTTATCTTTTTTACCAAGTATATTAAACCTCTTGTATCTATCTCGTACCTTTTAAAATCTTTTATTATATCTTTTAAATATTCTGTATCATTTACACTTAATATCAACGAGTGAATGTCCTCTAAACTTAAACCATATCTTTGATAATTTTCAATTATAAGCTTTTTACACTCTAGATAATTCGTTTTTTCAAGAAATTTAATTATAACTTTTTTATTAATTTCATATTTTTGGTAATTCTCAATTATAGTTTTTGCATATTCTTCATCTCCTATAATTTTAACAAAATCTAATATATCAAATTGTCCTAACCCATATCTTTTATAATCTTCTATCATACTTTTTGTGTACTCTACATCATTAAGTTCTTTTATAAGATCTAGCATCATCCTTCCAATAGAAAATTCATCTAATCCTGTTACTTTTATTCCTTGTTCTTCACACAATTTTATAAATTCAGTTTTTGTCTCATTATCTCTTCTTTCTGAAAGAGCGTCTTTATGCACTGTTAACATATATATTATCTTTTTTACTTTTTCAGCATCCATTTGTAATCTCCTAAATTCATTTTACTAAATTTTATAACAACATTATTTTAATGTCAATAAAAAAGAACAATTAGCATTACTGATTGTTCTTCAAATTTTATTAACTATTACAAGGCAAAACAATTTTAAAACATGTAACTCCATCTTTACAATTTACCTCAATTTTACCTTTATACTTTAAAACTGTAGATTTAGCAATAGCAAGCCCAAGTCCATATCTTTTCTCACTTCTATTTCTAGCCTTATCTACACGATAAAATCTTTCAAAAATTCTATCTTTTTGATCTTCTGGAATTGGTTCTCCGTAGTTTTTAATTTGTAAAATAATATTATTTTTTTCTTTTACTAATTCTACATTAACTTCTTTTTCTGGCTCAGAATGTTTTATTGCATTATCTAGCAATGTTGATACAATATGTCCAACGTCTTGTTTGTTACCATTAAACATTAAATTTTCTTGGATTTTAGTAACGATATTAATTTTCTTTTCATATGCCATGCTTTCAAAAACAGAAGCACTCATTTCTACTTGATTTGAAATATTAAATATTTCATAATTCTTAATATCTGAAACATTTTCAATTTTAGACAATAATAAAAGTTCATTAATTAGCTTGTCCATGCTATCTGTTTCATTTTGTATATATGTAAGCCATTTATTGCTTCCAATTTCATTTTCAAGTACATCTGCATTTGCTTCTATAACTGCAAGTGGTGTTTTTAACTCATGAGATGCATCTGATATAAATTGCTTTTGCTTTTCTAATGTGTCTTCAACCGGTTTTACTATTATTGTTGATACTTTTTTAGAAATTGCATATATGATAACTAATGCAACTCCTGATGATACACCTGAAAATATTATAACATTTCTAATATGTACCTTTGTCTTTTCGTTTTCTTCATTTATATAATCTTGTATTTCAGGCTGTAAAGGTTCTTGAAAATCTGGCCTATCTCTCATTCTCGTCATTCTATTTATACTATCTCTTGAAGTGCGTATAGCTGAATTACAATTTAATACCGCAAACACCACAATAATTCCAATTGTTATAGTTGATAATGAAATCGTCATTAATGTAAATATTTTGGATTTTAATTTTTTAATCATTTTCTACCTCCAACTTATATCCCAGACCTCTTACAACTTTTATTTTTACATTGGATTGTAATATTTTTAGTTTTTTTCTTAAAAATGATACATATACCTCTACATTGTTGTATTCAGCATCACTATCATATCCCCAAATTTTATTTGCTAAAATTTCTCTACTCATAATTTGATTCTTATTTAATAATAGTGATTCTAATAATTCTAATTCTTTTCCACTTATCTCAATTTCATTAGTGTTTGCCTTCATTTTTCCAGTTTTTAAATCTAATGTCAAATCTCCAAACTGCATAATATCTGTATTATCTAAATCTGAACTTCTTTTTAATACAACTTTTATTCTTGCTACAAGTTCTTTCATATGAAATGGTTTTGTAATATAATCATCTGCACCATTTTCAAGTCCATTTAGCTTATCATATATTTCTGATTTTGCAGTTAGCATTATTATTGGAGTTTCAATTTTTTCTCTTCTTAATTCTCTTAAAATTGAAAAGCCATCTTTATGTGGCAACATTACATCTAATAGAATTATATCATACACATTTGCAATTGCTTCATCTTCACCTTTTTCTCCATCAGCTTCCATTTTTACTGTAAAGCCTTCTTTTTGTAGTGTTTCAGCTATTGCATCTGCTAAACTATATTCATCTTCTATTATTAAAACTTTCATTTTATCATCTCCATATATTGATTATATAGAACTTTTATTGAATTTTTATTGAAATTACAATTCAAAAATATTTGCTTTCAACATCATTTGGGAAATTTTAGTTTTTTCACTAAATGGAACTTCCCAACAACTACCTATAATAGAATTGCCTCTGATATCTTCTCTTTTTGGCTTTCCTAATACCTTTTTAAGTTGTTTTTGTAGTTCAATCTTGTTTGTATATATAGATATCAATTTTTCATCATATAACACATTTATTGTGGTTTCTGTTTCTTCTTTATTTATTTCTTTATATGCTCTTCTCATTATTACACCTTAATTATTTAATATTGATTTAACTACTTCTCCAGCTATTATTAAACCTGCAACTGATGGAACAAATGAAACACTTCCTGGTACTTGATTTCTTATGGTACATTTTCTTTTTATTCCTGGTGGACAAATACAATTGTGTTTACAACTATTTTCTGTTGTCTCATTTAATCTTACTGGTTCTTCTTTTGAATATACTACTTTTAATTTTTTTATTCCTCTACTTCTCAATTCTTTTCTCATTACTTTTGCAAGAGGACAAACACTGGTCTTATAAATGTCTGTAACTTCAAATCTAGTTGGGTCTAATTTGTTTCCTGTTCCCATACAAGAGATTATTGGGATATTTAATTTATCTGCTCTAACCACTAACTCAATTTTGGCTGTTACTGTATCTATACAATCTACAATATAATCTATAGAATTGTCAAGTATTCCTTCTGTTTCTGGCATAAAAAATTCTTGATGTATTTCTACATTTGCATCTGGATTAATGTCTAAAATTCTTTGCTTTGCAACTTCTACTTTAGGCTGTCCAACAGTTTTTCTTGTTGCTAATATCTGTCTATTTAAATTTGTTAAGCAAATTCTGTCATCATCTATTAATACAAAATTTCCAACTCCAGCTCTAACAAGTCCTTCTAAAACAAATGAACCTACACCTCCTAGACCAAATATTGCGACTTTTGCATTACTTAATTTTTCTAATCCTTCTTTTCCTATTACTAATTCTGTTCTTGAAAATTGGTTTAACATATTTTGCCTCCTCCTAATACAATGTCTCCAACATAAAATACAGCTGATTGGCCTGGCGTTATTGCTCTTTGTGGTTCATCAAATGTAACTTTTACTTGATTTTCTCCATTTGCCTCAATTACTGCTTTGGCTACTTTTGAAGAATATCTTGTTTTTACTTCAACTTCTATTGGATCTTTGATTTCGTCTATTAATAATAAGTTTACATCTTTTACATTTATTTTTTTTTGATATAATTCGCTTTCTTCTCCAACTATTACTTCGTTTTTTAATGGATTAAATCCTATTACAAATAGTGGAACTTTATAAGAAATTCCTAGTCCTTTTCTTTGACCAATTGTATAATTGTACAATCCTGTATGTTTCCCTAAAACTTCTCCTTTAGAATTTACTATATTTCCAACTTTAGGCTTTATATCAGAATTATTTTCCAAAAACTTTTTATAGTTTCCATCTGGAACAAAACAAATATCTTCACTATCTGGCTTATTTGCTACTTTTAAATTGTTTTCTCTTGCTATTTCTCTAATTTGGTCTTTACTTTCAAAATTAGCAAGTGGAAATACTACATGTTCTATTAATTCTTTTGGAATATTCCATAAAACATAACTTTGATCTTTTTTACCTGCATTTGATTTTTTTAATACCCATCTGCCATATTCCTCACTATATTCTGTTTTGGCATAATGACCTGTTGCAATATATTCGCATCCTAATTCTTTTGCCTTTTCCCACATATATCCAAACTTCATATATTTATTACATTCTATACATGGATTTGGTGTTTTACAATTTGAATAGCAGTCAATAAAGTCTTGTATAACATGTTTTTTAAACATTTCTTTACAATCATCTGTAAAATGTGGTATTCCTATTGTTCTACATACATTTTTGGCGTCTATATATGTTGTTATATTACAACAACTGCTTCCTGCAAATAATTCTAATGTTATTCCTATTGGTTCATATCCATTTTGTTTTAATAGTAAAGCTGAAACACTACTGTCAACTCCACCACTCATTCCTAATAATACCTTTTTATTCTCCATTTTTTATACCTTTTCTTTATATTTTTTAGTGGCAACAATTTATTGTTCCTTTTCCACTTTGATCATTTTTATTTAACATATCTTCTAATGTATGCCATGCTAAAAGTGCACATTTTACTCTTGCTGGCATATTTGATACATTTTTAAACGCTATAGCATCTTCTAATTTTTTTAATTGCTCTTCGTCTGTTATTTCTCTTTTTATCATTTCTATAAATGTTTTTATAATTTCTTTTGCTTCTTCTATCGTTTTGCCTCTTAATGTATCTATCATTATTGATGTTGAAGCTTGTGATATTGCACATCCATGTCCTGTGAATGCCATATCTTCTATTTTATCTCCATCTAATTTCAATTCTAGTGTTATTTCGTCTCCACAGTTTGGATTATGCCCTATTTCTGAATAGTTTGCTCCTTCTAGCTTTTTCTTATTATATGAATTCATGCTGTGTTCCATTATTAAGTCATTATATACATCTGTTAAATCTTCCATATTTTTACCTTTCTTTCTTGACATATTTTTTATAAAATTTATAAATATAAATTTGACATTTATTTTCATTTGTGTTAATATATTTATATAAAAGAATAAGAGCTTACGCCCTTATTCCTGTGGTTTGTTTAGAGATTTGTCCTCGCCTGGATAAATCTCTATTTTTCTTTTTTCAGAACTATATTTGAATATGTACTTGTTTCTTGAACAAATATGTATCAAAAATCCTATTCCTCCAAAAAAAACTAATTTCATTAATAGATGCTCTATTAACTCCATAGTAGAGGCACCTCCTTCTTTTGTAATTTACATTTATGCCAGAATTCGGTACTCCTTTATTCAAACACACTACATGGATTATATCATCAATGGTAGTAATTGTCAATATTTATCGAACCTTTTTTCGCTATTTTATAAACTTTTTAAACATATCATACGCCTTATTTAAAGCATGAACAAGTCTATCTACATCTTCCTTTGTATTATAAAAATAGAAACTTGCTCTGCATGTTGAATCAATACCTAAAAATCTCATAAGTGGTTGTGCACAGTGATTTCCAGAACGTACACAAACACCTTCTGAATCTAAAATACTCGCAACATCATGTGGATGAACACCTTTTATGTTAAATGATATTACTCCTGAATGATTTTCTTTATTTGGTGTCATGTATAATGTTAAGTAATCTAATTTTGATAGTTCTTGTCTTGCATATGATACTACATCATTTTCAAGTTCTTGTATTTTATCATACCCAATTTTTTGAATATAATCAATTGCTGCACCTAAGCCTACAACACCTTCTACATTTTGTGTTCCTGCTTCAAACTTATTTGGTAATGGTGCAAATGTTGTATCTTGTTCATAAACATATTCGATCATATCTCCACCCATTAGGAATGGTGTCATTTTATTTAAAATTTCTCTTTTTCCATATAATACACCAATCCCTAAAGGAGCTAACATTTTATGTCCTGAAAATACTAGAAAATCTGCATCTAAATCTTGTACATCAATTTTCATATGAGGAATACTTTGTGATGCATCTACGATTACAATTGCACCTTTTTTATGTGCATATTTTATGATTTTCTTTACATTATTTATTGTTCCTAAAACATTTGAAACATGTGCAATTCCTACTATTTTTGTTTTATCTGTAATTTTACTTTCAATTTCTTCATCTGAAAGTTCAAAATTTTCATTAATGTACATATAGTTTAATTTACTTCCTGTTGCTTTTGTAATTTTTTGCCATGGCACTAAATTTGAATGATGTTCCATTATAGATATTACTACTTCATCATCTTTTTTTAGGTTGTCCATTCCATATGAATATGCAATTAAATTTAAACTTTCTGTTGCATTTTTTGAAAATATTATTTCTTCTCTATGTTTTGCATTTATGAATTCTGCAATTTTTGTTCTGGTATTTTCATATACTTCTGTTGCTTCTATGCTTAATGTATATGCTCCTCTATGTGGGTTTGCATTATTCTTTTCGTAAAACTCTTCTACTGCTTTTATTACTTGTATTGGTTTTTGCGTTGTTGCCCCACTGTCTAAATATGCTATATTACGATTTTCTAATAATGGAAAATCTTTTTTTATTTCTTCTACTTTCATTTAGAAATCCTTTCTTTTTATTTGACATTTATTTTTATTTGTGTTAATATATTTATATAAAAGAATAAGAGCTTACGCCCTTATTCATGTGTTTGGTTTGTTTGAGATTTATCGTGTTCAGGATAAATCTCAATTTTTCTTTTTTCAGAACTATATTTGAATATGTACTTGTTTCTGGAACAAATATGTATCAAAAATCCTATTCCTCCAAAAGACACTAATTTCATTAATAGATGTTCTATTAACTCCATCGGATTTACCTCCTTCTTTTGTATTTACATTTAAGCCATATATGACATAAATGCATAGATTAACAGGCTGTGCATAGCTTATCAATCTATGCACTTATGCCAGAATTTGGTAAATACTCTAATCAAACACACGAATAAGTATATCATGATGTAAACTTATCGTCAATATTTTTTCGAACTTTTTTTCGTTTTTTTAATCTAACCTCTTATCAATCTCACTTAAAATTTCATCTTTCAGCTCCTCATCAGAAATTCTCTCAATAATCTTATTAAACTTAGATTTAACAATCAATTTAACCGCTTCTTTATAGCTAATACCTCTAGTCATAATATAAAATAACTGTTTTTCATCAACTTTGCCAGAAGCAGTAGAGTGATTACCTTCTACATCTTCTTCAGTACATAAAAGCATTGGTAATGCAATAGATTTAGCCTTATCAGATAAAAGCATACAATATTCATTTTCATTTCCTTTTGCTTTTTTAGAACCTTTTTTGAAATCAATAGTTCCTTTAAAGTTCTTCTTAGCAGAATCTTTTAAAGCTCCTTGCACATCAATATCTATATTAGTTTTGGGTCCTCTTAATTCCGCAATATAATTGATGTCTTTTCTTTGTTCACCAATACCTAAATAGATTGATTTCAAATCATTGTCTGCATTTTCTCCAATTATGTTTGAGTAATAATTAGAAACGCTAGTTTTTCCACCAATATCAATAATTGTATAATTTACTTTTGAATTTTTTTCTAATCTATTTTCTATTGCTTCAAAATTATTAGAATTTTCATTTAATAGATTTACAATTGTTACATTAAGTTTTGCATTTTCATTTACGATTGTTCTGATAATTCCGTTGTGTAAACATTTTTGAGTTGTTTGAGATTTATATTCAATAATTACATTTGTATCACCATTTGCAATTATTTCTATTTGATTTATTAAGTTTAAATTATTATCATCAAAGTTATATCTTATTTTGATATTCTCTTTTTTGTTGCTTGTCTGTATTCTTATCTTGCTGTTTGCAGTTTCATAGTTCAATTCTTCCAAAATTCTTCCTGTACCATAAGTTAACGGTGTATTTGAAACTTCGCCATCTATAGTACTTTTATCACTAATAATTTCTACATTTTTAAATTCAGCAATCTTTTCTGGAATTTCTAGTTCAACTTCTATATTGTTTATTTTAAAATTTCTTGCTGTTCTAACTGGTGTATCATTTACCTTTAATTTTTCCATTATCCAATTGCCCCCTCTAACTCTAGATTTATTAAATTATTCATTTCAACTGCATATTCTACTGGCAATTCTTTTGAAATTGGATATGCAAATCCTCTTACAATCATTGCTTTTGCATCTTCTTCTGTTAATCCTCTTGACATTAAGTAGAATATTGCTTTATCACTGATTTTTCCTATTTTAGCCTCATGTGAAAATTCTACTTCATCTGTTCTAATATCATTTACTGGTATTGTGTCAGATCTTGAAATATCATCTAACATAAGTGATTCGCAACTTACACTACATTTTGAATTTTTAGCATTTTCATTTATTCTTACTAATGCTCTATAAGTACATGCTCCGCCATCTTTAGAAATTGATTTTGAATTTACTACTGATGATGTATTTGGTGCATTATGGATTACTTTAAATCCTGTATCTAGGTCTTGTCCTCCACCTGCAAATGTAATTCCTGTGTATTCTGTTTTTGCATTTTCTCCATTTAATATACTCATTGGATATAACATAGAAACTTTTGATCCAAATGAACCTGTTACCCAATCAATTTGTGCATTTTTTCCTACTATTGCCTTTTTAGTATTTAGGTTCATCATATTTTTTGACCAGTTTTCTATTGTTGAATATCTTAAATATGCATTGTCTTTTACATATAATTCAACACATCCTGCATGTAAATTTACTTTATTATATTTAGGTGCAGAACATCCTTCTATAAAGTGTAGACTTGCACCTTCATCCACTATTATTAATGTATGTTCAAATTGCCCTGATTCTGGTGAGTTTAATCTAAAATATGATTGTAAAGGAATATCTAATTTTACTCCTTTTGGCACATATACAAATGAACCTCCTGACCATACTGCTGCATGTAATGCAACAAATTTGTGGTCACTTATTGGAACACATTTCATGAAATGTTCTTTTACTATTTCTGGATAATCTCTTACAGCAGATTCCATATCTGTATAGATTACTCCTTGTTTTATTAAATCTTCTTTCATACTATGATAAACTACTTCTGAATCATATTGAGCTCCAACGCCTGCTAATGATGTTTTTTCTGCTTCTGGGATTCCTAATTTATCAAATGTGTCTTTTATTTCTTCTGGCACGTCTTCCCATGAACTATTTAAATTTGTTTTTGGTTTTACATATGTAGCTATTTCGTCCATTTTTAACTCTGATAAATCTGGTCCCCATGTTGGAAGGTCTAATTTTTCATACATCTCTAATGCTTTTAGTCTTATTTCTAACATCCAGTCTGGTTCATTTTTTCTTTTTGAAATTTCTTCTACTATTTCTCTACTTAGACCTTTTTGCATTTTGAATTCATAATTATCTTGATTTTTTATATCATATATATTTCTATTTATTTCTTCTACTTGAGTTTTAGCCATTGCCTTTCCTTTCTATTTTTTATATTGTGCATAACCTGTTTCTTCAATCTCTTCAGCTAATTCAGCTGTTGAAGTTTTAACAATTTGTCCATTTACTAAAACATGTACATAATCAACTTTTAAATGATTTAATATTCGTGTATTATGTGTTATTATTAGAACTGCATTATCATCATTTTTGAACATTTCAATACCTTTTGAAACAATTTTTATTGCATCAACATCAAGTCCTGAATCTGTTTCATCTAATATTGCAAGTTTTGGGTTTAATACAAGCATTTGTAAAATTTCATTTTTCTTTTTCTCTCCACCAGAAAATCCAACATTTAAATTTCTTTCAATTAGCTTTGGATTCATGTTTAATTCTTCTGAATATTTTTTTACAGTATCCTTAAATTCAAATATCTTAACTGGCTTTTCTGTTACTTTATTTTTAGCATATTTCAAAAAGTTCATTGTTGAAATTCCAGGTATTTCCTCTGGTAATTGGAATGACATAAAGATTCCTTTTTTAGCAATTTTATCTGTACTTAAATCATTAATATTTTCTCCTTCAAACTCAACAGAGCCACTTACTTTTGTATATTCCGGATTATTTAAAATAACATTTGCAAGTGTTGATTTTCCAGCGCCATTGGGTCCCATTATTACATGAACCTCTCCTTTATTTATTTTTAAATTTAATCCTTTTAAAATTTCTTTTTCTCCTGCATTTACATATAAATCTTTTATTTCTAATAATTCTTTACTCATTTTTCATTTCCTTTCTGCTAATTTGGGACCGGATATTTTTTGGGCATGCTAATTTGAGACCGGGTATTTTTTTGGCATCCTCTTTACGCAACTTCTACATTTTTTTTCATTTATATCATAATTACAATTTAATTCTCTTAACCCTAAAACATTATGCACATATTTAGCTAATTTATTTATGGTTTCATCAGTTGTAACTAATTTGATTTTTTCTGCTTCTTCTTTTGCCTCTTGTTCCTTCAAATTTAATACATCTTTTAAGAACAAATAAACTATGTCATATGCTTCTAAAATCTTTTGAGCCAGATTTTCTCCTTGCTCTGTTAATTCTATTGTTCCATAAGTTTCGTATTTTACTAGACTTTCTTCTTTTAAATTATTTAGTGCTTTATTTACACTCGGTTTTGAACAATTCATTTTGTTTGCAATGTCTGTTACTCTAATGTTTCCATTTTGCTTTTTTAATACATACATTGTTTTCAAATATTCTTCTAATGCTTTTGATATCATTTCTTCTCCTTCTATTGTCAATATATCTAAATTGATAATATTGCCAAATGTTAACTACGGTTAACATTATAATACATATTGCCACCTTTTGTCAATAGAAAAAGAGTGAGAAATCTGAATTTTCAGATATTTCCCACTCTTCTCGTTTAACTAGGCGGTATATCATGTATTACATACATTCATACTTCTATAACCATTCACCATATTTTTTTATATATGCCTTCTTTATAAAACTTACAATCACAAAATATGCAATAACTAATCCCAATAAATATAAATAATATACAGGTGGCAAAACTACAAAATTAAATGATTTTACACCATGTAATAAAATTGGTGTTATAATTGTTAATACTCCTGAAAATAAAGTCAATAACATTAACTTTTTAGACGCATGCGATTCTACAAATGGCTTTTTACTTGTTCTTACATTATAGATAATCATTAGTTCTGTTATCAAACATGTTACAAACCATGCTGTTTGGAAATATGCTTGTTTTTCTACTCCGTTATATCCTAAAATAAACCAGAATATAATAAATGAAACTACATCTATTATTGAACTTGTAATTCCCATAACTTGCATAAATTTTGATATTCCTTTTGTATTCCATTTTTTAGGTTTTCTCAAAAATTCTTCGTCAACATTATCATATGGTATTCCTATTTGTGAAAAATCATATATAAAATCTTGTATTAACATTTGAATTGGTAGTAATGGCAAAAATGGTAAAAATACGCTTGCTATCATTATACTAAATACATCTCCAAAGTCTGAACTTAGAGCCATTTTCATGTATTTTATAATATTTCCATATACTTTTCTTCCTTCAATTACACCATCATATACAGCATTTAAATTTCTTTCAAGTAAAATTATATCACTTGCTTCTTTAGCTATGTCTGTGGCTGTATTTACTGATATTCCTATATCTGCCTTATGTAGTGATGGTGAATCATTTACTCCATCTCCCATATATCCAACTACATGTCCATTGTTTTTATATGTTGCAACAACTCTTTCCTTTTGTAATGGATTCAATCTTGCAAAAACATCTACTTCTTCAACTCGTTTTGCTAATTCTTCATCTGTCAATTTATCAATATCTGTTCCCAAAAGGATGTCATTTCCATTTAGACCAGCCAAATTACAAATATTTTTTGTAGCATATGGATTGTCTCCTGTTAATATTTTTGTTTTTACACCTATTTTGCGTAATTTATTAAGTGTATTTGCAACACCTTTTTTTGGTGGATCTAAAAATCCTATAAAACCAATAAATGTCATATCCTTTTCATATGAACTGTCTAAAACATCTACACCTGGATAATCTCTTTTTTCTGCTAATGCTATAACTTGCATTCCTGTTTCTGCAAGCTCTTTTGCCTTTGCCTCTACTTTTTCTATTATTTCTTGTGTAATTTCTTCTAGCTGTCCATTTCGTTTTACTTTTGTACAACTTTTTATTATTTCTTCTAGTGCTCCTTTGGTAATCATTCTATATTGTGAACCGTTTTTTACAATTACACTCATTTTCTTACGGTCATAGTCAAATGGTATTTCATCTACTTTTTCGTATTTTGCAATTTTTTCTTCTATTTGATGTTGTTTTCCATATGCAAGAATTGCTCTATCTACTAAGTTTTTCATTCCAGTTCCATAAAAACTATTTAAATATGCATATTCCAGTATGTTTATATTTTCTTTTCCTTCAATGTCTATATATTTTTGCAATGTTATTTTATCCTCTGTTAGAGTTCCTGTTTTATCTGTACATAATATATCAATTGCTCCTAAATTTTGAATTGATTCTATTTTTTTTACTAATGTTTTCTTTTTTGCTAGTGATTTGCTTCCTTTTGTTAAATTTACATTTACAATCATAGGTAACATACTTGGCGTAATTCCTACAGCTACTGATAATGCAAAAAGAATTGCTTCATTAAAGTTTCCTTTAATCACTCCATTAACTATTAATACCACTAAACATACCGCAATCATGTATTTTATTAACATATTTGTAATGCTCTTCATACCTTTTTCGAAATTTGTACTTTCTTTTTTGACATCTACTTCTTTTCCCATTTTGCCTAGATATGTATCAAAACCTGTTCTAATTACTATTGCTGTAGCTTTTCCACTAATAACACTCGCTCCCATTAAGCAAATATTTTCTATATCAAATATTTCTTTTGCCTCTTCTTCTAATATTGTTTTCTTTTCAATTGGTGCACTTTCGCCTGTAAATACTGATTGATTTATGAATAAGTCTTTACTTTCTATAATCCTTACATCTGCCGGAATTATTGCTCCTGCATTCAAACTTATAATATCTCCAAGTACTACATTTTCTACTCTAATTTCTTGTTCTTTGTTTCCTCTTACTACATTTGTTTTTGAGGTAATTCTATTTTTTAATTGTTTATTAAATTTATATACCGAATAATCTTGTACAAACCTAATGTTAGCACTAATAAATGCTATTGCAACAATAATTGCCGAACCTAATTTATCTCCTAAGCAGAAATTTATTATTGCTAAAAATATTAATATAATAATGAACTGATCTTTAAATGATTTTAAATAAAAATAAAACCAGTTTTTATTATCTTCTTTTACAACTTTATTTTTTCCATTTTGCTCTAATCTTTGATTAGCTTCTTTTGCACTAAGTCCATTTTCATTACTTTTATATTTTTTTAATGTTTCTTCTTTTGTGAGTTTTGCTTCTTTTATGTATTCTGTTAAATCTTCTTTATCATTAACTTTTATTAAATTCTTTTTTGCTTTTTTTATATCAAAAATTTGAATCATTTGTATTTTCCCCCTAAAACTTATCTTAACTTTTTTATTTTTGCTACAAAAAATCCTTCATATTTTTCTGTTGGGCAAACAGTAACTGTTCCAGAAATTCTACTTGGTAATACTTCAATATCTTGCACTGTTATTGGTTCTATTTGTGCATTTCCTTTTGATAACACTCTTTCTAAAACTTTCTCATTTTCTTGTTTTAAAATAGAACATGTTGAATATACCATTTCTCCTCCTGGTTTTAATATTTTTAATGCTTTTCTTAGTAATTCTTCTTGAAATTTTACTGATCTTTCAACTAATTCTTGGCTAAAGTTTTTATCAAATATATTTTCTGTTCCACTTCCACTACATGGGGCATCTAATAAAATTTTATCAAATGAAAAATAATCACTTAATTTTCGTGCATCCTCTACCATTACATTTGCTGATTTTACGCCTTGTTTTTGCAAATTAAATTTTAATCTTTCTGCTCTTATTTTATTTTTTTCACATGCTGTTATATATACTTTATTTTCTGTTAATGCTGCTATTTCTGTAGTTTTCCCTCCAGGTGCAGCTGTCATGTCTAATATATTTTCTCCAGCTTTTGGTTTTAATATAATTGGTGGCAACATTGATGATAAGCTTTGCAAATATATTTCTCCATTCTCGTACATTTCAAGTTTTCTTATCTCTTCTTCTCTTGCATTTTTTATAATTAAAGCATTTTCATACCATGATACAGTTTCATATTCAATTTGAGCTTCATCTAATTTTTCTTTTACTTTTTCTAATGATGTTTTTAAATTATTGGCTCTTAAAGTTACAGGCCTTTGAACTTTATATCCATTTTCTATTTTAGCTGATATTTCTTCTCCATATTGCTCAATTAATAAATCTTTTAAAAATTGTGGTATTTGTTTTTCCATATTTATCTTCCTTCTTTTTTTCTAGCATTATTTTAGCACACAAAATAAAAAAGCACAATATTTTTTGTGCTTCTTTTATACTTCCCAATCATCATCAAATTCATGTTTTTTTCTCTTAAAAGACTCTGGTTCAATATCATTAAATCTAGCTTTCATCTCATTTAATGATGCTTTTAATTCAAGAAAATCTTCCAATGTTGATATTCCTTTTTGGGTAAATATTTCTGATATTGAAAAATCATCTATAACATCTTGGTTAATATTGTTCAATACTTTGTCTGATAATCTTTCTAATGCTTCAAAATCTTTGTTTTTTAATACATTAGATTTTATATACAATCTTTTTAAATTCACTATACTTTGATATTGTTCACTCGCTTTTTCCATGTCTTCTAAAAACATTTCTTGCCATCTTTTTTTCTTACTATCACTTGCTTTTTCAAACAAATTATTTTCAATTTTTTCTCCAAAATAGATTTTTCTCATCATTATTAACATTTTTAATCTATATTCAGCAATAATCATTTCCTCTACTAACTGGTTTTGATATTGTTCACTAAAATTTTCTTTTTGAGAACTTATTGTTTTTATGTATCTATAATAATCATCTAATTTGCTTTTAGAAATTTCATTTATTGGTTTGTTAAAATCAATTTGCATATTGTTATTTTGCTTTTTTATCTCACTTAACCAGTATAGATTTTTTATTAAAGGAATCTGCTCTTCATATTTTCTTTCAAATTCAGAATATTTCGTTTCTAATTCTATTTTTGACATTATATCTTCTTGAGAAGATTTTTCAGCAAGTCCTCCTAATTCTTTTAATCCTTCTAATAAATCTAAATATTCTTTTATTATTGCTGATGCTCCTGAAAATTCTTCTGGATTAATACTATTTAAAACTAAACCAAATGTCTTCAATTCTATCTTTTTTTCTTGTATTTTTCCTGGTATAGTTTCATTAATATCCTCAACAGCTTCCGAATCTGCAAAACTTACTTCATCTTCTTTTTCTTCTTTAAACATAAAATCGAATATTCCACTTTTTTTCTTTTTCACATTTGTAACATTACTATTTAAATCATCTTTAAACATGAAATCAAATATTCCCATTTTTTCCTCCTATTTAGCTTACATATTATATCATGTTTATGTGAACTTTTCAATATTAAAATGAAAAAAACACCTACCTTCCAATTTGAAAGATAGGTGTTTAGAAGTATTAAGTTGTGTTAATTGCCTTCGCCTTGATAAAAGAAAATCTGGCAGTTTCTATTTGCCTGACGTCCTTCAGCAGTGTCATTAGAAGCAATTGGCTTGTCTCCACCATTACCTTTGGTGATGATACGACTTTCTTCAATTCCGTGTGCAACCAGATATTCTTTTACTCGTTCTGCACGCATCTCTGAAAGCACATAATCTGCATCATTGCTCACGGTATTGGGTGCCAAAGAAATGTTACCTTCAACCGTAATTACCATACGATTAAGCACTTTCGCAACCTTTACAAACTCATCAAGCATTGCTTCATTTTCAGCATCATATCCTGCAAGGAAATCTGCAGTATTAGCTTGGAACAATACCTGAGCCGTCTTAGAAATCAAAGCTTCCCTGTCAACTGCCTCTTCAGTTGCAATAACTCCACTCTGGTCATCAATTTCTTCATTATCCCATTTGCTTTCAAGTTCTTGCAAATACGTAGAATCAAAAAGTTTGCTGACATAATCAGCATCTGTTTCAAATCCTAACTGTTGCCAAATCTTGCAGAAATCACTGTAAATCTGAGGAGCAATTTCCATTACTTCAAGGTTCTTTTTATATCCTAGATACTTGGAATCATTAAGAACTTCTTTCATGGTTTCATCATCATATCCAGCAAAATCAGGAATAGATGCACGAATAACATCATAAGCTTCAGAAATATTATTTCCAGAATTAATGTCATTCACAACCGAAATTGTTCCATCAATAATTTCTTTGACAACTTCAGGATTTTTAGTTGCAAACTCTTTGTTTACTACGAGTGCATCAATAACCAGGTATTCTGCATTTTCTGTAGAAAACAACAGATGGCTTTCTTCTGCATTCATTGCAGTAGTCATATCCCAAGTAGAAACAGCACCAGCTTTTCCATGCACAAAGGCATCTACTGCCTCCTGTGTAGAGTCATAAAGTGCAAAATTATTGATGATATTCTGAACTTGTTCATCAGACAAATTGCTTTCATTCAAAAGCCAAACCGGAATTGCAGTAGATACAGAATTGCGTGCCATTGCAATTTTAGTGTTTGCCAAAGATTCAATGCTCTGATAATCCTGGTTTGCAACAATGCCATCTCCACCAGTAGATGTATCAGTAAAATATGGAATGACCACATCGATTCCTGCATCTTCAAGCTGTTTAACCACCAAAGACATTTTGTTGACAGTCATGAAGAAGAAATCGATCTTTCCCTCTTCAAAATCTTTAACAATAGTATCATCATTGTCTTCAACACTAATGTTAACATTTAACCCTGCTTTGTCAAAATAAGAACCTTTTTGTGTGGTATTTCCTCCATTTGCAATCAATGCAGCTGTGTACCCGCCAAAACTATTGCAATATCCTCTTGCCTCCACAGTATTGTTAGTTTTCACCGTTTCAGAATTTGCTTTTTCTTCTTTTGAAGAAGTTTGCTGCGAATTTACCTGAGAAACTACTTCAGAAACTGCACTTGGAACATTCTTATCAGTGCTTTTATTATCGCTTTGTTTAAACAGTAACATTGCAATTAATGTAATCAAAACAATAAGCAAAATAATAATTGCCCCAATAATAAGCTTTCCAACAACATTAAGACTTCTCCGTTGCTTTTTCATTATGTCTAATACTCCCTTCATGTTGTGCACCTTTAAACAAGGTACTTAATAAAATTTATGCAGTTGATATTATATATCTTTTTCTATTTTATGTCAATACATTTCCTGCATCCTTCACACTGACTGCATTTTTGTTTGGAAGTTAATAGCATAAAGAATATCACCCCAATAATTCCTAATATAATGAAATTCCAAATATTAAAACTTCCATTTTCAATTCTACTTCCAACTTGATAAATCAATACTGCTAAACTCCAGGCAAATACAATTTGGAAAACTACTACTTTTAGCATTTTTTCAAATGTTCCAAGTTCCTTTTCCAATGCTCCAATAGCTCCAAAACATGGTGCACTAAACAAATTAAATACCATAAAAGCATATGCTGAAGCTGGTGTAAAAAAGCTAAAAATTCCTGTTTTAAAAATTTGTCCACTTGCCTCTTCTGAAAGTCCTGCAATTACAGTCATTGATGATATTACCTGTTCTTTTGCCACAAGTCCTTGAATAGCAGAAACTGTTGCTCCCCAGCTATTAACACCTAGCATTGGATAAAACATCCAAGAAATTGCTCTTCCAATCCATGAAAGTATACTGGTTTCAACATTTACTCCATATTCAAGTTTAAAAGAAAAAGAAAGCAAAAACCAAATAATTATTGAACACATTAAAATAACACTTCCTGCTCTTTTTATAAATGAAATTGTTTTATCAAATACATCTTTAAAGACATATTTAGTACTAGGAAGCTTATATTCAGGTAATTCAGAAATATATGTACTATTATTGTTTTTATAAATCCATTTTTTCATAACCATTGCACTTAAAATTATAATAGTTATTGCCAAAAAGTATAAAGAGGCAGACATTAGTCCAGAATATTTATCAAAAAAATATCCAGAAAACATTGCAATTACTGGTAATTTAGCACTGCATGGAATAAATGGAGTTAGAATTGCAGTCATTTCTCTTTCATTAGAATTTTCTATAATTCGTGTTCCCATAATACCAGGAACACTACAGCCTGAACCAATTATGAATGGAATTAAACTTTTTCCGCTCAACCCAATTTTTCTAAAAATTTTATCCAGCAACAATGCTATTCTTGACATATACCCAGTTGTTTCTAAGACAGATATACATGTAAACAGTATTATTAATTGTGGAATAAATCCAAGTACTGAGCCAACTCCAGCTATAATTCCATCAACAATTAAGCTATTTAACCATTCCGATACATTTAAATTTTCTAATACTCCTCTAACATTTTGACTTAAATTTTGTATTGCTTGTGATATAAAATCCACAGTAAATCTGCCTACAACTCCCACAGATAAATAATATACACAAAACATTATTCCAACAAATATAGGAAAAGCAAGCCACTTATTTAAGAATATTTTGTCCAATTTATCTGACATATTTTCTTGTGACTTGCTTACATTTTTTATTATTACATTCTTTTTTATATTTTCTATAAAATTATATCTTTCTGTTGCAATTATTTCTTCAAATTCACTATCTTCTTCTAATTGTTTTATTGCAACAAACCTTTTATTCGGAATTTGTAATTCTAATTCTTTTTGTTTGATTTTTTGCTCTGTTTGTACATCATAAAAACTCAAATTTCTCTTTTTATTAGGTTCTCCAATTTCAATAATCAGCCTATCTATTCCTGTTCCTTTTAATGCTGATATCTTTAAAACTTTAGTCTGCAAACTTCTTTCTAGCTCTTTTTCATTTATAATAAATCCCTTTTTCTCTAATATATCAACCATATTTAAAGCTATTATTATTTTACAATCAAGTTCTAATAATTGTGTTGTTAGATATAAGCTTCTTTCCAATGATGTACTATCAATAATATTGATAATTACATCTGGCTTTTCCTCTAATATAAACTTTTTTGAGACCTCTTCTTCTATACTGTATGGACTTAAAGAATAAATGCCAGGTAAATCAACTAACTCATAATCAGTATTTTTTATAATTCCTACCTTTTTTTCTATTGTTACTCCAGGCCAGTTTCCAATCTTGGCATTCATTCCTGTTAAAGTATTAAATAAAGTAGTTTTACCACTATTTTGATTTCCAACTAGAGCAATTTTCATTTTGCATATCCTCCTTAGTTTATCAATTCAACTTTTATCTTAGATAAGTCTTCTTTACGAATACATAATTCGTAATCTCTTAAACTTATATCAATAGGGTCTCCCATTGGTGCAATTTTTTTAATAGTTATTATTACTCCTTTTGTTACTCCCATATCTAAAAGATGCCTCTTAATTGCTCTATTTGTTCCTTCTATTCTTAATACTCGCCCTTTTTGTCCAATTTTTAACTCTGATAAATTACATTGTATTTTCATATTTTATATATATTATAATTTTATAAAAATATTCATAAAAAAGTAGCGATTTTGAAAATTCAAAACCGCTACTTTTTTTCATTCAACGCAAAGAGCTATCCGAAAACAATATTCAGATTCAGAATAAATAGTACCTGCAAAACGTGTCGTTGCATTATATTCTTTTTTTCTATCAAATTTTGTTCCTCTAATAATTACAACAAAATCACCCTTTCTCTCTGCTGTTATTTTGCTTTCATTTCCAGCAAAATTCAAAATCCGATTAATACTTTGTTTTTCTTTCCATTCAGAATTATTTTCAATATCAAACTCACAAGATTCTTTAAACCATTCCAATACAGAATCATATTCGGAGCCCAAAAGCAAATGACTATCAATTGAATCATTTTTTTCAAACTCCCTTGCATATCGTAATGCCCAATAATAAGAAGCTCGAAAAACCTCTTGACTTTTTACTGACTGAATTTCTCCTGTTTTTTTATTTTTAGTAATGTCATATCTTGAAATATAAAATCCTCCGTACTTTTTTACACTAGCTATTCTTTTCTCGAAATTTTTTCCGTCTTTAGATTTACTGACATCATTTCTACCAGGATATTTTCTTCTCCCAAACTTTTCATTAAAGAGGGCACCATCAACTGTTCCATTTGATTTCAGGCAACCAACCGGAATCCATACAAACTGACTTTTGTCACTAAATCTTTCAATTACAAAACCATTATTCCATTCACCACAAACATGTCTGTAACCTTCTGGAATAGGAGGATTAGTATAATCTCCATATTCATTTTTTACTGCACAAATTACAATTTTACCTGATTCTTCTAAAACCTTGAATTCAATACCATCTTCCGCTTTAAGCATTAATTCTCTAAACCGATCCATTGTTAGCCTCCGTCTAATTGTATTTTATCGTTTTTTCTACTTAGCTTTTTGCCAACTTTAATGATTATAGCACATTTCTTAAATTTTTTCAACTTATATCAAATTATATCTTTCCAGTAATTCTTCTACAATTGTACCAGAAACTTTTTTCAATCCTGATTTTAAAGCAAGATTTGCAGCCATTGGCAATTTAATATCTTCTAATTTCTTTCCATCCATCATTTTTGATGTTGAATCTAACAATACACGAATATCATAACATGAACCAAATACCTCTGGCACACCTCTATCAACATCTAATAAAGTATAAACTGCTTCCATCGCTGTTCTTACAGAATACTCTGTTGTAAATACAGTATCTCTTACGGTATCTGCAAATTGACCTAAAAATGCAAAATTTCTGCATCCTTCTGGAACAACTTTTGGTCTATCTCCTGCAGTTCTTGGCATAAAGAATGCTGTTATATATGGCATCATACATGGTACACAGTTTGCTGAGTCTGAAGCCAATTCTTCAATTTGGTCTTCTGGTACACCTAAATGATATAACCACTCTTCTGTAATTTCTTTACCTGTACATTCTCTCATTGGCTTTTTAATATAATTTCCTGGTACATTTGTAAACAATCCATATACCCATACAACCAATTGGTCTTTTGGTTGATCTTTGAAATGTGGTTGTCTGTTTATAGTCCAACTCATTAACCAATTAGAATCTTTTACAGAAACAATTCCTCCTGTAACAACTCTACCACTAAACGGATCTCTCTTACAGATTTTTTCAATATATGGTGGAATTTTATCATCTAATGTAGTTACTGTTGCTGATTCCCAGTTTGTTTTTGAAATATCAGAACAGAATTTATCTGGATGTCCAAAATCTTGACTTTGTCTTGCAATTTTCCTCCATAAGTCCCAACATGCTCCTTCTCCATTTTGAATATTTAAATCAGGTGCTGTATTTTGGTCACCTAGCATAGAACTTTCTGTACAGCTTCCATTTGTAACAAATACCAAATCATTTACTGTTAAATCAATAGTTTCTTCTTTTCCATCACGAACATATACGATTTGTTTTGCTGTTTTCTTCTTTCCATCAATATCAAAAACAACATTTGTAACCTTTGCATCATATTCGAAATTTACTCCATGTGCTTCCAAATATTTTACCATTGGCAAAATTAATGATTCATATTGATTATATTTTGTAAATTTAAGTGCTGAAAAGTCTGGTAAACCTCCAATATGATGGATAAATCTTTGAATGTATAATTTCATTTCTAATGCACTATGCCAATCTTCAAATGCAAACATAGTTCTCCAATATAACCAGAAATTTGATTCAAAAAATTCTTCTGTAAATACATCTGTAATCTTCTTATCATACAAATCTTCATCTTTTGTCATAAATAATTTTATAATTTCCATAGATGCTTTATCAGACAAACCAAACTTTCCATCTGTATGTGCATCTTCTCCTCTTTTTACAGTTGCTCTCATTAATGAATAATTTGGATCTTTTTTATTTAACCAATAGTATTCATCTAATACAGAAGCCCCTTCTGTTTCTAATGAATGTATAGAACGGAATAAGTCCCATAAACATTCAAAGTGATTCTCCATTTCTCTTCCGCCACGAATAATAAAGCCTTTTTGTGAATCTTTAATTCCATCACAAGCTCCTCCAGGCAATTTGGCCTCTTCCAAAATGTGAATTTTTTCACCTTTCATTTGACCATCTCTTACAAGAAAACATGCAGCTGCTAATGACGCTAATCCAGAACCTACTAAATAAGCAGATTTTTCATCTACTCCTTCAGGTTTTCTTGGTCTTGCAAATGCTTCATAATTTCCATTACTATAATACATAATTATCCCTCCTATAAAATTTTTTACAAGATTTTTATATCATAAAAAAATGAACTAATTATGAATTTTTTAATTAGTTCATTTTTATTATTTACTTAAAATCTTTAAATAATTCGTTTTTATTAAATTTTATAGTAGTTGGTCTTCCATGTGGACAGGTAAACGGATTTTTCAATTTCAATAATCTTGTAATTAAATTATCTACCTCTTGTCTTGTTAAATCCATATGTGCCTTTACTGCAGCTTTGCAGGCAACTGTGGCAATAAATCTTTCTTCTACATCTTTACTTGTACTTCTCTCATTTGTAAGCATTTCATCTAATACATCTAAAAATATATTTCTACTACTTACTTTATATTCGATATCTGGAACTCCATTTATTTTTATAGAATTTTCTCCAAAAGTTTCTATATCAAAACCTGTTTCCTTAAACAATTCTATATTCGTTTTTACGAATTCCATTTCTTTATGTGACAAATTAAAAATTTCTGGCATAATCATTAATTGACTATTATTTTGAATATGATTTTTATAATTTTCTTTTATTTGTTCATATAATATTCTTTCATGTGCGGCATGTTGGTCAATTAAGAACATATCATCATCAATTTGAATAATAATATATGTTCTAAATAAAATCCCCACATATTGATATTCTATCTCTCTTTCATTTTCTCTATTAATTAATTCAACTGGTGCTTTTGTTTCAGTGCGATTTGTTAAAAATTCTAATTCATTTTCAATATATTTTTCTCTTTTTTGTTCTTCTTCATCTTCTTTTTGAGTCTCACCTGAATTATCCAAGAATTCACTTTTAAGCATTGCACTTTTTATAGCATGATAAAATATTTTATAAAGTTTATCTTCATCTTTAAATCTAACTTCCATTTTAGTTGGATGAACATTTACATCATAGTAACTTGCTGGCATTTCCAAATTTAAAATGAAAAATCCATATTTTCCTATACCTGTTGCTCCTTTAAAGGCTTGGTCAGCACTATTAGTCAACATCTGATTTTTAATATTTCTATTATTTAAAAATAGAATCTGACTTTTTCTATTCTCTCTAGCAATAGTTGTATTTCCAATCACACCTGTAACTTTAATGTTATCACTTTCATAATTAACATCAAGTAAGTTTTTCTCAATTTCTTTTCCATACAATAAATAAATAATATCTCTAATATTTCCGCTTCCATTTGTTTGAAAAACAGTCTTACCATCATTTATCAATTTGAAAGCAACATTAATTTCAGATAAAGCTGCTTTTTGAACCCAATCTTTTATATATTTAAATTCAGTAGCATCATTTTTCAAAAATTTATATCTTACAGGAGTATTAAAAAATAAATTCTCAACCATAATTGTAGTCCCAACTGGCACTCCAACCTCTTCGACACTTACAAACTCTCCAGCTTCTGCAATAACCTTAGTTCCATTTTCATTCTTAGTCTTAGTCATCATAGTAAGTGTAGAAATTGAAGAAATACTAGCTAAAGCTTCGCCTCTGAACCCCATAGAATATGTATTTTCCAAGTCTTCAACTTTTCTAATCTTACTAGTAGCATGTCTTTCAAGTGATAAAGGAATGTCATCAGCAGAAATTCCTTTACCATTATCCACTATTTTAATCAAAGACTTTCCACCATTTCTAATGTCAATTATTATATTAGTTGCACCCGCATCTATTGAATTTTCTACTAGCTCTTTTACTACATTAGCAGGTCTTTCAATTACTTCGCCTGCTGCTATTTTATTAATTGTTAAATCATCTAATAATACAATGTTACCCATTTTTTCCTCCTTGCTAATTTGGGGTCGGTCCTTTTTTTTAGCAATTTTCTACTACAAATTTTGCCACTTCTTCTATATTATCCTTTTTCTTATATTCCTCTTTTTCTTTGTCTGTTAATTCTGCCAAATATTTATTAAATTCTGGTATGATACTTATTGAATCAAGCGGATATCCTCTATTTATCTTTTCACATGGCTTGTCCACAAAATAAAAATGGTCTTTTGTCCATGAAAATTGTGCTGTTCCTTTATCACTACAAACTACCATTCCATAAACCCATTTTGCTTTCAAGTTTCCACCATTTTCTTTGACCAATTTAGTATAATGTTCTATCATTTCTTCATCATTTAATTCTTTTCCATTTACTCTACGTACATAAGTTCCTGGTTGTTTCTCTTCTGGTAAATCCTCTATAAATAAATTATTGTCCATTCCGATTGTAGGAATTTTAGTTGCATCATAATATGTTTTTGCCTTTATATATGCATTTTCTATTGCATTTTTTCCACTCTCTACAATAGGCAATTTTATATCTAAGTCCTTTAATGTAATTAGCTCTATTCCATTTTGCTCTAAAGCCTCTTTGTATTTGTTTACTTTTGCTGGATTTGTTGTTGCAAATAATACTTTCATTTTCTACGCTTCCTTTATATTTTTTAATTTCTCATTTAATTTTCTATACACATTTTCTGCTACCCATTTTTCAGTAACAACTTTTTCTACATCTTCTATATTTACCCATCTAACTCCGCTATTTTCATCTTCTTTTATTTTTAAGTCTTCATTTTCATCCACTTCTAATAGATATGTCAAATTTAAATGCACATGTGAAGACACATATTTTCCTCTTTTTACATGCCCATCAACACATATAATTTCTAAAGAAAAAATATTATCATCAAGAATTTTTACATTTTTAATTCCTGTTTCTTCTTTTAATTCACGGATTGCAGTTTGTAATAAATCTGATTCACCATCAGCATGTCCACCTGTCCATGACCATGATTTGTAGATATTGTGATATATCATTAACACTTTTGTTCTTTCTTTATTTACTACCCATGATGATGCTGTAAAATGCCCAAACTCATTGTTTCTGGTTAATACATCCTCAAAAGTATTTATGTATTTTAACATAGTTTCTTTGTCTTTTGCTTCTTGATCATTATATGGTTCATAGTTTTCTATTTGTTCTTTTAAGTTCATTTAATTACTCCTTGTTATTTTCTTTATACCATTTTGCAAATACTTCCATTGAACTAACTGATTTATATTTTTTTCTATTGTTTCTTTCGCTCTCCGTCATTTCTGCTAATGTTTTATCATATCCAGATGGTTTGTATATATACCATAAATCTGACCATTTTTCTGATGAATCTTTTCCTAGGATTTTTTCTGCTAAAACTCCTTCATGACTTCCCATAAATTGCTGAAGTTCTTTTCCATCATAATATGATAAACATTCAGTAAATCTACATGCTCTATTTTCTTTGCCTTCCATCAACTTCAACATTCCTTCTATTCCTATTGTGTCTAATGCAAAATTTACAAATGCTCTTGGAAATCCATTTAGTTCGTCTATCCAAAATCCACTGTCTAATGATATACATGGCTTGTTTACTAGCTTGTATGCTTCTATAACTTTATATTTTGATATGTATTTTATATCATCACTTCTTGGTTCTTCTAAATCATATTCAAATACTTTAAAGTCTATTTCTTGTAATTGCTTTTTCGCTGTTGCTATTTTTCCTTTATTGTGTGTTACAAATATTATTTCATTCATTTGTAGTTTCTCCTTTATACAACTAAATCTTCTTCATTAATTAACGGAATAATATCTATTCCTGGTTCTTCATATGGATGAACTTCTCTTAATTTTTTCAATACTTTTTTAACTATATTTATATCACATACTACTTCTAATTTTTCCTCTTCTACAACCTCTAATTTATTCTTTTCGCCAATGTATGGATTTGCACTATCAGAAGGTATAAAAGTTCCAATGCATTTGGTACTCATAGTGCAATATGTATAATTTCCTATAACTCCTGCTCCTTCATTGCATATAGCATTTCTAACTTCTTCAATATTTTCAACAGGCACAGTCACAATAATTTTCACTTTTTTAATATCGATATTCATATTTTTTATTCCTCCCACGCTACATTCTTTTTTCTTTAGTTTTTTAATCTATATTTTCTATTTCTATTTGCTCCTTCTGCTACAATTATTTCTTCCTTTGCCATTTTTCCTAATATTGCTCTAACTCTCTGAACTTACAATTCTAATAATTTGCTTGCTGTAGCTGTTGTTATGTATTTGTTTTGTTGCAAATAATTTAAAATTTTATCGCTTGTTTTATCGCTTGCTTTTATTTTATTTAATTTTTCATTTTCAAATCCATCATGCATAAATAAAGCACCCTACTACTAATATATTTTTTCCTTATATTGTGCAACATCTACTATTGGTGTATATGATGGTTGAATTAATTTACATTTAGCTAATAACTCTTTTTGAATTTTATCTATTTCTGATAATTCAAGTCCTGTTATTGACATTTTAGGTCTACCATTTTTTTCTTCAACACCAATTAAAATATATCCTCCACCCCAATTATCTATATCATTTGCAAATGCACAAATTGTATGTAATATTGGCTCTGGATTCCAACTTCTCTTTAATTCCAATCTTGCATTTTCTACAATATTTTCATTTAATTAATATATTTTCTATACTTGTAGGTAATTTCATATTTTCACCTTTCTTTCGCTATTATTCTAACATAAATTCACAAAAAAATAAAGCATATAACAAATTAAATTATTACATACTTTACCTTAAACTATATCAAACTCTATTGTTACTTTAATTTTATAATTTTCTACTATTTTATATTATTTTTACCATTTTTGTTCAAACCGCCAAAGCTCTCAAAATGCAGTAAATTCAATTATTGTATCGAATTCTTTAGATATAACACTGAGCAACACTCCACATGTGATGTTTATCGCTTGTTGCAATATTATTTGTCACTTGTTTATCGCTCGTAGCAGTAAATTCATCTTTGCAATTTATCTCGCTACCATTTTTGCAAATAAACCTTATTGTATATGGATTTATTGTTCCACCTTCTTGAATTTCTCCGATAATTACTTTATCAATTAAACATTCAAATACATCTTTGTGAAACTTAGGTTTTCTATCTTTGAATTAATTTTTATTAGTTCTGTATCTAGCTCATCAAATTTTAAAGTATATTGTTCTTTATTGATTCTACCTTCTAAATTTAATTCTAAAAGATTATCAAGCTTCTTGTTTATTTTCTCTTTATCTTTTTCTAATTTACTTACTAATGTTTCTGTAGTATTTTCTTTTAAGATATTTTCTATCTTTTCTAAAAATGTTTCAATTATTTTCTGTTATCATTACACAATATTCTATAACCTTGTACAAAACAATCTTCTATTATTTCTTCTGCTATTGCCTTACAATGTGGACATTCTTCTTTTCCTTGTTTTGCCCTTTTTATACATTGCTATACTGCTTTTTCACAACTTCTATTTGCATTCCAATTTCTTCTTGTTAGTAATGAGCCACAAAATGCACAATATAGTTTGCTGCTAATTTGTTGCTCCGCTTCTGTTATTAAGTTTTCTCTAAACAAATTATTTAAGAGTGATAATTCCATGCTACAATTTAGCATATCATTATCTTTTAAATTGTTAGAGTTATTGACTTCTATTTCGTACTTATGTAGCATGAAATTTTACTCCTTTTCTTAAAATTTGAAAAAGAAAAAGAGCAAAGAAAAATTAGTTTTTTAACTAATCTTTCTTGCTCTCACTTTTTCATGCTACCATTATATTACCCTGTTTTTATAAAATTAATTCCCTTTTATTTCCCTTATTTCTATTTTTAATGTGTTTTTATGGTTTTTTAATTCACTAAGTGAACTTGTACTTTTTTATTTTCACTTATCAAGTTCACCCGGTGAACTGATGACTTATTTTTCTATGATATTTAGTTCACTCGGTGAACTTTTGACTAAAAATAGGTTCATTTAGTGAACTTTCGCACTCTAAACGGCATTTTTAGGGGGTCACCTGGTGAATTTCTGCATCATTTTTGCATAAAATTTTTGTTCTTTGATTAACTCTTGAAGGCTTGCCCTTCAATGTGTATAGGCGTTGCGTGATGCATGCTATCCTGCCCTCATTTTTTATGAGGTATTTTAGGTTTTGTATATTTTTATGTCCACTTCATTAAATATACTTATCCTTAAATCCTCTTAGCCGAAAAATAATGTGCTTTAAAATAGATTCAAATGGATTTATAGTATTTTTATATTTAAAAACAGCTCTTATTTGTTGATTTCTAAGCTTTTTTTGACAAAACTAACAAAATATAGTATAATGAATGTATAAATGAAAAGTTATTACATAATGTAAGATACTTTCGTTAGTAAGGGGAACAATCATCGTTTTAATTTCAATAGAAGAATATAAATATATTCTTCTATCAATAATCATGAGAGTATATATACTTAATGAATATGAAATTATACCAAATATGATTCAAGTACCTGGAGGACATTGTTTATCTGATATTATGGAAATAACTTAAGTACACCTAAGATGTGTACAAAATATATAAAATTTTGAAAAAAGTATCTAGAATTTAGATACAATAATTAGAATTATAATTAACTTTAGTATATACAGTAATAATTCTAATTAAAGCCGAACTTAATTAAGGTCGGCTCTTTTATTTTTTATATTGTTAAACTGTTTATTATTTAATAAGATTCCATCTAATAACATATCAAATTTTACTTCATTCTCTTTTGGAATACCTGCATTGCATAAATTATTTATGTTTAAACTATAAATATTTGTATATTCGTTATCTTCATTTTTAACTTGAAATTGTTTAAAACTTTCCATGCCATCTCCTATTCTATTGGTAAATTATTTTCTTTAAATTCTACTACCAACTTATTATTTTGATTATACAGCTTTTTAATATAATCTTCCTTATCTGCTACATTAGACCCATTTAATGAAATAAATTTTAGATTTAACATTCTAGTTATATCTATATCATAAGGTAATTCTATATTGTTTAAATATAACTTCTCTAAACTTTCTAGCCCAGAAATTTTAGGAATGCTTATCACACTACAATCTGAAAGTTTTAAATATTTTATGTTTTTAAAAATACTTAAATTAGCAACATCCATCATTCCAGAATGAACTAGTTGTAATTCTTCTAAATTTATATTTTCATTAACTATATTTAGTTCAAAATCTTGGCAATTATATATAATTAAAGATTTAATATTTCTTGACAATTTCTTTTTTGTCTTAAATATGCACATTGAAAATTCAATATTTTCCATAGCATTCAACTGATTTATCGCCTCTATAATTTCATCAGTTATATCAAAGAATTTTAAAGATAAACTTTTTAAATTTTTCAACTTTACTATTTCTGTCAAATCTATATTAAGTTTGTTTTGCATAAGATTTATATCTTGAATACTTATATCCTCAATTTCTTCAATATTGTTCAATGAGTTCGTACACATTTTTACTTTTATAATCCTTGATAAGTTTTTATCTATTATTTTTTCACTCATATTCTATATGTATCCTTTCCTGTTATTTTAATTTGGCTAGGAGAAAGTCCTTGAATCTTACCATAATCAAATTTACTCTTGCATTTATGATATGTTTTTGTTCTTAAAATCGAATATTCTCCATGTGATTTATCAAAATCCTCATCATCTAATAACATATATTCATATTTTCTAAAAAATTGTACTACACTCGAATCCCATGTTGGATCTGCATTATACCATTTATCATCTATTTGAACTTGATTCCATGCATGTCCATTATTCTCTTTATCTTGTCCTCTAACATACTGTGATTTCATTCCAACATATTTTAATGCTTCATGAAGTATTAAAGCATACCCCGCACAAATAGCTTTCCCTTCTACTAGTCCACCATATAACCCAGCAGGATTTTTTCTTATTGTTTTTAATCTATTTCTATATTCCTCTGACCACCTATTCATTCTGCTTTTTGTATCATCTTGTTTCCTTATACAATTATAATCATATGTCATCATTGAAGTTATTCTTGAATATAATGTATAAAATTTGTTTGCCTCATCCATTTCTTTTGGTATATCTGCCGTTAATTCTTCTATTTTTGCAATAATTGCTGAAATCTCACTAAATGAATATTCAATATCTTTAGAATCTCCCTCATGTTCATTTATTTTAAATTTCATATCTGAATGATTGCTTACATGTCTTTGAATATTTATTAAAAAATCTAAATTCAATGCATTTATATTATTTAATTTAAAAATCAACATATTAGGAGAAATAGTTACATCAAAATCTATCTGTGTCAATATTTCTAGTAACCCTATATTATTACCTTTAAATTGTTTTGCAACAAAATTAAAAGTTTTACTTTTAGTCTTGCCCTCACTTAAACTTTTTAACGCTGTCGCTATGCTTTCACAAGCCTTTAATTTTCCTATAAATTTGTATCTGTCTTTTTCCGGGATACTGTTTAATAATTCCATTTTGCAATTATCATCTTGTATTCTTGAAAAGTATCGTAATTTTTCTTCAACTGAATTAGTTTGTTCAAAAAGTTCTACCAATTCTGAATCAGATATGCTTTCTATTTTCTTCTTATCTTCCACATTAAACCCTCTATTCTCTCTTTTTATTTTATTATATATATTTTGTTAGTTTTTTGCAACTATATTTTGTTTCATCAATCTAAGTTTTACCTCTAAACATTTTATTAAATTTATACTGCTCCGCACACCAGGTCAACTTCTATCGTTACTTTAATTTTATGATTTTCTACTATTTTATATTATTTTTACCATTTTTGTTCAAACCGCCAAAGCTCTCAAAATGCAGTAAATTCAATTATTGTATCGAATTCTTTAGATATAACACTGAGCAACACTCCACATTACTTGTAAAAGGGAACATATCAACTGGTACAATTGTTTTAATATCATACTGTTCTTCAAACATTGCTAAATCTCTAATTAAAGTAGCTGGATTACAACTAATATAAACAATTTTTTTAGGCTTAATTTTCAAAATATTATTAATACTGTTTTTATCTAATCCTTTTCTTGGTGGATCAAACATAACTACATCTGCTGTAATTCCTTTATTATTAATCAAATCATCTAAAACAACTTCTACATCTCCAGCATAAAATTCTGTATTTTCTACATTATTATTTTTAGCATTTTCCTTTGCAGCTTCCACTGCTTCTTTCACAATTTCAATTCCATATACTTTTTTAGCATACTTTGACATAAATAATGTAATTGTTCCTATCCCACAATATAAATCAAATACTGTATCTTGTTTTGAAATTTGTGCCATTTCTACCCCTAAATTATACAATTTCTCTGCTTGTACAGGATTAACTTGATAAAATGATAGTGGTGAAATTTTAAATTTATATTCTCCTAAAATATCCTCAATATAGCCATCTCCATACAAATTAATATTTTCTTGACCTAATATTACATTCGTGTTTTTCATATTAATATTTTTAACAATTGATTTTATTTCAGGAAATTTCTCTTTTAATTCCTCTACTAACACATTTTCTTTTGGAATTTCTTTTCCATTTATAACTAATATACACATTATTTGATTTGTTTTTATTCCAACTTTAATTACAATATGTCTAAATAATCCTTTTCTTGTTTTTTCATTATAAATACTAATTTGATTTTCTTTTATAAATTGTAATACAAATTTAGCAATTTCTTCTGACTTCGGATTTTGTATTAAGCATTTTTCAATTGGTATAACTTCATGTGTTCTTTCCGCAAACACTCCAATTACAGGTTCTCCATCTTTATTAATTCCAATTGGGTATTGTGCTTTATTTCTATAATGAATTGGATTTTCCATTCCTATTGTTGATTGTACTTCTATTTTATTTTTTAAAGTCTTATTTACTAAGCTCTGAACTGCATTTTGCTTCATTTTTAACGTTTCTTCATATTTTATATGTCTCAAATTGCATCCACCACATCTTTTATATGTTGCACAATCAGCATCTTGCCTTGCCTCTGATTTTTCTTGTATCTCTAAAATTTTTCCAAATGCATGTGAACTTAATACTTTTACTATTAGTATTTTTACTTTTTCTCCTTTTATTGCTCCTGGAATGAATATTGTAAATCCATCTATTTTGGCAATTCCTTCTCCTTCAAATCCATTATCTATAATTTCAACTATATATTCTTGATTTTTTTGAATATTCATTTTTTCTCTCCTTCAAGCTCTGTTTTTAGCTTTTTTACTGCATATATATTATCATAAATATAAGTCTTTTTCAATTAATTTTTTAATAACACATAAAAAATAACAATAAAGTGAATGTTTTATTATATACATCCACTTTATTGTTTTACTAAAATTTTCTTGTTTTCTAGTTTAAACCGTAAAATATGTTTGTACAAGAGCAATAACTTCTTTTATCTGGCAAAACCACGTTTGTGGATTTGTCATTTCCTATATTTATTATACACAGATATTTAAGAAAAGGTAAATAAAATTTCGCAATTAAAATTATTTACTAAAAAATCTTGTTATAAATTTCCATACTTTTTTATACCATTTAGTATTGTTTATTTTTATTAAAGCTAATTTTTGCTCTTGTTTGGTACCATCTAAATTAATTTTTTTCTCATTATTCTTAAAAAGATTATCAGAATTGTATCTTTCTTTCTTTTTTTCTTCTAATTGCTTTCTATCGTAATTTTGTTTAGTAATAATTTTTTCTTTTTGTATTTCAGTAGCCCAATAATCTCTAAATAAAATTGCAATAATTGCTTTTGCTGTTTTGGATACATTTTGCTCATCTAAAGTTTTATTTGGATTATATTTAAATATATATTCTTTATTATGATTTGTTTCAAAAAGCTCGATTTTAGAATTTGGTATTTTTTCATAATCTTCTTTGGAAATGTATTTTAAAATTTCTAAAACTTCACTATAAGCATT
>CAKOTX010000006.1 GCA_934120315.1 uncultured Clostridia bacterium
TCTTTTATTTCGTTGTCACTTTTATACTAATTTCTCTTGTATTATTTTAATATTTTTATCTGTTGCTCGGTACATTTTTTATCTTACCACGCTTGTCGAAAATTGTCAACACTTTTTTGAATTTTTTTCAATATTTTTTTCTTAATTTTTATTAATTGACTTTTCTCTCGCTTGGCCTCAAATATATTAACATCTTTTTAAGCTCATGTCAATACTTTTTTTCTAAATTTCTACTAAAATTAAATCTTCTGAAATACATCTTATTTTTTCCCACGGTATTACAATATCATTAGTATTAGAAAATAAACTCATTAACTTATTAGTTCCTCCTGGAACAATTATAGAAGTTATTCTTCCCGTATCTAAATCAGCACATACATCTTGAACAAACCCTAATCTTTTTCCATCACATATATTAATCACTTCTTTATGTTTAAAATCTAATCCTTTATCTCCCATATTTCTCCTCCTTTATAATAATATGCAATTTTTAAAAATTTGTTACATATATTATAAAAGCTCTGGAACAAATTTCAGAGCTTTCATCATCTATTTATAATATCTTTTAATATTTTCTAATGCATTTTTTTCTAACCTAGAAACCTGTGCTTGAGAAATTCCAATTTCATCTGCAACTTCCATTTGTGTTCTTCCATCAAAATATCTTTTAATAATTATATTCTTTTCTTTTTCATTTAATCTTTTCAGTGCTTCTGCAATTGTCATATTGTCTGCCCAGTTTTCATCACTATTTTTTGTATCTTTCACTTGATCCATTATAAAAATACTTTCTGAACCATCATTATAAACAGGCTCTTGTAATGAAACAGGATCTTGTATTGCATCAAAACTAAATGCGATTTCTTCTTTTTCAACCCCTAACTCTTTTGCAATTTCTTCTACAGATGGTTCTCTTCCTTTTTCTTTATTAAATTTTTCTTTGAATTGAAGTGCCTTATATGCTAAGTCTCTTACAGATCTACTTACTCTTATACTATTATTATCTCTTAAATACCTTCTGATTTCCCCAATTATCATCGGAACTGCATAGGTTGAAAATTGTACTCCTTGTGCTAAATCAAAATTATCTATTGATTTAATCAACCCTATACATCCTATCTGAAATAAATCATCTGCATTTTCTCCTCTTCCGTAAAATCTTTGTATTACACTTAATACTAATCTTAAGTTTCCTCTTATAAATTCTGTTCTCGCTGTTTCATCTCCTTGTTTTATTCTTTTTAATAGTTCGTCTTTTTCTTTATTTGTAAGAACAGGTAGTTTTGAAGTATTAACCCCACATATTTCCACCTTGTTAATCAAATAAAAAACCTCCTTTAGAAATAACATTTTCTATATTATTTCCAAAAAAGGTATTATTTATTCTTCTATATAATTTAAGTTTTATTACTTTTTTCTAATTAAACGCAAAGAACTAGTTCAATTGAACTAGCTCTGAGCAAATCTTTTTAATCTATTTTCAACCTCTTCGGCTGATGTCATTTTTAAAATTTCATCAGCTAATTCTTTACAATCAAATTTTTCTAACTCACTAATTTTCTTTCTAGCTTTTAATATACTATTAGAATTCATAGAAAATTCATCTAAGCCAAGACCTATTAGCAACGGAATATATAATTCATCTCCTGCCGCTTCTCCACACATTCCACAGAATATTCCTGCATCATGTGCACCATCTATTGCAGATTTTATTAATTTGATAACTGCAGGATGGAATTTTGTATATAACTTAGAAATTTTTTCATTTCCTCTTTCAACTGCAACTGTATATTGAATTAAATCATTTGTTCCTATACTAAAGAAGTCACATTCTTTCGCTAGTCCAGATGCAATTAATGCAGCTGATGGAATTTCTATCATTATTCCAACTTTTATATTATTTTTATATTGAACACCTTTTTGGTCTAATTCTTCTTTACATTCTTCTAGAATTTTTTTGGCTTCTCTAAGTTCTTCTATAGAAGATATCATAGGAAACATTATTGATAAATTTCCAAATGCACTTGCTCTTAATATTGCTTTTAGTTGTGTTTTAAATATTGAAGTTTTATCTAAGCAAAGACGTATTGCCCTATATCCCAAAAATGGATTTGCTTCTTTTTCAAGTTGAAGATATTTCAAATCTTTATCTCCACCTATATCTAGTGTTCTAATTATTACAGGCCTTTCTTCCATTTTTTCCGCAACTTCTTTATATGCGTTGAATTGTTCTTCTTCAGTAGGCATGTTTTCACTATCCATGTATAAGAATTCACTTCTAAATAGTCCAACACCTTCTGCTGAATTTTTCAATACAATCTCAACATCAGATGGAGTTCCTATATTAGCAACTAATTCAACAACATATCCATCTCCTGTTTTAGTTACTTCTTCTTTATATTTATCTAATTCTGCTTTTTCCTTTGTTATCTGTTCTTCTATTTCTTCTAATTTTTCTCTTTCTTCTTGTGTTGGATTTTGATAAATTTCCCCTGTTGCTCCGTTTAAAGCAACATTTTCTTCATCATTAAATATTTTAGTTGCATCTTTTACTTTTGTTATTGCAGGGATTGCATGTGTTCTCGCCATAATAGATGTATGTGAATTTTCTCCGCCAACTTCAGTTATAATACCAGCTACATTTTTAAAGTTAAGTTTTGCAGTGTCTGATGTGGTTAATTCTGTAGCTACTATTATTGTATTTGGATGTAACTGGCTCAAATCTACAATTTCAACATTGCTCAATTTAGCAAGTATTCTTTCTTTTATATCTGCTATATCTCTTGCTCTTCCTGCCATATATTCATCATCCATGTTTTCAAAGATTTGTATAACACTATTAAATCCAACTTCAACAGCATATTCTGCATTATAATTTTGATTCATTATCGCATTTCCTGTTTCAGCAATTAAAGTAGGATCTTGCAATATCATTAGATATGCATTCATTATTTCTCTTTCTGTACCACTTGCTTTTTCTACTATTTGTTCAGTTTCATCTGTTACTTTAGAAAGTGCTTCTTTGAATCTTTTCATTTCTTCTTCTGGATTTTCTACTACATTTTTCTCGATTTGTTTATTTTCTTTTCTTAAGACTACAACTGTTCCAAATCCAATTCCTGTAGATACACCATTACCTTTTATCATCTGTTTCCTCCTATATATTATTCACCAAATTTGTTATTAAATGCTTCTAGAATTTTTTCCATTGCTTCTTTTTCATCTTCTCCATCACATTCAATCTCAATTTCAGTGTTTGCCTTTATTCCTAAAGACATAATTCCTAGAATTGATTTTGCATTTACTGTTTTTCCATCTACATTTAAGTTAATATTGCTTTTAAATGCCGATGCTAATTTTGCTAATTCTCCTGCTGGTCTTGCATGTAGACCTGTTTCATTTTGTAATGTAATTTTTTCTTTTATCATTTTGTATCATTCTCCTAATCTTACTTATTATATTCTGGTAAGTTTTTCTTTAAATATGCCATAACAGCCATTGATACAACTGAACCAATTGCTATTGCTAATAAATATAGTAATGGATGTCCAATTGTTGCTATTACGAAGATTCCACCATGTGGAGCCATTAATGTACAATTAAATATCATTGAAAGAGCTCCTGTTACAGCTGAACCTGCTATAAATGCTGGTATTGTTCTTAATGGGTCTGCTGATGCAAATGGAATTGCACCTTCTGATATAAATGATAATCCCATTATATAGTTTACATATGCTGCTTGTTTGTCTTTTTTTGCTATTTTCTTTGGGAAGAATGTTGCAAGTAATGCTATTGCTAATGGTGGTACCATTCCTCCTGCCATTACTGCTGCCATTATTTCGTATTGTCCTGATGCTAACATTCCTGTTCCGAATGTATATGCCGCTTTATTTACCGGTCCTCCTAAGTCAATTGCCATCATTGCTCCTAAAATTGCTCCTAATGCAACTTTGTTTGCTGTTCCCATGTTTGATAAGTAATTGTTTATTGCTGTGTTTATTGCTGCTACATATGGATTTATTAATAGCATAAATAATCCAATTAGTAATATTCCAAATACTGGATATAGAAGAATTGTTTTTATTCCTTCTATACTTTCAGGTAAGTAACTACATATTTTCTTTAGAGCTAATACAATATATCCTCCAACAAATCCTGCTATTAAAGCTCCTAAGAATCCTGAACTTACAAGTGTTACAGTACTATCTGTTAATGATGCAAATGTTGTACCTTGTACTGCCAATATTCCTCCAACAAATCCTACTGCTAATCCTGGTCTATCTGCAATACTCATTGCTATATATCCAGCCAAAATATATAACATTACATTGAACGCAGCTCCTCCGACTGTTTTAAAGAATGCTGCTAATGGTGTGTTCATACCAAAGTTTGATGGATTAATACTATAATCATCAAACAAGAATGCTAGTGCTATTAATATTCCTCCACCTACTACGAATGGTAACATATGTGTTACACCATTCATTAAGTGTTTATAAATTCTTGTTCCTACGCCTTCTTTTTCACTATCATCTTCTTGATTATTTTTTGTTGAAGAATGATATACTTTAGCATTTGCTGATAGTACATGTTCAATTAATTCTTGTGGTTTATTTATACCATCTGCCACTTTTGCTTTTACTAATTTCTTACCATCAAATCTTGATAAATCAACTTTTGTATCTGCTGCAATTATAACTGCTTTTGCATTTTTTATTTCTTCTTTTGTAAATTTATTTTTTACTCCTGATTGTCCATGTGTTTCTACTTTTACTTTATGTCCTAATTGTTCTCCCATTTTTTCAAGTGCTTCTGCTGCCATATAAGTATGTGCTATTCCTGTTGGACAAGCTGTTATTGCTAATATTTCATATCCATTTGATTCTTGTTTCTTTTCGCTTAATTTCATTCTTTCTGCTCTATCAATGCATAATAAGAATTCTTCTGGTGTATCTGCATTTAGTAATTCCTCTCTAAATCTTGTATCCATTAATAATGTTGATAATCTGCTTAATACATCTAAATGAATATTGTCTTTTGTATTTGGTGCAGCTATTAAAAATATTAATCTTGCTGGTTGTCCATCCATAGAATCAAAATTTACTCCATTTGGTATAACCATTGCTGCTAATCCTGGTTTTGAAACTGCATCTGTTTTTCCATGTGGAATTGCAATTCCTTCTCCTATTCCTGTTGTTCCTTCTTGTTCTCTTGCCATTACTACTCTTTTGTATTCTTCTTTGTTGACAATGTTGCCATTGTTTGCCATCAAATCTACCATCTTGCTGATAGCTTCTTCTTTACTACTTGCTGTACCATTTAATTGAATGGCCTTTTTGCTTAGTAGGTCCGTGATTTTCATAATTCAATCATCCTTTCCTTTGTATTTTTATATTTCTTTTAATAGGCTTTTTACTTCTGGAAGTGTTGCTAAATTCATTGAAAAAGCACTTGCACTACCAGCCGCAATCCCCATTTTAAAAGCTTCGTTATAGTCCCTATTTTTTTGGTAACCTGCAATAAATCCTGCCACCATTGAATCTCCTGATCCAACTGTATTTAAGACTTTACCTTTAGGGGCCTTTGAATAATATACTTCTTTTGTTTCTGTTATTAATATCGCACCATCTCCACCTAATGAAATTAAAACATTTCTTGCTCCCATGTCTTGAAGTTTTTCTGCACGTTTTACAATATCTTCATTAGTTTCGATTTTTTCTTTAAATGTTTCTTCTAATTCTTCTTTATTTGGCTTTATTAAAAATGGTTTATATTTTAATACATTTATTAACAATTCTTTTGTTGAATCTACTACAAATGTAACTCCATTTTTTTCTAGTTTTGAACATATTATTTCATAAATATTATTTTTTATACCTTTTGGTATATTTCCTGCCAATATTACTATATCTTCATTATTAAATTTACTAATTTGCTCTAGTAATTTTTCGATATCTTCTTCTGTTATTATTGGTCCATTTCCATTTAATGCAGTTTCTACATCTGAACTTATTTTTACATTTATTCTTGTTATTCCTTCTTTTACTTCTATAAAATCTGTTTGTATACCATATTTTTCAATTTCTGTTTTAAGTTCTTTTCCTGTAAAACCTGCAATAAATCCTAATGCTGTGCTTTGAAATCCTAGATTTTTTAGAACTGTTGATACATTTAATCCTTTTCCACCTGGAAGGACTTTTTCTTCCTTTGTTCTATTTATCTTTCCAATTTCAAAATTATCTACTTTTGATATGTAATCTAAAGCAGGGTTAAATGTTATTGTATATATCATTTTACCCACCTCATTCGGTATCATATTATCATATTTAATTTTAATTTACAATAGAATTTTTTAGATTTAATCAAAAAAAAGAACCATAATCTTACAAATTAATTATAGCTCTTTTTATATTCGATTTTTTTATACATTTGTCGTATTATTTGAACCATCATCAAATGGTATAAATTTGTTAACAATGCTTCCTGTTGATACTTCCATATTAGTATCTGTTTTAAACATTGCAAATGATGTATTTATTTTATTATCTACTAATTCTTCAACTTCATCTTGGGTTGCATGTTCTGCCAATACTAGTTCACTTACTAATATTTGTTTTGCATTATGTAGCATTTTCTTTTCACCTGTTGATAAACCTTTTTCTTTTTGTTTAAAGCTTAAATTTCTTACTACATCAGCAATTTCATATATATTTCCACTTTTCATTTTGTCCATGTTGTCTCTGTAACGTTTATTCCAATTTTTCTCCATTTCAGTTTCATCTTGTTCAAGAACATTCATTACCTTTTCAGCTTCACCTTTATCAATTACATTTCTAATTCCATGTTGTTCTGCTGTAGATATTGGAACCATTACTTTTACTTCTCCTGGCATTTTTAATATATAATATGATTGTTTTTCACCTAATATCTCTTTTTCTTCTATTGAATCTATAACTCCTGCACCATGCATTGGGTATACTACTTTGTCTCCTACATTATACATGCAAGCCACTCCTTTCAAGTCTTTATATTTTGGTTTTCAATCATAAGTAATTAATTTTATTTATTTTTCCAACCATTTCTATTATACTACAAAAAATGGCAAAAGTCAAAGTTTTTGCCATTTTTTTTGAATTTTATTTTTATAATTATTTGTTTGTTGATCCAAATCCCCCTGTTCTTGTTCCCTCTGCTTTATCATCATCAACTTTATAATATTTTGCAAATATTACTTGACCAATTATATCTCCTTTTTTTATCTCGACGTCATGGTCGAAAAAATTATAATATGCATACATAAAATGTCCATCATTACTTTCATTTCCATAATAGTCACTATCTATAATTCCCAAACTATTAGCCATTACCAATCCTTTTTTTCCAGGGTTAGAGCTTCTATTTACTAACATAAAATATTCATCTTCTGGGCAATATGCTTTTAAACCTGTTTTTATTAATGTTGGCTTCATACCTGGTTTGAATGCTGGAATTGTTGTATCTTCTGCAGCCTCTACATCATATCCTGCTGAATATTTTGTCTTTCTTACTGGCATATTTATTCCTTTATCTTCAAATCCTTTTGCAATTTCAAATCCTCTTATTCTTTCCATTGTTTCCTCATCCTTTCTTTTCATATTTTTTCATATTCCCTCTTGGTTGTCAAGCTATTTCTACAAATAAAAAAAGATATATTTTTCAATATATCTTTTTTTTTGCTATTTAGATGCTGTTCCATTTACTGTAACCATACCTGAACTACTTTCTGTTGCATATTCTCCTGCACTTGAATATCCTATTAATGAGCTTCCTGCTGTATTACCATTTTCATATTTTACTTTTACGTATATTTTGTCTCCCTCTTTTAAAAGCATCTCTTTATTTGTTGTATTTACTGTATCATTGCTTGTTGCCTTTATTCCTATTTGTGGTAATATTTGTGTTGTAGCCTCTACCCAATAACCATTTTCACCTATTTTAGTATATTGAACTTGTGAAGTTTTCTTTCCCGGGTTTTCATCAATATGCCATATTTCCATTTCTATATCATATGTTTTTCCTGTGGCATCTAGTTTATTTACAAATTCTTCATAATTTGTTTTTGTTAGTTTACCAGTGTTTGTTACCTCTGTTACAAATTCTTCAACTAATAGTTTTGAATTTTCTTGTCTTACATTATCTATTCTATTTGTTAATGTTACAAGTGGCACACCAAATAATAATACTCCTGCTACACATAATGCAGCTACTGTAGAAGCACCTGAATCTGCCATAAAATCACTTCCTTCCAAATTTATTATTACATATTTTATTTTTTACTTTTTTAATCTTTAGCTATTGTCATTACTCCTATTTGTTCTTTTTTTATTCCTTGTTCTATTAAAACTTTTGCACATTCATTTAATGTACTACCAGTAGTATAAATATCATCAAAAATTAATACTTTCTTATTATATATCTTTTGGATATTATTAACTTTATACACCCCTTTAGCATTTTGTTCTCTTTGTTCTTTGTTAAGTGTGCTCTGAGGTACTGTATTTTTTATTTTATATAATACATTTTCAACAAAAGGTCTTTCTATTATTTTAGATATTTCTTTTGCTAATATTGTACTTTGATTATATCCTCTTTCTTTTTTTCTGCTAATACTGACCGGTACTACGATTATTATATCATACTTTTCTAAATTTTTCAAATCTTTTTTATTTTCTTTAAAAAAATACATTATTGTTTTGTATACATATGGTTTTTCATGAAATTTTAAGTCTAATATTTGCTGACGAATTAAATTTTCATATTTAAAAAAATAATAATGTTCATTAAAGTTTTTTTGTACATCTTCTGTATAATCATCCATTTCAAATTTAAACTCACTCTTTAACCTTGCTCTACATTTATTACATATAGATTTACTTGAAACTTTTCCACATATTCCGCATACTTGTGGATATATTATATCTAAAATCGTGCCTATTATATTGTTCACTCCCATTCTTTTTATATAATATTCTCCATTTTTTTCGCTCTTCCTTTATTTTATAATTTTTTAATATTTTTTTCATTTTTCTATTGACAAATCTTAATAAAGATATTATAATAGTCATTGTCGTAAGACAAATGCCAGTTTAATTATGCAGATGTGGCGGAACTGGCAGACGCACAGGACTTAAAATCCTGCGGTTGAATAAACCGTGCCGGTTCGATTCCGGCCATCTGCACCAAAAATCAATCAGATATAATCTGGTTGATTTTTTTGTGGTATCAGTAGCTTTTTGACTTTTATGAAAAAATATATTAAAATATTAGTATCTGAGGTGATATTATGATGAATGATGAAGAAAAAATAGTATTCGAAAAAGCAAAATCAGCATTAATAAAATTAGGAATATATAGTGATGAAAAAGTAAAAGGAGATAAATCTAAAATTAGTAGCGCAGAATTAGTATATTCATTAGACTATGCTTTCATAGGAATGAATAACGCATTTAGAAAAGCTCATATTCCAGATAAACATCCTAGAGGAATGGCGAAAAACAAACATTATTTAACTCACGCATATATCGGAAATATAAATGAAATTAGAAATATAGTTTCTGAAGCATTTCCAGCATTTGAGCAATATGGAATTATAGATAAAAATGAACTTACATTCAAAATGATGGAAGAAATTTATAATAATATAACAGAAATAAATTATAGATATAGTCAAGAAGCTTTTAATAAAGGTATACACTCACTACAATTATTGCCTCTAGAACAAGATCCATTTTTAAATGGTGTATGGAGACAACATGCTTCTGAATATGTTATAGTAAAATCTATATTAGATGAGATTGGTATTGATGTTAAGGAAGAAGATGTAAAAAAACTATGGGAAGAAAGGCATTGGGAATTTTTTAAAAGAAATACCCCTTCTCCAATCAGTACAGATGAAAGATAAAAAATACAAAAAACACTTGGGCACAAACTCCGACTATAGAGATGCTTCATGATTATTATGATTATGAAGATGATGATTGATTAAATCAATGGATAGCCAATGGTCTGCGTAAGTGGATTATTGGCTATCATATATTGATAAATATTTTCAAGATTTTTGATTATTTGTATTGTAATCTGTCAAAAATGTGATATACTTTAGTAAATTGATTGTTATTTGTATCAATCGCCAAGAGAGCCCAAAAGTTGTAAATAACTACTTCGTTGGCACCAAAAAGCAACCAGATGTAATCTGATTGCTTTTTTATTATCTACAAATTTGCAACTTTATGTAAAATATGATATAATATATTTGTGGCAGATTTATTTTTATAGTCAGCTAGTCCTAGTTTACAAAATATAAGGAGGATTTTTAATGGCAAGTAAGATTACTTTCGATTACGTCTTGTACCTCAACAACTCTCTAGTTTTTCGTTTCGATAATGGAGATGCTTTTTGTATGAAATCCTTTAACGATGGGATTATGTTTATCTCACCTCTTGGTGGCTGTGACCTAACAGCTTACGCAAAAAATATTGCAGGCTGTTTCGAGGAAGGTTCCAACCTCTATGACTTGAAAGCTATTATTTTTAGTTTCAATGGCGCTGAGGTTTCAATAACAAAAGAAAACGCTATTCCAGAAGAAATCATTAAACTTTGGAAGAACGAATTCATGAAAAAAATTGCATCCATGTAAAAAAATCATGACAAGGCTGACTATTGATGTAGACTAATATCTCACATCAAGTAAAAAGAGTTGCTAAACTAAGCAACTCTTTTTACTTTTTCTATTGTAATTCTTCCAAGTTTTCCGCTTCTAAAATCATCTAATATAATTTTTGAGGTTTTTTCATCATCAATGTTTCCGCCTGAAATTATCGCTCCTCTTTTCTTTCCTATCATTTGCATAACTTCATATATATTTTCATTTTCCATTTGATCTTGTTGTAATATTTCATTAACAACTTGTTCATCTAATGAATATCTTTCCAACAAATTTTTTCGGTAATTTTCTAATAAAAATTTTGTTAAACTATATGCAATCTCTGTAATTGCTAGTATATCATCTTTTATCGTTCCTGTATATGCTAAATTCAATGCAATTTCTTCATTTTCAAATTTAGGCCATAAAACTCCTGGTGTATCCATAAGTTCTATATTTTCATTAACATGTATCCATTGTTTTTGTTTAGTCACACCTGGTTTATTTCCTACTATAGCTGATGTCTTTTTAGTAATTCTATTAATAAATGATGATTTTCCTACATTTGGAATTCCTACAATCATCGCTCTTATTTTTCTTCCTTTTCTACCCTTATCAGCATGTTTTTGCATTTCATCAGCCATAACTTCTTGAACTTGTTTTATTACTTCATTTATTCCTAATCCATTATTAGAATCTACTAACACTGCCTTGCATCCTTTTTTTATGAAGTATTCTCTCCATTTTTGATTATCTTTCTCATCTGCCAAATCACTTTTATTTAATACTATTACTTTTTTCTTATTTTGTGTTATTTGTCTTATATCTGGATTTTGGCTTGCTATCGGAATTCTTGCATCTAATATTTCTATTACTACATCTATCAATTTTAAATCTTCTGTTATTTGTCTCCTAGTTTTCGCCATATGCCCAGGGAACCAATTTATATTCATTCCATTTTCCATTTTATTCACATCCTTATTTTTTATACTATAACATTATACTACTTTTTTATGTTATTTTCAATAAAAATAAGCATGTTTTAGTTACATGCTTACTTTTAATAAAATTTATATTCGTTTTTGTCTTCTCTTTTATCTCTTTCTTCTAATTCTTTATCATATTTTTCATTCTTAAAGTACCAGTCTGTCTTTTTATCAACTGGGTTAGCTTTTCTTCCTTTATCTACTAACATATCCATTAATACAAACAATGCTAATACTATAGCAACTATGTCGCATAATAAATTCATGCTTACACTTGATGTTAATGCTACTTGTCCTTGCATTACAGGAACTATATTACTAAATAAATGCTCACCAAAATATACTACATACATTGCCAAATATATTAGTGGACCAGCTATTTTTCTTTTTACCATCAATATTATGCAAGGTAATGTAACAAATGCTATAATTACTTCCATATTAAAATTATAAGAAACTATTCCTAATAAATCTATAGAATATTGTGTGCACAATGCTACAATTGCTCTAAATAGCCAGAACATAACCATAAATATTGTTAACAACCATGTTGAAAAATTTGCCATATAATTTTCCTCCTTATCTGTTATATAAAATAGAGTATAGAAAATCTAATTTCTATACTCTATAACTATTAGTCTTCATCTACAAAATTAAATTCATCTTTATACTTTTCTTTAAATATTGCAAATACTTTATTTAATATTTCTTCATCTTCTACTCCAACGTAAGATTCTTCTTCAGATTCTTCGTCTGTATCTTCAAGTTTTAATATTACTACTTCTCCTTCATCTTCTTCACCTTCGTCTGATACTGGTAATAATACTACATATTCTTCATCATCTAATTCTACTAAATCTAGAAATTCGAATTTTACCTCATTTCCATTTTCATCATTTAGAATTATTATGTTATCTAATTCTTCGTTTTCCATTATTTACTCCTTTCAAATTTAATTTCTTAAATATAATATACTATTTTTAGCTATTTGGCAACTAATTTTTTATTTTATTTAAATATGTTTCTAAAATATATACTGCAGATATAGTATCTACTATATTTCGTTTTTTATTCTTGTTAACATCCAAAAAATTCATTGTTTTATGTGCTGCAACTGTTGTTAATCTTTCATCTACTACTTCAATTTTTAATTTGTTATATTTGCATTTTAATTTATGTATAAATTTTTCTGTAATTTCTGTTCTAGCAGATGGGGTTCCATTCATATTAATTGGTTTGCCAATTACAATAGTATCTACTTCATATTGTTCTAATATTTCGTCTAATCTTTTTAGAATCACTCTATCTGATCCTTCATTGTGTATTGTTTCTAAACCTTGTGCAGTTATATTTAACGCATCGGTTATTGCAATTCCTGTTCTAGCATCTCCATAATCTATTCCTAAAATTCGCATATTTACCTCTATTCGTCTAAACCAATATAATTTCTAACCATTTTATCTAATAATTCGTCTCTTTCTATTTGTCTTATTTTATTTCTTGCATCTTTATGGCTAGTTATATATGTTGGGTCTCCAGATAAAATATATCCTACTATTTGATTTATTGGATTATATCCTTTTTCTACTAATGCTTCATATACTTCTTTTAAAATTTCTTTTGTTCTCGCATTTTTTTCTTTTTCAAAATTGAAACTCATTGTTTTGTCAAAATCCATGTTTACCTCCTTCTGTATTTTGTTAAATACATGTAATATCACTTTCGCTTTTATCCGCATTGTCCAAATATTGTTCTAATTTCTTTAATACTTCTTCCATACCAGTTCCTTTATAATATGTTGTCAATACAAAATTAAGTTTAGCTTTTACTTTTGGTGGTTCTTCTTTTTTAGTTTTTTTGTTTTTCTTTCCTATTTCTTCTACTTCGATTTCTTCTAAGCTGTTATTAGTTTGTGGCAATGATATTTCTATATTTTCTACTCCATTTTTTAGATCTGCTACAAATGTTGTTACAGAATCTACATCAACTCCTGAAAATACTACTACAAATTTTGGCCCCATATATCTTATAAATATATAATCATTTGATATATTGTTTCCTATAAATTCACTAGTATCTATTATAACTTGATTTCCTAGTTTTCTTGAATACTTGTCATTTATTTCTTCAATATTTGTTATTCTGTACATGCATACTGCTGATGTTGTATATTTATCAATTGTTTTCTTTCCTTCTCCATACAAATATTCTTCTGAATACAATCCTGTAAATAAGTCCTTTCTAGCAATTGCTTCAAGTGTTTTCTGATGTACTACAGTTTTTAATACTGACACAATATTTTCCTTTACAACTTCAAATATTGTAGTATCTATATTATCAAAATCGTGTGGAACTCCACTTTCAATTATCCAATATCCAATATATACATTTTCTATATATATTGGAAAGAATATTGCTGATTTTGCTCTTCCAAATTCCATTTCTTGATATGGCAATCTTTCGTTTTCATTGTTTACAGTAACATATTTTGGGGTTGCTGTAGCTATGCTATCTTTAAAAATAGGTACTTCTTGAAGTTTTCTAAGTGTATTCCAATGTTTTGGGTCAACATTTGATGCTTTTACTTGATATTCAGCTCCATCAAATACAACTATTGTTGAATATTTTATTTCATATTTTTCAATTAATATATCATTGATTTTCTGTATTTTTTCATCTACTGAAGAACATTCACCTATTGTACTTAAAAAGTCTTGTAATACTCTTAAATTATTAGCTTGTCTACTCAAGGTGTTAAATTGCTGTATTTTTTTATGTATATTTATATTATATATTATTAGTCCTATACATATTGCAGCTAATATCAATACTAAAATTATCAACTTTTTCCCCTCCTAATATATTTATTAATAGTTCTTTTTCATCTGATTTAGTGTGTTATTCATTTTTTGTGAAAATTCTGTATTATTGTTATTATTTTTTACTGATGGTGGTGCATATTTTTCTTGTTTCTTTCCTGTTTGATATACCATATTCGCTAAACTCTTTAGGCTTTGCAAAAATTCTTTGCTATATCCTTTTAGCGAAACATCACATGTTACCATTCCGTCTAAATATCTTAAATAAGATTTTAAATCAAATGGAATTGTAATATGTTTTACTGTTTTCCTATCAAACAATTCTTTTCTAACAGTCATTCCTGCATCGTTGTAAATTGATATTCCTCCAATAAGTAGTTGTTCATTTATTTCTCTTGTTTTAATAAATTTATTTAATACAACTCTTACTTTAGATTCTTCTAACATTCCCTTATCACTTAATTGTCTTAAAAATGCTGTAAGTGGTTGAATTGTTAGTATATCCATTGATTGTACCAAATATATTTCTTGTACATATTTAAAATATCTCATAGGTGTTAAAAAGTCGCAATCTAATAATACAACTTTATGACTTCTTGCTAATGTTTCTACTATTGGTTCTACATCTCTCATATTTTCGTCACCTTCAAATGGTGATGTGTATATTGTTAAATTTTTATGTTCTTGTATTCCATATGCTTTTCCAACTTTTAAGTTGTTCATTATATATGTTGATTGATCTCTTAAATCATCTTCATTTTTTGTATATATATAATATGCATTTCTATTTTGAGTTAAATCTAAGATTGCAGTGTCTATTCCATTTGTTGATAATATTTCTGCTACATTATTTACTAAGAATGAAGTTCCATTTTTGCTTGTTCCTACAAATGCAACTATTTTTTGACCAGGATTTAATATACTACTCATATCAAGTTCTGGATATTCTACTCTTTCTCTTCTTAATACATCATGTTCAATATTTGATGTTTTTTGATTTTCCATTCTTAAATTATTTAAAGCATCAGTATATTGATCATCTATATCCTCTTGTTTTTCAACTCCTGGTAATTCTACCTTTTCATCATCATCTTGTTCAAATCCAGGTAAAACTGTATCTTCTTCATTTTCTTCAAATATAGGATTAGCATCATCTTCTTCGATATTTTCAAAACCTGGTAAAGTAGTTTCTTCTTCATCTTCTTCAAATCCTGGCAAGATATTTTCTTCTTCCTCAACCGGTTGTTCTATAGTACTCTCTTCTATAGCTGCTTTTCTTGGTCTTCCCCTTTTTCTTTTTGGTTGTTCTACAACTGTTTCTGTAGATGTTTTTCTTGGTCTTCCTCTTCCTCGTTTTACTGGTTGTTTTTCATTTTCTTCTACAGCTGGTTCTTCTTCTATATCTTGTAATTCATTAATATCTACTTCTGGCATATATTCTGATTCTGGTATTTCTTCAATTTCTATATCTTTTAATAAATCGTCATTTTCTTCAAAACTATTTTCTTCCTCTATTGGCTTTTTATTAATGTTTCCTTGCATAGTTTCATTAAATTGACTAGGTTTTGTTATTATTTTTTTCTTTTTATTTGCATCTATTGATGAAGGTATTACAACTGGCTCTGACATTTTTTGTATCTTGCTGTTTTTCAATAATATCTCACTTGTTCCAGGTTCCTTCTTTTTCTTTTCAACCCTTAATTTATTAGAAACTTTATTACTATATGAATTTACCTTTTGATATCTTTCTGAATTTTCTTCTAGTACAGCTCGTACATCTGCTGGTAAGCATTTGCTTATTACTCTTAATTGAGCATCATTATATTGGTCAGCTATACTATTAAAGCTCTCAACATATTTTTCTTCATCATTACCTATTCTTTTATAATGTGCTAATATGTTTTGAATTTCTACCTCACTAACATCATTTTCATCATCTTTTTCATATGATACATCTTCTGTATCTATTTTGTAATATAGTTTTGCTTCTTTCTTTGAACGTGGTCTATTTATTAATCTACAAACTTCACTAGCACTTCTATCATTTCCTAATATCGCATTGTAAATGCCTATTCCAAATAATTTAACTAATATTGGTTCTGACTTGTTTCTTCTTTCTGTACATATTAATATTATTGGAATATCTTCTCCTTTAGAATTTGATGCTTCATCACTAATACTATCCAATCTATCAAACAAAAATTTATCCATTTGCTCATAATCTGTATTTACATATTGTTCTAGATCTTCGCTTATTACTACTCTATCATATGTTTTATCTCTTTGTAATTCTTTCAATATTGCATTAAAGTAATAAACATTTTTATATGATAATATTTGTTTATATTCTGATTGATATTTTTTTATAATAGCTTGTGAAGTATTTTCATTACTTACTGCAAATAAAACTTTCATTTGTTACCCCCTTCCAAATTTTACTACAATCGCAAATGCAAGTGGTAAAATTTGGCATATTACTAATATTGTTATAAATGACACCATTAGTACTAAACCTTTTTCTTGTGTGTCTAATTTTCTTATACCTATTACATATTGGTACATTGCGCTTATTGCAATTCCTAAAAAGCATAATGGTATACTATATATTCTTATTAAGTTTAATATATATGCTGTTAATCCATATGCATCTGAACCGTATTTTTGTTTATATTCTTCTAATGTTTTCGCTGTGTTTTCTTTTATTTGAACTATTTGGCTTTCATTTTTACTGTCTATTATGTTTTCTGCTGCGTATACTTGACCACACCCAAATATTACCATTATCATTAGTAATATTGTCACTGCAACGACTTTTTTCATATTTGTTTCATTCCTTTCACTTGGTTCATATATTTTATACCTATATATCATACACTAGAATTAAAAAAATAGCAAGGAAAATCTTGCTATTTTTTTAATTTTTTGTCCTATTTTTCTATATAAATAAAAAATAGTATCTAAAGCTTTAGATACTACCTTTTTGGTGCCTCGAACGGGAATCGAACCAGTGACACGGGGATTTTCAGTCCCCTGCTCTACCGACTGAGCTATCGAGGCAAATAATATTTTTGCATAAAAAAATGGCGACCTGGAACGGGCTCGAACCGTCGACCTCTAGCGTGACAGGCTAGCGTTCTAACCAACTGAACTACCAGGCCGTAAAACATGGTGGTCGCTATAGGGCTCGAACCTATGACCCTCTGCTTGTAAGGCAGATGCTCTCCCAGCTGAGCTAAGCGACCATGTCTTTCGACAAGACTTAGTATACTATGTTTTTAATACATTGTCAATACCTTTTTAAAATTTTTTCAATATTTTTTCATTTTTTCTATTTTTTAGTTAATTGTTGTACTTGTTTTCCCTGTTCCAACAACATTTTCTTGTAAAGATCTCCATGTATTGCATCCTATTATTCCATCAACTGTCAACCCTCTTGCAGCTTGATACCTTCTTACTGCATTATATGTTTGCGAACCAAATACACCATCTAATCCACCTGTTGTATATCCTAATGTATTTAAATCGTCTTGTGCTATACATACATAGTTTCCTCTTGAGCCTTGTCTGATAAGCGGAAATCCACCACTACTGCATGCAGGTGTTCCATATCTTCTGTCAAAATGTACCCAAGTTGGTGATAATGATGCAGGTTCAACATAAGTCCATACTCCTGAATTTTGTGCACTTCTTCTTAGTACCGATCTTTGAGAATTTGTTAAAGTTTGACCAACATCAAATGCAGTTCCCGCATAATGTTGACTCTGATTTCCATGACCGCCTTCCCATGGTCTTTTAAATGCAAACCCTACATATATTGGTGCACCATAAATATATCTTTGACTATTCCAGGCTTGCATAGTTCTTTTATCTGTCCACAATATGTTACTATTACTTGAACCTCTAAATTCTCTGACTTTTAACGTTGAATTTGTATTATATGGCATTGCCGAGCTTTCACTTCTTATAAATGATTCCATTCTATTTGTATCCTGATTAAAAACTAATATTTTTGCCATAAAAAATCCCTCCTCATAATATTTATATATATTATGAAAAAGGGAATTTTTTGTTATATTTTTTCTTTACATCTTACAATAACTCTTTGTTCATTACTATCATCTGTACAGGTAATTAATGTAACTTCTTTTCTTCCATTTGTTTTTTGCGTTGTATCACTTACATCATCTTCTACTACAGTATGTATATCATAAACTTCATATTGTATTGTCCTTTTGCTTAAATCTTGAATTTCAACAATATCTCCAACCTCTAAGTCTGGTACATCACTAAAAAATACACCTTTTCTCCTATAATTATGGGCAATTATGCATAAATTTCCAACTTCATTTGGGCTTCCACCATGAAATTTACAAGGTGCTACTTTCATTAATGCATCTGTAGTTTTAGATAGTATTGGATAAGTTAAATTAATTTTAGGAATATTTATTACCCCTATGCTTTCATATTGTTTTCCATTTGGCGCAGTATATGTAGAAGTTGCTGTTGCTACTTTTATATTAGAATTTGATGTTTCTTCAATACTATCATCTGGTAAATTTGAAGCTTCTTGAGTTATCTTTACTACTAAAGCATTTTCATATGAACTAATTGTTGTATCATCTTTCATATTTAAATAAGATAATATATCTCCAGATATACTTTCCTCTTTGTTCTTATCATACTCCGCATAAATATACATAGAAACTAATGATACCATTAAAAAGAGAGAAATGATAAACATTATTTTATAAATTACTTTTTTTCTTTTCAATTCTGGTGTTACATATATCTTTTCTGTTACTAAAATCTGGTTCATCAATTCCCCTCCTTTCTTTACTTATCTAATTCTTCTATTACTATATTATCAATTAAACCATTTATATCTTTGTAATTTATTGATACTTTGTATTTTTTATTTTCTTTAATTTTATCTGAAACATTTTGAGTATCTTGTTCGTTTGATTTACCTTTTTCTATATTTAATTTAAAATTGTATTTTATATCCTCATCTCTAATAATTCCTGATGCATTTTCTGGATTTATTGGAGTTATCTCAACACTTCCAAGATTGTCCTTTACTATATTCAATAATACTTTTACATTACTAGCAGAAACTTGATCCCCTGCATAAAATTCAAATTTTGAATTAAATTTATTAATTTCAACTTGTGGCATTTCATAATCAGGTACATCTGGCACTGTTCCTTTCTTTAACTGCAATGCTTCTAATAATAGTTCTACTCTAAGTTCTGCTTTTTCAGGAACTTTTTTCTTTAAATCATCAACAATCATTTTTCTTCTTTCAGCACTAATGTCATTCAATACAATATAATTTCTTTCTGCTAATGTTTGTTTCTTTTCAAAGTCATTTCCTAATTTTATTTCATTTGTTAATGAGATTCCTATATTTAATATTCCATTCTTATAACTTAGCCCAGATTCAATTGTTGATGAATCATCTGCTTTTTGTATGTTACTTGTTATTGTAACATTTTCATCATTTTCTTCATTATTCAAATTAGTGAATTTTATTTCATTTTCTTCACTATCATTTGAAAATTTTCTGATTATTTCTATTTGATATTGGCTTGTTTCATCATCTTGTGCTAATGATATTTGTATATTAGATTTTATATTTCCACTTGTTTCTGTATTTTCAATTGTTATTTTATTACTTCCTATTTCAACAATGGTTCTTATTGTTTTTTTACCATTTTCATATACTGTTATCTTCAATGATGGAATTTCATATTCTTCAGTTATTTTTCTTATTTGTTCATCTAATTGAGCTGTTATAATATCCTCATTTATAAAATTCGAAAATTTATCTAGAAGTGTAGTATCTGATTTTGCAGTATTTAAAATTTGGATTATCATATTTTCAACTTGTTGACTGCTTAATGAAACCGTATATGCATTTGTTTTTGTTGTAGCATTATTATATGTTATCATTGCTTTTGTTTGTTTTGAAAAAGTTCCATTTGTTATTGAATCTGTTACTATTTTCAAATATTTATCTTTTAAATTTTCTGCATCTTGTTTAGATATTACTTCCTCGCTTGCACTTTGTGTTCCATCTATAATATTCATTAATGTATCTAAATATATACTATCAATTCCAATATCTTTAGAAACTTCTTCAAGATTTTGATCATTTTTTATTCCTATAAATTGTTTTGCAACATCTGAAAATCTTATTCCATATATGCCATTTTCTTTTATTATCTCAGATTCCAAATACTCTTCATCTGCAAAAAGAATTTGTCCATCAGCATAATAATAATTTTTATCATTATCTTTCTGAGCTGTTAATTTTGCACTTAAATCATTAAATGGATTTGAAATTTCTCCACCTTCTGAATATGTTACTTTTAATTCTGAATTCTCCTCATATTTATCTTCATTTTTTAGAGAATTATATGTATTTAAAATTTCTGAATTTTTTAGTTTACTATATGTTTCAAAATTTTGAGTTATGTACTTAGCAAACAATTCATTTGTCCCCTTCAAAATATCTGTTGCTAAAAATAAATATGCGAAAGTTGTACCAACTATAGCTAATACTGCTACTAAAATTATTACAATTATTAATATTTTTTTACCTTTCATTAATTACTCCTTACCTTGCTATTTAAGCAATTTTAAATTCTTTTGTTTTACTGCTTCATATACTATAATTCCTGTTGAAACTGAAGCATTTAGTGATTGTATTTTTCCACTCATAGGAATTTTTACATTGAAATCACAATTTTTCTTTACTTTATCACTAATTCCTTTTCCTTCATTTCCTATAACAATTCCTAATGGTCCTGTTAAGTCTTGGTTATAATAATATTTTTCTGCACTTACATCTGTACCGCAAATCCATAATCCTGCTTGTTTTAATTCTTCTATTGCATCAGATATATTTGTTACTCTGGCAATTTTCATATGTTCAACAGCTCCTGCTGACGCTTTATTTACAGTACTATTTACTGATGCAGCTCTTCTTTTTGGTATTATTATTCCATGTACTCCTGCTGTTTCAGCAGTTCTTATTATAGAACCTAAATTATGTGGATCTTCAATTCCGTCCAATATTATTACAAACGGATCTTCTCCTCTTTCTTTTGCTGTATCTAATATATCAGATATTTCCACATATTCAAATGGTGGCACAATAGCTATTACTCCTTGATAATTTTCTTCTTGAGCCATTTCATCCATTTGTCTCTTATCTTTTTCTACTACTATAATTTTTCTTTCTTTTGCTATAGCTAAAATTTTATTTATTGAGCCATGTTTTTCTCCTCTTGTAACAAAGATTTTGTTTATATCTTTTCCACTCTCTAATAATTCTAATACTGAATTTCTCCCTTCAATTTGATCATCAAATTTCTTCTCTTCTTGTCTATCTTCTTCTCTTCTAACAACTTGTCTTCTTTCTTGTTGTCTTCTAGCTGGTGCATTTCTTTCAAATTTTCTTCTTTCTCCTTGAACTCTTTTTTCTTTTTGAGTTCTTCTTTCTGAATTTCTTCTTTCTTTCATTTTTACTACCTCTCTATAAAATTATTCATCATCTAATTTAAGAACTGACAAGAACGCTTCTTGTGGCATTTCTACATTTCCTATTTGTCTCATTCTCTTTTTTCCTCTTTTTTGTTTTTCTAATAGTTTTTTCTTCCTTGTTATATCTCCACCATAGCATTTAGCCAATACATCTTTTCTCATAGCAGAAATAGTTTCTCTTGCAATTATTGTTCCTCCAACAACTGCTTGTAATGGAATTGCAAATAAATGTCTTGGTATTACATCTTTTAATTTTTCTACCATCTTTTTGCCTCTTGCATATGCATTATCTTTAAATACTATAAATGATAAGGCATCAACTGGTTCTCCATTTACATGAATATCTAATTTTACTAAATTTGATTGTCTATATTCTTTAAATTCATAATCAAATGATGCATAACCTTTTGTTCTAGATTTTAAACTATCAAAAAAGTCATAAATTATTTCATTTAAAGGCATATCATATATTAAAGTTACTCTGCTCTCATCTAAATATTTCATATCTATGAATACACCTCTACGGTTTTGACATATGTCCATAATATTTCCAACATATTCTTTTGGTGTTATAATATTTGCAGTAACTATCGGTTCTTCCATATAAGATATTTCTGTTTGTGGTGGTAAGTCTGCTGGATTGTATATATCCAAAACTTCACCTGTTGTTTTATGTACTTTATATATAACAGATGGTGCTGTTGTTATTAATCCTAAATCAAATTCTCTATCAAGTCTTTCTTCAATTATCTCTAAATGTAATAATCCTAAAAATCCACATCTAAATCCAAAACCTAATGCTGCTGATGATTCTGGTTCATATTCTAAAGCTGCATCATTTAATTTTAATTTTTCTAATGCTACTTTTAGATTTTCATATTCGCTTCCATCAACAGGATATAATCCACAATATACCATTGGAGTTACTTTTTTATATCCAGGTAATGGTTTATCTGCTGGATTATCTTTTATAGTAATTGTATCTCCTACTCGTATATCTGTTAAACTTTTAATACTTGCAGCTATATATCCAACTTCTCCAGCTTTGATTTCTTGTGTTGGTGAATACATTCCTGGTTCAAAATATCCAACTTCTACAACTGTAAATGTTTTTCCAGTTGACATCAATTCAATTTCATCACCAACTTTTACTTTTCCATCTACAACTCTTACATAAGCAACTGCACCTTTGTAATTATCATAATATGAATCAAATATTAAACACTTTGTTTTAGCATTTTCATCACCTTTTGGTGCTGGTATATCTGTAACAATTCTTTCTAATACTTCATCAACATTTAATCCTGTTTTAGCAGATATGCATGGTGCATCCATTGCAGGAATTCCTATTATATCTTCAATTTCATGTTTTACTTCATCTGGTCTTGCATTTGGTAAATCGATTTTATTTATAACTGGCAATATCTCCAAATCATTTTCAATTGCTAAATAAACATTTGCAAGAGTTTGTGCTTCAACTCCTTGAGTACTGTCTACTACTAATATTGCGCCATCACATGCAGCTAAACTTCTTGATACTTCATAATTAAAATCTACATGTCCTGGTGTATCTATTAAATTAAATATATATTCTTGTCCATCTTTAGCCTTATATTTCATTCTTACTGCCTGAGATTTTATTGTAATTCCTCTTTCTCTCTCTATATCCATATTGTCTAAAACTTGCTCTTCCATTTCTCTTTTAGAAAGAACTCCAGTTTTTTCTATTAGTCTATCTGCTAGTGTTGATTTTCCATGGTCTATGTGTGCAATTATACTAAAGTTTCTTATATTTTCTTGATTCATTATTCCTCCTGTTAATTTGGGGTCGGTCCTTTTTTTCACATGGACAGTCCTTTTAAATTATTACATATTTATTGGCTATTTTATTATAACATGTTTCATTATTTTTTTCATTAGTTTTTGGAAAAAAATTTTAAAAAAACGACTAATTTTAAATTAGTCGTTTTTTACTATTCTGCTACTTGTACTGGTAAATATTTTACCCCCCATGCTAAAGCTTCTGCATGTGAATTCATGTACACATCTATTCTGTTTCCTTGGATTGCTCCTCCTCTGTCTTCAACAGTATATTCTTGCCCATTTATAATTAATTTTGTTCCAAATGCAAATTGACCAGATGTTGCTATTGTTCTACCAGCTGTTGCTTTTGTTCCTGAAGCTGTAATTCCTGTTGTTTTACCACAACATTTTGCACATGAACAATATGCTGTTACTTTAAATATTTTTGTATTTCCATTAGATGTATTTGCAATTGTACTTCCTGTTCTTGATGTTATATTTTTTTGAATTTGAACAATTCTATCAACAGGTTCTTTAATTATTTCTTCTGACAATTTAATCTTTTCGATTTCTTCTTCATTTTGATATTTTACTTTATAAGTTGTTTCTTTTAGTCCATCTTCACCTTGTTGTATTACTTTATTTTTTGTTTCTGCAACTCCTTGTGATGCGTCTTTTGTGATTGTTTCATATGGTATTGTTTCTTGTTCTACTACTATTTTTTCAATTATTGGCGAATAACTTTTTAAAATTTCTTCTAATGTTGTTTCTACACCACTTTCAGATATTTTTGCTATTTGAACTTCTTGTTCTGATTTATTTGTAATAACAATTGTATTATTATCTGTTATATTTTCTTCCAAACTTGGTGTTACTTTTTCATCATCTTCTATAAATATATTGTTGTCTTCTAATATTTCTTCTACATTTGTTTTTGTTGTTATAACTGTCATTGTATATCCATTAGCCATTGTAATTTTTACATTTCTAATATCTACTTCCGTAGCCATTACACTAATTCCGAAATATTAAAACTAGTATTAAACTAATGCCAATAATTTTTATAATAGAAATAGATGCTTCATCTCTTTTATCCATAAAAATCTATAATCCTCCTTTTGACGACATTTTTATTATACATGATTTATATTATTTTGTCAAATTTTTTGTTTTTGTGTTTCCAATTTCCGTAAGGCTTGGTAAATCTTGGACTTTAATATATTATATGCAACTTGTACAAAAAAATTCCTTAAAAATTTTTTTGATTCAAAATTATTGTAAAAAAAATACTTATATGTTATTATATTGATATAATAATTGCAAAGGAGGTATTTCTATGTGGATTGCAATATTAATTATTGTACTATTAGTTCTTTGGGTTATTTCTATTTACAATGGTTTAGTATCATCTAGACAAAAAGTAGATAATGCTTGGAGCCAAATCGATGTACAATTGCAAAGAAGATTTGATTTAATTCCTAATTTTGTTGAAACTGTAAAAGGTTATATGACACATGAATCTGAAACATTTGAAAAAATTACTGCATTAAGAACTTCATGGGCTAATTCTTCTTCTGTAGGAGAAAAAGCAAAATTAGATGGTGAACTTTCTGGAGCTTTAAAAACAATTATGGCTGTTTCAGAAAATTATCCTGAATTAAAAGCAAATACTAATTTTTCAGAATTATCTGAGGAACTACGTAATACTGAAAATAAAATTTCTTTTTCAAGACAATTCTATAATGACAGTGTTACAAGATATAATACTAAATTAGAGCTTTTCCCTTCTAACATTATTGCAAATATGTTCAACTTTAAATCAAGAGAATTATTTGCAGCTGAAAGTGATGAAGCTAGAAAAAATGTTAAAGTTAATTTTGATAAATAACATTTATTTAATGCCAGTTTTCTTTTGCTTTATGCATTAGACACTGGCAAATTTTATATGAAAGGATGATTTTATGTTTGAAGATATAAAAAGAAATAAAATTAAATCTTGGGTTATAGTTTTACTATTTCTTGCCTTTATTTCTTTAATTGTTTATTATATTTGTATGGCTTTAGATTTAGGAGAAATGTCTATTATTATAGCATTAATTTTCTCTATAATTTCTACTTTTGGTTCTTATTATTATAGTGATAAGATTGTCCTAAGTTTAAATAAAGCAAGACCTGCAACTAAAGAAGAAAATTTAAAACTTGTTAATATTTTAGACTCACTTGTAGTTTCTGCTGGTTTACCTTGTACTCCAAAGTTATATATTGTAGAAGATAGTCAGCCAAATGCATTTGCAACAGGAAGAAATCCAGAAAATGCTGTAATCTGCGTTACAACTGGTTTATTAGATAAATTGGAATATTATGAATTAGAAGGAGTTCTAGCACATGAAATGGCTCATATAAAAAATTATGATATTAGGCTTTCTGCAGTAGTTTCAGTTATGGTTGGATTTGTTGTTATGCTTTCAGATTGGTTTACAAGAATTTCTTTTTGTGGTGGTCCTAGAAAAAGAGATGATGATGATAATGGAAATCCGATATTAATGTTTATCGGTCTTATCTTTTTAATTTTAGCCCCTATATTCGGCCAACTAATGCAACTTGCACTTTCAAGAAAAAGAGAATTTTTAGCAGATGCAACAGCTATAGAATTTACACGAAATCCTGAAGGTCTTATATCTGCTTTAATAAAAATTTCTGATGATCCTAATCAATTAAAAGTTGCAAATAATGCAACTGAAAATATGTACATCGTAAATCCTTTTAGGGGAAAAAAATCTTCATCAAGTCTATGGTCTACTCATCCAAGTATCGAAGATAGAGTTACGGCTTTAAGGAATTTGAAGTAATTTATCAAAAGTGTTTCAATTTATGAAACACTTTTTTGTATCTTTTTGCATTTTAATGTCATATCTTACTAGAGGAGGATTAAAAATATGATTTTAAAATGTATCTTATTAGCTTTATCTGCAAGTTTAGATGCTTTAGGTCTAGGAATTACATATGGGATAAAGCATACAAAAATGTCTAAATTTAGTAACTTAATTATATTTACCATATTATTAATTTCATCTAGTCTTTCAATTCTTATTGGACATTATATATCAAATTTATTTTCTCAAACTTTTACGGCACTGCTAGGTTCAGCACTTTTAATATTTTTGGGATTATACAATATTTATAAAATAAAAAATAATACTTCTACCAATTTTGATACTGATAACTCTAATTACATTGATACTAAAGAAGCTTTTGCTTTAGGAATTGCCATTGCTATTGATGCCTCTTGTGTTAGTCTTAGTTCTGGAATAATCGGATATGGAAGCTTTTTATTACCAATATTAATGGCTATTTTTCACACTTTTTTCATAAACTGTGGAACTTTTATTACTGCCCTTTATATAAATAAATTAAAAATTCCAGATAAAATACTGTCAGTTATTTCAGGAGTTATCCTCATTTCAATTGGTTTTATAAGAATGATATCTTGAAATGAGGTGTTAGTATGTTGTTAAGTTGTATTTTATTAGCTTTATCTGTTAGTATAGATTCTATTATTATTGGAATAACCTATGGAATTAAAAAAACAAAAATCGAAAAAATTAGTAATATTATTTTATTTGTAATTTCTTTTTCAGTTACCTGTAGTTCTATATTTTTAGGACATTATATTTCAGTATTATTTTCGCCTAATATTTCTAAATTTTTAGGTTGCTCATTTTTAATTATATTAGGAATATACAATATTTATAAAATTATAAATAATAATAGTGCTGATTATGATTCTGACCACTCTAATAATATTGATATGAAAGAGGCTTTGTTCTTAGGGCTAGCATTATCAATAGACTCTGCTTGTGTTGGAATTGGTTCTGGAATAATTGGATTAAATGATATAATTTTGCCAATTTTAGTTTCTACTTTTCAACTTATCTTCTTAAACTATGGGAATTTTATCGCAAAGACTCTCATGTCCAAAATCAATATTTCTGAAGCAGGTCTTTCAATATTCGCAAGCATAATTTTAATTACTGTTGGTATTTTTAGAATTATATTATAAAAAAATAGGTCAGAAAAATGACCTATTTTTACTTTAATTTCATAGAAAGCAATTTTGATATTCCCTTTTCTTCCATAGTTACACCATAAACAGTATCTGCCGCTTCCATTGTTCCTTTTCTATGTGTAATAACTAAAAATTGTGTTTCTTTTGCAAACTTTTTCAAATACTCAGCATATCTGTATACATTAACATCATCTAGAGCTGCTTCAATTTCATCAAGCACGCAGAATGGTGCTGGATTAATTTTTAAAATTGCGAATAACAATGCTATTGCAGTAAAAGCTTTTTCTCCTCCTGAAAGTAATGTCATACTCTGCAATTTCTTTCCTGGTGGTTGAACAGTAATATCTATTCCACACTCTAAAATATCATTTTCGTCAGTTAGTGTTACTTCTGCCATTCCTCCACCAAACAATTCTTTAAATACTTCTCCAAAATTCTTATTTATAATTTCAAATTTTTCTTTAAATTGTTGTTTCATTGTTTCAGTCATATCTTGTATAACTTTTCTTAATTTTGACATTGTATCTTCCAAATCTAATCTTTGTTCACACATAAAATCATATCTATCTTTTAAATTTTTATATTCTTCAATAGAATCAACATTTACACTTCCAAGTTCTTTTATATCTGTTCTTAAGACATTTACTCTTCTCTGCGTAACTGCTACATTTTCAGGCTTATGATAATCTCCTGCATTATTTGGAGTAAGTTCATATTCTTCCCACATCTTATTAATAACATCTGTAATATCTTCTTCTGTTTTTGTCTTTTTTACTTCCAATTTTGTGATTTGAGCTTTTAATTCTTCTAATTTTTTAAATTGCTCTGTTTGTTCTTCTTCTTTTTTGCTCAATTTTTCATTTTTTTCTATTCTTTCTTTTTTCATTTTGTCAATAGTATCGCCACTATTTGAAACTTTTGATTTTACCTTTTCTATTTCCTGCTTTATATCTTCTATTTCAACTTTTAAATTTTCATTTTCAGAATTTGCATTTTCTATTTGTAAAGTCTTATTTTCTTTATTTTTAGTATGTGTATCTATTTCTTTTTTTATCATTTCTGTCATCTCTTGAATAGAAACTTCACTTTCATTAAATGATGATACTGATATTTTTAAATTTGTAATATCAAAATTTAAATCATCTATATATTTTTGACTGTCTTTATTTGAATTAGAAAATTCATCTATTATTTTTTGATCTTCTTCATTTTGTTTGTTCATCAATTCAATATTTTCTTTATTTTTCTGTCTATTTTCTAATGTTTCATTTTTAGTTGCCTCTGCTTTTGAATCTTCATCTTTCAACTTTTCAATTCTCTTTTGAATTTGTTCTATATTTTCATCAATTGAAATTATTCTTTGTTTTTCTGTTGCATAAGTAATATCTATTTCTTGTAATTGTTTTTCTAATGCTTGGATTTCTTCTATAATATTTTCAGATGAATCTGTATATTCTTCCTTATCTTTTTCCAATTTTTGAACTTTATTTTTTAATATTTTTATATCTTTTTCTAGTTCTTCTATTTCTCTACTTCTTCCTAAAATATTTACAGTCTTTTTTGTTACTGAACCACCTGTAATTGCGCCTGATGGGTTAATTACATCACCTTCAACTGTTATTATTCTAAATGAATATGAGTTCTCCTTTGCAAGGTTTATTGCATTTTGAATATTATCTACTACAACAGTTCTTCCTAATAAATTTAATATAATTTGTTCATATTTTTTATCAAATTCTACTAAATCTGATGCAACTCCTATTACACCTATTTTTTTGCCTTTTATATTTTCAAGCTTTTTGCCTTTTACTGATGTAATTGGTAAAAATGATGCTCTACCTAAATTATTTTCCTTTAAGTGCTCTACTAATTTTTTCGCATCTTCTTCTGTATCTGTTACAATATTTTGTAAGCTTGCTCCCAAACACATTTCTATTGCAGTTTCATATTGTTTTGGCACAGAAATTATATTTGCTAAAACACCATGCATTCCTTTTCCAAGTTCTTTAACTTTTTCACAATCTATTAATAATGATTTTACACTTTTAATATAACCTTCTTTTTCTTTTTCTGTTTCAACTAAGAAATTATATCTGGATTGTTTAAGTCTTAAATTATTAGTATCATTAACTATTTGTGCATCAAATTCTTTTAATTTATTTGCAATCTCTTGTTTTTTATTGTCTATTTCTTCAATAGATTTTAAAATTTTATTTCTATCTGACTCAATTTTGTAAAATTCTTTTGCAATGTCTTCTTTTTTCATTCTCGTTCTATCAAGATCTAATACATTATTACTTATTTCTTGTTTTATTTGTTTTTGTCTTTTTTCGATATTGTCTATATTTGCTGTTTGTGTACTTATTTCAGATTGTAATTCATATTTTTTATCTATGTTTTCTTCAACTTGTTTTTTTATTTTTTCTATTTCAAGTTCTTTAGAACTCAACTTTTCTGTTATCTTTCTTAATTCTTCTTCTTTTTCTTTTAACTCATTTTCAAACTTTTCTTTATTTTGTTTTAAATTATCTTGCTTAGTTTGCTTTTGCTCTATTTCTTGTTTTAATGTCTCAATTTTAGTTTCTAATTCTTCAATCTCTTTTGTATATAATTTAGTATTTTCAATATTATTATTAATTTTTGCTTCTGCTAAATTAATATTTGAATTTAGTTTTTCTATTTCTTTTTGGCTTTCAAATCCTATATTTTGCATATTTTCTATTTGTAAAGTTATTTCATCAATACTATCTTTTAGCTCTTCTTTTAAGATTTTGATTTTTTCTAATTTTCCTTCTTCTTGATTTAAAGTTGAATTCATTATTTCTTCATCTTCTGCTAATTCTTCTAATGATTTTTTATATTTTTCTATATTATATATAAATAACCCAACTTCTATATTTTTCAGTTCTTCTTTTAAATTCAAATACTTTTTAGCCTTGTCTGATTGAATTTGTAATGGTTCAAGATTTCCTTCTATTTCAGTTAATATGTCATTTATCCTCAATAAATTTAACTTTGTTTGTTCTAATTTTTTCTCTGTTTCTTCTTTTCTTGAACGATATTTTACAATTCCAGCCGCTTCCTCAAATATGTGTCTTCTGTCTTCTGATTTATTACTTAGAATTTCATCGATTTTTCCTTGTCCAATAATAGAATAGCCATCACGTCCTATTCCTGTGTCCATAAACAATTCTACTACATCTTTTAATCTACAAGGAACTTTATTTATATAATATCCTGTTTCTCCGCTTCTATATATTTTTCTTGTTACTGTTACTTCTGAATATTCTATTGGAAGAGCCCCATCTGTATTATCAAATACTAATGATGCCTCTGCAAAACCTAATGATTTTCTACTTTGTGTTCCTGCAAATATGATATCTTGAGTCTTGGCACCTCTCAATGATTTCATACTTTGTTCTCCTAGTATCCATCTTATACTATCAGAAATATTGCTTTTTCCTGAACCATTTGGTCCTATAACAGCTGTAATTCCTGGCATAAATTCTAATACTGTTTTATCTGCAAATGATTTAAATCCTTGCATTTCTAGCCTTTTTAAATACATGTTTATCACCTTTTCTTGTCGTTTCTTGTTGTATTTTATCGTAAAAAATAAAAAATAGCAAGTTATCTTGCTATTTTTATGCTTGTTTTTCTATTTCTTTCATATCTGCTTCAAAGTAGAATTCAACTCCATTATCTTTATTTTCAACACCGAAGTCATTTCCATAATTATTCATAATAGCTCTTACTATTGAAAGTCCAATTCCACTTCCACCATCTTCTCTATTACGTGCCTCATCTGCTTTGAAAAATCTATTCCATACACGTGATAAGTTTTCTTTACTAATATTCTCTCCTGTATTAAATACAGTTACTCTAACTTTATTTCTTTCAGGATATTCTTTATTAGTTATTTTTATATATTTTTCACCATCAATATTTTCAACATGTTTTATTGCATTTGTTAAATAATTGGTAATAATTTGACTGGTATAAAAATCATCTGCAAATACATTAATTTTATCTTCTGTTTCAAATATTACTTCTGCTTCTCTTTCTTCTAACATTACTTTTGAAGATCTAACAATTTCTTTTTCTAGTTCTACAATATTAAATTCTCTATTGTTAAATTCTCTCTTTTCATATTCAAGTTTTGTTAATTCTAGAAGTTGTTTTACCAATTTATCCATTTTGTTGCTTTCATCTTGTATTACTTCTGCATAAAACTTTCTGTTTTCTGGGTCTGTATTAACATTTTCTAACAAACCTTCACTATATCCTTGTATTAATGCTATTGGAGTTTTTAATTCATGTGATACATCTGATATGAAGCTTTTTCTCATTTCATCTATTTTAGATTTTCGCTCAATATCTCTTTCAAGTTCTATATTAGCACTTCTCAATTGATTAATAGTTTTTTCCAGTTTCTCTGACATTAAATTTATGCTTTTTCCCAATTCATCTATCTCATCATTTGCATCTGAAACAACGTATTTGTGGCTAAAGTCTAAATTAGCCATTTTTTTAGCAATACTATTTAATTCAGAGATTGGTGTACTAAATGTTTTAGCTATATATATGATTGCTATTCCACCAACAACTATTACCACTCCAGCAATTAAATATAAAAATCTATTTGAAATTCTTACACTTTCTTGTATTGAAGAAATTGGTATTCTAATATATGTTCCATATCCATTGTCTAGCTTTCCTGATAATAGTATATAATTAGATTTTGTTTCTGTATCTCTAATCTTTCTTATTTCTAGTTTATCTGTTTCTTCCAAAACCTTATATTCTTGGTCTTTATTAAGTCCCCAAAAATCTATAATAATTCTTACACTTGATAAAAAGTCTTTGTTTGACAAATATACAGCCTTATCATTGTTGTCTTTTATAATTATATCAAAATTGTTTTTTATTGCAATCTTGTCTAATTCCTCATCTAAATCAGTTATTTTTGAACCTCCATTATAATAGGTATTAATCATATTATAAGCTGATTTTAATTGATTACTTTTTGTATATTGATAATATTTTTCTAATACAAATTTATTTACAAGTATTAAAAATAATATTATAGACATGACAACAACACACAATGTAAGAAACAATTTTCCTCTAACGGTTTTTAATTGTTTAGTTATACCGCCCATGTTATTTTTCCTCATTTCTTAATTTCAAATTTATATCCTATTCCTCTAATTGTTTCTATATATTTACCTTTTTTACCCAATTTATGTCTTATTTTTTTTATATGGCTATCTATTGTTCTTGAGTCCCCATAATAATCATAATTCCATACATTGTTTAAAATTTTATCTCTTGATAGTGCAATATTTTCATTATCTAATAAATATTTTAGCAATTCATATTCTCTTAAACTTAAATCAATTGGCTTTCCATCTACTGTTACTGTTCTACCTTCTTGGTCAATTACAATTCCATCATAATCCTTTGCTTGTTTTGTATCTCCATACACTCTTTTTATAATTGCTTCTACTCTTGCAACTAAAATTTTAGGACTAAATGGTTTTGAAATATATTCGTCAACTCCTAATTCAAACCCAAATAATTCGTCTTGTTCTTCTCCTCTTGCTGTTAACATTATTACTGGTAAATTTGACTCTTGTCTTATCTTTCTTAAAACTGACCATCCATCAAGTTTTGGCATCATTACATCCAATAAAATTAATTTAATTTTATTTCTGTTTTCCTCAAATACTTCAATTGCTTTTTCGCCGTCTTCGGCTTCTAGAATTTTATACCCTTTGGCAGATAAGAAATCTTTTAACAATTTTCTCATCCTTGATTCATCATCTACTACAAGAATATATGCTCCTTCCATCTTTTCTTCCTCCATCATAGTTTTGTTTACTATTTTATTATACTTACTCTATATGTCTTTTTTGTGAAAGTTTTGCTACTTTTTCATATATATTGTTTGTGTATTATATGCCAATTCAACATTTTCATTTTGTAATATGTTCATTATTTTATAATTTACTTCTTCTTTGCAATGTAAATATTCTAAATAACCTGTTTCATAGAAATATGCCATTACTATAATATCATATCCATTATCTGAAATCTCTTGAAATCTTACACTAATGCTACCATCTTGAATTATATCTTCTCTCTTTCTTAACATTTCTTCTATTTTTCTTCTTGTTATTTCTACTTTTTCAAGTGGCGTATCTAATTCTAAAGTTAATCTTGTGTAATATCTTCTTTTTTCCATTTCACTATAATTTATAATTGCTAAAGATGCTACTTCTGAATTTGGAATATGTAATACTGAATTTTCTATTGTTCTAATACTAGTACTTCTGAATTTTATATCTTCTACTGTTCCCTCATAATCACCAACTTTTATGTAATCACCTGTTTTAAATGGTTTATCTATAAATAATGAAAGTCCACCAATCATACTTTTTGCAGTATCTTGAGCTGCAAGAGTTATTACAACACCACTAATTCCAAGCCCTGTAATAAATCCACTAATATTATATCCTAATTCTGAAAGCATTAAAAATCCTGCAAAAATATAAATTAAAACCTTAATAACTCTTAATGCCGCATTTACTGTACTTTTATTAATTTCTTTACTGCTTCTACTTTGAATTTTAGTTACTATTCCATTTCTATCATCTAATCCATCTCCAAATGCTTTTGCAACAAATAAAATCATTGCTATTTTTATAACTTTTTCTATTATTGCTTCTATTTCAGGAGATACTGCAATTGTAGTTTTTATAAATCTTAATGCCACATATATTCCAACAAAAGTAAATACTGTTTTTATAGGCCTATAAAAAGGATTTTTCTTTACATCCTTTTTTTCTTTATTTTTTGATGTTAAAATTTTAATAATCAGACTCGCAATTCCTGCACTCAATATTCTAAAACCAATTACTATTCCTATTGCAATGGCAATTTGTGTTACAATTTCTATATTCATATAACCTCTTTTCCAAAAAAAACTGTCGAAATCAACAGTTTTTTCATTTTAGTTCATATAATCTCTTAATTTTTTGCTTCTACTTGGATGTCTTAATTTTCTTAATGCTTTTGCTTCAATTTGACGAATTCTTTCTCTTGTTACATCAAATTCTTTTCCAACTTCCTCTAATGTTCTAGCTTTTCCATCTTCTAGTCCAAATCTTAATTTTAATACCTTTGCTTCTCTTGGTGTTAATGTGCTCATAACTTCTTCTAATTGCTCTCTTAATAGTGTATATGATGCAGCATCATGTGGTGCTGGAGAATCTTCATCTTGTATAAAGTCTCCTAAGTGACTATCATCTTCTTCTCCTATTGGTGTTTCCAAAGATACTGGATCTTGTGCTATTTTTTGAATTTCCATTACTTTTTCAACAGACATGTCCATTTCTTTTGCAATTTCTTCTGGGGTTGGTTCTCTTCCTAATTGTTGTAATAAGTGTCTTGATGTTCTGATTAATCTATTTATTGTTTCTACCATGTGTACTGGTATTCTTATTGTTCTTGCTTGGTCTGCTATTGCTCTTGTAATAGCTTGTCTTATCCACCATGTTGCATAAGTACTAAATTTGAATCCTTTTGTATAATCAAATTTTTCTACTGCTTTGATTAATCCCATATTTCCTTCTTGTATTAAGTCTAAGAATAACATTCCTCTTCCAACATATTTTTTAGCAATACTTACTACTAATCTTAAGTTTGCTTCTGCTAATTCTTGTTTTGCTTCTTCATCATTATTTAATATTCTTTTTGCTAATTCTAGCTCTTTTTCATATGACAATAATGGAATTTTTCCTATTTCTCTTAAATACATTCTTACAGGATCGTCTACACTTATTCCTTCAAAACTTGTATCTGTTATTTCATCTAATTTTAAGTTTTCAACTTCTTTTAAATCTTCAATATCTGGTTCTTCTTCAAAGTCATCATTTAAAAGGTTTACTCCCATTTCTTCAAATGCATCAAATACTTTATCTATTTGTTCAGGATTTGTATCTTCCAATTCTTTTGCTAATTCTTCATATGTCATCTTTCCTGTTTCTTTAGCTTTTTTTACTATGTTTTTAAGTTTTTCATCTTTTATTTCAACTTTTTCATCTTCTTTTTTTGCTGTTTTGTCTTCACTTTTTGCTTGTGCCATTTCGGCTATTTCTAATTGATTTTCGTCTTTTTTACTTCCCACAAAAATTCACCCCTACTTAATTTTAGCTAATGTAATTATTATATTACTTAGCTCTTTACCTAATTCTTTCTTTTTAGCTACATCTTCTTCAATTTCTAATTGTTTCAAAATCTCTTGTTTTCTATTATCTAATTTTTCTTTCTCATATTTTTGTAATATATCATCAACTGCTTTTTCTAGATTATCTATTTCATAATCTGTTGCCATTACCATTGTTATATGGTTTTGGGTTTCTTCATCAAAAGAATCTATTAGTCTATTTATATTACAGTCTTCTTTTTCAAGTTCTTTGTACAATTGCTCTGCTATTTTCCTATTTACTGAATCTTTAAATTCTTCTGGTTTTATTTGTTCTTTTATTTTTGCAAACATATTTGCATTTGAATCTAATAAAATAGCTATTATTGTATTTTCTCTTCTTTTTAAATCTTCGTCTATTTCAGTTGTATTTTTGATATTTTCTCTTACTGGCTTTATTTCTCTACTTTGCAATACTTTATCTTCTTTGGTATTATTATATATCAATTTGTTAACTTCAGCATAAATTGCTTCTTTTGATATATTATACCCTTGTGCTATTTTTTCTATGTATATTTCTCTTTCCATTGTGTTTTCTACTTTTGAAAGTATTTTTGCTATTTCATTTAAGAATTTTATTTTATCCCCTGTGTTTTCTAAGTTTAAATCTTTTTTTAGATTTTTTACTTTAAATTCTACTAGTGATATTGCATTATCCATTGCCAATCTAAATCTGCCTTCTCCAAATTTTACAATATATTCGTCTGGATCTTTTGCACCTTCTATCTGCAATACTCTCATATCACATCCCATTTTTTGCAATATTTCCATTGACCTTGCAATAGCTGTTTGTCCAGCACCATCAGCATCAAACCCTAGTATTACTTGTTCTGTACTTTTTCTGAGTAACCATCCTTGTTGCTCTGTTAATGCTGTTCCTAATGCTCCTACTACATTTGTTACTCCCCTTTGATGTAATGATATAACATCCATATATCCTTCTACTATTAGTAGTTTTTTCGCAGAATCTTTTTTGGCTACATTTAATCCAAATAAATGTCTTCCTTTACTATATACAACATTTTCTGGAGAGTTTATATATTTAGGTTGAGGAAATTTTGGATCCTTTATTTTGGAATCGTCTAATATTCTTCCTCCAAATGCTATTACTTTTCCCCTCACATCACAAATAGGAAACATTAATCGGTTTCTGTATCTGTCAATGTATGTTCCATTGTCATTTTTATTAACTAGTCCTGATTCTAATATTTCCTTTTCTCCAAATCCTTGTGCTTTTAGTGCTTTATATAATTCATCAAATTTACCAGAAAACCCTATTCTATATGCTTCAAGAGTTTCTTTATTCATTTTTCTCTTTTTTACATATTCTTGACCAATTTTGGCTGTTGGCTTGTATAAATTTTGATGATAAAATTCTGCTGTAAATTCATTAACTTTGTATACTTTTGCTTTTAGTTCTTCTTTTGCAGTATCTGCATTGTTTTCTAATTTTGGCAATTGTATGTTAGCTCTTTCTGCTAATTGTTCTAATGCTTCTTTAAATGTTATTCCTTCTATCTTCATTAAAAATGTGTAGACATTTCCACCTACTCCACACCCAAAACAGTGAAAAATTTGCCTATCTGGTGATACTGAAAATGATGGAGATTTTTCACTATGAAATGGACATAGTCCAAAATAATTTCTTCCTTTTCGAGTTAAATGAACATATTGTGAAATGATGTCTACTATATCATTATTTTGTCTTACTTCTTCTATAATTTCATCACTATATCGTATCATTTTCCTCCACTCCTACACATATTTTTGAACATACTTCTATGCATAATTATATTATTCGACGAATTTTACATAATTCCCTCTTTTTTATTGATTTTTTTATTTTATATCACATAAAAAGCCAGCATCTATTTAGATACTGACTACTTTTTATTTGTTATTTTATAAAATTTTCTTTTATTCTTCTTGCCAACTCTAAAGTCGCCTTATTACACATATTTTTCTTTAGAGTTGCTATACATTTATTATCTTCTCCTAATTTAATTTCCTTTAATACTTGAATATCATCTCTTTTTAAAAATTCCTCTTCATATTCTGTATTTGAAAATAATATTCCACATCCACTTAATACCATACTCTCAATCATGTCCACATCTTCTAACTCATAATTTGGCTTTATTGAAATAGAATTTTCATTACAATATTCTTCCAGATGTTGTTTTAAAGCAACAGATTTAGGAATTATTATTTTACATTTTTCAAAATCACTTTCTTTTGAAAGTTCATTTTCTTCTATATACTTTTTACTTGCTATAAAACAATACTTTGGCATACTTTTTAATGAAGTAATTTCTATATTAGAATATTCTGTTGGAACATCTGACAAATTAAGCATTGCAATATCTATTTCGCCATTTGATAATTTTTTTAAAGCTTCTTGTGTTGATGCTCTTGATATTTTTATATCTATATTAGGATATTCTTTTATAAATTGAATTAGTGATGGCATAATATATTTTTTTATTAAAAATTTTCCTCCACTTATTCTTATTTTTCCTTTTTCTAAATTTATATATTGAGAAAATAAATTTTCTGCATTATTCATTTTCTCAATACTATCTCCTATATACTCATATAAATTTTTTCCTTCTTCTGTAAGTTCTACCCCATTTTTATTTCTATAAAATAATTTTCCTCCTAATATTTTTTCTAGTTTTTGTATTGATTGTGTAACAGCTGATTGTGATATGTATATGTTTTCAGCTGCTTTGGATATGTTTTTATATTTTACTACTTCGCAAAATACTCTATATAATTCTAAATTAGCATTCATATGATTTTTCTCCTATCTATATATATCTTAACATTCTATTTTATTTTTTTCAATAGTTTAGTATTATAAGTTGTACTAATATTTTGCATATAAATAATTAATTTTACAAATGTCATATTCTATATTATAATATAAATACACATCAAGAGTGTTAACTTATTAAAGGAGTGAGATTTTCATGAAAACCTATTTGACAATTGATAGTAAAACTTCTATCCAAAGAAATTCAGCATGGCCTCTTATTAAAATTTCAATTCAAAACAGAAAAATTATCAGAAAGGAAAATGTTCTATTTCAACCTAACTGTAGGACAAATTATTCTTCTTTAGGATGGGCCCAAAATGCACTTATTAGAGATATTCATAAACAATTTGGGAAAGACATTATTATAAGTAAACAACTTTTGGAGGTTATAAAAAATGTCTCTATATATTTCACAGCTTTGGGAAATGTTTTACTTGATTTACTCGAATCTTCCTTTGAATAACAAAATAACCTGCGAATGCAGGCTATTTTTCATTTTGATGTTCTATTTTTCCATTTATAGCTTTTTGGGCTTGATCTAGCATTTCTGGATTCTTTATTGCTGATTTTGAGGCTTCAAAAATTTCTCTTCCAGTTCTCTCTTTATTTTTAGCACTTATTTTTTTTAGTTTTTCTTCTACTAACTTAGATTGTTCTTCATCTCTTATTAATTTTGATGTAAAAATGTCTCTAATCTCACTTGCTTCTTTATCAGCATATAATCCTGGAAATTTTGGACCTCCAACACTTGCAAGCTTTTTATTAGGAAGAACAAATATTTCTTTTCTTTGCTTATTTCCTGTAGTTTCATCCATATTATAAACTGGTATCTTTTCATTAAGATTCTTTATAATATTTTCTGAAATCAATAAATTTTGTCCCTTCAAATCTTTCGCATTAGGATTCAATGCCATTGAAAATGTTGATTTTGTTCCATACCTCTTATGTGGAGTAATTGAAATATAAGCATCATAGCCTAAAGCATATGCAATATTTGATCCATTATATAAAAAATTTGGAACTACTGCAATTTTAATCTTTTTTCCGTTTTGATTAATACAATATGAGTTTTGAGATATTATTTTGATAATATTCTCTAGATTACTTTTTTGTTTCATAGCAAAATCATACAAATCATATTTCTTTAATTGTTTTTCATTCAAACTGCTTTCCATTAAATATTTATTTGTCTTTGTATCTTTTTCTTCTGCAAATTCAAATAATTTATCTATTGGTACCTCTCTCGATAAAACACATCCATTAAACGGATCTAGTACTCTTTCATCTGAAATAACGGAATCTGCATATTTTACTATCATTCTAGGAACATAAAATCCATTTTCAGCAAGTATTGAAACTGCTGATCTTTGACCTTTTCTTTGATTTGCATTTATTTCAGCTGATTTATTACTATTTATATTTTTATTTCCAGTTAACTTTCCAGCATCTATTGTTAGATGTTTATTTGAGCCTTTTCCAGTATCAATCATTTCTCTTTTTATTTTAATTCCTAGTTCAGGTTCATTCTTATCAAAATAATATTGTAGTGTTGCTATAATAGAATGTAAATCCAAATTTTCTCCATATTGTGTTACTACTATACCATTGCTTCTTTTTATATCATTTATTATTTTTTTATGCACTTCTTCAGCTTCTTGTGATTGAGTTTGCATTGTTGAGTTTATTTCTTCTTCATCTTGTTCGTAAGCTAAATCTCCTAATACTTTATATAATATTAATTCTACTTCACTAAGTTGATTTGAAGCCTTTTGAGTACTCTTATTAACTTCTAAAGTACTTTCAACAATCATTTTGTCTGATTTTTTTAATGCTAATGTTGGCTCTTCCAATATCTGCTTTTTACATAATTTTTTTAATGCTTGCCTTGTTTTTTCATTTTTTATCCTATCTATAGAATATTCTCCTTTATCTATTTTAGACATAATTTCTCTTGAAAATGTCCTACAGCATCTTGGCGGAATATGAAAACTAAATGGTATTACCTGTTCATCATCTAAATATGCAAATACATATGCATTTCTTTCTGCATCCCAATCTATTCCCCAACTGCCGTTATATACTGCATCTTTATCAGTTGTAAGTGTTACTATCGCTTGTCTTACACATTCCTGTTTAATATCATATAATATCTTTTTATATGACTCAACAATTTGTAAGTCTTCTTCTCCCAATTTATCTACATTACTTCTTTTATCTCTTCCAAAATATTCATCTATTCTTCTTTTCTCTGCCTTATTTGCATAAAAAGCTATTGTCATTAATGATGTTATTCTTCCTAAACATGTATCACTTTCTAATGGATTTTGGTTCTTCTTTTTCACTAATGAGTTAACCCATTTTTCATAACTAGAACTATTTATTCTTGTTGTTACTCCTCTTACATTATTTATAATGTCTATAAGTTTTTTTCCACCATCACTTCTATGTCTACTAAATATTTCACTATGTTTTCTAATATCTATATTAGATAAATTAGTTAAATCATATACAGTAATCCCACTTTTACAATAATCTAATAAATTTTCAAATATTTCTGCTAATTCATCATTTTTTTCTTCATCTTCATCTCCGTTTCTATTGGATACTTCTATACTTTTTAAATCAACTAATCTTAATTCAGATGTTTGTTTACTAAAAAAAATCTCTCTTATTAATTTCATATTTTCTTCTAGAGTAAGTCTTTCACGATTTTCATTAATCATTTGTTTTTCTCCTATCTTTTTTCTCTAAGTAAATATTACCATTTTACCATCTCTTTTTCAATACATAAAGAAAAAATACTACAAATTTATATAATTACAAATTTGTAGTATTTTAACTCTATCTTTCAAAATCATCAGCTGGTGATTCCTGATAATGCCTGTTTATCCATTCATCCATTTTTTGAACTTCAACATTATATTCATTTTCTTCTATCTCTCCAGATTTTTTTTGTCTTTCTAAATAATTTCCTACATATTCTACCTTATGATTTTGTTCTGCTTGAGATAATTTTTCAATTTTTTCTTCAATTGGCTTTGTTACAATACTTGGTGCATCTACACTTTTTAATCTCTCAAGCCTGAATTTTTCCTCACGTAACATTTCCAATCTTTCATCTTGAGATTCATTTATATCTACATATTCATTATCTTTACTTATAATTCTATATTTTTCGCTACCTTTTTCTACTTCAATTACTTCTTTATATTTTTTATATTCTTCCTCATCATCGATATCTATATTCATTGCTCCCACTACTATTCTACCTATTCTAGCAATAATATACTTATCATCTATAAATCCAAAATCAATCCAATCAAAATTTATATCTGAATATCTTTGTTTTATTTCATTCCATAGCAATGTAGCCCAATAAAATTCTATTGTATCATCTTCAAACCTTGTATCATCTCCACATATTTTCTGAATTATTTTTTCCATATACATTTCATCTTTAAAAAAATTTTCATATGTGTCTTTTCCTTTTGAAAAATCTTCATATAGTATCTTTTCTCTTGATTTATTATAAATTTTTTCTTTTGCCCTTTGATGATTTATTCTATCAATATATCTAGCTGGTAATTGTCTTAATTTTTCTTCATCTGTTCCTTGTTGCAATTTTTCAGCAATAATTCTATTAACATATTGCATGTAATCAAAGTCTGATTTGTGCTCTGGATTAAATAAAATTTTTTCCAACTCATCAATATTATTCATTAATTCTTCTATATTTATCTCTTCTAACTTTCTCAAATTGCAATATCCTTTTACATATTCAAATATTAGTCGTTGGCTTGCATCTATTCTCTCTATATCATCAAGTCCAATAGTAAAAATTTTTCCTATTCCGTTATACTTTTTATTGTTATTTAATAATTCATCAAAACTATTTAGTAACTTAAAACTATTCATACCATATTTTTCAATTAATTTTTCTATTTCAGGTTCTCCATATAAATATGATTGTAGCATTTCTTTTTTAGGAATTATTTCTAGTATCTTTTGTAGAACCTTTTTTTCGTCTTGATATGATCTTGGTTCTGGATATTTTTGTTCTGTCAGATATTCTGTGATTGCCTCATTTATTCCCATTCCATTTTTTCCATCACAAAAACCAACTGAAATATTACTATTATTTTTTTTATGTGTTGAAATACAATGCAAAAATTCATGTAAAAATGTTTGTTTTTCTTTATCTAAACATTCTTTTTTTATCATTATAGTTTTTGGTTCTACACAGTATTTACCTGCTACACCATTGTCAATTTCTTCTTTAAATTCTATATCTTTATCTAAATTCTGTTTGATTCTTTCTATTATTACATCCTCTGAAATATATTCTCCATATGATTCTAATACATCATTTACTGCTTTTGTTAAAAATTCCATTGTAACATTATTAAATTTTTTGGGTTCTAATTTTTTTCTTAATTCTTCTTTATTCATTTTTTATTTTCCTTTCATTATTTCTATTTTTTTATTCTCTTACTTTTCGCGAACTTTGCATATCTTCTAAAATTATTTTTGCTGTTTCTTTTGTTCCCTTTCCTGTTTTTTTACTATTACTTGCGTCTATTAGCACTTGTTCGAAATGTGATAGTTTCTTTGTTTTGTCTTGAGCTGTTGATAATATTGTATCTATGTCAAATGATTCTTCTAAAGAATATTGATTTCCTAACATTCTTCTCCATCCAATAGTTTCATTTGGGTTACTATCTTCTTGTATTTTTCTTTTCAATGCACACTCTTTTGCTTCTGTTAAGTCTTCTAATTTAATTTGTATATTATCTAAATATTCATATATATGTAATACTTGATTCTGCAACCTAATTACATATTCATTTAATTCTAAGCCATTTCCATACTCATCTACCATACGTCTATCATATTCATGCCAAGCAACTATTCCACCCAAATTATTATTTTTAGCTTTTGCTAATATTACTTCTTCAAAAGCTTTCCATTCTTTAAATAGAATTGATATATTTTCTCTACTTTCAATAAGTTTTAATTTTTCTTTTACTTTTTCTACCCTTATTTGGTGAATCTGTTGCAATAATTTTTTCTCTTCTTGTTGCATATTTTCAATATTGTTAAATTTTCTTGTTACCTCTTTTTCTTCTAATTGGGGTATTTGACTTTCTTCTAACGCTTTTTTCCTTAATTCCTCAATTTCTATTTTTTCTTCATATTCATCATCTACAATAGTATTATTTAATCCTTCGTTTTTTTCATCTCTTCTTAATCTTTTGGCAATTCTTTCATTTATCTTTTGACTTCTTTTTCCGTAATCTCGTGTATGATCTGTTTTCTTAGATTTCCATGAATTGTATCTTTCTGCTCCATATCCTTGTGCTTTCTTTCCTTTCAATTTAAATCTTTTTAACCTACTTTTGACTTCTTCAAAGTATTCTTCCATATTATTCATTTCCTTTCTTTTTTGGTTACATAATTATTTTACCATCATTTACCACTTATGTAAAATTAATAGTTTTTATGTTGATTATTAGTTCTACTTATATCTTTATTTCTTGTATCAAGTATTTTTAATGCCAAAAAATCAGCACCTATTTAGATGCTGATCTACTTTAAAATATTTATTTTTTCATTAAAAAAGTCTTTCATTATTTTGCGGTCTCTTTTTATATATGAAAAAATTGTCTTATTTTATTAAAAATTCTTTTGAATATATTTTCTTTGTATTCAATTAATTCAGTATGTTTTTCTTTAATAGGTTGCTTTTTCTGCTTATTTGCAAATACATCTGAATTATATTGTTCTTGTTTCTTTTGTTCATTCTTTAGTCTTTCTTCTGCTTGCATTTTTATTATTTTTTCTTTTTGTTCTGGTGTTGATAAATAATCTCTAAATAGATTAAATAAGATTGCTTTGGTTTCTGGTAATAGCTCTTGGTCTTTTAGTTCTATGTCTTCCTCTAATTCAAATTCATATTCAGTATTCCTATTTTCTTCTATTGCTTTTATTACTTGTGGAGGTATTTTATTGTATTCTTCTTCATTTAATTGTTCTATTATTTCATATACTTCTGTATATGCATTTTTATATTTAGTCATTTTGTTCTTGTCCTCCTTCTTTAGTTTGTTCTTCTTGAATTAATCTGTCTAAGTCTGCTTTTGCTTTGCCACATTCTTGTGCTGTTGCTGTGTATGAAGCTTGGCCTATTGATTTACCTGTAATTTCTTTTCCTATTTTTATTCCCATTCCTTGAATTTTATTTAATTGTTCCTCTGTTAATAGTGTCCATCTGGAATTTCCTTCTTTTTGTCTTTTTTTATATCCCATTTTTATTCTGCATAATCTGCCCCCAATATTTTCATTAGGATCTAGTTCTATTTCTTCTATCTTTTTTATTAGTTCTTCATCATTTTCTTTTGTCTTCGTTTTTTTTACCAGATCCAATATTGTATCTTTCACCTGAATTTTCGATATATCTATTTCTATGCTTTGTAGCTTTTCCAATTCATTTATAAATACATCTATTATATTTTCCTTTGGTTTTATTCTTATTCCCATCTTTTCTATTTTATTTATTTGTTCAACTGTTGGAGGAATCTCATCAATTTTTTCGCTTTTTTGCAATTTGCCATATATTTTTCTTATACTTCTTAATTTATTTGATATAGGATCATTAGGATTTAATTCCATTTCTTCTATCTTTTTTATTAGTTCTTCATCATTTTCTTTTGTCTTCGTTTTTTTTACTAAATCTAATATTGTATCTTCTTTTTGAATTTTCGATACATCTATTCCTATAATTTGCAATTTTTCTAATTTTTCTATAAATTCATCTATTGTATTTCTTGGTTTTATTCTTATTCCCAGTTTTTCTAATCGTTCTAGCTGTTTATCTGTTGGAAATATAGCATTTATCTTTTTTCCTTCTTGTGCCTTTGTATATAGATCTCTTATTGCACTAAGTTTATTTCCTATATTATCAATTGCTTCTAACCCTATTTCTTCTATTTCTCTTATTAATTTTTCATCATTTTCTTTTGTTTTGGTTCTTTTTACTAAATCCAATATCGTATCTTTTATCTTAATTTTCGATACATCTACTCCTATTTCTTGCAATTTTTCTAGTTTTTCTATAAATATATCTATTGTATTTATTTTTGGTAATCCTTCTACTTCTTTCTCTAACTCAACAAAATCATGTAAATTTCCTTTTATTTCAAAACTATCAACATTTAAAATTTTACCAATTTGCCCTTTTGGAATCTTTTTAAGCTCTCTATCCCATAAGTCTATTTCTTCACCTTTTGCTATAATCTTTTCTATATTTTTTCTTTCTTCTTCCGTAAGCTCTTCTTTATCAATTTCATTTCTATATTCTATATATTTTTGTTGGATTCTATATAATGTTGCTGCATATTTTCTTTCTTGTTCACTAGTGCTTGTTACTTGTGGTAAATTATCTCCATGTGATTTTACCCAATCTACTACTATCGTTAATAATTCTAAATCATCTTTTCTATTAATATTTTTCATTTCTTTATCTATATTAACTCTTTGCGTATTATTGGTTAAATCTATTACTACTGGTCTATCTTCATCTTTTATTGGATTATTTGGATCTATTGAGGTTATTGTTCTTCCTAATTGTTGTAAATATAATATTCTTGAATTTTCATCTAAGGCTCTAAACCATATTATTCCATCTACACCTTTTACATGTAATCCTTCATTTGCTTTGTTCATTACTACCATAAATTTTGTTTTATCTGAGTTTTCACTTTCAAATCCTTCTAATTGTCTATCATTCTCCTTATTACTATAAGCACTGAGCATTGAATAATATTCTGGTTCTATTCCTGAAATTTTTAAATATCCTCTAATTTTTTCTTCATATTCTTTTATTTTATCTTTACTGTCTTTTCCTTCTTCATTTCCTCCAACTGGTATAAATACTATATATTTTCCACCTTTTTTTACATTTTGTTTTAATATTTCAGGAATTCCATCTGCACTTTCAAGATTTTTTCTTAGTTCATCATATTGTTCTAATTTTTTCTTTCTCTCATTTTCATCCTCTATCTCATTTATTTGTTCTGCCAAATTTTCCATACTTCCATCTGTTAATAAATTATATTCGCATGAAACTACTTTTGGATTTACTACCATTCCTAATTGTATTGCTTCTTTTAGTTCTATCTTTGCTGCTATATGCTTTCCTTCACTTATTTCTTCATCTGTATATCCTAGTTTTCTTGCTACTTCATCAGACATATTTCTATCATCTGTATCTCTTGTTGGTGTTGCTGTTATTCCTAATACTTTTGTTTCTTCTGGTTGATTTTCTATTAACTTATCTAATGATTTTTCCCATCTTTCTGCACCTGTTCTATGTAATTCATCAAATATCATAAAATCATACTGTGTTTTTAATGTTTCTTTTCCTGATTTTTTTATTAAACTTTGGTATGTTGCAAATTGTAAATTTGGAAATACTTCTGCTATTATTTCATCTTTGCTTTTTCTGGTTATTCCTTTTTTACCGTGAATATTTTCTATTATTCTATCTTTAGTTTGTTCTAATATCTCATTTGATGGTGCTAAATATAGCATTTTTTTATTATTAGTTTTATATGCTATTTCTCCTGATTCTATTTGGCTATCTTCTTTGGCTAGCTCTTCTGCCGTTTTTCCATATCGTAGCATCTCTGTTAATGCTACATATGTTTTTCCTCCTCCTGTTGGCAATATTACACTTGCATATCTTTTTTCTTCATATAGTTTCTCTGTTTTATCTATTGCATCTTGTTGATATTCTCTTAAACTTATTCCTGTTCCTTTTACATCATAATATCCTAGATATCTTTCTATTTGCTCTACTGAAAGATTTTGTGTTATTTCTTCAATATTTTTTTGTATTTGTTCTACATTATTTTCTGCCTGCAATATCTCTTTTACTCTTCCTTGTGATGCTATATTTATAACTGCTGTTGGTATATCTTCGTTTTCTATTCCTGCTTCTTTTAATTTCTCATAAATTAAAAGACAATTACTTTGCTTTAATTTTTTGATTAATTCATTTCTTTCTGTTACAGATAATCTTTCAATATTAAGACTGCCCCAATCGTATGCATCTACTATTGCACTTGCAAAATATTCTTCTTTTGACATTGCTTCTGCTGTCTGTAATTGTGCAAAATTTGATGTCATTATATCTCTTACATTTGAAAGACCTCTGTCTTGTATTATTTGCATTTGTTCTTCATCTGTTAAACCTTTTATTGAATCTACTAATCCTATTTCATTTGGCTTTAAATTTAAGTTTACTGATTCACTTACTCTATATCCTGTATTACTTTTTCTTGTTGTTATTTTTGATTCTATTTCAAATCCATTATTTTCAATGTACTCTATAATCTCTTCATATTTGGGATTATTTCCTGTTATCTCTCTTAACATTCCTGCTAGTATTCTTGCATTTACTTGTCCTTTTGATAGATAATACATATTTTTTACAATAGAACTTGCTTGTCCATATTCCACTTTTCCTTCTGTCAAATTGTACATTTCTTCTATTGATATATCTGTTCTTGGTGTTCCATCATCTCTCAATATACTTCCTTCTGGTATTTCTAGTTTAGCACCACTTGTTATATATTTTACTAATTCTATTTTTAACTCATCTACAACTTGTTTATCTTGATTTTCTGCTTGTTGTATTAATGCAAACATATCTAAAAATTCTTTTGATATATCTGTTACTCTGCTTCCATCTATATCTCCATAATAGATTTGCTCTCCTGATGCAAATGCACTTCCAACTGTTTGTATTAAAGAGCTATTACTTTTGTTTCTTGGCATTAATGTATTCATTAATCCATTTTTCTCTAATACAGTTAATTTTGCTACTATTTTATTTTTTTCTAATGTTTGCTCATCATCTAATGCTTGAAAACTGCTTACTCTAGCTAATGGTGCTTTATATACTATTCCTTTCTTCATTCCAGATTTGCTTATATCTATTCCTTCTGGTGCTGTGTATTTTACTTTTATTATATCCTTTAATTCCTCTGATTTTGTAACTCCATCAATCTTTTTTAAGTCTTCTAATATTTCTTCTGGAATATCTCCTTGTGCTATTCTTTCTTGCACTTTTTTATCTATTTCTGACAACATATATTGCCCTGCATTATATACTCTTTGTCCCATTTCTCTTTTTGGAACTTTTATCATTACATATTTATCACTAAATGTTTCTCCATATGTTCTAGCTACATTCGCATTGCTTGATAAAGAAATACAGTTTGTTTCTAAACTATAATGCATTTTTATATGATTGTACATTTCTTCTAATGAGACTGTACTTTCTGAATTCCATCTTGGCTTTATATCATGTGTTTCTTCCCATCTTTCTCTGTCAGTACGTAATCTTATATAATTACCATTCTTATCTTTTATATTTCCATCTTCTAGGTCTTTTATATCTCCTGGTTCTAATGATCTAAAAAAATAGTAATTTTCTTCATCACTTATTACATTAAATTTTTCTATATCAAACAATTCTTCCATGGTATTCTCCTATTATTTCCTCTTCCGATTCCTCGACTTTTTTCTTCTTTTATTTTAACATATCAATTATTTTTTTGAAAGTATTTTTGCAATAAAAAAAATAGTAAGAACATAAAATTCTTACTATCCTATAATTTTTTTATTTTCCATAATAACTATCTAACAACATTTGTTTAATCTCTGAAACAAGAGGAACTCTAGGGTTAGCAGTAGTACATTGATCTTCAAAAGCTCTATCAGCCAATAAATCAACTTTAGCTAAGAATTCCTTTTCATCAACTCCTGCATCTTTAAATGATTTTGGAATATTTAATTCTTCATTCATTTTTCTTACTTCAGCAATTAAAGAATCTACACCTTCTTCAACTGTATCTGCCTTTAGTCCTATCTTTTTAGCAATTGTTGCATATTTTTGATTTGCTATATAATATTCATATTTTGGCCAAGATACAAATTTAGTTGGCTCAGTAGCATTATATCTAATTACATATGGTAATAAAATTGCATTAATTCTACCATGTGGTAAATGGAATTCAGCTCCTATTTTATGTGCCATTGAGTGACATACACCTAAAAATGCATTTGTAAAAGCCATACCTGCTATTGTACTTGCATTGTGCATTTTTTCTCTTGCAATTTTGTTATCTCCATGTTCATAAGCTTCTCTTAAATATTTTACAACTAATTCTGCAGCTTTTTCTGCTAATCCATCTGTATAATCAGATGCCATAACAGAAACATAAGCTTCTAATGCATGTGTCAATACATCCATTCCTGTATCTGCTGTAATTGATTTTGGTAAACTCATTACTAAATCAGGGTCTACTATTGCAACATCTGGTGTTAATTCATAATCTGCTAATGGATATTTCTTATTTTTTACTTTATCTGTGATTACTGCAAATGATGTTACTTCAGAACCTGTTCCAGATGTGGTTGGAATTGCAACCATTTTCGCTTTTGAGCCCATTTTAGGGAACTTATAGGTACGTTTACGTATATCCATAAATTTCAATTTTAAGCCTTCTGGATCAGCATCTGGATTTTCATAGAATAACCACATTCCTTTTGCTGCATCTATTGCACTTCCTCCACCTAATGCAATTATTACATCAGGTTTGAAAATATTCATTGCAGCTAAGCCCTTATTTACTGTATCAAATGATGGATCTGGTTCTACTTCACTAAATACTTCACAATGCACGTGATTTTGTCTTTTTCTAATGTGATATAAAATTTTATCAACATATCCAAATTGAACCATTCCTGGGTCTGTAACTATAAATGCTCTTTCTATGTTTGGCATTTTCTCTAAATATGATATTGAACCAGCTTCAAAATATATTTTTTCAGGTACTTTGAACCATTGCATATTAACTCTCCTTTTTGCTACTCTTTTTATATTAATTAAGTTTACACTTGATACATTTGCTGTTGTTGAGTTGCTTCCATAAGATCCACATCCAAGTGTTAATGATGGCATATTTGTATTATATATGTCTCCTATTGCACCATGTGTTGATGGAGAATTTACAATAATTCTTCCTGCTTTCATTGTTTTTGAAAATTTCAATATTGTTGCTTTATCTTCTGAATGTATTACTGCTGAATGTCCTAATCCACCATATTCTAGCAATTTTTCTGCTTTTGATATTCCATCTTCAGAATCATTTACAATATAATATGTTAATACTGGGCTTAATTTTTCTTTAGAGAATGGATATCCTTCTCCAATTCCATCTTCATATACAACTAATACTTTTGTATCTTCAGGCACTTCAAATCCCGCTTCTTTTGCAATTGTAGCTGGACTTTGTCCTGGTACATGTGATTTTAATTTATATCCATTTTCAGCATCAAACATGCTATTTTTTAATTTTTCTTTTTCCTCTGGATTTACAAAATAACATCCAGCTTCTCTCATTAATTTTTCAAACTCTTGATATATATCTTTATCTACTAAAACAGCTTGTTCTGATGCACATATCATACCATTATCAAATGATTTTGACATTACTAAATCATTTACTGATGTTTGTAATTTTGCAGTTTTATCTATATAACATGGCACATTTCCAGGTCCTACTCCTAATGCTGGTTTTCCACATGAATATGCTGATTTTACCATTCCTGTACCACCTGTTGCTAATATTAGACTTACATCAGGATGATTCATTAATAATTTTGTTGCTAGTATTGATGGCTCTTCTACCCATAAAATACAATTTTCTGGAGCTCCAGCTTTTACTGCTGCATCTCTTAAAATTTTAGCTGCTGCAACACTACATTTTTGTGCAGATGGATGGAATCCAAATACTATTACATTTCTTGTTTTAGCTGCAATTATAGATTTAAACATTGTTGTTGATGTTGGATTTGTTACTGGTGTTACACCTGCAATTATTCCAACTGGCTCTGCTATTTCTACATATCCATCTTCATCATTTTCTTTTATTATTCCTACTGTTTTTTCATGTTTTATACTATGATATACATATTCTGTTGCAAACATGTTCTTTGTTATTTTGTCTTCATATATTCCTCTTCCAGTTTCTTCAACAGCCATTTTTGCCAATTCCATATGATGCTCTAATCCAGCCATTGACATTGCTTTAGTTATATTATCAACTGTTTCTTGATCTAATTTCATATATTCTTGTGATGCTATTTTTGCTTTTCTCATTAGTTCATCTATCATTTGCTCTACTTTAACTTCTTCTGAATTCTGATTTTCCATTTTTTCTCGTTTTCCTTTCATTCTAATTTGTAATTAGATTTCTTTGGTTTATTTTATCCAATATTATTATATAATATGATAATTTTTTGTCAATAATTTTTAATAAATTTATAAATTATTATCCAAAAGGAAAAGTGCTGTAAATGCACTTCTGCATCTACAGCACTTTTCCTTATTCCGGTGTTTCGGCGTCCTCTCCAATGCTAGCCAGAACACAGAAGTATTCCTTAGCATTGTTTTCCTCGTCTCCGTTTTCGTCGCAATCACACATAAACACTTTGGAAGCAGGAGCTGTTAGCTCACATACTTCATCATGCCCACATGCATCGCATCGGAAGTGGACCGTAAGGACATCTTTCTCATCTTTCAAATGCACCCTACATGCGTACCGTTGGGCTGCATAGAGTCCTGTCCAGGTCATACCCAACCCATTGTACGAACTTGCCACCGCAGCATACCCAGATGTCGATGTTAGTTCGGCAAATGCATGCTGGTTGTCTTGGACAAACAGCCCACAAGCAGTTAGGCACGTTGCCATAGCAACGATTACGAGCAGCAGGACGGACCGGAAAATGTTTTTCATGGCTTACCTCCCCATGACTTGCCAGCCTATATCTAGGCTGTGGTGTGTATCCAGGCGATTTGCCCGGTCGGTAATATTATTATACCACATTTTACATAATTAGTCAACTTTTTTAAGAAATATTTTCTTTTATCCACAAATCTCAAAATCAATTTGTCTCATCAATTTATTAGCATAAGCCACTCTAATCTTAACTTTATCACCAATTTTATAAACTTTACCTGAATTTTCTCCAATAGCTTGTCTTGTTTCTTCATTATAAATAAAATATTCATCACCTAATTTTTCATAACGAATTAACCCTTCAACAGTATTATCAAGTTCAACAAATATTCCAAAATTAGTAACAGATGATACAATTCCTTCATATTCTTCACCAATTTTATTCTCCATAAATTCTGCCTTTTTAATATCTTCTGCTTCTCTTTCTACTTTTGTTGCAACTCTTTCTCTTTCAGAACAATTTTCGGCTCTCTTTTCAGCTCGTTTCTCATACTTTTTTACCCAGAAATCATTTACCATATAATTTGTTTCCAAATATTTAGAAATAATTCTATGAATAAATAGATCTGGATATCTTCTTATTGGAGACGTAAAGTGACAATAATATTTGCTTGCAATTCCAAAATGACCTTTATTCTCTGCCTCATATTTAGCAACTCTTAGTGTTCTTAATATTATATTAGATACTACCTTTTCTTCTTCTTTTCCTTTTACTTCATCAAGAATTTTTGCAAACTCATTTGGATAAATAATCTCTTCTTTTGAAATTTTTATTTTATATCCAAAATTGTATAATGTCTTATTTAAATCTTTAACTTTATCTAAATCTGGAGCTTCATGATTTCTATAAATAAATGGTGCTTGTAACCAATAAAATCTTTCTGCCACTGTTTCATTTGCAATAAGCATAAACTGTTCAATTATCTCGTTGGCAAAATAAGTTTCATATTTTTTTACATCAATTGCATAACCATTCTCATCAAGTATTATTTTACTTTCAGGAATGTCTAAATTTAAATATCCGTTTTCTCTTCTTTTATCTTTTAAAATATTTGCAAGTTCTGCCATTAAATCAAAATGAGAAATATATTTTTCATATCTTTTCAATATTTTTCCATCAGATCTATCTAATATTTTTTGAACATCTGTATATGACATTCTTTCTGTTACTCTTATTACAGCTTTATAAATATCTGATGATACCACTTTTGCCTTTGGTGTTATTTCCATTGAGCATGATAAAGTAAATCTATCTTCTCCTGCATTTAAACTACATATTCCATTTGAAAGTTCTCTTGGAAGCATTGGAATTACTCTACCTAACATATAAATACTTGTTCCTCTTAAATATGCTTCTTTATCAAGTTCAGTTTTTTCTCTTACATAATTACTTACATCTGCAATATGGACATCTAATCTATAATTTCCGTTTGGCAATTTTTCAACATGAATTGCATCATCTAAGTCTTTAGCATCTTCACCATCAATTGTAAATATTATGTCTTGGCGTAAATCTTTTCTACCTTCCAAATTTTTCTCATTAATTTTATTTCCAAATGCTCTTGCTTCTTTTAAAACTTCTTCTGGAAATTCATTTGGAAGTTCATACTGTTTTATTAATGAAAGCATATCAATTCCTGCCTCATTAACTCCTCCCAAAATTTCAATTATTTCTCCTTCTGCATTTTTCCCTTTTTCAGGATATTTAATTATTTTTACTATTACTTTTTGATTATTTCTTGCTTTTCCCCAATGTGACTTGGAAATAAATATATCTGTTCCAAAATTTTTGTCATCAGGAACAACAAATCCAAAGTTTCTATTTTTTTGAAATGTTCCAACAACAGTATCTTTCTCATGCCTAACTATTTTTACTATTTTCCCCTCTGCTTTTTTATCAGCTTCTTTTTCTGATGTTATCTTAATTGCAACAGTATCTCCATTTAAAGCATTATAAGAATTTTCTTTTGATATATATATTTCCTCTTCTTGGCCTTCTAATTTTACAAATCCAAAGCCTTTTTGATTTTTTCTATATGTTCCAATTTCTTCTTTCATTCTTTTCTCACTCCTAAATACAAAAAAATAAGACAGTTTTGAACCGTCCTATTCTACTATGCTATGTATATAATTGAAAGTGCAATTGTTACAATTACAAAAGCTATACCTAATATAATTGTCCATTTTTTTTGCATACCTTCTTTGGTTCTACCTTTATTTTTTTCAAAGAAATTATTTGTAGATGAACCTGTTATTGTTGATGATAGTCCTGCATCATCTTTTGATTGAATCATTGCTAATATTGTTAAAACTAAACATATAATCAAATCCACTACTACTAATATTATTTTTACTACTTGCATTTAGTATTCCTCCTAACGGTTTTATTATTCGTTTTTATACTAAGATATTTTACCATATAACTACTAAAAAATCAATGCTAGAACGCTAAAAATCACAAATTTTATCATTATATTTATAAAAAGACTACAATTTGTTCCTTTTATACATCCACTATTTAATTGTTTAAAACCTTTTACTACTTCATTAATTTCTTGCTCTATAGCTTTTGGTTGTTTTTCCATATATTCTTTAGCTATAAATTCAGCCTTTATCATCGCATCATTTTCTAAAAATACTCTGACCACATAATAAATAAAGCTTAATATTAATAAGATATTAGCATATATCATTTCGTTTGAAAGCTTTTTAAATATCACTAATCCACAAATTATTATCCAATATAAAAAATATATATTTGAATAAATAAAATTAAATATTAAAATTTTTCTATCCTGTATTGAGTGTAAACATTCATGTGCTATAGTTTGAATTCTTGTAAAACTACCATGTGTATTTCCTACTAATATTTTATCTTGAATGGCTATATATAATGTTGTATCTGATTCAACATTTTCTTCAATTTTAGTTGTGTTATTTCCTAACATATTTAAAATACTTTTACATATTTCTTTATTTTCAGGATATTTATCAGCAATTTTATTAAGTTTAGAATTATTTGCAACTTTAGTTAATTCTTTAACATTCATTCCCATAAAGAAATATATAATTACTATAGCAATTATTGCTATTATTATAATAACTAGTTCCATATCTTTTTCCTTTCTCTTCAATATGTTCCTAATTACATTAAAATCAATTCTTTTATTTTAATAGGCTTTGCACTGCTTCTCCTATTATTCTATTTACATCTGTTATCAATAAATTAAATTTCATTTCTGCATCAAAATATCTACTAGCCTCTTCGTTTTGGATCAATTCTCCATATAGTTCTTGTACACGTTTTAATTTTTCTACATCATCTTTCCCTGTCTGTAATGCTACTATTTGAGCTTCATATCTTGATTTTTCGAATTCATCTATTTTTTGCTTTAATTCAAAATTCAAATTTATAGTTTGCTTTGCAATCTGATATGTAACATATTCTTCAGATTGTTTTATCTCTTGAGCTAGTTGATTTGCTGTATCATATACACTCATTTATTTCCCACCTTCTAATATTAAAATAGCTGCATATAAATTATGCAGCTGTTTCACATTTTATGCATATGCTTGACGTTTTTTGAAAGATAAAAGATTTGTTATCTCTTTTTCTGTTCCTTTTGCTTTCTTTGCTTTTTGAGCTTTTTCTTGTTCTAATTGTTTTCTTTGTCTTTCTGCCATTGTTTCACATATTGCCTTTTGATATGTAAAATGTGTATCTTGAGCTATTTTGCCCCAGTTATATTCATTTTTTACTTTTGCTTTTGCCTTTTTTACTATATTAGCACACAATTCTGGATTGAATAATAATTCTAGTATTGAATCTGCTATTGAATTTGGATTTCCACAGTAACTCTTCATTCCTGTTTCTCTATGTTCTACAATTTCTCCTAATCCACCAGCATCTGATACTACTATTGGTCTTTCTGCTAACATTCCTTCTAGTGCTACAATTCCAAATGGTTCATATGTACTTGGAAATACTGATATATCTGCTGCTTTGTACATTTTCTCTACATCTTTTCCATTCATGTATCCTGCAAAATATACTTTATCTCCTAAACCTAATGCATCTGCTTCTGCTCTTAATTCATCTAGCATTCCACCTCTACCAGCTATTACTAACTTAGCATCATGATATCCTGCTAAAACCTTTGGCATTGCTGCGATTAGATGTTGTATTCCTTTTTCATATACTAATCTTCCCATGAATAATATTATTTTTTCATTATCCATTGCATATCTTCTTCTAAATGTGTAATCTCTTTCCATTCCTGAGAATTTGTTTAAGTTTACACCATTTGCAACTACATTTATTTTTTCAAATGGTAATCCAAATAATCTTTGGATCTCACCTTTCATATAGTTACTGTTAACAATTACTTCCGTTGCTTCATATGTAAGCATCCATTCTGTATCATTTATATATCTTTGAGTTTCATCATGTATTCCACTGTTTCTTCCAGCTTCTGTTGCATGTATTGTTGCTACAATTGGGATATTATATGAATTTTTAATTGTTTTAGCTGCATTAGCAACTAACCAATCATGTGCATGTATCACATCAAAATTTCCTTGTTCTGCTATAAGCTGATTTACTTTTGTCACCATGTTAAAATTCAATTGCATAATCCAATCTATAAAATTATTTGGATTTATCATGTAATTATCTACTCTGTATACTTTAACTCCTTTATCATCTTCAAAATATGGAGTTTCTCCTTCTCTGTATGTTACTACAGTTACTTCATGGCCATCTTTTATTAATCTGTGTGATAGGTCATATACTACTCTTGCTATTCCACCTACTACTCTTGGTGGATACTCCCATGTTAGCATCAATATTTTCATTGATATACCCCTTTCTTAAGTTCCATCTTCTTTTGTTCTTTATTTGAGCTTAACTTAATATATTGTATACAAAATATTTCAAATTGTAAATAACTTTTTCAAAAAATTTTCTTTTTTTTCTAATTATTCTATTTTTTGACTATTTACGACAAAAAAATAAATGAGATACCTTAATATCTCATTTATTTTTTCATTCTCTATCTATTCCTTCTTTTCTACTAGATCTTGAAACTTCTGGAGCATTTTGAATTCTTCCCGTTGAAAATTTTCTTACTTTCTTTTTATTTCCCTTTTTAGCATCTTTTCCAGAAAATTCATCCCAACTTAAACCTTTCATTGATTCATTTAAAGCTTTTGTGGCTTCTTCGCTTAGTCCTACCTCTCCACACAAAACTTTAAAACTTTTTTCTTCTGGCTTTGGCTCTATAAAATTATTTATTAAATCTTTAAATACTCCCATTTTTTTGATATCCCGTAGGATACTCCTCTCTTTTTTATAAAATACATAAGTATTATATCATAGTTTTAGAAATAAATCAAGCTTTTTTCCATAATTTGTATTTAATTTATGAATTTTTTAATAATCTCTGCACATCTATGTGAAGCTTTTTGTAAATATTGTTCAAAAGTTATTGCATTATTTCCATTTGGACTGTCTGATATTCCTCTTATTACTATAAAAGGAATATTATCTAACTTACAAACTTGTGCAATTGCAGCCCCTTCCATTTCAATTGCATCAGCATCAAACTTATCTTTAATTTTATTTTTCATTGAAAGTTCAGTGCAAAAAATATCTCCTGATGCTATTGTACCAATTTTGATTTTAAATTCATTATCTTTTAATTGCTCAGCAATTTCTTCTATTTTCTCTACAAGCTCTTTATCACTTTCCATATATTGTCCCACATTACTTATAAATCCTTTTGGATGATCAAATGCAGTTATATCAAAATCATGTTGAACTAATTTCTTTCCAATTACAATATCTCCTATATCTAAATCATCTTTTGCAGATGCTGCAGAACCAATATTTATAACAACATCTATTTTAAAATTATCAATTAATATTTGTGTAGTTCTTGCTGCATTAACCTTTCCTACCCCTGCTTGTACTAATATTACTTCACTTTTATTTATTATACCCTTTATAAATTTTAATTCATATATTTGTGTTTCTATTCTATCTTGCATTATATTTTCTATTTCTTTCATTTCTTCTTGCATTGCTGCAATTATCCCATATCTATTCATATTGATCTCCTCTCACAATATATATTTTACATGATTTTTTGAAAAAAAACAACAAAAAAGCACTATATTTCAAGTGCTTTTCTAAACAAATTATTGTAATTCAATAACTGCTCCAACTTCTTCTAATTTAGCTTTTAATTCTTCAGCTTCTGCTTTAGAAACGTTTTCTTTTAATGTTTTAGGTGCTCCGTCTACTAAATCTTTAGCATCTTTTAATCCTAATCCTAATGCATTTTTAACAGCTGTGATAACTTTAATTTTTTGATCTCCAGCTTCTTTTAATACAACATTAAAAGATGTTTTTTCTTCAGCTGCTGCGGCTGCTCCAGCTGCTGGTGCAGCTGCTGCTACTGCAGATACTCCAAATTCTTCTTCTATAGCTTTTACTAATTCTGATAATTCAACAACAGTCATAGCTTTAACTGCTTCTATTATTTCTTCTTTACTCATTTTAAAATCCTCCTAAAATTTTTATTTTTTATCTAGCGATATAAGTTCGCCACTCTTATTAATTCATAATTAAGCATTCTCTTTTTGTTTTTGTACTTCTCCAAGAGCAACTGCAAGTTTTGAAATATTTCCAAGCAATGCTCCAGCAAGCATAGATAGTAATGTTTCTTTTGATGGTAATTTTGCTAAAGTAATTATTTCTTCAGCTGTCATAACTTTACCGTCAATTACACCACCTTTAATTTTGTAAAATTCATTATCTTTACTGTAATTGTAAATTGCTTTAGCTGTTTCTAAATAATCTTCATTATTCATAATTACAGCTGTTGGTCCTTCCAATAAATCTTCAAGACCTTCGATTCCAGCTTCAGCTAATGCTCTTCTTGTGATATTATTTTTTATAACTCTGTATTCAGAATTAGATTTTCTTAATTCAGCTCTTAATCCTGTTACATCAGCTACATTGATTCCTCTGTAATCTGTTAAAAGTACGATTTTAGCTTCTTTTATTTTTGCTGCTAATTTTGATACTTCTTCTTTCTTTTGGTTAATGATTTTTTCACTTGCCATTTGATTTTCACCTCCTGAGTGTTTTTTATTATATTTTAAATTAAATAACAAAACAATCTTTACGCCAGAGAGGCATAAAGATTGCGTTAAAAATCTCTTTATACCTCGGTAGGACTTATTGTATGCCTACTATCTTTGGCTATTAAATTTATATCTATTTTTGGTTAATATAAAGTCCAGGTCCCATTGTTGTTGATACAGATACACTTCTGATGTATTGTCCTTTTGCTGCAGCTGGTTTTGCTTTTATAATAGCTCCCATTATTGCATCATAGTTTTCTGCTAATTTTTCAGCACCAAATGAAACTTTTCCAAATCCTAAGTGAATAATATTTGTTTTATCTAATCTATATTCAACTTTACCAGATTTAATTTCATTAATTGCTTTTGTTACATCCATTGTAACTGTTCCTGATTTTGGGTTTGGCATTAATCCTTTTGGTCCTAATACTTTACCTAATCTACCAACAACACCCATCATGTCTGGTGTTGCAACGATTACATCATAGTCAAACCAGTTATCATTTTGGATCTTTGGTATTAATTCTTCTGCACCAACAAAGTCAGCTCCTGCTTTTGTAGCTTCTTCTGCTTTTGGTCCTTTAGCGAAAACTAATACTCTTTGTGTTTTTCCTGTACCATTTGGAAGTACTACTGTACCTCTTACTTGTTGATCAGCATGTTTTGAATCTACACCTAATTTAACATGTAATTCAACTGTTTGATCGAATTTTGTTTTTGGCATTTTTTCTATAATATCTAATGCTTCTTTGATTTCGTATTCTTTGTTAGAATCTACTAATTTTGCACTTTCTGCATATCTTTTTGATGTTTTCATTTAAATCCTCCTTTGGTTTTAACGAGCTTATGCTCTCCCACTATTTTAATTTATATTTTATTAGTCTACTACAACTACACCCATAGCTCTTGCTGTTCCAGCAACCATGCTCATAGCTGCTTCTAATGATGCAGCGTTTAAGTCTGGCATTTTTTGCTCAGCTATAGCTTTTACTTGTTCCTTTGTTATTTTAGCAACTTTTTCTTTGTTTGGTTTTCCAGAACCTTTTTCAATTTTTATTGCTTTTTTTATTAATACAGCTACTGGTGGAACTTTTGTTATAAATGAGAAAGATTTATCTTTGTATACAGTAATTACTACTGGGATAATAAATCCTGCTTCATTTGCTGTTCTATCATTGAATTCTTTTACGAATTGCATGATGTTTACACCACTACCTCCTAATGCTGGTCCAACTGGTGGAGCTGGAGTTGCCTTTGCTGCTTCTATTTGTAATTTAATAATATTTGAAATTTCTTTTTCTGCCATTTTAAAATTTCGCCTCCTTTAATCTACTTTTTGTATTTGTGAAAATTCTAATTCTACTGGAGTTTCTCTTCCAAACATAGATATTAAAACTTTTACTTTATGCTTTTCTTTATTAATTTCTTTAACTGTTCCTATTGAATCTTTAAATGGTCCATTTAATATTTGTACTGAATCATCTATATCATAGTCTACAGTTATTGAAGCATCTTCAAATCCCATAGCACGAATTTCTTCGTCTGTTAATGGTATTGGATCTGTTCCAGAACCTACAAATCCTGTAACCCCTCTTGTGTTTCTAACAATGTACCATGTTTCCTCTGTTACAATCATTTTTACTAACACATATCCTGGAAATACTTTTTTTAGATTTGCTTTTCTTTTTCCATCTTTAATTTCAATTTGTTCTTCCATTGGAACAACTATATCAAAGAAATATTCTTCTAGTTCTCTGTTTTTTACAGTTTTCTCAAGGTCTGTTTTTACTTTATTCTCATACCCTGAATAAGTATGCACTACATACCATCTTGGAGACATATCATAATCTTTTTGTGACATTTTATTGACCTCCTTTATTACTCTGCATTTTCAGCAGGTGTTTCATTATTTTCTGTTGTAGTGTTTTCTTCAGAATTACCATCTGTTTCTGTATTATTTTCAGTGTTATTTGCTTCTTCATCACTTGTTGTATTATCTTCTGTTGTTGTGTTACCTGTAGTATTGTTTTCTGCAGGATTAAATTGTTCATTTACAGCATTTTGTAAATGACTAATTCCATATTTATTTCCCATATCGAAAACAACATCTAATACAAATACAATTGCAGCAGTTATTAATACAATTGTTACAACAGCAACAGTATTATTTACTAATTGCTTTGGTGTTGGCCAAATAACTTTTTTTAGTTCTGCTTTAAAATCTTTGAAAAAATGCTTTTTTACTTTGTTTTCAGCTTTATTTTCTTTTTTAGCCATTTTATTTCCTCCTTAAAATAGCCTTAAACTATTTAGTTTCTTTATGTGTTGTACGTTTTTTGCAGAATTTACAGTACTTAACTATTTCTAGTCTATCTGTATTATTTCTTTTATTTTTTGATGTAATGTAATTTCTTTGTTTACATTCTGTACATTCTAATGTAATATTTTCTCTTGGTCCTTTAGCTGCCATTTAAATACACCTCCGACTTTTTTAACCTTACTTTTTTTAAACGATGTGAGCATACGTTTATCTACGTACGCTCAAATATTTTACCACTTTTTTCTAGATATGTCAATGAATTTTTGCTATTTTTTCTTCTTTTTTTTATTTTTTTGTACTGAAAATCCAAATCTACCTATTTTTTTTCCTAATGAATAATAATTTCCATTTGAATATGCAATTAAGTCGCATTTTGAAATATCAAAAGCACCTTTTTCATCTATATATCTCTCGTCTGCATTTATTGCTAAAACTTCTGCTACAAACATATGATGACTACCTAATTCTTTTATTTCTTTTACTTTACATTCAACTGATACAGGACTCTCTTTTATCATAGGACATTTAACAAATTTAGCTTTTTCTTTTGTTAAATGCATTTCTGCAAATTTGTCCACTTTTGCTCCTGTTTTTACTCCACACCAATCTGTAGCATATGCTAAATCTTTAGTTGTAAGATTTATTACAAATTCTCTGCTTTCTTTTATTAAGTTATATGAATATCTTGTTGGTCTTACAGATATATATACCATTGCTGGATTGGTATTTAATATGCCTGTCCATGCTACAGTTATAATATTTGATTTCTCCATATTTCCACATGATACCATAACAGCTGGTAATGGATATAAAAAAGTTCCTGGTTTCCATGTTACTTTAGACATTATTATTCCTCCTTATTTTATAATTAAAAAAACATAAATTAAACCTACTTATAGTAACTCTAATTTATGTTTTCTTTTTGTAAAATAAAAAACTGGCAACAACCTATTTTCCCAGCAGGGTAACCCGCAAGTATTTTTGGCACATTAGAGCTTGACTTCTGTGTTCGGGATGGGAACAGGTATTTCCTCTATGTTATCGTCACCAGAAAATTATATAGTGTAAAGCACACTCAAAAATACATAGATGAAATTTTAATTAGGATCTTTCTAAAATTAAATTATAGTTAAGCCCTCGAT
>CAKOTX010000007.1 GCA_934120315.1 uncultured Clostridia bacterium
CAAACTATGTTATAATGCAAAAGGCATAAAAAAAACAGTAAAATCCATAAAAATAATTTTTTAGGAGGAAAGCTATGAAAAAAGAGCAAAAAGTTTTAAATTATTATGTTATTTGTAATCGGCTAAAAGATGTAATAAGAACTGGATGGAAGGACTGGAATGTAAAAAGAGACAGAATAGAAAGTGTAGCAGAACACATTTATAGTGTACAAATGCTTGCTATAGCAATGAAATCCGAATATGAATATGATATAGACATTCAAAAAGTAATCTTTATGCTTGCAATCCATGAACTTGGTGAAACAGTTATCGGAGACTTAACACAGTTTCAAATTTCAAGAGACGAAAAAGAGAAAATTGAACATCAAGCAGTACACAAGATTTTGAGTGAATTGATTGATGGAAAACAAATCGAAGAATTGTTTTGGGAATTTGATGCACATGAAAGTAAGGAAGCACAATTTGCATATCAATGTGATAAACTTGAATGTGATTTGCAATGTAAATTGTATGATGAACAAAATTGTGTGGATTTGTGTAATCAATCCAATAATGATACAATTCATGATGAAAAAGTGCAAAAATTACTTGAAAATGGAGCGACATGGTCAGAGATGTGGTTAAAGTTTGGACAAGCCAAATATCCATATGATGAAAACTTTATGGCTGTTTCTAAATATGCATTGCAACATAGCTTATTAAAATCAAAAGAAAAATAAAAAATAAAACTTAGAACATTTGCTGTAAAAAGTAAATGTTCTAAGAATTTTAGAAAAAGGAGAAAAGAGAAAATGAAAAAACAATATTTGATAATAGGAATAGTAATTTTAATAATTGTAATAGGAGGGATAGTAATGGCTTGTGTTAAATCAAATAAAAGCACAAACGAAAAATATAGTAAAGGAATACACCATGCAGAAATAGTAATAAAAGATTATGGAACAATTAAATTAGAATTAGATGCAGATACAGCACCAATAACAGTTGCTAATTTTGCCAAATTAGCAGAAGAAGGATTTTATAATGGTCTAACATTTCATAGAATAATATCAGGATTTATGATACAAGGTGGAGATCCAAATGGAAATGGAACAGGAGGAAGCAAGGAAAACATCAAAGGTGAATTCTTGGCAAATGGAGTAAAAAATACAATTTCACATACAAGAGGAACAATTTCAATGGCAAGATCAAGTGCATATGATAGTGCTAGCTCACAATTTTTCATAATGCATGAAGATAATGCAGGATTAGATGGATTGTATGCAGCATTTGGAAAGGTTACAAGTGGAATAGAAATTGTAGACAAAATTTGTGAAGATGTACAACCAGTTGACAATAATGGAACAGTATTAAAAGAAAATCAACCAGTAATAGAGAGCATAAAAATGATAGACTAATAATTAACAGAGAAAGGAAATTAGAAATGAAAATAGGAATAGTAGGATTACCAAATGTAGGAAAAAGTACAATGTTTAATAGTATAACAAAAGCTGGAGCAGAATGTGCAAACTATCCATTTTGCACAATAGAGCCAAATGTAGGAGTAGTAGCTGTTCCAGATGAAAGAATAGACAAATTAGCAGAAATGTACAAACCACAAAAAGTAACAAAAGCAATTGTAGAATTTGTAGATATAGCAGGATTGGTAAAAGGAGCAAGTAAAGGAGAAGGATTAGGAAATAAATTCTTATCACATATTCGTGAAGTAGATGCAATAGCTCAAGTAGTAAGATGTTTTGAAGATCCAAATGTAATACATGTAGATGGAAGTGTTAATCCATTAAGAGATATAGAAACAATTAATTTAGAATTAATATTTGCAGATATGGAAACACTAGAAAAAAGACTAGACAAAGCAAAGAAAAATCTAAAAGCAGATAAAAAATATCAAGCAGAAATAGATTTAATAGAAAAAATTAAAACAAATCTAGAAAAAGGAATACCAGCAAGAGCAATAGAATTTAATGAAGATGAACAAGAAATTGTAAAAGATATGTTTTTATTAACAGCGAAGCCAATACTTTATATTGCAAATATATCAGAAGATCAGATTGGAAATGCAGAAAATGAACCAATGGTAAAACAAGTAAAAGAATATGCTGCAAAAGAAGGAGCAGAAGTTATACCATTATGTGTAAAAATTGAAGAAGAATTATCTGGCTTAGAAGAACAAGATAAAAAAGAAATGCTAGAAGCACTTGGATTAGAAGAATCAGGATTAGATAAACTAATCAAAAAGAGCTATGATTTATTAGGATTAATGTCATTCTTAACAGCAGGAGAACCAGAAGTAAGAGCATGGACAATAAAGAAAGGAACAAAAGCACCAAAAGCAGCTGGAAAAATTCACTCAGATATAGAAAGAGGATTTATAAAAGCAGAAGTAGTATCATTTGATGATTTAGTAAGAGAAGGTTCTATGGTAGCGGCAAGAGAAAAAGGATTAGTACGTCAAGAGGGAAAAGAATATATTATGCAAGATGGAGATATAGTATTATTTAAATTTAATGTGTAAAAATTTCCAGCAAAAAAAATAAAAAAATATACAAAAAAACTTGCATTTAATAAAAAAATGTAGTATAAATATAATTGAAGGTATAAATACTATAGATAAAAGGAAAAAGAAAGAGGTATGAAGATGAAGAAAGAAAAAATTTTAAAAGTATTAGTAGTTTTAGTTTTAGGAGTTGCATTAATTTCAATGTCAACAAATGTATTTGCAGTATTATCAGATGCTGATGGATTAACAGATTATTATGATGATAAAACAAATTCATTAAATTCAAATACCAATACTGAAAACACAAATACAAATTTAAATACAAACACAAATTTAAACACAAATGCTAACAATTATAACACAAATTTACCAAAAGCTGGAGCTAAAGAAAATACAATGTTAGGAGTAACAGTAACAATATTAGCAATAACAGCGGTATACACATATAAAAAAGTAAAAGAATATAAAAACATATAAGAGAAAAGTAAAATAAAGGTTTCTTACAGAGAAAATTAGCCTTAGGTTGAGAACTAATTTAAGAAAACGTATTTGAAAAACTAACTCTTTAAGTTTCTAGTGAATAAGCTAGACGTGTAAGATACGTTATAATCAGTAAATTAAGTTAAAATTAGGATGGAACCGTGCATGCACTCCTATAGATGTAAGTCTATAGGAGTGTTTTTTGCAGTTTATGTCAAAAAATCTCTGGTCCCAAATTAACAAAATAGGAGGTATAATTATGATTAAAGTAACACTAAAAGATGGAAAAGTATTAGAGGTAGAAGAAGGAAAAACGGTATTAGAAGTTGCAAAGCAAATTAGTGAAGGATTAGCAAGAATGGCAACATGTGCAACAGTAAATGGAGAAGTAAAAGACTTAAGATATGAATTAAAAGAAGATTGTAATTTAAGTATAGAAACATTTGAAAACAGTGAAGATGGAAAAAAGGCATATTGGCATACAACAGCTCATATCATGGCACAAGCTGTAAAAAGATTATTTCCAAATACAAAATTAGGAATAGGACCAGCTATTGAAAATGGATTTTACTATGATTTTAAAGTAGAAAAACCATTAACAGAAGATGATATGAAAAAAATTGAAGAAGAAATGAAAAAGATAATTAAAGAGGATTTACCATTAGAAAGAAGTTCATTATCAAGAAAAGACGCAATAAAATTAATGAAAGACAAAAATGAAGATTTCAAAGTTCAATTAATAGAAGAACTACCAGAAGGAGAAGAAATTTCTTTCTATACACAAGGAGAGTATATAGATTTGTGTGCAGGACCTCATTTAATGAGCACAGGAAAAGTAAAATCAATTAAATTATTATCAACATCAGCAGCATATTGGAAAGGAAATCAAGAAAATGATTCAATGCAAAGAATTTATGGAATTTCTTTCCCAAAAGCAAGTCAATTAGAGGAGCATTTAAAATTGCTAGAAGAAGCTAAAGAAAGAGATCATAGAAAAATAGGAAAAGACCTAGAATTATTTATGACACATGAATTAGTTGGTTCAGGACTTCCAATGTATTTGCCACATGGTGCAACAATAAGAAGAATATTGGAAAGATATATTCAAGATAAAGAAATTGCATTAGGATATAGCCATGTATACACACCATCACTTGCAAATGTAGAATTATACAAAACAAGTGGACACTGGGATCACTACAAAGAAGACATGTTCCCACCAATGAAAATGGATAATGAAGAAATGGTTTTAAGACCAATGAACTGTCCACATCATATGTTAATATATAAGAGCAAAACACGTTCTTATAGAGATTTACCTATAAGAATTGGTGAACTTGCAAATGACTTCAGATATGAAAATAGTGGTGCTGTTTGTGGACTTGAAAGAGTTAGACAAATGTGTCAAAATGATGCACACTTATTTGTAAGACCAGACCAAATAAAAGAAGAAGTTGGAAATGTATTAAAATTAATAAAAGAAGTATATCAAAAAGATTTTGGATTTTCAGCAGATTCATTTAAATATAGATTGTCTTTAAGGGATAAAAACAATAAGGCAAAATATATTGATAATGATGAAATGTGGGAAACAGCAGAATCACAATTAAGAGCAATTTTAACAGAGATGAATATAGACTTCTATGAGGCAGAAGGAGAAGCTGCATTCTATGGACCAAAGATCGATATTCAAATAAAAACAGCATTAAATCATGATGTAACAATTCCAACATGTCAATTAGACTTTGCATTACCAGAAAGATTTGATTTAAGCTTTATAGGAGAAGATAATAAAGAACATAGACCAGTAGTAATTCATAGAGCAATACTTGGTTCTTCTGATAGATTTATTTCATTCTTGATAGAAGAAACAAAAGGAGCATTTCCACTATGGTTATCACCAGTTCAAGTTAAACTATTACCTATAACAGATAATCAAATTGAATATGCAAAAGAGGTTGAAGAAAAATTAAGAGAAAATAGAATAAGAGTAGAATTAGATGAGTCTAATGAAAAAGTTGGATATAAAATTAGAAAAGCTCAACTTGAAAAGGTTCCATATATGCTAGTTTTAGGAGCAAAAGAACAAGATGAAAAATTAATTGCAGTACGTTCAAGAAAAGCTGGAGATATTGGACAAATGAAATTAGATGAATTTATTTCAAAATTAAAAAATGAAATTGAAACAAAAGCAATAAGTGAATAAAACCAAAAAGATGGTGGACAATTAGTCCTCCATCTTTTTGGTTTGTACAGGAGAGTAAGTATGAAAAGCTAATACTACTTAGTTTTTCAGAAGCTTAGAAGCCTCAGAAATCATAGTGATAGCTTCCGCATTTGCAATTACCTGTGACGGATCAAATCCATTTGCGATGATGTCATGATAGCTATCCAGGAAAGCCTTGAACAGCTCGGTATTTTCAGCAATAATCGGAGCTGTGATAGGTGTAAGGTTTTTCACCTTTGCTTTTACCTCCGCTATAACTTCTTTAGGAGTCTCTTCGACAGAAGTTGTCTCAGAAGCTTCAACATCAGGCAATGGATTGATAGGCTCTTTATTGAGCTCATCACCGATTTCTTGGCTCACGTTTTCAGTAGAGTTGTCAGAAAGAAAATCGGGGTTAGCCTTTTTCCATGCTTCAAGCTGAGTGGCCAACGGAGTGTTAGGCTGCTCGGAGGAAGAAGCTTTTTCAGAGGAAGAAGCCTTTTCATTCCAAAGCACATCAAGAAGCTCACTTAATTGAGAGGCATATTTTTTGAGGCAGTCGGCTTCTTCTTTTTTAAAATGAAGACTGCGGATACCGCCATAGAAATAGCCTTCTTTAGCGCTTGAAAGCAGATAGTGAACCCTAGAATACTCATCTTCATTATCGCTAAGTTGACAGAACTTATAGCAGTGATTGTAAGCTACAATTGCAATAATTGCATCAGAGGTTACATTGCAAAGAGCTTTATAAGCAGGTTTGCATTTTTCACTGATATCGAGTTCCATGAAAGAAGGGCTGACTTGTTTACGCTGATAGCGCAGTTCATTGCGAAGAGGCTGAACAAACTCGGACGTGACGGATGTAATGTCAGAATCTGAAACAGTAGGATCTGTTTCGAGACACAATCCAATTTTTTCAAGACCATCAGCCGGAGCATAGGTTAACTTCCACAAAATGTCAAAACAAGCATCGTCATCATTACTATTAACATAGGTGTTGATAGCTTGTTTTACTTTTTCTTGGTTGGCTTCGGGCAGTTTTGCTAATTGTTTTAAAAACTTAGACCGAAGGTCAACAGTAATGATGGGTTTGCGGGCACTGATGCTTTTCATAACGAACCTCCATTAATAAATATAAAATTTTTTACAAGGCATTCGCCTATAACCTATATTATACCAGATTATGTTAATTCTGTCAATATTAAAAAAAGGTCGAAAAAATTTTACGTTTTTTATTTTAAAGAATAGTTCCTAATACCAAAATTCCTAAATTATCCTCATAAATTTGTCTAAATTGAGTGATAGGCAGAGGGCTAACGCCTAGACCGGCCTCAATAGTGTAACCAGGTCTATTGTAATTTTGAATAAACCAATCCTTATAGCCAGCAAAGCTAGAATCATATGGAGTAGACTCAAGAGAATATCCACTAACATTAGCAAATTGAGTTCCAATTGCAAAAGCTCCAGGTGGATTATAATTTTGGAACTGCCAATAAATAACTTCGCCTTGAGTATGATAAGCAAGAACCAATCGGAAGTTATGTTGCAATGTAAAATTATAAACAGCTATAGCTTCTGGTTCTGTAAGAGGTCCATAACCCACAAAATCCCTAGGAGCAGGCCCGCGTAAAACCTTGCGAATATTTTATTTCACGAGCATTTTCCCATCCTGCAGGAAACTGAAGATTCAAATCTACACCACGAATATTAGCTTTCCAGCCATCAGGAAAAGAAATTGTAGGATATTCATCAGCTATCTTTTGGACTTGTTTGTAAGACTGAGAAGTTGCAGACAAAGCACCAGTAACTAAGTCGACACCATCAGGATTAACTAACGGTACAATGTAAATAGAAACAGAATCAAATAATCTTCTGGCTGAAAAATTCCAAATAGTAGAATTATTTTGAATAGCAGCACAATATTCATATAAAAATTCTAAAAGAAGAATAGAAGTTATCCATTCATTAGCATGATAGCTGGCTGAATAAAAAACTTCTTTTTGTCCACGACCCACTCTAACAAAAGGTATATCTTTTCCTAGAACGCTTTTTCCAATAGAGCCAGTTTGTAAAAAAGGATAGGCTTGTTTTAGAATTTGTAAATTTTCATATAATAAATTAGAACTAAAAATGAAATCGTCCATAAAAACCTCATTTCTGAATATTTTCTTGATATGTGGCAAAATGCATATAAGAAAAATACTATAATTATTGTAATATCATATGACAAAAATGGAAAAATGTGATATAAATATGTAGGAAAGGAATGATGCGAATGAACGAATATATGAAAATAGCTAAAGATAGATCAATCAATGGCTTTAAGAATAAAGAAGGCGGTCCATTTGGAGCTGTTATTATAGATAAAGATGGCAATATAATTGCAGAAGGGAATAATAGAGTTATATGTAGTAATGACCCAACTGCACATGCCGAGGTTGTAGCAATAAGAACTGCTTGCGAAAAATTAAAAACATATGATTTATCAGACTATATCTTATATACATCATGTGAGCCATGTCCAATGTGTTTATCAGCAATAATTTGGGCTAATATTAAAAAAGTATATTATGGATGCACAAAAGAAGATGCAGGAAATATAGGATTTAGAGATGATATAATTTACCAATATTTAAAAGGCGAAAATAAAGATTTAATAAATTTACAACAAATGGATAGAGATGAATGCATAAAGGTATTTGAGGAATATAAAAAGGAAAATGGGGTAATTTATTAATACAAATTAGGAGGACAAAAGATGATTGATAATATAGAGGTGTTATGCCATAGTTGCATAAAAATAAGTGGAGATAAAACGATTTATATAGATCCATTTAGGATAGAGGAAGAGATGAAAGATGCGGATTTGATTTTTGTTACACATAATCATTATGACCACTATTCAGAGGATGATATAGAAAAAATAAAAAAGGATAATACACAAATTGTCGTTCCAGAAGATTTACTTACAAATGTATTAAGATTTGGGTTTGATCCACAAAATGTATTGGCGGTTGAGCCAAATAAGAAGTATAAAATAGACGGAATTGAGTTTGAAACAGTTCCTGCTTACAATATTAATAAACAGTTTCATCCAAAAGTAAATGAGTGGGTAGGATATATTATAACATTAGATGGATTGAGATATTATTTTGCTGGAGATACCGATATTACAGAAGAAAGTAAAAAGGTAAAATGTGATGTTGCTTTTGTTCCAGTAGGAGGAACTTATACAATGAATGCTAAAGAAGCGGTTGATTTAATGCATATAATTAAACCACGAGTTGCGGTACCAATTCACTATGGTTGTATTGTTGGAACTCAACAAGATGCGGATTTTTTTGTGAAGTGGCTAGGACCTGATATTGAAGGTGAAATATTGATGAAATAAATAAAAAACACTGTAGCGAATTAAACATTCGAGCAGTGTTTTTTTTATTTAAGGTTTCAAATTGGAACATTAAATCTTGGAATAATTTTGGTGGAGATGAGGGGAGTCGAACCCCTGTCCATAACAAAATTCACATGAACTTCTCCGAGTGCAGTTAATTGTAAAAATTCATTTAATAAACGACAATCAACAAACGAAAATTAAACATATCTGCTAAATACCCACTGTTCTCGCAGAAAAAACAGCTTTGTTTCCCACTAAATGACACCAAATTAGAATATGTGGGGATACTCTAACAGGCGTTGCCGCAAACTAAGCAGCAAATGCTAATTCTGTATTATCAGCGTTTATTTTTAATTTCTCGTTTTTTAAGTGGCTAACGAGAATCCACTACTCGCTATTCATGCTTCAAATGTAATGTCGAAACCATTACATCCCCATATGTACTATTCATTATAATATATTTCGAGAATAAATTCAATAGAAAAAACGAAAAAGTCATAGAGCTTTGAGGCTTGCTATGACTTTTTTGTTAAAATTAAGATTTCATTTGAAATCAGGGGATGAGGAAGCTTTTATTTACGAAAGATAGGGGACGCATCCCAAACACAAGTGAGACCATTGTCAGCAACGATTGAATGGTATAAAGTGACAACAGGAATTGTACGCAAAAAATGTTTGTAATTTGCATCAATTACGATAGCATTACCATTTTCGAATCCAACACAAATAACATAACTGCCACCAGTTAGAGAATAATCACCATAAAAAATACTATTGTTTACTCTCATAGGAACAGGAATTTCATATTTGATGTTGTTTACAATTTGCCAAAAAGATTCTAAGCGAGTTGCTCTGTAAGGAGCAGTGCCATCTTTTCCAATAAGAGCGATAAGCTCATCAAGGAAGAACATGTGACCACCAATTCCAACAGGTTTTCCAAGAAAATTTTCAAATTCTTTAGTGGACTTGCACTTTTGAATTTCTGGACAATTTGCAAGGGCTTCTTTTACTGCGATCAATTTGATTTTGGGCAAAAATAATGTTTTGGGAAAATTTTTGAATTTCCAAGAACGATAACCTTTTTGCACAATCAGTCTAGTAAGTTCTCTCACAGCAGCTTCATTATTGTCATAAGAAAGAGAAGGCTTTTCAACTTCCATGCCAGTAAGAGAAGAACACAGAATTAAGAGATCATCCGAGCAAAAGATTAAAGAACCAGCATTTCCAATGGTATTTACAACTCCAAAAGGCATATTGGCCCAACGCTCATCTTTTTGATATGCAAACATATTGCAATGAGCTAAATACCGAGCAATTTCAGTTAATCTATTATCAGGAAAATTGAAAATGCTAGTATCAGCTTTGGTTATATTAGCCCAAAAGTTATAGTATTCATTTTCAAGTTGCAATCCTTTTTCTATGTGATAAGATGAACGAGATTGATGTTCTTCAGGGCTACGTTTAAATTCAGGAATACGATTTAGACCAACAGGTTTTCTTCCAAGACGTTTTACATACATTGTGCTTACCTCCAAATAAAATTAATTATCAATGTTCAAAAAAATTAGACTTTACTTCCTCAAAAATATAAAGTCTGTATATATTATACATCAATATTAACATAATGTCAAAAAAGATTGAAAATTTTTATTGCAAATGCATATTTTTTTCCTTTTTTGTCATAATAAGAGTATACTTAAAAAACAAAAAGGAGGAAAATTATGAAAGCAACAGGAGTAGTAAGAAGAATTGATGATTTAGGTAGAGTTGTAATACCAAAAGAAATAAGAAAAACATTACGTATAAAAGAAGGAGAACCTTTAGAGATATTTACAGATAGAGAAGGACAAGTAATATTAAAAAAATATTCACCAATAGGAGAATTGTCAGAATTTGCAACAGGATATGCAGAAACATTATCAAAAACAACAGGTCATATTGCATGTATAACAGATAAAGATACAGTTATAGCAATTTCAGGTGGACCAAAAAAAGAGTTTTTAGAGCAAAATGTTAGTGAAGAATTAGAACAATTAATGGAAGATAAAGAAATATATACAAGTAAAGAAAATAGTGATGTGGCAGTTCCAATTACTAAAAATGATAATAATGAAAGAAAATATAATGCACAAGTAGTATATCCAATTATATCAAATGGAGATACAATAGGGACAGTAATTTTAATGTCTAAGGAATCAAATACGAAAATGAATGAAGTTGAAAAGAAGGTTGCACAGTCAGCAGCTACTTTTTTGGGAAGTCAGATGGAAATATAGTGGTGACAATTTGGGGTCGGTGTTTTTTTTGACAAGCTGTCAAGAAAAACACCGACCCCAAATTGTCACCAAAACTATAACTTTAAGCTCACAATTGTTACTCCCATCTCGCCTTCACCGAAATGTGCCAGGTCTAAAATTATCAACAATTTTGTTAGTTTTTAGATATTTTTGAATGCCATTTCGCAAAGCTCCAGTGCCTTTTCCATGAACAATTCTGATAGGGGAAAGTTTGGCAATATAGCAGTCATCCAAATATTTATCAACTATAGGAATTGCCTCATCAACAGTCATACCTAGTAAGTTAATTTCTGGGCTAACTGATTGAGCTTTGAAACTAGATTTGTGAGAATAACCACTACCATTACTTGTTTGGGCTCCAGAACTTTTTCCACTTTTGGTTTTACCAGATCTAGATGCTGCTGATGATGATGACGCTGATGCTGAAGAAGTTTCATGTAAATTTTTAATATCAACTTTCATTTTCATCATACCAATTTGAACTTGAACAGTATCATCTTTTGAAACATTTGATACAATAGTTCCATTAGTTTTTAAATTACTTACATACACATTTAAACCAGGTTTAATATTTTCTCTTAAGATAGCTGGAGAGATAGAGTCAATAACAGCGTCTTCAGATGTAGCTGAAACAGAAGCAATTTTGTCATTTAATTTGTTTCTAAGTTTATTTGCTTGAGAAGCGGAATTAGTAGATGAAATGTCACGAATCAATGAATTTGCGGTTTCTTTAGCATCTAATAATATTTGTTTAGCTTCTTGTTTTGCATTAGAGATTAGCTCTTTTTCACGTTCTGAAACATTAGAATGTTGATTTTTTAATGAATCACGTAATTTCTGTGCTTCTTCTAATACTTTAGCTGTTTGAGTTTTTTCTGTTTCAATTTTCGCTTTATCATCATAAATCTTTTTTAACAAGTCCTCTAGATTTATTGTTTCTTTATCAATCATAGAAGTTGCTCGTTGAATGATTTCTTCTGAAAGTCCAAGTTTTCTACTAATTGCAAATGCATTACTTTTTCCAGGAATACCAATTAATAAACGGTAAGTAGGGCGTAGGTTTTCAATGTCGAATTCTACACTGGCATTTTTGAAGCCTGGTGTTACTAATGCATATTTTTTTAATTCTTGATAATGTGATGTTGCAACAGTGATTGCTCCAAGGTTTGTAAAGTATTGCAAAATACTTATTGCTAGATGAGCTCCTTCAAGTGGATCTGTTCCAGAGCCTAGCTCGTCAACAAGAATTAAGCTATCTGATGTGGCAGAATGTGTGATATTTACAATATTACTCATATGTGATGAGAATGTACTTAAAGATTCACTAATGCTTTGTTCATCTCCAATGTCTGCAAATATTTGGTCAAATACATAAATTTGTGAATGCTCGTCTGCTGGGATATTTAAGCCACTACAAGCCATTGCTGTTAAAAGCCCAACAGTTTTTAAGGTTACTGTTTTTCCACCAGTATTTGGACCAGTTATGATTAGACTTGAAAAGTCTTTTCCGATTTCTAATGATGAAGGGACAATCTTGGCTGGGTCAATTAATGGATGTCTTGCATTTATTAATTTGATGAATTTGCTTTCACTGATTTCTGGAGTTGTGCAATGTAGATTTAAAGAATAGTGTGCTTTAGCAAAAATAAAGTCAAGCTTTCCAATTAATTCTGTGTCAGTTTTTAATTCCTTTGTGTAAGGGTATAGAAGTCCGCTTAAATTTTGTAAAATTCTTTCAATTTCAAGTTCTTCTTCAATATGTAAATTTGATAGCTCATTATTTAAATCAAATACAGCAATTGGCTCAATAAAAACAGTTGAACCACTGCTAGACATATCATGTACAAGGCCTTTTACGTTGCTACGATATTCTTCTTTTACAGGAATTACAAAACGTCCATTACGAATTGTAACAATATTTTCTCTCATATATTTAGAATATGTAGATGAATGTAAAATAACATTTAATTTTGAACGTATATCTTGTTCAATTTTGCGTTCACGTCTACGAATGTCTTGTAATTTAGCTGAAGCAGTATCTGCAATAGTATCTTCATCTAAAATTGATTTTGCAAATGTAGATACAACACTTGGATTTATATATAAATCTGAAAAATATTGTTCAATTGCAGAAAAATCAGAATTAGCAAGATAATCTTTAGCAAAATAATCTTTTAAATCAGATGCCATTTGCAAAATATTTTGTAATTCTAACAAAGCTTTTATGCTAAGAGAACCACAGCCATCGAGTGCTTTTAAATAAACAGTTATATCAGCAATTTCTCCAATAGGAGGAGTGCTATTTCTTTGAATAAGGATTACTCCTTGACTAGTCTCATTTAAAGTTTGCATTACAGTTTTTTTATCTTGAGAAGGTCGAAGATCTGTTGCAAAATTCTTCCCTATATATGTTTTACAATATCCAGATAGGATATTTAAAATTTTATCAAATTCTAGTTTTTTTAAATTGTTATTCATTTTTTAAATTCATTCCTTTCACATATATTATTGCACAAAAAAGGCTAGAAATCAATCAAAATATTGACTATTACTGGGAAAAAGTGTTATAATTAATTAGGTTAGCTTAAAGGAGGCTAAAAACATGATGTTGAAGATTGAAGCGATAATTTGGCGGACAACACTTGATTCTCTAGAAATAGAACTAGAAAGAAAGCTGACAGAACGCCAACGGCAGATTATTCTTCTAGAAATTCGGAAGATTATTCTGAGCTTCATACAAGAGAGGTATATCTTGGATATACTGATTTTGCGACCATTTGATGTTATTCGAGCATTTTACCGATTTGCGGACGATGAGATTCTTCACAAGAAAGATGTAAAAAAGCCATCTTTGAACATGTGGAAGCGATTTGTCCATGAAACAGTGAAATACCCTGAGATGTTAGAGTGGTACCTTTAAAGGAGATTGCTGGGGTAAAAACCAGCTTCTTCTTTTTTATTGCATAATGGAGGAGATTTTTCTGCAATAACTCTTGCCAAAAAAAGGATTTGAATGTATAATATAGATATACTTAAAAAATAAAACGAAAAAGAGAGGAGCGATTTTTATGCAAATAAAAATAACAGGAAAGGAACTAAAGGTAACAGACGCAATAAACGATTACGTAGAAAGAAAAATGGAGAGAATTGCCAAATACTTTGACGATGCAGAAGCAGATGTACTAATAAGAGTAGAAAAAAATGCTCAAATAGCAGAAATGAAAGTATCTGCAAATGGCGAAGTTTTCAGAGCAGTAACAGAAGATAAAGATTTGTATGCATCTATAGATAAAGATATAGATATATTAGAAGGACAAATTAGAAAATATAAAACAAAGAAAGACAAAATGCAAAAAGAATCTAGTTTGAAAAATTTAGATGTTAGTGCACCAGCACATGAAATAACAGATGAAATTTTAAAAACAGAATACTATGAAATAAAACCAATGACTCCAGAAGATGCAAAATTAAAATTGCAAGAAAGACCAACACAACTATTCTTAACATTCGTAAATGTTGAAACAGGAAAAGTTAATGTTATCCATAAATTAAAAGATGGTAAAAACTTTGGATTAATTGAGCCAGAGGCTTAGGTATAAAATTTAATAAATTATTATAAAAATAGATAGTTCAGAATATTTTATTCTGGACTATTTATTTTTATGTATATTTTTCAATAAATACTTGAAAAATATGAAAAAATATGTTAATATTACTTATAGGTAATAAACAAAGGAGAAAAGTACATGGAATATATATAGGGAGTAGATATAATGGATGCAGAAAATTCTTTACTTATAATGTTTCGAGAATTAGCTAAACATGATGTACTGGCATCGGAACAATTTTTTGATGATATAAAAAGACTGGTAAAAACAGACATAAATAAATTTATTGAGGTCTTTACAAGAGATCTTATGAGAAGTAATTTAAAAGAGTACAAAAAATATGAAAGATTAAAATTAACCAAAGCACAAAATAAAAGACTTAATGGAAATGCACTGTTTAGATATGAATATAGAAATAATTCAAATTTGAGATGCATATATATGGTAAGGAATGTAAATAATGATAATGAAACGTATTTATTATGTGCTTTTAACGAGGACGGCGGAAAAAAGATTGGTAAAAATTCATATAATTTTAATATAGAGAGAGCAATAAAAATTTATGAAAGTAAATAATATGAGGTGGTAAAATGAAATTTTTAGATTTAAGTAAAAAAGAAATTAAAGAAAACCCAGAAATTGATTCAATAATAGAAAAAGAGGAAATATTGTATACGATATCAGAATTTATAATAAAATACAGGGAAGAAAATGAAATTACACAAACAGAATTGGCAGAAAAATTAAAAGTAAATCAATCAATGATTGCTAAATTAGAAAGTGGAAATTATAATGCTACATTCAATAAGATACATGAAATAAGTAGAAAATTAAGCAATTCTTCTGAAATCTTTATAAAGATTTTAGAGAACATGATAAAAGCAGTAAAAAATGTAACTGAAAAAAGTTATATTAATGAGAATAAACCAAGTCAGTATATCTATAGTCAGAAAAATAATGTTGTACAATTTCAAAAATATAGTAATAAAAATATAAAGAATGGAGAGAAAAATTATGGGGAATATCAAAGCGAAATTTCAGCTATTGGATAGTTATATAAAAAAATATTCAATGGAAGTAAATAGAAAGATACAGAATAATGAAGAAATAGAAATAGATGGTCAAATGGGATTTGGAATAGTTCAAATTACTAAAACAGAAGAACTAATAGGTGAAATTGAGTTAACTAATAAAATTATATTAAAAATAAATAATAAAGAAGTTGGAACTATTAATATAGTTATGGGAGCATTGTTTAATGGAACTTTAGATATAGAAGAAGATTTTGAGAAAATGCTTAAATTAAATGGAGCTACAACATTGTCTAATTTAATGAGAGCCTATGTAGCAAGTAATACAGCATTAAGTGGTATGCCAACAATTATGGTTCCAATGATTAATTTTGTTGAATTTTTTAATAATAAAGAAGATAAATAATTATGTTACAAAAAAATAGTAAGAATGTCAAATTTGATGTTCTTGCTATTTTTTTTGTTATTGTCAGATATCTTTATATAGATAAAAAATTTGAATGTAATAAAGAGGAAAAAATAGAAAAAATTTGTTAAATAATATGAAGAAAAACTATTGAAAAAAATTTTTAGTAATGGTATATTGAATGTAGTATGAAAAAATTCGACAAAAAAATACAAATAAAAGTAGTAAAAATAATATTAATAATAATATGGATGATAACAGTATTTAAGTTCTCGAACCAAGGTGGTACAGAGTCTAGCAGTACTAGTGCAAAAGTTACAAAAGTAATTGTTGATGTAATAGTAAATGACAAAAAAGAGGAGAATAAAGTGCAAATTGCGAATAAAGTAGAGAAGGTGGTTAGAAAATTTGCACATTATACTATTTATACAATTGGTGGATTTTTGATAATGAATTATGCATATTCAACAGATAAAACTAAAAAGCAAAAAGTGTCTGGAAGCTTGCTTTTTGGTGCTTTTTACGCGGCGACAGATGAAATACATCAATATTTTGTGCCTGGAAGAAGTGCAAGATTGTTTGATGTGGGAATTGATTCGTTGGGAGTTATGACAGGGATTTTAATCTATATAGCATTAATGGTTTGTCATATAAAAAATAAAACTTATGAAAATGGTGTAGAAAATGAAAAGGGTAAATGATTTATTAAGAAAAAAGTTATCTAAAATTATAATTTTTATGATATTAGATATTTTAGTTATGCTAGTTGCTTCATTCTTAGCAATAGCATTAAGATTTGATTTTATGAATATACCAATAGAGTATCTGGAAGTAGCATTTAAATATGTTGCACTAGATATTGCTATTATGGTAACGATATTTTCTTTGTATAATTTATACACATCAGTATGGAAATATGCTTCAATTACTGAATTAATCAATATTGTAATGGCTTGTATTACAACTGAATGTATTTGTCTTCTTTATAAAAAATTTTTGAATATATCAATGCCAAGAAGTTATTATTTAATTAGATTATTATTATTAATACTATTGGTTACATCTGTAAGATTCTCATTTAGAATACTAAGGACAATTATTATAAGAATTGAAAATAAAAGTAAAAATAATAATATAATGATAATTGGTGGTGGAGAAGCTGCTAGATTATTAATTGATGAAATAGGAAGAAATAAAAAATATTCTGATTCAAAAATAGTTTGTATAATTGATGATAATAAAGAAAAGATAGGTACATATATAAGAGGAATCCAGATTGTTGGAACAAGGAAAAAAATTGAGCAAGCTGCTGAAAATTATGAAGTTAATGAAATTATAATTGCAATTCCGTCAGCACCAAAAGAAGAGATTGCTAAAATTGTTACAGAATGTCAAAAAACTTCATGTAAATTAGAGATATTACCTTCAATTTATTTAACAATGAATCAAGAAGAGAATAACATTGTTAACAATATAAGACCAATATCATATGAAGACTTTTTGGGAAGAAGTCAAATAGTTGTTGATATCAATGAGATTTCAGATAATATTACAGACAAGGTAATAATGGTGACAGGTGGAGGAGGCTCAATTGGCTCTGAACTTTGTAGACAAATAGCTAAATGTAATCCAAAACAATTGATTATATTTGATATTTATGAAAACAATGCATATGATATTCAAATGGAACTTTTAAGAGATTATCCACAACTTGATTTGCATGCAATAATTGGATCTGTTAGAGATTATGATAGATTAGAAAAAGTTTTTAGAGAATATAAACCAAATCAAGTTTTTCATGCTGCAGCACATAAGCATGTGCCATTAATGGAAGAAAGTCCTAATGAAGCAATTAAAAATAACTGCTTAGGAACATTAAACTGTGCTAAATTAGCAGATAAATATAAAGCTGAGAAATTTGTGTTAATTTCAACAGATAAAGCTGTAAGACCAACAAACATAATGGGTGCATCAAAAAGAATTTGTGAAATGATAATTCAAAGTTATGATAAAATGAGTAAAAACACATCATATGTTGCGGTTAGATTTGGAAATGTTTTAGGGTCAAATGGTTCTGTAATTCCACTATTTTTAAAGCAAATAGATAAAGGTGGCCCAGTAACTGTAACACATAAAGATATTACTAGATTTTTTATGACAATACCAGAAGCTGTAAGTTTAGTTCTACAAGCAAGTGTTTATGCAGAAGGTGGAGAAATATTTGTTTTAGATATGGGTCAACCAGTAAAAATATATGATTTAGCGAAACAAATTATAAGATATAAAGGGTTTGAGCCGGATGTGGATATAAAAATAGAAATTACTGGATTAAGACCAGGTGAAAAATTATATGAAGAAATATTAATGGATGAAGAAGGATTGAAAGAAACACCTAATAAATTAATTCATATAGGTCAACCAATTGAAATAGACAAAGACTTTCTGAATAAGCTTGATTTGCTAATAAAAGATGCATATAACAATGAGGTAGATATAAAAGAAAAAGTAGCTAAAATTGTAAAAACTTATAAAATAGATAATAAAGAAAATAAATATTGTGAGAAAAAGCTATTAAAAGATGATTTTAAAACAATAAACTTAAAAGAAATAAATGCTTAATATGAGAAAGAAGGAAAAAATATGAAAGAAAATATAAAACCTTTTGAAAAAAAAGTATGGTTAAGTTCACCAACAATGCATGGAGAAGAAATAAAATGGGTCGAAGAAGCATATAGGACAAATTGGATGAGTACAGTAGGGGCAAATATTAATGAAGTAGAAAAATTAACATGTGAAAAAGTTGGATGCAAATATGCGGTTGCATTATCAGCTGGAACAGCTGCATTACATTTAGCAATGAAACTAGCAGGAATAAAAGCAGGAGAAAAAGTATTTTGTAGTGATATGACATTTGGAGCAACAGTAAATCCTATTATATATGAAGGCGGAATACCAGTATTTATAGATACAGAATATGATTCTTGGAATATGGACCCAATAGCATTAGAGAAAGCATTTGAAATTTATCCAGAGGTTAGAGTAATAGTAGTTGCTCACTTATATGGAACACCTGGAAAAATAGATGAAATCTCAGCAATAGCTAAAAAACATAATGCAATTATTATAGAAGATGCTGCTGAAAGCTTAGGTGCTACATATAAAGGCAAGCAAACAGGAACATTTGGAAATTATAATTGTATTTCATTTAATGGAAATAAGATTATAACAGGATCAAGTGGAGGAATGTTATTAACAGATGATTTAGAAGCTGCAAATAAAGCAAGAAAATGGTCAACACAAGCAAGAGAGAATGCACCATGGTATCAACATGAAGAAATAGGATATAACTACAGAATGAGTAATGTTATAGCAGGAGTTGTTAGAGGACAATATCCACATTTAGAGGAACACATAGCTCAAAAGAAAGCTATATATGAAAGATATAAAGAAGGATTAAAAGGTTTACCTGTAAAAATGAATCCAATTCCAGAAGATTGCGAACCAAATTATTGGTTATCTTGCATGATAATAGATAAAGATGCAATGTGCAAACAAGTTAGAGGAGAACAAGAAGCTCTTTATATAAGTGAAAAGGGAAAATCTTGTCCGACTGAAATATTAGAAAAGATAGCAAGTATAAATGCAGAAGGTAGACCAATTTGGAAACCAATGCATATGCAACCTATTTTTAGAATGAATCCATTTATTACTAGAAATGGTAATGGTAGAGCTAATACTAATGCTTATATAGCAGGAGAAAGCCAAGATGTTGGTATGGATATATTTGATAGAGGTTTATGCTTGCCTTCTGATAATAAGATGACTCCTGAACAACAGGATATAATCATAAAAGTTATAAGAGGATGTTTTGAGTAATGGAACATAAAAAAGGTATATATGAAAAGTACATAAAAAGACCATTGGACTTTATTTTAAGTTTAATTGCTTTAATATGTTTGTCACCGATTTTGTTAATAGTTGCAATTTTGGTAAGAGTCAAATTAGGAAGTCCAGTGATTTTTAAACAAAAAAGGCCTGGAAAAGATGAGAAAATTTTTACTTTATATAAGTTCAGAACTATGACAGATGAAAAGGATGAATCAGGTAATTTGTTACCTGATTCTCAAAGATTGACTAAGTTTGGTAAGTTTTTGAGAAGTGCAAGCCTTGATGAATTGCCTGAGCTGATTAATATTATTAAAGGCGATATGAGTATTGTTGGGCCAAGGCCACAACTTGTGAGAGATATGATATTTATGACTGATGAACAAAGAAAAAGACATTCAGTTAGGCAAGGGTTGACGGGATTAGCACAAGTAAATGGAAGAAATAATATAACTTGGGAAGATAAAATTAATTATGATTTGAAATATATTCAAAATATAACTTTTATTGGAGATGCAAAAATAATTTTAGAAACAATTTTAAAAGTTTTTAGAAAAGATGATATAAATACAGAAGGAATGGATACTGCAGAGGATTTATGTGATTATTTGTTAAGAACTAAACAGATAACAGAAGAGGAATATAATGAAAAATTGAAGATATAAGGAAAAAGAAGATGAGTAAAATAAGAAAAGAAATACCAGGATGGAAATATTATAATCATGCTGCTATACCATCATCAGCTCCTCATGAAAAGGTTAATGAAGAACCATTAAAGAATGGTGATATATGGAATATAAAAGGAGGAAAACCACTATTTGTAAGATATTGCACGGATTGGGATTGTAAAGAAGAGACAGAATGGTGGTATGTAATAAAAGAAGCACCATTTAATATAGAAGAGTTAACTTCAAAAAAAAGAAAACATATTAATCAGTCACTAAAAAGATGTAATGTTTTTATGATTAATCCTAATGATTATTTAGAAGATTTATATGAGGTTTATGAAGCGGCATTTAAAGGATATGAACATGCTGATAATAAAAATTCTTTCAAACAATTTAGAATAAATTGTTTAAAAGAATTTGAAGAAGATGTTGACTTTTGGGCTGGTTTTAGTTGTGAAGATAATAAATTAATAGGTTATATGACTATTAAAAAATTTAGTGATTGTGTTGAAAGTTGTACAGCTAAATATCATCCTGATTACTTGAAATACAGAATTAGTGATGCAATTCATTATGTCATTTTAAATGAATATTTGAATGTACAAAATAAAAAATATATATTTTCTGGATCGAGAAATATCAATCATATCACAAAAGCACAAGAGTATAAAATCGAAAATTTTAAATTTAGAAAAGCTTATTGTAAATTACATGTTATATATAAACCGGTACTTGGAATTATAATTAAAATAGTATATCCCTTTAGAAAGTATATCCAAAAAATTGATAAAAGTGTAATAGTACATCAAATAGTAAGTGTACTTAAAATGGAGGAAATAAGAAGAAATGAATGAATTGGTGTCAATTATAATGCCTTCATACAATACAGGAAAATTTATACAGGAAACTATTAATTCTGTTAAAAATCAAACATATAATAATTGGGAATTGATAATTGTTGATGATGGTTCGACAGATAACACAGATGAGGTTGTGAGAGCAATTAAAGACGACAGGATTAAATATATAAAAAATAAAGTGAACAAAGGAGCTGCTATAAGCAGAAATATTGCTTTAAGAGAAGCAAAAGGTAAATGGATTGCTTTTTTGGATAGTGATGATCTTTGGAAAGAAGACAAATTAGAAAAACAGATTAAATTTATGGAAGATAATAATTATTATTTTAGTTATACAAATTATATTGAAATAGACGAAAATAGTAATTTTAATGGAAGAAAAATAACTGGACCCCAAAAAATAACTAGAATAGGAATGTTTAATTATTGTTGGCCAGGCTGTTTAACTGTAATGTATGATTCTAAAAGAATTGGATTGATCCAAATTGAAGATATAAAGAAAAACAATGATTATGCGATGTGGTTAAAAGCTTGCAAAAAAGCAGATTGTTACTTATTAAATGAAGAATTGGCTATGTATAGAAAAAGAACAGGAAGTATAAGCAATCATAGTTATAAAACATTAATAAAATGGCATTACAAATTATATAAAGATGCAGAAAAACAAAATATAGTATGTAGTATATTTAATACGTTTAGGAATATTATATTTGGATTATATAAGAAAAAAAGGTATGTGGTCAAAAATGAAAGAAAGTAATAAAATAGTATTTTTAATATTGCATTATAAAATTATTGATGAAACGATAAAATGTGTGGAGTCAATTATTTCAAATTACAATAATGAAAATTATGAAGTTGTAATTGTTGACAATGGATCAATTGATGGAACTGGAGAAATCCTAAAGGAAAAATATAAAAATAGTTCAAATATATATGTTATAATAAATAAAAAAAATTTAGGATTTGCAAAAGGAAATAATGTTGGATTTGAATTTGCTAAGAAAAGAGGAGCAAAATATATAATTATGGTAAATAATGATATAGTTTTTACTCAAAGGGATTTCTGCAAGTTAATGGTAGAAAAGTATAATGAGTTTCATTATGCTGTTCTAGGGCCTAAAATATTATTACCTAAAGGAGATGAATTTTGCTATAATATTAAAGTTAAAAATATAAAAGAACAGTATATATTCATTTTTTTATTGTATATAAGATTATTTTTGGCTTATATTAATCTTGGAAAAATATTTGAAATTCTATTTAAGAAAAAAAATAAAAAAAGGAAAAATAGAATTGACATAAACTTAAAAAGAGAAAATGTTCCTATATATGGATGTTGCATAATTTTCTCAGAAGATTATATAAATAAATTTGATGGAATAGATGATAGAACATTTTTATATTGTGAAGAAAGCTTATTATATTTGAGAATATTAGAAAATAAATTAAAAATATTATATGATCCTCAGCTTGAAATATTGCATAATCATAGTGTAGCAACTAAACAACTAAACAATACAATAAGAAAAAAGGAAATTTTTGTAGTAAAAAATTTAATAAAGTCAAATAAAATTTTATTAAATGAACTAAAAAAGTACAAAAGAATGTGTAAGTAGATAGAATAAATGCTTATATTAGAAAGGTATTAATAATGAATTCTTTTTTTATGATTTTTTTGCTAATTTCAATTAGTATTTTATGTGTTTTGATCGGAAAGTTAATATCAAATTCAATATTGCATCCTATTATATTAATGTTGATAATGTGGATTGGATTTATATTTTTTCCATTGCTTTTTTGGAGGACAAGATATAATTGGAATTATACAGGATTGATTTGGATAATGCTATCAATATTGGTCACTGAATTGGGGGCTTTATTAGTAAAACAAAAAACGAAAAGCATACAAAAAATAAAAAAATATGATAGAAAATACGATTGGAAAATTTTGTTGATTGTAATAATACTTGGAATAATAGCTTTTTTAATACAACTAGGATTATCAGGATTTAATTTAACATATTTTACATCAATAGAAAGCATTATAAATATGAATACAAAAGCTGCGGAACAAAGATATTTGGGAGAACAGAAAACGACAATCATTTCTCAAATATTATTATTGTTTGTTTATTTAAGTACTTTATGTGGAGGATATTCATATAATTTTGCCAATAGTAAGATGCAAAAAGCGTTAGCTACCATTGGTTCATTCATACCTGAACTGGGAATGATGTTTTTTTCGAATACTAAAGCTGGTTTTATTGCATGTTGTATTTTATGGTTGGCTGGTTGGTGCTTATCATATATGTTCTTAAATGGAAAATTACCAAAAATAAGTTTAAAATATTTATTTTTATTATTTGGTGGTTTGATAGCATTAATAGGGGTATTGTACTTTGTAATGTTACTAAGAACAGGAGATTTTTCAATTGCGATGCGTAAAAGAATTGCTGATAAGTTATGGATATATGCTCTTGCTCAAGTTGTTAACTTTGATTATTGGTTTTCTAATATGAATATTGAATCATTACAATTGGGATTGAATAACTTTATGTTTATATTTAAGGATTTAGGATTGACTGTTAGAGTACAAGGTGTTTATACAGATTTAATAAGTGGGTATGGAAATATATTCACAGCATTTAGAGGTATTATATGTGATTTTGGTGTGTTTGGAGGATTAATATATTGTTTTTTTAGGGGAATTGTAACACAATATTGTATAAAAAGGGTTACTTTAGGAGATATAAAGACGAGTATATCAAGTTGCTTAATAATTTGTATGTATTTTTGGAATATATATGGTTTTATTATTTCACCATGGATATATAATTCTTATATATTGGCAATTTTTGCTTTTGAAATATTTCTATTTTTTGTTCATAAAAGAGTATATATAGGAAAGGAAAAGATTTATGGGAGAAAAGATTAGAAAAATTGGAAAAACTTTGACCGGTGTCGTATTTTTTACATTTATTGGAAAAATGCTAGGCTTTTTTAGAGAATTAATTTTATCATATTATTTTGGAGCAACAGGAATATCAGATGCATATCTTATTTCTCAAACTATACCGGGAACAATTTTTCAATTTGTAGGGACAGGGTTAACTACATGTTTCGTTCCTATTTATTTTAAAATACTGAAAGATAAAGGAAAAGAGAAGGTGGATGAATTTACTAATAAAATATTGTCATTAGTACTATTATTCTCAACTGTAGTAATTATATTGGTTTTTGTTGATACCAAGTTTTTAATAAAATTATTTGCATCAGGCTTTGAAGGAGAAACTTTAAAATATGCAATTATTTTTACTAGGATTGGAATTTTAGGATTATATTTTTCAACACTAATATATGTTTATAATAGTTATTTACAAGCTAATGAAATATTTGTTCCTACAGCATTTTCTGCTATACCCAATAGTCTATTTATAATATTTTCTATTATTGTAGGTGCAAAATATAATATTTATTTTTTATCCATAGGAAGTACTTTAGCGGTTCTGGTTCAATTATTATTTTTAATATATCCAATTCGAAAATTAAAGTTTAAGCTTAAGCCAAATTTTATTTTTAAAGATATATATGTTAAAGAGTTTTTCTTATTAATGGTACCAGTAATTATAGGTGTGTCTGTGAATGAAATTAACATACTAATAGATAGAACTATTGCATCTCAATTAGTGGTTGGTGGAATTTCTGCATTAACATATGCAAATAGTTTAATAATGTTTGTGCAAGGAGGATTGATACAACCGATTTCAACAATATGTTATCCTAAAATTACAGATGCCATTTCGAGAGGTAACAAAGATGAAGCTAAAATATTTATTCAAAAAGCTATTACATTGTCATTAACGTTGTTAATTCCTTTAACGGTAGGCTTTATTGCATTTGGCACACCAATTATACAATTATTATTTGGAAGAGGTGCATTTGATGAAAATGCAGTAGCCATTACATCAGAAGCTGTTAAGTTTTATGCGTTAGGATTATGTTTTGTAGGTTTAAGAGAATTATTATCAAGATATTATTATGCATATTCTAATACCAAAACTCCAATGATTAATGCGGCTATTGGAGTTGTTATAAACATAGTGATGAATATATTATTCTCAAAGATTTTTGGAATTGGTGGTTTAGCCTTTTCAACAAGTTTATCAGCCTTTATTACAACGGTTTTATTGCTTAGAAATTGTAAAAATAAATTGCCAGGTGGAAGTTTAGAATTAGACATTATTGAAATAATTAAAATAATTGTTTGTTCAGCAATTATGGGAATAGTCTCATTAGGAGTGTATAATATATTACCATTTTCACTTATGATAAATTTATTTTTAGCAGTACTTTTAGCAATAATTACATTTTTGCTTTTCAGCATAATATTTAGATTAAATTATATAAATATTATTAAAGTGCTTGTTAAGAGTGATTAAAAAGTAGTAAATATATAGTTATAAAAATATAGCATGTTTTATAAAATTAGAAAAGGTGAGTAAAATTATGAAAATCGCAGTAGCAGGAACAGGCTATGTAGGCTTATCAATAGCATGCCTACTAGCACAAAAAAATGAAGTAATAGCATTAGATGTGGTAAAAGAAAAAGTAGACATGATAAATGCAGGAAAATCACCAATCAGAGATAAAGAGATTGAAGACTTTCTTGCAAACAAAAAATTAAATTTAAAAGCAACATTAGACTACAAAGAAGCATTTCAAGGAGCAAAATTTATTATAATATCAACACCAACAAACTATGATGACGAAACAAAACACTTTGATACATCATCAGTTGAGGACATAATAGAAAAAGTAATATCAATGAACATAGATACAACAATGGTAATAAAATCAACAATACCGGTTGGATATGTTGAATCAATAAAAGAAAAGTATGGAATCAACAATATAATGTTTAGTCCAGAATTTTTAAGAGAAGGGCGAGCTTTATATGACAACTTATATCCATCAAGAATTATAGTTGGAGAAAAGTCAGAAAGAGCAGTTGAATTTGCAAATCTTTTACGAGATGGAGCATTAAAAGAAGACATACCAATAAAATATATGAATTCAACAGAAGCGGAAGCTGTAAAATTATTTGCCAATACGTATTTAGCATTGAGAGTATCATATTTTAATGAGCTTGACACATATGCAGAAACGAAAGGATTAAATACCAAAGATATTATAGATGGAATTTGTTTAGATCCAAGAATAGGAACACATTACAATAATCCATCTTTTGGATATGGAGGATATTGTTTGCCTAAAGATACAAAACAATTATTAGCAAATTTTAATAATGTACCTCAAAATTTAATTCGTGCAATTGTTAGTTCAAACGATACACGAAAAGAGCATATATCAGAGATGATTATTGAAAGAAAGCCAAATGTTGTTGGAATTTATAGATTAACCATGAAGGCTGAATCAGATAATTTTAGATTTAGTGCAATTCAAGGTGTTATTCAAAGATTAAAAGCACATAATGTTCAAATTATAATATATGAGCCAACATTAAAAGATGAGGATTTTAGTGAGTGCAAAGTAATAAATGATTTTGATGAATTTACACAAAAATCAGATATAATAGTTGCTAACAGATATGAAGAGAAATTAATAAAAGTAAAAGATAAAGTTTATACAAGAGACTTATATAGTAGAGATTAAAAAAGAACCCCGCCTAGCATATTCAATTAAGGATATGCTAAGTGGAGTTTTTGTGTGCCTAAAGTTGGCAATAATTTTTTAGGACTTCTCACTATTGACTTTTTTCAAAAGTTCCTCATACTTGAAAGCCAATGCATTGTAGGCAGAAGATAAATTAAGTCGCTCGGTTTGGGCTTTGCGAAGCTCAGAGCTAATAGAAAGATTATCTTCTTGCAGTCTACGAATTTTTTCGAGATATTCAGACTTGTTTACTTCATGCAGTTGAGCTAACTCAGTAGTGTCGGTAAGATACTGGTCTTGCAGTTCTTTTAACTTTCGAACATAGTGTTCTCTTTGAATATTAAAAAGAGTCAAAACGCCAACAACACAAATTATAGTTCCGACAATAGAAAGTGCTATAATTAATCCAGTACTAAAAGTAATGGTAACTTTATTTGTTACATCGTTTTGAGTGATTTCAGAATTAAGAGTAAGTACGGTTTGAATGATAACATTGGCTAGTTCAAGCATAAGCATTGTGATAATAATTTTTTGCGTAGAGATACGTCCCAACAACTTTTTCATTTGTAAAATTCCTCCATTTTTGATGTCAAATCTTATAGTTAAAACTAAATGTAGGTTTTCTCCTACAATAGTACAGAGAAGATAAATAAAGCCGATAGGCTTAACATTTCTATTATACAACATTTTTTTATTATTTGCAAATTTTTAACAAAAATCATTTAATATATAGAATAATGTAAAAATTGCCAGTTAAGGTAATAAAAAATTTAATAAAAAAGGTTGAAAAAAAATAAAAGTAATGATATAGTAAAAATGACAGTGTTCGACAAAATCAGATTTATAATAGGGGGAAATTATAATGAATATTAATTATGCTGAAGATGACATAGTAAATGGAGTTTCAACTAGTTTAAGACTAAAAGATAAAAGTAGTGAAAAAAAGGAAGTTATTTCATATATAAATATAAAAAGAGGGATAGATTTATTCTTATCATTAGTTGCATTAATATTATTACTTCCACTAATAGGAATAATAGCATTAGTAATAAAATTAGATTCAGAAGGACCTGCTTTTTTCAAACATACCAGAATAGGAAAAGATGGAAAGACAATAAAAATATATAAATTTAGAACAATGGTAACAAATGCAGAAGAATTAATAAAGAAGTTTACACCAGAACAATTAGAAGAATACAAAAAGAATTTTAAATTAGAGAATGATCCAAGAGTAACAAAAGTAGGAAAGTTTTTAAGAAAAACAAGTTTAGATGAATTACCACAACTTTTAAATATTATAAAAGGAGATTTGGCTTTGATAGGTCCAAGACCTGTTGTTAAAGATGAATTAGAAAAGTATGGAGATAATGCATCAAAGTTTCTAAGTGTAACACCAGGACTTACAGGAAATTGGGCAGCAAATGGAAGAAATAATACTACTTATGAAGATAGAATGAAGTTAGAATTAGAGTATGTTGATAACATATCATTTAAGACAGATATTAAGATATTTTTTCAAACAATTTATGCTGTAATAAAAAAGGAAGGGGCAATGTAAATTGAAAAATATAAAAATAATAGTTGCAACACATAAAAAATATCAAATGCCAAAAGATAAAATGTATATTCCTGTACAAGTTGGATCAGAAGGAAAAGCAGATTTGGGATATCAAAAAGATAATGAAGGTGAAAATATATCAGAAAAAAATCCATATTTCTGCGAACTTACAGGATTATATTGGGCATGGAAGAATTTGAATGCAGATTATGTTGGACTTGTACATTATAGAAGATATTTTTCATTAAATAAAAAAATACCAAAAGATGAAAATGAAAAATTTAAAATATTATTAACAGAAGAGCAGGCAAGCGAAAAGTTAGAAAAAGTGGATGTAATTCTTCCTAAGTTAAGAAAATACTACATAGAAAATTTATATGACCACTATAAACATACTATGTACATAGAACCATTAGATGAGACTAGAAGAATAATAAAAGAAAAATATCCAGAATATTTAGATGAATTTGATAAATTACATAATCGAACTTCAGCACATATGTTTAATATGTTTATAATGAAAAAAGATGTTTTAAATGAGTATTGTACATGGCTTTTTGATATTTTGTTTGAACTAGAAAAAAGAACAGATCCAAGCAAATATGATAGTTTTCATTCAAGATTTTATGGAAGAGTATCTGAACTTTTATTAGATGTATGGATTAATAAAAATCAAATTAAATATGAAGAAGTTAAAGTTATAGATATGCAAAATGTAAATTGGTTAAAAAAAGGAGTAGCTTTTTTGCAAGCAAAATTTACAGGAAAAAAATACGGAAAGAGTTTTTAAGGAAAAAACATGGAAGATTTAATAACAGTAGTTGTACCTATATATAAAGTAGAAAAATATTTGAAAAAATGCATAGATAGCATAATAAAACAAACGTATAAAAATTTAGAAATTATACTTGTAGATGATGGCTCACCAGACAAATGTCCTCAGATTTGCGATGAATATGTTAAAAAAGATAGCAGAATTAAAGTTATCCACAAGAAAAATGGAGGAGTAAGTTCGGCAAGAAACCTAGGAATAAAAAGTGCAAATGGAATATGGATTGCATTTATTGATGCTGATGATTGGATAGAAGAAAAATATTTCGAGGAATTAATCTATAATGCTAAAGAAAATGGAGCGGAAGTTTCTTTATGTGGATATAATAGAGTTGTGAATTCTGAAAGAAAAGAAAAGATTTTGAATAGTAAAAGTGAAATATTAAATTCAAAAGAATACTTAATTAAGGCATTAAATCCTCAAACAGGATATGGATTTGTACATTTAAAAATAATAAGAAGAGATATAATAAAAGATGTACAGTTTAATCAAAATTTGGTTGTAGGAGAAGATGCTCTTTTTAATGTAGCTATTGCTCCTAATATAAATAAAGCTATTTATTGTAATAAAGCATTATATAATTATAGAATTAATAGTGAATCAGTAGTAAAAAAATTTGATAATAATTATGCAAAAAAATATTTGAGATCAATGCAAGAATGTAAAAAATATATATTAGAAACATATAGCGATGATAAGAAAATAATACAAAATTATTATAATTATGTTGGATTTCATGTAATGTTAGTTGCAGTTAATTTTTGTTATCATCCAGATAATAAAATAAAAAATAGAAGAAAATTATTAAAGGAAGTTTGTAATTATCCTGAATTCAAAGAGGGAATAAGAAAAAGTAATTATGAAAATCTTTCTTTAACAAGAAAGATAACATTATTTACATTAAAGAATAAATTGTATTTTTTTACTTCAATAATATGTAAGATTAGACAAAAACAAAATCAAAGTAAAGGAAAAAGATGATATATGATATATTTTATAATGATAATTTTGATAATAGCCATAATTTCTACTATAATTATCGAAAAAAAAATAACAAATCCAATTGTTATTTTTTCTTCGATATGGCTTCTTAGTATATTTTTAACTTCTTTAAAATTGTATAATATGATAGATTATTCAGAAAGGTCTTTCATGATTATATCTGAAGGAATAATTTCTTTTATATTAGGATGTGCTATTTGTGCTATTTTTTTGAAAAACAAATCGCAAAATAATTTGAAATTAGAAAAAAAAGAAGAGATATTGGATTCAAAAATATTAGTAGCATTAATTACAATTGGACTAGTTTTTGTTAGTATTTTATCAATAAAAGTTCTTTCTTTATTAAAGAGCGGAGTTGAATATAATCAGATAAGAAGCTTGTATTATTCTTATGGAAAAGATTCATTGATATCAAATGAAAAAATATTTACAATATTTGATTGGACAACATCACTAATAATTACAGTTACTATACCTGTTGTTATAATTGGATTAATAAATAAAAAATTGAATAAATTAATTATACTAGAAGAGCTTATTTTTGTAATGCTATATATTTTTTGTACAGCTGGTAGATCTCCAATTTTTGCGATAGTAATAGAATTATTAATTGTGTTATTGTTAAATAAAGAAAAAATAACTAAAAAAACAAAACAAATTACAAAAATTGTTTTACTTTTTTCTGCAATAATAATGGTTTGCATGACATTATTAAGGAATAGTAATCATGACGAAAAAAGTGTGAATTCTGTATATGCTTATTTAAGTATACCAATGCCTTATTTTTCAAAATTAGTAAATTATATAGATAATAATAATATTCAAACATATGGAGCTGCAACAGCTTATGGACCTTATTTAATTGTACAAAAAAGTATAAAGGTACTAACAGGGTATAAATTAGAAAATGCAGATTATTTGGCAGAGGTAATAACTAAACCTCAAACTTATTGGGTAAAAATATTTTCTGAATCTAATGACTATTATAATGCTTATGCAACAATGTTCTATAATTTTTATATGGATTTTAGAGATATTGGAGTAATAGTAATAAGTTTTATCTATGGAATGATTATAGAACAATACTATTTGAGTATTAAGAAGAAAAATGGTATGAAAGAAAATGCTATATATTTAATATTAATTAGTGGTTTAATAAAATCATTTGCAGTGTGGCAATTTGCTAGTCCGACAATTTTGATTGCTTTTATTGTAATTAATATAATATTTAGAAAAAGAAATAAAAGAGAAAATGAGAATAATAATAATAATAATGCTAAAAGAATTCTTGTGTTTGGAATTACAGATAATCCTGGAGGGATTGAAAGTGTTATAATGAATTATTATAGAGCAATAGATAGAACAAAAATACAATTTGACTTTTTGTGTAATACTGAGCAAGTAGCTTATGAAGAAGAAATAAAAAAATTAGGAGGACAAATATTTAAAATTCCTTCTAGAAGTAAAAATATAATATTGTATCATAAGAAAATAAACAAATTTTTTGAAGAGAATGCATATAAATATGACACAATATGGGTAAATATTTGTAGTTTAGCAAATATAGATTACTTAAAATATGCAAAGAAATATGAAATTAAATATAGAATAATACATTGTCATAATTCACAAAATATGGACTCAAAATTAAGGAAAATGTTGCATATTATAAATCGTAAAATGTTAAAAGTATATGCAACAGATTTTTGGACATGTTCTAATGACGCAAATAAATGGTTTTTTGATAAAAAAATCATGAAAAAAGATAATATAGTTCATATCAATAATGCTATAGACTGTAATAAATATAGATATAGTGAAGAAATAAGAAAACAATATAGAGAAAAAATGAATCTAGAAGATAACCTTGTATTTGGTCATATAGGAAGATTTCATTTTCAAAAAAACCAAATGTTTTTATTAGAAATATTTAATGAAATTCATAAAATAAAACCTGATAGCAAATTAATTTTAATAGGTGATGGAGAAGATAAAGAAAAAATATTAAATAAAATCAATCAATTAAAATTAGAGAGAAGCATAGAGCTACTAGGTGTAAGAGGAGATGTAGAAAAAATAATTCAAGCAATGGATGCAATTATTTTTCCGTCATTATTTGAAGGATTATCATTAGTTTTAGTAGAAGCACAAGCAAATGGAATATCTATATTTGCGTCAGATACAATTTCGAAAGAAACGAAAATAGGCGATAATATAAACTTTATATCATTAGAAGCAACAGCAAAGGAATGGGCAGAAACTATTTTAAAAGATAAATTTGAAAGATGCGATAATTATGAAAAAATAAAATTGGCAGGATATGATATAAATACGGAAAAAGAAAAAATAGAAAAATTATTAATGAGGGACTAGAATGGATGATTTAATTAGTGTAATAGTACCAATATATAAAGTAGAAAAATATTTAAAGAAATGCGTAGAAAGCATTTTAGAACAAACTTATAGTAATTTAGACATAATACTGGTAGATGATGGTTCGCCAGATAATTGTGGAGATATAATAGAAGAATTTCGAAAAAAAAATGAAAGAATCCGTACAATTCACCAAAAGAATGGTGGATTGTCGGATGCAAGAAATAGTGGAATAAAAATTGCAAAAGGTAAATATATTGTGTGTATTGATTCGGATGACTGGATAGAAAAAAATATGATTGAAGTTTTATATAAAGATATCATTAATACAAATTCAGATATATCTGTATGTGAATTTGTGGAGGAAGATGATTTACAAAATATACTATCAACCAAAAAATATAATAATGAAATTATAGAATTCAGTTCAAAAGAAGCGTTAAAAAGTTTGATAAAGCAAGATATTTTGACAAATCATGCATGGAATAAATTATACAAAGCAAGTCTTTTTGAAGGAATTGAATATCCTAAAGGACAATTAATGGAGGATGTAAGTACAACATATAAATTATTTGAAAAGGCAAACAAGATAGTGTATCAAAATACATCTCTTTATCATTATATTCAAAGGGGAACAAGCATTTTAGGAAATATAACAGAAAAAAGAATAAATGATCAAGAATTTGCTTTCTTTGATAGAAATAAATATCTTATGGAAAAATATTCTGAATTTAAAGAAATAATAGAATTAGATAATATGTATAATGTCAAAACATTATATTTTTTAGCAATATTGGGTGGATATAAAAATTTATATAATAGCACAAAATACGCAGAATATTATGCAAAATATAAAAAAGTATATAAAGAAAACAGAAAAAATCCAGAGTTCAAAGGTGATAAATCATTACAATTATTTTACAAAAATAGAATTGCCTATAAAATGTATGTGAAATTGAAAAGAAAAATTAAAGGAAATTAAATTTATGATAAAAAAGTTTTTAAGAACAAAACTTCCAAGTTTATGGAAAATATATAAGATAAATACAAGTAATGAAGAAATAAAAAATATAAGTAAAGAAGACAAAAAAGTTTTTATTTTTCTTGCAGCAGATTATCCTAATTTAGGAGATATTGCTATTACATATGCACAAAAAGAATTTTTAAAGGAATGTTATCCTCAATATAAAATTATTGAAGTTCCAGCAGATAAAACAATAACATTATTAAAATTTGTGAAGAAAATAACAAACAGGAATGATATTATTACTACTGTTGGCGGTGGAAATATGGGAAATATATACGAATATTATGAAGATTTAAGAAGAACAGTTATAAATAATTTTAAAGATAACTATATAATTAGTTTTCCACAGACTATAGATTTTTCAAATGATGCTCAAGGAAAAAAATCATTAAATAAAACGATAAAAACAATAAAAAAACATAAAAACATTTTGATTTATGCGAGAGAAGAAAAATCATATAAAAAAATGAAGAAATTATTTGGAGAAGAAAAAGTCAAATTATCACCAGATATAGTATTATCATTAAAAAACAAAATTGATATTAATCAAGATGAGAAAGATAAAATAGGAATTTGCTTTAGAAATGATAAAGAAGAAGACTTGACAAAACTAAAAATAAAAGAAGAAATATTAAATTTGACTCAAAACGATGATAAAATAATATTTGATACAGTATTGGATAGAAAAGATTTTATATATGAAGACAGATATAAGTTATTGTTTAAAACGCTAGAAAAAATAGCAGATTGTAAAACAATATATACCAATAGACTTCATGCAATGATCTTTGCGTATTTAGTTGGAACAAGATGTTATTTTGTAGATAATACAAATAAAAAAATTAGTGAAACATATAAAAAATGGCTTTCAAATATTGAGTATATCAAAGAATATAATGTAGAACAAAAAAAATGCAATAAAGAATTAAATTTAGATAAGGCATTTGGAAAGATGAAGAAGGAAATTATAGAGGGAGATAAAAATGGATAAAATAAAAAAATTTATAGACTGTTTTGTACCAGTATATAATTGTAATTTTAAATGCAAATATTGTTATATTTCAACATGGGAAGGTTGGAAACAAGAGGAAAATTCGAAAGAGATAAAATATAGTCCAGAACTAATAAGAAAAGCACTATCACAAAAGAGATGGGGAGGCCCATTAATGTTAAATTTTTGTGGTGCTGGAGAAACATTATTATGCAAAGAGTTACTTCCAATAATAAAAGAATTATTAGCAGAAGGTCATTATTGTATGATTGTAACAAATGGTACAATAACTCCTAAATTTAATGAAATGGCAGAGTGGCCAGATGAACTAAAAGAACACTTATTTATAAAATTCTCTTATCATTTCTTAGAATTAAAAAGATTAAAATTAACTTCGAAATTCTTTGATAATGTAAGAAAAATGAAAGAAAATGGTATTTCATTTACAGTAGAAGTAACACCAAGTGACGAATATATACCATATATTGAAGAAATAAAAGAAGAATGTATGAGAGAAATAGGGGCACTACCACATATTACAGTTTGTAGAATAGAAAACGGAAATGTTCCATTAATGAGTAAATTACCAAAAGAAGAGTTCATTAAAACCTGGGAAACTTTCGACTCTGAACTATTTAATTTTAAAATTGATATATTTGGAGAAGAAAGAAAAGAATTTTGTTATGCCGGAGCATGGTCATACACACTACAACTAGTAGATGGAACATTAAGACAATGTTATAGAGGAAGAAAACTTCAAAACATTTTTGAAGATGTAAATGCACCAATAAAAGAGATCCCGATTGGATGTAATTGTTTAGATGCACATTGTTGGAATGGACATGCTTTTTTAGCATTTGGAGATATACCAGAAATGAAAACACCAACATTTGAAAAAGAAAGAAATAGAAAAACAGAAAATGGAGACTGGGTAACAAAAAAAATGGCTGATTTCATGTCAACAAAATTGAGTGAATCTAATAATACTTTGGATGACAAACAACAAAAGAAATTTAATAAGAAAAGTAAACAATTTAGAGATTTTCAAGGAATTAAGCATAAAATAAAGAAAGTGGTAAAAGGAAATGAATAAAAAAGTCAAAGTAATTATTACAATATTAATGATAAGCATTACATTTACACCTATTATATTTTATGGCTATCAAAAATATGAAATAAAAAAATATAAAACATTAAATTTAGAAAATGATAAGAATAATGCTTATGTACATTTTAGTATAGATGACTGTATTAATATATTTTATGATTTGGATAAAAATCAAGATAAATATAAGTCAATTTTCGAAAACAAATTATTGAAATATTTAAAACACTTAAATTCAGAATATGGTTGTAAGTTTTCTCTATATGTATTCGAAAATAATGATTCATTTGATATAAGTAATTGTACGAGCAAATATAAGGAAGAGTTTGAACAAAATTCATCATGGCTTAAATTTGGATTTCATGCGCTAAATGGTAATTCTAATTATAATACTGACAATGTACAAATTGTAGAAGATTATAATTTAGTAATTGAAAATCTAAAAAGAATTGTTGGCGAAAAAAGTATAACCAACATATTTAGATTAGAAAGATTTCTTTTAAATGAAAAAAACGCAAAACTTTTAAAAGATAGTATTAAAGATTTTAGTTTGTTAGGTGCAGATACAGAAAATAGGTTGGATTATTATTTAAACGAAGAACAAAATATAGAATTATTCAAAAATGAATACTATTATGATGAAGATAATAAAATTGAAATTTATAATACAGATTTTAGATTAGAAAATATTAGTAATAAAAATATAAATAAGATGTTATCTGAAATGAATGACAAAAACCTAATTATTTTTACACATGAATGGATATTTGATAGTTTCAAAAATTCAATAACAACAAAATATAAAATAGAAAAAATATGTAAGTATGCAATAGAACATGGATATAGTTTTGATTATCCATATAAGAATTAGGAGAAAAATGGAAAAGAAAAAGAGATTAATTATAAATTTAATATCAAACATAATATCATTTGCATTACAATTAGGAATTAGTTTTATATTAACACCAATAATAACAGAAAAAGTTGGAACGGCAGCATATGGCTTTATTGGTTTATCTAATAACTTTATTAGTTATGCAAATATATTTACAGTAATAATAAATTCTATGGCAAGTAGATTTATAACATATGAGATAACAAAAGGAAATATGGAAAAAGCTAATAAATACTATTCATCAGTATTTTTTATGAATATAATCATGTCTAGTATTATAGTTGTTTTTTCAACAATATTTATTATAAATATTAATAATTTATTAGATATACCAATAGAATTAGAAAAGGATGTAAAAATAACGTTTATATTTGCTTTTATTAATTTAGTTTTATCTATAATGAGTACAATATTTACAATTGCAACTTATGTAAAAGATAGACTAGATTTAGAGGCTGTAAGAAATATTATAGGAAATATAATTAAAGCTATATTTTTAATAATAGTATTTAGTTTGTTAGAGCCAAAAATATATTATATAACTATAGGCGGTGTTATTTTTTCTTTGTTTATATTTTTGGCAAATATAAGACTAACTAAAAGACTAATGCCACAACTAAAAATAAATATAAATAACTTTGATAAAGCGTCAATCTGGACTCTTGTGAAATCTGGAATTTGGAATTCTATAAACAATTTAAGCAAAGTTTTGCTTACAGGATTAGATTTGTTGATTGCTAATTTGTTTATTGGAGCCGATGCAATGGGATTGTTATCTATTGCTAAAACAATCCCAACTACAATAGAAAATTTATTGAGTACAATAGCAAATATTTTTAGTCCAAGATTTATTATATTATATTCCAAAAGAAGAATAAGAGAACTTGTTCAAGAAGTTAATTTTTCAACTAAAATAATTGCTTTTATAATGATAGTTCCAATAGCTGGATTTATAATATTTGGTAAAGAGTTCTTTGTATTATGGCTAGGAAATGAAACTATTGAAAATATAAATAAAATACAAATTTTGTCAATTTTATCATTGCTACCATATGTTGTTAGTGTTAGTAATTACAGTCTCTTCATATTAGATACCGTAACGAATAAATTAAAAAGACCAGTTATAGCAACACTAATAATAAGTACGCTTAGTACAATAACAACAATTGCTTTGCTTAAATTTACAGATCTAGGAATTTATGCTGTAGCAGGGGTTAGCTCTATATATTGGATATTAAAAGTTATAGTATTTAATAATATAAATGCAGCTAAAAACTTAAGGATAAAATGGAATGCCTTTTTAGGCCAATTTATAAAAAATACAGGATGCTTGATAATGATAATGATAATATTCGAAATAATAAAGAAACCGTTTGTTTTAAACACATGGAAAACATTTATATTAGGTGTAGGAGTTGCAGCAATTATAGGTTATTTGTTATCATTTATTATTTTGTTTTCAAAAGAAGAAAAACAAAATGTTATTAGAACAATAAAAAGCAAAATAATGAAAGGAAGTGAAAAGTAACTATTACTTTAAATTATGAGAAATAATATATTAGATTTTTATAGAATAATTTTTACACTTATTATTTGTTTACACCATTTTCAAGGAACATTGGATACAAAAATTATTTCAACAGGCTATATAGGAGTGGAATTCTTCTTTATATTATCAGGATTTTTCTTATACAAAAGTTTCAAGAAAAATAATAATGAAACTGCATTTCAATATACAGTTAAAAGAATAAAAAGATTGTATCCTGAATATATATTGGCATTTATATTGTGTTTTATTTTGCAAATGGCTCAAAGTGGTAAAGAAAAAAGCGTAGATTGCATATTTCAAGCAATTTCTGAAATAACACTAATGCAAAATATAGGAATATTTAGAGGCGGATTTAATTATCCATTATGGTATCTTTCTGTTTTAATTTTTGCAGGATATATAGTATATGAATTATTAAAAAAAGATAAAGAAACGTTTATTAAAATAATTTCTCCAATAACTATTGTGTTTACATTTTCGCTATTAAATTTTTTGGGAAAAGGATTAGAAAATTGGGATACAGTATATGGAATATACTTACCATTATTAAGAGGATTTTCAGATATTTGTATAGGGGTATTAATATCTGAGTTTGTTGATACTAAATATTTTAAAGATATAGAAGAAAAAAAGGTAATATTTAGAATTGTTGAAATTTTAACATATGCATGTTTACTTTATATTATAATATTCCAAAATAAATTTGAAATGTATTCGATATTACTTATACCTATAGTTATTCTTGCAGCTAATAATAAAAATTCATTGGCTTACAAATTTTTAAATTGGAAGATATTGGGTAATATTGGTGAATTAACTTATACGATGTATCTAAACCATGTAAGTTTTATAATTTTAACAGCATTTTTATATAATAAGGTATTACATAAAAATATTAGTACGATTTTAATAATAGTAATTTATATAGGGTCTTTGATTTTGTACTCATTAATTTCAAGAAAAATTGTTTATAAATTAATTGAAAAGAGTACAAAGACAAACAAAAGCGTATAAAGAAAAATTTTGGTTAAAAATGTAATAAGAAAAGAGGAAAAAATGGAAAAAAACAAAAGCCTTGAGCCCATATTCCAACAGAGTACCGTAGGAAAAAGAATAGTATATTTGGATATTTTGAATATAGTTGCAATTATTTCGGTTATAGCTATGCATTGTAATGGAATTGTCCATGGGAATCCAAATATTCGTGCTTGGAATACAAGTTTAATAATAGAATGTATATGCTATTTTGCTGTGCCATTGTTTTTCATGATATCAGGAGCTAATCTTTTAAAATATAGAGAAAGATACAATACAAAGGAATTTTATAAAAAAAGATGTTTAAAAGTATTGATTCCATTTATATTTTGGGCTACAATAATGTTTATATGGAAAATATTTATTAGAAAGAGTATGACAATAGAAACAGTAAATAGTCCAATAAAATTATTAAATGCTTTTTTTTGTAACAAAGAAGAAACAACATATTATTTTATGTTTGAAATATTAGGAATATATCTAATTATTCCATTACTTTCTTTGTTGACAAAAAAAGAATATAAGAAGACATTATGGTTGACTATTGGATTATTTTTTATATTTAACGCAATGTTGCCAAATATATGTTCATTAATTGGAATTACATTATATAGCCAGTTTAAAGTTCCTGTTACTGGATATGTAATTTATATTATTCTTGGATATCTTTTATCAGAAGAAAAAATTGATAAAAAATGGAAAGTTATTCTTTATATAGGAGCAATATTAGGAGTTATATATAGATATGCTACAACATTTGTTTTAAGTAAAAGTGCAGGACAAGTCATAAAAACAACTTGGGGATATTCGTCTTGGCATTGTATGCTATTATCTTCGGCAATTTTTGTACTTATTAAAGATCTAAAAATTAATGAAACGATAAGAAATAATGAAAAAGTTCAAAAAATAATTTCAAAAATAGCAGGATGTAGTTTTGGGGTATATTTGATACATATGATAGTAAAATATTATTATACTAATATATTTAATATTAATACTTCATCATGGCATTTTAGAACATTAGGGGTAATTGTTATATATTTTATAAGTTTATTGATTGTAATGTTACTTAAAAAGATACCAGTAGTAAGAAAAGTATTACCATAGGAGGAAAAATATGAAATATGATTATTTAATAGTTGGTTCAGGACTATTTGGAGCAATATTTGCAAATGAGGCAAATAAAAGAGGAAAAAAATGTTTAGTAATAGACAAACGACCACATGTAGGGGGAAATATCTATACAGAAAATGTATATGGAATAAATGTGCATAAATATGGTGCACATATATTCCATACAAGTAATAAAGAAGTATGGCAATACATAAATCAATTTGCAGAATTTAATAGATATACAAACTCACCAGTAGCAAGATACAAAGATGAATTATATAATATGCCATTTAATATGAATACATTTAACAAATTGTGGGGAGTAGTAACTCCAGAACAGGCAAAGGCTAAAATAGAAGAAGAGAAAAAAGAAGCGGGAATTACAGAACCACAAAACCTAGAAGAACAAGCAATAAGTTTAGTTGGAAAAACAATTTATGAAAAATTGGTAAAAGGATATACAGAAAAACAATGGGGAAAGAGAGCAACAGAATTACCAAGTTTCATAATAAAAAGATTGCCAGTAAGATTTATATATGATAACAATTATTTTAATGACATATATCAAGGAATTCCAATTGGTGGATATACACAAATAATAGAAAAAATGTTGGATGGAATAGAAGTAAAATTAAATTGTGATTTCTTTGACAACAGAGAAGAATTAGAAAATATAGCAGAAAAAATAGTATTTACAGGTCCAATAGACAAATATTACAATTATCAATTTGGAGAACTTGAATATAGAAGTTTAAGATTTGAAACAGAAGAATTAGAAGAAGAGAATTATCAAGGAAATGCAGTAGTAAACTATACAGAATATGAAGTACCATATACAAGAATAATTGAACATAAACATTTTGAGTATGGACCAAGCCTTGGAAAAGTTGCAGAAGGAGAAGCTGCAAAGAAAACAATAATAACAAGAGAATATCCAGATAAATGGGTGCAAGGAAAAGAACCATATTACACAATGAATGATGAAAAAAACACTAAATTATATGCACAATATAAAGAATTGGCATATAAGGATAATAAAGTTATATTTGGAGGAAGACTAGGACAATATAAATATTTTGATATGGACAAAGTAATAATAGAGGCTCTTAAAATATCAAAAGAAGAGTTAAACTAATCCAAAAGAAAAGAGGTTAAAAATGGGAAAACATAGTGAAGAAAATCCAAAAACAAAATCAAAAGCTTTAAAAATATTTTTGAGAATATTATTAGCTATATTAATAATAATAGTTATATTAGCAGGTGTTGCAGCTGGCCTTGTTGCAAATAAGCTTGGAAAAATTAATATAGAGGAAATAGACAAAACAGCAATAGGTATAAGTGAAGAGACAAAAGAAGAATTGTCAGGATATAGAAACATAGCTTTATTAGGAATAGATAGTAGAGCTGATGATTATGGATTAGGAAATAGAAGTGACTGCATTATAATAGCAAGTATGGATCAAAAAACAAAAAATATAAAGCTTTTGTCAGTATACAGAGATACTTATATGCAAGTAGAAGAACATGGAAAACAAGTATTAGATAAAGTTACACATGCATATTCTTATGGTGGAGCCCAAAATACATTAAAATCTTTGAATACAAATTTAGATTTGAATATATCAGAATATCTAACAGTAAACTTTGATGCAGTTATAGCAGCAGTTGATGCAATGGATGGAGTAACAATTGACATAGATAGTTCAGAATTAAAATATATAAATGATTATATAGATGCGACTTCAAAAAGTTCTGGTATAAAATCATCAAGCATAACAAAAGCAGGAAAACAAAAATTAGATGGTGTACAAGCAGTAGCATATTCAAGAATCAGATATACAGCTGGTGGAGATTACAAGAGAACTGAAAGAATGAGAACTGTAATTGAAGCGATGTTATCTAAAGCAAAAACATTAAGTGTAGGACAATTAAACAAATTAGTTGATACAATTTTACCAAGAGTAAGTACCAATATATCTGCTACAGAAATATTAGGTTTAGTTCCAAGTATTGCGTCATTTAACATAACAGATAGTTTAGGATGGCCATATGAAACAAGAGGAATCACATTAGATAGATGGTATGGTGTTCCAGTAACACTTGAAAGTAATGTTGAACAATTACACAAAGAAGTGTTTGGACAAGCTGATTATACAGTAAATGATACAATTAAAAGTATAAGTGATCAAATAGTAAAAAAGACAAATTATAAATAATTTTTCAAAAACTATTGCACAAAAAAATACGAAATGTTATAATCAAATTGTAATATAAAAAGGAGGGATTTGATATGAAAAAAACATTATTAATATCAATATTAGTTGCTATAATCTTAATGGCATGTGCTACAGTAGTAAACGCAACAACATCATCAACATTGGCTGATGAATTATATACAAAGGGTGAAAAATACGGAATGACTTCTGCAGATAAAGTAAAAATAGAAAGATATTTATCTGAAAATGAAGTAACAGATGAACAAGCAAACCAAATAATTGCCAAAGCTGATGAAGCAGTAGCAGTTATGGAAAAAGCAGGAGTTACAAGCTATAATAAATTAACTAATGCACAAGCTTCAGAATTAAAAACAATTGCAAAAGAAGCAGCTGATATAATCGATGTTAAATTAGTATATAAATCTGGTTCAGTAGAAATATATGATAATCAGGGCAAACTAATTGAAACAGTTGCATCAAATAACGGCAAACTTGCATACACAGGAAATGATAGTGTTAATGTTATTTTAACAGTATCTGTAATAGCAGTAATTGCCCTTGCTATCACTGTTGGAGGAAAAAAATTTGCATATGCAAAATAATAAATTAGTACAAGCAGTAAAAGCAACTATTAGTAGTATAATAGTTGCTTTATTGATTACAGGATTATTATTATTAGGAATAGAATTATTTTTTGGGCAAAAAATAAAAGAAAGTTTTATCTTAATAAATAAAGTTTCAATAACAAAAAAACAAGATAATGAACAAGCTCAAATGGTTATTAGCCAAGAAAATAAAACTTTAATAAATTATCCAGAATATGGAACTCAATATGCAACAATAAAAATAGATAAAATTAATGTAGAATTACCAGTATACTTTGGAGATACATTAGAGATTCTGAAAAAAGGAGTAGGACATTCAAGTGGAAGTTATTTTCCAGGAGAGGGAGGCTCAATAATATATATGGGTCACAATTCTAAGAAAGTATTTAGAAAATTTTCAGAGTTGAAATTGGGAGATGAAATAACAGTAAATACATCATATGGAGAGTACATATATAAAATTTATGATATGAAATTAATTAATGAAAATGAAATAGAAGAGCTACCAATACAAAAAGATAAAGAAATATTAATGGTATATACATGTTATCCGTTCAATAACATAGGATATGCAACACAAAGATATGTGGTATATGCAGAACTAGAAAAGTGAAAGGAAAAATAAACAATGGAAGTAGCAAAAAAAATAATAAAATTTATACTTATATTTTTTCTTACAGTGAGTATCATATTGATTGGAATTATAAAAATATTATCTACAACAATTTTGGATAAAGAATATGTAAAAGCAAAATTTGAGGATAATAATTTTTATGAAGATATTTATCAATTAGTTGAAACAAATTTCCAACATTATATTGATCAATCAGGATTAAATGAAGACATACTTGATGATATATGTTCAAAAGAAAAAGTAAAACAAGATATAGAAATAATATTAGCTAATATATATGATGGCACAAACCAAGAAATCGATACAACAAGTATTTCAGAAAATTTAGATAAAAATATAGAAAAACTAGGAATAAGAAATAATGAAAATGCAGGAGCTATTAAACAATATATAATATATATATGTCAAGAATATACTAGTACAATAATGCATACAAGTTACGAAAATCAAATAAATAAATTATATATAAGTTTGCTAAATAAAATAGAAAAATTAAATAAAGTATGTATTATAGTATTAATAATTGATATTGTATTAATAATATTTATTAATAACAAAAAAATATTTAAAAATTTACATGAAATTGGAATAGCATTATTTTCTTCTGCAACATTCAATTTAATAATATGCCAAATAGTAACATCAAGAATAGATATTAAAGGAATCAAATTGCTTAATGACGCATTTTCAAATATTCTTGTAACAATAATTCAAGAAATAATAAATAAAATAATCTTTTTGGGAATTATGCTATTGATTTTTGCAGTAATTTTTATAGTTATAAATGCAATGCTAGTTTCAATTAATGTGGCGAAAGATGAAAGGAAAATAAAATGGAAGAAATAGATTTAAAAGAATTAATTCAAATGTTTTGGGAAAAGAAAGTTCAGATAATATTAATAACAGCGATATTTGCCGTAGTAGGTCTTATTTATAGTGTAGGATTTATTACTCCAGAATATGCAGCAAAGACAAGTTTGATATTAGCAACCAATTCTTCATCAACAGGAAATGCAGGATCTATCACAACTACAGATGTAACATTAAATTCTAAATTAATTTCTACATATACTAGACTTGTAAAAAGCGATAGAGTAGTTAGAAATGTAATTTCAAATTTAGCATTAAATATGAGTGACGAAGAGCTTAAAAAAAGTGTAAGTGTAACAGTTACAGATGATACTGAGTTTATGGAAATTACAGTAAAAAATAAAGATCCAGAAACAGCAACTAAAATAGCTAATGAAATTTCAAAAGTTCTTATTGAAAATGTTCAAGAATTTTATAAAGCAGAAAATGTTCATATTGTTGATCCAGCAGAAGTGCCAGAAGAACCATGTAATATAAATCACACAAAAGATATAATTATTTTTGCTTTTGTTGGACTAATTGTTGCAATAGGATATGTATTTATTTTGAATATGATAGATACTACTATAAAAACAGAAGAGGATATAGAGAAAGCTACAGGACTTAGAGTTTTAGCAACATTACCATTATATGAAAGTACAGGAAGAAGTTCTAAAAAGAAAAGCCAAAGAGGAGGAAGAAGATAATGAAAAAAGAATTAATAGCACATGAAGATCCAAAATCTCATGTTTCAGAACTTTTTAGAACATTGAGAACAAATATACAATTTATGAGTTCAAATAGACAATTAAAATCATTGTTAATAACATCAACATTGCCAGGAGAAGGAAAAACTTGGGTCGCTTCAAATTTAGCAATAGCATTTGCGCAAACAAATAAAAGAGTGGTTTTGGTTGATGCAGATATGAGAAAATGCGGATTACATGATATATTTAAGGTTACACATTGCCCAGGTCTTTCAAATTATTTATCAGGTGTAAATGATAATAATTCTCAAAATGAAGATTTAGGAAATTATCTAAGAAGGACTGAAATACCTAATTTAGACTTATTGCCTGCAGGAAATGTACCACCAAATCCATCAGAACTATTAACAAGTCACAGAATGATAGAGCTTTTAAATAATTTAAAAGAAATATATGATTTAGTTGTAATTGATGGTACGCCATCAAAATTAGTAACAGATGCAGTAATTTTGTCTAGAATAGTAGATTATACAATAATAGTAGCTGGACATAACATGGCTAAAAAAGACGATTTAACTAAAATTGTTCGAGATATTAAAGCTGTTGGAGGAAACATTGCAGGAGTTGTTTATAATCAAAAGCCAGTTGCAAATAAGAAAAGTACAGAAACTTATTATTATGCATCAGTTCCAGCAAGAGTTAGACAAGAAATGGAATATGAGCAAAAGAGGCAAGCACAAAAAACGAGAACAACAGATATGCTACAAAGAGATAGAAATCCTGAAGAAACGCAGAAAAAAGCAATAGAAGAGCAGAAAAAGCATGAAGATAATTTTGAAACAATTCAAGATGAAAGACCACCAGAAGTTAGAACTGCAGATATGTTGAAACAATTGAATGATTATTTACAAAAAGAAAAGGAAAATAGAGATAATAGGAGTTAAAAATGATAGATTTTCATTCACATATATTACCAAATGTAGATGATGGAGTAAAAAGTCTAGAACAGTCAATAGAGTTAATTGATGAGGCTGAAAAAGTTGGATTTACAGGAATTATTTCTACTTCACACTATATTCAAGGATATTATGAAGATGATGAAGAACAGAGAAGGAAAATTTTAAATGAATTGCAAGGCAAAAGTCCTAAAATGAAATTATACTTAGGAAGCGAAATATATTCTGACTTAGAAATGATAAAATATATAAAAGAAGGAAAGGCTTCAACCATAAATGGTTCGAGATATGTATTGTTTGAGTTTCCATTAAATTCAGAACCATTATTTGCTAAAAAGCTTATTTACGATTTGTTAAGTGAAAACTATATTCCAGTAATAGCTCATCCAGAAAGATATAGTTATGTTCAAGAAAATTTGAAATTTATAGAAGAATTAGTACAAATGGGAGCATTACTTCAATGTAATTATGGTAGTATTATTGGAATGTATGGACATAAGGCTAAAAAAACATTTAAAGAAATGCTAAAAAAAGATATGGTTAAGTTTATGGGGTCAGATGTTCATAGGGTTGGACAAGTATATCCATTAATTCCTAAAATATTGAAGAAAATGAAAAAGCTGATTTCGGAAGAGAAATTGTATGAAATAACAACATTAAATCCAGAAAAAGTATTAAAAAATGAAATAATATAAAAGGCAGGAGCACATCTCCTGCCTTTATGTATGCTTAAACAAAAAACATAAATAAAACCAAGAAAAATACTTCTGCCATAGTATATTATATGCTAAAAAGGGCATAAATATAACTAATTAAATAAATATAATTAATAAAATTCGGTCAAATCAAGACTACTTATTAGCCATATTGTTTTCAACTTGTTGAATCATTTTTCTAACCATATTTCCACCGATTTTACCAGCATCTTTAGCTGATATATCACCATTATATCCATCTTTTAAAGTTACACCAACTTCTGAAGCAACTTCGTATTTGAATTTATCTAAAGCGCTCATAGCTTCTGGAACTAATTTTTTGTTACTGTTGTTTGAGTATGCCATGTTTTTCACCTCCTGCTATATATAACATTTTTATAGAAAAAACTATTGCTTTTTCTACACTTATGATGTACAATTTTTGAGTAAAATAAACAGGAAATTTTTTGAAAAAATGATAAAAAATTGTCAAAAAAAACACCGGTACAAAATTGACAAGGTTGTCAAGAAAAACACCGGTACAAAATTGACAAAAAAAGGAGGAAAAAATGCTCAAATTAGTTGCAATAGACCTGGATGGGACGATGTTGAACCAATATGGAATTGTTACTCAAAAAACAAAAAATTCAATAAAAAAAGCGCAAGAAAATGGAATGGAAATTATGATTGCTTCAGGAAGACCAATCGACTCTGTAAAAACTATTTCTAAAGAGATTGGAAGTGAGAATTATTTTATTTCAGGTAATGGTTCTATTATTTATGATATAAAAAAAGATGAAATTATATATGAGAATGTATTGAAAAAACAAAAGGCACTAGAGATAATAAAGATTTGCGAAGAGAATAGTATTTTTTATAATGTTTATACTGAGAAAGAAATTATTGCTAAAAATTTGCAGTACAATGTCCTTTATTACCATAAGGAGAATCTAACTAAATCAGAAGAGGATAAAACACATGTCAATATTGTCGAAGATATTTATGACTACATTGAAAAAACTGATTCTAAAGTTCTTAAAGTAATGATTTGTGATAAACACCAGACTATTTTTAATGCTATAATGAGAAAATTAAAAGAAGTAGATGATATAGAAGTCTTAGAGGTTTCTCATATGTCAAGAAAGATAATAAGACAAGGAACTGAAGAAATTCCTATAGAGTATTTTTATACTGAAATTTCTGCGAAAAATGTTGATAAATGGACAGCGTTAGAATTTTTGAAAGAAAAATTGCAGATTTCGTCAGATGAAATTGTTGCAATAGGAGACAATGTAAATGATAAGAAAATGATTGAAAAATCTGGGTATGGAATTGCAATGGGACAAAGTGCTCCGCAAATTAAAGAAATTGCAGATTATGTAACAGATTCTAACATTGATGATGGAGTCGCAAATGCACTAGATAAGCTACTTTTGATGTAATGTTACAAGAATATTACAAGAATATTAATTTTATATTACAAAGCAAAAAGTTTGTTGATTTTAATCGTAAAAAGAGGTAAAATATATAAAGATAGCATACAAATGCAAAGAAATAAGGAGGAATAAAAAATGGCATCAAATCCAATGCAAAGAAAAACAAGAAATTCATTTTTACTAGGAGTTATAGTAACTTTATTAATAGCGAGCATAATAATAGGCTTTCTATTTATGCAATTAAAGCAAAAAACAGAAGAACTTAATTCAGAAATACAAGCTAAAAAAAATATTTATGTATTAACACAGGATGTTAAATCAGGACAAACATTAACAGAAGATATGTTTGTAACAAAAGCGGTTAACCAAAACGCTATACCAAGTGATGCAACAAAATCTGAGGTAGTAATTGGATCTTGGTTTTTACAAACTAAAGATGGACAATCTATATATACAGATAAAGGTGGATTATATTTAGATACACCAGACACTATGGTGGAAATTTTCCAAAATGATGGAAATGATTATGACGCTACATTAAAAGATTCAGAAGGAAAAACAATAGAAAAAGGTGAAAAGTACATAGTGCTTAATGGAGCAGTAAACAAAGTTTCTTCAAGCATAAATTCAAAAATAATCCAAGATGATTATGGAGCATATTATATAGACGAAAGTGATAAAAATACAAGAGTATTTAAAGAAGATTCAACAGAACAATATTATATTTTTACATTAGACAGATCAACAATGTCAACATCAACAAGAAGAGTAAAAACATATTTAGAGATGAATAATGTGCCACTTGTTGCAAAAGTTGATATGAACAAAAATACAGTAATCACACCAAGCCTTGTAGTTCAATCAGATGAAGTTATAACAAATGATTTAAGACAACAAGAATATAATATGATAGCATTACCAGTTGATTTGATGACAGATGATTATATAGATATAAGATTAATGACACCAGGTGGACAAGATTTCATAGTAGTATCAAAGGCAAAAGTTGATGTTCCAATGAACTCAGATAATACATATGTTACAGATACAATAAGAGTTAATTTGACAGAAGATGAAATTTTATCAATGTCAAGTGCTATAGTAGAAGCTTATGGATTAGAAGGAGCAAAACTTTATGCTAATAGATATGTTGAAGCAGGAATGCAAGAAGCATCAACACCAACATATATTCCAAATGCAGCTGTAACAGCACAAATTTCATCAGATCCAAATATTGTTGAAAAAGCAATGAATGCTTTAAGAGCAAGATATTCAGAATCAGCTAAAGCAGCAAGAAATAATTATTTACAATCATTAATAGATCAAACAGAAAATTATTCAAACAATATTCAAACAAAACAAGATGAAAAAATAACAAGCCAAAATTCAGCAAGACAAAAATATCTTGAATCATTAAATTATTAAAATAAAAATACAGATAAGGGCAGATAATGCCCTTACTGTAAGATTATCAAAAGAAAGGAAGACTAAAACATATGAAAAAAATAGGTTTTATTGGAGCTTATGACAAAACAGATATTATATTAAATATAGCAAAAGTTCTTACATTAGCTGGAAAAGATGTTCTAGTTGTAGATAATACAATAACTCAAAAATGTAAATATGTAGTACCTGTTATAAATCCAACAAAGACTTATGTTACGAGTTATGAAGAAATAGATGTTGCGGTTGGATTTTCAAGCATAGATAATTTAAAACAATACTTAGGATTAGAAGAAAATGAAAATTTAGAATATGATTATATGTTAGTTGATACAGATAGTTTTGAAGGAGTAGCAAAATTTGGTTTACAAGGAGCAGAAAAAGATTACTTTGTTACAGGTTTTGATGCATATTCTTTGAAAAAAGGAATAGAGATACTAAGTCAATTAGGAGTACCAACACATGTTACAAGAATATTCTTTTCTAAGGATATGCTAAAAGAAGAAGAAGACTATTTTGATTATTTAGCATTAGGAATTAAAGCTATATGGAATGAAGAAAAATTATATTTTCTATTAGAAAATGGTGATTTACCTGCAATAATAGAAAATCAAAGATTATCAAAAATAAGACTTAGAAATATGAGTAACGAATATAGAGAAAACATTGCTTTTTTAGTAAATGATATAGATAAAGATATAGGGGATAAAAAAATTAAAAGCATAATAAAAGAACTTTAAAAGGAGTTAGAATATGTCAATTGTAACATTTTGGAATGATGATAGAGAACAAACTGGAAAAACTTTAACTTCAGTTGCTGTAGCAACAAGAATGGCAATAGCACGTAATTATAAAATCCTACTTTTATCTACAAGTTTTCAGGACCCAACATTAAGAAATTGCTTTTTTGGAAATGAAATGCAAAGAACATTAAAAATATTCGGAGGAAAAAGTAATAACATTGCAGTAGAAAATGGAATAGAGGGATTATCAAAATTAATTACTAGTAAGAAAATAACCCCAACAGTTATTACTGATTATACAAAGGTTGTATTCAAAGGAAGACTAGAAATTTTATGTGGATATGTAGGAACACAAGATAAAACATTGGAAGAGAACTTTCAAGATTATAAAAGGTTAGAAGAATGTTATATAGATCTTATAAGAAATGCTAATTTATACTATGACATGGTATTAGTAGATTTAGATAAAAATTTAGATTCTAATGTAAAATCTGAAATACTTAGAATTTCAAATTTAAATGTTTTTGTTTTTTCACAAAGGTTAGAAAGTTTAAACAAATTTAACGAGTTAAAAGAAAACAATAGTGAGATTTTAGGACCCAAAACAATTCCAGTTATAGGAAGATATGATAGAAGGTCAAAATATAACATAAAAAATATAACAAAATATTTAAATGAGAAAAAAGATTTGAATTTTGTACCATTTGATTTATTGTATTATGAGGCAGCAGAAGAAGCTGGAGTAGCTGATTTGTTCTTGAAATTAGATAGAAACAATATGAAAGAAGATAAATTAGATGATGATTACATTTTTAGACAAGCCGTAACAGATTTAGTAGATAAAATAATCAAAAGATTGCAAGAATTGCAAAAGAGATTGAGGTGAAAAAATGTCAATAACTAATATTTTATTAACAATTGTCGTTTTTATTGGTGTAGGAGCTGCAATAGCACACTTCATAAAGAAAAATAAGAATGCCGAAGTAGAAAATGAAATTGAAAAAGATGACAAAACATATACTCTTGAAAAAATGAGAGATTACATTAAAAAGAGATTAGACGAAATAACAAAAATAAACTTATATGATATAGGTTTATCAGAAGAAGAGTTAAAACGTAGAAAAAATAAAAAATATGCATTAAAAAAAGCTTTAAAAGGTTGTACATATGGAGATGTTAATGATAAAAGATATGTAAAAGAACTTATTGCAGATTTATTATCAAAAGAATATGGAGTTGATGAAACAAATATATCAAGTGCAATTCCATTTGATGTTCCATCATTATTAACATCACAAGACAAATTTGATATTTTAATATATGCATATAAAAAAGAATTTGGATATGAAGCATTAACTCAATTAATAAAAAGATATAATTTAGCTACACTAAAATATATTGAAGGTGAGACAAAACCTTGTTATGTAATAACAGATGATGAAATAGATTCAATATTTGAACAAGAAAAAATAGTTTTATCTTTCCAAGATAAATTGCAAGTTGTAGTACAAAGAATATATCAACATTATAAAGGATATAGTTCAATAGATGAAATAAGAGATATGAACATAGATGGTGTATCTGGTGGTGTATCTGGTTTACCAGAAAGTTTCTTAAGCCAAGTAGCACAAACAGATGGAGACTATTTAGACCAAGTTGCTGAACATAAAGTTCCAAGAGCTTGTGACAGTATATGGATATTCTTCCAAGGTAAATCAATACGTCTAGCATTCTTGTCATTTGGAACAGAGGCAGAACTAAAAAGAGTATGTCAAAATATTTACAAATATAATAACCCAGGACAGTTATCAGACACAAATGGTTACAAAATCAATGAAATGAAAGACGGTTCTCGTGTCGTTGTAGTAAGACCATCAATGTCAGAAACATGGGCATTCTTCGTAAGAAAGTTTGACGTAAAAAGAGCAACAGTTGAACAATGGACAGGAAATATGCCAGGAAGTGAAAAAGTTATTGATTTATTAAAATTCTTAGTAAAAGGTGCCAGAATCACATCAATCACTGGTGAGCAGGGTTGTGGTAAAACAACATTGCTTATGGGTATGATAGAAAATATATATGAAACAATGAACTTGCGTATCACAGAAACTGCATTTGAGTTGCATTTAAGAAAAGTTTATCCAACAAGAAACATCTTATCAATGCGTGAAACAGATACAATAGCTGGTCAAGAGTGTTTGGATGTACAGAAAAAGACTGATGGTTCTGTAAACATCATAGGTGAGGTTGCAACAGACCCCGTAGCATCTTGGATGATTCAATCTGCACAGGTTGCATCTAAATTTACATTGTTTACTCACCACGCTAAAACATTCCCAGACTTAGTAACAGCTCTACGTAACTCAATGTTAAGAGCTGGAGTATTCAAAAACGAAAAAACAGCAGAAGAGCAAGTAGTACAAGTATTAAACTTTGATATACACTTACAAAAAGACTTTAGAGGAAGAAGATACATAGAGAGAGTAACAGAATGTATTCCTATTGTTGACCAACAAACATATGATAGAGACTATAATAGTGAAAAAACAATGGATGGAAAAGTTCAAAAATTCTTCGAAAACGCTACAACATATTTTTCAAAAGTAACAGAACAAAATTTATACAGATATCAAAATGTACTAGAATATGTTGATGGTGAATACCAAATAACAAATAAAATTACAGATAAAAATCTTCAAGAAATGAGAGCAAATATGGATGACTCAGACTTAGAATATTTTGATGCATTTGTTGAAAAATATTGGGGAGATCAAATAAGAAAAGAACAAAAAGCAAAAGTAGCAAAAAAATAGGAGGTGTTTTTGTAACATGAATGTACAAATGCTAAAGTACATGATCTATGGTATAGTAGGTTTAATAGTAGTAATAGGTTTAGCATATTACATATTAATGAAGAAAATGGGCAAGTCTGAATATAGACAAATGAAAAAGTTACAAGAAGGTACAAAGGCTGAAACATTTTCAATGGATATATTTTTCCAAAAGTTATACATGATATATATAAAGACACCTTTAATCAAAAGATATTTATTTAAGCTTAGAAGAAGACTTGAAATCATCAATATAGATGATGAATATAATACAAGAAAAGACTCTGCAAGAATATTAACATATGCATTGTTAATATTCTTAGCAATAGCATTAATAACTATAGGAATAACACATGCAAACTGGTTGTTAATGTCAATATTATTAATCTTTGAATTATTTATTGTAGATACAATAGTTGAAGGAATGGTTGATAAGATTGATAATAATTTGTTAAAAGAGCAAATTGATTTCTTTGCAGAAATTAGACATGCATATCATGAATATAACATGGTAGAAGAAGCAATATATCAAGTATCATTAGATGATGAAAAAAATGTTTCAAAACAAGGTGAGAGAATTTATGAAATATTAAGTTCAGATGATCCAGAAACAGAACTAGAAAAATATTATGATGTAGCACCAAACAGTTATTTAAAAGAGTTTGCTGGTATATCATATTTAACACAAGAATTTGGAGATAGAGAAGAAGATGGAGCTTCACTATATCTAAAGAACATAACAAATATCACACAAGAAATGCAAATTGAAATATTAAAAAGAGACAAATTGAATTATGTATTTCAAAGCTTAGCATTCATTTCAATTGCACCAGTACTATTATTGGAACCATTAAAAAATTGGGCAACAAATAACTTTTCATTTACAAGAGAATTTTATTTTGGAAAAATAGGAATGGTAGCACAAGTTTTAGTAGTACTATTAACAGTAGTATCTTACATAATGACAAGAAAATTAAAAGACAATGGTGGAGTACAAGTAGGTTCTTCAACAAATGAACATCCTTGGCAAGAAAAAGTATATAAAATACCAGTAATAAAACAAGCAATTAATGCATTTATACCCAAAAAAGGTTCAAAAGATTACAGAAAAATGCAAAAACTGATGAAAGATTCAGCATCAAAAGCAAAAATGGAATGGCTGTATATTAATAGGATGGCATTAGCAATTTTAACAGTTATAATATCTATTATATTCTTTATATTTTTGCACAAAATAGCAGTAAATTACATATATACAGAACCTACAACAAGGCAGCAGGTAATAGGTAGTTTATCAGAACAAAATGAAAAGAAAGCAAAACAATTAACAGAACAAGATAATTATTTCTTAAATAAGTTAAAAGGTAGATTAGATATAACAGAAGAACAAATACAACGTGAAATGGTAAAATCAAAATATTATACAGAAGATGATGAATACTTAGAAGATGATGCAAAAAGATTAAAAACAAAACTTAATGTATTAAATTCAGAATCAATGCAATGGTTTGAAATACTAATGTCTATGGGATTTGGGTTGATTGCATATATGTTTCCAGTTTGGATGATGATATTCCAAAAGAAAATGAGACAGATGGAAATGGAAAACGAAGTAATGCAATTCCAAACAATTATAATAATGCTTATGAAAATCGAAAGAGTCAATGTAGAAATGATTCTAGAATGGTTAGAGCGTTACTCGAATATATTCAAAGAACCTATAGCAAGATGTGTAAATAACTATGAAGCAGGTGCTTGGGAAGCATTAGAAGAATTAAAAAATTCAATAACAAATCAAGATATGATAAGAATAGTAGAAAGCTTACAAGCAGCAGTAGAAAAAATACCAATTAGAGAAGCTTTTGATGAATTAGATGCTGATAGAGATTATCATCAAGAAAAGAGAAAACAAGCAAATGAAATGTTAATATCAAAAAAAGGATTGATAGGAAAAGGTGTTGGATTTGCACCAATGATTTGTTTGTTCGTAGGATATTTGATTATCCCATTAGTTGTAATAGGTATATCAAGTATGAGTAGCACATTCTCTCAAATGATGAAATAGAACTGGAGGGATAAATGGAAAATACAGCAAAAGCATTATTAATTGTTGCAGGAATGTTAATTGTAATATTAGTAATATCACTTTTAGTAGTATTTAGAGGACAATTAGCATCATACATGGAAGAAAAACATAGTGAAAAATTAATTGCACAAGCAGTAGAATTTAATAATAAATTTTCAGACTATCAAGGAAAAGAAGTTAGGGGAAATGAGTTAATATCTATTATGAATAGAGTAATAGATTATAACAGTTTACAAGCAGAAGAATATGGATATGATAAAATATCAATTTCAGTAGATATTGGAAATAGAGATAATCTTTGGCAAGCGCTAAAATATAGATCAACAGACTCGTCTATATTTTCTGTTAGAGGAACATCTATAACAAATGGAACAGATGATACAAATATAAAAGGAATTGCAAGTTTGTCATCATCATTAGTTGCAAACAGTGGAATTCCAAGAATAGATGATAATAAATTGCAAAGATTATCAGCTAATATAGCAGTTATATTTAAAGAAGATACTGAATCTGATAGAGTAACTAGAGCACAAAAATTAACATCAATATTAGGGTATAGAGTAAATGAATATGGTTACACTGTAAATAAAAATGGTTCATATCAATCAATTGATGGAGCAAGTCCATATATTTTAGCAAAAGTAAAAGATGCTACAAGTAAATATTATCAATTAACACAATTTAAGAGGATAATGTTTACTTGTACAGAAATAAGTTATAATGCAGATACTAATGGAAGAATAAATAGTATGAAATTTAAAATTCAAACAGATTCAACAGGTGAAATAATATTTAATTAATTGAAAGGAAATTGAAAATGGAGAATGCAGCAAAAGCTCTGTATATAGCTTCAGGAGTACTGATTGGAGCATTGATAATAGTATTAGGTGTTACTTTATTTGCAAATTTACAGGTATATGTTGATGAGTCTCAAGAACAAATAAAATTTAATGATTTAAATAGTTTTAATACCAAATATACTAATTATATTAACTCAATAGATGGAGGAAGAACTCTAGATTTTGAATTAAAAATCCAGGATGTTGTAACAGCTGCAAACTTAGCATATGAAAATAATCTGAAATTAAATTATGATGCATATCAATATGGAAGTCCAGAACAAAATGACAATAATCTATATGTAGCAATATATTTAGGTTCAACAAGAATGGATGGAAACAAAGATATAAATAATATCATGCAAAATAATTTAGAAAAAGTATATGTATGCACAAGTACTGATGTTGTATACAATACGAATTCTGGCAGAGTATGTAGAGTTACATTTAGAGAAAAAAATTAATGAAATGTTTGCAAAGAATGTTGAAAAATGATATAATGGAGTTGTAATATGAAAAAAATATTAATAGCTATTATAGCAGTAATTATCATTGTTGCAATAGTTGGAGTTAAATATATATCATATGAAAATGATCAAAGTTTAATTAGACAGGAAAACAAAGAATTTGAACAATATCAAGATAAAGAAATTAATGGATTAGACGTTGCAACAGTAATAAATAAAGCTACAGATAAAAATACAAAAAATAATATTTCAAAAGATGAAAATGGATATTTCATTCAAAATGATGAGAATTCAATTGAGGTTGAAATCCATATGTCAGATAATGACATAACATACAAAATGGAATCTATATTCAATGCAGGAACAGAGCAATTTGTACAGTATTATAGTAATATAAATTTCAGATGTTCACAAATAGAATACCATAAAAAAACAGGAAGAATAAAATATATTCTATTTGAACAACAACAATCAAGTTAATAAAGTTCGGCAATCAAACAAATGTCGAGATCTAAATAAACAAAAGCAAATGAAAGGAGGAGGTACTATGGAGAATGCAACAAAAGCCTTATTAATAGCTGCTGCAGTATTAGTAGCAATTTTAATAATATCTTTAGGATTAGTTGTATATAACATGGCTGCTGAAACAGTTAAAGGTTCAGCTAACTTATCACAACAAGAAATGCAAACATTTAATGAACAATTTACACAATATCAAGGTGATAATGTTAGAGGAAGTAATGTTAATGCTTTATTAAAAACAGCATTAAACAATAACATTGCTAAGAATCAAGAAGGAAAGACAGCTATGAAAGTTGCAGTAACATTAGATTCAACTACAGTTTTAGCTGGTGAAACAGGAACAGAAACTAGTTTAGCAGCTAGAGCAGATGCTTCAAAAATGTATAAAGTAGTTGTAAATCAAGACGGAGAAGGTGGACTAGTACATACAATAACAATTACTAAAGTAAAATAGTAAAACAAGAAAGGAGATATATTTATGGAAAACGCAGCAGATGCATTAAAAATTGGATTTTCAGTATTATTTTTTATAATGGCGTTATCTTTAAGTATATCTTCTTTTACTAGTGCTAACAGTGCAGTACAAGCAATTGTAAGTATGAGAGATACAAGAACAAATTATACATATATAACGCCATCTCAAAATTTATCAAGAACAGTCGGAGTAGAATCAATAGTACCAGCAATGTATAAAGCATATCAAGAAAATTTTCAAATTAGATTTTTAGATAGAAATGGAAATGAAATTCCACTATATTATGCAACAGATAACAATGGAAATGTTAGAAAAGATGCAAGTGGAAATAAAATAGAAATGACACATATAGATTTAAAAGATGAAAATTATGCGACAGCAGAAGTAGCAACAGCTCATCTAGATTTTTTATTAAATGGAAAAATTACTGAATCAACTAAAAAATACAGAAATCAATTAATATACACAGAAGGATTATATAGTTATTTTGCAGATAAAAAATTTATAGAATCTTTAGGTGAATATTATCAGGGTAATGAAACAGATTCTACAAAGATAAAGAAAAGAATAATAACATATAGATTAACAAATTAAGGAGGAAAAATGGACGATACACCAATTACGATAATTGGAATTATATTAGCAGCAGTTATAATGTTTATAGTTCCATTAGTATTATTAGCCGATAGAAATGACGATATATCACAGTTAATAGTAAATACAGCAACTGCAGAATTTGTTGATAATGTTATAAAAACAGGAAAAATTACAAGTAATGAGTATCAGAAATTTGTTTCTAATTTACAATCATCAGGAAATATATATGATATTGATATGGAAGTAAGAATTTTAGATGAAAATACAGCAAAAGTAGTAACAGATAGAAATCCTACTCAATTAGGAAGTAATACATATTATTCTATATATACAACGCAAATAGAAGATATGATTAGTACATCAGATGATAGTTCATATAACTTAGATGGAAAATTAATATTAAAACAAGGAGATATAATATCTGTTACAGTAAAAAACAGTAGTACAACATTATCTCAAGAATTAAAAGGATTTTACTATAAAATAACTGGAAGTGACTTAAACATAATAGTAGCAACAGAAACAGGAGTTATAGCAATAAATGGTTCAACATAGAAATAAACTGAAAATTTTGAATCAGTTTATTTTTTTGTCAAAATTAAATTGAATAAAAAGCAAAGATTAAACAAATAATAAATCAAAAGGAGTGAAAAAAATGAAAACACTCAAAAGAATAAGTTTACTATTTGTTTTATTTTTTTTATATGCATTTATATTATCTAAAAGTTATTTGCCAGTTACAATAGCGGTAAAAGGTGAAGATGTAAAAATTTCAGATATACAAGTAATTCCAATGGGTGAGATAATTGGAATAAAGTTATATACTAGTGGGGTATTAGTAGTAGGAACATCAAAGATAGAAGGCGCTGATGGTGGAATATATAAGCCTTATGAAAATATAGATATAAAAGAAGGAGATTCAATAACTAAGATAGATGATGTTTATATTAATAGTACAGAAGAATTGATAGAAGCTATAAATACCAAAAATGGTGAAGAAGTAAAAATAACATATATGAGTAATAATCAGGAAAAAGAAGGGACGATAAAGCCAATTAAAGATAGACAAGGAAACTATAAAATAGGATTATGGGTTAGAGACAGTGCTGGAGGAGTAGGAACAATCACATTTTATAATGAAGAAATGCAAGCATTTGCTGCATTAGGACATCCAATAACAGATATAGATACAGGAGATATAATTCAAACATCATCAGGAGAAATAGATAATGTAAGTATCATGTCAATATCAAAAGGGCAAGAAGATCAGCCGGGAAAAATACAAGGAGCAATAATGCAAAACAGTGTTATAGGAAGTATTTATAAAAATACAGAATATGGAGTATATGGAATAATAAAAAATTCAGATAATATAAAAATAGACTATAGCAAAAAGATGAATGTTGCAATGAGACAAGAAATCAATTTGGGAGAGGCAACAATATTGTCTGATATAGAAGGAGAAGTTAAGGAATATAGAATAGAAATCCAAAGAACATATTTAAGTAATAATTATGATAATAAAAGTATGCTTATAAAAATAACGGATGAAGACTTGCTAAACAAGACAGGTGGAATCATACAAGGAATGAGTGGATCACCTATTATACAAAACGGAAAATTCTGTGGTGCAGTTACACATGTTTTAGTCAAAAATCCGACTATTGGGTATGCAGTTTTTGCAGATAGGATGATTAGCGAACTTGGGAATTAGCAAGGGGTTGAAGGCAATTTTGGGTTGGCTTGGTGACAATTTGGTGTCGGTGTTTTTTTTGACAAGGCTGTCAAGAAAAACACCGACACCAAATTGTCAAAAAATATTTCAAAAATCTCTTCCTATTTTTAAATTTTTATGATAGAATGCACTTATAAACATAAAGGAAGGATTGTGAGTTATATGGAACTAAATAAATGTAGTCGTTGTGGGGCTTTTCATACAAATGCAGGAGATGTTTGTCCAAAATGTGCTAATAAAGATTCATTAGAACTTTCTAAATTCAATTCATACATAGAAGAAAATGGATTTTCATCAATTGATAATGTTGCAAATCAAACTGGGATTACTCAAAAAAACATTACAAGATTTGCAGGTTATGAAGGAATTGAAATACCAGAAACAAAGGGAAAAGAAGTTGTAAGTACAGGAATAGTATTTAATTAATTTAAAAATTAAATAGAAAAATGGTGTCAGATGGATTATGACATCTGGCACTATTTTTTCTCTATAAATATTCTATAAATATTTTGGAAAAATTTTTAAAAAGTGCTTGACAAAATAATGATAATACATTATAATTTATAAATGTCAGGGAAATGCAGGTGTAGTTCAATGGTAGAACCTCAGCCTTCCAAGCTGATGACGTGGGTTCGATTCCCACTACCTGCTCCAAACAAAACAAACGAAAAATGCTGAAAAGCAAAATGGAAAATCCCTTGCAGTTTATATGCAGGTGTAGTTCAATGGTAGAACCTCAGCCTTCCAAGCTGATGACGTGGGTTCGATTCCCACTACCTGCTCCAA
>CAKOTX010000008.1 GCA_934120315.1 uncultured Clostridia bacterium
TGCATTAATGCTTTCAGTTGTTACAAGAAACACTTCAGTAGCAATAGCTTTAAGTATAGCAACATATATGGGAAATGTAATAATGATGTTGATTATAAATACTTATATAAAGAAAGATTGGATAAAATTTATACCATTTAATAATTTAGATATTGCTAGTAAGATATTTACCAACTTTACAAATCCAATGACAATTTCTGCTCCAAATTCTTTTGTACAGAATACATCACTTATATTTTCTCTTGGAGTACTAGGAGTATGTGCAATTTTAATGCTTGTAACGATGTATGATAGTTTTAATAAGAGAGATATTATTTAAGTTATAGCATAATATTTTATTTTAAAAGAAAAATGACTAGAAAGCTTGATTTTTTTGGAAAAATATAGTACAATAGTTTATGTAAAAAATGTTCCTTAAACTTAGCACAATAAAAGACACCTATTATTGAGGCTCGGTATAAGGAGAAAAAGAAATAGGAGGTGTTATTATGACAGCAGAAAGAAAACAAGAAATCATTAATCAATATAGAAGAGATGAAAAAGATACTGGATCATCAGAAGTACAAATCGCTCTTTTAACAGAAAGAATTAATGAATTAACAGAGCATTTAAAAGTTCATAAAAAAGACAACCACTCAAGAAGAGGACTTCTAAAAATGGTTGGAAAGAGAAGAAATTTATTAAACTACTTAGCTAAAAAAGATGAAAATGCATATAAAGAATTAGTTGAAAAATTAGGACTAAGAAAATAGTTAATAAGTTGTAAGAGGCGTTTGCAACAAGATTGCTAGCGTCTCTTTTTAATAAAGTAGTTAGTAAAAGCAAGTAAACTGAATTAGAAAAGTAGCTTGTATAATGTTTTATTCAAATTTGTAAGATATTATAGAGGTTACAATCTAAATAAGTTTACTTGCATAGGTGTGAAAAAAGGGACTGACCCTAAATTAACAAGGAGGAAAATTTATGTTTAAAAGTTATGAAACAGAATTAGCTGGTAGAAAGCTAGTAATCGAAACAGGTAAACTATGCGGATTAGCAAATGGAAGCGTAGTAGTAAAATATGGAGATACAGTTGTAATGGTAAATGTTACAGCTTCTAAAGAACCAAAAGAAGGAATTGATTTCTTTCCATTATCAGTTGATTATGAAGAAAAAATGTATTCAGTAGGAAAAATTCCAGGTTCTTATATTAAAAGAGAAGGAAAGCCAAGTGATAAAGCAATATTGGTTTCAAGAGCAATTGATAGACCTTTAAGACCTTTATTCCCAAAAGATTTTAGAAATGATGTTGTAGTTGTTGCAACAGTTTTATGTGTAGAACAAGATAATTCACCAGAAGTTGCAGCTATGATAGGTGCTTCTGCAGCTTTATCAATTTCAGATATTCCTTTTGGTGGACCAACAGCAGCAGTAAATGTTGGACTAGTAAATGGAGAAATTGTTATAAACCCAACAGAAGAACAAAGAAAAGTTAGTGATTTAACATTAACAGTAGCAGGAACTGCTGAAAAAGTAGCAATGATTGAAGCTGGTGCAAATGAAGTTCCAGATGATGTAATGTTAGAAGCAATCAAAAAAGGACATGAAGAAATTAAGAAAATATGTGAATTCATTCAAAAAATGAAAGACGAAATTGGAAAACCAAAATTTGCATATAAATCATTTGCAGTTGATCATGATTTATATCAATTTATGGAAGACAACTTCACAGAAAAAATGAAAACAGCAGTACAAGAAATTGATAAAGATACAAGAGATAATAATGTTGCAGCTTTATCAGACGAAATTACAGCAGCAGTAACAGAAAAATTAGGAGAAGATGTAGCTGCTGAAAGAGCACAAGAAATTGGCGAAGCAATATATAAATTAGAAAAAAAATGTGTCAGAGATATGATATTCTATGAACATAAAAGAGTTGATGGAAGAGCAATTGATGAAATAAGACCATTATCATGTGAAGTTGGATTATTACCACGTACACATGGAAGTGCATTATTTACAAGAGGACAAACTCAAGTAATGTCAATAGTAACATTAGGAATGTTAAGCGAAGAGCAAGAATTAGATGGAATAGATACAGAAACAGAAAAAAGATATATGCATCAATATAATTTCCCTGCATACAGTGTTGGAGAAGCAAGAGCTTCAAGAGGACCTGGAAGAAGAGAAATTGGACATGGTGCTTTAGCTGAAAAAGCATTAGTTCCAGTACTTCCTTCAAAAGAAGAATTCCCATATGCAATAAGAGTTGTATCAGAAGTATTATCTTCAAATGGTTCAACATCTCAAGCAAGTATATGTGGAAGTACATTATCATTAATGGATGCAGGTGTTCCAATTAAAAGACCAGTTGCTGGTATTTCAACAGGTTTAGTAACAAATCCAGAAAATCCAGATGATTATGTAATGTTAACAGATATTCAAGGACTTGAAGATTTCTTTGGAGATATGGACTTCAAAGTTGGTGGAACAGAAAAAGGTATTACAGCTATTCAAGTAGATATCAAAGTAGATGGATTATCATATAAAATAATTGAAGAAGCTTTTGCTAGAACAAGAAAAGCAAGACAACATATATTAGATGATATAATGAAACCAGTAATTTCAGCACCAAGAGAAGAACTTTCAAAATATGCACCACAAATAGTTACAACACAAATCAAAGTTGAGAAAATTAAAGATGTAATTGGAAAAGGTGGAGAAACAATTAATAAAATAATTGACGCAACAGGTGTTAAAATTGATATAGAAGATGATGGACAAGTTATGATTTATTCTCCAGACCAAGATAAAGCATATCAAGCATTAGATATGATTGAAGATATTGTTAGAGAATTCGAAGTAGGACAAATTTACTATGGAACAGTTACTAGAACAACTTCATTCGGAGCTTTTGTTGATATTGGTGGAGGAAAAGAAGGATTAGTTCATATTTCTAAAATCGCAAAAGAAAGAGTTAACAATGTTGAAGATTATGTTAAACCAGGAGATAAAGTTCCTGTTAAAGTAATTGAAATTGATGATCAAGGAAGAATTAATCTTACAATGAAAGATTTAGTAGACTTAAGTAAGGAAAATATCTTAGAAGAAGAAATTAAAGAAGATAATAAAGAAGAATAAAATAGGGGCTTTAAAAAAGCCCTTATTTTTTATTTTTAATACTTGATTTTATAAGAGTAGTATGCTAAAATAGATGTATACTATTTTAGTATGGTTAAGAAATTTATTTCAGAAATTCAAATTATTTATATCAAATTAATGAAAATCGTAGAAAAGAACATTGGAAAGTAAATACAAAGGAGGTAGATAGTATCATATTACCAGAGCGAAAATATATTTTTACATATTCAGATTATTTGCTAGTAACAGGCCAAATAGAAGAATATGAAAGAGTAAAAGATGAAGTTGAAAGACAGTTAGAAGAATATTGTCTTAAAGATGAGATGCAGTTAAATGAGGAATCAGCAGAATATAAATTGGATAAAAAGCATGATAAAATGTTTAAAGAGATATTGCATAATGAGGAAGAAATGAAAAGTTTTATAAAAGAATTCATTTGGCATGATTTCAATGGAGAATTGGAATTACAAAACGGAGAATATATTACTAAATTCGGAAGTGGAAAATTAGTGGATATACTTTATAGAGTAAAAGGACAAGACATTTATTTTTTTATAGAACATCAAACTAAAATTGATTATAATATGCCATTTAGAATGCTAGAATATAGTGTAGAAATAAGTAGGAGGGCTATGAAGAATATGAATAAATGTCATGAAGAATACAAATATCCACTAATTGTACCAATAGTAATTTATACAGGGAATAGAAGATGGTCAGTATCAACTAAATATTCAGATGAAGTGGTAAAAGTATTGAAAAATCATATAAAAGGGATAGATATAGAATATAAAGTTATTGATATAAATGAATTTGAAATAGATGAATTAGTAAGAATTAATACAAATCTTACTAAAGCAATGGCGTTAGAAAAATGTAAAAATCCTAAAGAATTATTTGAATGTTTCAATGAGATAATAAGATGTGTGACTACCAAGGATGAACTAGAAGATATGAAAGAAACATTAAAATATTTATATAAAAAAATTGAAGTAAAAGATTTAATTAAAATAATGAGAAGTATTGAAGAGAAGGAGGAAAAAGATATGAGTACAATTCAGGAAAGAGTAAGAGATTGGTTTAATGAGGCAGAAACAAATAGAAACAAGGCTATAGCGAGAGCAGACGAGATGGAAGCTAAACTAAATGAAGCAGAAGCTAAATTTAAAGAGAAAGAAGAAGAGGCAAAAAATGAAGGAAAAAAGGAGACATTAAAAGATATAATTATAAGAATGTTAAAAATACAATTAACATATGATACAATAGAACAATTAACTGGTGCTAGTATAGAAGAAATAAAAAAAGTAAGAGACGAACTAATATGTCAAAAAATTTAAGAATAATACCATACTAAAATAGAAAGTACATATATTCATTTGAATGTGTGTACTTTTTTTATTCTATATGATAAAATGCATTATAATATTAGAGCAGAAAAATATATGACATATGAAAGGAATGAAAACAAATATGGCAAATGAAGTAAAATGGACTGAAGAACAAAAACAAGCAATATATGAAACAGGAAATAATATATTAGTTGCAGCAGCTGCAGGAAGTGGAAAAACTGCAGTATTGGTAGAAAGAATAATAAATAAAATAATAAACGAAAATATAGATATAGATAAATTATTAGTAGTAACATTTACAAATGCAGCAGCATCAGAAATGAGAGAAAGAGTTTTAAATGCGATCTATAAAAAGATAGATGAAGAGCCAGAAAACGAAAAATTGCAAAGACAGATAACCTTGCTAAATAAGGCAAGCATATGTACAATAGATTCATTTTGTTTAGATGTAGTAAGAAATAATTTTTTTGAAATAGACATTGCTCAGAATTTTAGAATTGGTGATACAACAGAAATAGAGATTTTAAAGCAAGATGTAATAGAAGATTTATTTGAAGAAAAGTATGAGGCAGAAGATAAAGATTTTATAAAGCTAATAAATACATATACAAGTTACAAAGACGATACTCCATTAAAAGAATTAATTTTAAAGATATATACTTATATACAAAGTAATCCATTTCCAGAAAAATGGCTGGATGAAAAAGTAGAAATGTTTAATTTATCAGATAAATTGGATAATGATTTTGCACAAACAATCTGGGGAAAATTATTATTAAAACAGGTAAAAGAAATTGTAGAAGATTCACAATTGAAATTAGAAACAGAAAAAGACAATTTGAATCAATATCCAGAATTAGTAAAATATTTTCAAATTATATGTGATGATATTGACCAATTAGAAATGTTGAAAATAAATTTAGACTCTTGGGATAAAGCATGTGAAATAGCATCAAATATTAAATTTAAAACATGGGTAACAGATAAAAAAATAACTTTGGAAGCCAAAGATATCGCAAAAGCAACAAGAGATGAGGTTAAAACAAATTTAAAGAAGGCAATAGAAAAAATATTGATATTTAATTCTAGAGAAGCAAATGAAGATATAAATGGAATGTATGATGTGCTAAAAAGATTAGAAAATATTATTTTAGAATTTGGAGAGAAATTTGAAAAAAGAAAAAAGGATAAAAACATTGTTGATTTTAGCGATGTTGAACATTATGCATTAAAAATTTTGTTAAAAGAAGATGGAACACCATCAGAAATAGCAAAAAAATATCAAGAAAAGTTTGAAGAAATAGCAATAGATGAATATCAAGATAGTAACCTGGTACAAGAATATATATTAACATCAATATCAAGAGGAAATAATGTATTTATGGTAGGAGATGTAAAGCAGAGTATTTATAAATTTAGACAAGCAAGGCCAGAATTATTCTTAGAAAAATATAAAAATTATAAAACCAAAAATATAAAAACAGATGCAGAAGATTTAAAAATACAGTTATTCAAGAACTTTAGAAGCAGAAAAGAAGTGCTTGATTTTTCAAATGAGATATTCGAAAATATAATGAGTGAAGAACTTGGAGAATTAAATTATACTAAAGAAGAATTTTTAAACTTAGGTGCTAGTTATGAAGATACAAATCAAGACTTAAGAGCAGAGATTGATATTTTAACAATAGATGATGAAGAAGATTTAGCCCAAGAGCAGGAAGCAAAAGCAACTGTGCCTAATACATATGAAACAGAAAATGAAGAAGATGGCGACGAAATAGAAAGAGTAGAAAACATAGAGCTAGAAGCTAAATTTGTTGCAAATAGAATAAAGCAATTGATTGATAATAAATTTCAAATATATGATGCTAAAAAACAAGAGAAAAGAGATATAAAATATAAGGATATTGTAGTATTGCTAAGATCAACAAAAGAACCTGCTCCTATATTTGAAAAGGAAATATTAAATTTAGGAATGCCTGTTTTTAGTGATTCATCAGCAGAATATTTAGAAAGTATAGAAATTCAAACAATAATGAGTTTGTTAAAAATTATAGACAATCCTTTACAAGAAATTCCACTTGTAACTGTTATGAGGTCTGCAATAGGTGGCTTTACTGATAATGAATTAGTAGAAATTAGATTAAGTGATAAATATGATAATTTTTATAATACTATTTTAAAAGCAAAGAAAAATGTAGGAAAATCATTAAGAGAGAAAATAGATAAATTTTTAGATAATTTAGAAATGTGGAGAAAAGAACAAGAATATCTAAGTTTAGATGAATTGATTTGGAAGATATATAATGACACAGGATATTACAATTATGTAGGATTAATGACAAATGGAGAATTAAGACAAGCAAACTTAAAGATGTTGTTTGTAAGAGCTAAACAATGTGAAAGTATAAGTTTTAAAGGATTGTTTAATTTTATTAATTATATAGAAAAAGTAAAGACTAGTAGTAAAGACATGGATTCAGCTAAAATAATTGGAGAGAATGATGATGTAATTAGAATAATGAGTATTCACAAAAGTAAAGGACTTGAATTTCCGGTAGTGTTTTTATCTGGAACAGGAAAGCAATTTAATATGCAAGATTTAAATAATAAGATATTATTACATCCAGAGATAGGAATAGGAGTAAAATATATTGATTATGATAGACAAATTGAATATGATACATTATCAAAACAGGCAATGAAAAATCAGATTATGCTAGAAACTTTATCAGAAGAAATGAGAGTACTATATGTTGCGTTAACAAGAGCAAAGGAAAAATTGATTGTTACAGGATATTCAACGAAGGATAAGCAAAAAGAATTGGATGAAATTATATACAAATATGAAAAGCTAAATCACATTATATTAAAAAAATATAAGACATATCTTGATTGGATAAAACTTGTATATAATTATAATAAAGAAATTATGCAAGAATTATCAACAATAAACGTATATAGTAAAAAAGAAGTTTTAAAAAATTGTGTAGCTGAAAAAGAAAAAGAAGTAAATACAGCAGAGCAAATTTTAAATAAGATATCAGAAATAAAAATAGATGAGAAAGAAGAAAAAAATATAGCTGATTTGTTAGAATATTCTTATAAATTCAATGATGCAACTGTTGTACCAACAAAAACTTCTGTAACAGAGATAAAAGAAATGACAAAAGATGTTGCAAGTAAAGAATATAGCATAGAATTATCAACACCTAAATTCCTTCAAAAAGATACTGAAATAAATGTAACAAATGCTCAAAAAGGTACATTAATACATTTGTGTATGCAAAAATTAGATTTAAAGAAAGCCCAATATACATTTGATGATATAAAGGAATTGGTAGAAAAATTAGAAAACAAAAAAATAATAACACAAAAAGAAGCGGAAGCAATAAATATAAATAAAGTATATCAATTTACAAAATCAAAGATTTGGGAAGAAATGATCCATGCCCATGTAGTACAAAGAGAAAAAAGTTTTTATATAAAATTGCCAGCAAAGGAAATTTATCAAAAAGAGTTAGATGAATCTGTTTTGGTACAAGGTGTTATAGATTTATATTATATTAATTCTGATGATGAATTAGTGCTAGTTGATTTTAAAACAGACTATGTTGAAAATAGAGATGAGGAGAGTTTAATAAATAAATATAGAACACAGTTAGAATTATACAAAAATGCTTTAGAGCAAGCAACAAAAAGAAAAGTTAGTAGAATGTATATATATTCAACATATTTAGAAAAAGAAATAGAATTGTAAAATCTTGACAATTAACATAAAAAAGTGTATAATTATGCAGTATAAATTTTTAGGAGTCTTATATTTATATAAGACATAGTTCTATTAATATAATGGGAGTGAATAATATGGCAAAAACTTTACGGCAAGCAATTAGAGAAGGAATAGTAAAAATAGGAGATAAATTTGAATATTATCCTGGTGAAAAAGAAAAGACTATTCCTGCTAGAAAAGCAGGTGTGAATGATTGCCAAAAATTTAAGACTGAAAAGTTTAAAAGCTGGATTTTTGTTGGAATCGACGGAAAAAATGCAATTTTAGTTAGTAACAAAGCTACAGAAAATAAATTAGTTTTAAAAGGAAAGATTGGAGCAAAAAATGGTCCTAAAATTATAAAAAACATAGCAAAAATTTATGGAGAATTTCCCAAAGTGAAAGCAACTGCTATTGATGAGGAGTTCATAGAAAAATATGATTTAAAATTGGATTGTGAATTTTGGACTTCTGATAAATATTATGTAGGAAAAATTAGCGGAATATATAAAGCAGTTTATTTAACAGCGGTTACTGAAAATTGTGAGGAATATAGCATTACTGAAAAACTACTTTTTGATGAAGGAGAGAATAGATTTACAGGAAGCGCTCCATCATGTTCTTATGGGATTAGAATTGCAATTTTTGTGCCATTGAGCGCAGGTATTTCTGAAAACAAGGATATTATATTGTAAATAGAACAAGAAGGCGACTAAATATATTTTAGTCGCTTTTTATTATGAAAATGTCTTTATTTTTTTAGAAAACTGTGATAAAATGGCGAAGAAATAAAGAAAAATATTAGAAAGGTAATGAGATGAAAAATAATTACATAGAAAAAGTCGCAAAAATAAATGAAGGAAAAATTTTAAAATATTACATATTAACAATGGGATGTCAACTAAATGAGAATGATTCTGAAAAATTATGTGGTATGGTAGAAGAGATGGGATATCAACCAACAGAAGATTATAAAGAAGCTGATTTAGTGATATTCAATACTTGTTGTGTAAGAGAAAATGCAGAAGACAAATTATTTGGCAAATTAGGAGAATTAAAAAAAGTAAAAGAAACAAGAGGAACAATAATAGCAATTGGTGGATGTATGATGCAAGAAAAGCATATAACAGACAAAATACATGAAAGCTATTCATATACAGATATCATATTTGGAACACATACATTGCAAAACTTTCCGGAAGATTTGTATAAGACTATAGAAACTAATAAGAAACAACAAGATGTATTAGACATAGATGGAGAGGTGTATGAAAGCCTTCCAATAAAAAGAACAAGCAATATCAAAGCATCTGTAACAATAATGTATGGTTGCAACAACTTTTGTACATATTGTATAGTTCCATATGTGCGTGGAAGAGAAAGAAGTAGACATCCAAAAGATATATTAGCAGAAGTAGAAGGACTTGCAAAAGAAGGATACAAAGAAATTACATTATTAGGACAAAATGTAAATTCATATTTAAGAGCGGAAAAATGGAAAGAAGAAGGCAAAGAATATGAAGGAATAAATTCATTTGCAACATTACTAAGAGCAATAAACAAAATTGACGGAATAGAAAGAATCAGATTTGTATCACCACATCCAAAGGACTTCACAGATGATGTAATAGATGCAATTGCAGATTGCGAGAAAGTTTGTAAATTAGTACATTTACCACTTCAATCTGGAAGTACAAATGTATTAAAATTAATGAACAGAAAATATACAAAAGAACAATATTTAGAATTAGTAGAAAAAATGAAGAAAAGAATACCAAATTTAACACTTTCAACAGATATAATAGTGGGATTTGCAGGAGAAACAGATGAGGATTTTGAAGACACATTAGATGTTGTAAGAAAGGTATGTTTTGAACAAGTTTATATGTTTATATATTCAAGAAGAGTTGGAACACCAGGAGATAAAATGACAAACCAAGTTCCAGAAGATATCAAACATAAGAGATTTGATAGACTAAAAGAACTAGTAGAAAGTCAAATAGCAGAAAACAATCAAAAATACATAGGAACAATTCAAAAAGTATTAGTAGAAGGACCAAGCAAAAACAATCCAGATTTATTGACAGGAAGAACAGATAGTAACAAAGTAGTAATTTTTGAAGGAAGTAAAGAACTAATAGATACAATAATAGATTTAAAGATTATTTCAGAACATATGTGGTATTTAAAAGGAGAAATATAAAAATGGCACAAACAATAGCAGAAATTGAAGATAGATCAGTCATATCACCAATGATGCAAAAATATTTGGAAACAAAAGAAGAATATAAAGATTGCATATTATTTTATAGATTAGGCGATTTTTATGAAATGTTTTTTGAAGATGCATTAATAGCTGCAAGAGAACTAGAAATAACTTTAACAGGAAAGGATTGTGGTTTACCAGAAAGAGCACCAATGGCAGGAATTCCACATCATGCAGCAGAAGTATATGCAGAAAAATTAATAGAAAAAGGGTATAAAGTTGCAATTTGTGAGCAATTAGAAGACCCAAAAGAAGCAAAAGGTATTGTAAAAAGAGGTGTAATAAGAATACTTACACCTGGAACAATAGTAGAAAGTAATTTACTAGAAGAAAAGAAAAACAATTATATAATGAGTATCTGCAAAAGTGGAATCTATTTTGGAATAAGTGTATGTGATATTTCAACAGGTGAATTTTATAGCAGTGAAATCAAAGGTGAAAATAATTTTGCATTATTATTAGACGAAATAGCAAGATTTGCACCATCAGAAATAATTGCAAATTCAATGATGTTTGAATGTCAAGAAGAAATGGATAAAATCCGTGAGAGATTTTCAATATATATGAGCAGATTTAGTGATAAATTCTTTACAGATGAGGTTGGAAATTTAGCATTAGATTATAATATATTAGAAAATAAAAGAGAAGTAACAAATCTAAAAGAAAAGCCACTAGCAGTAAAATCAATAAATGCATTGTTAGAATATTTAAATGAAACTCAGATGACAAGTCTAGAACACATAAATACAATAACAATTTATAATTTATCAAAATATATGGCATTAGACATAAATGCGAGAAGAAATCTAGAAATAACAGAAAAAATGAGAGACAAAAGTAAAAAAGGAACTTTACTTTGGGTATTAGATAAAACCTCAACATCTATGGGAGGACGTTTGCTAAGAAGATGGCTAAATGATCCACTTTTAGAAGTAAAAGACATTCAAGAAAGACTAGATGCTGTAAAAGAACTAAAAGATAATATGATGCTTAGAGGAGAAATTACAGATACACTAAAAAAGGTCTATGATATAGAACGTCTTGCAGGAAAAATGACATATGGTAATGCAAATGCTAGAGACATGATAACACTAAAAAATTCGCTAGAAAGATTGCCAGAAGTAAAAAGTGTTTTGGCAATGTGCCAATCACATAAATTAAAAGAATTATATGAAAACTTGGACGAATTGAAAGATGTATTTGCATTAATAGAAAAGTCAATTGTAGAAGACCCACCTATGACAATAAAAGATGGTGGAATAATCAAACTAGGATATGACTCTGAAATAGATACATTAAAAAGAGCTTCAACAGAAGGAAAGACTTGGCTTGCAAAACTAGAAGCAGATGAAAAAGAAAAGACTGGAATTAAAACTTTAAAAGTTGGATATAACAAAGTATTTGGATATTATATAGAAGTTTCAAAATCATTTGTATCACAAGTTCCAGAAAGATTTATTAGAAAACAAACACTAACAACAGGAGAAAGATATATAACAGAAGAATTGAAAACAATTGAAAATCAAATTTTAGGAGCTGAAGAAAAGGTTGTAAACCTTGAATATAATGCATTTGTAGAAATAAGAACAGAGATTGCTAAAAATATTAAAAGATTGCAAAAAACAGCAAATGTAGTTTCAACACTAGATGTTTTATCTTCATTTGCACAGGTTGCAGAAGATATGAATTATTGCATGCCTGTTGTAAAAGATGATGGAGTTATCAACATCAAAGAAGGAAGACATCCTGTAATTGAAAAAATGATAGGAAGCGGAAACTTTGTACCAAATGATACATATCTTGATAAAAATGGAGATAGATTAGCAATAATTACAGGGCCTAATATGGCAGGTAAATCTACATATATGAGGCAAGTAGCATTAATTACCTTAATGGCACAAGTTGGAAGCTTTGTACCAGCAACAGAAGCACAAATTGGGGTAGTAGATAAAATCTTTACAAGAGTTGGTGCATCTGATGACTTAAGCATGGGACAAAGTACATTTATGGTAGAGATGATGGAAGTTGCAACTATTTTAAAAGAAGCAACAGAAAATAGTTTAGTAATTTTAGATGAAATAGGAAGAGGAACTTCAACATATGATGGACTTTCTATTGCATGGGCTGTTGCAGAATATATTGCAAATAAAGAAAAATGTGGTGCTAAAACATTATTTGCAACACATTATCATGAATTAATAGAACTTGCAGATAAGCAAGAAGGAATAAAAAATTATTCAATTGCAGTAAAAGAAAAGGGCGAAGATATTATCTTTTTAAGAAAAATAGTAGAGGGTGGAACAGACGAAAGTTATGGTATCCATGTAGCTCGTTTAGCAGGAGTACCTAAAGTTGTTACAAAAAGAGCGGATGAGATTTTAACAAGTTTGGAAAGAAAGAGCATGCTTTCTGGTAAAAAACAAGAAAAGGAAAGTAAAAAGGTTGTTGAAGGTCAATTTGATATGTTTAATTTCAAATTAGCTGAGATTGCTCATGAAATTGATAAAATTGATTTGAATGAACTTACTCCTATTGATGCACTTAATACTTTGGTTAAAATTAAAGAGAAAATGAAATAAAAAGTATTGACAAATGGAAAAAAATATAGTATATTCAAATAGAAGAATTTAGTAAATCTTTTATCAAAGAATTCAAAAAAGCTATCACTGTCCAGAGTGATAGCTTTTTGCTTATAACTTATTGAGTTCTTTTAAAATTTGCAAAATTATGTATAAGCGTATTATCTTTAGTAATTCTTTTATCACAAAGAATTCACCTCCTTTTTTAGAATACTCTCTAAACGAGGCGCAACAATTATATAATAAAAATTAACATAAATCAATAAAAATCATTCGACAAAAAATGATACATATAAAAAATAATAAAAAATTCTTCAAAACCCTTGATTTTATGGCAAAAATTGGGTATAATATAAAAGAACATAAAAAAACGCAGAAGAGTAGGAACAAATCCTACTCTTCAATTGTGATATACCATAAAATATAAGGAGGGGCTTATGGCAAAAATAGAAGACAGAGTTGCAGAATTAGTAAAAGACAAAATAGAGAATATAGGATATAGCCTATATGATGTAGAATATGCCAAAGAAGGACCAAACTATTTTCTAAGAATCTATATTGATAGTCCAAAAGGAATCGATTTAGATGATTGTGAAAAAGTAAGTAATGAAATAAATGAGATTTTAGATGAAGCAGATTATATAAAGGAGCAATATTTTTTAGAAGTTTCATCACCAGGAGTAGAAAGAATATTGAGAAAAGATGAGCATCTAGAACAAAATATAGGAAAGCAAGTAGAAGCAAAATTATTTAGAAAAGATGAAAACAATAATAAAAGCTACATAGGAGAACTAAAAGGATTTGATTCAGAAACAGTAACAATAGATGAAACAAAAATAGAAAGAAAAAATATAGCACAGTTAAAAACTGTGTATGAATGGTAGGGGGAATAAAAAATGAAAGCAATAGATAATAAAGAATTAATTATCGCTTTAGAAGAATTAGAAAAAGAAAAAGGAATAAAGAAAGAAGAATTACTAGAATCAATAAGAACAGCATTAATAACAGCATATAAAAGAAATTTTGATGCATTAGAAAATGTAGATGTAAAAATGGATGAGCAAACAGGTGCAACACATGTATTTGCAATAAAAGAAGTAATGGAAAGAGCAAATGATGATGCACTAGAAATAAGCTTAGAAGAAGCTAGAAAAATCAATAAAGAATTAAACATAGGAGACAATGTAGAAGTTGAAATAGTTCCAAGAGATTTCGGAAGAATTGCAGCACAAACAGCAAAACAAGTAATTATTCAAAAATTAAGAGAAACAGAAAGAAATATGATATTTAATGAATATAATGAAAGAAAAGGAGAAATTGTATCTGGTCTAGTTCAAAAAGCTGATAAACATATAGTTGTAATGGATTTAGGAAAACTAGAAGGAATAATGTTACCAAAAGATCAAATACCAACAGAACATTATCATGTAAATGACAAAATAAAAGGATATGTAGTAGATGTAGAAAGAGGAGAAAAAGGAGCACCACAAGCAATTGTATCAAGAACACATCCAGACTTTGTTAGAAAACTATTAGAATTCGAAATTCCAGAAATTTATGAAGGATTAATAGAAATTAAGAGTGTATCAAGAGACCCAGGATTAAGAAGCAAAGTTGCTGTATATTCTCCAAATGAAAATATAGATCCAGTAGGTTCTTGTGTAGGACAAAAGGGAATACGTATCCAAAATGTAATAAACGAATTACATGGAGAAAAAATAGATGTAATAGAATGGAATGCAGACCCAAGTATATTTATAGCATCAGCATTATTACCAGCACAAATCATGGCAGTAGATATTAAAGAGGAAGAAAGATTTGCACAAGTAATAGTACCAGATGACCAATTATCATTAGCAATAGGAAAAGCTGGACAAAATGCTAGATTAGCGGCAAAATTGACAAATTGGAAGATAGATATAAAATCAGAATCACAATTCAGAGAGATGTTAGCAAAGAAAGCAGAAGAAGCTGAAAATGGGGAAAATGAAGAAGCAACAGAGAATGAGAATAGTGAAGAAAACTAGGAGGAAATAGTGAATAATTTACCACAAAGAACATGTGCATTATGTAGAACACAAAAAAATAAAAACGAATTGTTAAGAATAGTAAAAAATAAAGAAAATGTCATAAAAGTAGATGAGATTGGTAAAGAACCAGGACGAGGAGCATATATTTGTTATAATATGGAATGTTTGAAAAAAGCTCAGAAGAGCAAAAAAATTGAAAAAGCATTAGGGGCTAAAATTAATGAAGAAATATATGAACAGATTAAAGAAGCTATAGAAAATAAAGTTGGGGGTGATGTTATTGGGTAAGATAAAATTATATGATGTAGCAAAAGAATTAAACTTAACCAGTAAAGAAGTGTTAGAAATAGCAAAAAAATTGAATATAGATGCTAAAAGTCATTTAAGTTCAATAGACGAGGCAGATGCCAATAAAATAAAAGAAAGTGTGAAAAATTTGACTGCAAAAAAGCCAGAAAAGAAAATGAATCAAGAAAAAACAAAAAAAGAAGAGAAAAATGATTCACCAGTTATTATAAGAAGAGAAGTTATTATAAATGATGAAGCAAATGTTCAAAAAGAACAAGTAAAAAAAGAAGAAAAGAAAAATAATCATGTAGGATTTGTAGAAAGAAAACAAAACAAAGATTACAATATTGTTTATAGAAATAAACCATTAAAACCAATGACTGTTGATGAATTATTTGGAATAAAAAAAGAGCCTAAAAAAGAAGAGAAAAAAGAAGAAAAGGTAGAAATAAAAGAAAATAAAATGGATGTTGAAATTAAGAAAGAGGAAGTTGTGCAAAATAAAGTTGAAGTAAAACCAGAAATAAAGCAAGAAGCTAAAACAGAAAACAAAGTTGAAGTGAAAACTGTAAGCAAGCCAGAAGTAAAAGCAGAATATAAACCAGAAAATAGATTTAATCAAAATAGAAATAACAATATGCAAAATAATGGCAACAGAAATAATAACTTCCAAAATAAAAATAAATTTAATAATGATAGAAATCAATATGGAAACCAACGTAATAACAATGGAAATCGTAACTTTGATAGAAATAATCAAAATTCTCAAAATAGAGACAACAGGGATAATAGAGGAAATCAAAGATTTGATAGAAATAAACAAGGTGGAAATAATGGTAGATTTGATAATCGTAATAGACAAGGGGGAAATCAAAGATTTGGTGGAAACAGACCATTAGATGAAAGAGGAATAGAGAAAAATATTAAAGACATAATGGCTGTTGAAAATATCGAAAAAGAACCTGCAAGAGAATATAACAAAGCAATAGATAAACAAAAACAAAATAATAAATTTGATGATAATAGATCTAAAAAATCAAATAAATCAAGAAGAAATAGTCAAACAGGCGAAATAAATGAACATAAATTAAAAGGATTAAAAAGAACAGATAGTTTATCAAATATGTTTGAAGACCAAGATGGAGGAATGTTAGATTATTATGATTTAACAACACAAAGAGGCAAAAAAGGAAAGAAAAAAGTAGCAAAAGATGATGAAAATCGTAATAAACAAAAAATCTTCAAACTAGAAGAAATAACAATTCCAGAAACAATAACTGTAAAAGACTTAGCTGCTGAATTGAAAAAAACAACAGCTGAGGTTATCAAAAAATTACTTGGATATGGAGTAATGGCAACAATTAATAATGAAATCGACTTTGATACAGCATCATTAATAGCAGATGAATTCGGAGTAAAAGTAAACAAAAAGGAAACAATAACAGAGGAAGATATCTTATTTGATGATTCTGAAGATAAAGAAGAAGATTTAGTAACACGTCCACCAGTAGTTGTAGTAATGGGACACGTAGACCATGGAAAAACATCATTATTGGATGCTGTAAAGAAAACAAATGTTATTGAAGGTGAAGCTGGAGGAATTACACAACATATAGGTGCTTATAAAGTAAAAATTAATGATAGAGAAATAACATTCTTAGACACACCAGGACACGAAGCATTTACAGCAATGAGAGCCAGAGGTGCTCAAATCACTGATATTGCAATATTAGTAGTTGCTGCTAATGATGGTGTAATGCCTCAAACTGTAGAAGCTATCAACCATGCAAAATCAGCTGGAATTCCAATTATAGTTGCAATTAATAAAATTGATTTACCAGATGCAAATATAGATAAAGTAAAACAAGAATTAATGGCATATGAATTAGTTCCAGAAGAATGGGGTGGAGATACTATATTTGTACCAATTTCAGCAAAGAAACATTTAAATATAGACCAATTGCTAGAAATGGTATTATTAGAAGCAGATGTATTAGAATTAAAAGCAAATCCAAATAAACAAGCTAAAGGTGTTGTAATAGAAGCAAGACTTGATAAAAATAAAGGTGCAATAGCATCAATGCTTGTACAAAGAGGAACACTTGATGTTGGAGATACAATAGTTGTAGGTTCATCAATCGGTAGAATAAGAAGTATGACAGATGAAAAAGGTAAAAAAGTAAAAAAAGCCGGACCATCTACACCAGTTGAAATAATGGGATTAACAGAAGTACCACAAGCAGGGGATACATTCTATGAAGTAAAAGATGAAAAAACAGCTAAACACCTAATAGAAAAGAGAAAACGTCAAGAAAGAGAAAAAACAATAAATGCAATGGGCAAAGTAACATTAGACAATTTATTCAGTCAAATGGAAGCTGGAGACTTAAAAGTTCTAAACTTAATTGTAAAAGCAGATGTTCAAGGTTCTGTTGAAGCAATTAAACAATCAATGGAGAAATTGTCAAATGAAGAAGTAAAAGTAAAAGTAATACATGCAGCAGCAGGAGCAGTTACAGAATCAGATGTAACACTTGCAAAAGTTTCAAATGCAATTATTATAGCATTTAATGTTAGACCAATGCCAACAGCAAAAGATATGGCAGAAAAAGAAGAAGTTGAAATTAAACAATATTCAGTAATATATCAAGCAATTGATGATGTTCAAGCTGCAATGAAAGGAATGTTAGCACCAAAATATCAAGAAAAAGTTATCGGAAATGCTGAAATTAGACAAACATTTAAGATTTCAAATGTTGGTACGATTGGTGGAGCATATGTACTTGATGGTAAACTTGAAAGAAATGCAGGAGTAAGAGTATTACGTGACAATGTAGTTATACATGATGGTAAACTTGCATCATTAAAGAGATTCAAAGATGATGCTAAAGAAGTTTCAAAAGGATTTGAATGTGGTATCCAAATCGAAAAATTCAATGATATTAAAGAGGGAGATATCCTAGAAGCATATATCTTAGAAGAAATAAAAAGATAAGGAGGAAAAAATGCCAAAGAATAATAATCGTCAAGGAAGAATTGATGAAGAATATAGAAAAGAATTAAGTCAAATTATAAGTTTTGAACTTAAAGAACCAAGTGTTACTGGAATGGTTAGTGTAACTAGAGTAAAAGTAACACCAGATTTAAAATATGCAAAAGTTTCTGTTAGTATTCTAAATTCTAAAAATGTTCAAGAGACTTTAGCAGGTTTAAAAAAATCTTCTGGATACTTACGTTCAGAACTTGCTAAAAGAATAAATTTAAGAAATACACCAGAATTGGTATTTGAATTAGATGAATCATTAGAATATGGAGCTAGAATAGATAGTATATTAAATGAAATAAAGAATAAGGAGAATAAATAAACACATGACATTAGATAATATATTAGAAGAAATAAAAAAAGCACAAACGATTGTAATTTTAACACATGAGTCACCTGATGGAGATGCTGTAGCTAGCTCTCTTTCAGTGATGCATGCTATAAAAGAACTTGGAAAAGAGGCAGATGTAATTATTCCAGAATATTCAAAAGATTTTAAATTTTTACCAGGTTCTGAAAAAATATTACAAATTGGAAAAACAAATAATTATGATTTAGCAATATCTGTAGATTGTACAGATTTAAAGAGATTGGCTGCTGGAAAAGAATTTTTTGCGACAGCCAAAAGAACAATTGAAATTGATCATCATTCAGTAAATTCAATGTTTGCGGATTTGAATTATGTAGATCCAGTAGCACCAGCATGTTGTCAAGTATTATTTGCAATGTTTGAGTATTATGGAGTAAAAATAACTAAGGAATTAGCAACATGTATATTAACAGGAATAATAACAGATACAGGAGGATTCCAATGGGGTGGTGTAACACCAGAAACATTTGAATTTGCTGCAGAGTTAGTAAGAAATGGTGCAAAACTAAAAGAAATATGCAGAATTGCATTAAGAAAGAAAAGCAAGGTACATTGCGAACTTGAAAAATTAATTTATGATAGAATGGAATTTTTCGAAGATGGCAAAATAGCAATGGCATATTTAACACTAGAAGATTACAATAATTTAAATGCAGAAATTGGTGATGATGAAGGATTAGTAGAAATGTTAAGAGATATAGAAGGAGTTGAAGTAGCCATTCTTTTAAAAGAAAAAGAAGGTGCAAATGGATTTAAAGGCTCATTCCGTTCTCATGAAACTATTAATGTTTCTGATATATGTATGCTATTAGGTGGCGGAGGCCATCCAGGAGCAGCAGGATGCTTTGTTAGTGGAACATTAGACCAAGTTAAAAATAAAGTTTTAGATGTAACAATACATGGATTAAAAAAATAAGGAAACAAATATGGATGGAATAATAATTATTAATAAACCTAAAAATTATACATCACATGATATTGTGAGAAAAGCTAAAAAGCTTTTAAACGAAAAAGTGGGACATACTGGAACATTAGATCCTAATGCAACAGGAGTGTTACCATTACTTATAGGAAAGGGAACATTACTTTCAAAATATTTAATAGAACATGATAAAATCTATGAAGCTGTTTTAAAATTAGGAGAAAAAACAGATACCGCAGATGGAGAAGGAAAAGTATTAGAAAGTCAAAATGTTGAACAATCAATTTTAAAAAAAGAAAATATAGAAAAAATTTTTAATAATTTAGAAGGAAAACAAGAACAAATTCCTCCTATGTACTCAGCAATAAAACTTAATGGGAAAAAACTTTATGAATATGCTAGAAAAGGCATAGAAGTAGAAGTTAAGCCTAGAACTATTGAAATATATAAATTAGAATTAATAAAAATTGAAAATATGGAAATTACATTTATGGTAAGTTGTTCAAAAGGTACATATATAAGAACTCTTTGTGAAAAAATAGCAGAAGAACTTGGAACAATTGGATACATGAAAGACCTTAAAAGAATTCAAGTTGGAGAGTTTAATATAAAAGATTCAATAACAATTGAAGAATTAGAAAATCAAGAAATAGTATCAAATAAATTTATAACAATAGAAAAATATTTTAATGATTATGAAAAGATTGTGCTAAATGAAAGAAAGTTACAATTATTCTTGAATGGAGTACAATTAACATATGAATTAAAAGATGGAATTTATAAGATATATAAAGAAAATGAATTTGTAGGAATTGGAACAGTAAAAAACAAATTATTAAAAAGAGATATAATTTTATAGTAAGGAGGATGAAAACATGGAAAAATTTTATATAACAACACCAATATATTATCCAAGTGGAAAATTTCATATTGGGACTTCATATACAGAAGTATTAGCAGATACAATAAAAAGATATAAACAGCTAAGAGGGTATGATGTTTTCATGCTAACAGGTACAGATGAACATGGTCAAAAGATTCAGACTGTTGCAGAAAAAGCAGGAAAAACTCCACAAGAGCATGTAGATGAAATGGCACAAATGGCTAAGGATTTGTGGGCAAAAATGCATATAAAATATGACTATTTTATAAGAACAACAGATGAAAACCATGAAAAGGCTGTACAAAAAATATTTGAATATTTTCTTGAAAAAGGAGATATTTATAAAGGCGAATATGAAGGATGGTATTGTATGCCATGTGAGACATATTTTACAAAAACACAATTAGTAGATGGAAAATGTCCTGATTGTGGAAGAGAAGTAAAATTATTAAAAGAAGAAGCATATTTCTTTAATATGAAAAAATATGCTGATAGACTTTTAAAATTTTATGAAGACAATCCAGACTTTGTTGAACCAGCATATAGAAAAACAGAAATGATAAATAATTTTATAAAACCAGGATTAGAAGATTTATGTGTAACAAGAACATCTTTTGACTGGGGAATAAAAGTTCCAAATGATCCAAAACATGTAATTTATGTGTGGTTAGACGCATTAACAAATTATTTAACAGCACTTGGTTATATGCAAGAAGATGATACATTATTTAAAAAATATTGGCCAGCAGATGTACAAGTTGTTGGAAAAGATATTGCAAGATTTCACTTAATATATTGGCCAATATTCTTAATGGCATTAGATTTACCAATTCCAAAGAAATTCATAGTTCATAACTGGATTATGATGAAAGATGGAAAAATGTCAAAATCAAAAGGAAATACAGTATATCCAGAAAAATTAATAGATAGATATGGTTTAGATGCAACAAGATATTATTTGTTAAGAGTAATGCCAGCTTCACAAGACGGTGTATATACTCCAGAAGACTTTGTTGAAAGATATAACTCAGATTTATGTAATGATTTAGGAAATTTAGTAAACAGAACAGTATCAATGGTAAACAAATATTTTGAAGGTGTTGTGCCAGAATATAATGGAACTCCAAACGAGGTAGATAAAGAATTTGAAGCATTTACAGAAGAACAAATAAAAAAGGTTGAAGATTATATGGAAAACTATCAACTATTAAATGCATTACAAGAAATATGGGCAGTAATTTCAAGAACAAATAAATATATAGATGAAACTCGTCCATGGGAACTAGATAAAAATGGAGAAACAGAAAAATTAAAATCAAGTATGTATCATTTAATAGAAAATATCAGAAAAATAGGAATTGTTTTATTACCATTTATGGAAGAAACAGCACAAAATCTATTACATCAAATTGGTGTTAAAGAAGAACTTCAAACTTGGGAAAGTTTATATAAGTATGATTCATTAAAAGACACTAAAGTAATAGAAAAAGGTGAACCATTATTCATGAGAAAAAAATTAGAAGAAGAGTTGGAATATTTAAAAAATTAGAGATAATGAATTTTTAATTTCGGATAAAAGGTGGAAAAATGGATTTGATATCTATAGAAAGAAAATATAAAAATAAAAGAAATATAATAATTGCTATATTTTTAATCGTAGTAATAATTATAGTAGGATTAGTAATAAAAGAAAATTATAGAAAATCAGAATTTAATAATCACTATTTAGCATATAAAGAACAAGCTGAGCAAGCACAAAAAAAGCAAGCAGAGTTGGAAGAACTTGAGAAAGAAAAAATTAAAGAAATGTTACCACAATTAACAGATGAAGGAAGAGCTAATTTGGCTAACATATATCATTCAGAAACAAAAAGAGTATTTTTAACATTTGATGATGGACCATCAAAAACAGTAACGCCTCAAGTTCTTGATACGCTAAAAAGTGAGAAAATTAAAGCCACATTCTTTTTATTAGGAAGCAGAGTAGAATTAGAGCCAGATATAGTAAAAAGAGAATATGAAGAGGGGCATTATTTAGCAAGCCATGGATATTCTCACGTATATTCACAAATATACGCCTCTCCACAAAGTGTATTAGATGAATACAATAAATGTATATCAGCAATCAGAAATGCAATTGGACAACCAGAATATAATCCACATTTATTTAGATATCCAGGAGGATATTGGGGAGGAAAATATGCTAGTGTAAAAAAAGAGGCATTACAATTATTAGAACAAAACGATATATTGCATATAGATTGGAATGCATTAACATCTGATGCAGCAGGAGCCAAAACAACTGAAGAATTTATCTCAGAATTAGATAAAACAGTACCAAAACATAACAGTGTAGTAGTATTGATGCATGATGCAGGAAACAAAACTGCAACAGCCAATGCTTTACCTACAATAATCAAATATTTTAGAGACCAAGGATTTGAATTTGAGAATTTTTATAGTATTATAAAATAAATTAAATTAAAACTATTGCAAAATGGTAAAAATATGATATAATGTAAAGGCTAAAAGCAAGACAAGAAAGGAAGATTATAATGAATTGTAAAGTAGAAAAAACAGAAAAGGCAAATGAAGTAAAATTAGAAATCACAATAGAAGCAGAGAAATTTGATAATGCAATGAAAAAAGTATATTTCCAAAATGCTAAATACTTCAACATACCAGGTTTCAGAAAAGGAAAAGCACCAATGAATATAGTAGAAAAATATTATGGAGCACAAATCTTTTATGAAGATGCATTCAACGAAGTAGCAACAGAAGCATATGATGAAGCATTAGAAGCAAATAAAATAGATGCTGTAAGCAGACCAGTTGTAGATATTAAACAAATGGAAAAAGGAAAAGATGTTATATTTACAGCAGTTGTACAAACAAAACCAGAAGTTGAATTAGGAAAATATAAAGGAATAGAAATACCAAAAGTAGAATATAAAGTAGAAGAAAAAGACATCGAACATGAATTAGGACATATGCAAGAACACAATTCAAGATTAATAACTGTTGATGATAGAGCATTAGAAAATGGTGATATCGCAACAATAGATTTTGAAGGATTTGTTGATGGTGTAGCATTTGATGGTGGAAAAGCAGAAGGACATGAATTAGAAATAGGAAGTGGATCTTTTATTCCAGGATTTGAAGACCAATTAGTTGGAATGAAAATTGATGAAGAAAGAGAAATAAAAGTAACATTCCCAAAAGAATATTTCTCTAAAGACTTAGCTGGAAAAGAAGCAATGTTCAAAGTAAAATTACATGAAATAAAAAGAAAAGAATTACCAAAATTAGATGACGAATTCGCAAAAGATGTAAGTGAATTTGATACATTAGCAGAATTAAAAGCTAGCATAAAAGAAAAAATCGAAAAAAATAATGAACAAAGACAAAAATATGAAACAGAAGACTTAGCAATCAAAGCAGTATGCGGAGATGTTAAAGTAGATATTCCATCAGGAATGGTAGAATTCGAAGTTGAAAATATGATGAAAGACTTTGAACAAAGATTATCATATCAAGGATTAAACCTAGACCAATACCTAAAAATGATAGGTAAAACAGAAGAAGAAATGAAAAAAGAATATGAACCACAGGCTATTGAAGCAATAAAATCAAGACTTGTACTAGAAGCTATAATAAAAGCAGAAAAAATCGAAGCAAGTGAAGACGAAATAAAAGCAAAAATGGAAGAAATGGCTAAAAACTATGGAAAAAAAGTAGAAGAAATTAGTGAGAATGAAAACTTAAAAAGATACTTAAAAGAAGGAATAGAATCAGAAAAAGCATTAGAATTCATAGTAAGCAATGCAAAATTTACAGCAAAAAAAGCAGAAAAGAAAGCTGAAAAAAAGGAAACAAAAGCTACAAGTAAAGAAGAAAAAGCTGAAAAGGCTGAAAAAACAGAAAAGAAAAGTACAACAAAAAGTAGCAAAAAATAGTTGAAAGAAAAGTTAGGGGAGTTTTGGTCAAAGAAATTTACCTAACTTTTTTGCCTTTTTATAATAAAAATCCAAGTTATTAAGGGAAAAATAGGTTATTAGGCGAATAAATAAAAAATAGGGAGGAAAAAGTATGTTAGAAAAAGACAGTTTAGTACCATATGTAATTGAGCAAACAAGTAAGGGAGAAAGGTCATATGACATATTCTCAAGATTACTAAAAGATAGAATAATATTTTTAGGAGAAGATGTGAATCCAACATCAGCAAGTTTAATAATAGCACAATTATTATTCTTAGAATCAGAAGATCCAGATAAAGAAATATTTTTATATATAAACTCACCAGGAGGTTCTATCACAGATGGAATGGGAATAGTTGATACAATGAATTATATAAAATGTCCAGTATCAACAATATGTGTAGGATTAGCTGCAAGTTTTGGAGCAGTATTATTAGCAAATGGAGAAAAAGGAAAAAGATTTGCTACACCAAATTCAGAAATCTTAATACATCAACCATTAATCGGTGGTCAAGGTGGAGGAATTTCTGGTCAAGCTACAGAAATAAAAATTCATGCAGATCATATGATAAGAACAAGAGAAAAATTAAACAAATTGTTAAGTGAAAAAACAGGTCAATCAATAGAAACAATAGAAAGAGATACAGAAAGAGACCATTACATGACAGCACAAGAAGCACTTGAATATGGATTGATTGATGGAATAATGGACAAAAGAATATAGAATAAGTAAAGGAGAAAGTATATATGGCAAAAAGTGATACACCAAAAGGTGTAAAATGCTCATTTTGTGGTAAAACACAAGATAGCGTAAGAAAAATAGTTGCAGGTCCTGGTGTATATATTTGTAATGAATGTATAGGATTATGTAATGAAATAATCGAAAGCGAATATTGTGAAGAAGATGAAGACACATATACTTTAGCAGGATTAGATAAAATACCAAGTCCAAGAGAAATAAAAGATATTCTTGACCAATATGTTATAGGTCAAGATGAAGCAAAGAAAACATTATCAGTAGCTGTATATAATCATTATAAAAGAATAGCAAATGAAGAAGAGCTAGAATCTAAACATGAAAAACAAAGTGATGATGATGTAGAAATTCAAAAAAGTAACATATTATTACTTGGACCAACAGGATGTGGAAAAACATTATTAGCAAGTACATTAGCCAAAATTTTAAATGTACCATTTGCAATAGCAGATGCTACAACACTTACAGAAGCCGGATATGTTGGAGAAGACGTAGAAAATATTCTTTTAAAACTAATTCAAGCAGCAGATGGAGATATAACAAAAGCAGAAAAAGGAATAATCTATATAGATGAAATAGACAAAATAACAAGAAAATCTGAAAATCCATCAATAACAAGAGATGTAAGTGGAGAAGGTGTACAACAAGCATTATTAAAAATTGTTGAAGGAACAATTGCATCAGTACCACCACAAGGTGGTAGAAAACATCCACAACAAGAAATGTTACAAATAGACACATCAAACATATTATTTATATGTGGTGGAGCATTTGAAGGTCTAGAAAATATAATAAAAGACAGAATTGGTAAAAAATCAATGGGATTTGGAGCAGATATACAAAGCAAAAAAGATATAGACAGATATAAAGTATTTGAACAAATCTTACCACAAGATTTATTAAAATTTGGGATGATACCAGAATTTATAGGAAGATTACCAATTATAGCAACATTAAAAGAATTAAATAGAGAAGCATTAATAAAAATAACGACAGAACCTAAAAATGCTTTAGTAAAACAATACAAAAAACTATTAAAAATGGATGATGTAGAATTAGAATTTGAACAAGAAGCATTAGAAGCAATTGTTGATAAAGCAATTGAAAGAAAAACAGGAGCTAGAGGTTTACGTTCTATTATAGAAGAAATTATGAGAGATATTATGTTTGATATTCCATCAAATGAAAAAATAGAAAAATGTATTATAACTAAAGATACTGTTTTAAATAATGCAGGACCAAGAATAATTGAAAATCCTAATAAAGTAAAAAAAGTAAGAAGTGAAAGAATAGCTGTTGAACAAAAAGAAACAGCATAAAATAAGCTCTATGTGTTTATTCACATAGAGCTTTAATATTTTTAATAACTATTTGTTGTTATTTTTTTGATTGTTGTTATTGTTATTTTCGTTATTTCTATTATTATTTTTGTTTTGTTTATTATTTTTTTCTGACATAGAAGAACACCTCCATTTCAATTATCGAAAATATTTTACCCAATGAGTAAAGAAATATGCAAAAATATTGTAAAATATCATTGAAAGTTATATAATATATGAAGTTTATTGAAAGGAAAAAATAAATGGAAAATATAGTAATAGGAATAGAAGGAACAGTTGGAGCAGGGAAAACATCAATATGTAGAGAATTATTAAATGAAATTGATAATTCAATAATATTGCATGGTGGAGAAATATATAGAGCAATTGTATATGGAATGATGCAAGAAAAGCCAGATATGGAAAATTTGCAAAATCTTGATTCATTTGAAATAATGAAAAAATTAGGAATAGAAGTAAGATTAGAAGATAGAGAAACTGTAATTTATATGAATGGAAAAAAGCTTGATGAAAAAGATTTACAATCTAAAAAAGCATCAATGGCAGTATCAAAAGTTAGCAATGTTGCTAAAAATGAACAACTTTATGAATTTGGAAAAAATTTAATAGATGAATACAGAAAAAATTATAATATAATATTATCTTCAAGAGATATAATAAAAATGTATCCAGGTGTTACAAAACACTTTTTTATAGATGCATCAATAGAAGAAAGAACAAATAGAAAATATATGCAATATAATAAAGAAATACCAAAAGAGCAGATAAAAGAAATGATTTTAGCAAGAGATAAATTGCAAGAAAAATCAGGATATTATAAAATATATCCTCAAACGCAAATAATAGATGTAACAGAATGTAAAAGTGCAAGAGAATCAGCTCAAAAGGTATTGGAGAAGATGAAGGAGGCTGTTGTTAATGGAATATAAAAATAAAAAATTAGAAGAATTTGAAAGAAAGTTAAAAACAGAAAAAGTAGCAATTATAGGACTTGGAGTAAGTAATAGTCCGTTGATAGATTACTTACATGATAAACAAGCTGATGTAACAGTATTTGATGACAGAGAAGCAGAAAAATTAGATGAAAATATCTTTAAAAAAGTAAAAGAGTATGGATTTAAATATTATTTAGGAAAAGGAAATTTAGAAAATTTAAAAGGATTTGATTTAATATTTAGATCACCAATTTGTATGCCTACAAAACCAGAATTAGCTGCTGAAAAAGAAAGAGGAGCAGTAGTTACAACAGAAATAGAACAATTAATGAAAATGGCACCATGTAAAGTAATAGGAATTACAGGAAGTGATGGAAAAACTACTACAACTACATTAACATATGACATTTTAAAAGATTCAGGTTACACAGTACATTTAGGTGGAAACATAGGAATACCATTATTTACAAAATTAAATGAAATGAAACCAGAAGATATAATTGTTTTGGAATTAAGCAGTTTTCAATTGATGGAAATGAAAATAAGTCCTGATATAGCAGCAATTACAAATATAACGCCAAATCATTTAAATGTACATAAAGATTACCAAGAATACATAGATGCAAAGAAAAATATATTTAGAAATCAAAAAGCTGATGGAATATTGGTATTAAATGCAGATAATGAACTTACAAATGCATGCAAAGATGAGGCAAATGGAAAAGTTATATTATTTAGTAGTAAGCAAAAACTTGAAAATGGATTTATAGTAGATGAAGATGGAATAATAAAAGAATGTGAAGATGGCATAAGAAGACATATTGTAGATACTAAAGATTTAAAATTAAAAGGAATGCATAATTTCCAAAATGTGTGCACAGCATTAGCATTAACTAAAGGATTAGTTGATATAGAAGATGCAGTAAAAACAATAAAAGAATTTTCAGGAGTACATCATAGACTAGAATTAGTTCGTGTATTAAATGGAGTAGAATGGTATAACGATTCAGCAAGTACTAGTCCAACAAGAGGAATATCTGCATTAAATGCATTTAAAGATAAAGAAATTGTTTTAATAGCAGGAGGAGCAGACAAAAATTTGGATTATACACCAATAGGAAAGCCTATTGTAGATGGAGTAAGTAGTCTAATATTAATTGGGCAAACAGCTACTAAAATTTATGATGCAGTAAAAAAAGAGTTAGAAGCTCAAAATAAGCAATTAGACATTCATTGGTGTGATACATTTGACCAAAGTTTGGAAACTGCAAAAAGAATAGCTAAACCAGGTCAAGTAGTGTTATTTTCACCAGCAAGCACAAGTTTTGATATGTTTAAAGATATGTATGATAGAGGAGATCAATTTAGAGATAAAGTAACACGTTTTTAGTACAAAATTCATATAATGTATTATGATTTTAGAAGTAGTAATACTTCAAGAAAGGAAGATGTTAAATGAATGATACATTATATGAAGAATATATGAGAAGTGTATTAGGATATCAACCTATGAATAATTATCAGAATACATATTATAATAGTTATGATAATTACGAACCAGTTCAAACACCAATGTCAATGCCTATGACTGCAATGAGCAATATGCAAATTAGAGAATTAGAAAAATGTTATCCAGAAATTTATAACATTATATATCCTATGATACAAAAAGCTTGCTCAGAAAATAGAGGAGAAGTGACAAGAGAATTAGTAGATAAAATGACTGAAGAAATTTATTTGGCGGTTGAAGACAGAGAGCTAGAACAAAATAGAACTTCAGAAAAAGTAGATGATAAAACAGTACGAACATCAAACATTAAAGATGATAGAACTTGTGAAAATAGACAAAGAAATACAGGATTAAATGATTTGATTAGAATTTTGCTTTTAAGAGAATTGATTGGTAGACCAGGCTTTCCTGGATTTAGACCACCAAGGCCTCCACCACCACCTCCTCCAAGACCACCACGTCCACCTATGAGACCTCCAATGGGACCTGGTCCTAGACCACCAAGACCAAGGGGAGATATAAGTGAATATAATAGACAATATTTTGATAGATTTGATGATAGTTGTGAATTATTTGAATATTAATATTGTTGCAAATTTCGACAAAATGTGATATAAATGAAAACGTAAAATATTTTTGCATAATTGAAAGGAGTAGCAATATGACAATTGTCAAGGTTGCAACGAAAAATATCATCAAAATAAAGCCGATTGATGAAGGGTTTGAAAAATATTTTGGAAATGTTTTGTGTGATGGATATGACGTAAAATCAGAAGTTCCAGCGCAGCCGATAAATGAAGAAGTATTTCAAGGTGCAGAAAACCGGATTGAAAAATTAAAACAAATTGTAAAAAAAGGAGAATATGATTACCTTGTTGGATGTGAAGATGGCTTAATTAATTTGTGTGGAAAATGGTTTGGAGTTCAAGTTATAACTATTGAAACACAAAGTGGCAAAAGGAGTACAGGAATAAGCCAGGGATATCCTATTCCAGAAGAATATGTTCGAAAAATTGTTAATAGTAGTGTAGATGATGTTGTTGACGATTTGGTTGAAGATAAGGGAGGAATAAAGTATCTTACTAAAAATGAAGTTACAAAAGTAGATTTAGTGAAAAATGCAACAATGATGGCTTTGACAAGAATTTTGAATAATGATATTTGGTGAAAAAGAGAATGGCATTTCCGTATACGAAAATGCCATTCTCTTCTTAATTTAATTGCTAAGGAGGCCCGAACCTTCGAGCTTTTGAAGTGCCCATTTATATACTTCTTCAATGGACATCTGTGTTGTATCAACATAATAGTTGATACAATTGTTGAAGTGAGCGAGGTCCGGATTGTTTCCGGAGTTTACCTCTGCAAAGGCCTTGCTGGTCTCGCGCGCCTGCTTATCAATGTAAGCGGGATATTCGAACTTGTCAGCGTCAGGATCATTGCGGATGCGTGCATAGGACACGCTGGGCTCACATACCATGTGAATCATGATGTCACACTTGGGAAGTGTATCAATCTGATTCAATTCAGCAATCCAAGAATAAGAAAAACCTTGAACTGCGCCGTGGACAAAGCTATCCAGGAAACCGCGCTGGGTGATAATTACATCGTATTCGCCAGATTCCAACATTTCTTTCAGCTCAGTGCCAAAAAGACGGTTATCAAGAGCAAAAAGCAGGCGATCGGTGTACTTATCCTTGGATTTATTCAACAAGTCTTTTACCAGATAGCGGTCATGCGGGAAACGGTCCCGTTTTACGCTAAGGTTTTTTTCTTCAGAAAGCCACTTAGTCAAGTTTTCAACAAGACTAGTTTTTCCCGAACCATCAAGACCAGTTACGACAATCCAAATGGGCTTCTTTTTCATAATGCTTACCTCCGATGTTTTGCGTTGCCTATATAGCTAGAGCAACAAATTTATATAATAATATATTTATTATATAATAAATTTCCTATTATGTCAAATATTATATAAAAAATTTCACTTTATTTTTCCAAGGTGTAATAATTTCATTTGGAATTTTTAAATTTCCATATCCTGTTCCAATATCAACGTCTGGTTTGATTTTTCCATGGAAATCACTTCCACCAGAAATGAATAAATTTCTTTCGTTACAAAGTTTTAATAATTTTTCGTGTTGTTCTTCTGTGAATGTTGTATAATAACATTCAATTCCATCAATTTGGAAATTTTGCAATATATAATCTAAAATAGGTTCGGCATTTTTCTTATATTCAAAAATATGAGGAATAAATACTAATCCACCTGCCTCACGAACTAAATTGCTAGCAGTATTAAAATCTGGTACAAAATCATCCATTTCTACATATAATGGAGTTTTTGGGTCAGACATATATTGTCTATAAAAAATTTTGCTAGAATTCCATGCTTCCTCTGATAAAAGTTTTTTGTTTTCTTCATGTTTAGTAATTTCATTATGGAAAAATACAGAAGCAAACATTTCAGGATTATAATTATCAAGGCAATTTTTATCAAGATAAATTCCAGCTTTTAAGCATTTGTCGTATAATCTTTTAATTTCAATTTTATTTCTTTCAGTAGCAGGAATATAAACATTTTTTACAAGTTCATTCATTTTCTTGTAATCAATTCCATATCCTAATATTTCTATTGGAATATTTAAAGCTTTAGTATTAAGCTCAATTCCTGGAATAATGTGGCCTTTAAAAAGTGATGGAATATCAGTTTTTTCTAACTCTTTATAAACTAGTGCAGTGTTGTGATCTGTAATTGAAATAACATCTAAATTTTTTTCTTGGCATTTTTTTAAAACTGTACTACAACTTTCAGTGCCATCTGAATAAGTTGTATGCATATGTAAATCAATCATAATAAATCTCCTTTGCCAACATAATATCACTTATTTGTTGATAAGTAAAGAAAAATATATTATAATAGCAGTGAATGGAGGAAGAATATGGAAAGTTCAATTTTGAAATTTTTAGGAAGTGACTCTGGTTTTGGAGCCAACAATAATTCTGCATATATAGAAGAAAAAGAGAAATTAACAATAATTGATTGTGGATTTACAGTATTTACACAAATAAAGAAAAAATTTGATTTAAATAAATATAAAGAGATAAATGTAATAATAACTCATTTGCATAATGACCATGCTGGTTCACTAAGTCAATTAATATTATATTCATATTTTGTATTTAATAAAAGAGTAAATGTTATCAGCATGTGTTCTAAAATTAAAGAATATCTTGATATAACAGGAACTCCAGAAGATGCATATACATTATATAATGAATTTGAAAATGTAGAATTTATTAGGACAGAACATACTGAATATCTTGATTCATATGGTTTTAAACTATGCGTAAATGGCAAAAAGATTGTTTATACAGGAGATACAAATACACTTGAACCATTTATGAAATACATAAATGATATTGATGAAGTTTATGTTGATGTATCAAGATATGGTGGAGCACATTTAAAAATAGATGATGCGGTGGAAAAATTAAGAGAGATTAAAAAGAAAAATATTAAGATATATTTAATGCATATAGATGATAGAAAATATATTGCAGAAAAAATAAATAATGAATTTTATTTTGCATAAAACAAAAAAGAATTATTCTGAAAGTGAATAATCTTTTTTAATCACCAGCAAAGATAACATAAAAAGTATACAAAAACTTGCAAAATCCGGAAAAATATGGTAAAATAAAAATGTATGAATTTTCTAATAAAGGAGAAAATATAATGAATGAGATAAAAAATAAAATAATTACTATATCAGGAGAACCAGCAAGCGGAAAATCAACAGTAAAAAAAGCATTAGTAAAGAAATATAAAGAATTAGGATATAATGTCCATGAAGTATCTACAGGAGATATGTTTCGAGAAGTTTCTATAAGAGAATATAAAAAAATTCATCCAGAAATTGAAAATCCTAATTTGGCAGATGTGCAAAATGATGAAAAATTTGCAACTATTAGAGGTCAAATAGATCAAATGATAGATAGTTTAATGGCTGAAAAAGGAATAGAAATTAATCAAAAAGAAAGACCAAATGATGTATGGCTAATTGATTCAAGACTTGCTTGGCATAATATACCAGATTCATATGCAGTTCGTTTAACAATAAATGATTCAATAGCTGGAATGAGAGTGTTTAATGATAGTTCAAGAGGTGAAGAGGATCAATATTCAACACTTCAAGAAGCAATAGAAAAAACTATTGAAAGAAAATTAGGAGAAATTTCAAGGTATAAAGAGAGATATAACGTAGATTTAGCTAATCCTGATAATTATGATTTAATAGTAGATACAGCATATTCAAATACAGATGAATTAGCAGATATAATAATTAATGGAGAAAAGAGTTATAGAGAAAAGAAAGATTACCCTAAATTTTGGGCAAGTCCAGTACATTTCTTACCGGTACAAGATCCAGTTCAATTAAATATGAGAAGCTCAGGAAATAATTGGACAATAGAAGAAATTAGTGAAAGTATCAAAGAAAATGGATTCAATCCAATAGAAGGTGAAATAAATTTAGATGAATATAATGGCCAACTTTTTATGAGAGATGGAAATCATAGGGTATTTGCAGCTTTAGCTGCTGGATTAACATTATTGCCATATCATTCTCAGGAAGTAGATATAGAGCCAATTAACATGGAAGCACCTAAATATTTAAGTGATTTATATAATTGGGCTGATGGAATTAAATATTATGGATATAAAATTGGAAAAAATTGTTTATTCGAAAAATTTAATGTGGAAAATATAATAGGAATAGAAAAAATTCCATCAGCTCAAAAAGTTTTGAGATTAGATAGTCAATCTGGAGATGGAAGATAATAATAAAAAAAGATTATTCAAAATGAGAATAATCTTTTTTATTTTGACTAAAATATAAATAGAATGAATTTTAATAAAATTCGTTCTTCTGAAAGGAGTTTACTATGAAAGTTAAAGATTGTATGTGTGGTGAAGTTTGGTGTGCCAAACCAGATACAAAAATAAATGAAGTTGCAAAATTGATGGAAAAAAATCATATTGGATGTGTTCCTATTTGTGACCAAAATAACTGTTTAGTAGGTATGATTACTGATAGAGATATAGCTCTTCGTACTGTTGCATGCGGAAAAGATGCAAAAAATACAACTGCAAGTGAAATAATGTCTTGTAATGTATGTTGTTGTAATGAAAATGATGAAGTATGTGATGCCGAAAAGAAAATGTCTACAAATCAAGTAAGAAGAATACCTGTTGTAGATAATAACAAGGTAATAGGAATATTAACATTAGGTGATTTAGCAAACTATAATGAAGAAATAGGTTCAGAGCAAATTTGTGATACTTTAGAAAATATATGTGAGTGTGGAGGACAAGCCAAAAACAATTATTAATATCATAATATTATAAAAGCAGCTGAAAAAGCTGCTATACATAAAATAGAAAAGAGGAATAATGTCAGAAGATTTAAATTATATATATAAGGTTATAAGAAAAGTATTAAACATTTCTTTAATTATTATTGGTGTATATTTAGGGTGTAAATTAGCAGTTTTTTATATGCCTTTTTTGGTAGCATTTATAATTGCATTAATGATTGAACCGGCAATAAAATCTTTAATGAAAAAAACAAAAATGACTAGAAAAACATGTTCAATTATAATATTTGTTATTGTGTTTTCAATTATTATAGGATGTTTAGTATGGGGAATTATCTCTCTAGTTTCAGAATCAACCAATTTATTACAGATGCTGAATTTATATATAGATAGGGCATATACGCAAATACAAGATGCAATTGGAAAAATGAATATTACAAGAGTAAGCGTGTCTAAAAACGTATTAAACTTAACTCAAGATGCATCAAAAGAAATGTTGCTAAAAGTGTCTAAGTGGTTAACAGGTTTTTTGACAAAATTAATAGAGATAGTTACATCAATACCAACAATTACTATTTATATAGTTATAACAATATTAGCTTTATATTTTATTTGTACAGATAGGATTTATATGTTAGATTTTATGGAGCAACGTGTTCCTTCGAAATGGCTTCAAAAATTAGGAAAACATATAAGAGAGATTACAATAAACTTAGGTGGATATCTTAAAGCACAAGCAATATTGATTTTAGTTTCTTTTGTAATATCTGTTATAGGATTGTATATTTTTAAACTAGTAGGAATGAATGTAAAATATCCATTATTAATTGCACTTGCAATAGGATTTGTAGATGCACTACCAATACTAGGTTCAGGAAGTGTTATGGTTCCATGGGCAGTAATAGAAGCATTAAATGGTGATTTAAAATTAGGGGTAGCGATTATTGTTTTATGGATTATAATGTCATTAGTTAGACAGGTATTAGAACCTAAAATTGTTAGTGGAAGAATAGGAATTCATCCAATTTTTACTTTAATTGCAATGTACACAGGATTTAAAGTAATAGGTGTAATGGGGATGATTGTAGGTCCAATTGCACTTATAATAATTAAAAGCATTTTGGCTGAATATAAAGTGTGAAAAAAAGGACCGACCCCAAATTAGCATAAATTAAAAAAAGCCTCATAAACTTATAAAAAGATGTAAGTGGAGGGCTTTTTATGTTTATATTTAATTTTAAAATAAATGGAGGAAGAGCACTAAAGATAATAATTTTAGTTTTATCACTTTTTATGCTATTTGTGTTTGGAATTAGCATTTATAAGATATTTTTTACAAGTGGCAAGTTCAATGTTAATGATAAGCTAAAAGCAAAAAATATAACTGAATTAGATGCTAAAAATTATACAAATATTTTACAGGCTGTACATGATGATATTGATTCTTATGAAGGAATGAAAATAAAATTTACAGGTTATGTTTATAGAGTTTTCGATTTTTCAGATGAACAATTTGTTATTGCAAGAGACATGTTTATAAATGAAGATAAAAATCAATCTGTTGTAGTTGGATTTTTATGTGAGTCTAAAGATGTAAAAGAGTTTAAAGATGGAGAGTGGGTAGAAATTATTGGAACAATAGAGAAAGGAAAATATCATAATTCAGAAATTCCTGTTATTAAAATTACTGAAATTAAAGGTGTAGAGCAACCAGATATGCCATATGTTATGCCACCAAGTGATACATATATACCTACAAGTGGACTTTTATAATAATTATGTAATAAATATGTTGAAAAATGGCAAAAATTGGAGTATAATAGCAACTAGCAAATACCTTTATTAACTCCCTAATAAATATAAGGGAAAGTATGATTTTATGATTTTAATGTTTGTAAAGGAGGCAACTATGTCTGACATCAAAGAAAAAGAAACTACCAACAAAGAAGAAATTAAAGAAAATGAGATTGTAGGTGGCGGAAAGCAGAAAGAAAAGAAGCGGTTAAAAGGCAAGACTAAGAAGCAGTTGCCTAGAATTACTGACACTGAACAGTATATTCTTCAAACAGTAAAAGGGCAAAATGAACAAGTAAGAACTGTTGTTACAGCGGCATATCGAGCAATTAAACTTCAGAATATGAAATCTATTGTGTTGATTATTGGTAAAAGTGGTACAGGTAAAACTGAAATTCTTAGACAGCTGTCTGAGAAAATTGGTAGAGTTTGTGTTGTTGAAGATGCTAATGAGTTTACACAAGAAGGCTATTATGGAAGAGATGTTACAGAAATTATTTCTGATTTGGTTTCTGCTGCAAATGGAAACATTAAAGAGGCAGAAAGAGGAATCGTAATAATTGATGAAATTGACAAAAAGGCTGGATGTGCAACTGAAACACGTGATGTAAGTGGTCAAGGCGTATTGAATTCGATGCTTAAACTTATTGAAGGAAAGAAAGTAAGAATTCCTGCTCCTGATGAGATTATGGATGATATGGACTTAAGCCCGGATGAGATTGAGGACTTGATGGAAGATGGAATAGAATTTGATACTGAAAATGTGATTTTCTTTTTGGCTGGTGCATTTTCTGGTATTGAAAAAATTAAAGAAAAACGTAATGGTACAAAAAGTTTAGGTTTTTCTATTTCTGCTCCTGATCCTAAAAAGAATAATAAGGATTCAAACAAAACAACTAAAGAAGACCTTATTGCATACGGTCTTACAGAAGAGTTTGTCGGAAGAATTGATACAATTGTTGAAATGAATGAACTTTCTATTGATGTTTTGGAAGAAATTCTTAGAAATTCCAAGAAGTCAAAGTTAAATCAGTACACAAGAGAACTTAAAAGGTATGGAATTTTAGTTGAATATGATGAAAATCTTCCTAGAGCCATTGCACAAAAAGCAAAAAATGGTAACACTGGTGCTAGAGAGCTTTCAAATGTAGTTAATTATATGTTTGATAAAATTCTGTATGATGTAATGTCAAAACCAAAAAACACTTATAAAAAGTGCATTTTGTTGAAAGGAATTGAAGAAGAAAATACAAGATATAAGCTAGAATAACCATAAAATCAGAGGAGGTCCCTAATGGGGCCTCTTTTTTCTGGACAGAATAAATCCGTTTTTTACTTTATATTATAAATTTAATTATAAAAAATTAAAAAAAGTACTTTACAATAAATATATTAATATATTATATTAAAAGAGTACCTAAAAGGTTATCTATCAGAAAGCATCCCTTTTGATAGAAAATAAAAAAATAGAGGAGGAAAAAATTAAATGAGAAGAACAAATGCCAAAATAATTGGCGGAGTGTTAGTGCTAGCCATAATATTGGTGGGAATAGCATATGCAGCAATAACTAATACAGAATTAAATATTAGTGGAACAGGAAAAGCAGAAGGAAGTCAAAGTAATTTTGTGGTAGAATTTATAGGAACACCAACAACAAGTGGAGATGGAACAACAGTAGCCATAATAGATGAAAAAGTAAAGACAAAAGGAACAATAACTGTAACAAAATTAACAACTAGAGGAGAAACAGCGACAGCAAAATATACAGTAAAAAATAAAAGTGCAGAATTATCAGCAGATTTAAAAGCAGAAGCAACATGTACAAATGATGATTATTTTGAGGTAATATGTAGTTTAGATAAAACAACATTAAAAGCCCAAGAAGAAACAATACTAACAGTATCAGTAAAGATGTTAAGAACACCAGTAGATGAAACTAAAGAGAATGTAAAAGCAGATATAACAGCAAAAATAACAGCAGAACCAAAACAGCCTGGAGAAGAGAATAACGGTGGTTCAGAGACAGTATCAAATAGAAATCCATATTTACCAAAAGGATTTAGACAAGTATCTGGAACAACATTAGATAATGGACTAACAATTCAAGATAGTACAGGAAATCAATATGTATGGGTAGAAGTACCAAAAACAAAAGAAGTATATCCAACAGCAGGATTAGAAATAACAGAATTTACAGAATCTGAATATACAGCAATTGAGACAGATTTACACACATATACAAATGATTATAGAGATGGAACAGATTATAAAGACGAATATTCTTCAGATGCAGCAACAGGATTAACAAGTGCCCAATATACAGAATTAAAGCAAAAAATGCTAAAAAGTGTATATCAAAATGGAGGATTTTATATTGGAAAATATGAAACCGGAGCAGAAACAGCAATAACTTATGGTTCTTCATCAACAGCACCAGTAATAAAGCAAAATGCATACCCATACAATTTTGTATCATGTAGAAAAGCGCAAACATTAGCAAGTAATATGGAACATGGAGATAGAACAACAAGTTTAATGTTTGGAGTACAATGGGATTTGGTAATGAAATATTTAGAAACAAAAGGAACAAGCCAAGCAGACTTAAAAACAGATAGTACAAACTGGGGCAACTACAGTAATAGTGTATGGAATATAACAAATGAAAATTTAAAATATTCAAGCAACTATGGTGAGAGTTGGACAACAGCAACTGAAAAATCAAAGACATCTAATGAAAAAATATTATTATCAACAGGAGCAAGTGAAAGTTTTAGTAAAATGGGAATATATGATTTAGCAGGAAATGAATGGGAATTGACGCTAGAATATACCTCTAACACCGGCTATCCTCGTGCCTATAGAGGAGGCGGTTACGACCTTTCAGGCAGTCATTTTCCAGCGAGCTACCGTGACTACAACGTTACGGACGTTGTATACAAGTATGTTGGCTTTAGGGTAGCACTTTATTAATCGTAGACCTGAGTCCTGAACAGCGATGCACTAAAAGGAGTTCGAAATAAGAATTAAATATATAAATTAGAACGAGAGTAAGACGGGTCACACTGATGTGAAGACAACACATGTGAGTCGTCTTTTGACGAGTATACATAATTGTTTGGAGATTAAAAGACTTGTTACTGTTTCTTGGTCTGAACAGTAACATAAATATATGCAAAATGTGTAAAATATATTGAAAAATGCAAAAAAATGTAATATAATAGTTACATGCAAAACATAAGAATTCTGTGTATACACGGAATGAAACATGCTTTGTAAATTTTATAAAGGAGTTGCAAAACTCATGAGTAGAAAGCACTTTGTCTTGAGCACGAGAACATTGGTATCAAAACGGAATGTAACGCAGAGCTTTGGATCTGATAATACTATTTATGTTCCGTTGGCTGTTATGGAAGAGATTGAACACAAGTATAGCGATCAAATTAGCGAAAGAGGGAAGATTGCAAGAGAAACACTTGAGTATCTTGGATCTTTCCATTACAAGGATTTGGAAAAAGGAGTTGTGCAGAAAAATGGCAGTATCTTAGTTGTTCCTACTAATTTTTATGAGGAAGAACTTGATAAGTCTGTTGAGAGATCTGAGTTGAGCAAGCTCGATAGGAGAATTTTGCAGACTTGTTGTGGAATCAAGAACATGGTTCCTAAGGATGAGCCAGTAGTTTTGGTAAGTAAAAAACCTTCTCTGCGTAAAAAGGCTGAGATGCTTGGACTTAAAGCGCAAACTTTTAGAGATGAACTTCTTCCTGAAATTTCTGAACAGTATTCTGGACGTAAAGTCCTTAAGGTCAGTGATGACAAGATTAAGGAATTCAGAGAAAACAAGAAGATTCGAATCGACGAAGTAGTAGAAGGAGAAGAAGTCAAAGAATTTTATCCCAATATGTTCATTGAATTCAAAGGTGAAAATTGGGATTGGGCAAACGGAAGAGTCAAAGGGGAGTATATTGTATCACTTCAGTATGAAGAATATCATCCTTATGGCGTAATTCCGAAAAATGTTGGTCAGAAGTTCATGATTGAAGCACTTATGACAGACTTCAAAGAAGCTCCATTGGTAATCTTCAAGGGTCCTGCTGGTACAGCAAAAACGTTTATGTCTCTGGCTGTGGGTCTGGAACATGTGCAGGAAAGAGGCGAATTTCCTAACAAGATTTTGATTTCTCGTAGTCCTACTGAAACTGGTGAAAAGATTGGTTTCTTGCCTGGTAGTGAAATTGACAAGATTTCTCCGTATTTGCGTGGTATTATGGATAATATTACTGCACTTCATGGAGATTCTGGGAAAGAATCTACACAAGGAAAGACCAAGAACAAATTTGGTGCTGGTGAAAAGCCTGAAGTTGAAGATGGAACGTTTTTCTTTGAAAGAAATGATATAAAAGCAGAAGCAGTGGGATATATCCGTGGCAGATCTATTTGTGACACCTATATCATCATCGATGAGGCACAGAACTTAAGTCCTATTGAGATCAAAACGATTATCACTCGTGTAGGAACAGGTTCTAAGCTGATTCTTATTGGTGATCCTGCTCAGATAGATAGACCTGAGCTTGATGAACGCAACAATGGTCTGAGCTATGCATCTGAACGTATGAAAGGCGAACCTACTTGCTGGCAGCTTACTATGACTGATGATGAATCGGTTCGTAGTGAATTGGCCAAACGTGCATCTATTCTGTTGTAAAATTAAAATTTATAAAGCCAAAAAGTGCCCTGAATTTTCAGGGCGCTTTTTGTATGTGATTAATGAAAAATTTTATAAAAACCTTGAAATATGAGAATATTCGTGTTATATTATAATGGTATTAATGAAAGGAAGAGATAAGAATGGGAATATTCAACAAAATATTTAAAAGCTATAGTGAAAAAGAAGTAAAGAGAGTAATGCCAATAGTTGAGAAAATAAATGGTTTAGAAGAAGAAATCTCAAAATTAACAGATGAAGAATTAAAAAATAAAACAAATATATTTAAAAAACAATTAGAAGAAGGAAAAACATTAGATGACTTATTACCAGAAGCATTTGCAGTAGTAAGAGAAGCATCAAAAAGAGTATTAGGAATGAGACATTTTGATGTGCAATTAATAGGTGGAATTATATTACACCAAGGAAGAATTGCAGAAATGAAAACAGGTGAAGGAAAAACACTTGTAGCAACACTTCCAGTATATTTAAATGCATTGACAGGAAAAGGAGTTCATGTAGTAACTGTAAACGATTATCTTGCTAAAAGAGATAGTGAATGGATGGGAAAATTATATAAATTCTTAGGACTATCAGTAGGACTAGTTATTGCAGGAATGAATCCAAAAGAAAAACAAGAAGCATATGTATGTGATATCACATATGGAACAAATAATGAGTTTGGATTTGACTACTTAAGAGATAACATGGTAATCTACAAAAATCAATTAGTACAAAGAGGTCTAAACTATGCAATCGTAGACGAGATCGATAGTATTTTAATTGATGAAGCTAGAACACCACTTATTATATCTGGTAGAGCAAACCAATCATCAGATTTGTATAAAAAAGCAAATGACTTTGTAAAAAGATTAACACCAAAAGTAATTGTAGAAGAAGATGTTAAAGATGAGGCACAAGCAGAAGACAATGAAAAATATGATTATATTGTTGACTTAAAAGCCAAATCTGCATCATTAACACAAAAAGGTATCAAAAAAGCAGAAGAAGAGTTCCATTTGGAAAACTTTAATGATATAGAAAATTCAACATTAGTACATCATGTAAATCAAGCTTTACGTGCTCATGGAGTAATGAAAAGAGATATTGATTATATCGTAAAAGATGGAGAAGTATTAATAGTAGACGAATTTACTGGTCGTATCATGTATGGAAGAAGATACAACAATGGTTTACATCAAGCAATAGAAGCAAAAGAAGGAGTAAAAATTGCAGATGAATCAAAAACATTAGCAACAATTACATTCCAAAATTACTTCAGAATGTATGATAAATTATCAGGTATGACAGGTACAGCTATGACAGAAGAAGCAGAATTTGAAGAAATCTACAATTTGGATGTTATAGAAATACCAACAAACAAGCCAATGATAAGAGATGACCAAAATGATGTAATATATAAAAATGAAAATGCAAAATTTAATGCCATAGTAGAAAGCATAAAAGCAAGTCATGAAAAAGGACAACCAGTACTAGTTGGTACAGTATCAATTGAAAAATCTGAAAAATTGAGTAGAATTCTTAAAAAAGAAGGAATTAAACACGAAGTATTAAATGCTAAATTCCATGAAAAAGAAGCAGAAATTGTAGCACAAGCTGGTAAATTTGGAGCTGTAACAATTGCAACTAACATGGCAGGACGTGGTACTGATATTATGTTAGGGGGAAATAGTGAATATCTTGCAAAACAAGAAATGAAGAAAAATAAAGTTCCTGAAAATTTAATAGAAGAATCAAACACATATTATGAAACAGATGACCAAGATATATTAAGAGCAAGAGAAGAATTCAAGAAGTTAGAGAAAAAATATGATGAGGAAATCAAAGAAGAAAAAGAAAAAGTAATTGCAGCTGGTGGTTTAAAAATAATAGGAACAGAAAGACATGAATCAAGAAGAATTGATAACCAGTTACGTGGACGTAGTGGACGTCAAGGAGACCCAGGAGAATCAAAATTCTATATAGGATTAGATGATGACCTAATGAAAATCTTTGGTGGAGACATGATTACAAAAGTATATAATACAATGGGAATGGATGAAAATGTTCCAATTGAAAATAAATTAATCAGCAATGCTGTAGAATCAGCTCAAAAGAAGGTTGAAGGACGTAACTTTAGCATCAGAAAGAATGTATTAAAATATGATGATGTTATGAATGCTCAAAGAGAAATTATATACGAACAAAGAAGAGAAGTTCTTGATGGTGAAAACTTAAAAGACAATATTTTAAATATGATAAAATCACTTTCAGAAGAAGTAGTTTTAACATACTTTGCTGGTGAAGGAGAAGCTAATGTTGAAGCATTAGATATGGATATTCAAAATACATTTGGAATTGAAATGGCAGATTTTATAAAGGAACATGCTAAAGATTCTAAAGCAATAATAGAAAAACTTCAACAAGCTGCATTAGACAAATATACAGCAAAGGAAGAAGACATCGGAAGTGAAGATTTAAGAGAACTTGAGAGAGTTGTAATGCTTAAAGTTGTTGACCAAAAATGGATGGATCATATCGATGCAATGGATGAATTAAAAGATGGTATTGGTCTACGTGCTTATGGACAACAAGATCCTGTTGTAAAATACAGAATTGAAGGTATGGACATGTTTGAAGAAATGGTTCTTGATATTAAACATGATGTAGTAAAAATGCTTATGAATCTTCGTAAACAAGAAGAAGTTAAAAGAGAAGAAGCTGCTAAAATAACAGGGGCTGCTTTACAAGCATTAAATAGCTTAGACAATGGAGAACAAATGAAGTCTGAAGTTAACAGAACTGTTGTTAATGAAGGTCCTAAAGTTGGTAGAAATGATTTGTGCCCTTGTGGTTCAGGCAAAAAGTATAAGAATTGCTGTGGAAAGAATAAATAAAAGAGCTAAAAGAGTTAGTAATTTAATGTTGCTGACTCTTTTAATAATATTGTTATAAATATAGAAAATTCATGAAAAAAGATTGAATATTTAATATATATATGATACAATACAAATGTTCGCAAATATAAAGGGAGGTATTCATAATGGATAATATAAATGGAAATATTATAATATATCAAACAGATAATGGATTGACCAAAATAGATGTTAGAGTTGAAAATGAAACAGTATGGCTATCTCAACAACAAATGGAAGAATTATTTGGAACTTCAAGAACAAATGTTATAGAACATATAAATAATATTTATACAGAAGAAGAATTAGATAAAGAATCAACCTGTCAGAATTTCCGACAGGTTCGAAAAGAAGGAAATAGAAATGTTATGAGAGAAATTCCTTTTTACAATTTAGACATGATAATTTCCTTAGGATATAGAATAAAATCTAAAATTGCTACTAACTTTAGAAAATGGGCAACAGAAAGATTAAAAGAGTATATGATTAAAGGTTTTACTATGGATGATGAAAGGCTTAAGGGAAATGTTGGAGGTAACTATTGGAAAGAGTTACTTGCAAGGATTAAGGATATTAGATCATCAGAAAAAGTAATGTATAGGCAAGTTCTAGACTTATATGCAACAGCAGTAGATTATAATCCACAAGATGAAAAATCAATTGAATTCTTTAAAATTGTCCAGAACAAATTGCACTTTGCTACTCATGGACATACTGCTCCAGAAGTAATATATGGAAGAGCTAATGCCGAAAAGCCTTTTATGGGATTAACAACATTCAAAGGAGAGATTCCAGTATTGAGTGATGTGGTCATTGCTAAAAACTATTTAAATGAAGAAGAACTAAAAGTTTTAAGTAATTTAGTGTCAGGATATTTTGACTTTGCGGAAATCCAAGCAATATAGCAGTGAGATTGAGAAGAAAGATAAAAAATAGTGATATGGAAAAATATAAAACAAGTCCATGGAATTTTTTAAAGAGAATTTTAGAAATAAAATAAAAATAAAAAGACTCGCGAGTCAGGGCGCGAGCCTTTTTTTTATAATGTTACGGTTGAGCTTCGACGTCGTCGAGCTTTTCGACGTAATCGGGGCAATACTTGCGGATGAATTCGCTAAGCGGCATTCCATCCATAATAAGTTCATCACCGGTTAATGCAACAATTCTAGTCACATTTTTGGAAATCAATGCGTAAACTTCTTCACCTTTTTCATTGGTGATCAGTAACGCATGAGCTTTTTTTATTTTTGCATAAGAAGTGCGGTAGACAATGTTTACACCGCCTTCAATGTAGGATTCCCATACGAAATCCTGATCGTCTTTACACAGACGGACTAATTTTCCATTTTTCGCCATAATCATGGTGTTTTACCTCCTAAAGTAGACACTAATGTTGTTACGAAATCCATCCTGACTAATGGAATAATGCAAACGTTATTTACGTTAACTAATTTATTATAGCATATATTTCCAGAAAAAGCAATAGAAATTACAACTTTTTCCAAAAATAAGCCCTAAATATTCAGAATATATACGAAGTTATAGCATAAACATTAAAAAAGGAGGACATATGGAAAAGAAAAAAATATTAAAATTTCAAATATTTAGTGTTATTTTTACATGGATTTTGGGAACAATTTTACATTTTTTATATGAATGGAGTGGAGATAATAAAATAATAGCTTCATTTTCAGCAGTTAATGAAAGTACTTGGGAACATTTAAAATTAGTCTTTTTTCCAATGTTAATAACAACAATAATTGGATTTTTAGTAATAGGAAAAGATAATAAGAAATTTTGGTGTGCCAAAACAATAGGAATAATTTTAGCAATGTCATTTATAATAGTATTTTTCTATACTTATACAGGTATAATAGGAACTAATTTTGCAATTTTAGATATAGGAAGTTTTTTTGTTGCGGTAATATTAGGAGAATATGCTGCATATAAGATAATGATTAACGAGGAAGATAAGCAAAAATGTAATAAGAGGATTGCAATTATTGGATTGACATGCATATTATTGGGTTTTATTATATTTACATATTTGCCACCACATATAGGAGTGTTTAAAGATCCTATATCAAATGGATATGGAATACAAAAATAACTCACAAAAAAGTGAGTTATTTTTTGAACTACATTCCGCAGTTGCAATCATCATTTTGTTGCATATTTAAGCAACTTCCATCATTCATATAAAACTTCTTTTCAGCAAGTTTATCTTGAACTCCTCTCAAAGCTTCACCAAATCTTTGGAAGTGAACAACTTCTCTTTCTCTTAAGAAACGAAGAGGGTCTACAACATCTGAATTATCTCTACATAAATCAATTAATTTTTCATAAGTAGCACGTGCTTTTTGTTCTGCAGCTAAATCTTCTTGTAAGTTTGCTATTGCATCTCCTTTACATGCTATATATGCAGCAGTAAATGGCATTCCAGCAGCAGATTGAGGATATACATCTACACCATGATCTGTGTAATATGCTCCTAAGCCAGCAGCTTCAATTTCTTCGATAGAAGCATTTTTAGTTAGTTGATGAACAATAGTACCAACCATTTCTAAGTGGGCTAACTCCTCAGTACCAATATCATTTAAAACAGCTTTTGCTTTTTGGTCTGGCATACCAAATCTTTGAGATAAATATCTAAGAGAAGCAGCAAGTTCGCCATCAGGACCACCATATTGGCTAATAATAACTTTAGCAAGACGAGGGTCTGTGCATTTTATATTAATTGGATATTCTAAAACTTTATTATATGTCCACATTTATATATTTCCTCCTTCCCAAGGCCATGGTTCTTCAAGCCATCTCCACTTATTGCATGGAAATTGGATTGTTAAAGGACCATAAACTTTTTGATAATTATCTGTTAATTCTCTATATTCTTTGCAATATTTTCTGTGTAAGCAAAGAGCTTTTTCATCATCTGGGTGAGTGTCTAAATAAAGACCTAGTTCTATAATGGCAAAATTTAAACATTTAATTCTTTCTAGCATTTCTTCTCTCGTATTGTCACAGTTATTAGAATTATTATTATTCATTATTTATTACACCCCTCTCTGATAGTATTTGTTGCTTCCAAAAATTCATTAACTCTCATAGATTGACATGGCATATAAGGGCTAACTAATTCAGGAAATATTGTTCCCATTTTTAATCCAACACATGGTTTGAAAGTTTTATCCATATATTGCCAAGGAACATAGCTTTGTGCAAGCATAGGATTTTCTGGAAAAACACTCATTTCGTATTCTTCATCAAATCCACATTCACATTCATCACTATTGCAATCTTCATAATTACAAGGGCAAACATCGTTACATTTGTCTTCTATCATATTTGCAGCGGTGTTGCATGATGAATTATTGTTCATACAAAAACATTTTTTATATCTACGCGTAAACATTTTATTCCTCCTTTTCAAAATTTATATAATACATAATATGATTTTTGTAAAAAGGTGTTACCATAAAGTTCTAGGATTGTTTTTACTAAATGCATTTAAAATTTACACAAATTTCACAATGATTGCATTGACAAGGTGACACTGTGTCATTATAATATTAATGATTACATATAATTAAAAATGGAAATATTAAATAGAGAGGAGATTGATAATGCTACAATTAAAAGGAATAACCAAAAATTATTTATCAGGAGATAATGAAGTAAAAGCATTAAAAGGAATAGATTTAGAATTTAGAGAAAGTGAATTTGTTTCAATATTAGGTCAGAGTGGATGTGGGAAAACAACACTATTAAATATTATTGGAGGGCTAGACAGATATACTTCTGGAGACTTAGTTATAAATGGAAAGTCAACAAAAGAATTTAAAGACAAAGATTGGGATACATATAGAAATCATTCAGTAGGATTTGTATTTCAAAGTTACAATTTAATTCCACATCAAACTGTATTGGCTAATGTTGAATTAGCTCTTACAATATCAGGAGTAGGAAAAGAAGAGAGAAGAAAAAGAGCAATTGATGCATTAACAAAAGTTGGGTTAGGTGACCAGATTAACAAAAAGCCAAATCAAATGTCTGGTGGACAAATGCAAAGAGTTGCAATAGCAAGAGCATTGGTAAATGATCCAGATATATTATTAGCAGATGAACCAACAGGAGCACTTGATTCTACAACATCTGTACAAGTAATGGAAATTTTAAAAGAAATTTCAAAAGATAGATTGATAATAATGGTAACACATAATCCAGAATTAGCAGAAAAATATTCTTCTAGAATAATTAAGCTATTAGATGGAAAAGTAACAGATGATTCTAATCCATATACCGCAAGCAAAAAAGACTTAGACAGAGCAAGAACTAAAAAAGAAAAAACAGGAAAAGCATCAATGAAATTTACAACAGCAGTTCATTTAAGTTTAAATAATTTGATGACTAAAAAAGGAAGAACATTTTTAACATCATTTGCTGGTTCAATAGGAATAATAGGAATTGCATTGATTTTGTCATTATCAAATGGAATGCAATCATATATAAATAAAGTGGAAGAAGATACATTATCATCATACCCAATCACTATTCAGGAATCATCAATAGATATGTCAAGCATGATGGAATCTATGATGGGAAAAGATGATGGAGAAGAGCATGAAAATGATAAAATATATTCACGAGCAATTATGGGAGATATGCTAGAAACACTATCAAGCAAAGTTCAAACTAACAATTTGAAAGAATTCAAAAGTTTTTTAGAAAGTGGAGATAGTGACATAAAAGACTATATAAATGCAATTCAATATGGATATAATTTAGATTTGAATATTTATAAAACTAAGGATGATGGCAGTGTTTATCAAGTAAATCCAAGTTCAGTACTTGAAAAAATAGGATTTGGAGATATGGTAAAAGCACAAGAACAATCTAGTTCAATAATGTCGACAGGAGCAATGATGAGTGAGACTGATGTGTGGTCAGAAATGCTTGATAATCAGGAATTATTAGAATCACAATATGATGTTGTTACAGGAAATTGGCCACAAAACTATAATGAAGTTGTTTTGATTGCAGATAAAAATAACGAAGTAAGTGATTATACTTTATATTCTTTAGGAATTAAAGATGTTTCAGTACTTGGAAATGCAATGGATAAATTGAAAAATGGAGAAAAGATTGAAACAAATGATGATAAAAATAGTTATGCATATGATGAAATATTAAATTATAAATTTAAAGTATTGTTAAATACAGATTATTATAAAAAAGTGGGAAATGTATGGCAAGATATGTCAAAAGATGAACAATATATGAAAGAATTAGTAAATAATGCAGAAGAGATAAAAATAGTCGGAGTTATTAAGCCAAATGAGAATACAGTAGCATCATCTTCAGCAGGATTGATTGGATATAACAAAGAATTAAAAGAATATGTAATAAATAAAGTAAATGATGCTGAAATTGTTAAAGAACAAAAGGCTAATCCTGAAATAAATGTATTTACAGGAATAAAATTTCCTGAAAATACAAATGCAACATTTGATTATACACAATTATCAGATGAGCAAAGAGCTTATATGGCTACACTTTCAGAAGCGGAACTTGCACAATTGATGCAAACATATTCAAATAATTCATCAGCAACTTATGAAAATAATTTGAGCAAATTAGGAGTTGTGGATTTAGATAATCCAGCATCAATAAATTTGTATCCTAAAGATTTTGCTTCAAAAGACAAAATTGCAGATATTATAACAGATTATAATAATAAACAAACAGAACAAGGAAAAGAAGAAAATGTCATAAATTATACAGATTTAGTTGGAATTATGATGAGTTCTGTTTCAACTATAATTAATGTAATTAGTTATGTGTTAATTGCATTTGTTGGAATTTCTTTGGTGGTTTCATCAATAATGATAGGGATTATAACATATATTTCAGTACTTGAAAGAACAAAAGAAATTGGAATTTTACGTAGTATAGGAGCTTCTAAAAAAGATGTTTCAAGAGTGTTTAATGCCGAAACATTGCTTGTTGGTTTAGTTGCAGGCTTACTAGGAATTGGTGTAACATTATTATTAGATATACCAATTAATATTGTTATAAAAAATCTAGTTGGAATTTCCGGAATTGCCAAACTTCCATGGGTTGGAGGAATTATATTAGTGGCAATTAGTGTAGGATTAACAATGATTGCAGGATTGATTCCAGCAAGATTTGCAGCAAAAAGAGATCCAGTTGAAGCATTAAGAACAGAATAATAAGAAACTAATAGATAAAAAACACACAGAAATTACTTTTTAGTAATAAACTGTGTGTTTTATTTACAAGATTATGGCTTGAACTTACTTTTTAATAAATTTTATAATTATTGTAGGTATTGCTACGATAATTAATGCTAAGATAATTGCTTTAACGATTATTGATAAAACTTTAGATACTAGTAATACACCCAATAACCAAATTGTAAAATCAAAAGCTACAACAATTACTGCAAGTATAAGTAAAAAGATTAATATAGCGACCAAGCATCCTGTAATCATAATGTCTTCCTCCTAAAGTTTCAGGTTGAATAAAAATTACGAACGTAAATATTATATTACAAATTGGAAATAAAAACAAGCTAAGAATGTGAAAAAATTCATATTTCGTTCACAATCATTTAATATAATATAATTGCTTGAAAAAAATATATAATTATGATATATTAACGAAGAATTGGAAAATGTTTAAGGAAAATTTTGCGAAAAAAAGGACCGACCCTAAATTCGCGATGCGAAAAAAAGGACCGACCCCAAATTAGCATGCAAAAATTCCCGTAGGAGGGACAATATATATGAGTAATAAAGTAGTACATATAGGAATGGACGTAGGTTCAACAACAGTAAAAATTGCAGTAATGGATGAAAATTTGAAGGAGATTTATACTTCTTATGAGAGACATTATTCAGACACTAAAAATACTGTTTGCAAAGTATTAGAAGAATTAGTAGAAAGATATAAAGATAAAGAATTTACAATAGCATTAACAGGTTCAGGTGCAATGAGTACAGCTAGATTTTTGGATGTACCTTTTATCCAAGAAGTAGTTGCTTGTAAAAGAGCAGTAGAAAAATACATACCACAAACTGATGTCGTGATTGAACTTGGTGGAGAAGATGCTAAAATAATTTATTTTGGAAAGTCAATAGAACAACGTATGAATGGAACTTGTGCTGGTGGAACAGGTGCATTTTTAGACCAAATGGCATCATTATTAAATACAGATACAGCAGGACTAAATGAATTAGCTAAAGGATATCAAACAATTTATCCAATAGCTTCAAGATGTGGTGTTTTTGCTAAAACTGATGTGCAACCATTGTTAAATGAAGGTGCAGCAAAAGAAGATATTGCTGTATCTATTTTACAAGCAGTTGTAAATCAAACAATTTCAGGGTTAGCTTGTGGAAGACCAATTAGAGGAAATGTAGCATTTTTAGGTGGACCACTTACATATTTACCTGAATTAAGAAAGAGATTTGTAGAAACATTACATTTAACTCCTGAGCAAACTATTGTGCCAGAAGAAGCACATTTATTAGTTGCTAAAGGTGCATGTTTAGATGCTAAAGACATGACACCAATTAGTGTGGAAAAATTGAAGAGTAAAATACAAGTATTAAGACAATCTCATGATACAACTTCACAACCTTTAAAACCACTATTTACAACAAATGCAGAGTATGAAGAATTTAAAGCTAGACATGATAAAGATAAAGTAGAGAAAAAGCCTTTATCTGAGCATAAAGGAGATTGTTTCATAGGAATTGATGCTGGTTCAACAACTTCAAAATTAGTTGTAACAGATAGAGATGGGGCATTGTTATATTCAGCATATCAAGGCAATGGTGGAAAACCACTTGAAAGTATTATTGAGATGCTTAAAAAGCTATATTCTGTTATGCCAAAAGATGCAGTAATTCGTTATAGTGGTGTTACAGGATATGGAGAAAAATTAATACAAACAGCTTTAAATGTAGATTTAAATGAAATTGAAACAATAGCACATTACACAGCTGCAAAGAAATTTGAGCCAAAAGTAACAAGCATTGTAGATATTGGTGGACAAGATATGAAATATATCAAATTAAAAAATAATACAATTGATAATATCATGCTAAATGAAGCTTGTTCATCAGGTTGTGGGTCATTTATAGAAACATTTGCTAAAAGCTTAAATTTAAGTATAGAAGAATTTGTAAAAGAAGCATTAGAAGCTCAAAATCCAGTAGACTTAGGTTCAAGATGCACAGTATTTATGAATTCTAAAATAAAACAAGCACAAAAAGAAGGATATTCAGTAGGAGACATATCAGCAGGATTATCATATTCAGTAATAAAAAATGCAATTCAAAAAGTAATGAAAATAAGAGATGTAAAAAAATTAGGAAGCCATATTGTTGTACAAGGTGGAACTTTCTATAATGAAGCAGTCTTAAGAGCTTTTGAATTAATAGTTGGAAGAAATGTTATTAGACCAGATATTGCAGGACTTATGGGAGCTTATGGAATGGCATTATTAGCTTGTGAGCAATATGAAGCTAATATGGATATGGAATATCATTCAACACTTGCAACAACAGAAGAAATTAACAAATTAAATATTAAAGTAACACATACAAGATGTAATGGATGTGAAAATCATTGTCAATTAACAATAAATATGTTTAGCAATGGAAAGAGACATATATCTGGAAATAGATGTGAAAAAGGAGAAGGAATAGTAAATTCACACAAAGATTTACCAAACCTTGTAAAATACAAATATGAAAGAATATTTGATTATACACCATTAGAAGAAAAAGATGCACCAAGAGGAACAATAGGAATTCCAAGAGTTTTAAATATGTATGAAGATTATCCTTTCTGGTTCACATTATTAACTAATTTAGGATTTAGAGTAATAATTTCTGAAAAAAGTACAAGAAAAATATATGAAAAAGGTATTGAATCAATGCCATCAGAATCAGTATGTTATCCAGCTAAATTATCACATGGACATGTTATTAGTTTAATTCAAAAAGGAATAAAAACTATATTTTATCCATGTATGCCATATTCAAGAAAAGAATATCAAGATGCAAACAATAGATATAATTGCCCAATTGTAATTTCATATTCAGAAGTTCTAAAAAATAATGTAGAAGAACTAAAATCTGATGATATAAAATTTATGAATCCATTCTTACCATTTGAACCAAAACAATTGATGCAAAGAATGATGGAGTTGCCTGAATTTAAAGAATATAATTTCACAAAGAAAGAATTAAAGCAAGCAATAGCAAAAGCAGAAGCAGAGTATCAGAAATGTAGACAAGATATTCATAATAAAGGTAAAGAGACGATTGAATATATAGAGAAAAACAATTTAAGAGGAATTGTTCTAGCAGGTAGACCATATCATATAGATCCTGAAATAAATCATGGAATTGATACATTAATTACAAGTTTAGGCATGTGTGTCTTAACAGAAGATAGTGTTGCTGATAAAACTTTACCAGAAAGACCACTTCGTGTTGTTGACCAATGGATGTTCCATTCAAGATTATATGCTGCAGCAGATTTTGTTGGTAGACATGATAATCTAGAATTAGTACAAATAAATTCATTTGGATGTGGTGTGGATGCAGTAACTACAGACCAAGTAGAAGAAATATTAACAAGTTTTGGAAAAATGTATACATTAATTAAAATAGATGAAGTAAACAACTTAGGAGCTGTAAGAATTCGTTTACGTTCATTACTTGCAAGTATAAATAAACGTTTAAAAGAGAAAAAAGATCCTACAGCAAATGGAGAATATCAATTAAACAGAATTGCATTCACAGAAGAAATGAAAAAAGATTATACAATAATCTTTCCACAAATGGCACCAATACATTTTGAGTTTTTAGAGCCAGTATTAAAAAGTGAAGGATATAATGCGGTATTATTAAGAGAATGTACACAACACACAATAGAAACAGGATTAAAATATGTAAATAATGATGCATGTTATCCATCAATAATAACCACAGGGCAATTTATAGAAGCATTACAAAGCGGAAAATATGATGTAAATAAAACAGCGATAATAATGTCACAAACAGGTGGAGGCTGTAGAGCTACAAATTATATAGGATTTATAAGAAAAGCATTAAGAGACGCAGGATTTGAACAAGTTCCAGTAATTTCATTTAATGTTGTTGGAATGGAAAAAAATCCAGGATTTAAATTAACAATATCATTAGCAGAAAAGCTTTTAAAAGCAATGGTATTAGCAGATTTATTGCAAAAAATGTTATACAAAAATAGAGCTTATGAGAAAAATAAAGGTGAGACAGATAAGTTGTTTGCAGAATGGATGGAAAAAGCTAAAAAGTTAGCTGTAAAAAGTAGTGCAAAAGAATTTTCAAAAGGAATTTCACAAATAGTAGAAGATTTTGAAAAAATTGAATGGGATACTAGTGTAGAAAAACCAAAAGTAGGAATTGTTGGAGAAATATTAATAAAATATCATCCATTTGGTAATAATTATGTTGCAAATTTATTAGAAAAGGAAGGTGCAGAAGTAATTCTTCCAGACTTCTTAGGATTCTGCAAATTTATGGCAAGTAACAAAGTAATTTCTAATAGAATGTTAAAAAATGATAATAAAAAAGCAGCAATAAATGGAATTGCAATAAAGTTGATAGATTTATTAGAAAAAGATGTAAGAAAAGCTCTAGCAAAATCTAAAAAAGGATATTTACCAACTTGTGATATTTGGCATTTAGCAGATAATGTACAATCAGTATTATCAACAGGAAATCAAACAGGAGAAGGTTGGTTCTTAACAGCAGAAATGCTTGAATATATGGAAAATGGAATTCAAAATATAGTTTGTGTTCAACCATTTGCATGTTTACCAAATCATGTTGTTGGTAAAGGTGTAATAAAAACTATAAGAGATATGTATCCAGATGCTAATATTGTTCCAGTTGATTATGATCCAGGAGCTAGTGAGGCAAACCAAACAAATAGAATAAAACTTCTTATGACAGTAGCAAAAGATAATTTGAAAATGAAGCAAAAAGAAAAGAAAGTGGCAGAAAAAGAAAACAAAACTAAAAAAGAAGTAAAAGTATAAAATATAATTGATATTTTAAATAAACTATGCTACAATAAAACTCGAAATTAAAAAGAGGAGTTTTATATGATACGAGAAATAGAAATATATATAATGCTATTTTTTATCTATTCATTGGCAGGATGGCTTGTAGAAATGATACCTGCAACGATAAGAGAAAAGAAATTTGTAGATAGAGGTTTCTTAGTTGGACCATATTGTCCAATATATGGTTGTGGTGTAATATTAATAACTTTATTGTTACAAAAATATGCTGATGATATAGTGGTAACTTTCTTTTTGTCTGTTATTATATGTGGTACTTTGGAATATTTAACAAGCTATCTTATGGAAAAAATATTTAAAGCAAGATGGTGGGATTATAGTAATAATAAATTCAATATTAATGGAAGAATCTGTTTAGAAACTTTAGTACCATTTGGAATAGGTGGAGTTTTAGTATTATTTGTATTTAATCCATTTTTAGAAAAGATAATCAATTTAATTCCTGGCTTAGCTTTACATATTGTAACTGGAGTATTATGTGTTTTATTTTTAATAGATTGTATTGTTTCGTTTAAAATTATTTTAAATTTAAAAGAAATGACAAAAGAGTTAAAAGATAATACTGCAGAAATATCAGACAAAGTAAAAAAGATTATTTTAAATAAATTAGGACCATATAAGAGATTAGTTAATGCATTTCCAAGAGTAAAGGAAAATGTTAAGTTTTCAAAATGGGATGACATCAAAAAGAAAATTGAGGAATCTACAAGAGGAATAAAAGAAAAGATAGATAATTCAAAAGTAGAAATAGGTGAAATGATAGATAATTCTAAGAAAACATTGAAAAGAGCACAAAAATCAAATAGAATTATGATAAAAAAAGTAAAAAGAACAATCAAAAAAAGAAAAAATAAATAATAAGAAGCCGTATCAAATTTTTGATACGGCTTTTCTTGGGATGATTATGTATTAAGTTGTTGCTTTAATTTCTTTTGCAAATCGTCAGAACATTTAACAAGAGGTAAACGCGGAATTCCAAAGTTAAATCCAATAATGTTAAGTGCTTCTTTAACTGGAATAGGATTAACGTCTGCAAACAGAGATTCGATAAGAGGAAAAGCTTCTAATTGATAATTACAAGCTTTTTCTGTTTCTTTCTCGAAAAAAGAGTTTGTAATTTTACAAGCAAGAGTAGGATTTACATTAGAAAGAACTGAAATTACACCTTTTCCACCTAAAGACAAAATAGGTACAATTTGATCATCATTTCCAGAGTAAATAGAAAAATCTTTTCCACAGAGTTTTGCTATTTTAGCTACCTGAGATATATTTCCACTTGCTTCTTTAATTCCGACAATATTATCAATTTTTGAAAGTTCAAAACAAGTTTCAGGTTGAATGTTCAAACCGGTTCTGCTAGGAACATTATACAAAATGATGGGCAAAGAAACGTAATTGGCGATAGCAGAGTAATGCTGAATTAATCCTTTTTGAGAAGTTTTGTTGTAATATGGTGTGACAATTAATAAACCATCAGCACCAAGTTCTTCTGCGATCATAGACATTTCGATAGCTGAATTTGTATTATTCGAACCTGTTCCAACAATTACTGGAACTCTTCCAGCGGAAGCTTTTACTGCACATTTGATTGCAGTAATTTTTTCTTCTTTGGTCATTGTACTTGATTCTCCTGTGGTACCACAGACAACAAGTGCATTAACGCCTGAATTAATCTGAAAATTAATAAATTTTTCAAATTCGATTACATTAACTCCATTTTCAGAGAAAGGAGTTGCAAGAGCTGTGGCTACGCCTTTAAAAATACATTTTTTCATACAAAATCCCTTCTTATACATATTTGATTTTCAAAGTGTAAAAATATTATATAGTGTTTAAATATCTTTGTCAACATTAATCATTTTCTCAATAATCTGGATAGCGTTACTAGCTGCACCTTTTCTTAAATTATCTGCTACTACCCATAAATTAAGTCCATTTTTTATACTAAAATCTTTTCTAATTCTTCCAATAAATACTTCATCATGTCCATTTACATTTGAAGCTATAGGATAAATATCATTTTCAATATCATCTTGAACAATTATGCCTGGTGCAGATTTTAGGGTGTTGAAAATATCTGCTAATTCAAAGTTTTTTTCAAATACTACATTAATGCTTTCTCCATGACAGTTTGTTACTGGCACACGGACTGCAGTTGCTGTAATAGAAAGATTCGGATGTTTTAATATTTTACGTGTTTCGTTTACCATTTTCATTTCTTCTTTTGTATAATGATTAACTAAAAATGTGTCAATTTGAGGTAAGCAATTATCATAAATAGGATGTTGAAATTTTAATGTGGTATGTTGTTCTAAGTCTTGCAATCCTAGCTTTCCTGCGCCAGAAACAGCTTGATATGTAGAATAGACAATTCTTTTAATTTTAAATTTATCATCAAGAGGTTTTAAAGCGACAACTGCTTGAATTGTAGAACAATTAGGATTAGCAATTATATTGTGATGATTTTTTACATCTTCAAAATTTACTTCTGGAACAATTAATGGAACTTTATCATCCATTCTAAAAGCACTACTATTATCAATTACAATACATCCTTTTGAAGCTGCAATAGGAGCAAAATGTTTTGAGGTTTTAGCTCCAGCAGAAAAAAGTGCAAAGTCAAATTTTTCGTCAAATGAAGAATCGGTAAGTTCTCTAACAATGAAGTCAGTATTTAGAAATTTTAATTTAGTGCCAGCTGATTTTTTTGAAGAAAATAAAGAAAATTCTAAATTAGAAATATTTTTTTCTTCAAATACTTTCAAAGCTGTTCTTCCAACTAATCCAGTTGCACCTACTATGGCTATTTTATATGTTTTCATAAGAAAACCTCCTCAAATAAGATATATTCCTAAAGATAAAAAATATTAATAAAAATTTTTCTAGTAAATAGTAAGGTTACATTTGAAAAGTCGAAAAATGTCGAATGATTTTTCTTGACAATAGGGTTTGAAAAATGTATAATCTGTTTGTAAAAAATTAAATCAATGTGATTTTTAGTGTTTAAATTTGAAGTCAAATATTTTTTATCAGATATTTTTATCTATTAAAATTATAAAAAATTATATAAGGAGGAATTTTATGGAGCAAAACGAAATCATTGTACCTATTTTAAAGGCAATTAATGATTTAAGAGATGAAGTAAGAGAAAATAGACAAGAAATAAAAGAAATTAAAGTTGAACTTAAGAACATTAGAACAGAAAATGAAGAAAGATGGAATAGGCATGAAGAAGAAACAAGAAAACAGAGAGCCGAAGATAAAGCAGAGTGGATGGCAGTGCGAGAGAAAGACAGAGCAGAATGGATGGAAATACGAAAGAAAGATAAAGAAGAATTAGAGAGAAAACGTGCAGAAGATAAGGCGGAATGGATGGCAATAAGAGAAAAAGATAAAGCAGAATGGATGGAAATACGAAAGAAAGATAAAGAAGAATTAGAGAGAAAACGTGCAGAAGATAAGGCGGAATGGA
>CAKOTX010000009.1 GCA_934120315.1 uncultured Clostridia bacterium
CTAGATTTGTGATTAAATTTCCTGTATTATGATTTGGAGTTTCTAATGTATATGTAATTTCATCTTCTTTTGATTTGCTTAATCTTACAATAATGTCTTTTTCTTTGTCTAAATAAAATTTGCTTATCATGACTCTCTCCTTTTAAAAATATTAAGGTCTATTATAACATATATATGAATGTTTTGCAACGTTTATGTAAAGTATTTTGAATAATTAAAATTTGAATACAACATTGACTAAATTAACATAATATGATATAATAAATTTTGTTATAAGCTTATGCTTATATAGTAAGCCTCGTGTTTGTCGTATCAGTTAGACCTATATTAAAAAATTTTGGAGGTATATTATGGGTAAAGCATTTATCAACACTCTGGTTTGGGCAGCAATTGTGTTTGTGCTTATGGCACTGATTAATTACTTCATGGGAATCGAAAGTTGGTTTATGAATACTTTGAATTGGATTTTTCCATCTGCTTTAGGTTATTTTTTGGGATATTGCAGGGCAAAAAATATAATCAAAGAGATCATTAGCTAATTCTACCTATAGTAAAGCAGTACATTTAAATATGTACTGTTTTATTTTTTATAATTTATAGCCTTTTCCAATATATCTGTCAGTAATTTCTATCACTATTTCTTCTCTTCCTCATACACTATTATAGGAGGTTTTAACATGTTCGAAATCAGAAAAAATATTTTAGAAAAAGAATTAAAATATGACAATACCGTTATACTAAAATATCACATAGAATATCCATCTATAAAAATTGATAATAATAGAATTGGAGAAGAAAGATTTAATTTATATAATAAAAATTTAGCTTTAGCATTACAAAAAAGAAGCGAAGAAGAACTTTATAAAGATAGTATAGAGCAATATAAATACAATAAAGAAAACAATTATCCTATAATGATATATGAAATTTATAGAAATTATGAAATCACATTCAATTCTAGAAACTTAGTTAGTTTATATGCTGATGAATACATATTTACTGGCGGTGCACATGGAGATACTATTAGGACTTCACAAACTTGGGATTTTAATTATAATACACTGTTGCAACTTTATGAATTCTATCCTAGAAATCCATATTTTTTACTTGGTATTTTTAAAAACATAAGTAATCAAATTTTAAAAAATCCTGATATTTATTTTGCAGATAGTTGTAATTTAGTGCTTAATACTTTTAATCCACAAAATTTCTATTTAACTCCAAGAGGTATAGTAGTTTATTTTCAGCATTATGATATTGCACCATATTCTTCTGGTATTCCTACTTTTAATGTGTAAAATGTGAATTAAAAAAAGAGTGGTTAAGGATCCACTCTTTGATTAGTTTTTAAGCTATTATTTTCTTAATTCTGCCCCACATTTTTTAGAAACAGTATCAATAATTTTATTCATTAAAGCATTAACTTCATCATCTGTTAAAGTCTTTTTATTATCAGAGAAAGTCAATGAATATGCCATAGATTTTTTATCTAGACCAATTCCAACACCTGTATAAACATCAAAGATTTCAATATCTGTAAGTAAGCTTCCACCACCATTTTTAATAGCCTTTTCAACTTCTTTAGAAGTTAATGATTTATCTACTACAAATGCAATATCTTTTTTTACATTTGGGAATTTAGAAATTTCTTTATATTTCATTTTTCCAACTTTCTTTTGGAATAATTCATCTAAATTAATTTCTAGAACAAATACATTTTCTCTTGTTACATTTGGATGTACTTTTCCTATAATTCCTACATTTGTGCCATTTACATTGATATATGCACTTTGTCCTGGATGCATTTCTTTTGGCATTTCTTGTTTCATAAAGCTATATCTACCTGCATATCCAAGATAGTCTAAAATTTCTTCTGCAACACCTTTTATTGTATAGAAATCAACATTCTTAGTATTATTTAGTCCTGTTGAATATTTTCCTGTCATTAATGCACATAGTTTTGTATCTTCACCATATACATCACCTTTTTTATAAAATCCTTTTCCTATTTCAAATATCGAAATATCTTTTTGCTCTCTTGCTCTGTTATATTCGTAAATTTTATATAAAGATGGGATAACACTATATCTTAGTGTGTTTCTATCTTCTGTTATTGGATCTAATAATTTTAGTGGTTCAAATTCGTCTAATGTATATCCATTAACCTCTTTATCATTTATTAAGATATATGATAATGTTTCATTTAACCCTAAAGAAATCATTTTATTTCTGATTTCTCTTTCTGTTTTATCATAACTTCCTTTTCTCATTGGAACTACTGGAAGTTTTCCTTGGATATTGTCAACTCCATATATACGACTTACTTCTTCTATTAAATCTTCTTTAATTGATATATCCATTCTTCTTGATGGAACTTTTACAGTTATTTTTTCCTCATTAACTGTGTATTCAAATCCTAGTTTTCTGAATACTTTTAGTATTTCTTCATTTGGAATATTTGCTCCTAATACATCATTTATATTTTTGAATGTGATGTCTATTTCTTTGTCTTCTTTGCTTGTTGTATCATATGTAATTGTTCCTGTTACAACTTTTCCACCTGCATATTTTTCTAGTAAAGCACATGCTCTTTCTATTGCCATATATGTTCTATTTGGGTCTAATCCTTTTTCAAATCTGTTGCTTGCTTCACTTCTTAATATTTTTTTAGATGTTAATCTAACTTTTACAGAATCAAATATTGCAGATTCTATAATTATATTTTTTGTATTTGGTTCAACTTCTGTTTCAAGTCCTCCCATTACTCCTGCAAGTCCTACGCCATGTGTACTGTCTGCTATTACAATATCATCTGAACTCAATGTTCTTTCAATATTATCTAATGTTGTTAATTTTTCTCCTTCTTCTGCCATTCTTACAACTAATTTGTTTCCTAGTCTATCTGCATCATAGAAGTGTAATGGTTGGCCTAATTCTAACATTACATAGTTACTGATATCTACAACATTATTGATTGGTCTTATTCCTGATGCAATTAGTCTATTTTTTATGAATGCAGGACTTTCTTTAATTTCTACATTTTCTACTTTTTTAACTAATAACATTTTACAATTTTCTGTTTTTACTTCTGTTTTAAAGTTTTTATTTATATCTTCACCTTGCTCATTATGAGTTAAATCTACAGCTTTTACTTTTTTATCATATATAGCTCCTATTTCATAAGCCATTCCTAAAATACTTAGTAAATCTCCTCTGTTAGCTGTTAACTCAAAATCAATTACACTGTCATCCATTCCCATATATTTTATTGGGTCTTCGCCTGGTACTGCATCTTCTCCAAGTTCAGCTATTCCTTCTGAATCTTCTGGCTTTAAGAATTTGTGCTCTAATCCTAATTCTGCTATTGAGCATAACATACCATTTGATTCTTGACCTCTTATCATGCCTTTTTTAATTGTCTTTCCAGGAAGTTCTGCTCCATCTAATGCTACAATTACTTTTAATCCTGTTCTTGCATTTGGTGCACCACAAACTATATTTAAAACTTCACTTCCAATATTTACTTTACACAAATGTAAATGATCTGAATCTGGATGGTCTTTACAATCTACTATTTCTCCAATTACTAATTTTGTAGCATTTATTAATTTTTCTGCTGAATCATATTCATTTCCAACTCTTGTCATATCTTCAGCCAATTGTTTTACATCTACATCTATATCAACATAGTCTTTTACAAAATTTGTACTTAATTTCATTATTCCTCATCCTTTCTGTCGAATTGACTTAAAAATCTGATATCATTTGCATATAAATATCTCATGTCTGGTATTCCATATTTGAACATTGCTAAACGCTCTAATCCTGTTCCAAATGCAAATCCACTGTATTGTTCCGGGTCATATCCGTTCATTTTTAATACATTTGGATGTACAATTCCTGAACCTAATACTTCTATCCAGCCTGTTTGTTTACACAAACTACAACCTTTTCCACCACATTTAAAACATGATACATCTACTTCATAAGATGGTTCTGTAAACGGGAAATAACTTGGTCTAAAACGTAATTCACAATTCTTTCCTATTAATTTCTTTACAAAGATTTCAAGTGTTCCTTTTAAATCTGCAAGTGAAACATTTCTTTCTTTTTTATCTATTACTAATCCTTCTACTTGACCAAATTGATGTGAATGTGTTGCATCATCTTCTCTACGATATGTTTTTCCTGCACATATCATTCTAATTGGTGTTTTTTCTGTGTTTGCCATCATTGTTCTAGCTTGAACTGAAGATGTTTGCGTTCTTAACAAATATTCATTTGTTATATAGAAACTATCTTGCATATCTCTTGCTGGATGTCCTTTTGGTAAATTTAATCTTTCAAAACAGTATTCATCTGTTTCTAATTCTGGTCCTGTTACAACATCATATCCCATAGATACAAATAAATCTTCAATTTCTTCTATTACTCTATTTACAGGATGTTTACTTCCTCTTTTTATTTTTGTTCCTGGAAGCGTAATATCTATTGTTTCTTTTTCTATTTGCTCTGCTAATATTGCTTCCATTATGCTATCTTCTGCAATTGCAATTTTCTCTTCAATTGCTTTTCTTGCTTCATTTACTAATGCACCCATCTTAGGTCTTTCTTCTGGTGTTAAGCTTCCTAATCCTTTTAATAAATTAGATAATTCACTTTTCTTTCCTAAAACTTTTACTTTTAACTCTTGTAATTCTTGAGAATTATGTATTTCTTTAATTCTTTCTTCTGCTTGCTTTCTGATTTCTTCAATCTTTTCTTGCATTTTTCTTTTCCTCCTTTTGCTAATTTGGGGTCGGTCTTTTTTTCGCAAAAAAATACCATTCATCCTACATATTAGGACGAATGGCTTTTCCGTGGTACCACCTAATTTTATTAATAGCTTATTTTTTAGCTTTATTAACCTCATTCTAGTTTTAACGGTTCAACCGCTTCTCTCTACTTGCTTTTGGCTTTAAAAAGAAGTCCTCAAAAGTGAAATTTCAATATATTGAGTATAATAGCTCTCAGCTTTGCTATCTCTCTGTGATACTTTGCAATATATCTACTTTGCTTTTTCATAGGATTTTATCTATGTTTTGTATTTTATCACAATTTTATGTAATTGTAAATAGCTTTTTCTTAATTTTGTGCAAAAGCAAAAAGCATGCTGGGTATTTATCCATACATGCTCTTTGTTTATGGGATTTTTACTCTTTTATCAGTTCTTGTTTTTGTAAAAGTTTGATTGTTGCAGGATCATCTACTAAAATATTATATTCTCCTGATTCAACAAAATACTTTGTTACCAGTTGCAAATACTGATATACTTCTTTGGCTTCTTTCATATCCGTAACTCCAAAGAAGTCTGTCATTGTTGGTTCATGCATAAGAGGAACTTTGGAAACATCTTCTACAATCACTCCATCTCTTGGAGCAACTGAAATAAATGTCCCATATTCAGGCATCTTTCCTTTGTAGTTTGGTGCCACAAGATAAATAACTTTATTATCTATCTCTGCTAATTCCTCCTCTAATTTGTTATAGTTCCGTTCACAAACCAAAAGTTGAGTATTTTGCTTGTCGAGTTTCTTTTGAGCTTCTTCTTGCTGTTTTAGAGCTTTTTTCAAAACATTTTTAGCTACTTCAAGTTCCTCTTTAGCTTTATCTACTTTATCTTCCTCTTCTTTCAGCTTTGCTTCACACTCTGGAATAGTTACATTGCGCAAAGAATACATTTGTTTAAGTTCTTTCTCAATATTTCGCAAAATTCCTGCCCTAATTTTTAGAGTTTCTTTTTGGGTATCACTGATTCTCGCTGTTGAGTTTTCTTTTGGTTGCATTTGAGTAATTTTTTCTTCTAAACTTGATGATAGTGGAACTGAAATCTGCTTTCTTCTTTTCTTCCTAGCTGCTTCATATTTTTCACTCGCTTCCTTTAATCTGTCAAAATCCTTTGCATCAACTTTGTGTCGAAGTAAATCCTCAAATTCAGGAACTTCTAGTCCATATCGCGGTGCAATATCTGCAAACGTTTTATGTCCTTCTAATACCTGTGAGAATACTGTTTGGACTCGCAACCGCAAGTCACTACGTGTATTTGTTCCAGCATTAACTTCTTTTCCCATATTCAAATACCTCCTTTGGGATGTCTATATTAGTATAACATATTATACATATTTTTTCAAGTTATGTTTACTTTAATTTCCTATTGGAGCGAAATCATCTGTTACAACACTCTTATTTGTTTCAAATCCTGAAACTTCCGTTTCTAAATATTTTTGATATTTTGAAAATTTATCTTTATCTTCAGTAGGATTACCCTTTATTCCCACAAGAATTAGATTTTGCTTTGTATTTTCATCATTATCTGATACTTTAAAAATTTTTACATCATCAAATACTGCTTTATATGTTGCATATTCATATTCAATAAATTTTGAATCACTTCCACTTAATGCTGAGATAACATTTGTTAATACCACACCATCTTCATTTAATAAATTTTTAGCATTTGTTAAGGCCTCATATGTAGTTAATTCAAACGGTGCATTTGTTCCTTTAAAAGCATCAATTAGTATAGTATCATATTTCTGAGTACTATAATTCAAATAGCTTCTTCCATCTTGTGTATAAATATTTAAGCGAGGCTCATTAATATTTAACCCAAATTGTTCAGAAGCAATTTGGGTCATTTTCTCATCTATTTCTACAACATCAATTGTTTTGTCATCATATCTTTGTAAATAATGAATAGGGTATGTATATGCAGCTCCTCCAATTAATAATGTGGATTTTGCGTCTTTATTAAAATATTCAAATAAATCATAATATCCTAAATATTTAGCTCCCATTTCTCCTGTTTCTATATTAATATATGATTCTAATCCTCTATCTACTTGTAATGTTTTATAATTTATGTTTTCGGCTTGGATTTGCTTTACCCAAATTCTGCTATATTGCGAATCTGTATCTAATAAAATATCCGGATTATCATATTTAAACACTATTTTCCCACTTACAATTAGTCCTAACATTACAATTACTAACAGTGTTGTTTTTATTAAATACTTTTTATCGATTTTTTCTCTTGCCAATATAGACATTAATGCCAATAAAATTGTAACACCTATATTTATATTACTTACACCTATGTGAGGAATTAATACAAATCCCATTAAAAATGTTCCAACAATACTTCCTATTGTTGAAAGTGATGATATTCTTCCTGAAAGTGAACCTATTTCAGTATTTTCTTTACTTCTTATCTTTACTGCAAAAGGTGATATCATAGCTAATATAAAACTTGGCATTGAAAATACTATTGTTGCACAAATAATTGCTGCTACTATCAGATTTGGAATAACTCCAGCTAATACTTTTACTACAAGTGTTTCTAAAAGTGGTATTATACTTGTAAATAATGCTGCCATCATCAATATACTGGATAATTGATTTAGATTTGCATCTTTATCTGCTTTTTTTCCTCCTATCCAATATCCAAAACTCATACTCACTAATATTATTCCAATTATACTTGTCCAAACCACATTCGAACTTCCAACATATGGTGACAATACTCTTGCTGCGATTAATTCTAATCCCATTCCTATTGCACCACTTAAAAAGACAATTAATTCTAATTTATATTTTTTCATATTTCCTCCATTTCTATGAAATTATAACATTTTTTTAATTATATTCATAGTAATTTGCATATATTTTTTATTTTTAATATACTTTGCAAGAATAATTTCTATTAGGTTATACACTAAGTTAAATGAAAAAAGTTGGTTCCATTTTTATATGGCTACCAACTTTTTTATTATTCTTTTATTTGAATATGTACATCATCTAATTGTTGTTTTGTAACAACAGATGGCGCTCTCATTAATAAATCTCTTGCCTTTTTATTTTTAGGGAATGCTATTACTTCTCTTATATTTGTTGAATCTGCAATTAGCATTACCATTCTATCTACACCAGGTGCAGCTCCTGCATGTGGTGGTGTACCATATTGGAATGCATTATATAATGCTCCAAATCTATTTTTTACATCTTCTTCTGTATATCCTGCAATTTCAAATGCTTTAACCATTATTTCTGGATCATGGTTTCTTACTGCTCCTGACATTGTTTCATATCCATTACATACTAAATCAAATTGATATGCTAATACATCTAGTGGATCTTTTGACTCTAGCGCTTCCAATCCTCCTTGTGGCATTGAGAATGGATTGTGACAGAAATCTATTGTTCCTTCGTCTGATAATTCATACATTGGGAAATCTACTATAAAACAGAATCTATATGTATCTTTTTCTAATAAATCTAATCTCTTTCCAAGTTCTATTCTTACAAGTCCTGCAATTTTTTGTGCTTTATGGAATTCATCTGCTATAAAGAATATGCTATCTCCAGCTTTTACTCCAAATTCATTTTCTAATTTAGCTTTTGCTTCATCTGTTATAAATTTAGCAATTCCACCTTGTACTGTTCCATCTTTCTCGAATTTTGTCCAAGCTAATCCTTTTGCTCCAACTTCTTCTGTTGTTGCAAACTCAGTCATTTTATCAAAGAATTTTCTTCCTTGTTCAGCACCATTTGGCACTACTATTGCTTTTACTGTTTTATCTTTAAATGCATTGAATTCTATATTTTCAAATACTTTTGTTACATCTTGAATAATTAATGGATTTCTTAAATCTGGTTTATCTATTCCGTATTTTTCCATTGCTTCTCTATATGGAATTCTAATGAATGGTCCTTCATCAACTTTCCAATTTGTGAATTTTTTAAATGTATATGGTATAACATCTTCTACTACTTTAAATACATCTTCTTGTGTTGCAAAACTCATTTCAAAATCTAATTGATAAAATTCTCCTGGTGCTCTATCTGCACGTGGGTCTTCATCTCTAAAGCATGGTGCTATTTGGAAGTATTTATCAAAACCACTTACCATTAATAATTGTTTAAATTGTTGTGGTGCTTGTGGTAATGCATAAAATTCCCCTGGATGTAATCTACTTGGTACTAAAAAATCTCTTGCTCCTTCTGGTGATGAATTCGCTAAAATTGGTGTTTGAATTTCTGCAAATCCTAATTCATCCATTTTATCTCTTAATGTTTTTAAAATTTTTGAACGTAGTAAAATTATATTGTGTAATTTTTCATTTCTTAAATCTAAGAATCTATATTCAAGTCTTAGATCTTCTCTTACTTCTTGGTCTGTATTAATTTCAAATGGAAGTACATTTTTACATTTTCCTAAAATCTCCATTTTATTTGCAACTACTTCTATTTCTCCTGTCGCCATTTTAGGATTTTTGTTACTTCTTTCCACAACTTTACCACATATGTGAATACAACTTTCTGTTGTAAAGTCTTTTGCTTGTTCTTGCAATTTTTCATCATTTACTACTATTTGTGTAATTCCAAATTGATCTCTTAAATCTATGAATACCATTCCTCCTAAATTACGGATTTTTTGTATCCATCCTGATAGCTCAACTTCTTCTCCTACATTTTTTATATTTAATTCTCCTAAATTATGTGTTCTATACATGTATGTTCCTCCCTTTATGAGCTGTTTTTATTTATACCAATCTATTTTACTACAAAACAAATAAAATAGCAAGTTTTCTTGCTATTTTTCTTCAATCATATGTATGTTAGTCAATGATGTGAAACAAATTAATATATTATTCTTGCAATATATTGAATTTGTTTTTTTATTTTATGCACACATTAATTCTGCTCTTTTTTCTTTTGGGGTCAAATATCCTAAAACAGCCATTGGTATTCTATTAAATCTTTTTAAATATATTGCTCCTTGTTTTCTTAAATCTTCTAAGCTATAAATTGTAAGCCAACTATAAAACCTTTCATTATCATTTCTATGACTTCTTTCTACTTTTCCGTTATGTTCTGGCGTTCTTGGTCTTATTTTATGATGTTTTATATCCTTTATTTATCTTTAATTTATACCATATTTCATTTAATGTTATATGTGGATTTCTTTTTATTAAGTCTTTTATCCATTTCATTTCTATCTCTGTATGTGCTGTTGGATGCTTACTCATTGGTCCATGACTTTTATCTTCTAAACTTTCTTTATTACCATTATATTTTTTATTCCATCTCCATAGTGATGTCCTTGATATATGATATTTTCTGCATACATATCCTATATCTCCACAATTTCTGTACATTTCTACTGCATGTATTCTTGTTTTTAATTCATGTGGTAAATATCTCTTTGTATTTTATTTTTTTGTGTTATAATATCCATAAGTGATTCAAGTCCTTTCGTATAATTTGTTTTTTGGTCAATTCAATTATACTACTTGAATCACTTTTTTTCTATATTATTTTTATTTCACATCAGTGTGACCCGTCTTCCTCTCGTTCTAATTTATATATTTAATTCTTATTTCGAGCTCCTTTTAGTGCATCGCTACACAGGACTCAGAGCTACCTTTAATAAAGTGCTACTCTAGCCCCAATGCCGTAGTAGCAATCGTTCGTAATGCAGCTGTCGCGGTTAGACGCTTGACTATAACTGCCCGTATAGTAGTAATAGCCTCCTCGAGTGGCACAAGGATAGTAGTCGTTAGAAGTATATTCGAGTGTCCACTCCCATACATTTCCTGCCAAATCATATATTCCCATTTTACTAAATGTTTCGTCTGCTCCTGTTGATAATAATATATTTTCACTAGCAGTTTTTGACTTTGATGTTGCTGTTGACCAGTTTAAACCATTTGGTGTATATTTTAAATTTTCATTTGTTATATTCCATGCATTGTTTCTATAATTTCCCCAACTTGTACTATCTGTTTTTAAATCTGCTTGTGCTGTTCCTTTTTTCTCTAAATATTTCATTACCAAATCCCATTGTACTCCAAATAATAAACTTGTTGTTCTATCTCCACGTTCCATATTACTTGCTAATGTTTGGGCTTGTTTGCATGTAACATTATTATATGGATAAGCATTTGGTTTTATTACTGGTGTTTCTGTTGGGGCTGTTGATGATGAACCAGATGTCTTTGGTGCATCTTCTATTCCTGTTTCATATTTTCCAATATAGAATCCTCCATTTTGATATACGCTTTTTAACATTTTTTGTTTTAATTCTGTATATCGAGCACTTGTTAATCCTGTTGTATCATCTGAATAATATGTATCTTTATATGATGTTCCATTTCTATAATCTGCTGTATATGTATGTAAATCTGTTTCTATTGCTGTATATTCAGCTTCTGTAAACTCTGTTATCTTCAATCCTGCTTTTGGATATACTTCTGCTGTTTTTGGTACTTCTACCCATACATATTGGTTTCCTTTACTATCTTGAATTGTTAATCCATTACTTAAGTCTGTTCCTTCTACTTGTGTAAAATTCTTTGGTAAATATGTCCCTGCTGTTGTTATTGCTCCTTTTTCAGTTAAATAGCCTGGTGTTTCTGATGTGTCTATTCGTGCATAAGTTGCATCTTGATAACTCCAACTGTACTTAGTTCCATTTCCGCCAACTATTTTAGTATCACCATTAAACATATATTGTGAATTTGTTACATTTTCTGTCGTCCATCCTTTCCCTGTTGTTGAATTGTATTCACTTACATATATTGTTGTTAATTTACTACAACTTCCAAACATAAAATACATATTAGTAACATTTTTTGTATTAAAATTACTTAAATCCAAACTCGTTAGATTTCTACATGTATAAAACATCCTATCCATATTTATAACTTTATTAGTCTCAAATCCACTTACATCTAAACTTGCTAAATTACTGCAATCTTTAAACATTCCATACATATTAGTAACATTGCTTGTATCAAAATTAGTCACATCCAAATTTGTTAAATTACTACAAGCTGAAAACATATGACTCATATTAGTAACTTTACTTGTATCAAAATTAGTCACATCAATACTTGTTAAACTACTACAAGTTGAAAATATATCATACATTTCATTTACTTTACTTGTATCAAAATTAGTTACATCCAAACTTGTTAAATTACTACAATCTCTAAACATACCTTGTATGTTTGTAGCATTACTTGTATCAAAATTCCTTACATCTAAATTCGTCAAACTACTACACGAATAAAACATAAGCCTCATATCCGTTACTTTGCTCGTTATAAATTTACTTACATCTAAATTCGTCAAGCTACTACAGCTCGTAAACATTCTCCCCATATTCGTTACTTGACTTGTATCAAAGTATGTTATATCCAATACTGTCAATTTGCTACAGTCTCCGAACATACAACTCATATCTGTAACTCCATCAGTTTTAAAGTTTGATAAATCTATACTTGTTAATTCTCTAAAGTTAACAAATAATTTACTCGCATTTTTATTTGCATAAATTATATCTTCACTCATAAATATTAAATCATACATTTCATCATTATTAGTATCTGTATAATATCCCATTATACTTCCATCTTGTTTTTCTGATGCATCAAATTCTGATTTTATTTCAACTGTTATATCCGATTTTTTTCCTTGTTTAAATGATATTGTTTCTATTTTTGTATTATCTATATCTCCTGTTAAATACTTATAACTAAGAATATAATCAGGAGCAGGATTAGCCATCATCCTGTTAGGAACTTTTATTACAAAATTCAAATATGAATTTAACACATTATTATCAGGCATTGTCGTTCCTTTATATTTAAATTCTATAATTATATCTCTGCTCTCACCTGGTCCTATTTTTTCTCCTGTTGTAAATCCTGATATATCAAATATAATATCATTATTATCGTAAAAATCATTTGCATAAGTTATTTTTTGAAATACAGCTTCTTCTGTTCCTTTGTTATAAACCGTCACTTTATATGTTATATTTGAATTTACATTTGTATCAGACAGCTGTATAGTACTATTCATTACTGTTCCTACATAATTATTTATTCTTGAATTACTTGCATTTACATCACTTACATATTCAATATTAGTAATAAATACTCCTTCTTGTGCATCTGCTATTGCATCTCCTTCTATTTCTCCTGATATTGAATTTATTGATGCATATCCTATTGACATTAATAATACAGCTCCCAATAGTACAAATAATAATAACATATTTTTGTTTTTGACTAGTTTCATATTTTTCCTCCACCTTTATAGTATCCCCAAAAATCTTTAGTATAAAAAAAGACCTAAAAAGTAAGTAGCTTATTTTTCACATCTTTCTTCTAAGCTTCTTCTATTTTTAGGTATGTAAAAAGACTTGTCATTTCTGACATTTTTATTTTCTAAAGTATCCGTGTGTGTGTGTGTGTGTGTGTACAGCCCCAACGGTTACAAGTCTTTTCATCATCATACATCCTCGTTTTCTTTTTTCATCATTTTACAAATCCAATTATAATATTAAACTTTATTTTTGTCTAGCAATTTTGGCAAGTTTCTAAAAACGTGTTATTAAATATTTTTTAATATTTTTTCAAGAACCTATTCTCAATATATCATTGTATGTTACAAATAGTGAAAGTGCAATTAAAATAGAAAAACCTATTAATTGAATTTTAGCTTCTGTTTCAACCTTCATTGGTTTACGTCTTATAATTTCTATTAGTAAAACCAATATTTTTCCACCATCTAGTGCTGGAATTGGCAACAAATTAGTTACTCCTAATGAAACTGATATAACTGATAGTAAATAGATATAATCAACAAGCTTACTTGTTTGAACTACTACCTCTGAAATTCCAACAATTCCTACCATTTGGTCTGTTTTAACTCCACCCGTAAATAACATTTTTATGCTTTCAAATATACTTCCAATAAATGCACCTGTTCTCTGTCCACCATAATATATTCTATTTAAAAATGTGTCTTTTGTTGGATCAGCAAATTGTAACCCTACTGTTGATACTAATATAAAATATACTATTATTCCAAATATAATATTTACTGCTGCTCCAGCAACTACAATTGCAATTCTCTTCCAAACACTTGCTTTTGAAAAAGAACCTTCTGAATCAGAAGCTTCTTCTTCTCCTTCCATACTACAAAATCCTCCAAGTGGTATCATTCGTAGTGAATATTTTGTCTCTTTTCCTTGCTTTTGCCAAATGACTTTTCCAAATCCTATTGCAAATTCATTTACTTTGACTTTACAAAGTTTGGCCACTATACAGTGGCCACCTTCATGAATTAGTATCAAGAATCCTAATAAAAATATTATTTTCAATGCATTTATTAAAAAACTTATCAAATTTTATTTCCTCCTATATACACATATAGTTATCTACTCTCGCCATTATCCTTTTTTACATCAGGCTTTTTTTTTAAAATCAATTCCATATAGTCTTTCATTAATTCTAATACTATATTTTTTTCTTCAACACTTGCATCTCTACTTACCATAGAATCTAGCACCTCTTTGATTCTTGACTGTAATGTTGGAACAACTCTGTCATATTCTTCTTCTCTAGATTCTAATACTGCTGATTTAGCATTTTTATAACCAAATCTTCTAGTATATTTAGATACAGCCTTCTTGCCATTCAAAGCCTTTTCTATTTTTTCTTTTTTTGAAGGATTATGCATAGCATATATAGTTATAGGTTCATCTGGTGTTTCTCCTCTAGCTAATATTTCTAAAACATCATATTTTCCAGTTTGTTCTATATATTCTATCGTATTAGGCATTCCAGCATATGTTTGATTATGATGAGCAGGTGTTACTAGCCTTCCCCAGCCTTTAGTTCTTACCTGTCCTTCATATCTCTCTAAAATAGACATCCTACTTTCTAATCCACATGTTGCAATTCCTCTTACAATTACAGTATATCCTAATTCTTGTAATTCAATAATTGATTCATCTGCAATTCTATTATTTTTCATTGTTCCTTCAAAAATTATATTATATCTTTCTCTACGCAATTCTTCAAAAAGTCTACTAGTCCAAGTATTACTTTCTTGGTCCGTTATAATAGTATACATGTCTGGATATAGTCGTGCTATTTCTTCGCTTTGAGGATGAAAAGGTTTTATTTCATCACTATTAATTATTATAACATTTTCATCCATAAACATTTTTGTTGAATAACCTATTATTCCACTTTTTCCAGCTCCTGTTTGCCCTCCAATAATAACTGCTATTGGATTTTCTACTGGAATTTTTCCACCTGTATATATTCTTTTTATTGTTTGATAGTATTGTTCATGTTCAGCATCTGTCAATTTATATTTCCTTAAAATTTCTTCTTTTTCCATCCTATTCACCTTTTATTTCTTTACCATATACATTTATTATTTTTTCTATTATTTCTTTATCACCTTGATACATTTTTGTCTTTTCCTTAAGCAATTCTTTCAATTTTTCTTCTGAATTCTCTTCTCTAGATGTTTTTGCTATCTTGGCTGCCATTATTTCTACTGCTATTTCTAATTTTGTATTTGCATTCATTTTTATCAATCCTATATTTCTATATTTAGATTTTTTATTGGTTATATCTATAAACCTCTATATTAAAGTTAATAATATATATGCAAATGGTGCTAAAAACATTAAGCTGTCAATTCTATCTAACATTCCTCCATGTCCTGGAATTAAATTACTATAATCTTTTATATCAACATATCTTTTGATGCTTGACGCAGCAAAATCTCCAACTTGACCTACAACACTCAATATTGCTGTTGCAATAATTACTAAACCATATGAATAACTCAAATTTAAAATTGAATTAATTGCAAATGTATATATTAAAGCAATTACAACTGCTCCAACAATTCCTGCAATACATCCTTCAATTGACTTTTTAGGGCTTACTTGACTAAATTTATGTTTTCCAAATCTTTTTCCAATAAGATATGCAAAAATATCTGTTCCCCATGCTGCAATTATCGCATACCATATTAATACTCTACCATTTTCTAATCCTCTAGATAAAGCTAAAAATATAATACAACCAATAACATAAGCCATTCCAAAGAAAGTATATGCTATATCTTTAAAATTTATTTTCATATTTGTAATTATTACATGTAAGAATAATATTAACATAATTGTAGGAATTGCTATTAGCAATACACTTTGCATTATTTCGGCTGGAATATTCTCTGGAATTATATGTACAAATGCAATTGACAGACATGATAAATATCCTATCCAACGTACAGGTTTTGACTCTTTTGAAACAGCATTAAAATACTCTTGCATTCCTAACATTGCTACAAGTGCTAAAAATATATCTACTACATATTTATTTCCCAATGTTAATATTATTACTACTAATGGAAATCCTAGTAATGCTGATGTTACTCTTTTTATATCCATGCTTTATACCTCTTCTTCTGCTAATTTTTTAATTTGCACCAAATTTTCTAGTTCTCTTTTGATATTCTATTATTGCTTCATCTAAGTCTTGTTCAGTAAAATCTGGCCAATTTTTGTCAACAAATAATAATTCTGAATATACTACTTGCCATGGTAAAAAATTACTTAGTCTTAACTCTCCACTTGTTCTAATAACCAAATCTGGATCTGGTTGCCCAGCAGTATATAAATTATCTGAAATCATCTTTTCATTTATATCTTCAACATCTATTTTATTTTCTTTTACTTGGTTTACTACATTTTTTACTGCTTTTACTATTTCATCTCTTCCGCCATAATTTAGTGCTATATTAAATGTTACTCCTGTATTATTCTTAGTTCTTTCCATGCAGTTTATAATACTTTTTTGCATACCTTGTGAAAGTGCTGTGATATCTCCAAGAATTTTTACTTTTATATTTTCTGAATCTGCTCTTTTGCTATAATCATCTAAATAACTTTGTAACAACATCATTAATGCACTTACTTCTTCTTCTGTTCTTTTCCAGTTTTCTGTTGAAAAAGCATAAACAGTTATATATTCTAATCCAATTTTATTTGCATATCTTACTATTTTTTCTAGTGTTTTTGCTCCTGCTTTATGTCCAAAACTCGCTGGTTTCCCTTGTGCTCTCGCCCATCTTCTATTTCCATCCATTATGATAGCAATATGTTTTGGCATATTTTCTTTGTTAAATTCCATTATTTTCTCCTTGCTATACACTCATTATTTCTGTTTCTTTATCTGCTAAAATTTTATCAATTTCTTCAATATTTTTATCTGTTATTTTTTGTATTTCTGTTTCAGCCACTTTTAATTCATCTTCTGTTATTTCACTATCTTTTTGTTTAGCCTTTGCTTCATCAATTCCATCTCTTCTAATTGATCTAATAGCAACTTTTGCTTCTTCTGCAATTTTTCTTATTTCTTTTACTAATTCTTTTCTTCTCTCTTCATTTAATTCAGGGAAAGCTAGTCTTATTACTTTTCCATCATTATTTGGGTTAATTCCAATATCTGATGCTAAAATTGCTTTTTCAATGTCTTTTAATACACTCATATCCCATGGTTGAATTACTATTAATCTAGCTTCTGGTACTGAAATTCCTGCCATTTGATTGATTGGAGTTGGTACTCCATAATAATCTACTTTTACTTTATTTAGTATTGCTGGATTTGCTCTTCCAGCTCTTATTTCTGATAATTTTTCTTGGAATGCTCCAATTGATTTTTCCATTCTTTGTTTTAAATTTGTATAATCCATAATCTTTCTCTCCTTAATTTTATGATACTATTGTACCTATTTTTTCTCCTTTTACAGCCCTTACTATATTTTCTGGGTCTGCTATTCCAAATACTAATAATGGAATATTATTATCTCTACACATTGCTGTTGCTGTTGAATCCATAACTTTTAAATCTTTATTTAATACATCTAAATATGATATTTCTTCAAATCTGATTGCATCTTTTTGTATTTTTGGATCTGCTGAATATACTGCATCTATTGCCTTTCCTAATAATATAATGTCTGCTTTTATTTCTGTTGCTCTTAATACTGCTGCTGTATCTGTTGTAAAATATGGATGTCCTGTACCACATGCAAATATTACAACTCTACCTCTATTTAAATGTTTTTCTGCTTTTCTTTGTATAAATGGCTCAGCAATTTCTCTCATTTCTATTGCAGTTTGAACTCTTGAATGAATTCCTCTTGCTTCTAATGCATCCTGCAATGCTAATCCATTCATTGCTGTTGCAAGCATTCCCATGTAGTCTGCTGTTGTTCTTTCCATTTGAAGTCCTTGTCTTCCTCTCCAGAAGTTTCCTCCTCCAACTACTATTGCAACTTGAACTCCCATTTCTACTACTTCTTTAATTTTGTCACATATGCTTCCTACTACTTCAGGATTTACTCCTGTTTTTTGGTCTCCTGCTAAAGCTTCTCCACTTAATTTTAAAAGCACTCTTTTATACTTTGCTTCTGACATTTTGTTATCAATCCTTTCTTTGTAATATTATTATATTACTTTTTATCATTGCTATTCTATCATACTTTTCTTAAAAAGAGTAGTACTTTATTAAAATTTTATTAATGTTTTGTTTCAAGGTAATTGTTTACTATAAATTAATAACAAGAAGAGCTAGAAAATATAAGTTTTTCATTGCATGTCTCGGCTTATTACGAAATTTAAGAAATTCTAATTTATTTTATGGCACCCTTCCACTTTGTGAACTCTTTCCATAAAATTGCATAGAATTTCTAAAATTTCTCCATGCACATTCGACATTTCATTCAAAACTTATATTTTCTAACTCTTCTTCTAAAAAAATTAATTAAACAATCTGAAACAATTCTTTTAAATCCATATCATCAAATACCAATCTTATTACTCCTGGTGAATTTAGGGTAATTATTTTGTCTTTAAATTCAATCTGATTATTTTTATTTAAATTACACCAATTCATTAGTAAAAATTTTATAGCTGCTCCGTGACTTACAACTGCAATATTTTTTCCGGAGTTTTCTTTTAGAATATGTTCTAAAGCCATTTCCATTCGATTTGTAACTTCTTCTCTACTTTCTCCATCTTTATTTTTTAATGTTTCGTCCAATAATTGTTCTATTGTAAAAGATTCTTTTTTTATTTTTCCCAACTCTTCTAAACTTTTTAAATCTCCGTAATTTTCTCTCATTAAAACTTTCATCTATATTAATTTCTATATTATTTTTTTCTGCTATATATTTGGCTGTACTTATAGCTCTGACATAATTACTTGACCACAATATATCTATGTTCTTCAATTCTTCTAGCTCACTGATTTTTTCCGCTTCTTTTTCACCAGCTACTGATAATATTATTTTCTCATTACTTATTTGACTATTTTCATTTTTTACTATTTTATTTTTTATTTTCAATTGTTCTGCATGCCTAATTAAATAAATTTGCGTTAATTTTCCCATATTATCACCATCCGAAATTATTATATCAAAAAAAATCACCCTATACAATTGTATAGAATGATTTTTATTTTATATTCCTAGAATATTTTTGGCTCTATCAACATCTTCTTGAGTTCCATCTCTTACACCTTCTAAAGGATATTTTAATCCAAGGTTCTCCCATTTGTATTTTCCCATACTGTGATATGGTAAAATTTGAACTTTTTCTACTGTTTTTAATGTTGAAAGAAAATCTTTTAATCTTAATAAGTCTTGTTCATCATCTGTATATCCTGGAACCAAAACTTGTCTTATCCACATTTTAATATTATTATCACTTAAATATCTTGCAAATTCTAATTCTTTTTTATTAGAAAATCCTACAAGATCTTTGCACTTTTCATCATCAATATGTTTGATGTCTAATAATACTAAATCTGTATATTTCAAGACTTCTTTTATTCCATCTGTTAATGCTACCATTCCAGAAGTATCTATACAGGTTGATATTCCTTCTTCTTTTAATTTTTTAAATAATTCTAATACAAAATTGTATTGTAATAAAGGTTCTCCACCTGTTACTGTTACTCCTCCACCTGATGGTATTATATAATTTTTGTATCTATTTATTTTTTCTACAATTTCATCTACTGATTTATACTCTCCAGCATTCATGTCCCAAGTGTCTCTATTGTGGCAATATTTACATTGTAGATGACATCCTTGTAAAAATAGCACAAATCTTATTCCTGGTCCATCAACTGTTCCAAAGCTTTCTATTGAATGTACTTTGGCATAATATCTCAAATCTTTTTCCATTATATCCTCTCATGAATTGTTCTATTTATAACATCTAATTGTTGTTCTCTTGTTAATTTTGTAAAGTGTACTGCATATCCTGAAACTCTGATTGTAAGTTGTGGATATTTTTCTGGATGTTCCATTGCATCTTCTAGTAATGCTCTATCAAATACGTTTACATTGATGTGATGTCCTGTTTCTGCAAAATATCCATCTAACATACTTACTAAATTGCTTACTTTTGTTTCTTCATCTTGACCTAATGTTGATGGTGTAATAGCAAATGTAAATGAAATTCCATCTTCTGAATCTTCAAATGGTAATTTTGCAATTGAGTTCATTACAGCTAATGCTCCATTTACATCTCTACCATGTAATGGGTTTGCTCCTGGTCCAAATGGTGCTCCTGCACGTCTTCCATCTGGTGTATTTCCTGTTGCTTTTCCATATACAACATTTGATGTGATTGTTAAGATTGATAATGTGTGTTTTGAATCTCTATATGTTGGATGTTTCTTTAATTTATTTAAGAATCTTCTAACAACTTCAACTGCAATGTTATCAACTCTATCATCATCATTACCAAATTGAGGATATTCTCCTTCTATTTGATAATCTACTGCTAATCCAGTTTCATCTCTAATTACTTTTACTTTTGCATATTTGATTGCTGAAAGTGAATCTGCAACTACTGATAACCCAGCAACTCCACATGCCATTGTTCTGATTATATCTTTATCATGTAAAGCCATTTCTATTGCTTCATATGAATATTTATCATGCATATAATGAATTGCATTTAATGCTTTGATATATATTTTTGCAACATAATCCATCATTTGGTCAAATTTTTCAATTACTTCATCATAATTTAAATATTCTGATGTGATCGGTGCAAATTTTGGTGTTACTTGTTTTCCTGTTTTTTCATCTCTACCACCATTTATTGCATATAATAATGTTTTTGCTAAGTTTGCTCTCGCTCCAAAGAATTGCATTTGTTTTCCTATTTTCATCGGTGATACACAACATGCTATTCCATAGTCATCTCCAAGTGTTGCTCTCATTACATCATCATTTTCATATTGAATTGAAGATGTTTTGATTGATAAGTTTGCTGTATAACGTTTAAATACTTCTGGTAATCTTGTTGACCATAGAACTGTTAAGTTTGGTTCTGGTGCTGGACCTAAGTTTTCTAATGTGTGTAATACTCTGTATGAATTTTTTGTAACTAATGTTCTACCATCTATTCCCATCCCACCAATGCTTTCTGTTACCCATACTGGATCTCCACTAAATAATTCATTATATTCTGGTGTTCTTAAAAATCTTACTAATCTTAATTTCATTACAAAATGATCCATTAATTCTTGTGCTTGTTCTTCTGTTAATGTTCCATTTTTCATATCTCTTTCTATATATATATCTAAAAAGGTTGATGTTCTACCAATACTCATTGCAGCACCATTTTGATCTTTTACAGATCCTAAATATCCAAAGTATAACCATTGAATTGCTTCTTTGGCATTTCCAGCTGGTCTAGATATATCAAATCCATATTTAGCTGCCATTGCTTTTAATTCATTTAATGCTTTTATTTGTTCTGCAATTTCTTCTCTTTCTCTAATTACTTTTTCTGAGAAATCATCTACATCTAGTATTTCTAATTCTTCTTTTTTCTCTGCTATTAATGCATCTACACCATATAGTGCAACTCTTCTGTAATCACCTATAATTCTTCCTCTTCCATATCCATCTGGAAGTCCTGTTATTAAATGTGAGCTTCTTGCTGCTCTTATATCTGGAGTATATACATCAAATACACCATCATTATGTGTTTTTCTTACTGTATGGAAAATCCTATCTGTTTCTGGGTCAACTTCTCTATCATATGCTTCACATGATTTTTCTACAATTCTGATTCCACCAAATGGCATAATTGCTCTTTTTAAAGGTGCATCTGTTTGTAATCCCACAATTTCTTCTAAATCTTTATCTATATATCCTGCATCATGTGCTGATACTGTTGATACTGTTTTTGTATCAATATCTAAAACTCCACCTTTTGCATCATGTTCTTTTTTGTATAATTCTAAAACCTCATCCCATAATTTTTTTGTTTTTTCTGTTGTTCCTGTTAAAAAGCTTGAATCTCCAACATAAGGTGTATAATTTTTTTGAATAAAGTCTCTTACATTAATTTGTCTTTTCCATTCACCTTTTTCAAACCCTTTCCATTGTTCGTAATCCATCATTTTTATTCACATTCCTTTCTCTTGTATATTATAATCATTTTTGTCGTTTTTATTATTGTTTATCAACGCAATTATATTAATAATATTTTTAATTGTCAATGTTTTATTGAAATAATAAAAAACAATAATTTTGCTTATTTTTGCTTTTATATTATCTCCACAAATTTATATATATTTTTTTTAGCAATCAAATAATTGCTTTTCATATATTTTTTCTTTTTTTACTCCTAATTTGTATTATGATTAAAACATTATTGATAAATCCAATTTAATGTAAGCTTTATATTAATTGTTCAACACAAGGAGGAAGAAAAATGAAAGCTGGCACTTTAGATTATGCAAGATTTTACTATGCTGCTGAAAAAGGTGAAAATTCTCTTATTAGGTTTATGCTTTACAATGGTTTTAACATTCATGAAAGTAATGATTTAGCTCTTAGATGTGCAGCCGAATACGGTCAGCTTGAAACTGTCAAACTCCTTTGGGAACATGGTGCTTATATTCATATTTTGAATAATTCACCTCTTCGGTGGGCATCTTATTATGGAGAAACAGAAGTTGTTAAATTCTTGTTAACACATGGTGCTAATGTTCATGCTTATAATGACGAAGCACTTTGCAATGCAATTCGCAGAAACCATATCGACACAGTAAAATGTATTTTGTCCTATTACACTAAGCCTCTATCTGTTGATAGCTGTGCTTATGCCTTAGCCCAAAACATTGCTCGCGAAGAAATTTTTGAACTTGTTAAGCAAAAAACGGTATAATGCTAATCCTACTATCAATTGATAGTAGGATATTTTAATTTGTCGAATTTTGTCAACAAGTTGTTTGATAAATTTTGACAAATCTATTGAATTTTTCTAATCATTATGTTAATATGTCTTCATACTATTTTTAGTATAAATTTTATTGTTTTATCAATTTTTTATAATGTCTTTTAATTTTTTTCAACAATTAAAATCATCAAATAATAAAACACCCTATATATTTATTTTGCGCGCAATAAATATTTTATTAATTATACTAAAATTAGATAATTTATATATAGAAAGGATTTTTTATGAAACTAAATAAAATACTTAACGTTTTTTTAATAATTTTACTTATTTTAAATGTGTTTTCTCCTATTTCAAAAGCTGTAGATATTAACATGAATGAAGCTTTTATAGAAGATTTAGGGCAATGTGAAATGCATTTACAATATTGGAAAGAAAGTTCTAGCATTTGGAGCTACATTATAACTACAATGGTAGGCTATAGAATTGATGGTAATCTCCACTACGCCTACTGTATGCAACAAAATAGAAAAGGAGTTGGAGGCAGTCAAGAAGGATATTCAGTTAAAATATCTGAAATGCTAAATAATCCAATTGTATGGAGAGCAATAATTAATGGTTTTCCATATAAAAGCCCTGAAGAGCTTGGTGTTGAAAATGAGGAAGATGCATTTGTTGCAACTAAACAAGCTATTTATTGTGTCATATATGATTGGGATGCTTCCACTCGCTATCGTGGTGCAGACGAAAGAGGCTGGCAAATTGTTAATGCAATAGAACATATTGTTCAAGAAGCTAGAACTGGCACAACCACCCCTAATAATTCAAATGTATTTAATATCAATAAAATTGGAGATTTCACTAAAGCACCAAATGATTTTTATTCACAAGAATTTGTTGTAACTAATAATTTAGAAATGAAAGATTATACTATCGAAAAACTCGAAAACTTACCACAAGGAAGTTTTGCTTCAGATATGAATTTAAAACCCAAAACTACTTTTGCCCCTGGTGAACATTTTAAAATTTTAATTCCTTCCAAAAATATCACAAATGATTTCACAGGAAAAATAAAAATAAGCGGAACCGCCAAAACTTATCCTGTTTTTTACGGTTCAAGTTATGACGAAAATCTTCAAGATTATGCTTTAACTTATAATTCTTTTGATACAGTTAAAGATGAAATCAATTTCTCTATAAATGCCCATAAATCAAGTATAAAAATCTTAAAAATTGATTCGGAAACTGCCTCTCCTATCTCTAATGTAGAATTTAATTTTAAATATTCTGATGGAACAAATATCGGAAATTATAAAACAGATAAAAATGGTATTATTAATATCTCAAATTTATTGCCTGGAAAAGTTATTGTAACAGAAATTAAAACTCAATCTCAATATGTACTAGATTCTAACTCCAAAGAATTAACTTTAAAATATAATGAAAATACTGAACTTGAAATCACAAATGAAAAAATCAAAGGAAAAATAAAAATTATAAAAACTAGTGAAGATAATAATTTAATTACAGGTGATAAAGCAGGTACTCCACTAGAAAATGTGGAATTCAAAATTTATGACTCAAATGGTAAATTAGTGGATACAATCTCAACTGATTCAAAAGGAATTGCAATCACAAAAGCTTTGCCAAAAGGTTCTTATTCTATTAAAGAAACAAAAACACAAACTTCTTACATTTTAAATACATCTAAATTCACAGCAGAAATTTCAAATAATGGCCAAATTGCAGAAGTACAAATAAAAAACAAATCACAAACTCCCCCACCCCCTGTCGAGGAACCAAAAGTAGAAAAGCCAAAAGTGGAAGAACCTAAAATTGAAGAACCTCCAAAATTACCTGTAACAGGTTATTAAAATAAGTCTTGATTTTTTTCAAAATTGAATATATAATTTGAAAAGTTCAAATTGAAAGGATGAAATCATGGATAAAATTATTAATAAAATTGCAGAAGAATTAAATGTAAAAAACACTCAAGTAGAAAACGCAGTAAAATTAATTGATGAAGGAAATACAATTCCATTTATTGCTCGTTATAGAAAAGAAGCTACTGGTGGACTAAGTGATGAAATCTTAAGAGACTTAGGCGAAAGATTAACTTACTTAAGAAATTTAGAAACACGTAAAGAAGAGATTATAAAATCAATAGATGAACAAGGAAAACTAACAGACGAATTAACTATAGCAATAGCATCTGCAGAAACTCTTGCAGAAGTTGAAGATTTATACAGACCATTTAAGCAAAAGAAAAAAACAAGAGCAACTGTTGCAAAAGCCAAAGGCTTAGAGCCTTTGGCAGATATAATAATTGCACAAGAAGAAAAAGATGATATTAATGAAATTGCAAAACAATATATTAATATAGATAGTCTATCAGAAGAAGATAAGAAAAACAAAGATAAAGTTGTAGCATCTGCAGAAGATGCAATTCAAGGTGCTTTGGATATAATTGCAGAAAATATTTCTGATAATGCTAAATATAGAAAATATATCAAAAAAATCTGTTACCGTGAAGGAACAATTGTAACAAAAGCTTCAAAGCCTGATGAAAAGTCTAATTATGAAATGTATTATGATTTTACAGAATTAGTACATAAACTTCCAAGTCATAGAATTTTAGCAATTAACAGAGGCGAAGATGAAGAATTTTTAAAAGTTTCTATTGAAAAACCTGTTGAAAAAATTCTATATTATATTCAAAAGGATATAATAAAGGGTAAAACCCAGTTTACAGAAATGCTTACAAATACAATTGAAGATGCATTTACAAGATTGATTGAGCCTTCTGTTGACAGAGAAATTCGTTCAGATTTAACTGAAAAAGCTGAAGAAAAAGCTATAAAAGTATTTGGACAAAATGCAAAACAATTATTACTAGGTGCTCCTATAAAAGGAAAAACTGTAATGGGATTTGACCCAGCTTATAGAACTGGTTGTAAAATTGCTGTAATTGATGAAACTGGAAAAGTTTTAGATATTGCAACTGTATACCCTACAGCACCACAGAATGATGTTGAAGGTGCAAAGAAAACTTTATTAGATTTAATAAACAAAGATCATGTAGATATGATTGCAATTGGTAATGGTACAGCATCTCGTGAATCTGAAATGTTTGTTTCTGACATGATCAAAGAAGTTAAACATGATATTTGTTATGTAATTGTTAGTGAAGCTGGTGCCTCTGTATATTCTGCTTCAAAACTTGCAACAGAAGAATACCCTGATATAAACGTATCTATAAGAGGTGCAATATCAATTGCCCGTAGATTACAAGACCCACTTGCAGAATTAGTAAAAATCGACCCTAAAGCTATTGGTGTTGGTCAATATCAACATGACGTTAACCAAAAGAAATTATCAGAAAGCTTAACAGGTGTTGTTGAAGACAGTGTAAACAAAGTTGGTGTTGATGTAAATACTGCTACTCCTTCCCTACTTTCTTATGTTTCTGGTATTAATAATACAATTGCTAAAAACATTGTAAAATATAGAGACGAAAATGGTAAATTAAAAGAAAGAAAAGAATTATTAAAAGTTCCAAAGCTTGGAAAAGTAGCTTATGAGCAATGTGCAGGATTTATTAGAATTCCTGATGGAAAAAATCCATTGGAAAATACAGCAGTTCACCCAGAAAGCTATGAGCAAACAGAAAAATTATTAGAATTATTAGGATTTAAAATAGCAGACTTAAAAAATAAAGATAACTTAAATTCTTTAAGAGAAAAATTAAAATCTGTTAATGTTGAAGAAACTGCTAAAAAGCTTGAAATTGGCGAAATGACCTTAGCTGATATAATATCAGAATTATCAAAACCAGGTCGTGACCCAAGAGAAGACATGCCAAAACCTGTGCTTCGTAGTGATGTTCTAAAATTCGAAGATTTAACAGAAGGAATGGTTCTTACAGGAACTGTTCGTAATGTTATAGATTTTGGTGCCTTTGTTGATATTGGTGTAAAATATGATGGACTTGTTCATATTTCTGAAATGAGTGATTCTTATGTAAAATCTCCATCTGAAGTGGTTTCTGTTGGTGATATCGTAAAAGTTAAAGTTATAAAGATTGACCAAGAACGTAAAAAAGTTGGACTTTCTATGAAAATATAGTAAAAAACTGGATTTTAGGTATAACCTAAATCCAGTTCTTTTTATTCACTAAGATATTTTTCTTGAATATCTTTTATTTTATCATAATCATTATTTAGTATATCAAGAAATACTTCTGCTATTTGAGGATCAAATTGAGTTCCTTCACATCTTTTTATTTCTTCTTTTACATGTTCAATATCAATTGGACCTCTGTAACTTCTTCTACTTGTCATTGCATCAAATGTATCTGCAACAGCAGCAATTCTGGCTATATATGGTATTTCTTCACCTTTTAATCTTGATGGATATCCATTTCCATCATATCTTTCATGATGATGTTTTACAATAGGAATTATATCTTTAAATATTTCAGCTGAACCTAAAATATGTGCTCCTATTGATGGATGATTTTTTATTTGTGAATATTCATCATCTGAAAGTTTATCTGGTTTTAATAATATACTATCAGGAATTCCTATTTTTCCAATATCATGGAAAAGCCCACCAATTCTTAATGTCTTAATTTGGTCTTCTGGTAACCCTAATTTTTCACCAATTAAAACAGAATATTCTGAAACTCTATCTGAATGACCTCTTGTATATGTATCTTTAGCTTCTACTGTATATCTTAAAGTTTGAACCATATCTAAATATGCTTTTTCCAACTTTTCATTTGATTCTGAAAGTTCTTCATTTATTCTTTTTATTTCATCCATTTGTTTTACTGATTTTATTCCAGACTCAACTAATAGAAGTAATTGATCGAATTTATCACTCTTCTCACAATACCCTTGTATATCTAATCTTTTGATTGTCTCAAGTGGTGGCGCCATATCTTTATGGCCTGTTAACAATAGAATATATAATTCTTTATTGAACTTTCTTATCTCTTCTACAACTTCATCCCCATGTAATGGTGTCATCATAAAGTCTAGCAACATTAAATCGAAATGTTCTCTCTTTACTCTTTCTATTGCCTCAACTGGGTCTAATACCCCTTCAAACTCATATTCTGAATTGTCAAAAAGCACTGCTAATGAGTCTAAAATTCCACTTTCGTCATCTACTCCAATTATTTTATACTTTCTTTCTTCATTTAATTGATTTTGTAATGCTTTTCTCATTAATTACCTCTACCCCTTCTAGTAATAATTAATTTTACCTAGATTATAATAGTTTATTAAATAAAAATCAAGCTTTTTTATTTAATTTATTGTATTGCATACAATATACTTTTTCTGCATAGAATTTTATCACTCTAATTGCGTCTTTTAGTCTTACTGACAACACTAAAAAGCAGCTTTTTTATTTCATTTTTATTACAATATTATTTCTTTTATATTACATTTTGACATTTTATTTGATTTTTTATTTTTGGCTTGGTATACTAAAATTAAATGGAGGATTATATGGAAGATTTAAAAGATGTTATCGAAGAATCAAATCAAATTACCCCTTCTGAAGAATTAAACTCGGAAGAAGAAATAAAAGAAACAGAAGAAACAAAAGAAGCAACAGCAATGGTCGAATACAAAGAAGTAGACGAACCATGTGTCGCTTTAACTATTATTGGAGAAAATCGCCTTACAGATGCTGAAGTCTTTGTTAGACGTGGATTTCGTTTTTCTTTAAAAGCTTTTTTCTCAACTATTGTTCTTACTATTATGAATATGTTTATTTAATCTTTTTAAATTCGATTATAAACATATTCATAATTTTTTTATTTTATTATTTTTTTACTGGAATTATAATATTAAATGTTGTTCCTTTACCCTCTTCTGTTTTATAAGTAATATCTCCTCCAAAATGAGCTTTAATATTTGAATAAGACATATATAATCCTAATCCAGTTCCATTCTTTCCTTTTGTTGTAACCATTTCTTTAAATAATCTGTCTTGAACCTCTTTTGAAAGTCCTCCTGCAAAATCTGTAATAGAAAAAATTATATTATTCTCTTTTTGTGAAATTTCAAATTGTATATTTTGGTCATGTTTTCCATCATATGCTTGAATTGCATTTGAAATTATATTGTTTACTACTTGTACCAAAACATTTACATTTCCATCTATTACTTTTTCTTCATCTACTTTCATCAATATATTTAAATAAATATATGCATTTTTTAACTCGTGTTTCATCAAAATATTTACTCTTTTTACTAATTCAGAAATAGTAAACTCTTCTGAATCATCTGTTGATAGTGATGCTACTGCTTGTCCTTTTACGGTTGTTATAATATCTGACATATATTCAAGATGTGCTCTAATCTTTGGAATCCATGCTTCCATATCTTTTGCTATATCATGATGATCTTGTGAATTTACAAGCGGATCATCTATTGACTCATCATATTCTTTTATCAAGTTTTCTAATCCTTGTGTAGCACCAGCTATAGACATAATAGGTGTTTTTAAGTTATGTGCTATTCCTCCTATTAATTGTCCTAGTCCTGCTAAACGCTCTCTTTCCATCAAAACATCTTGGTTATTTTTTATTGTTTCCATATCTTCTTTATGTTGTGTTATATCTTTGAATAAGAATAGTGTTCCTAATGATGTATTATCTGAATTTATTGGTGTAATTTCTATTTTAAAGTATTTTTTTATCTCTGAAAAATGTTGTTCAAATGATACTGTTGTTTCTGTTTCATTTGCTTTTTCAATTGATTTATCAATTTTAACTATTGCTTGTCTATTTACATTTTTACTTTGTAAAAGTTTTATAAAATTTTTACTTCTTATATCTTCAGCTTTTAATCTAAATATGTCTAAAAATGTTTTATTAAAATCTGTAATTGTTTTATTTTCATCTAATACTACATATCCATCTGATATTCTATCAACTATTTTTTGTAATGCAATTGGCGTAACTCCTAAAAATTGAAATTTTAATATAGCTATTGCACAACATATTATTGTTACTGTAAATGTTATTGGTGTTACATATATTGACATTGGGATTATTTTAAATGTTCCCAATATATTTACAACTAATGGTACACTTACTCCCAAAACAATCAATAATGATTGTTTTGAGAAAAATCCTGAATTTTTTATTGAAAATTTCAACATATACAATATTCCCCAGGCCAATACTATGTATGAATATATATTGTGTATTGTAGCATATGGTCCATACACATTTGTCTGAAAGTCTACTGAATAGTGTTCATAGAATAAATGATGATAATCATTTGTCCATAAAACTATTAGTGAAATTATCGGAATTATAAACAGTAATAAATATCTTTTTTTAAATTCAATTTTAGTATTTGCATATATAAGCCCCATAAAGAATACCGCTACTGGTATAAAACATATTGCAATATATATGAAATAGTCAAAATAAATTGGTTCTATATTCAATGGTTTTGATAATGTAATTTGCATTATTAAAACCATTGTCCAAAAAATCAATATCGATAATGATAAAATAAATATCTTTTTTAATTGATTATTCTTTTTTTCCTTTGATAAATATACTGTTAATAAAATATTTATTATTGTTGTTGCTATAAGTGCAATTAGTGTTGTTTTATCTGCTATCATTTGTTTTATTCTCCCTTTAATAATTTTATTATATTTCTTATGTATTCTTCGCTAATTATAGGCCATTTAAATCCATATAATTTTAATAATTTTATACTTTGCTTAGAATCAACTTTTATATTACTATCATAATGCAAATCTAAGTTTTTGTCAAAATCATTCAGCAGCATATTTATAATATCTGAATTTTCTTTTTTCATAATCTTTTTTATCTTTGATTTGAATTCTTCATTTTTTACAACATCAATATTTAATCCTAAATTTGATATATCTTCCATTAATTTTTTTACTTCTACATGATTATGATTAAATAAATGATAAATTCTATCATTAGAATCTGTATGTTTTATGATCTTATAAATTGCATCTGCACTACTATCTATTGGCGAAAACTCTAAATATCCATTTAACAAAGTATCAGGAATTGATCCTATTTTTATTAATGCTTTTAATCTATTCATATATGCATTTTCATTATAGTTATCTTGGAATTTTCCATCAGATATTCTTGGCATTAAATTTCCCATTCTCAATATGTATGAGTCAACTCCATCTAGTATTGCATCAAAAATTCTTTTTTCTGCTTCAAATTTTGTTTTTATATACACATTTTGCAATTCTTGTCCAATATATAAATTATTTTCAGCAAAAGTCTTATTTTCTTTGAATTTTTGCTCTAAATAATATTGTTCAAAAAATGCGTTTCCTGAAATACTTAATGTTGAAATATGGTATATCTTACATTTAAATGTTTTTGCAAAACTTATGATTTTATCCACACTCTTAACATTAGTATTATAAAACTCCAAATAATTTCCGTAATGAGATACTTTAGCTGCTGAATTTATTATTGTTGATACAGAGTTTCCTATTTCAAAAAGTTTATCTTGCTGTAAGCCAAAACCATCTGCTGTCAAATCACCTTGTACTATTATTATTCTATTTCCAATATATTTATCATATTTGTTTTCAAAATAATAATGTAATTTATTTAACACTTTTTGCTCTACTGTCATACCTTTTTCTTTTCTAACTAATAAATAAATAGTATTATTCTCATTTTTTAATAATTCATCTAGAATGTGTATTCCTAAATAACCTGTAGCTCCTGTTAATAATACATTTCCTATTTCATTATTTTTTATTTCATTTGGAACTAACATACTAGAATTTAATATGTCTTTATATTTATAATTTAGCTCTTCAAAATTTTCTTCTTCTTGCTTATCATCTGATGTTATTTTTTCTGCAAGTTTTTCAACAGTAGGATATGTAAATATGTCTGCATATCGTATTTTATCGGTAATGTCTAGCAATTTAACATTTAAATTCATTGCCAATATAGAATCTCCACCTAGCTCAAAGAAATTATCATTTATACCAATTGATTTCATATTTAATACTTCTTCAAATATTTGAGCTATTTTGACTTCTAATTCATTTCTTGGTTTAATATACTTTTTATTTTCTGTTTGCAATATTCCATTTGGAATTGGTAATAATTTTTTATCTATTTTTCCATTTGGAGTATATGGAAATTCGTCTAATACAGTAAAATATGCTGGTATCATATAATTTGGCAAATATCTACATAAAAACTCTCTTAAATCAGAGATTCTTATTCTCTTATTTGCAATAAAATATGCTGATATTATTTCTCTATTTCCTATTGTTTGTTTAATTACTTTTGCTTTTTTGATTCCCGCATATTTAAGCATTATTCTTTCGATTTCTTCTAACTCTATTCTTAATCCTCTTATTTTAATTTGACTATCTCTTCTGCCTAAATAATGAAGATTTCCATCAGGGCCAAATTTGCAATTATCACCAGTTTTATACATAACACTATTTTCTAAAAATGGATTTTTTAAATATCTTTCATTTGTTAAATCTTCTCTATTTAAATATCCATTTCCTACACCGTCTCCAGCTATATATAGTTCTCCTTCAATTCCTATTGGAAGTACATTTAACATATCATCTAATATATATACTTGTGTATTTCCAATTGGTCTTCCTATATCTATTACATTATCATTTGTTATTTCCTTTATAGTTGACCATATAGTTGTTTCTGTTGGGCCATATACATCATATATTTTTGCCTTAGAAATTTCTTTTATTTTAGATACTATATCTTCAGTTACCGCTTCTCCTCCTATTAAAATATCTGTTAGATTTTCAAAAAACTCTAAATTATTGCTTTCTTCAAGCATTAATGAATATCTTGATGGTGTTGTTTGAATCATATTAACTTTATTCTCTACACATAGTTTGTTTAATAATTTCATATTATGCTGTTCTTCTTCACTTGCAATTACTAATTTCATTCCTGAAATTAATGTTACCCAAATTTCTAATTCAAATATATCAAATGATATTGTTGTAACTGAAACCATTGTTTTCTCACTGTCAAATTCAACTTTTTCTTTAATTGCGTAAACAAAATTACATAAATTTCTATTTGTTATTTTTACACCTTTTGGATTTCCCGTTGAACCTGATGTGTAAATAACATAAGCTAAATCACTCGCTTGACTTGATTTTGGTAAATTTATATTTTTTAATGAATATATCATTGAATTATTATACTCTATATTTATTTTATTTTCAAAGTTCATTTTTTCAAATAATTCTTTATTTGTCAATAATAATTTTGCATTACTATTTTCAAGCATATACTCAATTCTTTTTTCAGGATATGTTGGATCTATTGGAATATAACATGCTCCTGCTTTAAATACACCTAATAATGTTGTAATTAATTCTAATGATCTTGGTAGCATAACTCCTATTTTATCATTTGGCTTTATCTTTTTCTCTTCTCTTAAATATCTAGCTAATTGATTTGCTTTTTCATTTACATCTTTATATGTTAATTGTTTTCCCTCAAAAACAACAGCTATCTTATTCGGTGTTTTATTTGCTTGCTCTTCAAATAATTCTGCAATTATTTTGTCTTTTGGATAATCCATTTTAGTATTATTAAATTCATATAATATTTTATTTTTCTCAGTTTCAGAAATGATTTCAATATCTTTTATCGGAACATTTATATCTTGCATAATACATTCTATTGTGTTCATATAATGTTCAAATAATCTTTCTATTGTATCTTTTTTAAATAAGTCTGTACAATATTCAATATTAATTGTATGAACTTTTGGCTTTATTTCTAATGACAAATTGAATTTTGAAATATTATTGTTAATTTCAACAATTTGTGTTTCTGTATTATCTAATTTAATAATATTTTCTTCTTTATTTTGATATGTAAACATTACATCAAACAATGGATTTCTTGAATTATCAGCCTTTATTCCAAGTTTTTTTACTAACATATCAAATGGATATGGTTGTTGTGACAAATCATTTAAGATTTGATCTTTCATATCATTTAAAAATTCTATAAATGGTTGGTCTGGATTAATATTTGCTTTGGTTACAATATTATTTACAAACATTCCAATCATTCTTTTTAATTCATTTTGATTTCTATTTGCAATTGGACTACCTAAAATAATTTCACTTTGTCCTGTATATTTGTATAATAATGCATAAAATGCTGATATAAAGAACATGTATGGAGATGTACCAATTTTCTTTGCAAATCTCTCTATTCTTTTAAATTTTTTCTCCTCAATTACATTAGCAATTTTATTTCCATTATAACTTCTATTTGCAGTCATTTTATAATCATATGGTAAATTTAATTGCTCAAAATCTGAATTTTTAAATTTATTTATCCAATAATTTTCTGTTTGCTTTATTTCATCACTTTCATTATATTTTTCTTCCCATACTGCATAATCTTTATATTGTATTGGAATGTTTTTTAAATTATCTCCATTATATAATCTTTCAAATTCTATAATAAAGTTGTTTAAAGATGTTCCATCCATTACGATGTGATGTGCATCCATTAATACAAATGTCTTTTTATTATCAATATAATGTACTTCCATTCTTATTAATGGTTCTTTTTCCATTTTAAATGGCTTTGAAAAATTCTTAGCAATTTCTTTTATTTCATTTTCTTTATTGTAAAATACAGAAACCAATCCTTCTGTGCTATCTTCTATTTCTTGCATTACATTATCATTTTTTAATACAAATCTTGTTCTCAAAATACTATGTCTTTTTAAAATTTTGTTAAATGCTGCTTTTATTTTATCTAAATCCAATACTTTATCTACTAGCACAGCACCTGGCATATTATAAACAAGATTATCATCACCAATCATTTTTACATTATAGTAAATTCTTTTTTGAGCAGATGATAGTGGATATGCTTCTTGAACTGGTGCTTTTTCAATCTTACTTTTTAATGTTCCTTTTGTCTGGTTTTCTGCTATATAATCAGACATATCTTTTATTGAGTAATTTGTTAATATATCTTTTATATTTATTTGTACATTAAATTTAGATAAAATTTTTGTAGATAATGTTATAGCTGTTAATGAATCTCCACCTAGCTCTAATAAAGTATTATTTATTCCAACTCTTTCAAGTTGTAACATTTTTTCTATTATTTTTATTAGTTTTCTATCAAGTTCATTTCTAGGTTTAACAATTTCATTTTTGTTATCTTTAAAATCAGGATCTGGTAATGATTTTCTATCTATTTTTCCATTTTGTGTATGTGGAAATTTCACTAATTGTACAAAATATTGTGGTATCATATATTCTGGCAATTCTCTACTTATTCTTTCTTTAATATTACCATTCTCGTTTGATACTGATGTATAATAAGCTATTAATGCATCTCTTTTATTATTCAATTTTCTCTTAACTACAATACTTTGGATTATATTATTATCTTTTTCTATTTCATTTTCTATTTCTCCAAGCTCCACTCTAAATCCACGAATTTTTACTTGGAAGTCGGTTCTTCCTAGATGAACAATATCTCCGTTTTCATTGTAATATGCTAAATCATTTGTATTATAAATTTTATCTTTGTCTTTAAATGGGTTTTCAATAAATTTTTCTTTGTTTAATTCTTCTCTTTTTAAGTAACCATTTGATACTCCATCTCCGCCTATGTATAGTTCTCCTGGAACTTCAAATGGTAATAATTTTTGATTTTTATTTAATATGTAACATTGTGTATTTGCAATTGGTTTTCCTATTGAAATTGATTTTTCTTTTGTCAATTCTTTTACTGTTGACCATATTGTTGTTTCTGTTGGTCCATACATATTAAATATTCTAGCTTTAGTTAATCTTTGCATTTTACTTAACAATTTGTTTCCTATAGATTCCCCACCAACTAAAATATCTGTTATATTTTTAACAAATTCTAAATTTTCTTTGTTTTCAAATATCGTTGAAAATCTTGATGGTGTTGTTTGAATCATATTTACATCATTTTCTAAACACAATTTATTTAGTAATGCTGGCATGTTTTGCTCATTCTCATTTGCTAATACTAATGTCATCCCAGATGTTAATGTACACCACATTTCTAGCCCAAATATATCAAAACATACTGTTGTTACAGATACCATATTCTTATTAGGTACAAACTCAATAATTTCTTTCATTCCCTTTACAAAATTATTTAAATTTCTATTTGTTACCATTACTCCTTTAGGCTTACCTGTTGAACCAGAAGTATATATTAAATATGCTAATGTATTTGCATCTAATTTTAAGTTAATATTTTCTTTACTATATGTTTCTTTATCCTCAGAATCTATATTAATTGTATTACATTTTTCTAAAATATATTTTTCTGTTTGACTATTAACTAAAACAAGTTTTGTTTCACTATTTTCTAGCATATATGTTATTCTGTCTTGTGGATATTCTGGATCAATTGGTAAATATGTTGCACCACATTTTAATATTGCTATTAGCCCTATAATCATTTCTGGTGAACGATTAAGCATTATTCCAATTATATCTTTTGATTGAATTCCAGCACTTATCATTTTTCTTGCTAACATATTAGCTCTTTCATTTAATTCTTTGTACGTTAGTTTTTTTCCATTACTTATAAGAGCCACTTTATCAGGAAATTCAAGTACCTTCTTTTCAAATAATTCAATAACAGTTGCATCTTTATCATATACAACTTCTGTTTCATTAAATTTTCTAAGTAATTTTTCTTTTTCTTCAACTGTAACAATATCAATATCTTTTAAAAGAATATTTTTTGTGCCAATTACTTGATTTATTATATTCAAAATTCTCTTATGAATTGCTTCTATATCTTTTTCTGCATATTTGCTCGTTTTATAATCATATGCAACATTCAAACTTCCTGTATCATTTAAATCATATATTTGTATATCAATATCTTCTGCACAACAACCATTAAATGTCCATTCTGTTTTATATTTTATATCTCCTTCTGTCTGTTGTGCATTTGTTATTTGATATGACAATAAAATATTATATAAATTAGGAATATTTTTATCTCTTTTTCTTAAATTTTCAATTAAAGCTTGATATGAATATTTTTGGTGTTTCAACATATCCATAGAATCTGTTGCTATATTTTTTACAAATTCTTTGAATACGATTTTCTCATCCATATGGATTTTAAATGGAGCCATGTTAATAAACATACCAGCTGCTTGTTTTTCTTTAAAATTAGTTCTATTTAATATCGGTGTTCCTATAACAAATTCATCTAATCCTGAAATCTCGCCTATATATATAGCATAAATAGCCATAAAGAAATTATATAGTGATATTCTATTCTCTTTACAGTATTCTTTTATTTTTGCGATATCTTTTTCTTCTATTTGATATTGTTTTCTTTCTCCATTCGGATTGTTTGTATCGTTTTTCTCTTTTATGCTTCCTGGTATTGTTGCAATTTCTGGTATATTTTGAAATCTTTCTTCCCAGTATTTTTTATCTTTTTCAAATTTTTCACTTTTTTGGTATTCTTTTTCAGATTTAATATAGTCTATATAAGAATATATAGCCTTTTCTTGAATTTCTTTATTTTGTTTTAAAGCTGAATATGTTTTGATAATTTCATTACAAATAAGCGCAAGTGTCCACGCGTCTGAAATTAGATGGTGTATATTAAGCGCAAAGGCTCCTTTACCATCTTTAAACTTAAAGATATAAAATTTAAATAATTTTGAATTTTCTAATTTAAATGTTGTTCTTGAAATCTTATTTATTTCATTTTCTAGGTCATTTTGGCCCGCAATATTAATAGCGTCTATCTGAATTTTTTTTCTTTCAGATAACACCTGCTTTACTTCTCCATCCACTAATTTGAACTCTAACCAGAAGTTGTCGTGTTTTTTACACACTAATTTTATAGACTCCTCTAACTTATCGAAGTCAACTTTTTCTTGTATTACAGCGCTACCACATATATTGTTTATACTACTTCCTCTGTAGTATTGTTCTGTAACCCAGATTGATTTCTGAGCGTTTGTTAAATTCCCCATTTTTCTTAACATCCTTTTTTATAATTATATACTTGCGTATAATTAATACTCTCATATTGTAACATTATTTTACAAATTTTGCAAATTTTTTTGACAAAATTATGCCAATTTTATGTAAAAAAGTACGAATAATGTAAATATTCGTACTTTTTTACCCTTTTAACTCTTTTTTATCATAAAAATTTGAATTCATGAGGAATCCCAAAAATATAAAGAAATATGGTGAAGTATAATACATTGAATTTCCAAACATTGCTGATATTAAATATGTTATAACAACCAGCAAGAATATTTGTCCTTTTTCATCTTTTTTCAAAAATTCTTTTATTCCTTTTATTATAATTATTCCAACAGCTGTTACATATAAAATCAGTCCCGGTAATCCTGATGTTGTTGCTAGTTGTATTAATAAATTATGTGGTCTATCTTGATCAATTATTCCAACAGAATCATATTTCGCATCTAAATTATCTGGTCCATACCCCAAAATTGGATTTTCAGCAAAAAATTGCAATCCATATTTCCACAATTTTACTCTACTTGTTCCTGCCTTTTCAAAATCTTTTTCAATTTCATCATCATCATCATCTTTTATATTAATCACTCTGGTAACAATCGCTTTTATGTCTTTTACTATTCCTTTTATATTATAATATGCTAAGTTTTTATTGTTTTCTTTTACTGTGCAAGATAATATTACAAATATTAATATTGCACACAAAGTAGTCACAACATTCTTCTTTTTTATTATTACATATATTGTGTACAAAATTAGTGAAATAGCAACAGCGAGATAACATCCAAATGTATTATTATATATCAACATATAACTTATAAATGCAAAACTTATTAAATATAAAACTTTTACTTTTTTATTTTTCTCTGTTACATACATTCCAAAGCAAGCCATTAATGATATCATTAAAAAATATCCATAATGATTGACGTTTGAAAAATAAGCTGTTTTACGACTTGTATTTACAAAATACATATTAAAAAATACAGGATTTATTTTCATGCTCACACACAAGCTCAAAATTGCCATTAATGTTGTAACAACAATGATTGTATTTAAAATTATTTTCCTTAACTGGTCTGAATCAAGCAAAAATGCACATAAAAAGAATCCTGCATAATTTAAATACATAAAATATCCTTCTTTTCTATATCCTGTTCCCTCAAATACATTTTTTTTATTTTCTGCAAAAACACAAGAAACAAATGTCCATATCATATATGCAGTAAAGAAAAAAATTGGTATTATCTTTTTCAGAAACTCTTTTTTATTTGATGATTTTATTAATTTATAAATAAACCATCCTATAAATATTGCTATTCCTACTATTCCAATAACCACCATTAGTTTTAAAGAATTTTCATCAGCATGCCATCTTCTATCTGTAAACCTTATTGTTTTTACTACTGGCACAATTGCCCAAAGTAATAGCATAAAGTATATTATATAATTTTTTACTTTTATAACTTTGTTCATATACATTATCCCCCGTTTCGCTTATTATATATTATTTATTTTTTATTGTCCATATTTTTGATTATTTTAAAATTTTAGTATCATACTTAATACTAGGAGGCTGATATGTTTAAAAAGTTTTTTAAAATTTTAATTTATATTATACTTATTGCTCTATTACTCGGTATTGCTTTTTCAATTTATACTACATACAATAATATAGATATTACACCTGAATACGAAATTAAAAGAACTGAATCCACAGTTCCTCTACAAACTGTGGAAAGTGTTACAGAAAATAGCGAAAATGTGGCAGATATATTAGAAAATGTTTCACAAAGTGTAGTCGGTATATCAAAAATAAAAACAAAATCTAATTCAATCTTTTCCTCTAGTAATTCTATAAATGAATTAGGTCTAGGAACCGGAATTATTGTCTCTAATAACGGCTATATTTTGAGCAATTGTCATGTTACAGGCGAAAAATCTTCAACATGTTATATTACTTTAGAAAATGGTTATACTTATGAAGGTTCTGTTGTTTGGTGTGATTCAGATTTAGATTTATCTATTACAAAAATCAATGCCATAAACTTACCTTATGCAACTATTGGAGATTCCTCTAATTTGAAAGCCGGCGAAACGGTTTATGCAATAGGAAATCCTATAGGTTATGAATTTAGAAAAACCATCACTTCTGGAATTATCAGTTCTACTAATAGATCTATCAGATTTGAAGAAAATAATAACATAGTTTATATGACTGATTTAATTCAAACAGATGCTTCAATAAACCCTGGAAATAGTGGTGGACCTTTATTACGCCCTAATGGCGAAGTTATTGGAATAAACACCGTTAAAATAACTTCTGCTGAAGGCATTGGTTTTGCAGTTCCTGTTAATGTTGTAAAACCTGTAATTGAAAATTTTGTAACCAATAATAGTTTTAATGAAGCTTATTTAGGCATTTATGCTTATGACAAAGAAGTTATTCCTTATCTTTCTTCTGCTCCTAATTTTTCATCTGGAATATATCTAGTTCATATAAATTCCGATAGTCCAGCAATTTCAAGTGGAATTCAAGTTGGAGATATAATAACTTCTATTGATGGAAAAAATATTAATAATATGATTGAATTAAAAGAATATATTTATACAAAATTGCCCGGAGATACTATTTCTGTTAATGTTAGCCGTGGATATGTATCAAGAACCTTTGATATTGTTTTGAAATAATTTCAGAATTTTTTCCAAATATACTTGAAAAATCCCAAGATTCACAGTATAATAGATAAGGTAATGCGCTCGTAGTTTAGCTGGATAGAATGCGAGGCTACGAACTTCGAGATCGGGGGTTCGAATCCCTCCGGGCGCACCAAAAAAATCGACTTTAAAAGTCGATTTTTTTATTTTAACGGAACCCTCCGCCTCCGCTACTTCCACCGCCGAAGGAACCTCCTCCTCCGCCTCCAGAAGAGAATCCTCCCCCTCCGGAAGAATAGCTTTCTGCTCTGCTCCTAGCGACACTAGCATCATGCACAGCATTATATGCATATGCATTTACAAAATAAAAGTTATCATAAGAATAGAAACATGATTGTTCTACTAAATCTGGATAAAGTTCACTAAATTGTTTTGCAACTTTTTTTGCAATTCCTAACATCTGTGCAAATATTAAATATTCTTCAAAAAGATGAACTTCAATAGCTTCTCTTTCTTTTATTAATGTATAGTCTAGCAAGAATCTCTTTAATCCTGCAATTTGTACTGCATCTTCTCGTAATTCTTGTGAAAATTCATATATATCATATTTGAATATCTTAAGGAAAGTCGCTTTCTTCTTTATTAGCAATCCTTTATCAACAAGTTTATCTTTTTCCTCTTTTAAAACTGAATCAAACCAACTAAAAACTCTTTCATAATGATCTTCACACCATTTTTTTAGTTTTTTATTATCTACGGTTTTATTTCCATCAGCTTCTAATATACTTTGTTTACACAATAAATCAAATAATTTTTGCTCATTTTTATTAGCTATTTCTGGATTTTCATTAATGATAGTTATTACAGACTCTTCCTTTTTTAATATTTTCCCTTTTGTTTCTTGCCTTACTGAAATTATTCCATCTTTTATCCATTTTAAAATAATTGCTCCCGCGATATCATTTTTATTTTTCAAAATTTTATATTCATTTGCAATAAAATATGCCCTATATAAATCTTTGTTACATGGAATATCTCTAAAATATGGTGCATTTTTTGTGATTTTTTTACCTTCTGGTCCGAAATCATAACGTTTTAGATTGCTAAAAACAATATATCCTATAATAGAAAAAATAAATCCCCAAAAACAAATAAACATTACAACAACCGCAATTCTTGTACTAATTGTCTCAAAAGAGTCATCTTCATATGTATAGTGAGTCGCACCATCTTCTGCCATATTATAGTAATGTTCAAAATCGTTATCCAACTTATTATTACACTTAAATGTCTCTAATGGAAATTGCACTAGTATAGTCATATATTCACTTTTACTTAATGCTCCATCTGATTGCATCTCTATATATCCATCATAAACATACGCTGTTCCACCATAATTTCCATATCCCCATACTCCAACTGAATCATCAATATCAAAATTAGAATGAATTTTAATATATGCATTTCCAATACTGTCAGAAAAATTATGAGGTATTAAAGTCCAATATATCATTTGTGAGTCTGTAAGTTCCGATACAAAATTTGAAATATTATATTTTACTGTATATGTATGATATCCATATTCACTGATTCCCCAACATAGTTCTACTCCGTCACTTATCTTATTAATTCCACATTTGTATGCTTTATCTTCCAAATCGCCTGATGTATCCCAATAAGATAATGTTGTATACTCGCCTTTACTATCTAAAACGATTAAATCTGTAATTTTAGAATTGCCTAAATTATAATATGGATGATATACCTCTGTTCCATAAGATGTATTACATTTCCAGACTTCCGTTACTGATGCATTTCCTTCATCGTCCAGAAAAATATCCATAGAAATACTGTTAATTGAATTTGCATCTGCTGTATTAAATAAAGTTAATAATACAAATGCAAATAATGACAAAATCAAAATCTTAATTTTTTTCGTCATAAAAAATCCCCCTTTTTTTTATTATTTCATAAAACTATTTAAATAACAATAGTGTAAAAAAATTATTTGATTTTTTTATATTGACTTTTATATTAATTATATTTACAATTATTATAATTTAAATTTTGTACATAATATTTTTCGAAAGGTGGTGAACTTATGGATTTTTACGAAGATGGTAATGCAGTTCATACTCTTGATACAAACAATATACTTACAGGCACATTTTTTAGAATGTTTTTAGGATTACTTGCAAGTGCCGGAACAGCTTTTTATGTATATAGCTCTGGTTTATATATTACTATGATTGTAAATGGATACTTCTGGGGATTGGCTATTGCTGAAATCCTTGTTGTTCTTTTATTTTCATTATTATTTAAAAAGCTTTCTCCAACAACAGTTACAGTATTGTTCTTTGGATATGCATTTTTGAATGGTTTTACTTTATCTGTTATCTTTGCAGCATATGAAATGTCTTCTATAGTATATGCATTTGCTGGAACAGCTGCTTTATTTGGAATTTTAGCTTTTCTTGGCTATAAAACTGATAAAGATATTTCAAGCTTTGGCACAATATTAAGTGTTGCACTTATTATCGGTCTTGTACTAACCTTTATTAACCTTTTTATAGGTAGCACATTTTTAGATATTGCATTAGATTGGGCTATTTTAGCTATTTTCTGTGGCTTAACATTTTATGATATGAACAAAATAAAAGTTATGCAAGAAGCTGGCTTCTGTGAAGATGAAAAATTATATGTATATGGTGCAATGGAATTGTATTTAGATTTTATTAATATCTTTTTAAGAATTTTATCTCTATTTGGAAAAAATAAGGATTAATTCTTTTCCTCTTACTCATTTTAAGTAAGGGGTTTTATTTTATATTTTTTAATTTTTTTGTGTTTTTTTCAAAAAACTCTTGAATTTGTTTTTAATTTGTGCTATTATATATAAGCGTTCAGAGAACGTTATTTAATCGAGGCGTAGCGCAGTTGGTAGCGCGCGTGGTTTGGGACCATGAGGTCGCAGGTTCGATCCCTGTCGCCTCG
>CAKOTX010000010.1 GCA_934120315.1 uncultured Clostridia bacterium
AAAAACTAGCATCCAATTATCTCGTAACCGTTGTCGGCGTAAATGATTTGCCCTGTTATACAATTTGACATTTTACTCAATAAAAACGTAGAAACATCACCAATTTGTGTGGTTGTTACATTTTTATGTAACGGTGCTTTTGCTTCAATAACATCTAAGATATTTCCAAAATCTTTAATGCCTCTTGCAGATAATGTTTTTATTGGTCCTGCTGAAATTGCATTTACACGAATTTGTTCTTTTCCCAAGTTTTCTGCTAAATATCTTACGCTTGCCTCTAATGCAGATTTTGCAATTCCCATTACATTGTATCCTTCTATTACTTTTGTTGAACCATAATATGTCAAAGTAACTAAACTTGCGTTTTCGTTTAACATTTCCAACTCTTTTGCAGTTCTTGCTGCTAGTACAAATGAATATGCACTAACTTCACATGCATGTAAATATCCTTCTTTGCTTGTTTGAATAAAATCATTGTGCAGATCTTCTGTAAATGCATGTGCTATTGCATGTACAATTCCATCTATCTTTCCATTTTCTTCTTTTATTTTTTCAAAAGTTGCTTTTACTTGTTCATCATCTGATGCTTCATCTAAAAGATATACTTTACTTCCCTTGAATTCTGATACTAATTCTTCTATTTTTGCTTTATTCTCTTCTCCTTTACAAGTAAAAAGCAATTCAGCTCCATTTTCATATGCAGATTTTGCAATTCCAAATGCTATGCTCCATTTGTTTCTGATTCCCATTATTAATATTTTTTTATTTTCTAATAACATTTTTAATCCACTCTCCTTTTTATAATCCTTTCATATCTTCTATTCTTTCTCTAAACTCTCATTTCAGCATTCCCCCGCCGAATTCTCTTATATCACAACATATTCTCCCATGTTCCTATATTTCTGATATCTACTCTCAACCAATTCCTCTGCAGATAATTTCTTAAATTCAGCCACACCATGCTCAATCTCTGCCTTCAAATCTTGGGCTGTTTGTTCAAATGTTTTTTCCTCAACTATTTTATCAATAATATTTAATTCTAGCAAATCCTGGGCTGTTAATTTCATTTTTTCTGCCGCTTCTTTTGCACGTGATGCATCTTTCCACAAAATACTTGCATAACCTTCTGGAGATAAGATTGAATAGATTGCATTTTCTAGCATGATTACTTCATTTCCTACTCCAAGTGCTAAAGCTCCTCCGCTTGAACCTTCTCCTATTACAATTGCAATTACTGGCACTTTTAAACCTGATAATTGAAGCATTGATGATGCAATAGCTTCTCCTTGACCTTTTTCCTCTGCTTCTATTCCTGGATATGCTCCTTTAGTATCAATAAATGTGATAACTGGTCTATTAAACTTTTCTGCCTGTTTCATAAATCTTATGCCTTTTCTGTAACTTTCTGGGTTAGGCATTCCAAAATTTCTTTCTATATTTTCTTTTGTGGTTCTTCCTTTTTGTTCTGCTATTACTGTAAAATTCTGATTACCTATTCTTGCAAGTCCACATACAATTGCCTTATCATCTTTTCCAGCTCTATCTCCATGTAATTCTATAAATTCATCAAATATTTTTTCAATATAATCTAATGATGTTTTTCTTTTTGGATCTCTTGCAATTTCGACTTTTTCCCATGCTGATTTCTCCAATCTATTCACCTCCTAGTTGGTCTTTATGAAATTTAATTAATGTGCTTAATGTATTTTTCATGTCTTTTCTTTCAACAATTTTGTCTATAAATCCATGTTCTAACAAAAATTCTGAAGTCTGAAAATCTTCTGGCAATGTTTGACCTATTGTCTGCTCTATTACACGTTTTCCAGCAAAGCCAATCATTGCTTTAGGCTCTGCAAGTACAATGTCTGCAATACTTGCAAATGAAGCTGTAACTCCTCCATATGTTGGATCTGTTAGAACAGATATGTACAATAATCCAGCATCATTTAGTTTTCTTATTGCTGATGTTGTTTTTGCCATCTGCATTAAAGACACTATTCCTTCTTGCATTCTTGCTCCACCTGATGTACAAAAGATTATAATTGGTAATTTTAATTCTATTGCTTTTTCTATTGAATAAGTAATTTTTTCTCCAACTACAACTCCCATACTTCCCATCAAAAATCCACTATCCATTATGCAAATTACTACATCTTCTCCATTTATCTTTCCAGTACCACATCCAACTGCTTCTTGAATTCCTGTTTTTTCTCTTAATGCTTTTATCTTTTTAGGATAATCTTCTAGCCCTAACGGATTTGTTGTATCTATGTCTAAATCAAATCTTTTATAAGATCCTTCATCTAATATTGTTTCTAGCCTTTTATTTATATGCATTCTAAAATATGCACCACAATTAGGACAAATTGAATAATTTTCTCTTAAAGTTTCTTTATAAATTATTTCTTTACATTTATCACATTTTATCCATTTTCCAATTGGAATATCTACTTTATTTGTTGCCCTTTTAGCCGTAGGCTCTCTCTTTTTTATTTTATCTACTATCATTTTTATTTCCTCTATTTCAAAATTTCTTTTTCAATAAAAGAGGTATCAAAATTTCCTCTAATAAAATTTGGATTTTTTATAATCTTAAATAAGAAATCTATATTTGTATCCACACCTTCTATTACTGTTTCTTCTAAAGCTCGTTTCATTTTGCTGATTGCTTCATTTCTTGTGTCACCATGGGTAATTATTTTTGCAATCATTGAATCATAATTACTTGGTATTGTATAGCCTGAATATATTGCCGTATCAACTCTTACACCATTTCCTCCTGGTAAAATCACTCCTGTTATTGTTCCTGGACATGGCCTAAAATTCTTAGCTGGATTTTCTGCATTTATTCTACATTCAATACTATATCCATTAAATTTGACATCTTTTTGTTTTATTTTTAATGGTTCTCCTGCTGAAATTCTTATTTGAGCTTTAACAATATCTATTCCTGTTATTTCTTCTGTTATCGGATGTTCTACTTGGATTCTTGTATTCATCTCCATAAAATAGAAGTTTTTATCACTATCTACTAAAAATTCAATCGTTCCACAGCTTGTATATCCTGATGCTTTTACTGCTTTAATTGCAGCTTCTCCCATCTTGTTTCTTAATTTGTCATCTATTGCAGTTGAAGGTGTTTCTTCAATCACTTTTTGATTTCTTCTCTGTATTGAACAATCTCTTTCTCCTAGATGGATTACATTTCCGTGCTCATCTGCTAAAATTTGGATTTCTACATGTCGAGGATTTTTTATGAACTTTTCTATGTATATTTCATCATCATTAAAAGAAAGTTTTGCTTCTTGCTTTACAATATTATAATTGCTTTCTAGTTCTTCTGGAATATTTACAATTCTTATTCCTTTTCCTCCACCTCCAGCAGCTGCTTTTAGCATAACTGGATATCCTATTTCATTTGCAATTTTGATTGCATCTTTTAGTCCTTTTACACTTCCATCTGAACCTGGTATAACTGGAACTCCTGCATTTTTCATTAATTCTTTTGCATTTGATTTGTTTCCCATCAATTCAATTACTTTATAATTTGGACCTATAAATTTTATATTAGATTCTTCACATATTTTTGCAAACTGGCTATTTTCTGATAAAAATCCAAATCCAGGATGAATTGCATCAGCTCCTGTTATATTAGCTGCTTCTATTATATTTTTAAAGTTCAAATAGCTTTTACTAGAATTTGCAGGGCCTATACATATAGCCTCATCAGCTAGTTTTACATGCATTGCATCTTTGTCTACTTCTGAATATACTGCAACTGTTTTTATATTCATTTCTTTACATGCTCTTATTATTCTTACTGCTATTTCTCCTCTATTTGCAATTAATATCTTGTTTACCATCTTTCTTTTCCTTTCCTATAAGCTCCCAAATGCCATTATACTATGGCAAATGTTAATTCGCCTTTAACAGCAATTTTTCCATCAACAGTGGCAATTGCCTCTCCTATTCCTATTGGTCCTTTTCTTTTAATTATCTTAACCTCTAATTTTAATCTATCTCCTGGAACAACTTGCTTTTTGAATTTCAAATTATTAATTCCACCAAATAATGCATTTCTTCCTTTATTTTCTTCCATTGATAGAATTGCTACTGCTCCTGTTTGTGCTAATGCTTCTACCATTAACACTCCAGGCATTATAGGATTTCCAGGGAAGTGACCTTTAAAATAATATTCATCTGCACTTACATTTTTATAAGCAGTACAACTTTCTCCTGGCACAAATTGTTCTACCTCATCTATCATTAAAAATGGCTCCCTTTGAGGAATTATTTTTTTTATTTCTTCTTTATCTAACATAGTTTCCTCCTATTTTAATTTGAAAAGTGGCTTTCCATATTCAACTGCATCACCATCATTTAAACATACTTCTACTACTTCTCCATCAAATTCTGCTTCTATTTCATTCATTAATTTCATTGCTTCTATAATGCAAACCACTTGACCTTTCTTTACTTTATCTCCTATTTTTACAAACGCTTCTTTGTCAGGTGATGGTTTTGAATAAAATGTTCCTACCATTGGAGATTTTATTTCTTTATATTCTTCTTTTGGCTCTTCCTCTACATGTTGAGTAGTTTGAATTACAGGAATATTTGTAGGTTGCTGAGCTACAACTTGTTGTTGAACCGGTGCAACGGCAACATTCTTCTTCATACTTATTTTCATTCCCTCAGGAAACTCAATTTCTAATTCTTCTATATTAGATTTTCCCATGTCTTCCATCAATTGTTTTATTTTGTCATACTCCATTTATTTTTCCTCCTCATATTTCTTTAATATGATACTTGCATTATGTCCTCCAAATCCCAAAGAATTTGACATTACAACATTTAAATTTGCACTTCTTAACTCATTTGGAACAATATCCAAATCACATTCTTCGTCTATTACTTTATAATTTAATGTTGGTGGAACTAATTGTTCTTCAATAGCCTTTGTGCATATAAGAGCTTCAACTGCACCAGCAGCACCTAGTAAATGTCCTGTATTTCCTTTTGTTGAGCTTACCATTACCTTTTTACTTGTATCTCCTAATGCTTTTTTTATTGCTAGTGTTTCACACACATCATTTAAATGTGTTGAAGTCCCATGAGCATTTATATAATCAATATCTTCTGGTTTTATGTTTGCATTTTCCATTGCTCTTACCATAGCTCTTGCAGCACCTTCTCCATCTGGAGCTGGTGAAGTAATATGATATGCATCAGATGTTGCACCATATCCTACAAGTTCTGCATATATTTTAGCCTTTCTTGCTTTGGCATGTTCTAATTCTTCTAAAACTACAACTCCTGCACCTTCTCCAATTACAAATCCGCTTCTCTCTTTATCAAATGGTATGCTTGCTCTATCTTTTTCAGTTGCATGTGTTAATGCCTTCATATTCTCAAATCCTGCTACACCAGACTGACAAATAGCCGCTTCGCATCCACCTGCCAAAATTACTTCTTCATATCCATCTTGTATATTTCTAAAAGCTTCTCCAATAGCATGTGTAGATGATGCACAAGCTGTAACTATAGAAATTGATTCTCCTTTTAATCCCAAATCTATTGCAACATTTCCAGCAGGCATATTAGCAATTCCCATTGGTATAAACATTGGAGATACTCTATTATTTCCTTTTTCGTAATTGATTTCACATTGTTGTTGAATTGTAGTTAAACCACCTATTCCAGAACTTACAAAAACTCCTACATTATTAAAATCTGTATTTTCTGTTGTTATTCCACTATCTTTTAGTGCTTCTCTTCCAGCAATAATTGCAAATTGTGAACTTTTATCTAATCTTTTAGCTTGTTTCATATCTAAATAATCTAATGGATTAAAATCTTTTACTTCTGCATCAAATTTAGTTTTAAAATTCTCAGCATTAAATAATTTGATTTCATCAACTCCACACTCTTTATTTTTTATTCCATTCCAAGTTTCATTTGCTGTTTTACCTATTGGTGTTATTGCACCTAAACCTGTTATTACAACTCTCTTTTTCATTAAATCATTCCTCCATCAACCGAAATAACTTGCCCTGTAATATATGAGCTATCTTCTGAAGCTAAAAATTTTACTACATTTGCTACATCTTGAGGTGTTCCCATTCTTTTTAATGGAATATTTTTAGCAATTTCGTCTTTTACTTCTTGTTTTAATACATCTGTCATATTTGTTTCTATGAATCCTGGTGCTACTGCATTTACTAAAATATTTCTTGATGCAACTTCTTTTGCCAAGCTCTTGGTAAATCCAATTATTCCTGCTTTTGATGCAGAATAATTTGTTTGACCTGCATTACCTGCAATTCCAACTACTGATGAAATATTTATAATTCTTCCATTTCTTGCTTTCATCATATATGAAATTATATTTTTAGTCATATTAAATGTTCCTACTAAATTAACATCTATTACTTGCTTAAAATCCTCTTCTTTCATTCTTGCAAGCAACATATCTTTATTAATTCCCGCATTATTTACTAATACATCTACTTTTCCAAATTCCTCAATTGCACTTTCTATCATTTGCTTGCAATCCTCAAAATTTGTTACATCCCCTTGTACAGTTAAGCATTTTACCTTTTTACTTTCAATCTCATTTTTTAATTGTTTTAGCTCATCATTTTCAGTTCTATAATTTAATACGATATTATAACCTTCATTTGCTAATGTTAAAGCAATTTGCTTTCCAATTCCTCTAGTTGCACCAGTTATCATTGCTACTTTATCCATTTATTTTACCTCCTTCAAAACATTTTCCAATGTCTCACAATTACAAATATTTAGAATTTTTATCTCTTTTTCAGTTGGCATTTTCTTTATAAATCCTGACAATGTCTTTCCTGGCCCAACTTCAATAAAAGTATCAACTCCAATATCTAACATCTTTTGAAGTACTGCTGTAAATTTAACAGGACTTATTATGTGTTTTGCTAATATATCTCTAATATCATCTGTTTCTTTGTATTCTGTACCATCTATATTTTTTATAACTGTATTATTAAATTGATGAAATTCCACTTTTTCCAAATCTTTTTTCAATGCTTCTGATGCTTCTTTTAATTTTTCTGTGTGGAATGGTCCTGATGTTTTTAGTTCTCTAACTTTTCTTGCACCTTGCTCTTTAGCAATAATCTCTGCTGTTTCCACACCAGCCTTATTTCCTGATATTACAATCTGACCTGGACAATTAAAGTTTACTGGAACCACAAAATTTTCTGTTGATTTCTCATTTGCTAATTTGCATACTTCAATAACCTTTTCTTCTTCCATACCAAGTACTGCCGCCATCAGCCATTCACCTTCTGGAACTAGTTTTTGCATATATTCACCACGTTTTTTTACTAATTGTATACCATCTTCAAAGCTTAATGCTCCACTATTTATTAAAGCTGTATATTCTCCCAAACTTAGTCCACTTGAAACTTCTGCTTGGATTCCATTTTGTTTTAATATTTCTAAAATTGCTAAACTCATTGTCAAAATACAAATTTGTGTATATTGTGTTTGATTTAACAACTCTTCATTTTCAAATGTTATTTTAGCAACATCTATTCCTGTTAACTCTTGAACTTTTTTGTATACATCTTTTGCCACATCATATTTTTCATATATATCTTTTCCCATTCCTAGACTTTGTGCACCTTGACCTGGAAATAAGTATCCTATTTTCATCTATTTATCAATCCTTTCTGATATTCTCTTTTCAAACCTATTACAAAACTCTTCTATAATTTTCATTCTATCTACATCAATTCCAAATTCATTTTTTATTGATGTTGCAATATCTTTTATTTCTGTATCAAACTTAGTTTGACATGTGTTTATTCCTATTCCAACAACAATATATTTTACAATATTGCCACTTACTTTGGTTTCTGAAAGTATTCCTCCCACTTTTTTTCCGTTGTAAAATATATCATTTGGCAATTTTATTTGAAGATTGACTTGATATAATTCTTTGAAAATGTCTAATATAATTTGTGCCATTTCAGTAGTTAAACCATCTAATTTATCAATCTCACAATTGATTTGTCTAAAAAACGAAAATGCAATATTATTAACTTCATCTGTATGCCATTTTCTCCCATGTGTACCTTTTCCATTTGTTTGTATGTCTGCAATTACAACAGTTTTATTGTCTATTTTATTTGCTTCAATCCTTCTCCAAATCTCTAATTGTGTTGAATCTATCTTATGATAGAAATATTGTTTGTACATAGATTTCCTCTTTCTATAATTGACTCATAATTTGATTAAAATTATCTTGTCTTTTTATTTTATTTGTAGTAGTTTTTATAAGTGGCTCTTCACTTATAATCACACCTTTTATAGCCTTATATCTTGGCATTTCTTGATTGATTTCCTTCACTTTTTCATTGATAATTTTGTATACATCTGCACTTTCTTGAACATTGTACATATCTTTCATCAACTCTTGATTGTATACAACTTTAGCAAAGATTTTTATATTATTTTTATCTTCTGAAACTGGCTTTCCAAAAATAAATGATTCTTCTACACCATCAATTCTATTAATTCTGCTTTCCATTTCTTCTGGAAAAATATTTTTACCATTTTTTAATACTATAACACTCTTTTTTCTGCCACATATAAATATGTATCCATCTTTATCAATTCTTGCTAAATCACCTGTATTAAACCAACCATCTTTTAAAACCTTATCTGTTTCTTCTTTATTTTCATAATAGCCTAACATGATACTTGGACCTTTTACAACTAATTCTCCCATTCCTGTTTCATCACAATTTATTACTTTTGCTTCAACACTTGGGACTGCAATTCCTACTGAACCTGTTCTATAATGTGCATTTGTACCAACTGCAATAACAGGTGATGTTTCTGTTAATCCATATCCTTGAACTAAATTAATTCCTAAATCTCTATAGTTTTTTTCAATTGTTGGATCTAGACTTGCTGCACCACTTATTAGCAATTTTACATGCCCACCTAGCAAGTCTTTAGCATTTTCTTTATTTTTGCTTATAATTTTGTATATTCTTTCATAAATTGCTGGAACAGATGCCATTACAGATACTTTATATTCGTTCATATTTTCCATAATATGTCTTATTCCATCACAAAATACTGTTTGAGCCCCTGAATATAATGCAAACAAAAATCCTACAGTACATTCAAACACATGATGTATTGGTAAAAATGATAAAAATACATCATCTGAATTAACATCTAATATTGATGAAATATCCATCAAATTTGATACTAAGTTTTTATGTGATAATGCAACTATCTTTGATGCTGATGTTGTTCCAGATGTAAAAAGCATAATGTTCATCTTCTCATTATCAATTTTGGCATCTATAAATTCTCTGTTTCCTTGTTTAATTAATTGTTCACCTTTTTTTATCAATTCTTGTTCTTCATTTTCCATAGAAATTAAGTATTTTAGTTTTCCTACTTTTTCTTCTAATATTTTTTTCAAACTATCTTCATATTTTTTAGTATAGAAAATTGCTTCTATTTCTGAACGTTCAATTAAACTTCTTAATTCGTTTTCTGGCAAAGATTTATCTAATGGCACTACTGTTCCTGTTCCACATACTATTGATAAATATGCTATTTCCCATTCATATCTATTTTCTCCAATAACACCTATTCGCTTGCCTTTTAGCCCCATATCTATCAATGCTGTCCCTAAACCATCTATCATATCTCTTACTTGTTTATGTGTTATTTCTTTATATTTTCCTTGTTCTATTCTTATTTTATATGCTATTTTTTCTGGATATTTTTCTCCTGATTTTTTTAGCATGTCTTTTAAATCTGTTATTTTATTTGTCTCCATTTCTTTCCTCCTCATTTGTCTTTAAAATTTTAACACATTTTCTTTTGTTTGAGGATTGTACTGGGAGGTCAGTATAAAAAGCAAAAAAAAGAGCCTGTCCTTAAATTAACATTTGCTAATTTAAGGACCGACCCCATTTTCGCAATATTCAATTTAATCTATTGGTGGCAACTCTTCTGCTGGCACTGTATTTTTATTTGCTGGTCTTGTATAATCCATCCAAGGATTATTATTATCTGGATCTGTTGGATCCCAACCTCTTACTTCTTCGTCATCAGAAATTTTTTGAGCAGTTGGCTTTCCTAAAGGTCCTGGATTTGGATCAGAATAAAACTCAACTTGACTTCCAGCTTTACAATTGTCATATATCCATTTTGCATCTTGTACTGTTAAACGTATACATCCAGCTGATGCCTTAGTTCCTAATTTATCATATTCACAATATTCTAGTGTAGACTTGTCTTTACTTGTATATGGTACAGAATGGAATAAAATGCTTCCTTTTATTCTAACATAATATTGTGCCCATACATTTCCAACCATTTGGCCCCAAGTCCATCTATCCCATTTCCCATTAGGAATAGTATATGTTCCACTTGTTGGTGTGGCTTTTCCTGTTGAACATACCATTGCCCTTACTGGAATTGTATATTCGCCATCTTCATCTTTTGAATAGATTGTAACAACATTTTGCTCTAAATTTACTTTTATATAATAAATTCCTTGTTTTGAATTTGTAACATTTGAAACGGGTGTTACTTTATTTTCTTCTGGCTCAACCCCAACTTCAGATTCAGCTCCATTTTCCGTTTCTTCATCTTGTACTTCTTCTTTTGGTTCTTCTGGAATCTCTCCTGTTTGTGCTACAGGCTCACTTTCTGCCTGATAATCTACATCACTAGTTTTAGCTACACTAACTGTCTTATTTTTTACTACAATAACTATCATCGCAACTACTAGAAGTACTAGTAAAATTGCGACTAATATGTATTTTTGCTTTTTATCCATTTTAATTCCCCTTATATTTACTCATCCTTTGCTGTATTGACTTTAAATAACTTCATTAATTCAACTATAACAACTGGTGCAATAATCAATAATACGGTTTCAATGATATTTCCAACTGGTAAAATTGGAATACTAAATATTTCTCTTAATTGAGGTATTACTAAGATAACTCCCATTAATAATGCTGATATAACAACAGCATAAATCAAAATACTGTTTCCTAATATACCTGTTTTAAATATTGAATTTTTATTATCACGTATATTAAATACATGAATTAATTCTGAAAATGCTAATACTGTAAATGCCATTGTTTGTCCAACTTCTATTTTTGTTTCTTCTAATGTAAGATTTCCTATAGCTGTTTTTGTTGAACCTATTCCAATTAAATATGCTGCAAGTGTAAGTAATCCTATCATAAATCCTTGATATACTATTCTAAATGTTCTACCTTTTGTGAATATTCCTTCGTCTTTCTTTACTGGCCTTCTATCCATTATGTCTTTATTAGCTGGATCAAATGCTAATGCAAGTGCAGGGAATGTGTCTGTTACAAGGTTAATCCATAAAATATGAATTGGTAATAATACTTGTATCATTGAAATATCATATATTCCAAACACTCTTCCTATTGTTGGTGCAAATAATGTTGCTAATAATAATACAATAACTTCTCCAACATTACATGAAAGCAAGAATTGAATTACTTTTAAAATATTATCATAAATACGTCTTCCTTCTTCTACTGCTGATACTATTGTTGCAAAATTATCATCTGTTAAAATAACATCTGCAGCTTCTTTGGCAACTTCTGTTCCTACTTTACCCATCGCACAACCAATGTCTGCTGTTTTTAATGCAGGGCTATCATTTACTCCATCACCTGTCATTGCAACTATTTCGCCATTTTTCTGCCATGCTTTTACAATACGTACTTTGTGTTCTGGTGAAACTCTTGCATATACTGAATATTTTCTAACATCTTTTGCTAATTGTTCGTCAGATATTTTATCTAATTCCAATCCTGTTAATGCTTCATTATCGTTTTCTAATATTCCAATTTTCTTAGCAATAGCAACCGCTGTAGCCTTATGGTCACCTGTTATCATTACTGTTTTTATTCCAGCATGTTTACATTTTTCTACTGCTTTTTTTGCTTCTTCTCTTGGTGGATCTATCATTCCTACCATTCCTATAAATGTTAATCCACTTTCTAGATTTTCCATTTCATATTTTGATGGTACATGGTCTATTTCTTTATATGCAAATGCCAATACTCTTAAAGCTTCATTTGCCATATGTTCATTATTGGTTCTAATCCATTCTGCATAATCACTTAAATTGTGTCTTACACTTCCTTTATATAAATAAGAATCACATTTTCTTAAGATTTCATCTAGTCCACCTTTTGTGTACACTATATATTTTCCATCTTTTCCATTTACTGTTGACATTAATTTTCTATTAGAATCAAATGGAACTTCTGCAACTCTTGGATTTTCTCTCATAATTGATACTGGATAATCTAACTTTAAAGCTAAATCTACTAATGCAGTTTCTGTTGGATCTCCTGCAATTTCTCCATTTTCTAATACTCTTGAATCATTACATAACATACAATCATATATTAATTTTCTAAAATCTTCATTTGTTTCTGCTTTTTCAATATCTGCTGTAACATCATTACAGAATATTTTTTCTACTGTCATTTTATTTTGTGTTAATGTTCCTGTTTTATCTGAACAAATAACTGTACTGCTTCCTAAGGTCTCTACTGCTGGTAATTTTTTTACTATCGCATTTTTCTTTACCATTTTTTGTACACCTATTGCAAGTACAATTGTTGATACTGCAACTAATCCCTCTGGAATTACTGCTACTGCTAGTGATACAGCTGTCATAAACATATTGATAATTTCTTTTCCTTGTAATAACCCAATTACAAATATTACTGCACATATTGTTAATGCTGCCATTCCAAGTGTTTTTCCTAAGCTGTTTAATTTCTTTTGAAGTGGTGTTTCTTGGTCTTCTGTTTGATTTATCATGTCTGCTATTTTTCCAACTTCAGTATTCATACCAGTTTTTACAACAATAGCTTTACCTCTACCATATGTTATTAAACTTGATGAAAATAACATATTTTTTCTATCTCCAACCCCTACTTCTGTCTCTTGAATTGCATCTGTTCTTTTTTCTACTGGAACTGATTCTCCTGTAAGTGATGCTTCTTGTGCTTTTAAGTTAACAGCTTCTATTACTCTTAAATCTGCTGATATATAATCACCAGTTTCTATTATAACTAAATCTCCTGGTACTAATTCTCTTGCTGGAATTGCTGTTTCTTTTCCATCTCTTATTACCTTCGCAGCATGTGCACTTAATTTTTTTAGTGCCTCTAATGATTTTTCTGCTTTACTTTCTTGTGCAACTCCTATTACAGCATTTAATAATACTACTATTAATATTATTACTGTGTCTGTAAATCCTTCTCCTTGCATTACTCCAACTACTCCAGAAACAATTGCTGCAATTATCAATACTATTATTGAAAAATCTTTAAATTGATCAATAAATTTTTGAATTAATGATTCTTTCTTCTTTTCTTTTAATTCATTTAGTCCATATTTAGCTCTATTTTCTTCTACTTTTTTTGAGCTTAATCCGCTTTCTTTGTTTGTTCCAAGCTCTTTTTCAACTTCCTCTACAGTTTTGTTAAACCACTGTTTTCCCATTTGCATCTTCCTTTCATTATAGGTTGTCCATCGTTTGTAACCTTATATTATGTAACTTTCTGCTAACAAAAAAACTTCTAAAGAAAAAAGGTTCAATTTTTTCTTTAAAAGTCTCGTTTACTTATTATATCCAAAGCTTGTTAACCAGATTTTCTAAAAAATCGCGACTGTTGATTAACAATTTAAAACTACTCCCCTTTAAGGTTACATATATGGTGACCCGTACGAGAATCGAACTCATGATTCCACCTTGAGAGGGTGGCGTCTTAACCGCTTGACCAACGGGCCATTTAATTTACTATACATTTATATCATATTTTCTTATGTTAGTCAATTATTTTTTCTAAAAAAATAAGATAATATTTAATCTTTTAAATCAAATATTATCTTATAATTTATATTTAGACTTTTTATTCCATTTTCTTTTTCTTAAAGTTAACTACAATTGCATTTTCATTATCAAATTCAAAATTTGCATCTGTGTTATCTGTTTGAACTGGGTTGATTTCATCTCTATCATCTACGAAATTTATATGTTTTGGATCAAACTTTTGTCTTGTAGAATCATTTGAATCATCACTTGTTGCAACTCCGGGTGTAAATCTAGCAAAATTGTACATTTTAACTGGTTGCTCTTCTTTGTGTTTTGAAGCAATAAAATCAAATTTTCCTTCTCCTACACAGAAGCCTCCACCTTCAGTTTTTAACTTAACAGCTGCAAATTTAAATGATAATGTTCCTAATTTATTTGCTGCAAAATAATTTGCCCAATCATATTTTACACCAGTATATTTAGCATCATATGCTAATTTATTGGTATCAAAACTATTTCCATATACCCATTCTCTCTTCTTAGTGAATTCTCTTTCCCACCAATCTAATTCTTTTGGTGTTGCATCACCCATAAATATCTTACTTGCACAGTTTGATAATATTGTGTCTTGATATTTCATTTTTGGTGAATTTCCTTCTAGTTGTGCTAAGTTTTGAGCTGTAATTGTTGTACCTACTTTATATTTACGATATAAAGTAAATATCGCTTCAGTATCTTTGCAAATAAAGTCTGGGAATTCATCTATATATAAGAAATGAGGTACTCTACTGCTTTCGTTTCCAGGTCTTCTTAACACTGCATTTTGCATTGATAAGATAAAGAATAATCCAAATGCTTGATGACTTGTTCTACCTAAATCTCCTCTTCTTGTACAAACTAATGTAACTTCTCCATTTGCTAATGCTTTATCAAAATCTATATTATTATATCTATTACATAATATATTTTTTACTCCAGGCATTCTTAGTAAATTGTCTAATTGTGCTACAGCCAAGTAAATATATTTTGCTGTTTCTTTTCTTCCTTGACTATTTGCATAGAAATTTCTTCTGAAATATGTAATTTGTGTGCTATATTTTTCTGCTAATTCAGGATCATTTCTCATTATTTCACACATTTTTTCAATCAAATCAAAATTTGTAAGCATTTTTAACATATCTTCAAGATTTGGAATGTTTCCTCCATTTAATCTTGGATACATTTCTTTAAGCATAATTGTTACATTTTCCAATGCTTGTATAATAAATTCTTCTCTATATACCTCTTCTTGTTCTAGTTCTCTACTTGAACACATTCCTTTTAATACTGAGGAAATTGTAACTGCTATTTTAGTTGCATCATCATATACAAATGGATTTAATCCCATAGATTCTGAATTTAATGGATCTATTAAATTGTATTTTATATGATAATTTTTACATACACTCATTATTCTTGATGTTGATTCAAAATCTGGCGAAATAGATGTAATTCCTAAATCTCTATATACTAAGTCATTTCCAATTGAAGCTAATATCATTTTATTCATGTATACTTTGTATACATCTTCTTTTCCTTCTGTAGGAGTAATCATATTTAAACTAAAGTTTTCATTTAAATAATCATTGTCATATGGTCTATTTAATCTTGCAATTCCTGTTTTTAATGCTGTATATCCCATTTCTTTTGCATTTGCTCTATAAAATGCTTTTTTCTCTAAATCTTTCGCCATCATTGGTTCTAATATTAATGATGTCTTTCCTGTTCCAGAACCACCACATGCAAGTAATGATTGATATCTACATTTTTCTGCAAATACCATTTTATTTCCATTTTCGAAATCACTACACATGTACATATCACATGTAAATGGTCCATGTCCAGCTTTAGTATTAGCTAAGCTAATTCCTTTATAATCCCAAATTGATCTGAATGAATCTTTACTATCATCTATTCCAAACTTAATCCATTTGAACATTTGATAAAATGTTGTTAGTGGGAAGTATAATGCCAATGCTGTAAGTGCTGGCTTTATTAATTCTGAATATCCTGTTACTAGTTCTGTATATCCTGGCAAAGAAATTAAAAATAGCCACATTCCTTGGTTTACCCATTGGGTTATCATTGATATTGCAACAATATACAATGTAACTGCATATGTATAGAATAGTGTTACCTTCATGTTTTTTGATGTAGCAAATTCTGATGTAGGTGAAAACAAATATGCAAATACTGGGCACGCCATTGCTAAGGTGTATTTAAATGGCCCCCAATATGATACTGATACACCAGTGAATATCATAAATAACATTTCCACTAATCTATCTACTACTATGTATAATGATATTAATGTTAATATATATGTTGCAAATGTATTTCTACTTGCATTAATTTTTTTTAAAAATTTATCTATAATCTTCATTATTTTCCCTTTCATTTTTTATCATACACATATATTATCCTACAAAACTCCTAAAATTACAAGCTTTTTTGACAATTTTATATGAATAGTTCTAAAATTATACCTGCTAGAACTCCTATAATATATAATAATCCGACTATCTTTAAATTTTCTTTTGCATTTTTATTTGTTTTAAATAATACTAATAGCCCAACACCTGCATTTACTGCAACTCCAGATATCAATACTGGCATTGATATAACATTACTTATAAATAATTCTGTTAAAATTACTGATGAAGCACAATTTGGAATTAATCCAATTAAGCCTGCTACTATTGGTCCTAATATCACATTTTTGCTGATAAAGTGTGCAATAGTGTCTTCACCAATATATGCAATTATTGCGTTAAGCACAAGTGTTATGAAAAATATAAATATTGTAATGTTTAAAGTGTGTTTAACTGCTGATGTAACAATTCCTTCTTCACAATGACAATGTTCATGTTCACAAATTTCTTCTATTTTTTCTTCTTGCTCTTCTACTTTTTCTTTTCTAAACATTCTTATAACAAAATCTATAATAAATCCTGCTACAATTCCTAAAACAAGCTTTATTCCTAGTATTGTAAATATTGTTCCTGCTGGAACCGCTTCTGTTAATAATATTGGCAACATTTCATCAGATGTTGCTAAATATACTGAAATCAATGTTCCAAGTGTAATTACTCTTCCTGCATATAAGTTAGTGGCAGATACAGAAAATCCACATTGTGGAAATACTCCCACAATTGCACCTAATAAAGGTCCAAATTTTCCTGATTTTTTTATCACATCTTTTACTTTATTACTAGTTTTATGTTCAATATATTCCATTATCAGATATGTTATAAAAAGAAATGGCAACAATTTAATTGTATCAATTGCTGTATCTTGTAACACTTCTAATATTTCTTGCATTTTTATTCCTTTCTGCGAAAATGAGGTCGGTCCTTTTTTCGCATTGTGAAAAAAAGACCGACCCTAATTTCACATATTTTTGATATCTTTGACAAATTTTTCTTTTATTTCTGGTGGTAATAGCGTAATTTTTTCCACATCTTCTCTTGCTATTATTTCTGGTATGTATTTTCCTCTATGTGCATATTTAGGATCTCCAGAGAATTCTGGGCCTGTTCCTGTTCCGAATTCTCCTCCAACATATTTACACAAGAAAAAATATTCTATTTTATTTTGCTCACCATTTTCCAATTTATACAATAATTTTTCTACTTCAACATCTATTCCAAACTCTTCTTTTATTTCTCTTATAGCTCCTTCTTCAAGAGTTTCATCACCTTCACGTCCTCCTCCTGGAAATGTATAATAATCTCCAATAGGATGATTTTGAACTCCTACTCTATGCATAAATGCAAAACCATTTTGCATTGGAACTATTCCTGCTAAACGTATTCTAAATTCTTTATCTTCCATTGTTTTATCTCCTATTCATACCATTCAAAAGTCCAATTTAATACTTTTACTAAATCTCCTTCTTTAATTCCTTGACGTTTTAATTCATCTTCTATTCCTAGAGATTTTAAGTTCTTTTGGAAGTAGTACATAGATTCATTATCATCTATATTTATTCTTCCCATCAATCTGTTTACAGCTTTTCCTTCAAGAATAAACATATCATCTTCTTTTCTTACTGTGAAGTCATTTTTGTCATCTTCTAATGTATATACTACTCTATCTTCTGCTTCTACTAATTCTTCTTTTGGTAATGTTTTTAATACTTCTGATACTCTATTTAATAATTCTGTTACACCTTCACCTGTTACTCCTGAAATTTTATATAATTCAAGATTTTCTTTTTTAGCAAGTGCTTCTAATTCTTTTAGACCTTTGTCATCTTGCATTATATCCATTTTATTAGCAACAATTATTTGTTTTCTTGTACTTAATTTTTCACTATATTTTTTTAATTCTTCATTTATTGTATAAAAATCTTCAACAGGATCTCTTCCTTCAACTCCAGAAACATCTATAACATGTAATAATAATCTAGTTCTTTCTACATGTCTTAAAAATTGAATTCCAAGACCTACTCCTTCACTTGCACCTTCAATTATTCCTGGAATATCTGCAATAACAAAACTGTCTCCATTTTTAGTTTTTACTACTCCAAGATTTGGTTCTATTGTTGTAAAATGATAATTTGCTATTTTAGGCTTTGCATCTGTTACCACTGATAAAAATGTTGATTTTCCTACATTTGGGAAGCCAAGTAATCCTACATCTGCTAATAATTTTAATTCTAGTATTACTTCTTTTTCTTCTCCATCTTCTCCTGCTTGTGCAAATCTAGGTACTTGTCTTGTAGCTGTGGCAAAATGAGAATTTCCTTTTCCTCCTCTTCCACCATTTAATACAAGTTCAACTTGATTTTCTTTTGATAAATCTGCTACAACTTTTCCAGTTTCTGCATCTTTTATTATAGTTCCTAGTGGCACATCAATATATAAATCTTCTCCTGATTTTCCATATTTATTTCCACCACTACCATTTTCTCCATTTTGTGCTTTAAATTTTTTTGAATATCTGAAGTCTATTAGTGTATTAGCATTAGGGTCTACTCTAAAATAAACACTTCCGCCTCTTCCACCGTCTCCACCATCAGGTCCTCCGGCAGCAACATATTTTTCTCTTCTAAATGTGATTGCTCCATCTCCACCGTTTCCTGATTTTATTATTATTTTTGCATAGTCTGTAAACATACTTCCTCCTTATTCGAAATAATCAAGTTTCATTGCTTTTTTTACTTTTTTCATTGTTTCTTTTGCTGTTGCTCTAGCTTTTTCTGTTCCTTTAATTAGTATTTCATCAACTAATTCTGGTCTTTCTTCATAATATTTTCTTTTTTGTCTTATTGGTTCTAATGTTTTGTTTATATTAGCTGCTAATTGCTTTTTACAAGCAACACATCCTCTTTTTCCTGCTCTACATTCTTCACATACTGTTTTATATTCATTAGGCTCTGTAAATAAATTATGATAATATGCTACCATACATACATCAGGATTTCCTAAATCATCCTTTTTTATTCTGTTTGGATCTGTTACTGCACTCATAACTTTTCTATTAACTTCTTCTTCTGGGTCTGATAAATAGATTGCATTTCCTAATGATTTTCCCATTTTCTCATTTCCATCAAGTCCTTTTATTCTTTTTTCTTTTGATAAAACAGCTTCTGGCTCTACTAAAACTTCTCCATATATGCTATTAAATTTTCTTACTATTTCTCTACATTGTTCTATAAGTGGTAATTGATCTTCTCCTACTGGAACAACTGCTCCTTCTAAGGCTGTTATGTCAGCTGCTTGACTTACAGGATATCCTAAGAAACCATATGTAACACTTTCTCCAAATAGTTCTCTTTTTTGAGCTATTTCCGTTTTTACGGTTGGATTTCTTTCTAGTCTAGCTATTGTTACCAAATTTGAATAAAATACTGTTAATTCAGCAACTTCTGGTATCATTGATTGTATATATATTGTTGTTTTTTCAGGATCTATTCCTACTGATAAATAATCCATTACTACTTCTCTTACATTTTTTCTTACTTTGTCTGGATTGTTAAAATTATCTGTTAATGCTTGAACATCTGCTACCAATATATATGGATCATATTCTCCAGAATTTTGCATTTTTACTCTATTTTTTAATGAACCAAAATAATGACCAATGTGTAATCTTCCAGTTGGTCTATCTCCTGTTACAATTCTTTTTTTACTCATAATATATCTCCTATCTTTTTTCCGTAATTTTCCATATACTATTATACTATAAAATTGTCAAAAAATAAAGAGTTTTCAGCAAATCTGTGCAGAAAAAAAAGAGACTTACTATGTTACGCCACAATAAATCTCTTTTTACGCCTCCTAGTTTTTAATCATAAATGAATAATGCTTCACTTTCAGAACCGTCCGGACTCATGTAAATACCGAAATCAAATTTCAACTTCATTTCTCGCAAGACAGAATCCAAGACTCTTTCCTCATCATAATCTTGCGTTTTAATCTTGCACCTTTGCTCATAAATTGAATATTTACTAATCTCCTTAATAAGATTTACAAAAATCTTATCCAGTGCAACTTCAATATCTTCACTTTTTATGTACCAGTATCCTCCCTCATCGTCCCGTTTCTTTTTTTCCAAGAGCTTTTCGACTTCTTGATAATTGTTTTGGCTGATTTTCATTTTTTCCTCCTAAGAGCTAGTCAGAGAAGAACTCTGACTTCAAAATATAAAATGCTTGCAATTATGTATTATAACACATTTTACATAACTGTGCAAGCATTTTAGTTTATCCAAATATTCTTCATTTTTAACTGTGAAAAAACTTATTTCAAGATTTTCTTATAATAAAGAGAAAATAGTGAACCAAAAAATTACCTTTCAATTCACTATTTTCTCTCTTTGTAGCCGCCTATTTATTTTGCAGCTTTGTTTTATTTTTGAAGTGCCATATAAATCATTTTTTGTTTTTCTTCATTTTCGCTGATTTTGCTAAAAAGTTTTGCAATGTTTCCTATGTTCTCAGTTTCCCCATAAAAACATCTAACATGTTCTTCTAAAACCTTCCGGCTTTGAGAAAAATACTGTTCTAGATCTTTCCATGAAAATCCGCATGCAAAAACTTTTTTTACCAATAAGTAAATTTCGGCATTCATAAAATAAAACCTCCTATATAGATTTGCACCAAATCGTGCTAATATTATTATAACACACCAAAAACATTTTTTCAATATTTTTACATTTTTATTTACATAATATTGATTTTTTTCTATTATAATGCTATAATATAAGTATGCAACCTCTTAGAAACAGTTTGCAGTTGAACACGTACACGTACACGAACAGTAAAGGAGATTTGTTATGTCGACTAAAATTAACGCAACCAAGCAGCCCATGTACAAGCGCATGTCCAACTCTACCATGTGCAAGCAGATGATTGCAATGGTTTACGCAGGAGCATCTATGCTTGACCTCATCAAAGCTTCTGGAAGGTGCGAAAGCACTATCTATCGTCTCTTCCATGAGCATTATGCCAAGCCTGGCTGTGCCGCACACAAGAAGTTGCTTAAGAAGCTTCGGGAAAACACTGCAAAGATGCGTGAAGCACAGAGCCTGAGCCTTGTTCCTCCGAAACCTGACTTTGTCATTGTCACCGAAACCGGTGCTTTGATGAAGCACATGAAAGAGATCAAAGATGAAGGAGCTGAGGTGTTCATCCCCAAATTCTGCATCAATGAACTCATTAAGCTCGGAGTCAACAACAGTGATGCTATCGTGGCTTTACAGGAGATTAGGTCTCATGAAGAGATCTTCCATACCATCTACCTCCCCAACGAGGTTCTCATGGTAGATCCACCTGTCGAAACTAAGCCTCGTATCATCGGCGTCGTTGCAACCGTATGCGAAATGTGGGTCAATGGTTTCAACGTGAAGTTAATTACGACTTCACGCAACATTAACCAGGTCGCTCTCATGCAGGAACTTGGTCCCAACGTCGAGGTTGTACTCAAGGACTAATCTAGTCCTTCTCCCCTAGCACTGCATACTGTTTCTAGAGCCATCCGTAGATTTACGGGTGGCTCTCTTTTTTATACAAAAAAACACCATATTATATATACTTATATATGGTGTTTTTAGTTTATCCAAATATTCCGCGTTTTTTTACTGGTGGTTGTTCATTCATTGTTGTAGCTAATTTTTCTAACAAATCTCTTTGTTCTCTACTCAATCTTTTTGGTGTTTGAACCACAACTGTAAATACAAAATTTCCTCTAACTGATGAATTTAAAGATTTAAATCCTCTTTCTCTTATAGTAAATTTTGTTCCTGTTTGTGTTCCTTCTGGTATAGTAAACATTTCTGTACTTCCATCTACCATAGGAATTTTTAGGTTTGCTCCTAAAGTTGCCTGAGTAATTGTGATTGGTATGTCACACATTACGGTTGTTCCTTGTCTTGTAAATATACTACTTTTACGAACTCTAATTGTTATGTATAAATCTCCTTTTGGAGCACCTTTTTCACCAGGTTCTCCTTCTCCTCTTAATACTACAGTTTGATTATCATCAATTCCAGCTGGAATTTTCACTTTAATTCTAGCTTGTTTTCTAACAGTTCCTTTTCCTTTACAATTATCACAAGGTTCTTTTATTACTTCACCTGTTCCATGACATGCTGTACATGGTCTTGTTGTTTGAACTTGACCAAGTATTGTATTTTGAACTTGTCTTACAGTTCCTGTTCCATTACATGTAGGACATTTTGTTACACTTGTTCCAGGTCTTGCTCCAGTTCCATGGCATATATCACATGTTTCAGGTCTTGTTATAGAAATCTCTTTTTCAACACCTAAAAATGCCTCTTCAAAAGTTATTTCCATATTTAAGTTAAGATCTGCACCTTTTCTAGGTCCTCTTTGAGCTTGGCTTCTTGCACCAGTTCTTGCTCCTCCTCCAAAGAATGAAGAAAATATATCTCCTAAATCCCCAAAATCAGAAAATCCATCAAACCCTGATGATGAATATGAATAATATCCACCATTTCCAAATGGTCCGCCAGCCCCATTGAATCCATTAAATCCTTGTGGTCCATCTGGTCCAAATTGGTCATACATCTTTCTTTTTTGTGGATCTGATAATGTTTCATATGCCTCATTTACTTCTTTAAATTTTGCTTCTGCTTCTTCTTTATTGTCTGGGTTGGCATCTGGATGATATTTTTTTGCAAGTCTTCTATATGCTTTTTTTAATTCTTCATCTGTCGCTGTTTTTTGAACACCTAAAACCTCATAATAGTCTCTTTTACTTGCCATCTTTCTTACCTCCCATTTCTTCTTTTATTTTTAAGCTCATAATGGCTCCTTTTCATAAATTAGGCGAGTCTCAAAAACTCGCCCTCTCTTTAATGTTACATCTTACTATTTGTTGTCATCTTCAACTTTATAATCTGCATCATATACAGTTCCATCATTTCCGCCATTATTTGTGTCTGTTGAATCAGTTCCTGCAGCTGCATTTGGATCAACTCCTGCATTTGGATTTGCATTTTTATATAATTGTTCTGACATTTCATAGAATACTTTTGTTAATTTTTCTGTTGCTTCTTTGATGCTTTCTGTATTATTTGAATCAAGAGCTTTTCTTGTGTTTTCGATTTCAGCTTCTACTTTAGCTTTTTCTTCTCCACTAATTTTATCTCCTAATTCTCCTAATGTTTTTTCACTGTTATAAATTAAGCTTTCTGCATTATTTTTAACTTCGATTTCTTCTTTTCTCTTTTTATCTTCTTCAGCATGTGCTTCTGCATCTTTAACAGCTTTTTCGATATCTTCGTCTGTTAAGTTTGTTGATGCTGTAATTGATACATTTTGTTCATTTCCTGTAGCCATATCTTTTGCTGATACGTGAACTATACCATTTGCGTCTATATCAAATGTTACTTCAATTTGTGGTACTCCTCTTGGTGCTGCTGGAATTCCTGTTAATTGGAATCTTCCTAATGTTTTGTTATATGCAGCCATTTCTCTTTCACCTTGTAATACGTGAACTTCTACTGATGTTTGACCATCTGCTGCTGTTGAGAAGATTTGTGATTTCTTTGTTGGTATTGTTGTATTTCTTTCAATTAATTTTGTGAATACTCCACCATATGTCTCAATACCTAATGATAATGGTGTTACATCTAGTAATACTAAGTCTTTAACATCTCCTGATAATACACCACCTTGAATTGATGCACCAATTGCAACACATTCATCTGGGTTTATTCCTTTATCTGGTTCTTTTCCTGTTATTCTCTTAACAATTTCTTGTACTGCTGGAACTCTTGTAGAACCACCAACTAATAATACTTTATGAATATCATTTGCTGTTAATCCTGCATCTTTTAAAGCTTGGTTAACTGGTCCAGCTGTTGCTTCTACTAAATCATGGATTAATTCTTCAAATTTTGATCTTGTTAATGTTACATCTAAGTGTTTTGGTCCTGTTGCATCAGCTGTGATAAATGGTAAGTTTATTTGTGTTTGTTGAACACCTGATAATTCAATTTTAGCTTTTTCAGCAGCTTCTTTTAATCTTTGCATTGCCATTTTATCTGTTGATAAATCAATTCCGTTTGATTTCTTAAATTCTGATACTAGGTAATCTATGATTTTTTGATCAAAATCATCTCCACCTAAATGTGTATTACCATTTGTTGATAATACTTCAAATACACCATCACCAATGTCTAGGATAGAAACATCGAATGTTCCTCCACCTAAGTCATATATCATTATTTTTTGGTCTTGTTCTTTATCCATTCCATAAGCAAGTGATGCTGCTGTTGGTTCATTTATAATTCTTAATACTTCAAGTCCTGCTATTTTTCCTGCATCTTTTGTTGCTTGTCTTTGGCTATCACTAAAGTATGCTGGAACTGTAATAACTGCTTGAGTTACTTTTTGTCCTAAATAATTTTCTGCATCTGTTTTTAATTTTTGTAATATCATTGCAGAGATTTCTTGTGGTGAGAATTTTTCTCCATCAATATCTACTTTTTCGTTTGTTCCCATTTTTCTTTTTATTGATATAACTGTATTTTCTGGATTTGTTACAGCTTGACGTTTTGCTATTTGTCCTACTAATCTTTCTCCATTTTTAGAGAATGCAACTACAGATGGTGTTGTTCTATTTCCTTCTGCATTTGGTATTACTACTGGTTCTCCTCCTTCCATTACTGCTACACATGAATTTGTTGTTCCTAAATCAATTCCTATTATTTTTCCCATAATAAACTACTTCCTTCCTCTTTAGGGGACACATCTTTCCCTAGGGTCATTCCTATTACTGATAAGATATGTCCCCACTTGTGTCCTCTTAATATATATTTTTTAAAAATTAATAACTATTTATATTAATTAGCTACTACAACCATAGAATGTCTTATAACTCTACTTCCTATTTTGTAGCCTTTTCTGTATTCTTGTACAATTTCCTTAGCATTTTTTTCAGGATCTTGCACACTGCTTACAGCTTCGTGTAAACTTGGATCAAAAGTTTCTCCAAGTGCTGGAATTTCTTCAACTCCTTTAGATTTTAAGATATCTTTAAATTGTTTTAACACAAGTTCAACACCTTTTTTATATTCTGCATCTTGTGTTTCTACTTTTAATGCATTTTCAAGATTATCTACTATTGGTAAGAATATTTCAACTATATCTCCAAGTATTGAATTGTATAATGTTTCTCTTTCTTTGCTACTTCTTTTTTTATAGTTTTCAAACTCTGCCAAAACTCTTTTATATCTATCATTTAATTCATCTAATTCTTGTTGTTTTGGATCTATTATGCAATCTTTTTTCTCTTCTTTTTTTTCTTCTACTTGTTCATTTTTTTCTTCTTTATCCATACTTTCCCTTCTTTCTATATCAATTTTCGTCTCCATTTAATTTTTTGCTAATATATTTCATTACTGAAATAACTTTTGCATAATCCATTCTCTTAGGTCCTATTATTCCAATTGTTCCCAAATCTTTATTTCCTATTCTATGTTTAAAAGTTACTACACTGAAATCCTTTAGTTCTTCTTTTTCGTTTTCTTCGCCAATATATACATTTATATCTTTGGCAAATCCTGTATTTAACATGTCTGCCATCAAATCTTTTTCGTCTAATATATTTACAAAGTTCTTAGCAACTTCTAGACTATTAAATTCTGGTAACTCGAATAGTTTATTTGCACCTTCTAAATGTACACTTTCTTCTTCGACTACTTTTTTCATTTGTTCAATAATTGGTTTTATCAATTTTACACTATATTGCATTTCTTCTACTAAATACTTTTCTAGTGGTCTATCTATTTTTGTTATTGGTTCACCTTTTAATTTGTTGTTGAACATATAACTTAATGTTTGTACTTGATTTTCTGTTATATCCTCGTCAAATTTTATTATTGTTTCTTTTACCAATCCTGAATCTGTTAAAATTACAGCCATCATCATTCTTGGACTTAATAGTACAAATTTTATATTTTCAATTTTTTGTACATCTGAACTAGGTCCTATTGAAACCGTTGTATAATGTGTTATTTCTGATATTGTACTTGATGCTATTTTTGTTATTTCTTCCATTTCATTTACTTTGGTTTCTAACTTATCACTGATATACTTAATCTCATCTACTGTAATCTTATCTTCCTGTAAAAGTTCATCAACATAGTATCTATATCCTTTTGCTGATGGTACTCTTCCTGCTGATGTATGAGGTTTTTCTAGATATCCCATTTTTTCTAGTTCTGCCATTTCATTTCTTATTGTGGCACTACTACATTCAAGTCCCTCTAAGTTCATTATTGCATTTGAACTTACTGGTTCAGCCGTTTGAATGTATTCTTCTACAATCGCTTGTAGTACTCTTTTTTTTCTTTCATCTAACACTTTTTTATTCCTCCTCTTTTTTGGAAAATGTTAGTCTTTTTAGCACTCTTGATATTTGTTTGCTAATTTCGTATATTATAATACTATAATTTTTAGCACTTGTCAAGTCTTTTTGCTAATATTTTTTAATTTATTTGAAATAATGTAAAAATGCGAAAAAGGGGTCGGTCCTTAATTTAGCAAAGTTGCTAATTTAAGGACCGACCCTTTTTCGCATTCGCGCAACAATAAATTTTATAAATGTAAAACTCTTGATTTTATTTCTTTAGTCTTTCCAACATTCCAGAAATTCTCTCCCAAATATCCGCATGTACGACGAACAACATTCATTTTATTATGATCTTTGTTTCCACATTGTGGGCATTCCCACTCATTTTGATCATTAATTATCATTTCTCCGTCATATCCGCAAACTTGGCAATAATCTGATTTTGTATTAAATTCAGCATATTGAATATTATCATAAATGAATTTAACAACTTCTTCTAATGCTTTTAAATTATTCTTCATGTTTGGTACTTCTATATAAGAAATTGCTCCACCAGCTGATAATGGTTGGAATTCACTTTCAAATTTCAATTTACTAAATGCATCAATTTTTTCTCTAACATCTACATGATATGAATTTGTATAATATCCTTTATCTGTAACATCTGGAATACTTCCAAATTTTTCTTTATCAATACGAGCAAATCTGTAGCATAAACTTTCTGCTGGTGTTCCATATAGAGAAAATCCTAATCCAGTTTCTTTTTGCCATGTATTTGTTCTTGCTTTTAAATATTTCATTACTTTAATTGCAAAATCATGTCCTTCTGGAGTTGTATGTGATACACCTTTCATTAATTTTGTTGTTTCATATATTCCTATATATCCTAATGATAATGTTGAATATCCATCTTTTAAGAATTTATCAATTTTTTCTCCTTTTTTCAAACGTGCTATTGCACCATTTTGCCAGTGAATTGGAGAAATGTCTGATGATGTTCCTAATAATGCATAATGTCTGCACATTAATGCTTCTTTGCAAAGTTCTAGTCTTTCATCAAATAATTTCCAGAATTTATCTTCATCACCTTGTGAAAGTATTGCAATTTGTGGTAAGTTGATACTTACTACACCTTGGTTAAATCTTCCTTCAAATTTATAATTTCCATTTTCATCTTTCCATGGTATTAAGAAGCTTCTGCATCCCATTGGGCTAAATACATTACCTTCGTAATTTTCTTTCATCTTTTTAGCTGATATATAATCTGGATACATTCTCTTTGCAGAACATTTTACAGCTAATTTTGTTAAATAATCATATTTTCCACCTTTTAGACAGTTATGTTCATCTAATACATATACTAGTTTTGGGAATGCTGGTGTTACATATACTCCAACTTCATTTTTTATACCTTGAATTCTTTGTTTTAAGATTTCTTCTATTATCATTGCATTTTCTTTTATGTATTCATCATCTGGATCTAAGTGTAAAAATAATGTTACAAATGGTGATTGTCCATTTGTTGTCATTAATGTATTTATTTGATATTGAATTGTTTGTACACCTGCTGCTAATTCTTCTTTTACTCTGTCATTTACCATATCATCTATTGTTTGTTTTGGTAATTTTCCACCATATTTTTCTGTTAATCTCTTTTGGAATTTATCATGGCTTCTTCTTAGATATTTTCCTAAATGTTTCATATCTACTGATTGTCCACCATATTGGTTACTTGCTACTGCTGCAATTATTTGTGTTGTTACAGTACATGCTACTTGGAAACTTTTTGGGCTTTCTATCATTTTTCCATTCATTGCTGTTCCATTGTCTAACATATCTCCAATGTTTATTAAACAACAGTTGAATATTGGTTGTACAAAATAGTCTGCATCATGGAAATGTAAAATTCCATCTTCATGTGCTTTTGAGATTTTTTCTGGTAATAAAATTCTTCTTGTTAAATCTCTTGAAACTTCTCCTGCTATGTAATCTCTTTGTGTAGATGCAAGCATTGTATTTTTATTTGAATTTTCTTCTGCTAATTCTTTGTTTTCGTTTCTTATTAATCCTAAAATAGATTCATCTGTTGTATTTGATTTTCTAACTAATGCTCTTGTATATCTATAAACAATATATTTTTTTGCTAATTCATATTTATCAAATTCCATTAATTTTTCTTCAATTACATCTTGAATGTCTTCTACAAGCATTCTTTTTTTACCCAAATCCTCTATGTATGCAATAATTTCATTAATCTCATCTTTTGTAGCTTTTTGCTTTCCTCTTACTTCTTTATTTGCTTTTTCGATTGCTACTTCAATCTTATCCCTATCAAATTCGATTGTTCTTCCGTCTCTTTTAATTACTTTCATCTTACCCCATTCCTTTCTTATGTACAAACCCTTGAGCTAAGCCACTTTCATATTTATATTTAATATTTTGTGTTCGATTTGTATGTCCTTATTATATATTTATTTTTGTAAAAAACTGTTGCAAATGCAACAAAAATGAAATATAATTATCATAATTAAATGTATAATAATTATGTCGAATTTTGTACCTTTTGTCGCTCAAGATTTTGACAATTTTGGAGGTTATATTTATGGATACCAATTTTGATAAAAAAATTTTTATAGAAAATTTTAAGCATAGTTGTACTAGAGTTCAAATAAAAAAATTTGTTAAAGGTGAAACTGTTACAACCTACATAGAAAAACGTAATCAAATTTGTATTGTATTATCAGGTGAAGTTGATTTAATACGATATGATTTTAATGGTAATAAAACAATTATTGGTCACTTTGTTGATGATGATATTTTTGGCGAAGTTTTTTATCCTGCTAATACAAATAATGAACTTTTTGCAGTGGCTCGTAAAAATTCAGAAATTTTATTTTTTACATATGATACTCTTTTTACAAAGTGTAGAAGAAATTGTGACTTCCACAGAGTTCTTACAAGTTCTTTAAGTGAATTATTTTTGGACCAAATTGTATCACTAAATTTGCGTATTGAACTTTTAACAAAAAGAAATATCAGAGGAAAAATATTGGCTTATTTTGACCTCGTTTCTAAACGTTCTTTGAGAAAAACTTTTTCTCTACCATATTCCTACACTGATTTAGCTGATTACCTTAGTGTCGATAGAAGTGCAATGATGAGAGAAATTAAGCTTCTTATTGATGAAGGTTTTATTAAGAAAAACGGAAATAAAATAACACTATTATATTAATTTTCTGCATATTTTGTATAAATTTGCATACACTCTTACAAATTAGTTTTATCTTGTAGGAGGTACTCATGAAAAAACTTGAAACTTTTTTTATTGTTTTTTTAATGATTGTTTGCAGTTTTAATATTTGCTTTGGCTTTTCTGAAAGCTATACTTGGTCTGTTTTAGATCCATCTATAACAGCTTCTACTCAGCTTGATGAGCCTGTTTTAGATAATAACTCTTTAAACTTAGAAGCTGGTGCAGCAATTTTAATTGAGCAAAATAGCGGGCAAATTTTATATGGTTATAATGTGCATGAAAAGCTACATCCTGCAAGTGTTACAAAAGTAATGAGTTTGCTTTTGATAATGGAAGCTCTTGATAACGGAAAAATCTCATTAGATACTCAAATTCCTTGTAGCACAAATGCTGCAAGTATGGGTGGTTCACAAATCTGGTTAGACCCAAGAGAAACTTTAAGCGTAAATGATATGTTAAAAGCAATAGCGGTAGTCAGTGCGAATGATTGTGTAGTAGCTCTAGCCGAATATCTTGGAGGCACTGAAGAAGGTTTTGTTCAAATGATGAATGATAAAGCCAAAGAATTAGGAATGAATGATACCACATTTAAAAATTGCCATGGATTAGATGAAGATGACCATCTAACTTCTGCATATGATATTGCATTAATGTCTAGAGAATTGTTAACTAAACATCCAAAAATAACAGAATACACAACAATTTGGACAGATACTTTAAGAGATGGAAAATCTGCCCTTTCAAATACAAATAAATTAGTTAGAAATTATGCTGGATGTACTGGTTTAAAAACTGGTTCTACTTCACTTGCATTATACAATCTTTCCGCTTCTGCAACACGTGATGAATTATCTTTAATTGCTGTTGTTATGAAAGCTCCAACAGCAGCTAAACGTTTTAGCAATGCTACTAGCTTACTTGATTATGGTTTTAACAATTTTTCATACAAAACTTTTGCAAAACAAGGTGATGTTGTTAAAACTATTACTGTAAACAAAGGCGTACAAAATGAAGTAAATGCTGTTTACGAAACCGCTCCTGCCCTTCTTATAAAAAAAGGAGAAGAATCAAATATTACTTATGATATTAGCCTAAATGATTCAATTCCAGCACCTGTTAGTCAAGGTCAAATTCTTGGCACTGTAACTTATTCATCAAATGGAAATGTTTTATTAACTACTAATCTAGTAGCAGAAAGTGCTGTAGAAAAATCGGGATTTTTTAATATAACAAAAAATATATTTAGCAACTGGTTTAATTTATTAAAATAATATAAATAGCCATCAAAGAGATTTTCTCAATGGTGGCTTTAAAATTTAATTTTGTTTTCTATTTCTTTTTATGCAAACATATATTATTACTCCAATTATGCATATAATCATAAAAACACATATAATAATAACATATATATTTATATGGTTGCTTTGATATTGTTCTTCACTTATATCATAATACTGAAATGTTCCATCTTTTTTATCATATTTATAATAATTACATTCTCCATCATCAAGATTCATTGCATATATAACAACAAATCTATCATTTATCTCAAATGCACTATATTCTTTATCATTAATTATAACAGTTGTCTTTTTTAATGCTAATTTCTCTCCATCCATTATATATAACAATAAATTTTTAGATAAATTTTCATTGTATAAAGAATATCCTTTTTCACTATATGTAGCATAGTAAATTTGATTTTGACTATCTTTTAATCCCACTATGATAAGATTATTTTTATCATTCTTAAATGCAGGAATTTCTATATCATTTATTTTTATCACTGTCTCTTCATAGTTACCTGGACTGCTTAATAATTTTTTTAATTTAACTACAGTATAATCCTTTCCGTTTAAAGAAACTGATATAGGATTCTTATCTATTACAGCAACATTTAATTTATATATCTTCCTTTCTCCATTTTCAGCAATACATATAATTTCAAATTTGTTATTTCCTTCTTCTATTTTAAATGTTCCTGTTCCCTCTACTTTAGCATATTGGCCTAATGGTTGAGCTGTTATTGTTACATTTTCCTCTGTTATTGGTAATTCTGCAAAATATTCTTCTACATCTTTGCTAAATCCTGGTGTAATTTCATAGTCTGAAATTGATAGTGATGCTAAACCTGTTTCATTCTCTTTTTCTCTGGTTTCTTCTGTTTTAGTTTGTTGCGATTCTGAAGATGTGACTGAATTTGAAGAACTAGATGGTACTGATGTGCTCGGTTTTGAAGTCGTATTAGAATTAGATGGGGTACTTGGTATATTAGGAGTATTTGGAATACTTGGTGCATTTGGCGTTGTTGGTGTTGATGGTGTTTCCTGTTTTTTGGCTGTAACTGTAATCTTTTTTTCTAGGTTGATATCTTTATTATCTCCATTTTCATCAGTAATGTCCCCAGTAACTTTAAATGTAATTGTTCCTGTCCCTATACTATTACAAGTAGCACTAAATGATTTTCGCACATTTTGAGCATCTTCCGAAGCATCTGCAAAACTTTTTGTACACCCATCAGTAGCTCCTGAAGCAACTATTTTTAAATTCCAAGCAGCAGCATTAATTGTAACATTAACAGTCACACTTGAACCGCTTTCAATAGAAGATGGTCCAGATATATTTGCTGTTCCTGCTGCAAGTACTATTTGTGGCATTAATAGTAGTACTACTATTAATACTGTAAATATGTATATTTTTTTCATTTTTAAACTCCTTTGTATATTATTGTTCTATATTTTTTATTCCTAATAAATATTGTCTTAGTCTTAATAAATCTGCTGAATTAATTGTCTTTCTATTAACTAATGCCGCAGCCTTTTTATATGCTCCACTTAAAGTTTTGGTTCCAAGTAAGTGCTGTCTCATTTTTAAAAGATCTGCTGAATTAATCTTTCCGTCTCCAGATATATCTCCATATAATACACTAGTATATTTTTCTCCAAGATAACTAAATTCTACCCCTGTTGAAATTATACTTGTTGATGAACTTATAGTAATATCGGAATTTTTTAATTTACCCTTGATATCATTTATTTTTTCTCCAATTTTAAATCCAGACACCAAACTTTCTGATACCTTATATCCAGCTTCAGTTAAATAATCTTTTAATGTTTTATATTCTTTAACATCTTCTACAACAGTATATGAAAATGTATTCTTTACTCCTTCATATTCTATTAAAATATCATATTCCCCAGATTTAGTAGAATCAAATCCAGATACATTATAGTTTGTAATTTCTCGTTGTTCTTTAACATAATTTGCATACACTTTTATTCCAGTCAAATCCATTTTTTCTCCCACTGTATAAGTTGTTTTATTTGGAGGTAAAATCGTTAATGTCTTTAAACTGTTGACAGTTTCTTTTGTTTTTACCACTATTTTTCCATCTGTCATTCTTTTTAATAAGACATATATATTATCATTAATTGATGTTAATTTTAAATTTCCAAAATCTGCTGAATTATCTACATCAATTCCTTCTTTTGTTAATTCTTTTGTTTTTTCGTCAAATGCATATACAATTGTTTTTCCAGACGCCAATGTATCTGTTGCCAAAACATACAAATTTCCTTGAGAAACAGTTGTTATAGGTAACCCTAATTTAATATTGGTATCTATATTTTCAAAGTTCTTTCCATCATACCTTGCAATTTTCATATAAGCATTAGTATTATCACTGCCTAAAACGAAATAAATTTTATTATTTAATGAAACTGTATCAAATTGATTTGAATTTATATTTGTAGATATTTCTATAAATTTGTTATTTTCAACTTGATACATTCGAACCATTCCATTGGACTGTTTATTCATTACATACAATTTATCATTCATTACTTCTATTTTAGGATTTCCAGCATAACCTTTTTCTACTCCAAATCCTGCACTGCCTTCATAATAATTTCCTATAAATTTAAATGAATTATTTTCTAATAAATTAAGCGAAACTTTTAAGCTTTCTGAATCTACCTTTGTTATATATAATTTATCTTTATATATTTCATAATCATAATACCCGTTGGTATCAGCAAGACTAGCTATACTTTTCCAAGAATTATTTTCAAATTTATATAGTTCTATTTTTTCCCAAGATGATGTTATTAAATATAACTCTTTTTTTATTGTTAATAATGATACTCCATTTATATTATTTGAATTTTGCATTTCATTACTATTTATTGTTTTCCACTCATTATTTTCATAGTAATTCGTGTATATTTTATTGTTTCCAACATTTACTGCATATAATTTATTTTCAAATGAAATTATATCTGCATTTTTTACAGTATATTCATCTTCTCCAGCCAAATCATTGAAATTTGTATTTTTCCAAGTATCATAATTCTTAGCATCTGGTATAGAAACATCTAGAGTCATTTTATTTCCTTTACTACTTGAAATATTACTAATTACTATTCCTGAGTTACTTCCATCGCTAAATGTTAGAGCTCCCTCTGTAACATTTAAATCACTAGATCCTATTGTTGTTTTTCCTCTTTCCTTTGAATATACTCCATAATATGCTTCTAATCTTAATGTTGAATCATCTTTTTTTCCTGACTCATCTCTAAAAACATATATCCCCGTCTTTCCTCTTGTATTACTTAGACCTGTAACTGTTGTGTTTATTCTATATACTATAATTCCAGAATCACTTATTGCTCTATCTATCTTATCTAAACTTGTAGCTTTTTTTCGAAATTCTATAACAAATAACTCATATTCATTCAATGGTGATTTTAAAATATATGCTTGATTTCCATTGGGGTTATCTTGTGTGTCTAATGTAAGAGTCTGGCTTGTTGTAATTGTATCTATAGTTAACCAATTCGTAAACTTCATTCTTGAATATGCTAATGGGTATTGCATATATTTTCCAGCAGACGCCATTATATCCCATGTGTATACAGGATATGAATTATTATATGTATATAAATCTGGATATCCTAATGTATGTAGAAATTCATGTGTTATAACTCCTGCTCCACTATTTTGTATTGAATATGTATTTAACATATTATAAGAAGCCAACTTTTTATTTGACCATGATTCATTTTCACCATAATCACTTTTGTGGCTTACTAAAGTCGAATTTGATGGAGCGTTTTCTGAACCGCCTTTTAAAATAATAGATATATTGTCTATATATCCATCATTATTATAATCTAAATTATCGCTTACCCCTGAAATAGATGAAATAATACTATGAATTATTGTATAATCTAAATTTGAATTTTCTACCTCTGCAATTGTACATGGCAATTCTATTGGAACTAATTCTTTTCCATTGTATTGTGGATAAATATTTATAAGATTAAACTTTCCATATGAAATTTTATTTAAATATCCTTTAACCGACAACTCTCCAGTACCATCATACATTTCTAATATTTCATTTGCATGACTAATTAAGTACTCTTTGCCTTCTGTATCTCCTCTGAAATATGCAAAAAATACAACATTGGCAAAATTTTCTTTTGATTTATTAGACGATTTTGCATACACTAATATTGGTGCAATTATTAAAGCAATCGTTATTATTACTAAAAATATATTTCTTTTTCTTTTGAACATACTATCTCCCCTTATCCCTATATTTAATATAACATAAATATAAAAATATTAAAAGAGTTTTGTATATTATTCTTTTTTTTACCAAAAACACTTGTATTTTTCCAAATTCTATGATAAACTAGTTAATAGTCATGTTTATTATTTTAAATAGGAGGTGCATTTAATCATGGCAAAATGTGAAATTTGTGAAAAAACAGCTACTCATGGAAATAAATTAAGTATTACACGTTCTCATATCAGTAAAAGAGCTCCACGTACTTGGAAGCCAAACTTAAGAACAGTTAAAGCTGATGTAGATGGAGAAATCAAAAAAATCCATGTATGTGCTAAATGTTTAAAAAACGGAAAAGTAAAAAGAGCACAATAATAAAAAACGCTTATAACAAAAGCGTTTTTTTATTTTGTCTAAATATGTTTCGCACTCAATTTTATTATTAAGTCCATATTATCATCTTCGGCAACTTTATTTCTTCTTATTGCCCCACATTTTTTACATCTAAATACAATTACATATCCCTTTTTAGAATTTGTCTCTAATCCAACTGGTTCAAGTATACCATGGCATGTTTCTGCCCTATCTCCTGGATTTATATCTAAATGTTTTGAATGTAAGCAATATGGGCAATGGTTCCTGCTAGTATAACCTAGCTTAGGAACCTTTTTACCACAATTTTCACAAATAAATTCTTCATCTATTTTTGTAAATTTACTTTTTTCTATCACTTTATGCCTCCAATTTTACCCTTTAAAATCTCCTCCACCTAAAAATTCTCTTAATAAAGAATTTGATGGTACCATATCTTTTGGAATTGATTGAAAATAGCGTAATATCTCTAATAATCTTTGAGCTTCTGCATATTCTTTTTCCTCTGGTGTAATCTTTTCTAATAATGGCATAACATCATCTTTTAAAACACCTAATTCATAGATTAGTGATGTATTAAATATGCTATCAGCTTCTTCTTGGAATGGGAAAATGTTTTTCTCTTCACCTTTATTTACATTAGGCCAAGATGCAATAGTATTTTGAGCAGTATATCCTCTAAATTTACTATCTCTTGCCATTCTTCTAATCAATCTTGTATCTGTTGTAGAAATTCTATTAAATGCATCCATATTAAGAACTGTTAATGCACTTATATAAATTTTATATTTTTGATCTTTTGAAATTTTAGCTGTTAACTTATCATTTAAGCAATGAATTCCTTCAATAACAAGTACATCATCTTTTCCTAATTTAATTTTATTTCCATTATATCTTTTAGTTCCCTCATGAAAATCAAATTCAGGCATTTCTACTTCTTCACCATTTAATAGTGCTAACAAATGCTTATTAAATAATTCTGTATCAATTGCATCAATGCTTTCGAAATCATATTCTCCTTTTTCGTTTAGAGGTGTATCTTTTCTTTCAACAAAATAATTATCAACAGAAATTGTTACAGGTCTTAATCCATTTATTTTCAATTGAATTCCCAATCTTTGAGCAAAAGTTGTTTTTCCTGAAGATGATGGACCTGCTATTAATATCATCTTTACACCTTTTTTGGCTGCAATTTTATCAGCAATTTGAGAAATTTTCTTCTCATGTAAAGCTTCTGAAAGTAAAATTAAATATTTAATTCTATCTTCTTTTACTGCCCTATTCAATCTATAAACAGTTCCAACATTCAAAACTTTATAAATAGTTTCATACTCTTGTAATGCCCATAATAATTTTTTAGTTTCATGAAATTCTGGTAAAACATTTACATTTTTGCTACTTGGATATCTTAATAAAAATCCATTGCTATATTTCTTTAAATCAAATATTTTTGTAACACCTGTATGAGTAGCAATTACTTCATAAATATAATTATAATAATCATCACAATAATACATATTAATATTTTGTCTATCTTCTAAGTCAAATTGCAATCTTCCTTTAGCTGAATTAGTTTCTTCATAAAACTTCTCAGCTTCTTCTCTAGTCATAACTTTTTTCTCGATTTTCAAATCTTGAGAAATTATTTCTTGCATTTTAGCTTTAACTTTTTCTAACATTTCATCAGTTACTTCCATATTTTCAATGTTGCAATACATTGCATTTGATAACTGATAATTAACAATAACATGTGCTTCCGGATATATATGCCAAAAAGCATTTCCCATAATATATGTTAATGTTCTTCTATATATTTTCATTCCTTCTTTTGAATTTATATCTATTAACTCTATTTTTTCATCTCCTGTAACTTCTGCATCCAAGCTTTTATACTCATTATTTACAATAGCACCAACAACTGGATATTCACTATTTTCAATTTGTTCTTTTAATAATTCTGATATTTTTACGTTTTTCTCCAATTTTCTTCATCCTTTCCTTGTTATAAATCCACTATATTATACTAATAACTTTATTATTTTTCAAGCATTTTATGACTTTTTGTTTAATTCCAAAAGTAATCACAATCTTGTCCTTATAAAAAATGAATATTTTTTAATCTTATGTATATAATTATCTTGAGGTGATTATATGAAGTATAGTAGAGTAAAGGAAGTTTTAAATAATAAGGAAAAAGTTGATATTTTTTGTGATGAACGTCCTGTCTGGATCCAAGGTGTTAATAACAATATAGCCAAAGTTGGTTTTATTGATAATTTTGAAGAACGTGATGTTTTTATTGATGATTTATATGAAAGAAATTTATATAATTAGGCGAAAAAATAGAGCACATTTATTAATGTGCTCTACATTCCCCATACTAGTCTTTTGTTGCATATGGTAATATTGCAATATGTCTAGCTCTTTTAACAGCAAGTGTTATATCTCTTTGATGTTTAGCACAAGCACCTGTTGTTCTTCTTGGTAATATTTTTCCTTTATCATTGATGAATTTTCTTAATTGTTCAGGATTTTTGTAATCTAATTCAAAGTTTTTGTCATTGCATAATGCGCAAACTTTTTTTCTTTGTTTTCTGAACTTTGGATTGAAATCATCATCATAATTATTATTGTTTCTATTATTTCTTTTTTTATTTTTGTCTGCCATTTATTTTCCCCTCCTTGTTTTTTTAAAATGGTAGGTCATCACTTGAAGATACTTCGAAATCTGCTCCTCCTGCCATTGAACCACCTGGCATAGATGTTCCAAATGTGCTTTCAAATGAAGAACTTGAAGCTTCTCCATCTCTTCTACTATCAGCAAAATAAGCTTCTTCAGCAACAACTTCTGTAACATAGTGTTTTTGACCTTGGTCATCATCCCATGTTCTTGTTTGGATTCTTCCAATTATTCCAACTTGTTGACCTTTCTTAAAGTATTTGCTACAAAATTCTCCTAATTTGCTCCAAGCAACAATGTTTATAAAATCTGCTTGTCTTTCTTCTCCTTGTCTTACAAATCTTCTGTTTACAGCTAATGAGAATGATGCAACAACTGTATTATTTGTTTGTGTGTATCTTACTTCTGGGTCTCTTGTTAATCTACCCATTAAAATTACTTTATTCATATTTTATCACTTTACCTTTCTACTTTAATTCAGGCCCCTATGTTTCCTAATATTTTCTTCTTTTTGTTATTACTTTCTTACTGTTATGAATTTTAGAATTCCATCTGTAATTCTGTAAATTCTTTCTAATTCAGCTATAGCTTCTGGTTTTGATTCGAAATTGAATTGTACATAATAAGCTTCTTTATTCTTTTTGATTTCATAAGCTAATTTTCTTTTTCCTAAGTCTATAACTTCTTCAACTTTACCATTTTCATTGATTAATCCTGTAAATTTTTCTTCTAAAGCTTTTAATGTAGCTTCATCAAATTCTGGATTAATAATGATAACACTCTCGTATTTGTTCATTATTTTCACCTCCTCTTGGATATATAACTCATATTCTTTATGAGTAAGGGCTCTATTTTGATCTACAGTTTTTTGTTTTTCAAAATGAGCTTATAGTGAAAGTAATATTTCACTATAAAATAAAAAACAAACGATTTCCCGTTTGTTTTATTTGGAGCAGGTAGTGGGAATCGAACCCACGTCATCAGCTTGGAAGGCTGAGGTTCTACCATTGAACTACACCT
>CAKOTX010000011.1 GCA_934120315.1 uncultured Clostridia bacterium
TTACGAAGTTCACCAAATCTTTTAGTTCCAGTTAGCAAATCTCTAATAATTAAAATTTTCCATTTATCTCCGATTAACCCCATTGTTATTTCAACAGGACAGGCAGGCAATTCTTGTTTCATTATAAATCAACTCCAATCTTTGTAAAAATTATAGCAAGAAAATTTTAAAATGTAAACAATGTAACATAATAAAACCAATAATAGTGTCTATTTGTATATAATATTTTAAAACACAATATATAAAATAAAAAATTTTAAAATTTTTATGTTCTAGAAAGTGCTAAATTACCAAAATGTTACTTTTGGGTAACTATGAAACAAAAAAGTGCCTACTTTACAAAGCATAAAACTAAAAGTAAAATAATTACAGAAATTGAAAAAATAGAGTAGCTACTGTAATTCAATAAAAAAGAGTAAGGAGTGTATAAAGATGGAAGTTTCAAAAGTTAATTTAGGAAAAGGATATATAGATATTTATAATTTTGGAGATATAAAACTACATTGCTATCAAACAAATGACTTAATGAATGATGAAAGTTATATATTAGAAAATAATGAAAATGTACTATTGGTAGAATTTCCAGCATTTTATGATAATTTAGAAGAATTTGAAAAATATGTAAGAGGACTAAACAAAAATATTGTTGGAAAAGTATTTTCAGATCATCCAAACGGAGGAACAATACTTAAAGATGTAAAAGGATATGCTTCAGAAGGAACAATAAAATCAATGAAAGAAGGAACAATACATAATTTAGTAACAGGATTTGAAAAATCATTTAATGGAGCATTTGCAAAAGAATATCATGAAATAACAAATGTTTTAGAAGATGAAAATGTAAATATTGGTGGATTTCAATTAAAAATAACATATCATGATGAAAATATTGAAATAGAATTTCCACAAATAGGATGTGTATATACACATATGTTAGGACATGATTGTCATTCAATAGTTGCAGGAGAAGGTCATGCAAATGTTATTATTGAACAATTAAAGAGATATAAAGCAAATGGATATAATTTAGTATTATCAAGTCATTACACACCAGAAACATTAAAAGATGTTGATACAAAAATTGCATATCTTGAAGAATTAAAAGAATTAGCAAAAGAAAGCAAAGATGCAACTGATTTTGAAAATAAAGTAAAAGCAAAATATCCAGAATATAGTGGATTAAATTATTTAGATATGACAGCAGGATTTTTCTTCCCACAAAATTAGAAAACTTAATAAAGAATTGTGCTTAAAATAGTGCAATTCTTTATTATCATAAAAAGGAGCATTTATGGAAAAGTTAGATTTTTTAATTGATTATTTAATAAAAGAAAATAAAAGTATTGATATTAATGAAATACCAAGAACTACGAGCAATAAGAAAAGATTATATCGTTCATTGTGTAATATTAGAGAACCATTACCAATATCAGAAAAATATATTAAAACAGAAAATGAATTTTTAACAAAAGAAAATATAAACAAAGGCATTGTTGAATCAAATGATATAACTTCATTTATAAAATATAAAGGAACTCAAATATGTTTATGGCAGGGAGATATAACAACTTTAAAAATAGATGCAATTGTAAATGCTGCAAATTCACAAGGATTAGGATGTTTTATACCTTGCCATAAATGTATTGATAATGCTATTCATTCAGCAAGTGGAGTCCAATTAAGATTAGAATGTAATAAAATTATGCAAGAAATAGAAATATTACAAACAGGAAAAGCATTTATGACAAAAGGCTATAATTTGCCATCAAAATATGTAATTCATACAGTAGGACCGATTATATATGAAAACGTAACAGAAAAAGAAATATTAGAATTGAAAAATTGTTATATAAATTCACTAGAACTTGCAAAAGAAAACAATATAAAAACAATAGCATTCCCTTGTATATCTACTGGAGAATTTAGATTTCCAAAAGAACTAGCATCTAAAATTGCAATAGAAACAATAAAAGAATATTTAGATACAAACGAAGAATATTTTGAAAAAATAATATTTAATGTTTTTTTAGATGTAGATTATAAAATATATTTAAAGAATTTGGGAGAAATTTATGGAAGAATATAGTTCAAGAATTTTACAAGCAAAACAAGCAATAAAACAAGCAGATTATATTATAATTGGGGCAGGAGCAGGCCTATCAACAGCAGCTGGATTAGAATATAGTGGAGAGAATTTTCAAACTAATTATAAGGATTTTATAGATAAATATAATTTTGAAAATTTATATTCAGCAACGTTTTATCCATTTAAAAGTCAAGAAGAAAAATGGGCATTCTGGGCAAAACTTATAAAATTGAATAGATTTAATAAACCATTAAAATTATATAAAGAATTATTAAATTTAGTGCAAAACAAAGATTATTTTATACTTACAACAAATGCAGATGGTCAATTTGAAATTGCTGGATTTAATGAAGAAAAAATATTTGCAGTTCAAGGAGATTACGAATATTTACAATGTGAAAATGCTTGTCATAATAAATTATATAACAATAGAGATTTAGTAAAAAAGTGGTTACAAAATACAAAAGGCTGCAAAATATCATCAAATTTGATAATGAAGTGTCCTGTTTGTGGTGGCAATATGGATATGAATTTAAGAAAAGATGCAAATTTTGTACAAGATGAAAATTGGTATGAAATGTCCCAAAGATATGATGAATTTTTAAATAAAATTCAAAATAAGAATGTGGTATTATTAGAAATAGGAGTTGGATTTAATACACCTGGAATTATAAGATTTCCATTTGAACAAATGACAGCAAATAATGTAAAAACAACACTTATAAGAATAAATAAAGATTATCCATTACCAATGTTAGAAATAAGAAATAAAACAATTTCGTTTGATGAAGATACAAACAAAATAATAGAAGATTTAAATAATGTATGAATATTATTTTATTTTTTATGCATATTAAAATAAAAAATACTTGATTTTCACCACAAAATATCGTATAATGATAAAAAGAGGTGATAATATGATATTAACTAATGATATGATAAAGATTGATTTACAAAAATATTCAAATAAAAATACCAAAATTTGTAGAGAAGTAAAAAATGGAAAATTAATAAAAATAATAAATGGATTATATGAAACAAATCCCAATGTTAATGGTTATTTGTTATCAGGAAGTATTTATGGCCCATCATATTTATCTTTTGACTATGCTTTATCTTTTTATGGATTAATACCAGAAAAAGTAATAGTTTTTACGAGTGCAACATTTGAAAAGAAAAAGAAGAAAAGTTATAATAATGAATTTGGATTATTTTTGTATAGAGATGTACCAACATCAGTATATCCATTAGGAATAAAAATTATGAAAGAAGGAGAATATTATTATCAAATAGCAACACCAGAAAAAGCCTTATGTGATAAATTATATACATTAAATCCAATAAAAAATATGCAAGAATTAGAAAATGTATTATTTAATGATTTGAGAATTGATCTTATTGAATTTCGCAAATTAAAATTAAATGATATTGAAATTTTATCTAAATATTATCATAGCACAAATGTTGAGTTATTATACAGGTATATGAGGAGGAAAGTTAATGAATAGTGTTTTAGAAAATATGTTAAGTAAATATGAGATAAAAAATACATTAGATGAAACAAATGCGATGAAAGAAATTATTCAGGAAATTGTTTTATGTGGTTTGAGTAGAGGAGGATTTTTTAATGAAGCAGCTTTTTATGGAGGAACAGCACTTAGAATATTTTATGGTTTAAACAGATTTTCAGAAGATTTAGATTTTGCATTATTAGAACCAAATCCAGAATTTGATTTAAGTAAATATTTTTCGTATATTGAAAAAGAAGTTCAAGCTTATGGTTTGAATTTATCAATTAGCGAAAAAATGAAAACTCAGGAGTCAAATATAACATCAGCATTTTTAAAAGGAGATACGAAAGAACATATTTTAATGTTTTTTCCAAATGAAAATATTCAAAATACAACATCATTAAAGAGCATAAAAATAAAATTTGAAGTTGATATTAATCCACCAACTGGTGCAAAATATGATTTTAAATATAAACTTTTGCCATCTCCACATCAAGTAAGATTATATGATGAAGGGTCTTTATTTGCAGGAAAGATACATGCTATTCTTTGTAGAAACTGGAGTTACAGAACTAAGGGACGAGATTTATATGATTATATTTTTTATTTGTCTAGAAACATTAAAGTAAATATTGAATTAGTAAAAGAAAAACTAATAGATTCAAAAGTATTAAAAAGAGAAGACACATTTAATATAAATGTATTAAAAGAATTATTAATAAACAAATTCGAACAAATTGATTATAAAAATGCCAAAGAAGATGTTGAAACATTTATAGAAGATAAAGATTCTTTAGAGTTGTGGTCAAAAGAATTTTTTGAAGAAATTACAAAAACACTTGAAGTAGAAGAATAGGAGCAATAATTTGTTATATAATTGCTACATAAATAGAAAAGATTTTGAATAATTTGAAACATTTTTAATTTTCATCTGTTTGTATATATGAAAGCAGGGTAAGATATGGAAAAAGATTTAGATATAAAATTATATAATGAATATTTAAGTGGAGAAAAAGATGCTTTTGAATTGCTATATAACAAGTATAAGGACAAAATACAATACTTTGTTTATAATATAGTAAAAGATTATCAAAAAGCTGAAGATATTACTCAAGATGTGTTTATTTATATTATGCAAAATAAAATTAAAGATGGTTATAGTTTTAAATATTATATATATTTAGTTGCTAAAAGTAGGGCATATAATCAAATAAACATGGAAAAAAGAAGAACTGAAATAAACGAAAAATATATTTTAAATGAAACTACGAAAACAGAACAAGATGTAGCAGATATTATAACAAAGAATGAAAAAAGACAAGCAATAATTACTGCAATAGATATGTTAGATGATAGATATAAAAATGCAATATATTTAGTTAAAATTGAAGAATTAACATATGAAGAAACATCACAAATACTTGGTGAGTCAATTCAAAATGTAAAAAATCTTATCCATAGAGGCAAAAAAGAATTACGCAAAATTTTAATAAAGAAAGGATTTGATGAAATGAATAAAGTTTCAAAAGTAATTATAATAATATTGTGTATAAGTATTTTACTAACAGGAGGAGCATATGCTACTATGAAAATTATTGAAAGCTTTACAGGAAAAGCACAAATAACGCCGACTTATACAAGTAAATTATCAACAATAGATAGTAATAAGGTGTGGGTAGGGACTTTCAATTTAGTATGGAATGACTTTATGAATGATGTTGTGAAAGGAAAAGTTGAATTTGAAGATGGTCCATCAAAGTTAGCGGATGAATTAAATAAACAAAGTTTCAAAGCTGATCAATTATCTGAAAATTCATATTTTAAGATACAAGGACATGCAATTGGGGAAGATTTAAAAAATAAAATCAAAAATGGAATAAAACAAAAATTTAATGAGGACAGCAAATTAGTAGATAGAATTGATTGGAATGATTCAAATGGATATGTATTGTATGCGATGTTGAAAAAAGAATTTAATTTTTTAGAACCATTTTCAACAGCAATGGGAAGTATGAAATTTAATAATTCAGAAAGTAGAGTAAAATGTTTTGGAGTGGATAGTAGTAATAATCCTATTGCAAGTAAAAATGTAGAGGTATTGTTTTATAATTCTGAAGATGATTTTGCTATTAAATTGAAAACAAAAGAAGGAGAAGAGGTTATTTTATATAAAACAACAGGAGAAAACAAATCTTTTGAAGAAAATTATGAAGAAGTAAAAAAGAAACAAAGTAGCTATTCTGGGAAAACTACATTTGAAGAAGATGATATGCTAAGAATACCATTTATAAAGGTCAATGCTGAAATTAACTATGATGAATTATGTGGAAGAGAGATAAAAAATAGTAAATACTATATAAAACAGGCATTACAAACAATAGATTTTGAATTAAATAATGTGGGTGGAAGTGTTAAGAGTGAAGCAGTAATTGATTCTACACAAAAAGTTTGGACAGAAAAGCCAAGAAAAATGATATTCGATAGTGATTTCATATTATATTTAAAAGAAGAAAACAAAGAACAACCATATTTTGCTTTAAAAGTAGATAATACAGATGTATTATTGCCTGAATAAAATGATTAATTGAATTAATAAAAACAGATAATTTGAAATTATCTGTTTTTTGTTATATAATTGCTTTAAATTCAATGAAGTAAACTATTAGAATAGGAGAAACATAAAATGACTTACAAATATATGTATCAAACTACAGAAAACTTTTCAAATATGATTATGAATAGTGATGGAGAATATTTAACAGGTTTATGGTTTGAAGATTCGAGAGATTCTTCTAAACACATAATAGACTGTGAGGAAAAAGAATTAGAAATTTTTAAAGAAACAAGCAAATGGCTAGATATTTATTTTAGCGGAAAAAATCCTAATTTTATTCCAAAATATAAAATAAAAAATTTAACACCATTTAGGCAAGAAGTAATTGATATAATGAATTCTATTGAATATGGAAAAGTTGTAACCTATAATGACATCTCAAAAATAATTGCTGAAAAGAGAAATTTAAAAAGAATGTCATCACAAGCAGTAGGCGGAGCAGTTGGGTGGAATCCTATTTGTGTTATAATACCTTGTCATAGAGTTGTTGGAACAAATGGAAGTCTAACAGGATATGGTGGAGGAATAAAAAATAAAGTAGAATTATTAAAACTAGAAGGAAATGACATGAGTAAATATTTTGTTCCAAAGAAAGGTACTGCATTATAACATAATTCTAACAAGATAAAAACTAATGTAAATAAAAAAGTAGTATTAGTGTAGACAAATATAATATAGTAATAAAGTCAAGAAAAAATAACATTTATTGAAATTTTATAATTACTAATACAAGGAGAAGTTGTATGAATACAGTCGACTATTTAAATAAGAATGTAAAAGTAATAATTGATAGAAAGATGGGAAGTGCTCATCCAAAACATGGTTTTATATATCCTGTTAACTATGGATACGTACCTAACACAATAAGTGGAGATGGCGAAGAACTAGACTGCTATGTGTTAGGGATATTTGAGGCAGTTAATGAATTTGAAGGAAAATGTATAGCGATAATACATAGATTAAATGATAATGATGATAAATTGATAGTTGTACCTGAGAATAGAGACTTTTCTAATAAAGAAATTGAAGCATTAACAGAGTTTCAAGAAAGATTTTTTAAACATGAAATTATTAGAGAAAATACAGTATTTAATAGTCTAATACCTGAATTAAGTGTATCAAACATAGATATAAGCAAGATGTTTTATTTAAAATTAGGGTTTAAAATAAAATATGAAAGAAAAGAAGATAAATTCTGTTTTTTACAATTGGAAGAAAACCAAATAATGATAGAAGAGCAAAATGATAATTGGAATACAGGAAAGCTAGAGTATCCATATGGGCGTGGAATCAATATAAGTATGACTGTTTCAGATGTAGAAAAAATATATAATGAATTAAAAGAAAAAAATGTAAAAATGTTCCTAGATTTGGAAATGCATGAATATAGAGTGGATAATAAGATTTCAATTGACAAAGAATTTTTAATTCAAGATCCAGATGGATATTTGTTAAGGTTTAATAATTAAATTTATAAAAACTATATTAATGGCACAAGGGTTATTCTCACAAGTAAAATCTCATCATGCAACATCTGGAGGAGGACAAATTCTAATTTGTGTTGATGGAGAAGGATGGTATCAAGAAGGTAGTTGCATTTAGGTATGCACGTCTAGGCACAAAGTCTTTTAAAAGATGCATATCCTAAAATGATAATAGCAAGAACTAAACATGATAATTATCAATATGAGGAAATTCAAATATATGATATAGCAGATTGGTTGTTGAAATAATATATTAATAACTATAAAATTTTATGAGAAAATTGAAAAAAATTTGCTTATTTTTCTTGACTTGTACCCTACTCCAAGTGATATGATGTAGGAAAAAAGAGGAGTAAAAATGTTATGCAAGTTTGTCCGCAACATATTCATATTAGAAATGAGCTTGAAAAAGTTGCAGAAGCATTAGGAGAAAAATAAAGAAAGGAAAGAGATAAAATGGAAAAATCAAAAGTTTATTTTACTAAAGAAATTACACCAGAAAGTGTAGTAAAAATGTATGAAACTTTAGGAGTGAATTTGCCAGGAAAAGTAGCTGTTAAACTACATTCAGGAGAACAAGGAAATCAAAATTATATTAGACCTGAATTTGTAAAAGCAATTGTAGAAAAGGTAAATGGAACAGTTGTAGAATGTAATACAGCATATGGAGGAGCTAGAAACACAACTGAAAAACATGAAAAATTAATGGAAGAACATGGATGGACAAAATATTTTGATGTAGATATTATGGATGCAGACGGAGATGACTTAGAATTAGATATTCCTAATGGAAAAGTAATTAAGAAAAATTATGTTGGAAAACATATTCAAAATTATGATTCAATGTTAGTGTTATCACATTTTAAAGGACATCCAATGGGAGGATATGGAGGAGCATTAAAACAATTATCAATTGGATGTGGTTCTTCAGAAGGAAAATCTTGGATACATTCAGCAGGAGTAACAAAAGACCAAGAAAAATTATGGGATAACTTACCAGAACAAAACAAATTCTTAGAAGCAATGGCAGATGCTGCATCATCAGTTCATAAATTCTTTAAAGGAAATATTGTATATATAAATGTTATGTGTAATATGTCAGTAGACTGTGATTGTTGTGCAGTTGCAGAAGATCCATGTATGAAAGATGTAGGAATTCTTGCAAGTACAGACCCAATTGCAGTAGATCAAGCATGTATAGATATTATATATAATTCAAAAGATCCAGGAAGAGACCACTTTGTAGCAAGAGTTGAAAGACAAAATGGAGTTCATACAATAGAAGCAGCAGCTGAACTTGGATTTGGTTCAAGGGATTATGAATTAATAAATGTAGATTAGTTAAAAAATGACTGTATTGTAATAAGTACAGTCATTTTCTATGAGAAAGGATTGAGAAGAAAATGAAAACATTATATTTTGATTGTTCAAGCGGAATAAGTGGAAATATGACACTTGGAGCATTAACAGAAATTATTGGAGATGAAAAATTTTTAATAAATGAATTAAAAAAATTAAATGTAGATGGATATCGATACAGAACTTGTTACACCAACAGGTGCAGCAATAATTGCAGAACTTGCTGATGAATTCACTACATTACCAGCAATGGTAACAGAAAAAATAGGATGGTGAACAGGCTCAAAAGATTTAAAAATTCCTAATGTTTTAAAAGTATATTATGGAGAAATAGAAAAAGAAAATAATGATGTTGTTGTAATGGAAACAAATATCGATGATTTCCCTGGTGAATTACAAGGTAATAAAAGATGATGAAGTTTATGTTTATCCTAAGTATGAAAGTGCTAAAGAAGTTGCTTTAAAAAATAATATTCCATTAAAAGAATTGTATAAATAATTGGCAGTATGAAATTCTTTAATAAATTAAAAAAGTACTAGACAAATACAAATGAATATAATATACTGAAAGTGTATTTGAAAAGTTAGCTATCAGAAAAAATTACTTAAGATAGCCAATCAAAAGAAGGAGGAAGAATTTAAATGAGAAGAACAAATGCCAAGATAGTTGGCGGAGTGCTAGTGCTAGCAATAATATTGGTAGGAATAGCATATGCAGCAATAACTAATACAGAATTAAATATTAGTGGAACAGGAAAAGCAGGAGGAAGTCAAAGTAATTTTGTGGTAGAATTTATAGGAACACCAACAACAAGCGGAGATGGAACAACAGTTGCCACAATAGATGAGAAAGTAAAAACAAATGGAACAATAACTGTAACGAAATTAACAACTAGAGGAGAAACAGCAACTGCAAAATATACAGTAAAAAATAAAAGTACAGAATTATCAGCAGATTTAAAAGCAGAGGCTACATGTTCGAATGATGATTATTTTGAAGTAATATGTAGTTTAGATAAAACAACATTAAAAGCACAAGAAGAAACAATATTAACAGTATCAGTAAAAATGTTAAGAACACCAGTAGATGAAACTAAAGAAAATGTAAAAGCAGATATAACAGCAAAAATAACAGCGGAACCAAAGCAACCTGGAGAAGAGAATAATGGTGGTTCTCAAACAGTATCAAGTGCTACAACGACAGGTGGGACGTACTTACCAAAAGGATTTAGACAAGTATCTGGAACAACATTAGATAATGGACTAACAATTCAAGACAGTACAGGAAACCAATATGTATGGGTAGAAGTACCAAAAACAACAGAAGTATATCCAACAGCAGGATTAGAAATAACAGAATTTACAGAAGATGAATATACAGCAATAGAAACAGATTTGCACACATATACAAATGATTATAGAAACGGAACAAGTTGTAAAGACGAATATTATTCAGATGAAGTAACAGGATTAACAAGCGAACAATACACTCAACTAAAACAAAAAATGTTAAAGAGTGTATACCAAAATGGAGGATTCTATATTGGAAAATATGAAACAGGAACAGAAGCAGCAAGAACATCAGGCTCATCAACAACAGCACCAAAAGCAATACCAGTAATAAAACAAAATGCATATCCATACAATTATGTAACATGTAAACAAGCACAAACATTAGCAAGTAATATGGAATCAAGAGATAGAACAACAAGTTTACTATTCGGAGTACAATGGGACTTAGTAATGAAATATTTAGAGACAAAAGGAACAAGTCAAGCAGACTTAAAAACAGATAGTACAAGTTGGGGAAATTACAGTAATAATGCATGGAGTATAACAAATGCCAACTTAAAATATGCAGTAATGAGTATGAGTGATTATGAACTTGGCTCATGGACAACTGCAACAGAAAAATCAAAAACTTCAAATGCAATTATATTATTATCAACAGGAGCAGACGAATCATTTTGTAAAATGGGAATATATGATTTAGCAGGAAACGAAAGTGAATGGGCGCTAGAATCTACCTTTTACACCTACTCTCCTTGCACTAGTAGAGGAGGTCGTTACTTCGCTTCAGGCAGTTCTGGTCCGGCAAGTAGCCGTCTCGGCAACGCTATGGCCACTTCGAACGATCACCTTGGTTTTAGGGTAGCACTTTATTAATCGTAGAACTGAATCATTTACAGCGATGCACCAAAACGTGCTCGAACAAAGAATCAAATATATAAATTGTATCAATAAAATACATATTAGTATAGTGAAAACTAGAAAATATGTATTTTATTTTTGGGATTGGAATTGACAAAAATCCATAAAAAATATATAATAGTAAAGTTGTTTAAAATTATAAATAGATATGGAGGAAGAAATGGAACAAGAAGAAAATATATTAGGAAAAGAAAAAATAGGAAAATTAATTAGAAAATTTTCAATACCTTGTATTATATCAATGTTAGTAAACTCATTATATAACATAGTTGACCAGATATTTATTGGGCAAGGTGTTGGATATTTAGGAAATGGAGCAACAAATGTAGTATTCCCATTAGTAATGATAGGATTAGCATTTTCATTAATGTTTGGGGATGGAGCTTCAGCATATTTAAGTTTAAAACTTGGAGAAAAAAAGAAAAAAGAAGCAGAAACAGGAATTGGTAATGGAATAATGTTATCAACAATTGTTTCAATATTATTCTGTGTAGTAACACTAATATTTTTACCTCAATTCTTAAAAATATTTGGATGTACAGAAAATCTAAAAAGTTATGCAATGGCATATGGAAGTATAATTGCAATAGGATTTCCTTTTTCAATGATAGGAACAACATTAAACTCAATAATTAGAGCAGATGGAAGTCCAAAATACTCAATGTTTAGCATGGTTGCAGGAGCTGTATTAAATACAATATTAGACCCAATATTCATATTTGTATTACATAAGGGTGTTGAAGGAGCAGCAATAGCAACAGTAATAAGCCAAATATTAACATTTATATTAAATGTTGCTTATGTAAAGAAATTTAAATCAATAAAATTGACAAAAGAATCTTTAAAATTAAAAGCAAATGTATGTAAAAAGATTGCCACACTTGGAATTAGTAGTTTTATAACACAAATGAGTATAGTATGTGTTATGACAGCAGAAAACAATTTACTTGGAAAATATGGTGCAGATAGTAAATTTGGAGCAGAAATTCCTATTACAGTTTTAGGAATTGTAATGAAAATAAATCAAATATTAAATAGCATAATAATAGGAATTGCAGCAGGAAGTCAACCAATATTAGGATACAATTATGGTGCTAGAAAATATGATAGAGTAAAGAAAACATTAAAAATTGTATTAGGTTCAAGTGTTATTATAAGTACAATAGCATTTATATTATTCCAAACTATACCAGATAAATTAATCTTAATATTTGGTAGTGGTGATGAAAATTATATGGAATTTGCATGCTTGGCATTTAGAACATATTTATTACTTTGTATATTTAATGGTGTTCAAATACCATCAGGAATCTTCTTCCAAGCAATTGGAAAAAGTACAAAGAGTGCAATATTATCACTTTCAAGACAAATTGTTATATTAATTCCAGCAATGATAATATTAAGTCATATATATGGAATAATGGGAGTACTAAGTGCAGGACCTGTTGCTGACGGATTAGCATTTATATTAGCAGTTATTTTATTAGTAAAAGAAACAAGAAGCTTAAAAGAAAATAGTGCAGAAGTAGAAAAGCCAGCAAATATAAAAGCAATTGAAGAAAAAAATACAAATACACCAATTGTTATTACAATTGCAAGAGAATATGGATCTGGTGGAAGATATATAGGTAAACTTGTTGCAGAAAAACTTGGAATCAAATTATATGACAAAGAGTTTATAGAAAAAATGGCAGAAGATACAGGTTTATCAGAAGAATATATCAGAGAAAATGAGCAAAAAAGAAAGGTGTTAGATGCATTTAATAATGGATATTATTCAGGATTAAATAATGCAGATGAATTATTTATTAAAGAATCTGAATTTATAAAGAAAGTTTCTAGTCAAGAATCTTGTATAATAGTTGGAAGATGTGCAGATTACATTTTAAAAGATAAAGAAAATGTTGTAAAAGTATTTATAAATAGCTCAATGGAAAATAAGATAAAAAGAGCAACTGAATTTTATCATATGAGCAAAGAAAATGCTGAAAAAGAAATTACAAGAATAAATAAATTAAGAGCAAATCATTATAAATACTATACAGAAAAAGATTGGAAAGAACCATCAAATTATGATATTTGTATTAATAGTGATGCAATTGGAATTGACAATGCTGTTAATTTGATATGTGATATAGTAAATAAAAATCTTATAAAAGCATAGAAAATTGAAATTTAGCAACTACCAATAAAGGTAGTTGCTTATTTTATAGTTGAAAATTATTTTACAGTGTGTTATAGTAAGAAAGAATAAAATAGTATTGGAGAAAAATAAAAATGGTCAATAAAAGTAAAAATGTAATAAGCAGTTTTAAATATGCTTTTCAAGGAATGTTTTCAGCATTAAAAACAGAAAGAAACTTAAAAATACATGTAACAATAATGATATTAGTAATAATAGCAGGAATAGTATTAAAAATCAGTAAAATTGAATGGATAATATGTATCATATTATTTGGGTTAGTAATTGGTGGAGAAATGCTTAATAGTGCAATCGAAACTGTTGTAGATATAGCAATGCCAGACATAAATCTAAAAGCAAAATTTGCAAAAGATGCTGCAGCAGGGGCAGTTCTAGTTTTTGCAATAGCTTCAGCAATTATAGGATTTATGATATTTGGTCCAAAACTTATAGCTTTATTATAAAATAAAAAATGAGGTGAATAAAATGGCAAATGTATGTGATTATGTGAAATGGAGAGGAGATTTAACATTAGATCAATCAGAATTTAATGAAATAGACAATTTGATATTAGCTAGATTTTCGTATTTTCCATTTGATAAAATAATAAGAGAAAATGAAATAGCAACAATAAAAGAATTAAGCAGGAGATTTAGTAATCAAGATGTAACAAAACTTCCAATATTATGGAAAGATGATGTTGAACTATTTCCATTGATGGGAAAGTCAAAGAGATTTGGAGGAATGTTAGCAACTAAATATATAAATAAAATTGATGCAGAACAGGAAAAACAATTTTCAGCAATAACTGTACTTATGCCAGATGATACAATTTATGTATCATATAGAGGAACTGATAACACAATAGTTGGCTGGAAAGAAGATTTTAATATGAGCTTTAAAAGCCATATTGCATCACAAATATCAGCAAAACAATATTTAGAAGAAATAGCGAGAGAATATCCAAGTTCTAAAATAATAATTGGAGGACATTCAAAAGGTGGAAATATAGCTGTTTATGCTGCAACCTTTGCAAGCAAAGAGGTAAAAGACCGAATAATAAATGTGTATAATAATGATGGACCAGGATTTTGTGAAGATGTAATAGAAACACCTGAATATCAAGAAATTCTCCCTAGAGTTCACACATATATTCCACAATCCTCAATAATAGGAAGATTAATGAATCATAAAGAAAAATATACAATAGTAGAAAGTGTTCAAAAAGGAATAATGCAACATGATTTATATAGTTGGCAATTGTTAGGAAAAGAGTTTGTAACATTGAAAAAGCTTACAAATGAAAGTGAATTTATTGATAAAACAATAAAAGATTGGTTAGAAAATGTTGAGCCAGAAAAAAGAGAACAAGTTATAGATGCTGTATTTGAAATTTTAAATACTACAGAAGCTCAAACAATGAAAGAACTAAAAGCAAATTGGTTTGCAAATGCCAAAACAATTTTAGGTACATATAAAACTATAGACAATGACACAAAAGAAATGGTTTGGCAAACAGTAAATGAATTATTAAAAGTTGCAAAAAATAATATATTTGAAGAACTTCCTAAAATAGCAGATAATTAATATTATCTGTTATTTTTTGATATAATATAAAAAAGTTGTAACGAAATTAAAAGTTAAGTGTTATATAAGCAAAGGAGGATGAAAGTTATGCAGAATATGGATGAAATATATGAAGAATGTTTTGAAACAGTATATAAGTATTTATTCTGTTTAACTCACAATAGCGATATTTCTGAAGAATTAACACAAGAAACTTTTTACAGAGCAGTAAAAAAGATTGATACATATAATGGAAAGTGCAAAATTTCTGTATGGCTATGTCAGATTGCAAAACATTTATGGTATAACCAATGTAGAAAAAACAAAAGAATAGTTGATACAGATGAAACATTTGATATAGAAGATCCACAGAATTTAGAAGAGCAAATTATTGCAGGTGAAGAAAAAGTTTCATTATACAAAAAGATGCAAAATTTAGATGAAAAAACAAGAGAAGTAATGTATCTAAGGATAACAGGAGAATTAAGTTTTAAAGAAATAGGAGAAATATTGGGGAAAACAGAAAACTGGGCCAGAGTAACATTCTATAGAGGAAAAAGCAAATTAAAGGAGGTAGATGAAAATGAAAAAGGAATGTAAAATAGTACAAGATTTATTGCCAAGCTATATTGACAAATTAACAAATGAAGAAACTAATCAATACGTAGAAGAGCATTTAAAAGAATGTAAAGAATGTCAAGCAATTCTAAAAAATATGAAAAGCAATATTGAATATAAAGAACAAGATGACGATGGCAGAAAAGTAAAATATTTTAAAAAATATAAAAATAAACTAACAATTTTAAAAACGATAATATTAATAATAATTGCCTTGTGGGCAGTATTTGTGGCAAGAAATACTATCATAGTAAGTCAAATGGCCCAAAAAGCAAATGAGACAATAAATAGAGAGAATTATCATATTACATTTTATAAATATGGAATTGAAAGTTATGAAAAAGAAGAAGTATTTGTATTAGGAGATAAAAGAAAAGTAATTACAACACAATATATAGATGGCAAACTTTCAGAAACAATAATAATAGGAAAGAAAGCTGAAAAAGACAGTTATGGAACTCAATATTATTTAGTAAATATATATAGCAATAGTGAAAAAGCAAAGAAAGCAATTACTAATCAAAAGCTGGGAATGGTAGAAGAATTTTCGCAACCAGGATGGTACGAAAATGAAAGTAATCTTTTAAAAACAATATATTATTCTAAATTTGCAGTCATAAAAAATGAGAAATATAATGATAAAAATTGTTATTATATATTCAACTATAAGAGTCCATATAATTTCTATATAAATGGTATGGTTATAGACAAAGAAACAGGTCTAATGATAGGAAGTGCATTGGCAGGAACAAACAATGAGCCAGATAATCAAGAAAGTAATTGTGTGTATGAATTTAACAATGTGACAGATAAAGATTTTATAGAGCCAGATATAACTCAGTATGAAGTTATTGAAAATATTTAAAACATATATAAAAGTCGATAATTAGTTGATAATTATCGGCTTTTATGGTATATAATAATTATGGAGGAATGAGATGAAAGAAGAAAAAATAAATATAAAATCAGAATATGATGGATTAAAATTAGAGGGAATATTGATTAGCCCTGAAAGTGAAATAAAAGCAGTTATTCAATTAGTACATGGAATGAATGAACACAAAGAAAGATATATAGATTTTATGAGATTTTTAGCTCAAAACGGATATGCATGTTTTATCCATGATCACAGAGGACATGGTGCAAGTTTAAAAAATGAAGAAGACATTGGTTATTTTTATGATGCGAAAGCAGAAGCGGTTGTAGAAGATGCTTATCAAATAACTAAATATTTAAGAAATAGATTTGGAACAAAGAAAATTATTCTTTTTGGACATAGTATGGGCTCAATGGTAGTAAGAAAATATATCGCAAAATATGATGATAAGATTGATGGCTTAATTGTATGTGGTTCACCAAGTCAAAATAGTGGGGCTAAATTAGGATTAGCTATGCTAAAGGTGATGAAAACTGTAAAGGGTGAAAGGTATAGAAGTCCAAAATTGAAAAAATTAATGTTTAATGGATATGATAAAAATAGTAACATGCCTAATAGCTGGATTTGCCATAATGAAGAAATAGTAAAAAAATATAACCAAGATAAGCTATGTCAATATGATTACACTGTAAATGGATATGAAAACATAGTGAGACTTATGATTGATATTTATAACTCTAAAATTTATGAAAGACATAATTTAGAACTTCCAATTCATTTTATAGCTGGAAGTGATGACCCAGTAATAAATTCAAAAAAAGATTGGGAAAAGGCTCAAACTTTTTTGAAGAATCTTGGATATACAAATATGACAAGCAAATTATATGAAAATATGAGGCATGAGATTTTGAATGAAGTAGATAATAAAACTGTTTATCAAGATGTTTTGAATTGGATAGATGGAGTAATATAGGAGGAAACATGTTTAAATTACACTCAGAATACAAGCCAACAGGCGATCAACCACAAGCAATAGAATATTTATCAAAAGGAATAAAAGAAGGTAAGAAATTTCAGACACTTTTAGGAGTTACGGGTTCTCGGAAAAACATTCACAATGGCAAATATAATAGAAAAAACGCAGAAACCAACATTGGTATTAGCACATAATAAGACACTAGCAGGGCAATTATATTCAGAATTCAAAGAGTTTTTCCCAGAAAACAGAGTTGAATATTTTGTGTCATACTACGATTATTATCAACCAGAAAGCTATATAGCACAATCAGATACGTATATAGAAAAAGATGCATCAATAAATGATGAAATTGATAAACTACGTCACTCAGCAACATTATCATTATTTGAAACAAGAGATGTAATAATTGTAGCATCAGTATCATGTATATATGGATTAGGAGACCCAGAAGATTATCAAGAAATGATGTTATCATTAAGACCTGGAATGGAAAAATCACGAGAAGATATAATGAAAAAACTAGTAAACATGCAATATTCAAGAAATGAAATAGACTTTAAAAGAGGAACATTTAGAGCAAAGGGCGATATTTTAGAAATATATCCATCATCTCAAAGTGAATCAGCATTAAGAATTGAATTCTGGGGAGATGAGATAGAAAAAATATCTGAAATAAATCCGCTAACTGGAAAATCAATAGGAACAAGAATGCATGTATTAATACCACCAGCATCACAATATGTAACAAATAAGGCAAAAATGGAAAGAGCTATTGTAACAATTGAAGAAGAACTAGATGAAAGAATTAAATATTTCAAAGATCAAAATAAATTAATAGAAGCACAGCGTATTCAGGAAAGAACAAATTTTGATATAGAAATGATGAAAGAAACTGGATTTTGCCAAGGAATAGAAAATTATTCAAGACATATGAGTGGACGAGCTGCAGGAAGTCCACCATACACATTATTTGACTATTTTCCTAAAGATTTCTTACTATTAATTGATGAATCACATGCAACAATTCCACAAGTAAGAGCGATGTACAATGGTGATAGAGCTCGTAAAGATTCACTAGTAAAATACGGTTTTAGACTTCCATCAGCATATGATAATAGACCATTAACATTTCAAGAATTTGAGGAGAGAATTAATCAGGTGGTATTTGTCAGTGCTACACCAGCAGATTACGAAAAAGAACATTCAGGAGAAAATGTTGTAGAACAAATCATAAGGCCAACAGGATTGCTAGATCCTAAAATCGAAGTAAAACCTGTAACCAATCAAATAGATGATTTATTAGAACAAATAAGAATAAGAGTTGCAAAAAAAGAAAGAGTTTTAGTAACAACATTAACTAAAAAGATGGCAGAAGATTTAACAGAATATTTAAAAAGTTTGGATATTAAAGTAAACTACATGCACTCAGATATAAAAGCACTAGAAAGAATGGAGATAATACGTAATTTGCGTTTAGGCGAATTTGATGTACTAGTAGGAATTAACTTATTAAGAGAAGGTCTAGATATTCCAGAAGTTTCATTAGTTGCAATATTGGATGCTGACAAAGAAGGATTCTTGCGTTCAGAACGTTCATTAATTCAAACAATAGGACGTGCTGCAAGAAATACGGAAGGAACAGTAATTATGTATGCAGATGAATTAACAGATTCAATGGAAAAAGCAATAAAAGAGACAAACAGAAGACGTGCAATACAAGAGGCATATAATGAAGAACACCATATTGTTCCAAAAACAATAAAGAAATCAATAAGAGATTCAATAAAAGCTATACAGACTGAAAATATTGGTGTTGAATATAAATTAGAAAAAGAAGAGGATATTAAAGATACAATTGCCAAGTTAACAGATGAGATGCTAGAAGCGGCAAGTAAGATGGAATTTGAACAAGCAGCAGAATTAAGAGATAAAATAAAAGAATTAGAAAAAATTATAGAAAATTAATTTTTAGACAAAATGTCGAAAAAAGGGTTGACAATTATGTAAATATATGGTAAACTAGAAATGTACTTAAAAGTGCAAGACACTTTATTATAATTTTTAGGGAAGCCTGTCATGAAATTTTCATGATTGCAACTGAGTCTTACCTCCTCAAGTTTAAGGATATTCCCTTTCAACAGGCACGGAAGACTAATCTTCTAGTTGTCTATAACTAAATTAAGGAGAGATTCCCCTATCAGGTTGATCGCTGGTAGGGGACTCTTCTTTTTTTATTTTTAAATTTAAAGAAAAAATGTTCGCAAAACTATTGACAAATTTCAAAAAGATTAATATAATAGCAAGCGAACATATATTTGATTTGAATTAAGAGGAGGCATATATATGATAACAAATTTACATATAAAAAATATAGGAATAATAGATGATTTAGATATTAACTTAAATAAAGGAATGAATGTATTAACAGGAGAAACAGGTGCAGGAAAATCATTAATAATAGATTCTTTAGGAGTAATATGTGGTGGAAGATTTTCAAAAGAAATGATAAGAAAAGGTGAAAATCATTCATATGTAGAACTATGTATATATGCGCCAAATGATATAAATTCAGTAGACAATAATATAATTGTAACAAGAGAAATATATAGTAATGGAAGAAATTTATGCAAGATAAATGGAAGATTAGTTACTGTAACTGAATTAAAAAATTTTATGAGCAATTATATAGAAATTCATGGACAAAATGACAATCAACAAATATTAGATAGTAGAACACATATAAAATATTTGGACAATTTTTCAGGAGATAAATTAATTGGATTAAAATTAGAATACAAAGAAAAATATCTTAGATATAATGAGATTAAGAGAGAATTGCGCAATAATTATGGAGATGAAAAAGAAAAACAAAGAAAGTTAGACTTGCTAAAATATCAATTAAATGAAATTCAAGAGGCAAAGTTAAAAAATGGAGAAGAAGAGAAATTAGAAGAAAGAAGAAAAATAATAGTAAATTCAGAAAAAATTGCTAAAAATTTATCAGAAGCAGACAATGCAATTGGCGAAAATACGGTAGATGTAATAGGAAGTGCAATAAGAGCATTAGAAAAAATTGAAGAAATTGATGCCAAATATAGTGACACAATATCTAGTTTAAGAGATGTATATTATCAAATTCAAGAAATATCAAGAGATATAAGTGGATATATGGAAGATGTAGAATTTGATGAACAAGAAAGAGAAAAAATAGAAACAAGATTAGATATAATAGATAATTTAAAAAGAAAATACGGAAACAATACAGACGAAATTTTAAAATATGCGGATGAAATAGATGAAGAGATTAAAAAAATAGAAAATGCAGATGAATATAATCAAAAATTGAGATTAGAACAAGAAAAATTAGAGCATGAAATGAATTTAATAGCAGGAAAAATAAGTGAAATTAGAAAAGAAAATGCACAAAAATTAAATGAAAAAATTAATCAAGAATTAGTAGACTTAGAAATGCAAAATGCAAAAATAAATATAAAAGTAGAATATAAAGTAAATGAATTTTTTGAAAATGGAAAAGATCAAGTAGAAATATTTATAAAAACAAATGTTGGAGAAAATGAAAACAAATTAACACAAATTGCATCTGGTGGAGAAATGTCAAGAATTATGCTAGCAATAAAGAAAGTACTTGCAGAAGTAGATAGAATGCCAATAATGATATTTGACGAGATAGATACTGGAATTAGTGGAAAAGCAGCAAAGTCAGTAGCAAATAAGTTAAAAACAATCTCAAAAAATCATCAAGTTTTATGTATTTCTCATTTAGCACCAATAGCTGCAATTGCAGATTATAATTATTTTATAAGCAAAAAAGTTCAGAATGAAAGAACAAGTACAGAAATAAAATTATTAGACGAACAAGAAGTATTATATGAAATTGCAAGAATTTCATCAGGAGAAGTAAATGAAGTAACATTAAAATATGCAAGTGAATTGAGAAATAAAATTGCTTAATAAGGATATCGTTCAAATAGATATTTGATAATAATATCTACATTAGAAGGAGAAATTTTGATAAATATATTTTTATCAAGAGAAATCCACATATTAAGTTTATGAAAATTAGAATTGTCTGTATAAGCGGCAGCAAGTTCAGCAATTTCTAAAGGATTAGAAAAAGTTTTCTTCCAAAAAGTGGTTTCTTGAGAATTGGGCATAGAAGAATTATAAAACTTTTGTAAAAAGCTATTAATTAAAGTATTTTCTTCACTTAAAATAAAAACTTTTGAACCCATATAGAACTCCTTTTTTATAAATATAGTATGCGAAAAAAATCGAAATTTATACTTTGGTATAAAAATAAGAATTAAGGGGAAGATATAAATGAGTGACATCTTGTTTTTTATATACAAAATGTTATTAGGATAGGAGGCATAAAATGGAAGAAAACCAAAAAATAAATTGTAGTGTAGAAAGTTGTGCATATCAAGATGTTAATACAAAAAGATGTACACTACAAGCAATACAAGTAATGCCAACACAAGATTGTAAAACAAGACAACCAGATGAATCAATGTGTGGAAGTTATGAGTGCGCAGAATAATGCGCCTCTAACTTTATAATTGTTTTTCGTTAGCGCGCATTGCTTTTTGCATTCTACGTTCTGCATCTTTTTTGGCAATATCTTGACGTTTGTCATACAATTTTTTTCCTTTACCAAGTCCAAGTTCAAGTTTTACATAACTGTTTTTGAAATATAAACTAATAGGAACTAAACTATATCCATCTTGTTTTACTTTAACAAAAAGTTTATTAAGTTCTCTTTTGGTTAAAAGTAATTTTCTATCACGAAGAGGATCTTTATTAAAAATGTTTCCATGTTCATATGGGCTAATATGCATTGAAAATATGTAACATTCTCCGTCTTTAAATCCTGCATAGCTGTCTTTTAAATTAACTTTTCCAGCTCTGATTGATTTTATTTCTGTGCCAGTAAGTACAATTCCTGCTTCAAATTTGTCTTCTATATTAAAATTATGATATGCAACTGGATTTTTTGCAATCAATTTTGTTTCCATAGTATTCTCCAATCTTAAATAAATCTTAGAACATTATAACATAAAAGAACATTTAAAACAATATATGAATAAACAATTTGCTATAAGTTCGAAACATGGCTCACCCCTGGGGTAGTATAAGCCTCCCTGGGAAACACTAGACTACTCATTTCATTCAAAAAGAAATTCTAATATAAGAAAACGAGCCTCTTTCACTCAGTCCAATCTATTACAGATTGACCGTGAACATCCCTCATTTTCTTATATAATAATTTCTATTTTTGAATTCCAATCGAACGTTTAGTGTTTCCCAGGGAGGCTTATACTACCCCAGGGAGAGCCATGCTTTGAACTTATAGCAAGTTTAATTATTCATGGTCATCATAATTTCTAGTGTTAGAAAGTTGATTTGAATAATACCAAACTAAAGCAATTATAGCTACAACTGCAACAGCTAAGATTACCCAAGTCCACATAGTAGAAGACATACCTAAGAAATTACCTGAGTTAGCACCTGCATTTGTAGTAGTAGCAGTTCTATTAGCAGTATAATTCATACCATTACTTGCACCAGACAAAGCAGTACCAGTAGAATTTCCTACATTATTTAAAGTATTACCAGTTGTATTTGCTGAATCTCTCATAGTGTTACCAATGCCATCAACAGCACCTTCAACAGTATTTTCAGCACTACCTACAACATTACGAACTCCATTTGCGGCATCATTAACAGCATTCATAGCACCATTTCCATCAGTAGCAAAACTGTAAGTAACAGCAAATGTAAGAAGAGAAATCATAAATAAAACGACCGTAAAAAGTAATTTTTTATTCATTATAAAAATCCTCCTTAAAAGATTAAGTTTTAACAAAATAAAACTTATTTATAGTATAAATTGTTTAAGGCAAAATATACTTGAAAAATCTTGCAAAAAAACGAAAAATCATATAAAATAAAACAGAAAAGAGGAAAAGATGAAAATTATTGAAAATTTTGAAAGTACAAATAAATTTAATATAGAAAAGCTAAAAGAATTTGATGCTCAAAAAACAAAAGTCTTCAAATATATAACATATAAAAAAAGAACAGAACAAGAAGTAAGAAATAAATTTAGAGGACAAATAGAAGAACAAATGCTAGATGAAATTATCGAATATTTAAAAGAAGCAAAATATTTAGATGATGAAGACTTCATTGAAAAGCAAGTACGAGAATATACAAATTTAAAAACAATGTCAATCAAAGAATTGAAATATAAATTATATGCCAAAGGATTAGACAGAAAACTTGTAGAACAATATATAGAAAAACATTATGAAGAATTAAAAGAATATGAAGAAAAATGCATTGAAAAAATTAGAAATAAGAGAGCAGGAGATACAGAAGAAGAAATAAATCAATATCTATACAGGAAAGGATACAAATGTGACTAAAATGCAAAATATACTAACATTAGAAACTAACAAATATTCAATAAAATTAAATAATTTTGAAGGTCCATTAGATTTATTATGCCATTTGATAGATAAAAATAAAATGGATATATATGACATAAATTTAAGTGAAATAACAGATCAATATATTGAATTTTTAAATCAAATGGAGCAAATGAACTTAGAAGTAACAAGCGAATTTTTAGTAATGTCATCAACACTTCTTTATTTAAAGTCAAAACACTTATTGCCAAAAGTAGATGAAGAAGAGGAAGAAATTACAGAAGAAGAGCTGATTCGTAGAATTATAGAATATAAAAAATATAAAGAAATAACTAAAAAGTTAAAAGAAAACTTTCTAGAATATTCAAAAAGATTTTATAGAGGAACAGAAGAAATCGAGTTGCCAAAACAGAAAATAGAAGATGAATATAATAGTGAAATAATACCAGATTTGTATAGAAAGTTATTACAAAGAAATACAGAAAAAATAAATGAAAATGCAGCAAACATTGAAAAAATAGCAATCACAGAAACATATACAGTTGGGGACAAAGTAAAAGAAATGTATAGAGCTTTAATTAAATATAAAAAGTTTAATTTTAACAAATTATTTTCAGTTAAAAAACGTAACAAAAATGAAGTAGTAACAGCATTTTCAGGATTATTAGAGATGTCTAGAAGAAATAAAGTTATAACAGAACAAGAAGAGATATTTGGTGATATAGAAGTAGAAAAAAATAAAAGAGTTTAAAAAGCTAAAAAAGAGGAAAAATAATATTAGAACATAGAGGTGATAATATTGTTTTTCTTTTTTTTATTAGCTATTTTATTGGTAATCATAATAGCAGTACATACAAGTCGAATAGGCATAGAAGTTGAAGATTTAGTAATAGACACAGAGCAAGAAGAAAAATTAAGTAAAGAAAGCAAGATTTGGGTATATTTAATATTGTTTAAAAAAATAAAATTATTTAAGAAAAATGTTTTGGAAATGAAAATGCCTAATTTAAAAATAAAAAGCAAAGATATAGAAATACAAGTTATTGATGCATTAAAAAATATAAATGTAGAAATCGAGCAAATTGATTTATCAATACAAATAGGAATTCAAGATGCAGCAGTAACAGCAATTGTAACTGGAATGATATGGACAATATTAGGTATTGTTATAAAAAAGCAAGGATATGAAGTGGTTCCAATCTATTCAAATAAAAACTTGTTAAAAATCAAATTAAAAGGTATATTTTCAATATATTTGATGCAATATATATATAAATTAATAAAAAGAAAAATCTTCGAGAAAAAAGTGGAGGTAGAAAATGAGTGAACATCCAATAGAAAGTCTTATGATGACTGCAATGAGTAGTATACAAGATATGGTTGACGTAAATACGATAATAGGAGAGCCAATTGAAACTCAAAATGGGATAACAATTATTCCAATTTCAAAAGTAAGTTTTGGATTTGCAGCAGGAGGAAGTGAATTTAGAGGAGAAACATTAAAAGAATATACTAGAAAAGACAAAGATGAAGAAATTGAGTATAAGTTACCATTTGGAGGAGGAGCTGGCGCAGGAGTATCAATTAATCCAGTGGCATTTTTAGTAGTACAAGAAGGAAATGTAAAACTAATGCCAGTTGACCACGAATCATGCATAGACAAATTGTTAGACTATATACCAGATTTAATGCAAAGAATAAATGAAATGTTTAATAAATCAATTCAACAAAAAGAAGAAAAGACAAAAAAGATTATAAATGAGATGAAAAATAGAAGAATGACATATGAAGAAAAAGAATATGAAGCTAAGAAGCAAGAAGAGAAAAGTGCAGAAGTAAAAAGGCAAGATGAAAAAATCAAAGAAAATGAGGAAAAGTCTGATTATCAAGAAACAGCTAAGAGATTAGAAGCAGATGGAGATATATTTGAATAAAAGTAGCAAGAAAAACTTGCTATTTTTTTTCTTTTTTAGTACAATAATGTTGTTTAAAAAAGAAAGGACAAATAAGATGGAAAAAGTAAAAGAAAAATTAAAATCAATAACATTAAAACAATGGCATATTGCACTGATTGTAGTAGGAATAATATTTGTATCATTAGGAGCTTTCCACAATAATTTATGGTTTGACGAATGTTATTCGGCAGGATTAGCAAGACACACATTTGGAGAAATTTGGACAATAGGAGGAAATGACGTGCACCCGATATTATATTATTGGATGCTAAGAATAGTATATTTGTTAACTGGTGGTTCAATTATGGCATACAAAATCTTTTCAGTTATACCAATAGCAATTATGATAATTCTTGGATACACACATATAAGAAAAGATTTTGGAGAAAAAACAGGATTTATATTTTCATTTTTATGTGCATTTTTACCAGAAATGGCTCAATATGCAATAGAAGTAAGAATGTATTCATGGGCAATCCTTACAGTAACAGTACTTGCAATATATGCATATAGACTAACAAAAGAAGATAACACAAAAGATTGGATAATCTTTGGAATATCAAGCTTAATGAGTATATATCTACATTATTATGGATTAATGGCTGCAGGATTAATAAATGTATTTTTATTAATATATTTGATTGTAAAAAAGAGAAAAAAAGGAATAATTTTTATAGTTTCAATGGGAATTGTGCAAGCAGTTGCATATCTACCATGGCTAGTAAATTTTGCTAGACAACTAGGAAATGTATCAAGTGGATATTGGATAGGGTTCTCATTTCCACAAACTCCAATGGAATTGCTAAGTTCACAATTAGCAGGATATGTTAGAACATCAGGTTATACAGGCTTATTAGTACCAACAGTATTTGCTTTGGAATTATATGGATATATGATATACAAAACATATAAATATGCTAAAGCAAAAGAAAATTTAAATGCATTTAAATGGTCAGTCATTGTATACTTTGCAGTAATACTAGCAGCAATTATAATTACAGCAGTAATGAAAACATCAATCTTATATTACAGATATTTATTTGTAATAACAGGATTATACATATTTGCAATAAGCTTTATTTTAAGAAAAGAGCAAAACAAAGTTGAAATAGTTTCAATACTTTCAGTAATTGCAATATTAGGAATTTATAATAATGTGGGATTAATGCAAGAAAATTATAGCAAGACAAATATGGAACCAATTAATTATATGAAAGAAAACGTACAAGAAGGAGATACAATTGCATTCCCAAATTTAGGCGGAGGATTTATAGTGGCTATCCATTTTGTTGACAATCAAGTATATTTTTATAATGCTGATAATTGGGGAGTAGAAGAAGCATATAAAGCTTTTGGACCTAATTATGATACAGTTGTAAATAAAGATTTTGTAAAAAAATGTTCAAATAGAGTTTGGATTATTGATGATTCAGATGAAAAATTTTATGAAGATTTATTTAAAGGCGAAGGATATAATAAGGTTTCAGAAAAAGAATATTCTACTAAATATCATGGATATAATTACAAAATAATGTTAATAGAAAAATAAAAAAAGTGGCTTCGTATGAAAGCCATTTTTTTATTCAAGACCATATTTCTTTTTAAATCTGTCAGCTCTACCACCTTTAGTGTCAAGTCTTAAGTTACCTGTCCAGTATGGATGACATTTTGAGCAAACATCTACTTTTAAATCTTTTTTTGTTGAACCAACTTCTAAAACATTTCCACATGCACATGTAATTGTTGTTTGGTTATATGTTGGATGTATTCCTTCTTTCATGTAAAATTCACCTCTTTCTCAAAACAGTAATTTTGCCAAATATTATATTAACATATTTGTATTTTTTTTTCAAGTTATTTGTCTAAATTTTTATTTTCTTCATTTTCTTGTTGAGTTACATATGTTGCTGAAGTTTCTAATTCTTTTTTTAATGATAACTTATGTATGCATTTTGTCATAATGTTAAATATACATGCAACTATTAAAATAAAAAAACCAATCTTTTTCCAATACTTAGCTAACATAATAATCTCCTTTAAAAATTTATACATTACCAATTATACTATATTTAATATATATTTGTCAATAAAATTTGAGATTTTGGGGTAAAATAATTATAAAAGAATGAGAAATTTTGTGAAGGAGAAGGTTAAATGAAAAAAATTGCTATAAGTCTAATAATAATTGCAGTAACAATAACTGGAGGTGTGATAGCTTGGAATCTCTGGGATTCGAATAATAATAAACAAGCACAAACTAATACTTCAAATTATCAAGCTCAAAGAAGTAGTACAAATACATCTAGCAATAGCACAAATACAAATATTACAAATCCAGTGCCACAAAAGGAAACAGAAATAGCTACATTTTCAACTAAAATTCATAATAAAGATCCTAAGAGACAAAATAATGTAACAATTACTTGTAATAACTTGTCAAGTACTGAAATAAAATCAGGAGAGACATTTTCTTTTTGTGAGATTGTAGGAAAAGCAACTACTGAAAAGGGATACCAAGAGGCAGATATCTTTGTGAATGGTGAAAAAAAGCAAGGCCTTGGCGGAGGAAATTGTCAGGTGAGTACGACATTGTATAATGCAGTATTGCAAGTTCCTGAGTTAGAAGTATTGGAAAGACATCAGCATAGTGCACATGTGCCATATATAAAAGATGGTCAAGATGCAGCAGTCTCATATGGTGCATATGATTTCAAATTTAAAAATAATACGGCAAACACCATAAAAATAGTAATGGAAAATACAGAAAATGATATTACGGCTAAAATATTAAAAATAGAATAAAATAGGGCACATTGAGTGTCCTATTAATTTTATAAATTAAAATTAAAATATTGTAAAAATAAAAAAGTATAAAATGCAGAAAAACAAGCATGTAGCAATTTACCTAAAATATAAGGTTTGATAGATAAATCAGTTTTAGAGATAACACTCCAAACTTGTAACAAGACAGAAATACCACCAAATCCAAGCAAAAAAGAAGCAAGAATAATATTAATAGATAAATGTTTTTCAGTTATATTGCAAATCATATTAAGACCATTAGTTAATTCTAAAATTCCACAAGAAAAGCCTTTACAAAATTTTGTAGGGATGTGCAAAAAGCTAAATATAGGAGATAATAAATCAGCAAAAACATTTAATAAATGACTAGTGTTTAAAATTGAAATTACAACTGAAAATAACACAACAAAACCGCCAATCAATAAAATAGTATTAATTGAATTTGAGATGCTATTTCCTATAATTCCGCCTAAATTAGATAGTGTAAGATTTTCTTTAGATGAAATGTATTTAGTGGAATTAGATATGTACGAATTTTTGTTATATTTCCAAAATCTAAAAACTATTCCAACAGTGATAGATGCAAGAAGATGAGTAATAAGTAAGATAAAGCCAATGGTAGAATTAGCAAACATACTTATACCAACAGTTCCAACAATAAATAAAGGACCAGAATTGTTGGTAAAACTTAAAAGACGTTCACATTCTTCTTTAGTACAGATATTATTTGTTCTAAAATCAGCAGCAATCTTTGCACCTATAGGATATCCACTAATAATTCCCATAATAAAAGCAAAGCTTCCTTCACCACGAATATTAAAAACAGGCTTCATAAATCTATTTAAAAGTTTTCCAAGATAATATGTGAATGGTGTATGAGAAAGAAGTTCTGTTGCCACAAAAAAAGGAAATAAAGATGGGACAATAGAATTTGCCCACAAAGTTAAACCTTTTTTGGCAGCAGATAAATTGCTAGTGGAAAATAAAATAAGGCAAATAGTAAACAAGGTTAATATAAAAGGCAATAATAATTTTTTGATTTTAAAAATATAAAAATAACTTTTTTTCATGTCACACCTCTATAAAATCTATGCAAAACAAGCTAAAAATATGTTTCGAAAAAATGTTCGAAAATTTTGTGAAAAAGTATTGACAAAATGAAAATTAGGATATAAAATAGGAACAGAAAAACGAACAAGAGTTCAAATGATGAGGAGGAAAATAAAATGAGTATATTTGGAAGAAAAGAAAATGTAATAACATACACTGTAAATAAGGCAGTAAACAGAAATATGTATATAACAGTTCAAAATGGTGAAGTTGTTGTAAATGCACCATGGTATTTTACATCAAATAAAATTCAACAAATAGTTCAAGAAAAGAAAAATTGGATCTTAAGCAAAATGCAAGAATATGAAGAAAATCTTTCAAATATACAATCAGTAAAGATTTTTGGAAAAAACTATGATGTACAAGTAGAATACAAAAACATAAAAGCACCAGAATTGAATTTAAGAGAAAATTATAAGATAGAAATAATCTTACCAGCAAAATATAAAAAGGTTGGAAATGAACAAATCTTAAAAATGTCAATAGAAAAAATGTATGAACAAATAGCAAATACAGAAATAGAAGATATAATGGAGAAAACAAGAAAAATGTTAGGAATAGCTCCAGAAGATTATGAAATAAGAAAAATGGAAAAAACATTAGGAAAATGTGAAGATGGAAAAATCACAATAGCTCCTGAACTAATGCAATATAAAAGAGAAGTAATAGAATATGTAGTTACACATGAATTCTGCCATTTAAAATATAAAACACATGGAAAAAGATTCTACCAAATTATAGAAAAATATATTCCAGAATATAAAAAATACGAAAGAGAAATTCAAGGATTTGAATATTAAAATAAATAAAAATTTGCAATATAATAGTTGCAAATTTTTGTTTAATATGTTAAGATAATTTGCGGTAGAAGTACTATAATTTTATAATTGGGGCATCGCCAAGCGGTAAGGCATCGGACTCTGACTCCGACATTCCTGTGTTCGAATCACAGTGCCCCAGCCAAATTTTCAAAAATATTTTAATTTTTAATTCTTGATAGTTTTATCTATAAATTTAAATAACTAATAAAAATTCCAATAAAAAATAAGTTATAATAAAGAAAATTAATTAAAGGAGAGCTTATATGCAATCAGAAACAAATAGAATAGAAAACAAAGAGCAACTAAATGAAGAATTTGAACAAGAAGTTATTGCATTTCTTAATTACAAAGAAGGTGGAATAATTTATATTGGCATTAATAAAAATGGACAAGCGGTTGGTATTAAAGATGTTGATTTAACTCAGTTACAAATTAAGGATAGAATAAAAAATAATATACAACCATCTACTTTAGGCTTATTTGATGTAACGGTTGAAACAATAGATAATAAAGTAGTAATAAAAGTTATAATATCAAGTGGAACAGAAAAGCCTTATTATTTAAGAAAAAGAGGAAGAACGCCAGAGGGGTGTTATATTAGAGTTGGAAGTAGCAAAGAACGAATGACCGAGAGAATGATTGAAGAAATGTTTACTAGACGAATAAAAAATTCTTTAAAAGAAATAGAGTCTCCTAGACAAGATTTAACATTTAGACAGTTGAAAATTCATTATGAAGGGAATGGAATGATTTTAAATGATAATTTTGCTAGAAATCTAAATTTATTAACTGATGAAGGAAAATATAACTATAATGCTTATTTGCTTGCTGATGAAAATAATATATCAATAAAACTTGTTAAATATTTGGGAACAAACAAAATGGAATTAATAGAAAACCAAGAATATGGTTATTGTTGTTTAATAACTGCTACCCAAAGAATTTTAGATAGGCTTACAGCGGAAAATACTGTTTATGCAAAAATTGAATACAATGGCAGAAAAGAAGTAGAAATGATAGATAGTAAAGCATTAAAAGAAGCTGTTATAAATGCAATGGTACATAGTGATTATACTTTAAGTACAACACCAATAATTGAACTTTATTCTGATAGAATTGAAATTACATCAGGCGGAGGACTACCACAAGGCTTATCACAAGAAGAATTTTTAGAAGGTGTAACTGCTCCAAGAAACAAAGAACTTATTAGAGTGTTTAAAGATGTGGATTTAATCGAAAATATAGGTTCTGGAGTACTTAGAATATTAGATGCTTATGATAAAAGTTGTTTTAAATTTATGGAACATTTTTTAAGAGTGTCTTTTAAATATAAAGAAAATCCATTT
>CAKOTX010000012.1 GCA_934120315.1 uncultured Clostridia bacterium
GTTATTGACCGGAATTTTAAAAGGATTGGACGCTCAAGTTGATGTTATGATAATTAATATTTTTGATTGCTTAATTAGCATTACTTTTATTTATTTTTTAGTTCCTTTTTTAGGCTTTAGTGGTTATATTTTATCTATTTTTATTAGTGAAATTATTGATTTTAGTTTAAGTGGATATAAAGTATTAAAAATATTAAAAAGTCTGTCTTTTAAATCTTCTTAATAGCAAAAAAGCGAGAATATACTATTAGGTATTCTCGCCATTTGTTCTATTGCAAAAAGTTTCTTTGTATTTTCTTTTTTCTTTTTCTCATTTTCTGCCTTTTTAGCAAACTACTATAATACAATATCGCACAAAACATTAATATACATACTATTGTACTAATTATTTTGTTTTGAAGAATTTGTAACAACAACCCAAAAACAGGAATTTTTTTTATTACTTTTCCAATAATTTGATTATATTCAATTTCTTCTATGTTTAAATAATAAGATTGATTATATCTTGTTATATATTTTTTATCTTTGATATTGTAAATTTTACTTATTTTTATTTGTCCATGAACTTGATATGCTATTATATCTCCTTCTTTTAAATCATTTTCTTCTACCTCTTTTACAATTACTAAGTCATTTTTATTAAGTTCATCTTTCATCATTTCATTATCAAGATTAAACAAACTAATACCAAATAAATCGAAATATTCCTTTGAAGATATTGACGTATTTACTAAAAAAATAATATTATATAACATACTCATTCCAACAATAATACTAAATAAATATTTTAATATTCTTATAAATTTGATTTTACGTTTAAATTTTATTTTTTTTGTTTTCTTCAATTTTCTTTTTTTCTCTCCTATTTTCTAGTTTTTCTTTTTTCTGTATTCTTATAAATGCCCAAATTAAAATTATCAAAATTATAATTAATAAAATTATTTTGCTATTTAGTAATTGCATAACTTTTCCTAATTGTGGAATAGTTAAAATCTCTTTTCCTAAAATATCTTCATGCTCTACTTTTATAGTATCCTCAGTATTATTATTGTCTCCTTTTGTTATATATTTAGTCCCAGATTCTTCTACATCTATTTTAGTGATTCTGTGTGTAATAACTTCACCCTCTTGGGTAAAAGTTATTACATCACCTTGATTTAACTTTTCTACTTTAACTTTTTTTATAATTACAATATCTCCAACTTTTATTGTTGGCTCCATACTATTAGTTTCTACAATATATGCTTTATAACCTAATATATTAAAATCTTTTCCATTTATTGATGATACAATAATTAAAATAATATTATATATTAATATTATTGCAATTACCTCTAAAATTTTTTTAAAGTTTTTTGACTTTTCTTTTCTTTTGTTTATCGATTCTACATCATATTTCATTTTGTTATTTCCTCCAATAATATGTGTTATTTTATAATCATATATTCGTAGACTTCTCCTATGTAAACATCTCCATCATATAATTTATATACTAATTTATATGTTCCTGTTATTAAATTTTGCTTCAAAATTAAGAAGTATGTAGCAGTTTCCACTGGATTCGTTGAAACTACATATTCTTTTTCTCTCTTGGTTGCTTTTAATTCCGTAGATACATAATCTTTTAAATCGACCAAATTATATTCTTGTGAAAATTCTTCTGTATAATCTCTTCTATAAAGTGATATAGCAATATTAGGATTATTTAATGATGATGAATATTGCAAAGTTGTTGCAATTGAATCACTTCCACTTATTGTTGTTCCTGTAACTTTATTAACAATCTTATCATTATCAGAAGTTAGTACTTTTAGTCCAAAAGATTGATTAATTACTCTTATATTTAATTCCACCATATCAGACGCTTTTAATCCATAATAAATACCATCTGAAGAGCCAAACGATTCTATCCTAATTTTATAATCTCCTGTTGCCCAAGTTTTATTGTTCTCCGTATTTAACTGTAGTTTTGCTAATACATCTGTTACTTTATCAGCAATATTTATTCTTGTAGTTCCATCTACTCTAGGATAGTATGTTTTTCCATCTAATTCGAAATTTATTCCAAGTAAACTATCATTGTTCAATCTGTTTCCATTACTATCATATATGCTTATTTTAATTCCTAATTTATTGTCAAAATACTGTGTATCATAAATAGTTTGGGTTCCATATAATTCTTGAGTAAATTCTGTATTTACATTAATTCTTATTGGATTACCAAGATATATTGTTTGTGGTTCAAGTGAACCATTTATTTTTATTGTGGCATCTTTATCGCAATAAACATTATATATCATATTTTCTCTTTGAATTCCCAATACCCCTATTATTGTTTGGTTATCTGGATTACGTAATTCCATAAGTAATGAGTTATCTACTATATTATCTGTGATATCAGTATTTTCTAAATTTACATGAAATATAAAATTTTCGTATATCAAATTTTCATCTTTTTTATAATATTTATTATACATTTCTTTTTCTTTAAACTGTTCATCTTTACTTCCCATTGAAATAAAGTCTGATAATTTATATATATACTTTCCTTTAATTACATCATCAGCAGTAACTATATAATAGTAATATTTGTTTGTCGCCATATCTAGCATTGTTATTTTTGTATTTTCTGGAAATACATATGGTAAATTATCAGAATTTCTTGATACTAATACTCTTTGATAGTCTTTGTATTCATCAAAATACTCTCTTTCTGAAAAGTTTTGCAATACTAGTGAATAATATGCTGATAAAGCACTGTGATTTGTTATTGTTGTATCTGTTGTTGTGAATAATCCAAATTCCTGTCCAGGAGTCATTGCTGCTTCATAATAATCATCTTGAAACAATGCTGTTGACAAAGTTACATTTATATCTATATATGAAATTTTATAATTCAAATCATCTATAAGTCTTAAAACTTGAAATCTTATTTTTACTTCTCCTAATGCTTTCTTTTCTGTAAGATTCTGTGAATGGTAAAAATAAAAGCTCAATCTAGGTGTATAATTTGTATTATCTGAATTATAGTTTTTTGTTCCAATATATGAACCACCGTTTTCAGTTAAAAATTCTGTTTTTCCTTTATTTTGCCATCCTATATTACCTGTTTTCATTGCTAAAGCAAATTGAGTATTTGCTTTATTTTCATCAGGTTCTACAGATTCAATTTGATCTGATGGGATTAATGATATATCATTTGATAATCCTGATGAGAATCCCGCAATTATAAATTTTATGTTTGGATCCGAGAACTCTGTTAAAGCTAAATCATATGTTCCCAGAGTTGCATATTTAGATCCTACCATTTCAATATTAAAAACTTTTACATCCATTTTTTCTCCAGCCACCCACATGTAGTAAACATCTGAATCCGGAGTTGGTTGAATATAATTTGCTTTTACTTTTCCTTCCTGATTATAATTTGTATAAAAACCATCTACTTTTATATCATGTTCTGGATTTGTTAAATGTTCTGCAATAACATATGAATTTGTGATAAATGTTCCAAGATTTGTTATTGTATCTCCATTATTATAACTATTGTGATATAAACCTGTACTTGTAGCTGGATTATTTCTGTTTGTAAATAATCCAAAGAAAAACATACCTTGTACTTTACCATATATTGTTGCTTTTTCATTTAATGCTACATTTAAGTTTTTACCTTCCATCATGTAAATTCTATTATTAACATTTCTTGTCACTTCTCCAGTATCTTCGTTTATTGTAACAGCTCCTTTTTCTTCTTTTCCATCTATATCAACTACACTATCTAGTTCCTTTAACAAGTTGGCTCCATTACATAAGAATAATGTTGAATTATTTTTTAGTTTTACTTGGCTTACTCTACTTATTGAAAAGAATACTGCTGAATATTCATTTGTTCTATCTGTTGTTCCTGATAATGAAAGTGCAGAGTTTATTATTGTTGCAGTATCTGCTCTTTGTAATGAAACATTACTTTTTGGTTTATCTGGTGTTCCATAATTTTTTATTGTCATATAACTTTTACCACTTGTACTTGAAGCATTTCCTGAACCAAATATACTTCCTAATATATCAAAATTGTCATAACCATTTGCATCTATTTGTATATCTATTTGTACAGTTACACTTATGAAATCAAAGTCATATATTTCACTACCAGAAGCATTTGCTTCTCCTCCTCCAAATACAGTACCACTGATTTTTATATCTCCTTTTTCTAAGTTTGTATCTCCTACAGCATCATATCCTATATTTGTTTGTGTTTTTCCATATACTACTGATGTATTTGCTCCTCCATAAACATTTTTTCCAATAGCTCCTCCAACAATATTTACTGTACTTGTAGAATTATTATTTGTTTCATTTCCTGTTGCAGCTTGATTTCCTCCTCCAAATACGCTATTTGTAACATTATTTTTTCCTTCCATTATTAAATTAGTATTTCCATATACTGTTGCAGCAGAACCATTTCCACCTGCATATAAACTATTGTTTAAAGTTGCATTTTTTACTTTTACATATGTGTTTCCTGTTACTGTTCCTTCATTTCCTCCACCATAAATATTGTCTCCTATAGTTGCTCCAATTACGGTAACATTAGTATTTGTGTCGACTCCTGCTTGGTTTCCTCCTCCAAATACTCTCTTTTTTACTTGTCCATTTATATTAACATTTGTTTCACCTGATATTGCTTGGTCTCCTCCACCATAAACATCTTGAACTCCTCCGCCATTTATTGTTACATTAGTATTTTGGGTAGTTCCTCCTTGGTTATTTCCTCCATATACAGTTTGTATAACTGCATTACTACTACTTACTGTTTCTCCATCTGAATTTGTACCATTCATACCATATCCTACTGCAAATGCAGTCGCATCTTGATTTGACAATACTGTAAATTCTATTGTAAGTGTCCCATTTGCTGGTATTGGATTTGTTCCATAATATCTATTTTTTTCTGTCAATTTATATGTTCCATTGTCTTCTTCTATATCTGAACTTGTATAATTATCTTTTAATTTTGAATCTGGTGCATATATAAATGCATTCCATTTTGAAATCTCCTTAGATGTATTATTTGAAAATGTAATCTTTAATGTTGCTTTTGTTGGATATGTTGTACTCTCCCAACTTTCTGTTTTGGTTGCAGTTGCTTGCACCTGCATTTTTACAGGACTTGTAGAATCTTCTGTTGTACTTTCATTTGTTGTTACATTGCTTTTTTCTACACTTCCACTTCTATTAGATCCTCCAAATATTTTTCCTATGTTTCCTCCATTTGTGACTACATTTGTTGTTGTAACCCCTGCTTGATTTCCTCCTCCATATATATTCTCTATTGTTCCATCTGAAATTGTTACATTAGATGTAGTTGTTTCGGCTTTATCTCCACCACCATAAGCATTTGTTACTGTGCCACCTTTTATGAACACCCTTGATATTTGTGTGGTTCCTCCTTGGTTGTTTCCTCCATATACATTAGTAGCTGTACCTGTTTCTATATATACATTGCTTACTGTTACCGTTCCTGATGAGTCTGAACCTCCATATATGTTTTCTACTGTTCCACCTTGTAAATATATTCCTCTTGTTGTATCTTCTTCTCCAGAAGAAAGTAAATCTGCTGATTTTCCACCATTAAATGCATTTGTTATATTTGCATTTGTTAATAAATATACTTTTACAGTTTTGGTATTAGTATCAATTCCTGCTTGATTTCCTCCGCCATACACAGTCTGTATTATAGATTTATTATTTTCTCCTATTTTAAGTTCTATGTCTCCACTTATTGTTCCATTTATGTTACTTCCACCAAATATACTACATTTTTCTAGATTACTTCCATCAACACTTAGTTTTATATTTCCTTCAACTGTGGCTGGTGTTGTAGAGTTTCCTTTTCCTCCTCCAAATACATATCCTGTTATAGATATTGTATTTGTTATTGTTGGTAAATCTTTAATATTAACATTAACATTACCATTCATTGTTCCAAGTGAACTTCCTCCATACACATTTCCATAAATGTTTAAATTATTATCTGTATCTTGTATGTTTACTAATGATCTTCCATCCACTTTAGTTTCAGAACCAAGTCCACCTCCAAATAATGCATCTACACTTGTATAGTCAGATATATCTGAGTCTGATACTGTTCCTAGCTGACCTCCAGATATATTAATTAATGTTGAACCTGAAACCGTTCCTTTTATATTAGAGCCACCATAAACTACTCCATTGACAATTCCATTTTTCATAACTAAGTCTACAGTTCCATAAATATTATTTTGGTTTGCTCCTCCATAGATATTATTTTTTATTGTTCCTCCAAAGACTTTAATATTTACAACAGTATCTATATCATTCTCATCATTTCCATCATCCTTAGGAAGCAATTTGTATGTTAACAAATAAAGTGTAGTAGAAACCTCATTATAATAATTATTTGATGCCGTCCAATTTCCAGAATTATCACAAGCAATATAAACTGTTGCTGTTTGAGTTCCTCCCCAAAAGTTTCTATAGCTAATCTGACAACTTATTTGTATCGAATTTGTTACACTAACTGAAAATGCTGTTTTATTACTTGTTGATAATGTTAAATCTGCAGTTACAGTTCCATATCCAGAGCCATTATTTACATATATGTATCTATTTGTTTCTAGACTTTTTATATAATATTTATTATTTCCTGCACTTTCAAAAATCCATTTTGTTGAATTCGTTGGTTCTATTGCACTCGAAATTATTGTATTAGTTACATTTGAGCCATTTGATGATAATGAGTCTCCACCTTTTGCATTTGAAGAAATTATATATTCTTTTCCTGTTTGAAAGTTAGATGATTCATTGTTAAATGTAAGAATCGGCTTTCCTGTAGCACCTCCGTTGCGATGAACCTATTATTCCATAATTTCCACCACCAAAAACATTATTATGAATTGTTGCATTTTTATCTATTATTATATATGAGCTATCAGTTTGTCCTGCATAATTTTCATTTCCATTTGCACCACCACATACACTGCCTGCATTAACACCATATAATACTAAATTAGTATCTGTTTCTGTTATTTGCTTATTTCCAATTGTATCTGTTGTATATGATGCTCCAATATGTGCATCACCTCCAACATATATTAATGAATTTCCTGTTAATTGTCCATTATTACTTGTAGAACTAGCAGCAACTCCATTTGAACCTCCACTTATACTGTATTTTATACACCCTCCTGTCACTTGTATTATTCTATCGCCATAAGTATGTGTATATCCTGCTCCCCCTGTAATATTTATAATGTTACCATCCTTAATATACATATACGTTTTATACATATCATCACTGCCAACATTAAGTCCTCCTATTACATTAGCAATATTTCCACCTTCTATAAGTAAATATCTATCAGATTTATCATATCCAGTTTGTCCATGTCCACCAATATATACTCCTGCATAATTTCTTTCACTTGAATCACTTGTTGATGCACTATTAAAGTAGTCTACTCCTATTGTTCCACTTTTTATATTCATATTAATTGCTATTGCATCAGCATTATTTCTTGTATATGGATTATTAGTTGATGTATTAGTTCTTGAAGATATTCTATTATAAAACTTTAAATTCTCATTATTATTGTCTCTTCTGTCTATATCATTTCCTATGACCATTGTTCCATTTGCTGTTGTACTTGTATTAGCTCCAGTTCCTCCTCCAGCTCTATATAATTGTATAGTATGATATATTCCTGATTCTACTACTAGTTTATATTCTGAACTATTATGGTTATAATATCCTCCTTGAATTTGAGCTAATGAACAATTACTTGAATTTGTAGATTTTATTCCCCTTCCTATCCTTAAATTATACATATTACCATATATACATGGTGCTACACTACTTGTTCCATCTGTACTTGTTCTTGATGACAAATATGATACATTTGAATATATATATATATAATCTAGTTGTAAATCACTATCTATTATTGCATTAGAACTTCCAGCACTTAAATATGTATTCGTACTTCCATAATTTTTTCCATCATACAAACTTGTTAATGTATATGGTGTACTAGGTTCTGTTAATCCATTTATATCCAATGTCCCTTGCATTAAAACTATAATATTTACTTCTCTATTTGATGCTTTTGTGCATGTTTTTATATTAGAATTTATTTTATTATTTATATTTGTCCAATTATTGTTTATTGGACTATTAGGTGTTTTTCCTGAATTAGTACTACTTCCAGCTGAGCTTACAAATATAACATTTGCTTCTGCCCAATCTGTGTACAAGTCTATAACATAATTTCCAGAACTGTCTTTTATATTATTTACATTTGTTTTTAATGTTTGTACAAATGTATTTGTGTTTGTATTTATACTACTAGAATATTTGCTATTATTTGTTTTCCAACCATTAAAGCCTCTTTCTAATGGTCTATTCATAAATGGGTTGTCTATTAGCTCTACTGAAATATTTCCATTACTATCTACTGGTATACATTTTCTATAAGACACTAATGTTTGTTGTTCTGTATCTGATATTGTTCCATATGGTGTATAATCTCCAACTGTAACAGTTGTCTTAAATGAATTTACTGTTAATGTTGTAAAACTTGTATTATTTATATAATTTCTATTTGTTGTACGGAATGTAACTTTAAATGTAAATGTACATGTATCTCCATTTGTTAACAAACTTGAAGAATCATCACCTGTTACTGTTATAGTATTTGTTCCTAAGCTAACACTTACACCACTATTTGCACTAGCTGTTCCATCTGCATAATAATAATTTGAAAAATTGTTATTTGGTATTTGAGCTTCCAAGGTCCAAGTAGAGTCAGCTTTAAAGTTTGGATATTGTTGTTTTAAAGCATTTAACCCACTAACAGTAATTGTTACAGTATCTGTTCTACTATAATATGTTGTTTTATTCCAACCCCAACCAGTTTGTGATGTTGAAATACTTCCTGTTGCTGTTCGCTGTGCTGTTGCATTTAATGAAACATCATATTCTTCCGGTTTTGTAAATTCTGTTAGATCATAGTCATATCCATAATAATTTATTGTTACATCTTTTAAATTACTTTCTGTATATTTACCTGTATTTTCTTTTGAATTATTTTCTGTATAGTTTAATCCTAAATAATAGTTTTTATCTTTATCATAATCATCTATTTTAAATTTTGCTTCTTCTCCTACTACTGTTGCCACTGCTATTGCATCATTACCTGTTGTTTCATCATTTGTTGATGCTTCATCACTTCCTGTTTCTTCTGCTATTGTCATTACTTCTGATTTTGATTGTAATATTAAATATGTCTTTATTTCTTCTGTCTCAAAACTAGCTATTCCTTCATTTATTTTTACATTAGCTACTTTTTGCACTTTATTACTATCTACTTCTAAAATTTCAATTTGGTTATTATCAGTACTTATCTCTATTGTAAGTTTTTGTTTATACTCGCTTGGGTCATATTCTTTTTCACTTGATATAAGTTTTACACCATAATTTGCAATAATTTCTTTGTCACCATAATTATTGTATATTTCTTCTTGAACATTAGTAATATCTGCTTCTATAACCTCCAAATTTGTATCAACTGGCATATATCCTAATACTGTTAATAAATTGTTTTTTCCTTCTGAATAGATTAATTTTTTGTTATATAGCTTTTCTTCTTTTATTTCTATTATGTCATATTCTACTTTTAAGTCAATCTGTGATTTTTCTATTTCTTCTTGAGTTAAGTAGATTTTTTCTCCAGGTTGCATTTCTACTGTTTCAACTGTTGAACTTTCAACCATTGTATTTTCTGCCGTTATGCTTTCTTCTTTTATATTTTCAACAGTTGTATTTTCTGTAGTTATATTTTCTAAAGTTGAATCTGCTATAATGTCCTTTTTGATTATAATATATTTACCAACTCTTTTATCATTTGCAAACTCAGGTAATACAAGTGAAACCCCACTCTCCCCTTCGTTTGTTGCCTGGGCTATAGAGGTTTCATTACTTAATAAACCACCATTATCCTGAAAATTAATGATAATATCTTGTTTCTTACTTGCTCTTGATTTTGTAAAAATTTGCAAACCTACAATAATCAGTATTATTAAAATAATTAAAATTAATAATTTTTTCTTTTCACTCGTTTTTTTCATTTAAAATCTCCAGTTTTATTGTATATTTAACACTTGCTTTATCTCTATAAGTTCTCCTATTTTCTTAATATCTAATCCAAGTATTTTTAGATTGTAATTAACTTCAATATTTTCTAATATCTTTATTAGTCCATTTAATTTTTTTTCGTCTAAATCATCTTTATCTATATTAAAGTTTAACAATTTATATCTGTCTTTTATTATCATTGCAATATCATTTTCTTCTAAAATTGTTAGATTATTTATAATATTGATATATGGATTTTTTAAGAATAGTTTTAATTCATCTATTAATCTATCAATTTTGTCTTGTGTTATTGTACTATTATTTTCGATTATGCATTTTGTTAAATAATTGTAATATGAACTTGCTAACTCCAAAGTTTCATATATTGTAGAGTCCTCTCTTACAATAGAATAGATTCTATTGTAAAATTTATTTAATTCCATTTCTTTATATGCATTTATAGCTTCTGCAGTAATTTGTTTTTGCTCTGGTGTTTGTTTTAATTTTTTCGTTGTTTTCTTAAATATTCCTTTTCTCGTTGCTTTTTTGTTTATTTTTTTTATTTTCTTTTCTATGTCTTCTACTTTCTTTTTTGCTTCTTTATAAGAATTTTTATATTTTTCTTTTTCTTTATAATATTTTTGTATATCTTTTATTATAAATTCAAATTTCAAATAGTTTCTGTATTCATATAAACTTCTTAAAAATTCTTTTATTCCTTTTTGTACATCTTCATTCATGAATTCTTCATCAGATAATTCTGGCAATAACTTTGAATAATTGCTTTTTATTTTTTCTTCTTCAAAATCTGCAACATTAAGTTTTTGATTTAGGAAATCATCTAAAATTTGTTTTTTATCACGCTCGATTTCTTTGTCTCTTTTTATCACTTTTTGTTCATACATTTTTTTTATATCTTCTCTCTTTTTCTCGTATTGTCTTATTATGTTATTTTTCTCTTTCTCAAAATATTTATCTATATCGTTCTCATTTTTCATATATATTTTTCTTAAGTTTAATTCTATATGAATTATTATGTCTGAACACTTCCAATAAACTTCTTCAAATTTTTGTTGTAATTTTTTTGCTTTTTTATCTCCTTTAGTTTTATCATCAAAAAATGTTTCCATGTATTGAGATACAAATATACTGTAATTAAAATCTGATAATTTTAGTTTAATTCCAACTTCTTCAAATTTTTGTATTGCTAGATAAATTTGTTCATTTATATCTTCTAAATTTCCTTTATAATATTTATCAATTTTATATATTATTTTATCTAACCCCATTTTTTCATATGATGTTTGTTGTTCATTCAATATTAATAAAATTTTCTCTATTTTATTTAATTCTGCATTTATTTTATTTATTTCAGGATTATTTTCTATACTTATTGCAATTTGATATCTTTTATTCATTTCTTTAGTTATCTTATTATTTAAATTGCTATATTCATTTTTTAATTCTTTTATTTTTTCTGAATATTTTTTAATATTTTTTTTGTTATTTTTCGGCATTGTTTTTAAGATTTCTTTTTCTGCTTCTATTTTTTCTATTATTTCATTAGTTTTCTTGTTAGCATTTTTCATCTACTTTTTCCTCCAATATTTAACAATTTTATCTTATCATATCTTGTAGAAAAAGTCCATGCTATTCAACAAAAAAAGAACAGTTTTTGCTGTTCTTTTTTGTTATTTTTAATTATTATCAATTGTAAATTGTAAGTTATAAGAAATGTCTGTTCCAGATGCATTGTTTTCGCAATCAACATCTTGTCCTTCTATCCACATATATACTCTAATTTTTGTTACACCAGCTGATAATGCGAATATTTTTTGTTCAGCTGGAGAGTCAGTGGTTCCAGGAGTACCATCAGAATTTAGCATTTCACCTTCTGCACTTGCATATGTTACATAATCTGGTGCAATAGTTGCAAAATTATCTCCCTCTGTATATGAATCTTTTAATAATGTTTCTGTTGCAAATGCTTTTTTTATTCCAGCATATGTAACTTTATTAGTTATAGCTCCATCTGTTGTTAAAGATTTTAAGTTATAGTTGTTAGAAGCATGATTTACAGCAGCTGAAGTATGTAAGTTAGCATTTGGTTCCCAAATATAAACTGTTTTTCCTGCTTCCAAGAATGATTTTGCACCTTTTAAAGCTGTCATGTCAGTTGTTGCAGCACCTGCATCTACATTTCCTTCTACACAGAAAGCAACACGTGAAGCTTGTTTTATTCCATTATCTGCACTTGAATCTTTTTTAACAACTTTTGAACCATTTGTCATTTTTAATTTAGTATCAGCTGTAACTCTTAAGAAAATATCAAATGAAACAAATTTAGGTGTTACATCACCTGCTGCAGGTTCAGTTTCTGCTGTCGCAGTTAAAACATCTTTTCCCTTATTATCCCCAGTTTCTGCTGACTCTACTTTTCCATAATACATCTTCATGTATCCTGTATTTGCATCAATTTCACCAACTGTAGAAACTGGTTCCATTGAGGTTGGTAACTGATTTGCATTTCCAGCATAAGCATTTGTTGTTATATCAGCGTTTGTTATTATTGATTTCCAATCAACTGCATTTGTTGAAATTTGCAAACCATTTTTTGCCTCAATATTTACGTCTATTGATTCAACTGTTACTGTTTGGTTTGCAGTAAACCATGCATAAGTTGAAGCAATTAGTACTATTAACAATAAAATTAATAATAGTATTGACAATTTTAAATTGCTTTTTTTCTTTTGATTTTTACTCATTTTTACCCTCTCTTCTGTTCATTATATTTGAACTAAATTATTTTCATTATGTACTTAGTATAAATAATTTTTCGAAACATGTCAATACATCTTTAAAGAATGTAATGTAATTGTAACATTTTTCCGTTTTTGTAATTTTTGTGTAATATTGTTGCAATATTTGTAATATTTTTAACCTTCTGTGATATGTTCCTCAGTTATATCCATATGCATTTTCATTTCTCCTCCAATTAGCGAATCATCACATTCAGTGTCATCTCCCTCCAAATATACAACGATAGTAAATTTATCTATTTCTCCTGGTTGCATTCCTTGTCTATTTTCTAATGCAATTTCTGTGTCTGATTTAAATTTTTCAGTGCCCTCTTCTGGTTCTCCTGTTGTTCTATTGGCTTGAGCATATATCTTTTGTTCACCATTATGGTATACCATTATCCTTATTGCTCTGTCTACATTTCTTATTACCTCATCTATCATAATAGAATACCAATAGTTTATAGGATCACTTCCCTTGTTTTCCAAATAAAATGTGTATGCCAAATAATCTTCTCCATTATGACTTCCATCTGCCTCATCATTTAAATTATCTGGTAACCATTTTACAGATATATTATCCATAAATTCTACTTTTGTTGCTTTAAGTATTTTTCTTTCTTCTCTATTTTCTATACTCTCATACATTACTAGTCCACTTTTTTTGGCAAAACTAGGATCTAAAGATACTGTAAAATAACCTGTTTCATATACTATTCTCAAAATAAAATATATGATTATCAAAAATACTATCATCATAAGTAAACCTGTTTTTATCACTCTTATTTTTCTATCTCTTTCTCGTATTTTTTCCGAATTTAATTTAATTTTTTCTTTATTTACTTCTTTCTTTTTCACGTTTTTCTTCCTTTCTTATAAGATATACTTAGGCTATTGATTTATAAAACAATTTGTGATAAACTAAGAAAAAATACAAAAGAGGTATATTATGAAAAATCACAAAAAAATTATATTATTTTTAATTGGAATATGCTTTTTTATCGTTTTTGTTACAATTGTTCAAATATATGCCAAATACCTTTCAACTACCCAAGGAATCTCTTCATTAACAATAGCGAATTGGAATATTTTAGTAAATGACTCATCTATAAAAAGCAATACTGATATATCCAACTCAATTGTTCCAGTATTTCCTGGTACAGAACATATAGCTGAAAACATTATTGCTCCAACAGCAGAAGGATATTTTGACTTAAATTTAGATTTCACTCATGCTGATGTTTCATTCAAATATGAAATCACATTAGCCGCAGATGAAAATAGTAGTGTAACAGATTTAGTAGCAACTGGTTACTCTATTGATGGTAGCGAAAAAATAAATTTTGAAAATTATAATGATCCAATAACCGAAATCATACCATTATCAAGTGAATCTAAAACAAGAAAAATACGAGTTTACATTATGTGGAATGATAATGCTGATTCTCAAACTATGAATAATGATGCTGACACTTTATCTACTACTTCTGAAAATCCTGCACTTTTCCATGTTAATATTTCATTTACACAAATAACAGACTAATTATTGTCTGTTATTTGTTTTGCTTCTAATTCCAATTGTATCACTATACTTTTTTTATCTTTATTTAACTCATAATATTCATAAGCTTTATTTCCCCATAATGTATCTTTTTCATCGTCACCAGATTCATACGGCCATTTTACACTTATTGTAAACTTCCCATCTCCTGTTCCTTGAATTAATTCGCTATCATCTTTTTCTATATTAATTTTGAATGGATATTCTGTTTCGATTTTATTTTGAAGAGATTCACTTGTCATATCTTCATCCACAATATATTGTGTATCTAAAACTCTTATTTCTTTAATCTTATAACTTAGCTGTGCTCTCATTTCTCCTTTATTTTTTACAGTAATTTCTTTTACATAATCATCCATTCCTGGATATAATCTTTCCACTTCAATAATTATATTGGTTGTTGTTACTTCTTCACCTGTTGCAAATTCTACATTCCAAGAAGAAATATGAACAGATATCTCTGTTGCTACTTTAGTTGCATATATAAACCAAGCATATGTATTAAAAATAATTAGTAAAATTAATATTAATATATTTCTTATTTTTACTTTTTTAATTATTCTTACTATCTTTTCCATCAATTTCCTTTTCCTCATCTTCATCATTTGCTGTTAAAGATTTAAATATTTTATAAATAATTAGAGCTGTTGGAATAAAAATAACAAAATAAAATATATACATATTCTTTAACATTCTATCTAGAAAACTTAATATTTTTATTTTATATATTATCTTTCCATATATTTGTGTTTGATCTATTTCCGGATCTTGTTCATCATTTGCAACACCTTTTGTAATTATTTTATAATTTCCATCCTCTTTTTTTTCTATTGATATTACTCTATGTGTTACAGTTTTACCTTTAAAAGAATTTTTTTCTCCAACATATGTAATATCATCTCCAACTTTTATGTCTTCTGGTTTTATCTCTTTAGATATTAGAACATCCCCAACATTATAAACTGGCACCATACTTCCTGTTGCAACAGAAAATAATCTATAGCCTCCTATTGTTACTGTATTGTTTGTAGCTCTTTGTAATATAACTATTACTAACATTAGTACTACAATTATAAATAACAAAATATACAAAATATTCCCTAATAATTTTAATTTTCTTTTCACCATTTGTTCTCCTTTACTTTTTTTCTATTTGTTCTTCATATTTTTCAATCTGTTTTTTAAATATTTGCTGAATTTCTTTTATTATTTCAATTTTCTTATATTTTATAACTTCATATTTTTCGGCTATCATTTGAAGTAACTGTTGTTCAGCACTATTAGTTCCATTTACATTTTCTGTTTCATCATTATTTTCCATGTCAACTATCTTTTCTATCATTTGTTCAACCATTTTTTCCTTTAATTCTTCATATGTTATCTCATTTTCTACTTTGTCTTCATCTATTGTTTTCATCGCTAAATATTGTAACAGAAAAGTTTCGTCTATATATTGTTTTAGTTCTCCTTGATCATTGTAATTTTTGTCTTCATCTGCATTTTCCAATCCCATTTCATCAAAATTTTCTCTTAAATATGACCATAACTTCATTGCATATTGGAAATTAACGTTCTTTAAAACAACATTAGTTTTTCTGATTGGCTCTTTAACCAATGTTATATGTAATTTATCTATAACTTTGTATGGTTCAGCATTTGATACAATATCAAGTTTATTTTTTACCGCTTGAATTCTATCTAAAATCACTTGATTTTTATCTTTAGATTCATCACCATTAGGATCTATTTCTGAATTTAATTTAACCTGCACATTTACTTTTTCGTCTTTTACTTCTGATGTTGCATTATACTCCAATTTTGTACTATTTTTATCTTCGTCATCTTGCTCATTTTCTGTATTTATACTTTTTAATAATTCATCTGTCTTCTTTTTTATAAAAAGCCTTGTGTTTTGAACTAATGTATATATTAGTCTATTTTCATATGTATTATAACTTTCTTCTTTTCTAACATTTAAAAGCTTTGAAGGTGTAACATCTCCTGTTTTTTCATCAATAGTTTGAATTAAATTTGTATTTTTAGATAAGTGTTTTATTGTTTCTACCGTTACTTTTTTTGTTTGCTCTATTTTCACTAATTCTTCTTCATTTACAATAAAACGATTTGGCTTTCTAAAAATATTATCTATATATGGAATTGTATTTTCAATTACATCAAGCCATTCTGTATCTTTAGAAGCTATTTTTCTTTTTGTTTCTACTCGTAATGTTGAGTTAGTCTTTTCTTGAAATTCTTTTACACTGTTGCTTTTTCCACTTTTCTCGTATAATTCTATTACTCCTAAATTATCCAAGTTTTTCCTCCTTTTAATTATGCCATTTTCTTAAGTCTTAATAAATATTCTATGCATTCTTTCATCTTATTTTTTCCAAATGTTTTGTCTAGGAAATTAATATATGGATCTATTTCATCTTTTATATAAGCTAAGTTCAACTGTTCAAATTTTCTAAGTATTTTTTTTGCTATAAAATAATCTACTCCATCTACTTCATCCCCACCACATGCTACATATACTGGTACAAATTTTTTCATATGTGAAACAATACGGTTACCAAACGCAATACGGAAATGTTGTATTACATAATTATCCATTTCATCTATTTTATCCAGTGTTGATTGAGATATAGGATTTTCTTCTATTGCTTTTTTAAATAAGTTATCTAAATATGAGAAATTAATTCCTTTAGCTTCTGTTGGTATCGCATCAAAAGGTACACTTTTATCATTTATATCTATTGGCATTGCTCTATCATATACTTTATCTGTTACGGCAAATGTAGAATCATCATTATTGATTGTTCCTATATACCACATATTTGCAGGTACTTTTATTTTTCCATCTATAATTTTTTTAGGATCTGTTTTCCAACTATTTGGTACTAATTCTATTATCCATTCGTCTCTATTTGGCATTTCCAATATTGATAGCATCTCTGCAAAATAATACTCAACACGTGATAAGTTCATCTCATCTAATATTACCGTATATACTTCATCTGTATATCCTGCTATATACATTTCTTTTAGCATTTCTGTTTCATTAAATTTTTTGGTGAACTCATTGAAATATCCAAACATATCTGTTCTATCTCTCCATGATGGTTGTACTGATGCTACACATGAACTGTGCATCATAAATTTTCCCCATGCATACGCTAATGATGTCTTACCTGTACCAGAGATACCCTGTAATATTACTAATTTTGTTGATGCTAATCCTGCAATAAATACTCTTATCATTTCTTCTTTATAATATAATTTTAATTTAGAACCAGCAAAATTTCTAAAATTAGCACAAAATTCTGGTAATGTAAAATTATTTCCATAATTCACAACTTCATAATTTTCATAATATTTATCTATTTGATCTAGTTTAGAAAATCTTATATCAGGATTATCATTAGTTTCTTCTTGATTTTCTTCTATTGTTGGAGATTCATCTGGTTTTAAGCCAAGTTGTGATACTTTCATTGCTAGTATTTCTTCTTTTTCTTTCATTAATGTTGCTACTTGTCCATTTAGATTTGCTACTTCATCTAATAATTGATCTTGCTCTATTGCACTTTTTCTAAATTTTAAATATTTTCTAATTAATAAATATATTAGTGCTATTATTAATCCAATGAAAACTACCATAAATACTATTACTAAAATTACTAATCCCCATTCAGGAATAGATAAATCGCCTTTATATGTATTTAGTACATCTTGATATGTTTTTATATCACATATTTGTATAATTCCTGTTACTATTCCTTTTAATATTGTTGAAAATCCTAAAAAGACTTGCGATAAAAATGAATATAAAAATCTTGTAAATACTTCCATCTTCTACCTCATATTTCTATTATATTATTCAATTCTTGTATATTTTGTTTAATTTCATTATATTTTTTTAAATCTCTGTTTACTATAACAAATTCAAACATTTCTAATGTTTCTATATTTTTAAATGTAACATCAAAAGAATTGTCTAGTACAATTGTTATTTTATAACCATTTCTCATTAATTCATATATAGTTTCTTTATTTTGCACAAATTGCTCATATCTTATCTTTAAACTTACTTTTTCTTGTACTGCAGAACTATTTATAATATTAAGAAACCCTTTTATCTTTTTTGGCTTTTTTAACAATGTATCTGCAAATTCCAATATGTATTTTCTTTTAAAATTTAGCTTTAGTATATCTTTTAATATTTGGATTACTATCAAATAGTATTCTACTACAAGTTTATCTTCTGCCATAAGTCCTACTTGAAATGCCTTATTTATTGCAAATTCACTATATTCCAATGGAAATTTTATATTTTTATATTTTAAATTAATTCTGTATACATTTGATCTATCTGGATAATTCGTTATTCTTATATAAAAATTTTCTGTTGAAAATCGTTCTACAAGTTCTTTTTTTTGTTCTATATATTGTTGCATTTTTTGATATAATATTTCTATAAATTCTTCCTGAACATCTCCATATATTCTTTTTTTTATTTTTGCAATTTGTTCTATTTTATTTCTTAAATCTTTATAATACACTACATTGTCAAAATATAACACATAATAAAAGAAAACCTTCATATTCTCTATCAATTCTCTATCATTAATATTATTTATAATTATATCTTCACAAACTTTTTTTAAGTGTTCTAATATTTTTCTTCTCATCGTATCTATTACTTCATTATCATAATAATTATAATAACGAATATTTATATATCTTTCTGTAAATAAGTCAAAATATCTTTTATTAAATTTATCTTCAAATACTAATTTCATATAATCTTCTATTTGTTTTTTAGTTATTTCTATATATTGTTCCATAATGTTTATTGTCATATTTAATATCTTTCCTTTCTCAAGGTCTTTGTAATTAGCATTACCTACTTGTTACAGTCACAACAGATTTATTATTAGAATTAGGATAAGTATAATTTTGCGATACATCAACTTTATAAAATCTTATATCTTCACTCGATATTGCTTCTATTGCTAATGTTATACTTTTTATATACGTTTTTCCATTAATTTCTGTTGTCTCCATATTTATAGCCTTTTGATAACTTTCACTAGTATTATCCAACAATATTTCTTGCGGATTAAACTCTACTTTTATTATTGCAGAATGACATTTATTTTTTTGTTCATCAGAAAGTGATAGATAATCATCTATATCTATCTTTTGATTTACAGAATAGTTATCAAATGCTTGATCTACTATATAATATGATATAGTATTTGTAATTCTTAATTCCATATATGGATTTTCTTTACTATCTGTTATTTGATATGTTAACTTTTCCTGTCCAACTACAAGAGTAAATTTACCTTTTATTGTCTTTTTATATCCCGTAGTAGAAGTTGCTTCTATTTCTACTGTTACTTTATCTCCTGTTTGTAATTGTTTATTTGGTGTTATTGTTAAATTAAAAAAATCTGTATTAGTTTCTTTTTTTATTGTCCCACTTTCTTTGCTTAATTGACAAATTGCATTTTCAGAACATTTATATTTTATATCATATCCTATATCATATGTTGCTACTTGTATATTGTTTTTTCTACTATTCATATTTACTGTAATAACATAACTATCAACCCCTGACCAATTTTCGACTTGAAATGTTGAATTTTTTTCTGTCAATTTATCACTATAAAAATAAAATTCTTTACTCATTAAGAAAAAATTTTTAATACTATTTGTAACATATCTTCCAAAAATTATAACTAACGAATTTACACATAATAATATACCAATTATAATTAGAATCTGTTTAAAATTATATCTTTGTTTCATTAACTTTCCTTTCCTGTCACTTGATGAGCATTTACTGTTATCTCTATCAATTCTATTATGTCTTGATAATTTTCTGTGTTATACTCTTTTGGGAAATACACAACTAATTGATATAAATTTGTTGTTCCTACTTTATATGATAAATTTATTTTTTCTGTTGTTAATGTTCTAAAACATGTTCCGTGTTCATCTAATGCAATTTCGTTATTTTTTATTATATTTTGAGCTCCAAAATCTGTATATTTTTGATTCATATAAAGTTCGTACGTTAATGGTAAATTCGTTGTTGTTCTTATAGTTAATTCATATTCTAAATCCACTTCTGCTCTATCTGTTCCGTCTTCGTTCCCTATTGAAAAATTATATACATAAGCATCATCTTGTGGTAATAAAGAATCTAAATTTATGGTCATTGTTTTATAATCATCTTTTAATAAATAAAATGCAAAATCCACTTCTGCTTTTGAATCAGATACACTTTCATATCTAGCCAAAATTAGTACAAATAGTCTTGTTATAATAACAACACATAGAATAATAATTAATGACTTTGTTGCCACCCTTTTGTTATTTTTACTTATCATCTTTTTCCTCCGCTTTTGAGGTATAAGCATATATAATACTAAGTATTATTATTAGCATTATTATTAACACAAGTATTTCTGGTGATGAAAGAATTTTTTGCCATGTTCCAAGTTGTGGTATTATTTTTATTACCTGCCCTATTATCATATTTTCTTCTATAGGTTTGTCTTCACTATTATTTGCGTCTCCTCGTGTAATTATTTCTTTTTCATTTTTTTCTATTAATCTATGTGTTATAATACTTTCACCATCTTTATACACTATAACATCGTTTTTTTTTACATCCTTTGTTATTTTTGTTATTACCACATCTCCAACTTCTATTGTGGGAGACATACTCCCTGTTGCTACCTCAAAAAAACTATATCCAAATATATTTGCATATTCTTTTTTTTGTATTTTTATTTGGTACATATAATATGCTCCTATGATAATTACTATTATCATTAATATAAGAAACATATTTAAAATAAAACTTATTACTTTTGACATTTTTTTCTCCTGTTCATATTTTTATGTCACAGGTGCTATTTCTTCTCCTGAGTATTGAATGGCATGAAAAGTTATTGGTATTTGAAACTGTTTATTTTCTTTATTAGTTCCAATTTTTGTATCACTTTCATCATTTTGCTCCTCATCTAGCCATTCTACACTCATTTCAATTTCATGCGAAATCCCGTTTTGAATATCTTGCACAGTTAATACTCCTGAATAAATATTTTCTGCTGTTTTTATTAATTCTGCTCCATTAGCAATTTCTTTTATTGAGATAATTTTTAAACTACTATTTTCTAATGCTTCTTCATTTAATATTATATCATATTTTATTGAAACATTAGTATTCTCTGGATTTATTAAAATTTTAAAATTTCCAGATAAACCTGGTGAAATTTTTCCTGGCATGGTATGTTCATCATCCTCAACAGTCATATTATCTATTACAAAGTCTGTTTGTACTCCTGTTGATATTTTGGTTCCATTTAGATTTATATTCCAAATTCCATTTTCAAATTTCACACTTGCTTCAACATTACTCTGAAAAACTGCATATATATTTATAACTTTATAAATTAGTAACATCAATATACATAAACATATAAAAATTAAAAATAATAACATTTTTTTGTTTTTTTTCATTTTATATCATCCCTTGCAAGTCTATGCTTTTGTTTTTTCTTCTTTTCTAGCCTCTTTAATTCCTGAAAATACAACACCTATTTGATTAATTGCTAATAATAATGCTGGTAATATTATTATAAATAAAAATCCCCATTTTGATTCAACTATACTTAATAAAGTTCCAACATTTGGTATAACTTTTGCATCATCTGTTAATCCTATTAAGTATTTTCCTGCAATACTCTTTTCTCCTCCATCTAGCGTATATGCTGTATCTTTGCTTGTTAATTGCTTTATCTCTTCAACTTTTCCTTTTCTTATTTTTGTTTTTGAATCAGTTTTTTCAAAATAAAAAATTTCTTGTCCGACTTTTACACTGTCTTCACTATTTACAATTACCAACTCTCCTTTATTATATTCTGGTGCCAAATCATTATCTCTTATAATTACTAGTGATTTTCCACCTATTACTGTTATTTTAAAATCATTATATGATAATAATAATATTGTTAATATTATTGCTATTATCATGTAAACTATTACTAGAATGTTTATTATTAGTTTTTTCATTCTATTTTCCTCCTTATGAATTTTTTTTTAATATATCATAACGTTTTCTTTTTTTCAATATTTTTTTGCATTTTTTGCAACATTTGATTTTGTTTTTTTCCGTCAAAAAAGAGTACTCTTTTTTGAAAAAATGATATGATATCAAATTCACTTTAAAAAGTTTACTCTTCTTTCTATACTATTTCATTTTTAGAATGCTTAGGTATTGCTAATGGGATTTCATATTTTATATCAAAAAACCCAAATTCATTTAAAGTATTATCTTCTAAACAAGCTAAATATACATCTAATTCATCTAATGATTTACATGCTGTAATTATCGCTGGATGCAAATTATAATTTAATAATAATTCAAATGCTAACTCTAATGCTTTAGCTATTGTTCCTTTTTCTTTTTTTCTAACTAATTTATATGTTTCCTTAAATCGGGCAATCGCTGAAAATCTATAATAATTAATTGGTTTTGTATACACTTTATCTATTACATCTTGAAGTGAAGAATATTCTTGATTATTTTTTAATAATGTTTCTTTTACTTTATTTATAGTATATGGTAAAATTACCTTTTTTTCTTCTTCTGATATTACAAGTGTATTTTCAATATAACTAATTTCTAAATCTTTACTGCTTATAATGTCTTCTTGTTCATCTTCCCTTTCCACTGTTAAATCTTGAGCTAGTTTAGAAAGATCTGTTGTATTTATTTCGTGCACAAATTTTTCTATTATTTCTGTGCTTGCATATATTGAATCTATATTTTCTTTAAAATTATTATTATATTTTTCAACGTTTTCTTCAAATCCCTCTTTTGCAACATTTATTTCATCAATATTTTCTAATAATTTTTTCAAATTTGTAATATTTGAATTCGATTTGCTTAATGCTTCTGTTGATTTATTCAAATAATAAAATGCTTCATCATTAAGATTTATATCACTTGAAAAAGTTACATCTGCCATAAAATTTTTTATAAATATCAATATCTGCTTATTCAAGCTTTTCTGAATGTCTAGTGTTGATGTTAAAGAAATTCTCTCTAATTCTATTAATTTAGTAATATTTTCTTTATCCGCAAAATTTATCATTAGTATCCTCCATGTTATTTTTTCTTAATTATAGCATTTGTTTTTTTAAATGTAAACTAATTTTTCATTTTTTATTTTTATTTAAGTTTTAATATATTTCTATTAAAGCATGAATGATTTTTTCATTTTGACTTTTTACAACAACAAAATGTTTTCCATCCACGCAACTATATTTGCATTTAACCGTTTCTCCAAGTTTTATTTCTTTTTTATATGTGATTCTAATATTATTTAAATTTCCCTTATTATACACTTCTTCTGGTAACACAACATTTGCTAAGTCAACATAGTTTAAATTATGCATATGATTATTTACATCTATGTCTGATTTTCTTACTATATACTCCTCTTCTGCTTGATACTCTTCTGGTTCATAAATTTTCTCAAAATCTTCAGTTTGTTTATCAAACGCTCTCAGCTCCAACTCTGGTTTATATTTTTGGAGTAACGCATCATCAATTCTAACTATTTTCTCTTTTTCAGTATCTACAATTACCCATTTTGATGCAGCTAAAGCAATTACATTTCCTTGTTCATCATATATTTTAAAATCACGATATGCATAACATCTAATAGCATTTTTTGACCATGTTGTTACTCTTATTTTTTCTCCATAATTAGGTCGTCTTATAACTTGCAATTTCCATTCTATTAATATCCAACTTAAATGTGTTCTAGGAATATCTAATATTCCATATCCTGCTATATCTGAATGTTTTCCTCCTACATCCTCCAAATAACTTAATATAGCTTTATTAGTAGCTTTATTTTCTCTATTTATATCTGATAATTTTATTCTATATCCTTCTTCTACAATCATTTTGACTCCTCCATCTGTCAATTTGGGGTCGGTGTTTTTTTTGACAGCTTGTCAAGAAAAACACCGACCCCAAATTATCAAAAATATAATTAATATCCTGGTTTTTCAAGCAGTTTAAACATATTTTTCTTATATTTTTCTACACCTGGTTGATTAAATGGATTTACCCCTAAAATCATACCAGACATAGCACAAGCCTTTTCAAAGAAATAAATTAAATGTCCAACTGTTTCTTCAGATAACTTTGGTAATTCTATTACAATATTAGGAACATCACCAGAAACATGTGCATCTATTGTTCCTTCCATTGCCTTTTTATTTACAAAGTCTAGACCTTTTCCAGCAAGATAATTCAATCCATCCAAATTATCTTCCTCTTCTTTTATTGTTATATCTGAACTTGACTTTTCTATTCTTATTACTGTCTCAAATAAATTTCTTCTTCCCTCTTGGATATATTGACCCATAGAATGTAAATCTGTTGTAAAATCTACGCCTGCTGGGAAGATTCCAAGTTGGTCTTTTCCTTCGCTTTCTCCAAATAATTGTTTCCACCATTCTGTAAAATAGTGCATTTTTGGCTCATAATTTACTAATATTTCTGTATTTTTATATAATTTATATAAAATATTTCTTACTATTGCATATTGATAACATGCATTATATTTCAAATTTGCATCTTCATATTTCAATTGAGCTGTTCGTGCTCCATCCATTAACTTGTCTATATCTATTCCAGCAACTGCTATTGGCAATAGTCCAACTGGAGTTAATACTGAATATCTTCCTCCTACATTATCTGGAATTACAAATGTTTCATATCCTTCTGATTTTGCAAGTGTCTTCAATGCTCCTTTTTCTTTATCTGTTGTTACATAAATTCTACTTCTTGCTTCTTCTATTCCATATCTGTTTTCAAGCATTTCTCTAAAAATTCTGAATGCTATTGCAGGCTCTGTTGTCGTTCCTGATTTTGAAATTACATTTACTGAAAAGTCCTTTGTTCCAAGTACTTCGATTAAATCATTTATATAATTTGGGCTCAAATTGTTTCCAACATACAAAATTTGTGGATGTTTTCTTTTTGATTCTGGTAACAAATTATCAAATGTATTTGTTAAACTTTCTATTACAGCTCTTGCACCTAAATAAGAACCTCCAATTCCTATTACTATAAGCACTTCTGAATCTTCTCTTATTCTTTGTGCGGCTTTTTTTATTCTCTCAAATTCTTCTTTATCATAATTTGTTGGCAATTCTAACCATCCAACAAAATCATTTTCATCATTTGCTCTCTTATGTAGCTCTTTGTGGATTTGCTCTACATTTTCCTTATATTTCATTATTGCTTTTTGATCTATTCCTGTGTATTTTAAATTAAGTTTTAAATTCAACATAAACTTCACTATCCCTTGTATTTATTTAGATTTTTATCGGCTCTACCTATAAACCTTTTTATGCTCTTAATTCATCAACTATAACCTTGTAATCTGATGCTGCAAGTATTGCTGTTCCTGCTACTAGCACATTTGCTCCAGCATCTTTGACTCTTTGAGCTGTTTTTAAATTGATTCCTCCATCAACTTCAATATCAATGTCTATATTCTTTTTATCTATATAACTTTTTAATGTTGAAATCTTTGCTAACATATCTGTTATTAATGTTTGTCCGCCTTTTCCAGGCTCTACTGTCATTACTAAGCATGTGTGAATATATGGCAAATATTCATAAACCTCTTCTATATTAGTTTCAGGTTTTACTGCAATTCCAACTCTTGCTCCTCTTTCTTTAATTAGTTTGATATTTTCCATTACTTGTTCTTTATCTTTGCAGGCTTCTAAATGAAATGTTATTATATTAGGTTCAACTGTTGAAAATACTTCAATTGCTGTCTTTACATCTTCTACCATTAAATGAATATCCATTGGTAAATTTGAAATCCTTTTAAGATAACTGCTATATTCTACCATGTCATGATATGTGTCTTTCATGACAAATTTTCCATCCATTACATCTATGTGAAAATAATCTATTTTTGATTTTTCTAAAGTCAAAAATGTTTCCGCTTCTCTCCCTTTTTCTACTGTAAGGATTGATGCTGATACTTCTACCATCTTATTTCCTCCTTTTTCCTTTTATGCTTATATTTTACTATTAGATTAGAAAAATAGCAAGAGAAAGTAATAAAAAAGCTATGAGAGTGAAGATTTTCACTCATCATAGCTAGATTTACTGTGCTAATTTAATTATTATTTCTTTTCCCTTATTTGTAAATATGTGCACAGAAATTTCATCTGTTGCATCAAATGTAGTTAAATCAAATGTCTGAGTATAATTGAGAATTTTATTTTCACTTTCTGGCACCCCATATTCATTTGTTCCATTTTGAGATACCTCAAATCTTTTTCCATCTGATGTTTCAACATATTCTTTTCGCAATAGCATTTTATCTGAAATTTCCTTAACATCATCCGAACGATATAAATCATAATCTACTTCGTCTGTTAACAGCATTTCTGGAATATATATTTTAAATGATGTTTTGTTTATACTTGTTTCAATTTTATTTATATCAATTTTTTCATTATTGCAAGATTTAACTTTATATTCAGTTGATTTTCTATTGTAAAATTGCTCTGGAACATCAACTTCAAATTTCCAATCACCGTAATGCCAATCATTTAACGGTTGTTCGTTTGCATTTTTTCTAACATGAATTCTTGAACATGTTACATATAATTTCTTACTCTTAGGAAAATTGATTCCTGATGATGTAGCCGTCAAATGATACATTAATTCATTGCCATTGATTATTTCATCGTCTGAATTCATGCTGTATGCACCACTATATATATTATAATTAGCTTTTGCCTCTTCTTCTGTTTTATATTTTTGCTTAATCTCTTCTGTCTGCAATTCATAAGTAGCAAAAATTGTATTTTCATTTTCGTCTACAACTTTCAAATCATATAAATCCATTCCGAATTTCATATCATTAATATTATATTTTTCACTAAATTTAACCCTAAAATTCATGTCAAAATTTTCGTTATCCATTATGAAGGAATCCACTGAAATTCCAATTCCATCATATTCTTGGACCTCTAAATTTACCTCTGCAACATATCCATTATTTACTGCATTTTCAACACCTTTGCTACTATTATATCCAAACTTTTTAGCAATAATGTCTTTCGCGAATACTCCTCCTGCCACTGTAACCATTAAACAACATGCTATTGCTGAAACTTTTAATATATTTTTATTTAATTTTTTCACAAATTTCTCCTCCTCTTGAAAGCAAGATATAGAAATTGTTGTTTTCACCCTCTCTAATATTTTTTCTTTATCCATCATAACTATATCCCCCTTTTTCTAATTCTTTTTTTAGCTTTTTCCTTATTCTATAAAGCCTAGACTTTACTTTAAATTCAGGAATATTCATAATATTAGCTATTTCTTTTATTTTTCTAGATGAATAATAATATAAATTGAATATTGTAATATCCTCTTGTTTTAATTGATTCGTTGCTTTACGAATTAGTTCTGTTTTCTCCCTTTCTTCATATACCATATCAATATCTTTCAAATCTCTTATTACATTTTCATAATCAGCTATATCACAATTTATATTAATCACCCTTGTTTTTTCTCTAACTAAATTTCTTGCAACTCCTGCTATATATGATGTTATCTGCTTTTCTTTATCTAATTTTTCTGTATTTTTCCACAAGATAAAAAATGTGTCTGCTATTATTTCTTCTTCATCTTCTTCTGTGATGTTTTTTCCTACCATATTTTTTACAACTTTGTGTACATATCCACTATATTCATCAACTATTTTTTCTAAATTAAGTCTATTATTTTCTATATAATTTTCTATTTTGCTTCTCTCTTCCAATTTAGATCTAAACTCCTTTTCTTAAGATATCTTACACCTTTATATTGATTAAAAAAATAAAAAAGTTACATTTTTTTCAAAATTTTATTGACAATTAGTCTATTTGCCTGTATACTTATACTGATTTTTTTCAAATTTTTAATTCTTATATTTTTTATTTTTATTATTGTTGAATCAAAGGAGGTGATATCTATGACAATTGATCAAAAACTTGATTTAATTTTAAATAAGCTTGAAGGGCATGATAAAAGATTTGATGCTATTGAAGATAGGATAGACAGATATGAGTATAATATGTCTAATGATATTTATTTTAAAGTTAAAATATCTGAAATACATGAATATAGTGATCTATTAAATTCATTGAATTCTGCTTTTATAAGATATGAATCAGAAACTTCAGATAAATTCAAAACTTTATTTGATACTCGAAAAGATTTTTTAGAACACAAAACCTTATTCCTTCATGAATTAGCCAAATTAAATAAAGATTGCAGTTAGATTTAAAATCAAAATCCCTATGTTAGTTCTTAACCTAACATAGGGTCCTTTAAATTACCATCTATACTTTTCTTTTTCCTTTAATTCCTCATAAATTTTGCAATATCTTTCATATCTTTCTTTTGAAATCTTTCCCGCTTCAATAGCCTTTTTTATCCCACAATTCTCTTCTTTTATATGAGTACAGCCTACAAACTCACACTCCTGTATCTCTTGTTTAAACTCTCTAAAATACTTATCCAAATCAACTGATTCAATTTCTGATATTTCAAAGCTTGAAAATCCCGGAGTGTCTGCAATATACGTATTTTCTTCTAGTTCATATAATTTAGTATCAGTAGTTGTATTTTTACCTTTTTTATTTTTATGACTAATTTCTCCTTCTTGTGTTTTATCTATTCCAAATAAAGCATTTATAATACTTGATTTTCCAACACCTGAATTTCCTGAAAATACGCTAATTTTATTTTTCAAGCACTCTTTTACTTCATCTATTCCCTGTTTTTCTTTTGCACTAGTTACAATAACTTTATATCCTACCTCTGAATAAATTTTTCTTATTTGCTCATATGTATCTTGTAAATCACATTTATTTATTATAATTATTGGCTCAATTTTTAGCATTTCTGCATATGCCAATTGCTTATCTAACATTAATAAATCTGGCTTTGGATTTTTAATAGATATTATAAACACAATCTGGTCTATATTAGCCATTTTAGGTCTTTTTATTTCATTCTTTCTAGGCAATATCTCTTCTATTACTGCAATTTCTTTTACTTCATCTGTAACTTCTATCTCAACTTCGTCTCCTACAAGTGGTGTTATATCTTGATTTTTAAATTTTCCCCTTGCCGTTGCAGTATATGTTTTTCCACTACTTTCTATTTTATAACTATTTGATATGTTTCCAACTATTATTCCCTTCATACTTTTCCTTTCTCATTTTACCTTTTTATACTATAACATATTTTTTTCAAAAAAACAACTTTTTCTATTGACAACTACTCTATTTAACTGTATACTTCTATTGTATTTATTCAATCTTTTTAGAATTTTTTATTTTTATTCTTAATTATTTATTATCGTATTAATTTTTTCGTAGAAAGGAGTTGATATGCATGGATGTTAATGAAAAGTTTGATTTAATTTTAGACAAGCTTTCTAAAGTTGATAAAATTGATACTGTTTTAGAAAAGCTTGATAACGTAGAACATCGCTTAGATGAGCACAGTAAAAAATTAGCTGAACACGACAAGAAGTTTGATATGATTTTTGCTAAACTAGATGAACACAGCAAGAAATTAGATAAACATAGCAGACAATTAAAAGACATCAATTATAGATTTGATAGACTTTTATTTGAATTAAAATCTGATTTCAATAAAATCGAAGATA
>CAKOTX010000013.1 GCA_934120315.1 uncultured Clostridia bacterium
TTTACAAACTTACCAGTATATGATGAAGCTGGAAACAGAATCACATATACAATAGATGAAGTTGTAGCAAATGCTGAAGATCAAACAAAATTAGATTTATATGTAAAAACAATAGACCAAGCACAAGGAATAATCACAAATACATTTGACTCAAGCAAATTAACAGATACAACAGAAGTATCAGCAACAAAAGCATGGGCAAACATGGATAGTGATGCAGCAAGAGCAAATACAATAACATCAATAAAACTACAAGTAAAAAATGGTGATACAGTAGTAGCAGACCAAGTAGTAACAGCAGATGATGGTTGGACACATAGATTTACAAACTTACCAGTATATGATGAAGCTGGAAACAGAATCACATATACAATAGATGAAGTTGTAGCAAATGCTGATGATCAAACAAAATTAGATTTATATGTAAAAACAATAGATCAAGAAAAAGGAATAATCACAAATACATTTGACCCAAGCAAATTAACAGACAAAACAGAAGTATCAGCAACAAAGGTATGGGCAAACATGAATAGTGATGCAGCAAGAACAAATACAATAACATCAATAAAACTACAAGTAAAAGCAAACGGAGAAGTAGCAGCAGAACAAGTAGTAACAGCAGAAAATAATTGGACATATACATTTAAAGACTTACCAGTATATGATGAAGCTGGAAACAGAATCACATATACAATTGATGAAGCTGTAGCAAATAATGATGATCAAACAAAATTAGGTTTATATGTAAAAACAATAGACCAAGCACAAGGAATAATCACAAATACATTTGATCCAAGCAAAGTGCAAGACGAAAAAATAACACTTATAATGACAAAGGTATGGCAAGACAATAATAATTCATTTAATACAAGACCATTAGAAGTTAAATTAACAGTTGATAATAAAGAGTATAAATTAACAGGAGACATGAATGCTGAAAAATGGACTGCTGAAACAGCAGAGTTAAAGAAATATGATGAACAAGGTAATTTAATCAATTATACTGCAACAGAAAATAAAGTACCAACAGGATATGAAAAGGTATCAGAAGAAGGTTTAACTGTAACAAATAGAGCAAATGAATTAATAAGTAAAACAGCATATAAAGCAGCTGAAAATGGTGACATTGGAAATGCAGTTACAGATAACGATACATTTGCAGCAAATGAAACAGTATATTATAAAATTACATTAACAAATGCTGGAAGTGAGCCAATTTCAAAAACAGTTACAGACGAAATTCCATTAAGATTAACATTAAATACAGTTGATGGAAAATCAGGAACAAGTGGAACAACTGTAAAAGGAGACAATTGGACAGTTACTAAAAATGATAAAGAACAATCAGTAGTAACATGGGAAGTAAAAGACTTGACAGCAGGTGATACAAGAGAATTAATAATAAAAGCAACAGTTGTAGCAGAAGCAGAATATAAAGATATATGCAACAAGACAATTGATGGAACAACAGCATATACTGCAAAACTATTTGTAAGAAAAGATGGAAAAGTACCATATGAAGGTAGTGGAACTGGATATGATGCATCACTATATACAGGAGAACTAGGAACAGTTTACTTAAATAGCTCAGATTTACACTATGATACTAATGCAAACTTAAAGAATGATGATCTATATTATTTGATAAAAAATAATAATATAATAACAGATATGGTTGCAAAAGGAATAACAAGAACTCAATTAGTCGATGCATTAAAAACAAATGGAACAACATTAAATGATGATGAAGTTGTAGTATGGTATGTAATAAAGAATGAATCTGATGGATATCACATAGATGGTGTAATCAGAAAGATTTCATCATTAACAGAAATTACTAATACAGCTTTTACAGATAAAGTAAGCTCAGACTCAACAATAAAATTAGAAGATATTGAAATTGGTCAAAGAGGAAGCATAACAGTAAAAAGTATTACATCTTCAACAGATACAGTATCAACACCAATGGATGTAGTATTTGTACTAGATACTTCTGGAAGTATGACATATGGATTAAAAAATACAAATTCACAAGAAGAAAGTAGAGCTAAAGCTATGGTAAATGCTGTAAATAGTTCTATAAAAACTATAATGAGCAAAAATAAAGACAGTAGAGTAGGTGTAGTTGGATTTAGTGAAGATGCATCAACAATTATACCATTAGGAAACTATGCTCAAAATATAGATTATTTAACAAGAGAATATTCAGCAGGTGGTTGGATGCATGGCAGTAGCCAAACAATAAAATCTAATGTTGGAAATAAATTATCAAGACAAGTAACAGGAGGAACTAATACACAATCAGGTATAAAATTAGGTGCAGAAATGCTTACAAGTAATCAGAATACAACAACGGCAACAGTTACTTTAAAAGACGGAACAACAAAGACTATAACTCGTACACCATTATTAATCTTAGTTACAGATGGAGAACCAACATATTATTATGGCAATGCAACTGCAACAGGAAAGGTTAATGGACAGGGATATACAAAGGAAACAAACGAGAATTACTATTATTGGACATTAAGAACAGCAAAATATTATAAAGATCAAATAACAAATAAATATTATCAAAAAACTGATAAAACAGCTAAAGTATTTACAATAGGAATTGGATTAAGTGGAAACGAAGCAGTAGCAATGTTAAACCCAACTGAAGAGAATGTAAATGCATGCAACAACAATAATAGTCAGCAAAAAGCACTATATAAGTTAATTACAAACAATGGAAAAGTAGCACCAGGTGCATATAGTTATGCAAATGGAAGTAAAACAGGAAAAATAGAAGAAAGTGACTTAACAGGCTTCTTAAATACATCTATAGATTCTTCATTAGAGAATGAAGAAAATAGAGCAATAACAGTAGAAGAATCTAAAGCAAGAAGAGTTGAACTTGGAACAATTAACGAAGAAAAAGAGTTTTCATTAACAGTTGGAACAGATAGTTACACAAGTTTAAAGGCAGCGATGAAGGCTGGATATGTAAAAAAAGCAACATCAACAACATATTATTTAGACTTAAGTGAAATTTCAAGGTCAACTAATGTTGAAATAGTTTACTGGAACTAGCTAGTATTGAAGTCAAAAGTAAAAAGGATCGCAAAGCGGTCCTTTTTATATTGTTTTAATATGTAATTAATTTATGCGTATAATCTAAATTACCAATAGAATCATATTCATATCCTAAAGTGTAAACATTAGTAGCCCAAATATCTTTTTCAAGCAATTGTTTCATATTTTTATTAGGATTGCTATCCATAAATTTTTTTACAGAAGAAATTATAGTTAATTTCTTATTAGTTTTAGAAATTTCACTAATTAATTCACGTCCTTTATCATTAAAACCTAAAACTCGTATATAAGGTTTTGTGGTTTTAGAAAGTTGCATATCTTTTTTAGTAATGCCAAGAATAGCATATAAAAGAATACGTTGTAATCTAGTTTGAGTATATCTTTTAGTATTTATAATTGATAATAATTCACAAACAGTGTTACATTGGTTAACAGCTGATTTTATTGCAAATTCAAGACCTTCAGAAACATCTGGCAAATTTGCAATTTCATCTGTAGACATTCTTCTTAATGTATAAATAATTAATTTATCAAAGTCTGAAATATTTTTAACGATATTTCCATTTTCCATAGCATCATTTAGAATCTTATAAGAGGCTTCTGGCATAAATCTTTGCAGAATGTCTGAATGATGAGTAGCGCATAGCTTACGAAGAGCAGTAGCACTAGCAAATTGAGAATCAGTAGGAATTGTATCATCATTATATTTTGAATCTTTACGTTGTATTGTAATAGGTTGCATAGGACTTTTTTGCCTTTTTATAGCCTTTAAATATTCTATACCTAAAATATTATTAGGAGAAGAAAGTACACTTGCAAATCTACGAACATCATTTAAATACATCATTAAAGCTCTTTCTCTAGCTTTTGGAAAAGATACACCTTTATCTAATTCATGTGATAGTAATGTTTTATACTCAGGTGGTTCATCAACTAAGACATCTGTAACTTGAGATAAAATTGAGATATCATTGCATTCACTACCAAAAGAAAGAAAGTTTACTATTCCAAGAGAATCTAAAATTTTAACAGCTCCAGAGGCAAAGTTTTCTGCACTGGAAATAGCATAAACAGTAGGCAACTCTATTACCAAATCAATACCGTTTTCTATGGCCATTTGAGCTCTAGTCCATTTATCTACAATAGCAACATCACCTCTTTGAGTAAAATTTCCACTTATTACAGCTATTGAGTAATCAGAATTTGTAATTGATTTTGAACTATTTAATTGGTAAAGATGTCCATTATGAAATGGATTATATTCTGCAATTATCCCTAAAACATTACTCATGAAAAACCTCCTAACATATTGAAAATTTCATAATTTATGATATAATCTTATCACAAAACATAAAAAAAGCAAATACTTATAATAAAATATGAAAGGAAAATTTCAATATGGAAGATAAAATAATCATATATACAGACGGTGCATGCTCAGGAAATCCTGGCCCAGGAGGTTGGGGAGCAATTCTAATGTATAAAGATGCAAAAAAAGAAATTTCTGGAGGATGCAAACAAACAACTAATAATATAATGGAAATTACAGCTGTTGTGGAAGCTTTAAAATGTTTAAAAGTAGAGAGTGATGTACAAGTTTATAGTGATAGTGCATATACAGTAAATGCTTTTAAGCAAGGTTGGATATATAACTGGATGAAAAATGGTTGGAAAACTTCAAATGGTTCAGCAGTAAAAAATAAAGAACTTTGGCAAGAATTGTATGCATTAACTAAAAAGCATAAAGTCGAATTTATAAAAGTAAAGGGACATGCTGATAATGAATTTAACAATAGATGTGATGAAATGGCAAGAGAAGCAATAAGCAAGTTGTAACTTTTATTGTATAAAAAATCCTAAATTGTATAAAATAATATAAATTTTATGCAAAGGGTGGATAAGATGAAAAGAAAAATAATTGGTTTTATTTTAATAATGCTATTAGTAGTTACATTTATAACAATATTAGCTATGCAAAATAATGAAGTATTAGCATTATCCAAATATGGTTCTAGAGGAAGCGAAGTTAGAACGATACAAGAAAAATTAAAAAGATGGGGATATTATACTGGCGGAGTTGACGGAATATATGGAAGTTTAACTGTATCTGCTGTAAAAAAATTTCAGCAGAAAAATGGCTTAACTGTTGATGGAATTGCAGGAACAAAAACACTTGCTGCAATGGGAATAACTAGCAGTTCATCTTCTAGTGGAAGCTCTACTAATTACTCATCAAATGTAAATTTACTAGCTAGAGCAATTTATGGAGAAGCAAGAGGAGAGCCATATAATGGACAAGTTGCAGTTGGAGCGGTTATAATGAACAGAGTAAAAAGTAGTAAATTTCCAAATACAATTGCAGGGGTAATTTATCAAAGGGGAGCTTTTGATGCGGTATCAGATGGTCAAATAAATTTGAATCCAGATAGTACAGCAAAAAAAGCAGCACAAGATGCGTTAAATGGATGGGATCCATCATATGGAGCAATTTATTATTTTAATCCAAGTACAGCAACTAATAAATGGATCTGGTCAAGACCAATGACTGTAACTATTGGAAAACATAGATTTTGTAAATAAAAAAAGCACTTCGATTTGAAGTGCTTTTTTCTATACATATTTTTTTAATCTAATTAAAATAGCAATTCCTAATAAAATTAATAATACTCCGACAACGATTAAACAAATACATAAGATATTTGTTAATTCTAAATCAAAATCAGAAGTTGAAACAGTTGATGATAATGTAGAGCTATTAGAAGAATTATTAGAAGTATTAGTGTTACCTAAATTCATATCAACAGCTGCGAAAGTATAAGAACAACTTGATATTATTGCTAATGCTATTGATAAAATTACAACAAATTTAAAAAGTTTTGACATTTGTATATCCCTCCTATAAAATGCATATCTGATATCTAAATATTATGACATAATAATATCAAAACTGTGAAAAAAAGTCAACAAAAAAATAAAAATGGACTTCAAAAGAACACAAAATTATGATATACTCCACTTGAAAAGGAGGAGATAAGATGCCTTACATAGAATTTAAAAATGTTTGTAAAGAATATAAAATGGGAGAAGTAAAAATAAAAGCATTAGATAATACAAATTTTAGTATAGAAAAAGGAGAGTTAGTTGTAATTGTTGGACCATCAGGTGCAGGAAAAACCACAACATTAAATATATTAGGAGGAATGGATACTGCAACATCTGGTTCTGTAACTATAGATGGAAAAGAAGTAACTAAATTAAAAAATAAAGAACTTATAAAATATAGAAGAGATGATATAGGTTTTGTATTTCAATTTTATAATTTGGTTCAAAATCTTACTGCAAAAGAAAATGTAGAATTAGCAACTCAAATTTGTAAAGACTCTTTAGATCCAGTAGAAGTGTTAGAAAAAGTAGGATTAAAAGATAGAATGAATAATTTTCCTTCACAATTATCAGGAGGAGAACAACAAAGAGTTGCGATAGCAAGAGCAATAGCTAAAAATCCAAAACTTTTATTATGTGATGAACCAACAGGAGCATTAGATTATAAAACAGGAAAACAGATATTAAAATTATTACAAGATACAGCAAGAAAAGAAAATATGACTGTTTTAATAATAACACATAATACAGCAATAGCACCAATGGCAGATAAAGTAATTCATTTTAAGAATGGTACAGCTGAAAGCATAGAAATAAATAAAAATCCACAACCAATAGAAGAAATTGAATGGTAGAGGAGTGATATGATGAAAAAAGCGTTATTAAGAGATAGCATAAAAGAAATAAAAAATACGTATAAAAGATTTATTTCTATATTAGTAATGGCATTTTTAGGAGTAGGATTTTTTGCAGGCTTAAGAGCAGCTTCACCAGATATGTTAGACACTATTGATAAATTTTATAGAGATAGTCAAGTATTTGATATAAAAATATTATCAACATTAGGATTAACAGAGTCAGATATAGAAGCACTGAAAAATATAGATGGAGTAGAAAATGTTGCAGGAAGCTATGAAGTTGATGGGAAAATAGAATTAGATAAAAAAGAAATTATTACAAAATTAATAACTGTTGGAGATATAAACAAGCCAATTTTATTAGATGGAAATTTGCCACAAAATGCGGATGAATGTGCAGTAGAAGAAAGCTTTTTGGAAGCAAATAATAAGAAAATTGGAGATATAATTCAAGTTGATGTTGAGAAAACCAAAAATGATAATGGAGATGAAATTGAATATTTAAAAAATAATCAATTAAAAATAGTCGGAACAATTCAAAGTCCATTATATGTTTCAAGAGATAGAGGAACAAGTAAACTTGGAAATGGAAAAATAAATTATTATATGTATATTTCTAAAGATAATATCAATGCAAATGAAATATACACAAGTATTTATGTAACAGCTAAAAATACTGAACAAACAGCTAGTACTAAATATGAAGATTATATAGAACAAATTAAAAATAATATTGAAGAAATAAAAAGCGAAAGAGAACAAGCTAGAAGAAATCAATTAGTAGAATTAGCAAATGGAAAAGTAGCAGATGCAGAAAATGAATTAAATACACAAAAACAAGAGGCAGAGGCAAAAATTAATGATGCAGAAAAAGAATTGCAAGAGGCACGTAAAAAAATAGAAGATGGAGAAAAAGAGATTGCAATAAATAAAAAGAATGCAGATACTCAATTTGCAAATGCGCAAAAAGAAATAGATTATGCCAGAGCACAATTACAAGGAACAAATTCGATATTAGATCAAAAAGAACAAGAACTAAATTTAACAAAAAGCAAGACATATGCACAAATAACTGAAGCTCAAAATAAAATTAATGAATCAAAAAAAGAATTAGAAGATGGCGAACAAGAACTTGCAAAAAACAAAGAAGAATTCAATACAAAAATTGCTGATGCAGAAGCAAAATTACAAGAAGCAAAAGACAAAATAAATGATATAGAAAATCCAAAATGGTATATATTAGACAGAAACTCTAATGAAGGATATGTAGGAATTATACAAGCTACAAAAAGTATGGAAAATATAAGTAAAGTATTTCCAATTGTATTTTTTGCTGTTGCAGCATTAATATCTTTAACATCTATGACAAGAATGGTAGAAGAACAGAGAACACAAATAGGAACACTAAAAGCATTAGGATATAATCAATTTCAGATTATGGGCAAATATATTTTATACGCAAGTTTAGCAAGTATTATTGGTGGAATATTAGGAATGTGCGTAGGATTTGAAACATTACCAAGAATAATTTGGATGTTATATATGATGATGTATCAAATGACACCTAATATATTAATAAGTTTTAATTGGAAATATGGATTGTTAGGATTGATATTAATTTGTATATGTATAATAGGAGCAACAATTTATTCTGCAATTAGAGAATTAAAAGAAACTCCATCAGCACTGATGAGACCAAAGGCTCCTAAAGCCGGAAATAGAGTAATGCTGGAAAGAATACCATTTATATGGAAACATTTGAATTTTAGCCATAAAGTAACAGTAAGAAATATCTTTAGATATAAAAAGAGATTTTTAATGACGATAATAGGAATTTTTGGATGTACATCACTAATTGTAACTGGATTTGGAATTAAAGATTCAATAAAAACAATAGTTCCAAGTCAATTTGAAAAGGTATTCTCATATAATATGCAAGTAAGTGTAAAAGATGATATATCTGAAGAAACTGAGCAAAAACTTGTAGATGAGTTAAGAGAAAATTCGCAGGTTCAAAAAGCGATAGAAACAGATATGACGTCTGTAACTGCAGTAAATGGCGAAAATGAAGAAGATGTGCAAGTCATAATTCCAAGAGATAATTTTGATGGAGTAATAAATTTATATGATGCTAAAAGTAAAAAAACAGTTGAATTACAGGAAAATGAAATTTGTTTAACAGATAAATGTGCTCAATTACTTGGTGTTAAAGCAGGAGATACTATAAAATTAAAAGATGATAATAAAGAAATTGATGCTAAAGTTTCTAATATAGTAGAAAACTATGTATCACATTATATTTATATGTCAAAAGATACATATGAAAATTTATTTGGAGAAAAATACAATACAAATGTAATTTTCTTAAAAAATGTTGACTTAACGGAAGCGGAAGAAGATGAGTTAATAACAAATTTAATGAGTAAAGAAGGTGTTTCTTCTGCAACTAGAATTTCAAGTATGATGGGAATGATTGATGATACATTAAAATCTTTAAATTATGTTGTAATAGTATTAATTGTTTCTGCTGGATTGCTTGCATTTGTAGTGTTATACAATTTAGCAAATGTAAATATAAGTGAAAGAATTAGAGAACTTGCAACAATAAAAGTTTTAGGATTTTATGATAAAGAAGTATATGATTATGTCACAAGGGAAACAATAATCTTAACTATAATTGGAATAGTCTTAGGACTATTTGGAGGCTATTTCTTAAATTATTATTTAATTGGAACTTGTGAAATAAATACATTAAGATTTTGCAAAATAGTAGAACCGATTAGCTATGTATATGCAGTCATAATTACAGTTGTATTTACTATGATAGTAAATATTGTTACTTATTTTGCTTTAAAGAAAATTGATATGATAGAAAGCTTGAAAAGTGTAGAATAATAGGAGGTAGAGTATGTTAAAACATGTAGATGAAAATAATTTTGAAGAGGAAGTTTTAAATTCTAAAAAAGCTATATTAGTAGATTTTTTTGCGACATGGTGTGGGCCATGTCAAATGCTAGGACCTGTGTTAGAGAGAATAGGAAATTCAAGAGCTGATTTTAATATTGCCAAAATAGATGTTGATCAAGCTCAAGAACTTGCTTTTAAATATGGAATTGAAGTTGTACCAACAATGTTAATCTTCAAAAATGGTCAAGTTATGAATACTTTAGAGGGTTTTAGAAGTGAAAGTGAGATTGTAGAAGAAATGGCTAAATATATGGAGGAATAGTGATGAAAGGATATCAATTAAATCCAGATAAAGAATATGTTATGAAAATTGTTGAAGGAATATATAGAAAAGATGGGCATTGTCCTTGTAGATTACAGGTCGATGATACAACACTTTGCCCATGTAATCAATTTGTAAATGAAGGGATTTGCAAGTGTAATTTGTTTGTGCCAATTCAAAAATAAGGAAAATTTTTTCATAAATACTTGTCAAATTGAATAATATAATATATAATAAGCACAAATCCTGAGAATATAATTATATTTTCAGTTGCCTTTATTTGAAATGAGGTAGTATTATGAAAAAATTTTTATCAAATTACAAAACAACGATAATTCTTTTAGTTGCTATTATCGTTGGAGCAATCGTAGGAATTATATTCCAAGAAAAAGCAACTATATTGCAACCTTTAGGAGACGTATTTTTAAATCTATTGTTAGTTATCATTGTCCCACTTATATTTTTAACGATAACGACATCAATTGCCAAAATGGAAAATCCAAAACGACTTGGAAAAATTATGATTACAATCATAGGTGTATTTGCTGTAACATCACTAATAGCTGTATTAGTAGGATTTGCAAGTACATACTTTGTAAAACTAGTTGATACAGAGGATGGAGAAAAAATTAAAGCATCACTAGAAGAAACAGAAACTTCTGATGAAGAAGAGGAAGAGTTAACAATTGCAGACAGAACAGTTCAATTGTTGACAGTAAATGATTTTAATAAATTATTAACAAAAGATAATATAATAGCAATATTAGTTGCATCAATAATTTGTGGAATTGCAATAAGAATGTCAGGAGAAAAAGGAAAACCAGTATTAGACTTATTAATATCTGCAAATGAAATTGTGCAAAACATTGTAAAAATTATAATGTATTATGCACCAATTGGATTAGCATGTTATTTTGCAGCATTAATAGGAACTTTTGGAGCTTCAATAGCTGTAGGCTATTTAAAGACATTTGTTGTATATACAATTGTAGCAGTAGCATTTTATTTTGTATTTTATACAATATATGCTTTTATAGCAGGAGGAAAAAAGGGAGTAAGAGTATTTTGGAAAAACGCAGTGCCATCAACTTTAACATCACTTGCTACATGTTCAAGTGCAGCATGTATTCCGGTTAATGTTGAGTGTGCAAAGAAGATGGGAGTTCCAGATGATATTGCGGAAACAACAATACCAATGGGAACAAGTTTTCACAAAGATGGTTCTATGATAGGATCAGTATTTAAAATTATGTTCTTAGTTTGCTTATTTGGAACTGCTATAAATACTCCAGCAGGAATATTACAAGTATTAGGAGTTGCAATTATTGCAAATTTATTGATAACAGGTGTTCCAATAGGTGGGGGAACAATTTCAGAGATGTTGATTATAACAATGATGGGATTTCCTGTTGCAGCATTACCAATACTTACAATGGTTGCAACAATAATAGATGCACCTGCAACAATGCTTAATGTTGTTGGTGATACAGTTTCATCAATGATGGTTACAAGAATCGTTGATGGTAAAGGTTGGATAAAAGAAGATAAAGAAGAAATTAAAGAAAAAGTAAATATATAGATTTAAGGTTTGCAAAATTAAGTCTCAAGTATTAGAATCCTAATATTGAGACTTAATTATTTTTTATAGATAGTTTTTTATATAGATTACAGATATTACAGTTATGACAAATTTTAATTTTTTTTTCAAAAACAAGTTGTAATGTATTGATAAAGTCTAAGTTACATGAAGGTTGAACTAAATGCAAATGTATTTTTTGTGGTAACAAATTTAGCAAAGTGTTTAAAATATAATCATTATTTGAAAAAGAAACATCTGACAAATATTTGGCATTTAAAGCTTTTTTATCTATGGGAATTTGATTCATATTTTCATCTAATAATAGAATTTCATCATTAAATGAAATAGCATGAACTTCCATGTTTGAAGAAGGTTGTGAATTTACATATAATCGTAAAAGAGAAATAAATTCAAGATATTCTCTTTCTATTATGAATTCATTAACGGAAAAATCAACTAATTCTTCAAGTATTTTTCTATAATCAGCTAGTCTAAAATTTATGAAACCAGTTAGAATAAGAGTGTTATTAGAAGAAATATATTCATAAAATATGTCAAATAAGGCTAATTGCCTATTTTGAAATGAAAACTCATCATCTTCACAAAGATTTTCTTCGCATAAATCCAAAATTTTATTGAATTCTGTATTTTCAAAATAAAAATAATTAGCATTTAATATGTTTTTTATAATATTGGGTTCAAAGTAATCTATTACTAAATAAGAAAGAATTGTAGCTAACTTTGTATAAAAAAGTTCTTTATCAATTCCAGTGTAATGTATAATTATATTTTTATAATGTTTGAATTCTTTTCGTGAGTAAAAAGTGTTTAACATATTGAAACTTGAAAATTCATTTTTCAAATATGATAAAACTTCTTCATTGTTAGTTTTTATACATAATGAACTCATAAATAGCTCCTTTTTTCTTGTTTTGTATAGTATTTGCTAAAAATAGAATTCTATACAGAACTAAAATATAATATTCTAAAAAATCAAAAATGTAACTTGTTTCATTGACAAAACCAAAAATGCGTTATATACTTGTAAAGTAAAGTTTTTTAATTCCAAATTTTTAACAATTGTTAAAGGAGGAAAATTTTATGAATCGGTTATTTTGTTCTTTGAAAAAGAAGTATCTGTTAGGATACAAATGGTCTATGACAGAAAGTTATGAAGAAGAATTGCTTATGCAGGTGTACTATATTCAGACAATTATTGTTGGACTTGCAATTGTCTCTAAGTTAGTAAGTGCAAAGTTTGAACTGTACTTGATCTTTATTTTGGCACATCTTGTAAGCATGTGCGTATTTGGCTTTTTAAAGGCTCTTTGGGAGGGAGATAAGAAAGAAAAAATCTATCGCAATGCATATAAAGTTATAAATTTTTTACTTGCAGTTCTTTCATTGTTCGTTTTGAAATCTGTGTATTATATTTTGATTATTGCATTTGCTACCGCACTTGGAGTGATTTTATCTGTTGCACCTGAGTTTATCGAAGATGTTTGCAGTAAGAGAATGAAAAAGCAAACTACAATGGCTATTACTAATGCATTTGCTTGTGTATTTGCAATTGTAGGAATATTTGTTATTGAAATGCCGATTATTTTGAAAATTGTATTGGCAGTGGTTTATGTTTTGTGTATTCCTATTATAACAATTGCGGCAGATGATGGAATGAACTTCTTGGAGCCATTAAGTTATACGGTTTATGTGGATGTAGATGAAGATTTTTTGAAACAGATTAGAAATAATAAAGAAAAATAACTAAAAGAAACAGGAGGTAATATTATTATCTCCTGTTTCTTTAGCTTTTATAATTTATGATAAATATTATAATCAATATCAGGGAAAATACAATCCTTTAATTGAATATCTTTTAAAAATGCTTTATCAATTTTATTGTCTTTAATCTCATAATATAATTTAGTAAAACGTCCGATGTGATCTTTAATACGTTTTTTTGCATAATCAACCATTGTACCATTTGTAATAATAAATAGCCAGCAACTTGTTTGTGCTAAAAGCAATTCTCTTGCAGCTTGATTAAGAGCTTCTTTAACAATTCCATCTTTATAATTAGGATAAGTTGTTGCAAGTTCAATCATTCTTTCTGCTGCTTTATGTAAGTGACGATGAACATAGTCATTAGTAGGGTTTAACCAAACACCACTATAACCATTTGCACCCCAACTTGAACGACATGGTGTACTAACTTGAATTTCTGGGTATTTATCTATATATTCAGAAGGTGTAATTAACTCGAAATTACAATCATCATAATAAATCTTCTTAAATAAAATATATAACCAATAAGGACCTTCATACCACCAATGTCCATATAATTCAGCATCATAAGGGCATAAGATAATAGGTGGCTTGTCCATGTATCCAGCAACATTTTCAATTTGTTCAGTACGAGAATTCATAAAATGTCCAGCTTGTCTTTCAGCAGAATCATGAGCCCATTGTACATCATAATAATCTTTTTGTTCAGTCTTTCCAGTAATTCTATGATATTTTATACCTGTATGAACACGAACTCCATTATGAGCGATATAAGGTTTAATATAATCATAATCAGCTTCATAACCAATATCTCTATAAAATTCTCTGTAATTGTAATCTCCAGGATATCCATCTATTGAGCTCCAAACTTGTTGAGATGATTTCATATCACGTCCAAAACAAACTAATCCGCCAGGTGAGACAATAGGTGCACAAGTTCCATAGATAGGAGTAGGGTCTGCATATAAAATTCCATGAGATTCTACAATAGCATATTCAATGCCAAATTCTTTTAAATATTTATCAGCTTCTGGAACATATCCACATTCAGGTAACCAAATACCACGAGGTTTTCTTCCAAAAAATCTTTCATATGTTTGAACCCCAACAGCAATTTGTGCTCTAATGGCTTCTTCATTAACATATAAAATAGGGAAGTATCCATGTGTTGCACCACAAGTGATAATTTCTAGTACTCCAATATCTTGAAAATGTTTAAATTGTTCTATAATATTACATTTCCACACATCTCTAAAAAGATGTAAGTCATTTGAATATCTATCATAATAATAATGAGAAAGTCTATTAACTCTTTCATTATCTTTAGTTCTTTCGATTTCTTTTCCTGAAAGTTCTATTAATTTTTCCAAATAATGAATATATTTTTGTTGTAATAATTTGTTATCAAACATTGAAAGTAGAGTAGGGGTTATAGACATTGTAATTCTAAAATTAACACCTTCATCAACTAATTTTTGATAACTTTGTAATAATGGTATATATGTTTCTGAAATTGCTTCATATAACCATGATTCTTCCAAATAATCATCACTTTCTGGATGATGGATAAATGGAAGATGTGCATGTAATACAAAACTTACATATCCTTTTTTTTGCATTTTATTTCTCCTTATAATTTTATTTTTTGCTAAAGAATGTCGTAGGGTAATTCCTACGACATTTATTGTTTAAAAAAATCTTGATGACATACTTCCTGATGAAGGATTACCTCCAGAAGAAGGATTGTTAGTAATTCTATCAAATAATGAAATATCTTCGTTTTGATAAATTCCAACATACATTTCTTTTAATAAATCTTCACTTATGTAAGGAATGTTTTGAACACGTTTCATTGATGGTAAACGTTTTATTATATCAAATAATGAAATAGATTTTTCGTTATGATTTTTTACATTTCTTATTTTTATAGTATTATTTTCGTTTGTATTAAATAATACATGATCATTTGGAGATTCTATTTCGTTTGAGCTAGAAACATGTATATAATCTGTATGAATTTTTTCTTGAATTTCTTTTGTTGCTTCTTCATTATAATAGTTAGGGCGTCTACCAAGTTCAACCCTATAATCACATTTACTATCATTTACATGAAGATACCAACTATTTGCAAAATCATTTATTGGAATTTCAAAACTATAATTCATAGTATCATTGTGTATGATCAAAACAGGTCTTGTAATATTGAAGAAATTTTCACCATATTGTTTGATATAATTTTCTCTATCAGAATCTGCAATGTCCCAATATACAAATAGGGTATCAGGTGTTTGATAAAGTATTTTTACAATTGTTTCATTATATCTATATGGTAAATCATAATATTCTACAACTTCTGCAATTTTTTTACTTTGAGCTGTTTTAGTTTTTAAATTAGTTTTTTTAGTTGTTTTTTTTGCAACAACAGTTTTCTTTGTAGTAACTTTTGATTTTGAAGTTTTTGTTGTTTTTGCTTTTGCACTTGTTGTTACTTTTTTTACTGTTTTTGCATCATTTTTCTTTTTTGACACTGCTTTTGTTGGCGTTTTTGTTGTAGCTTTTGATTTTGTTGCCTTCTTTTTATTTTCTTCATTTATTTCTTTAGTTTTTGTTGGCATTTTTTATCCTCCTATGTAAAAGACATTATTTCCTATATACTATAACAAAACGGAAATAAATTCAAGGGAAAATATAAAAAAAGTAAAAAATATTTTTTTCAAAGCTATTGACAAAAATAGCCAAACATTGTATAATAATATTCGTTACAAGAAGAAGTTATCCACTTCTCACCTTATCTTAGTGGAAAAAGGTTAGAAAAATTTAGATTTATATTATTGATATATCTATATTTGTGTGGAATTGACTTGTAACAGAGTCAATTTTTTTATGCAAAAAAGTGACGAAAAATTAGGAGGTGTTTTATATAAAACAAGAATTACCTATTAATGGTCAAATAAGAGCCAAAGAAGTTCAATTAATTAGTGAAACTGGAGAAAAATTAGGAATGGTTCCACTTGCAAGAGCTTTAGATTTAGCTGGAGAGAAAAAATTAGATTTAGTATTAGTATCACCAAATTCACAAATACCAGTATGTAAAATAATGAATTATGGAAAATACAAATTTGAACAATCTAAAAAAGAAAAAGAAGCTAAAAAGAAACAAAAAGTTCAAGAAACAAAGGAATTAAGAATTACTCCAAATATTGAAGAACATGACTTTGGATTTAAAGCAAAAAATGCAAGAAAATTTCTAGAAGATGGTAACAAAGTAAAGATTACTGTAAGATTTAGAGGAAGAGAATTAAACAACGTAAAAATGGGAGAAGAAGTGCTAAATCAATTTATATCTGAATTAGAAGATATATCAGTAGTAGAAAAGAAACCAAAACTAGAAGGTAAAAACATGTTTATTATACTAGCTAAAAAAGCTTAATAATATATAAAAACAATTGAAAGGAGCGAAAACGCTATGCCAAAATTAAAAACAAACAAAGCTGCAAAGAAAAGATATTCTTTAACAGCAACAGGAAAAGTAAAAAGAACAACAGCTAATAGAAGACACTTATTAGCAAATAAGACAAAAAGACAAAAATTATCAAGCAGACGCCCAGGAGCTTATGCAGATAAGACATGTGAAAACACAATAAAAAAATTATTACCATATGGTAACTAAAAGTAGTTAGGGAGGGAAAATAAATGGCAAGAGTAAAATCAGCAATGACAACAAGAGCAAGACATAAAAAAGTATTAAAACAAGCAAAAGGATATTATGGTGCAAAACACTATAGATTTAGAAATGCTAATCAAGCAGTATTAAAATCTTTATCATATGCTTATGTTGGAAGAAAAGATAAAAAGAGCAATTTTAGAAAATTATGGATAGCAAGAATTAATGCAGCAGCAAGAATGAACGGATTAACATATAGCAAATTAATCTCTGGATTAAAGAAAGCTAATGTTACAATCAACAGAAAAATGTTAGCAGAAGTTGCTGTAAGTGATCCAAAAACATTTGCAGAAATCGCTGAAGTAGCAAAAAAAGCATAAATAAAATATAAGAGAGGAGGTCTTTATTTTGAATAAATCAAAATAGGGACTTTTCTTATTATGCAAGAAAGATGAGAAGGATGGTATAAAATGAACATAGGAATAGATATAGATGGAGTTTTAACAGATTTAGAAAGAGCAACAATAGATTTTGGAACTAAAATGTGTATAGAACAAAACTGGCCAATAACGATGGATTTAAGCAAATATTGGGAGGTAGAAGCATTTGGTTGGACATCAGAACAAGCAGATAAGTTTTGGAATAAATATTTAGTAGAATATGTAACTCAGAGCCCAGCAAGGAGATTTGCAAAAGAAATAATAAGTAAATTAAGAGAAGAAGGAAATAATATATATATTATAACAGCTAGAGATGAATCTGGAATGCCACCTGAATATTATGGAAAGATGCAAGAGTTAACGAGAGGATGGCTTGAAAAATATGAGATAGAATATGATAAATTGATTTTTGCGAAAGATAGTGAAAAATTAGAAAAATGCCTTGAAAATAATGTGGATATAATGATAGAAGATAGCCCAAGAAATATACGAAATATTTCTTCAAAAGTAAAAGTAATCAAATTTGATTGTCAATATAATAAAGATGTTATAGGCTCTAATATTATTAATGCATATAGTTGGTATCATATTTATAGAATAATTAAAGAAAACAGTTAAAAATGTAAAAATAACTGTAAAAAGAAAAATCTTTTTACAGTTATTCTTTTTTCATTTTAGGTTTAGAAATTAATGAAGCGATATAACCAAAGAAAATAGCAGCAGCAATACCGCCAGCAGAAGCAGTGACACCACCAGTGAATGCTCCGATAATTCCAGTTTCTTTTACAGCTTTAATAGTCCCTTTAGCAAGATTATAACCAAAGCCAGTTAAAGGAACTGTTGCACCTGCACCAGCAAAGTCAACAAGATATTGATAAATTCCTAGACCACCTAAAATAGTACCAGTAGTAACAAAAATTACTAGAATTCTTGCAGGAGTAAGTTTTGTTTTATCGATTAAAATCTGACCAATAACACAGATTAATCCACCTGTAACAAAACATTTTAATAATCCAATCCATGAAATACTTTGTAACCAATCCATAAACACACCTCCTACATTTCGATACTGATTGCATGAGCGATACCAGGTATACTTTCTCCTTGTTGAGAAGAAGTAGAGTTAGTAAGCGCACCTGTTGCAATTAGTAGTAATCTTTTTATTTTTTTATCTTTTAATTGTTTAAAGAAATAACCTGAAAATACAGTAGCACAACATCCGCAGCCACTACCGCCAGAATGGGTATCTTGTTTTTCTTTATCAAATATTAAAACACCGCAGTCATTGTAATTTGATTTTATATTATAACCTTTATCCATAGCGAGTTCAGTTAAAATTTCTTTTCCGATATGACCTAAATCTCCAGTAATAATTGCATCATAATAAGATGGAGCACGTCCAGTATCTTTAAAATGACAAATTAATGTATCAAGTGCAGCAGGTGCCATGGCAGCTCCCATATTATTTGCATCTTTAATTCCCATGTCAACTATTTTGCCAGAGGTGATATGAGTAATAAAAGGTCCAGAACCGGTTTGAGAGAGAATGGCAGAACCAGCACCAGTAACTGTCCACTGAGAAGTTGGTGGACGTTGATTACCTAATTCAAGAGGAAATCTAAATTGCTTTTCAGCACTACAAAAGTGACTAGAAGCGGCACAGATAACATGTTTTGCACAAGCTTCAGTTAAAATAGCACCTAAGCTAAGACCTTCTACGAAAGTAGAGCAGGCTCCAAAAATTCCTAAAAATGGTATGTTAAGTTCTCTAAGACCAAAACTAGAAGAAATGCACTGGTTCAACAAATCTCCAGCAAAGCAATATTCAATATCAGTAGAAGAAACTCCAGATTTAGAGATTGCCATATTAACAGTTTCTTTTATAATTTTACTTTCTGATTTTTCCCAAGTTTTCTCACCCCAAAATTCATCTTCTAAGCATTGATCAAAATATTTTGCAAGAGGACCATTTGCTTCTTTTGGGCCTACAATTGAGGCAACTTCTGTAATAACAGGTGGGGTATCAAATTTTATAGTTTGTTTTCCTAATTTTTGCATAATAAAAATCCTTTCTTTAATTAAACTAAAGTAATTGATTGAGTGTTAAAAATTAAATATACAAGTCCAACAATTATAGAAGCTGAAATTCCAAAAACAAGTACAGGACCTGCAACAGTGAACATTTTTCCTCCAACACCCATAACATATCCTTCTGATTTATATTCCATAGCAGGAGAAACAATAGAATTTGCAAAACCTGTAATTGGAACTAAAGAACCAGCACCAGCAAATTTTCCTATTTTATTAAAAATGTTTAAACCAGTCAAAAATGCGCTAATTGCAATTAAAATAATTGAAACTACTGTACCAGAAAGTTCTTGTGAAAGACCTTTATATTTACAAATGTCCATAATAATTTGTCCAATTGAACAAATAAGGCCTCCAACCCAAAAAGCATTAAAACAATTTTTTAAGATTGGAGAATTTGGTGATTTTTTATCTACGTAATCTTGATAATCTTTTTTTGAATCTAATGGTTTCATAAAATAGCCTCCTTTTACTAATGTTAGTATCTCCAAATAAAAAGATAATATTACAAAAATATTACAATTGAATTACATTTGTAAAAAAACTATTGACTTTTTTATAAAAAATTATAAAATATAAGAAAATAAAATGGTTAAATGTATATTGAAAGGATGATTATTATGAAAAATCAAAAAGGAGTAACAGTATTATCTTTAGTATTAGCAATAGTTATTTTATCAGCATTAATAGGTGTATCATTTGCAATGTTATTTGGTGGAACAGGAAAAGTTTCAGATGCAAGTCAACAAAATATAACAACAAATACAACTAATGAAGTAAGAGAATAAATAAAAACAACAGGCATATACAGTATTGTATATGCCTGTAATGTATTAAACAAAAGAAAGGAAAAACAAATATGAATATATTATTTTATGCAGTGTTATTTTTGCTAGGAGTGTTTGTTGGCAAATTTTATAAATTGGCTATATACAGACTTCCTAGAAATATGGATGTGTTGAAAAAACATTATTTTGGAGATATGAATGAAGAAAACAATTCAAAAGTTTTAGAAATATTATATTCAATTTTTATAGGAGCAATATTCATATTGATTGCATATATCTTAAAATTAGATGTATACAGTTTGAGTATTTCTTCTATTATTAGATATTTTATTACAATTTTATATTTTTCAACATTAATAATAATTGCTGGAATAGATAAAGAAAATATTAAAATAGAGAAAAAAGTATTATCTTTTGGTACAATTGTAGCTTTAATATATATGATATATATGTGTGTAATAAATAGTGCTGTAATATACAAATATGCTATATATTTGATGATACATATAATATTGATGACATTAGATATGTTCTTGCTAAAGAAACGTGCCAAAGATAGTTATACAATAGATACATTAATTTTATTAAATATAATGTTGATGTGTTGGGATGTTAGAATACTTTTCTATACTGTATGGATAACGATATTAACAATATTAATAGATTTAATAATTTTGAAAATTAGACAGAAAAAGTCTGGAAATAAACAAATAAAATTAAGTGAAGTTCCTATTGGATTTTTTCTTTGTGTTAGTAATATGGTGGCTATAGGAATTCAAATAATAATATCAAATTATATTCTAAAATAGTGAGAAGGTGAAAAAATGAAAATAGGTGTTGACATAGGTGGAAGTCATATTGGCATAGGGGTAGTAAATGAAAAAGGCCAAATAATTGACAAAATAGAAACATTTATAAAAGACAAGAGTAATATTGAAGAAAAAATTGAAAAATATTTAATAGAAAATGTTACTAAAATGTTACAAAAATATAGTATTAATCAGATTGGAATTGCGGTTCCTGGAACTGTTTCAGATACTAAAATTATAAAAGCTGTTAATCTTGGAATAGAAGATTATGGTTTAGGCAAAATTTTGGAAGAAAAATTAAAAAGTGAAGGTTATACTGTAAAAGTAAAACTAAAAAATGATGGAAAATGTGCAGGTCTTGCAGAGCAAAAATATGGAGAACTACAAGGGTATGATAATAGTGTGTTTTTATGTATAGGTACAGGTGTAGGAAGTGCTGTTATATTTAATGGGAAACTATTAGAACCAAAAGACGTTCCAGGATTTGAATTTAGTCATACAATAATTCAAAAAAATGGATTGGAGTGTAATTGCGGAAAAAGAGGATGTTTTGAAGTATATGCGAGTCTAAAAAGATTTAAAGAAAGAGTAAAAAAAGAATTCAATTTGGAATCTTTAGATGGAGAATGTATTAGAGATTTTATACGCAAAAATCCGGAAAATGTTACATTAAAATATATGATAAATAATTATATAGAAGATTTGAGTATAGGCATTTCTAATATTATTAATATATTTGAACCAGAAGCAATATGTATAGGTGGAAGTTTTGCAGAATATGAAGATATTTTGTATTATCCATTAAAAAATGCTTTGCTAAATGGAAATTTGCTATTCAATAAGAAATGTGATATAATAATAAAACTTGCGAAACACAAAAATGATGCAGGAATAATTGGAGCAACACTTATATAAAGAAGAGGTAGTAAATGAAAAAGGTAAGTTTTTATACATTAGGATGCAAAGTTAATCAATATGAAACAAATGCAATGGCACAAAAATTTAAAGAAGCTGGATATGAAATAGTAGATGTAAATGATGATGTTTCTGATATTTGTGTAGTTAATACATGTACAGTAACAAATATGTCTGATAGAAAATCAAGACAGATATTAAGAAAAGTAAAAGAAAAAAATCAAGATGCAATAATTGCAGCTGTTGGATGTTATGCACAAGTAGCAAAAGATGATTTGCAAAAAATGCCTGAAATAGATATTGTATTAGGAAATGAAGAAAAAGCAAATATTGTGAAATATGTTGAAGAATTTATTTCTAATAAAGATAATAAAATAATAGAAATTGAAGACATAGCTTCTAAAAAAGAATTTGAAGATATGGGACAAATTACATATACCGAAAAAACAAGAGCAGTTATTAAGGTTCAAGATGGATGCAATCAATTTTGTTCTTATTGTATAATTCCATATGCAAGAGGAAGAGTAAGAAGTAGAAAAATGGATAGCATTATCCAAGAAATTACTCAAATTGCTCAAAAAGGTATAAAAGAAGTTGTAATAACAGGGATTCATGTAGCTTCATATGGAAGAGATTTTGAAAATGAAAATGGATTAATAGAATTGCTAGAAAAAATTAATGAAATTGACGGAATACATAGAATAAGGCTTGGTTCTCTAGAACCTAAAATAATAACAGAAGAATTTATGCAAAGATTAATCAAACTAGAAAAGATGTGCCACCATTTTCATTTGTCTTTACAAAGTGGATGTGATGACACATTAAAGAGAATGAATAGAAAGTATAACACGGCGGAAATAAAAGAAATTGTTGAAAGATTAAGAAGATATTATGATGATGTTATTTTAACAACAGATATTATTGTAGGATTTCCAGGTGAAACTGAAGAAGAGTTTGAAAAGACATATGAATTTTTAAAAAAAATTAAATTATACAAAATGCATGTATTTCAATATTCACCACGAAAAGGAACAAGAGCAGCAGTTATGCCAAATCAAGTTGATGGAAATGTAAAAGAAAAAAGAAGTAGAAAATTGATTGAATTATCTAATGAAAATCAAAAACGATATAATGAAAAGCTTGTAGGAAAAGAAGTTGAAGTTTTGTTTGAAGATCAGGTAGTTGAAGAAGACAAAAAATATTTTAAAGGACATACTCAAAATTATATTTTGGTTAAATATGAGACTGATGAAAATTTGGAAAACACATTGAAATCAGTAAAAATAAAAAGTGCAGATGTGGAACATGTTAATGCGTAAAATGTAATATTCTTGTAACATAAATTTAATATAAATGTAAATTAAAAAACTTGATAAATTTTGTAATTTATTATATAAGTATAATGAAGTGAATATAAAAACACAAAGGAGGAATAATTATGGCGAATATAGAAGATATAGAAGGGATTCCAGGAGTATTTGGAGGAGTAAAACTAGATACACCAGCAGATCAAGCAACTACAATTGGAGGAATAGGAACAGAGAATATAGAAAATAAGGCAACAGTTGATGGAGTGTTTGGAGGAATTCAATATAATGAACAACCAAATACAATAGCTAATGTTGGAACAAATTTACCAGCTAAACAAGGTACTTGGGATAAATTAAAATCAGTATTATTTTATGATTTTAATTTTAAACTTACACCACATCAACAAAAAATTGAAGATGAATTAAATGATTTTATTTTCGAAAAATTATCTTGGTCTAACTTTAAGAACTTTTTATTTAGAAATGCTTCTTTTGGAAAAAATAAAGATCAAGAATAAGTTTTTTAGTTGTTAAAAGAAAGGATAAAACATTCAAATTAGTAAAATAATATGAATGTTTTGTCTTTTAAAAGGTTGATATTTAGCATGTTTGAAAAGAATTTTAAAAAATATGAAAAAATTTCAAAAATCTATTGACAATTAAAATTAAATGAAGTATACTATATCTTGCGTTAAGCAATGGAATATGCTCCCATAGCTCAGTTGGTCAGAGCAACCGGCTCATAACCGGTGGGTCCTAGGTTCAAGTCCTAGTGGGAGCACCATTTTTATTACAGCAATGTAATAAATTTGGACAGGTGGCCGAGTGGCTAAAGGCGGCAGACTGTATGCTTTGCTTTATAAAAGCAGAAATTGCAGCTCATGCAAGAAATTGCATGATGAAAACTAGGCTAATTCGGGGAAGTCTTAACAGACTTATGTGCTGATGATAATCCCGAGCTAGAAAGAAATTTCGAGTGTAGAGACTTTATACCTGGCATCTGAAAAGATGAAGAGAAAGTCCAGACTACAAACCGTAAGGGTAGTGAAAACTATAGTGGTAAGAAATCTGTTCTCATATGAGTACGATGGTTCGAATCCATCCCTGTCCACCATATTAATCTTAGGAGTTAATCCTAAGATTTTTTGTTTTGAGGAGGAAATTATATGGTTGCTGTTACAAATAAACAAAGAGAAAATTGATGGGGTTAGGGTTATTCATACTGGATTAATTATGAATGTTCATAGAGGATATAAAGCCTCTTTGATAGGTGGAGAATATAAGGATTTAGGATATGAACAACAAGAATGTATAGAAATGTATGATTTTAATGGAAACAGATTTTATTCTAACTGCTCTTCAAAAGAAGAAGCAGAAAAATTAGTAGCTAAGCTAAAAAAAGAAGGCAAAGATGCTGTGGGAGTTTATATTGTAAAACAAAAAGAAGAAAAGGAAAATGAAGATCAATTAGATAAGTAATTAAGGTGTAAATGAACTAGAAATACATTTAAAATAAATTCGAGTTGTATGAAATGACGAAGAACCGAAAAAGTAAGCAATCAAGCTTGATTGCTTACTTTTTTTCTATCTTTTTCTCATCAGGAATAATAATATTTTTAGGGTTTTTATCTTTGCTTTTTGGTTTTGCAGCATTAATATGCTCATAAACAGGAGAAATATCTAAGTTAGAACCATCTCCATTAATAACTTCAATTTCTTTTTTATTATCTTTTTCTTCTGACATTTTGAACACTCCTTATAAACTTTTTCTAATCTTATCATAAAACGAAATAAAAGTAAATAAGAAAACATAAAATTGTCCAAAAACCTTGACATAATGCGGAAAACATGAGAAAATAGAAATGTTAAAATTATGAAAAAAGAGAGAAAAAATATGGAAATACAAAAAATAAAATTAATTATAGAAGCAATACTATTTTCTGCTGGAAGAATTGTAACAGAAGAAGAATTAGTTTTGGTATTAGAAATAGATAAAAATCAAATAGAAGAGATTATAAGAAGTATGCAAGAAGATTATAAGTCAAGAGGGATAGACATAATAAAAGTTGAAAATGGATATCAAATGTGTAGTAAAAAAGAATATTACGAGTACATTTATCCGATATTAGATAAAAGAACAAAGCCAAGTTTGTCAACAGCAGCATTAGAAACACTTGCTATTATTGCATATAATCCAAGAGCAACAAGAGCAGAGATTGAAGCTATAAGAGGTGTGAATAGTGATGGAACAATATATAAATTATTAGATTACGGGTTAATTGAAGATGCAGGAAAAGCGGACTTGCCAGGAAAGCCGACAACTTATAAAACAACACCAGAATTTTTAAAAATGTTTGGATATGAATCTTTGGCGAAATTACCAGAGTTACCAAAATACAAATTAGATTCTAACAGACAGATAGTTATAGATGAGTTAGTAGAAACAAAAGAGGAGTGAATAAAATGATGAGTAATAAATTACCAATCAAACAAAAAAATGGATTTTTCTATAAAATTTTTATAAAAATAAGACAGCTTTTTAAAAGAAATAAGTATGCATTAGAAAATAAAGTAACTGAAAAAGTTGCTGCAGATCTAGACAATCAATTTAAAAATAATATAAAAGTAGGTAGTGATGAATTTGATAATGAATATCAAAAGAAAAAGTTTATGGAAAATTTAAAAAATAATCAAGAAATGTTAGAAAATTTTTCAAATGAAAGATTAAGAATTATTTTGAAATACTATTTAGACGAAAATGAAAAGAAAAGAGAAATATTAAAAAATATGAGTAATTAATAAAAAGAGGAAAGTAATGGTTAATAAAGAACAATTTGAAGAGATATGTAATAAATATGGACTAGATAGTAAGAGATTAATAAAAAATAATGAAAATATAATAAAGAAAGCTAATTATGCTGATATTTGCTATGTGTTGGATTATTTAATAGGCACTTTGAAAATATTTCCAAGTAATATAGAGAAATGTCCAAGCATATTGTATTTGAATGTAGAAGCAATAAAAGAAAATTGGAGTTTTCTAAATGGAAATGGAATACATATGTATAATGTAGAAACATGTTTACATATTTTAAGTACAGAGCCAGAACAATTAAAAGAAACGTATGAATATATATCAGATGAAAACAGGTATGGTATTAAATATATAGAACAAGTAACTTCAATTTTAAGTGTGCCAGTAACTAGGATTAAAGAAATAGAAGAAAGATGCCCTGAATTAACAAAAGAAAATATATTGAGTGCATCAAAGTCACAAAAGGACATTGAAGAAATAGAAAAAATAGTTAGAGTATGCAAGAAAAATGGAATAGAAGTTGTAGGAAATGTGTTTTTGCAATCAGCACAAGATGTAGAAAAAATAATTAAAGTATGCAAAGCAAATGGAATAGAAGTCACAGGAAGTGTATTTGTAAAATCGGCACGAGAAATAGAAAAAATAATTAAAGTGTGTCGAGAAAATAAAGTAGAAATTACAGCAACTGTTTTTGGAAAGTCAGCACAAGAAGTAGAAAAGATAATAAAAGTATGCAAGGAAAATGAAGTAAAAATCATTGGAAGTGTATTTTATAGGAATGCCGAAGAAATCGAAGAAATAGTACAATTGTGTAAAAAGTGTAAAATAGAAATTATAGGAAGATTGTTTCAAAAAACAGCAAGAGAAATAGAAAAAATAATAAAAGTATGCCAAGCAAACGAAATAGAAATCACCGGAAGTGTATTTAATAAAACGCCAAAAGAAATCGAAAAAATAATTAAAGTTTGTAGAACAAATGGAGTAGAAGTAACAGACTCAGTATTCAGCAGATCTTCACAAGAAGTTGAAGAGATAATAAAAACATGTAAAGAAAATAAAATAAAGCTTGTTGGAAATGTATTTAGAAAATCACCACAAGAAATAAAGAAAATAGTTCAGGTGTGTCAAGCAAATGGAGTAGAAATAACTGGAAGTATATTTTTAAAAACAGCTAAAGAAATAGAAGAAATAATAAAAATATGTAAAGCAAATGGGGTAGCAATAAAAGGAAATGTATTTTATAGACCGGCTAAAGAGGTTGAAGAAATAATAAAAGTATGTAAAGAAAATGGAATAGAAGTTACCGGAAGTGTGTTTAAAAGAACAGCCCATGAAATAGAAGAAATAATAAAAATATGTAAAGAAAATGGAATAGAAGCTACCGGAAGTGTATTTAAGAGAACGGCCAAGGAAATAGATGATATAGTTAAAGTATGTAAAGCAAATGAGATAAAAATAACTGGAAGTGTGTTTTTAAAAACAGCTCAAGAGACAGAAGAAATAGTACAAATATGTCAAAAAAATGCAATAAAAATTACAGGAAGCATATTTCAAAGAAATGCTAAGCAATTAAAAGAAAATATTGAATTTATTAGAGAAAATTATGGAGAAGAATATTTGACAACATTAATAGTATCTAAAAATTTGAAAAATCTTCAAGAAGTATTACCATATTTGCAAAGCATAGGAGTTTTAGATAAAGTAAAAAGTAATGCGGCAATTTTAAGCTTAACATTAGAAGAAGTACGAGAAAGACAAGCGTTTGTGGAAAGCAAGGGAGAAACAATTATAAAAAATGGAAAATTTAACTCTATTTTTTGTCTTTCAAGAACACAATATAAAAAGAAGGTAAAAGAGTTTTCACAAAAACAACAATTGATAGAAGAAATTCACGAAGCGATTCAGGATGGTCAAAACTTAGATGAGCAAATAAAGATAAAAGAAAGTAAAGTTAGCGGAAGATAATTAATTTATTAAAGAGAGGTACTGAAAAATGAGTTTAAATATAGATATAAATAAGATGAAAGAAGTATTTGGGGATGAAATAGAAGATATAATAAACGAAAATATTGATATTGTAGAGAAAAATATTAAATTCTTAAAAGAATTAAAATTTGAAGATGCTGAAGGAATGCTTGAAATGTATCCAGAACTATTTATGAATTTTCCAAAGAAGTTTGAAGAGAAAATCTTGAAATTAAAAGAAGAACTAGGAGATAATTATATTGAAATAATAGAAAATGATATGAGTATATTAGAAAAAATTATTTAGATATATTGAGTTTGGAAAAGAGGAAAAATAGATGGTTAATAGAGAACAATTGAAAGAAATATGTGATAAGTATGGTTTAGATAGTAAAAAAATAATAAAAAATAATGAAAATGTAATTGAAAAAGCAGATTATACTAGCATTTGCTATGTGTTAGACTATTTGAAAGATACATTAAAAATAACTTCTAATAATATAGAGAAGTGTCCAAGTATATTGTATTTAAATGTAGGGGCAATAAAAGAAAATTGGAGATTTTTAAATGAACAAAGAATTCATATGAATGATGTAGAAACATGTTTACATATTTTAAGTACAGAACCTAAGCAATTAAAAGAAACATACAAATATGTATCAGATGAAAATAGATATGGAAAAAAATATATAGAACAAATAACATCAATTTTAAGAGTACCAGTAGAAAGAATTCAAGAAATAGAAGAAAGATGTCCAGAATTAACAAAGAATAATGTGCTAAGTGCTGCGATTTCAAGAAGAACTCCTCAAGAAATAGAAGAAATAATAAAAGTATGTAAAGAAAATGGAATAGAAGCTACCGGAACTGTGTTTATGAGGTCAGCAGAAGAAATAGAAGAAATAATAAAAGTATGTAAAGAAAATGGAATAGAAGCTACCGGAA
>CAKOTX010000014.1 GCA_934120315.1 uncultured Clostridia bacterium
GCGTAGCGCAGTTGGTAGCGCGCGTGGTTTGGGACCATGAGGTCGCAGGTTCGATCCCTGTCGCCTCGACCATATTTTACCCTTTTTCAAGGGAATTTAAGAGAATTTATAAAAATTCAAAAGTTATGAATTATGCTATTTTTCAAAGAAATTTGAGAATAGCATAATTTTTTTGAGTTCCTAAAAATGTTATAAGATTTGGTTATTTTCTTCAACAAAACATTTCAACAAAAAAAATTTTTGATTTCAACAAATTTCAACAAAGCAATTTTGCTTTAAATTATTTCAATATTTCAAAGTTCTTCAAAGCAAATTGAAAGGAGAACTTATCTATGGATTTTATCCCATACAAATCAAACGAAACACTAGAAAATAGATATTATCAAATACCACAAGAGTTATTTGATAATTCATTATATAAAGATATACTAAATTCAGATAGTAAAATACTTTATGCTTTTATAATTGATAGATTAACACTTTCACAAAAGAATAATTGGATAGATAGTGAAAATAATATTTATCTTATTTTTACAAGGCAAGAAGTTCAAAATAAATTAGGATTATCAGAAAAGACAGTTATTAAAGCATTTAAACAACTAGCTGAAGCGAGATTAATATTTGAGAAAAGACAAGGCTTAGGAAAGCCTAACTTAATATATGTTGGAAAAATACAACATGAAGAAATTACAGAACAGGAAAATGTACAGTTACAGAACCGTAAAAATTACAGTTCTAGAGATGTAAAATCTACAGTTCAAGAACTGGAAATTTTACAAGGAATCAATACTAATAATATCAAACCTAATATAATCAATACTTATTCTATCAATCCTAAAAGCGATGATGAACTTTTATTGATAAAAGAAAAGTGTAAATTAAATGAATTTACAAAAGATGAAATTTTAATTTTAGAAGATGTAATTGATACTCTTTATTATAAAGAAAATTTAAAAGTTGTAAACATAACAGTTAATCATTTTAAGATTTTAGATAAATTAAAAATGATAATTAAAGATAATCTAGTTCAATTATTAGATATATTAAAAAATATACCTAATATACAAAATGCTAAAAATTATTTGATGATTTGCTTATATAATAATTTAGGAAATATCAATATAAATAAGATGATAAAAAGAACTGATACCATTAACCCAAACGAAGGAGATTATCCTTCTGGCTCACTTGATTTCTTATATGCAAACTTTGATATGCCAACTGATACGGTATAACCCCGTAGGGCACACAGACAAACTTGTTTGTCTAGTGTGTTAGACAAATAAATTTGTTTTTGTGCAAGAAAGGACTTTAGAGCTATGAGTTATGCCATAGTAAGAAACGAAAAATTAACACGAGCTGAGATAAATGGTAAATGCACCCACAATGATAGAAAAGCAAAATATCATACAAATAAAGATATTGATCCAACTAGAACACATTTAAATTATTATATAAAGAAAAACAATTACACTTATACAAAAGAATTTGATAAATTAAGAAAAGAACAAAATTTGGCAGGTCATTTAAGAGAAAATAGTATTATAATGTGCCAAATGATATTCACTTCTGACCAGGAATTTTTTAATAAAATTGGAGAGCAAGAAACAAAAAGATACTTTGACGAATGCTATAAATTTATTTGTAATTATAAAAATTTAGGAGAAAAAAATATTATATCTGCTGTAGTTCATTTAGATGAAGGAGCACCACATTTACATTTAATGTTTGTTCCAGTAGTTCATACAAAAGATAAAGATGGCAAGCCAATAGAAAAAATTTGTGCAAGAGATTTTTGGAAAGGTAGAGATAGTTATAGAAAATTACAAGATTCGTATTTTAAATATGTTAAAAGCAAAGGATTTGATTTAGAGAGAGGCTTGTATGTTGAAGAAACAAATAGAAAGAATTTATCTGTTGAAGAGTTTAAGAAAGTAACTAATTATGCTAAAACAAAAGAAATCTTAAAAACTACAACTTTAGAATTGCCAAACACACCTGAACTACAAGATATAAAAAAACTTGTTTTGAATAGAGATAAATTAATTGAGGAACAAATTATAAAGCCTCAAAGCAATTTAATAAAAGAACTTCACAATGAAAATGTAGCTTTGCATAAAGAATTATCTAAACAAACTAAAATAATAGATGTTGCAGAAGAGTTTGTAAAAGAAAAAGAAAATATACAAAATGAAAAGCAAAATTTAATTATAAATTATCAATTATTACAAGAAGAAAAGCAAAAAAGTGAAAAAGAAATAAAATTTGAATATGAAAATAAAATTAATCACATAGAACACAAATATAAGAAAAAAATAAAAGAATTAGAAAAAGAAAATAAAGGATTAAACAAAGTAATTGATAAATTTAAAGATAACTTAAAAAAGTTTCTTAAATGGTTATGTCATAAATTTTCATATCCTTGCGAGGATGACCTTATAAGAGATTTTAATAAAGAAACATATTCGTATATTAATTTTGAAAAGCAACTCGATACAAATCATTTTGAAAAGAAAGATAATGAAATAAATTTTGAAATGTAGAAAGGATTTAATAAATATGAAAATAGATTATAGAAAATGTGGAGATTATTATATTCCAAACTTAATAATCTCCAATACTAAAAATTATAAATTAGGAAAGTATGGAAGAAAGATTAAAACCATTTATAGAAGAATATAGTGAGGACTTTTATGAAAGTATTGAAGATATAAGGAAATATCTAAATAAACACAATAAAAATCACAAAAATATTAAAGACAAAATCCATAAAATTATGGATAGAAACCTAAATATTCAAAAACTACTTGATGAAACCTATTTAGAAGATGGATTAAGTGCTGGAGAGTGTAAAGATTTGTCACAAGTTATTGTTTTATACAATAATTTACAAGATATTTTAGAAAAAGAAATTTATTTTAAAGGTAGTATGGACTCTTATTACTATTTTAAGAAAATTGGAGTTATAAATTAAACAGAAAATACGGAATGAACTTTAAATGGCTCATTCCGTATTTTTTCAGTTTTTTCTAAATAAATTTTTAATTTTATCAAATAATTTTTTATACCATTTTAGTTCTTTAAATTTTACCATCGATGTATTTGAATTAATATCTTCATTTTTTTCTTGTGCAATATTTGAAGTTCTATGTCTAAATAAATTATCTAGATTGTACTTTTCTTGCAATTCTATTTCTCGTTTTTTTCGTTCATACTTTTCTTTTGCTTCAATCTTTTCTTTTTGATGTGGCGTAGCCCAATAATCTTTAAATATATTTGCGATTATTGCTTTAGTAATTTTAGAAATATTTTGTTCATTAAGAGTCTTATTAACATCATACTCAAAATTCCAATCCCAATTTGCATATGTTTGAAATGTCTTAATTAAATCTGGTGAAATTTTTTCGTAATCATTTATATCAATATATTTTAGTATTTCTAATACTTCATAAAAAGCATTTGCATATTCAGCATCTACCATAGCACATCTTCTCCTTCACTACTATATATTTAATTTACTCATCAATTTCTACACCCTGTTCATCATAATTTTTAATTTCAGGCATTCCCACTGTTTTTCTAAAGTATTTTTCTACACCTTTAATTGTTTCAGCATATTCTTTAATTCTTTTTAATACGTCAGATGAAAAACATGGTTCATTATATATTCCAATACTTTCTTTCCCCATTTGTACTCCTGTTTTTGATTTTTGAACTTTACTCATTGCCAAAGAAATTTTTTCTGCACATATTTGTCCACCTTTTAATACATCATCAAAATTCACTTTATATCCTAAATTATACAAAAACCTAGTCATAAATGGAGCAATATTCATGTTTGTTCGACCAAAATCTAATGTCATAGTAGTATTATTAGGATTATTATAAAACTGTTCACTAGCGACCATAAAATTAGCAGAAATTGGCTCTGGAATATCATATTGATTAGTAAGATGTTCTAACCATTTTCTTCTAATATCATAATCTCTGCTTTCCAAATCATTCTCACTCATTATATATCTTTTATCTATTGAAGGTCTATATTCTCTACCTGTTGGGTATTGCTCTGTTTGTAAAAATTCCAAAACTCTTCCGTATAAATTTCCACCAATTTCATCACGTGAAGTAATTAATTGAAACTGCGGATGTGCTTTTATTGTATATATTTTCTTATTAAATTCATCAATTCTTGTTTTAGTATCTTTTATCTCTGTGTCACTTGCAAATTTGTCTCCAATACTAAACAATAAATCATCTATAAAACTAGCAAAATCTTTTGTGGAAATATTTGGATTATCAATTAAATAATCATCAATTTGATATTCAATTCCCAAATCTTTTTCTTCTTCGAATTGTTGTCCTTCATGCTTTATAAATTCATTTATTGCATCTTGTAATGAAATTTCTTCTGTATTAATCTGCTCTTTTTCAGTGTTAGATTCAGATATATTTATAGGAAAATCTTTATGCTCAGCTAATTTCCTTATATATTCATCTGAAGAAATTCCAGTGTCTTCATAACTTATTATTCCTGTTTTTCTTGTTCTTTGTGCCATCTCAAATCCATCCATATAAGCTTTTATATTTTCAGGTGTAGCTTCAATCCAGCCATATTTAAGTAATTGTTCTGCTACTGCTTTCTTTTTTTCGTCGCTTAACATATGAAAGCCACAATATGCTTCTTTTTTTCTACCTAAAAAATCACTATTTTGAAAAAATTGTCTATATGTACAATCTATAAGATAGCTCTTACCGTTTAGTTGTGCTATTGTACAATTGTGTCCATCATTATACTTCCAATCTAAATAGTACATTGGAACTAGAAAAGATACATCATCAAATCCTTTAGATTTACAGTCTAGCATAATTCGTATAGTAGAGAATTCACATTCTCCTCCTAGATGAGATTGATATAAATCATACTTTTTCATCAAAAATCTTCTCTCTTTTTGAACTATACTTGTAATTCTTTCTTCATCACTCATATCTTGATAATATTCTTCTGAATAATCATCAGCAATATACGGTGTACTTTCTATTAAAAATCCGTTTTTAGTTAATTTAGGTTGTATATTTACTCTATCGGATTGCTCTATATTTATCATTTTTTGTTGCTGAAGTCTCAAATAATTTTCATAATGTTCTAGGGTGGGCATTGGGACATCTTCGCCTAAATTTAATTCTTTACCCATAGAACCTTTTATAAATCCATCTAAATAAATAGATAAATTTTCAGGTGTAGCTTCAATCCAGCCATATTTCAGTAATTGTTCTGCAATTTTGCTATGTCCTTCACTTTCAATCATAAATAATCCCAAATCCATATACTCTAAATTTGGATTGCTTACATTATTAGTTAATGAAAAAAATTGCCTATATGATAAATCTACAATATATTTTTTCCCTCCAATAGAGACCATCGAAAATCCATGAGTTCTTTTTTGTTGTTTTAAAATTCCTGATAAGTCAGATATATCACAATCAATAAACGATATTTTTTTATCCCAATGAACTCTTCTTAATAAGTCAGTTATAGCAAGTCCATCATCTCTTAAATTGTCTTTTTCTAAATTATACGTATCTTTTTTTAGTCCCTTTCGTCTGTCTTCAATTTTATGGCCTGTTAATATTTTCAATTTATCTTGTTCCTCAAGAACTAATCTAAGGTTTTGAACTAAATAATTAATTTTTTCTTCAGGTGTCATTGTATGGTCATAATTTATTGCTGTATTTTTGTCTAAAAATGGTGTAGAATCTAGAATGTATGTTGATTCCATTAATTCTATATATCTTTTTCTATTTTCTTCGCCATCTAAAATTCCAGGATATGTATTTAACAAGCTATTTATATTATCTATTTCATGTTTTATTACTTCAATATTATTTGAAGAAGCTTTAATATTATTAATTATTCTCTCTAATTTATTCCAAAATTCTTGGTTGTTCATTATTCCTCCACGAATTACTTAAAATTTTATTTATAAATCAATATATGTTATACTTAAGATTTTTATTTATAACATGAACTTAAAATGAAAGTGTCAAATCTGTATATTAAATGTTAGCTTAATATTATCCAAAATTATTATATAATAAAAGTCAAAAAATAACAATAAAATTTAAATATAAATTTATTTATTTTGCCAAAAATTATGGCGATGGTAACACCACCGCCAATTCAGTTCGCCTTCTTTCGAATAATTATAGATTTACAGATTTTCAGAGATTAAGCGTATACACCACAGAACATTCTTCTTCTTGTTTATTGGATTTGTAATATCCATACTGATTGCTCTGTTTGTCCAAAACTCCTGCTTCTCTTCATCATTTCGCGCCATCTTCTTTAACATAGGCTGAAGTTTGCGTGCAATGAAATTCAGAAATGTCATTTCATTCCTAAACTCATGCTTATCTGGAGCAACCTTTGCCAAGAATGCAAGTACCTCTTCGGCATCATTTCCATAAATCTGATTCGCAAGAACCTTTTTGTCTAACATATAAATGTCCTCCTACTGATTTGAAATTTTATTGGTTATTATAATTATATCAAATTTTACATAAAATTGCAAATAAAAATCATTTACTATTTTGTAAAGAAGATAAAACAATGTATGTTGAAAATTCAATAAATAGTAGTTTAAAAAGAATTGCTCTGAAATTAGGGATAGGCATCTATGAAGAAGAAAACAAAAAAGGAAAATTAGTAAAAAAGACTGATGTTCATACACATATGCTTCGTGGTACATTTGCTACAAGATGTGCTGAAGCAAAAATTGCACCTGCAGTATTGAAAAAGATACTAGGTCATGTTGATATAACTGTTACAATGCAATATTACGTTGATGTAGATGCTGAATTTGAAAAGTCTGAAAACAAGAATGTGGAAAGTTATCTGTTTGATAATAACATTTTTGGAATTGATTTTAATTCAAATGATGAAACACTAGAAAATACTAATAAAAATTCATAAGAATTTAATGAAATTTTGTTGAATTAAATATACAAATTTTTCAACAAAAAATTTCAACATTAATATAAAGTTCTTTGAAAACATTGAAATATAAAGAAAAATAGCATTTGAGGTGCAACCTCGCCTCGACCATAATGTTAAAGAAATTATCTATTTTCAGATAATTTCTTTTTTGTCTAAATTTAATTTCGTCAAACAAATATTATCCACTTCAAATTATTGCATATTATACCCTAGATGAAATTCAAAATGCTGATTACTATTTTTATTCACACATTGCACTTGATTCTGAAGAAGAATTTAATGAATTTGTCACTAAAATCAAAGAAAATTCTTATTTTGATACCGGTGTAACTGCTGAATATGGTGATAAGCTTTTAACTCTATCCACTTGTGATTACTGGGTAGATGACGCAAAACTTTTAGTAATTGCAAAAAAAGTACAGTGAAAAAAAGGTGTCCTAATTGGGACGCCTTTTTATTTTTGTATATCGCCTACAATCAACTTTCCCCTTCAAAAAAGTTGATAATTTTTCTCCTTCTATCAACCTTTCTTTTTGTTGTTTCGAAAGTTGTTTTATTTGATATTCTAATTTACATGCTAATGATTTTTCTTTGCTTTTCCATGCCGTTTCCATCTTTACAACATCATGTGATTTAGTATATTTAGTTCCATTTTTGCTCTTGCTCACATGTTCTTCTAATCTTTTTTCTAAATCATTTGTCATTCCTGTGTAAATTGAATTATCTGCACATCTTAACATATATGTGTAATACATTTTTTTCACCTTCAAAACTATATTAACATACTATAACCATTTTGGCAATAAAATTATTTTACTCCCCCAAGCCATTTGCAAAAACCAATTTTATAATTTGAACTTCCACTTACAACATATCTAACCATCGCTCTATCCTTAAAAATTCCAAAGCAATCACATTTTTCTCTCGGATTCAAGCTGCCTATCTTTTTTGTACAATCTGTATCTGCATAAACATTTTCACTTGTGCTACCATTTTGATAAGTTCTCACAGGCTCATCACTCCCACTTTCTATATTATTATCTATTGGTCTGTCAACCATATATGATTGGACTAAATTTAAAAAGTTTTGCCATCCTTCACTTAGAGTCCTATGAGGACAACCTTTTGCAGGATAGAAATCTTCATGTTTTTTTACCTTATCAATTCCCCAATTATATTTTTTCAATAAATATGCTGTATATTCCGCAGCAAGCTTTTGAGCTTCTTCAAATCTTTCTCCACCAGATTTTGAATAACATATTTCAAGTGCAATTCCTTTCCTATTTCCTGTACCGTTACCACCATCAGTTGCATTCCAAGTATTTCTATCAAATGGCACTCCCTGTACTATTCTATAGTTATCTATTGCACAGTGAAAAGATACTTTTTTATTATTTCCTATCATATATGATATTTCTGCCATTGCTGATGCATCATTTGCTGTATTGTGAATTATGATAAACTCTGGATTCATACTATGTGGACACTTTATCGAATATTTGCTTTCTGGTACTAACATTTTAACTATTTCCATCTGCATCCTCCCCTATTCCATGTGCATCATCTTCAGCAAACTCATTTTCTTCTAAGTTTCTTTGATATAATTCTTCTGTAAATTGAATTTCTTCAATTATTATATTATCTTCCATGTCGATTTTCCTTTCTTTATTATTTTATGATTTTTCATACAAAAAAGTTCCCAAATTGCCTTTTACGGCTAATTGAGAACTTTTTTATTATTCACTCTTTTTATTTAAAAATTCAATTTCTACATATAATTTGTTTGCAAAAGATTGCACTACATTTTTTAACAAATATTGCTCTTCTGTCATTTTATCACATTTAGGAAACTCTTTTTTGGTAAATACATGTCTTATAGATACCTCTAAATTTGCACAAAATCTATTATACGCTTTTTCCACTTCGTAGTTTTGAATTGTTAATGCAATTAATTTTTTTATATCACTTATACTGTACACTTGTTTTAATATACAAATTACCAACAAATATGCGATTTGCGCTCTATTATATTTCTTTTTTTCTGGTGCTGGCATTACTCCTTGTTTTACATAGTTGTTTATCATTGTTTTTGTTATTACTTTATCTTCTTTTTCTACTGCATATGCCCCTAAACATCTTTCTATGTAGTTTACAACTTGATCCAAATATAAGTCTATATCTGGTAGTTCATTCCATCTTGGCATATGAAATTTTAGTATTGCTTCTATTTGTTCTTGCATACTTTCACTTCCTTTGCTTACATTTTAACAGAATTTAAAGGATTTTTCAAGCTTTTATGTTTGTTGCAAAAAATAAAACAGCTATCTGTTTTAGATTAGCTGTTTTGAATATGAATTATTTTATTTTTTATGAATATAAAATTTTGATTTAAAATTATATTAGATTATAATAATCTTGTTTTTCTGAAAATATATGTAATATATATACCTGATTTTTTACATTATCAACTTTATAAATTATAACAAATTTATTAATTGTTAGTTTTCGAATGTTGTCTCTAAAATTTTGTATTTTAATATATCTTTCTGGAAAAATAGACAATGTAGATAATATATTTTTGATTTCATAATACATTTTTCTTTTAAGCAAATTTGAATTAGGAAAGAAATATAATATCTCATCTAACTCTTCCAGAAACTGGTTTGTTACATTGACATTATATTCTTTCATAAATCGTATTTTTCCTCCAATTCTTTAAATGCTTGTTTTGCAGAAGTATATTTTCCCTCTTCTATTTGTTTTAGCCCTATATCTATTTTCTCATATAATTCTTTTTTAAAGGCCTCTAAATCCAAATATTTTTTATTAAATATTTCTTCTACCTTTTTTTGAATTTTAGTATCTTCATTTTTTTCATAAGCCTCATTACTTAATACTACTAAATCATCTGCTCCATTTTTGGTTATATATACAGGCTGCTGTGTTTCGTGGCAAATCCTTGAAATCTCATTATAATTATTTCTTAATTCTGCACTTGGTCTTATAACTGCCATAAATTCACCTCCTTTTTAATATATACAAATTATATCTTTATTATGATATATTGTCAATATTTTTACTATATTTTATAATTTTTAAGAGCAGCTATTTAAGCTGCCCTCAATTATTTCAAAATTCTTAATGTATTAAATATTGTCAAAATTGTAACACCAACATCTGCAAAAACCGCTTGCCACATACCACTAAGCCCAATTGTACTAAAGAATAAAATTAAAACTTTTACTGTAATTGCAAATACTAAGTTTTGTCTTATAATTCCACAAGTCTTTTTAGAAATTTTTATAGCATCTAAAATCTTTGAAACATTATCTGTCATAATAACTACATCAGATGCTTCTATTGCTGATTCTGAACCAACTCCACCCATTGAGATTCCTACATCTGCTCTTGCTAAAACTGGTGAATCGTTTATTCCATCTCCAACAAATGCTACTTTTGATTTTTCATCTTTCTTATTTATAATTTCTTCAAATGCATTATATTTATCTTGTGGTAGCATTTCAGATTTTATATTTTCTATTCCAATTTCTTTTCCTGTTTTTTCTGCAATTTGTTTGTTATCACCTGTAAACATATTTGTCTTAATTCCTAATGCTTTTAATTCCTTTATTGTTTCAAATACACCGTCTTTTACTGTATCTCCTAAATAAATTATTCCTGCTAATTTATCATTAATTTTTACATATATTTTAGTTGCACCTTCTTCGTTTGTATCATTTTTATCAACTAAAACTGAATTTCCTACTAATACTGTTTCTCCATTGTATTGATAGCTTAGACCTTTTCCTGCAATTTCTTTGAAATCTTGAACTTCTGCTATTTCTTCTTTATTAGCTTTCATAATTGATTTTGCAATTGGATGGTTTGAATATTTTTCTCCCATTGCTGCATATTTTAATACTTCTTGTTCACTATAATTTTCAAATGTATCTATTTTTGTTATTTCAAATTCACCTTTTGTAAGTGTTCCTGTTTTGTCAAATACAATTTCTTTTATATCTTTTATTGCATCTATGTAGTCACTTCCTTTAATAAGAATTCCCTCTTTTGAAGATTTTCCTATTCCAGAAAAATAGCTAAGTGGTACTGATATTGCAATTGAACATGGGCATGAAATTACTAAAAATATTAATGCCCTATAAATACTTCCGTTATTTCCTGTGTATGGAATTTCTGTAAATAGTGGCAAGAATATTGCGACAACTGCAGCTAATCCAATTACTATTGGTGTATAAATTGATGAAGCCTTATTTACAAATGTTTCTGTTTTTGCTTTTTTATCTGTTGCATTCTCTACTAAATCTAGAATTCTACTTACTGTTGAATTTTTGTATTCTTCTGTAACTTTTACTTCTATCATTCCATCTACTACAATGCTACCTGATAATACATTTTTATTTTCAGAAACTTGTGTTAGTTTGCTTTCTCCTGTTAAAGAAGCTGTATTCAAATCTGCTGTTCCCTTTGTTACAATTCCATCTAGTGGAACTTTCTCTCCTTCTTTAACTAAAATAATATCTCCAATTTTTACTTCTTCTGGTGAAACTTGTTTAATATCATTTTCTGTTTTTAAGTTCGCATATTCAGGTTTAATATCCATTAGATCTTTAATAGATTTTCTACTTTTACTAATTGATTTTTCTTCAAGTATTTTTCCTATTTCATATAGAATAATTACCATTAACCCTTCCATATGTTCACCTACTAGATAAGCTCCTACACATGAAACTGTAATTAAAAAATTTTCATTTATTTTTTTGCTTACAAATAACATTTTGAATGCATTTTTTGCAGTTCTGTACAATAAAATTACATATCCTAAAATTATAAATATTGTACTAACTACATCAGGTAATTTAGCATATAAACCAATACCTGCGATTAATATTCCTATTAGTAATCTTGCAATTTGAGCACCCATTTTAGACTCATTTTTATTTTCTATCTCTTTCATTTTTTCTGCAGAAATCATTTCAACATCTGGCTCTTGCTCTTTTGCAGCTTTTCTTACCTCTTCTACACTTACTGTATCTGTTTCATATGTTAGTTTTAGCTTTGCAAAATTCACGTTTACATTGTGTAATCCAGGGTTTTTAGCTAGCTTTTCTTGTATTTCGTTTGCACATGCTGCGCAATCTAAATCTTTTAATATAAACTCATATCTCTTCATATTTTTTCATCCTTTCTGTCAATTTGGGGTCGGTGTTTTTCTTGACACTTTTTTGCACTATTTTCGCGCGTAACTCTCTTCTATGTGGCGTTTCGCCATTTCGTACATTTCTGAAACATGCTCATCATCTAGTGAATAATAGACAATTTTTCCATCTTTTCTAAACTTAACTAATTTAGCCTGTTTTAATACTCTTAATTGATGTGATATTGCTGATTGTGTTGAGTTTGTTATTTCCGCTATATCTCCTACACATAGTTCTGCTTCTAGTAATGCACTTATTATTTTCATTCTTGTTGTATCTCCAAATACTTTGAATACTTCTGCTATGTCAAATAATAAATCATCACTTGGCATAATCTTTTTTATTTTATTTACTTTTTCTATATCTATAATTCCGTCTTCCATGCTTCCTCCTTTTGGCTCTTTTATTTTTATATGAATAATTGTTCATGTGTTTATATTTTCATGTTATCATTATTATATGTCTTTGTCAATAGGTATGTTAAAGATTTTATAAAACACTTTATTAAAAAATATTCAATCTCCACTTGTTGTTTCGCTCTAAAAATGTTATACTATAAAATATATTATATTAAAACTTAAGGAGGAACCGTTATGCAGCATAAGTTTTTACTTTTTGGGATTATTTGTATTTTTGTTTTTGCTATCAGTGATGTACTTGAAAAAATGATAAATGATGCTAATACAATAATACGGTTTATCGGATACCTTGTAGCTATTGTAATAGCTATATTGGTGTTGTTTATTATTTTATATTATTTTTTTAGTATAAATTTATTAAACATCTTATAATTCAAAAAAATATAGCCATTTAACAAACTGTTAAGTGGCTATATTTTTAAATCTTTTATTTACTTCATTCCAATTCACAATATTCCAAAAAGCTCTAATATATTCAGGTCTTTTGGTTTTATATTGTAAGAAATATGAATGTTCCCACATGTCTAAAACTAATAATGGCTTACATCCCCATAATGTTAAATTCTGATGTTTTTCGCATTGCAAAATTTCTAATTTACAAAAATCTGGTACCCAAACTAACAAATTCCAGCCTGATGCTTCCACAACTTTACTACTTTCTGTGAATTGTTCTTTAAATTTTTCATAACTTCCAAAGTCTTTTATAATTTGTTCCATCAATTCATTATCAGGACTTGTTGGAACAGCTGGCCCCATATTATTAAAAAATAGTTCATGTAAAATTACACCTGAACCGAAAAAACTCAAATCTTTTTCTAAACATTTTATGCTTGCAAAATCATTTGTTTTTCTTGCATTTTCTAACTTTTCTTGTGTTTTATTTGTATTATCTACATATCCTTTATATAAAATATTGTAGTGGATATCTAATGTTTCCTTATTATAATAAGGTTCTAATGCATCTAAAGGATATTTTAACTCTTTCATTTTTAACATTGCAATTCCTCCTCCTTTTATTATATTGAAACGCAAAAAATTCATACCTAAATAAGTATGAATTTTTATATTTTTCTTCTTTGCATATTATAACAAATTTTAGCTACCAAATTATTAGGTGCTATTTTTGCTCCAAATCTGGCAAGTTTTATTTTCCAACCAGGCACAATGTAAAATTTTCCTTTGAATAATTTATCTACTGCATATTTTGCTACATATTCACTGCTTAATCCTTTTAATGCAAATTGGACATCAGCTACTTTATTAAAGTTAGTATTTACTGGTCCTGGACATAAAATGCTGATTTGTACATTTGATTTTTCTCTTCGTAGTTCTTCTCTTATTGCTTCTGATAATCTAACAACATACGCTTTTGTAGAATAATATGTTGCCATTAAAGGTCCTGGCATGAAGCCAGCTATTGATGCAACATTTAAAATTTTTCCGCTATTTCTCTGCTTCATATCTTGTAAATATAGTTTAGTCAAAACATGATATGCAACAATGTTTGTATCTATCATTTTTAATTCTTTATCCAGACTAGTTTTTGTGAAATAGCCACAATCTCCAAAGCCTGCATTATTTACCAATATATCTATATCTTGATATTTTTCATGTAATTCTTTACAATTTTCAGCCTTAGAAACGTCCATGCTTACAACTTCAACATTTGTATGTAATTTTGTTTTTACCTCATTCAATTTTTCTAAATCCCTTGCAACTAAAATTAAATCATATCCTTTTTTACTTAAATTAATTGCAATATCTCTTCCTATTCCTGAAGAGGCTCCTGTTATTAACGCTCTCATTTTCTCCCCTTAAAAACCTGATTGTATTGTATTTTTAAATATATCTACAATCGCTTTAAAATACACATTTCCATTATATAGCCCTGTAAAATATGATTTTACTGGTGGAATTTGATAAATTAAAAAACATATAAATATTACACATAAAATGCAAAAGAAAAGTTTAATGTAATATTTTAAATCATGTTTATATTTAATTTTATACCCTCTATTTTTTAAATCCTTAATATATGCATCTTTATAAGCATCATTGTATGCTTGTTTTATTGTATTGTCTAATACTCTTCCCATATTAGAAAATGTATTTCCAACTTGCATTTTTTCTTGAGTAGGTTGCTCATACACTGTATTTTTTCTTTGTTCTAACTGATATTCTAATTGATGCTTCAACTCAGAATTTTCTTTTATTATTTTTTCATATTCTGTTTTTGATACCAATGAATTCTCTAGTTGTTCATCATATGTTGTTTTTTTATAATCATTTGATAGTACATCATATGCTTCATTGATTTCTTTCATTTTTTCTGCATATATATTTTTATTATTTTTGTCTTGCAAGTCTGGATGATATTTCTTTGCAAGTGTTTTATATGCTTTATCTATTACTTCTGGTGAAGCTTTTCTATCTACTTCTAGTATTTCATAATAATTTTTCACATTTTTCTCCCATAAATTATATTTCTGCTTCAATTATTTCACAATTTTCCATTCCGATTTCAGATAAGTCTTTACTTTCTGGCATTCCATAAAGATGCATTTTTATAACTTTGGCTATTCCTCCATGCGCCACTATTAAAACTGTTTTATCTGCATATTTTTGTTTGATATCTTCAAAAAAGTCTAGGATTCTTTTTTCAAAATCATGTAAATTTTCTCCACCTGGAATTTGATAATTTAAGTCATAATTCCAAATTCTTTTTTCCATTTCTTCTGTTACATCATGTCCTTCGAACTCTCCTAGTCTTCTTTCTCTAAGTCTTTCGTCTACTATTATCTCAACATTTCTATCTTCATTTATAATATCTGCTGTCTGTTCAGCTCTGTGCATTGGCGAACGAATTATTATATCATATTTTACATTTTCTAATTCTTTTTTTGTTTTTTTAGCCTGTTCTATTCCTGTTGCATTTAGATCTTTTTCAGACTCTCCTCCTTGCATTTTTTGAGCTAAATTCCAGTCTGTTTGACCATGTCTAACATAATAAATTTTCATCTCTTTCCTCCTACACTTATTATCCATTTTTATTATACCATTTATGCATTTTTTTGCAAGATTTTTATTTAATTTTATAACTATATATGCAAAGAGAGCCCTACATTAGGGCTCTCTTTTGAGACATTACTTTTTCAAAACAATTGCACCATAAGGCGACAACTTTTCAGTATTACAGCCTTTAAGGTTAAAAATCATTTCTGCTTTTTTGTATTCTTCAGGCAATTCAACCCTTGTTTCTTTATGAGTTCTACTCACCATTACAAGAATTTTATGGTTTTCGTCATACCGTTCAAATACAAATTGTTGATGGTCAATTTTCAAAATTTTGATTTCTGCTTTTCTCATGAATTGCTCTCTTTTGCGAATCTTTCCAATTCTACGGAAAAACTTAAGCAAGTCTTTATCCTTATGATTCCAAGGATATGGTGCTCTATTTGCAAGATTACCAATGCCTTGCAGACCTACTTCATCTCCATAGAAAATCGAGAAAATTCCAGGCAAAAATGCCAAAGCAATCACATAAGATTTATAAAGCTTTTTTCCATATTTGTATTCATCATGTGTCAGCTTATGATGACGAATCCACTGCAAATCGCTATTTTGCAAGTTCCATGCCCACTCACCATATTGCTGGAAGGCATTACATCCAAAAATTTCAATTGCACGTGAAATGTCATGAGTCGATGTAAAATTCATTAATGTTTGAATCGTTTCTTCCGGATATTCAGACAAAATTTCTTTCAAAATACTGTCCAATTTCCAGACATCACAATATTTATAATAACGAATTAATGCATCAACAAGCAAATAATTCATGACAGAATGCATTCCTTTGCCGGAACTGATATACCCCCTATTCATGCGCATAGGATTTTTCCAGACTTCTCCCAAAATGAATCCATCAGGCTTATTACGTTTTACAGCTTGATTAATTCCTTCGATAAAGTCATCTGTCAATTCATCTGCAACATCAAGACGCAACCCATCAATTCCAAGGCTGAACCATTTATCAATGACTCCTCCTTCGCCGAGAATGTAGTTTCTCCAATGCTGTGAATATCCATCACATTCAGGAAGATTTTTCATTCCCCACCAATATGCAAAGTCATGCCTTCCTTGAATACAAGTTCTACGGTAGAAATCATAATACGGAGAGTTCGGTCCCTGCCATGCTCCAAGATTTTCAAATGTTCCATATTCATTAAAATAAATACTATCATTTCCTGTGTGATTAAAAACTGCATCCAAAATTACTTTTTTCTTTTTCCGATGAGCTTCTTCACAAAGTTCTTTCAAGTTTTCATTTGTTCCAGCATATGGATCTACATTCTCATAATCCGCAGTGTCATAGCGATGATTAGACTGACTTCTTACAACAGGGCTCAGATACAAAATGTCTACTCCAAGCCTGTCAAGGTAATTAAGTGTTTCTTTGATTCCTTTTAAATCGCCTCCATGAAAGTCTACATTCCATTGCCCGTCTTCATCTGGTCCCACCACAGGCGGTTCATACCAGTTTTCGTGAAGTTTCCTTCTAGGCATAGGATGCTTTTCCATATCACTACCTTTACGATACTTGTCCACAAAGATGTGATACATAGTTGCACCTTTTGCCCATTCTGGCACATCAAAACCGACAGACATTTTCCAACATTCTTCTCTTGTAATACTCGTGTTTCCAGTAATGTTCTGCTTTTTATAGTACTGCAATCTTCCGTTTACTACAAAAGAAAAATAGTACTGATACATAGCACTATTTTCAAGTTTTACTGTTGCTTCAAAATAGGCTTTGTCATCTTCGTTTTTGGTATGATGTAATTCGTATACATCTCTTTTATTAAATGTCGTTACAAAAAACTGTACCCGCTCGATCCAACCAGTTTCGAATGGAATTTCTACTTCTACCTTAAAAATTGCTCCATTTTCAAGCTTTTTCATTTGTGTAATTTGATGTCTCATAGCTTTCTCCTCTCTAATTTTAGAAAAGTGGTTGTTACGTTCTTTGCTTATAATTTATTATTACTTTTTGCTTTTGTCAAGAGGTTTGAAACTAATTTTAATTATTAAAATTTATATTCTTTAATCACATTTCCATCTACATCTTTTAATGTAATTGCTTTCTCATCAAAAATAATATAACTATGTTCTGAATTATTTTTAGGTAGAGAAATTGAACCAGGATTTGCAAAAATGATACCATTCTCTTCCTCAATAAATCCAACATGAAAATGTCCATAAAACATGATATCAATATCTTTATGTGGAATATTGTCCATATTATAAACATGACCATGTGAGAAAAATACTTTTTTTTCATTCACTTGCATTTCTATATATTGCTCCAATTTAAAATCTGAAATCATCTCATCAACTTCTGCATCGCAATTTCCTCTTACCGCCCTAAGCTTATCTTTTAAATCATTTAAAACTCCAGCCACTTTCATTGGATTATATTCTTGAGTCAATTCATTTCTTGGTCCATGATAATATAAATCACCCAACAAAATAATTTGATCTGGATTTTCTTTAGCCTCTATTTCTTTGATTTTTTCAGCATAATAGCTTGATCCATGTATATCTGATATTATTAATAACTTCATATTTATTACCTCCCAGTACACTATATTATATTTTCTTTGATTTTTCAAGTTTTTGTGATATACTATTATTATGGAAAATTTAGAAAGATATAAACATTTAAATAAATATTTGAAAGACAAATTTGGTGAACGAACTCTAAAAATTTGTATTGATGGTGGTTTTACTTGTCCAAATAGAGATGGTCGTGTTGGTTACGGAGGCTGTGCTTTTTGCAGTGAACGCGGTTCTGGTGAACATATCGTTACAGATAAAATTTCTAATCAAGTAAAACACTATTTTTCAAGCTACAAAGCTGAACGTGCAAATAAATTCATTGCTTATTTTCAAAATTTCACAAATACATATGATTCTATTGAAAATTTGAAAATGAAATATGATGCCGCTTTGATTGATGATAGAATTGTTGCTTTAGCAATTGCTACTCGCCCTGACTGTATTTCTGAAGATATATGCAAACTTTTAAAATCATATTCTGAAAAATATTATGTTTGGGTTGAATTAGGATTACAAACTTCTAACGAAAATACAGGAAAAGTAATAAATAGAGGTTATACTGATGAGCAGTTTTCAGCTGCAGTTTCTTTATTAAATAAGTATAATATTGATGTTGTAACACATATAATGGTTGGTTTACCTGGAGAAAATTTTGATGATATAAAAAATACTGTTGAATTTATTAATAATCATTCTATCCAAGGTTTAAAAATCCACAGTACTTATGTTGTTAAAAATACTCGCCTAGCAGATATGTACTTTAATGGTACATATACTCCTATATCCTTAGAATACTATCTTGATTGTGCTAGTTATATTTTGACTCACATCAGTCCAGATATTGTTATTCATAGAGTTTCTGGAGATGCTCCCAAAGATTTACTTATAGCACCTGATTGGAACCTTCATAAAAAATGGATTATTAATGGATTAGATAAATTGCTTCGTGATAAAGATTTGTATCAAGGCATGGATTACAAAAAGAAAGAAGGCTTACCTCTCTAAGTCTTCTTTCTTTTTAAATAATTTTTCAACAGCTAAATCATATACTTGTTGTGTAAAATTAAGCCCTGAAATTGTTTCTTTGTTTTGTTGCATTTGTAGAATTTCGTCTATTGTTGCCCATTTGGCTTCTACAGCCTCTCCATCTGGAAATTGGATTTCATCTGCATTTATGTCTGACCTAAATAACCAAAAATCTTTAAAACTTGAAGGTAGACCATCTCTTCTAATTTCTTTTAAAAATGTTGCATCTTCAGGCTTAAACTTCATTCCTATTTCTTCTGAAGTCTCTCTACAAATCGCTTGCAGAGTTGTTTCTCCTGCTCTTGTTCCTCCACCTGTTAAATCCCACTTTAGTGGAGCTGTCTTTTTTGTTTCAGATCTTCTTGTTATTAATACTTGTCTTTTAGAATTCATAATTACTGCAACTGTAATCAAGAAATATTCTCCTTCTTTAAACTTGTAATTTTCTCTTTCAATTGTCTTTCCTGTTTTATTTCTATTTATATCATAAATATCCCAAAGTTCTGCCATCTTACATTCCTCCATTTCGTTCTCTAAACTTTTTCTATTTCATGATAAGATTTTACCTTAAATTCATTCTTTTTGTCAAATTTTATTATTATAGCTTTTGTATAGTTATCTTCAGTTGGTTTGCCTATTTCTTCTATTATTAGACTTGCCTTGTGTTTTCTTAAAGTATCAAAAGTATTCATGAATCCCATTCCAGTTCCGCCTTCACTTGCATATGTTGTACATGGCTTCTTTCCTAGATTCTCTAATACTTCTGGTTTGAATTCTACACCAGAGTCATATATGTATAAACTGTAAATATCATCAATATTTCCTAATCTTACGAGTATGCTTCTATTGGCGTTGTCCGTATGGTTTATGGCTATTATTGCATCTTTTATATGATCTGCCAATAATGTTTCAAGTTCTTCCTCTTTTACTAAGTTGTGCACCATATAATGTATGTTTCCTTTTATTTGTAATGTGAAATCAATTTTATTCTTTATACATTCTGATTGCATGTATTTTAACATATCATCTATGCTACTTATTCCTGTTTTATCTAATTCCATTACTTCTTTTTCTGTATAGACTTCTTTGTTTAGCTTTTCTAGCCTTTCACTTACTTCTGCTGCTTCTTCTGTACTAATCTCTGTCTTTGTTAGCATTTCTTCTATTTTATATTCTAATGATTTCTGTTTATGTATTACAGTATGTCTCTTTTTACTTTCTTCTATATTCTCTCTTTCTAATATTTTTATTTTGTTCTCTGCTCTTGCTAAGTCTTCTTTTGTTTCGTCTAATTCTTTTACTAACATTTTCTGCTTGTAGTATAACTGTAAGGATTTTTGGATGGTGATGAACATGATAACTGCTGAAAACATCAAACTAAAGAATATACTTTTTGATAGCATTCTTTCACGATTTGTAAATAAAACCACACAAAATAACATAATAATACTAATATTTAAAACTAGTACATCAAAGTAGTCATTTTTAGTATTAGTTTTCAAGAATGCAATTCCATATTTTATTTTTTTAATACTTAAAAATTTTACTAAGATTATCGCATATATTATAAAAATTAAACTTAAATTAATTATATCATTACTTATGCTAAAAACTCTATTAATTGCAAAAACACCTATTGTTGATATAAAATAAATCATATAATTACAAGCAGATGCTACTAAAGTAATTATTATTGATGTACCTAATTTTAATTTTGTACTAATAGAAAATAAAAATCCTAATAATAAAATTACCATTGATATACTTATTAATGAATTGGTATGAAATTTTACAAAAGCACTCAATCCTGCAACAGTTAAGATACCTATTCCTACTATTAAATTTTTTCTTATACTTTTATTATGTTCAATAATATCATTAACTTTTAAAAAAGTATAATAAGTAAAAATACTAATAAAAAACATTTTTATTGCATATATTTGAATTGTCAAATTTCCAGTCATATTTAATTCCTTTCTTTTTTTCCTATTATATATTAAATAACTAAAATAAGCAATATAAGAATTTTCTTATATTGCTTATTTTGTTTTATTTTATCCCATCCATTTTTCTAACCATTCCATTAAGTCATCAAACCAATCTTGTTTTCTTTTCATGTTTCTCCACCACCTTTATCCTTTGTGCACGATCCATCTTGTTTTCGTTACACTAAGAATATCATTCAAACCGTTGATACCAGCGGGATTTAGTGATAGAAAAATATTGAAATTATTAGTAAAAAATAATATAAGTTGTTCATTTTTTTACATCATTTTTTCAAGTGTTATATTTTTACACAATCTGTAAGTGTTGTCTTTCAAATTTATTTTTTTATTATTTTTCAGGTTTTCTCATCTTTTACCATGTTTTACTATATTTTTATTCTATAAGGCTGTTCTTTTTATGTTGTAAAATATCTTTAGAAAAACAGAAAGGAGTTTAATATGGGTAGAAAAAGATCAAATGTAGCAATTGAAGTAGAAAGACAAGAACAAGCTGAAAGAGGTAGAAGAATTAAGGAAATCAGAGAAAATGAATTAAAAATGACAAAAACAGAATTAGCAAACAAAATTGGAACATCAAGCCAATTTCTTGGACTAGTAGAAGAAGGAAAAGGAAATTTGGTTTATTATAGCCTAAGAAAATTCCGTGAAGTAAGTGGTCATTCAGCAGACTACATTTTATTTGGACTTGATGATACTTGCATAAATAAAGCAAAGAAACTTTTGAAAAATTATTCAGAAGAAGAGCTTATTCAAGCCATTGAAATAATTGAAAAACTATCATTGTTCATAAAGAAAAGATAAAATAAAAAAGAAGTAACTTGATTTTAATCAAATTACTTCTCTTTTTTAAATCATTTCTTTTATTTTATCTCTATAAAAATAAATTAATTCCATTGGCGTAGGTACACCAGTTTCATAACTAACTCTTGCAGTATAATGTTTTGTTAAATCTTCGATAGCCGTAACTCTCCAAGCATGAAAAATCGCATTTTGTATACCATTAGTTATTGTAGTTGCAGATTTCTTATGAATTTTTGATACATATTGAATAACATTTGTATCACTATTTTCATTCTGAACCAAATATAAAATTGCATCATGAATATAATCTTTTCCTTTTAATTTTGAGGTAATACCTATTAATTCTAATTCCTTATTAATACAACTAGAAATTCTACTTTTCTCATCTTTTAATATTTCTTCAACAGATTGCTTGTCTTCCATAGCTGTTTCACTTTTTCTTAAATTGATAAAATGGTTCAAAACTAGGTTACAAGAATACTTTGGTTGATCTTTATACAATATCAGATCAACTCCGCTTTTATGAAGAATATCATATGTTCTTTTTGAATTTACATGTGTTGTTACAATTACTATTGGTTCATAATTTAAGTTTAATCTCTTTAAATTTGGTACAAATTCTAAAGAGTCCGTGTTTCCTGTAGCACTATTATTTAACTCTAAATCTAGAACAATTCCTTCAGGATGCATTGTCTTTACATATCTTAATCCTTCAATGTCTGAATCTGTTATTGCTACTATCTCTATATCTTTTCTTGTTTTGGCACACTCTAAAAATTTGTTGCAGTCATTAATATCATCCTCTATGATTAAAATTTTCATAGGTTTAGGTTCCATACCATCAATCCTTTCTTTTTAATATTTATTCCTTTGAATATTATGTTTTATAATATCATATTTTCAACGAAAATACTATATTTGACGGTATGATTTTTAGGTTGGCTTTTTGTATATATACTAATCATTTTCTCTTCGCAATCACATTAAATATATGCCAATGTTTCATTTTTCCAAGACCTGTAAGAGCATCTTTCTCAATTTCATCAAATTTAATAATCTCAAACCTATTAAACAAATCCATCACTTGATTTTTTGTAAAAAATGTCATATTAATTTTAGACTTACTCCAAGAATCATTTATTCCAAAGAAATTTCCTACAAAATAACCTTCCTGAACTATATTTTCTTCTATAGTTTTCCACATTTTATTAAACTCCTGTTTATTACAAAATGATAAACTATTATTTGCAACAATTAAATCAGACATTTCCAATTTTATGGTTTCAAGTTCTTGTTTTTGAAAATTAAATCTTGTTAATTCTTCTTTGTCTAATCTTTTTGAAATTCTTTCTTCCACATTTTCTTTATCAATTGAAGTTACACTCCAACCGTTTTTTATTAAGTAAACAGTATCATTTCCAGCACCACAGCCTATATCGATTGCTCTTCCTGGTTGAGTTTTCATATTTTCTATAAAATATTTCACATTTTTTCTAGGCATATCTGATTCCGTATTATCATAATATTTTTCAGCCTTCATCTTCTTTAAAACTTCAACAGCTATTTTATACTCTGCTTCTTTAAAATCTATAGTAGGTACAATTTCATTATTTTTATACATATTCATAAATTGTTCAATTGTAACCCATTTAGCCTCTGTCGCCTCTCCATCAGGAAACGTAATCTCATCTGTTGAAATGTCTTTTTGAAATAGCCATAAATCCTTAAAATCTGGTACTTTTTTGTCTCTTTTAACTTCTTTAAGAAATATTGCATCTTTTTCTGAAAATGTTATGCCTAACTCTTCCTTTAGTTCTCGCAAAACTCCTTCTAAACTTGTTTCACCTGATAAAATTGAACCACCATTACATTCCCATAAACTTCCGTGTCTTTTCCAAGGTGCTCTCTTACTTATCAAAATTTCATATTTAGAATTCAAAATTATTCCAGTTACTACAATATGATATTCTCCATCTTTAAATTCATATTTGTTTCTTTCCGCAGTTCTGCCAGTTTTTACTCGATTCTCATCATATATATCCCAAAGTTCTCCCATATTTCCTCCTATTTATTGTCTTTAAATATTTTATGCACTGGAAATTTGTTTTCTTTAAGAACATCTTTTATCACTAGAGGCCACAATGGATATTCATCAATTTTGGAAATATCTAGCCATTCATATTGTAAATAATCTTTGCCTTCTAAATTTTTCAAAGTATACTCTATTTTTTTGTCTTCTTCATCTACAAATTCACCTTTATATACAAATAAAATCTCATGATATTTTGAACCTTTCATCTCAAAAAAGTTTTCTATTGTTGCAACATATCCAGTTACTTCTATCTTTTTGCCTAGTTCTTCCATTATCTCTCTTTTTACTGTAGTTTCTGAATCTTCGCCTATCTCTACTCTTCCTCCTACCAATGCATAATGATTTGAGTTTATATTTCTATGTGCTAAGATTTTTCCATTGTGTTCAATTAGCACTGAACCTCTCACATTTAATTTGTAATCTACTACATCAATTGTAATATCCATTTTTTCTCCTCCTTTTTTTATTTATAATACCACAAATATCCACAAAAGAATATCTTTTGTGGATATTTAATATTAATTTTGGAAATTTATGTGTTCCCCACTTATTAAAAGATATCTAATAAGCTGATTTCCATCTAAATTTTCTTTATGCATATCAACTGCTGTAATTTGATGATTATTATATGTTGTATAATAATAAATTCCTTTTGTTGCATTGCAACATGAAGTATAAATTGTAATTTCATATTTTCCATCATCTAGTTGACAACATCCTCTTTGTTGGTCAACTGAATTAAGAATATGGAAAAATTGGCTTACGCTTTCATTTTCCTCATCACTTGATACTGAATTCATTTTTACAAATGCCACTCTAACAAACCTAGATTGTGAAGATAAATCTCCTGGAAGGCCTATCGCTCCCATTCCCCTACTATACTGTTGTAGTTCTAAATCTGCTGAAAATGTATTTTTAGGTGATTTATTTGACAAATTCATGTAATTATTTAATGCAAATAATTGCTTATCAAATGGCGGATTATTTGTTAATACTCCTACTGGATTATCATATACTTTGATTCCTTCTTTTACCGCTTCTACTGTTATTGCTTCTTCTGCATCAGAAATTATCCAGTGCAATTGTGCTAATGGTAGTTGAGCATTAAAAGAAACATTTAATAAATTGATTTTTTCTATAAATATTTTTGCTTCTTTTGTTGTAGCACATTGGCTCAAAATCCATGGAATAAATTCAAATTGTGCTATATTATCTTTTTCTTGTTCTGGCTCATTATAATGAGCATTCCCAACAAAATTAAGCCCAGCCATCCCTAAGCCTTTCTCGTTTATTGCATCATAATATAATGGATAGTTTTCTGCTACATATGCCATTCCCATTATTGCATAATGATTGCTGATTGTTTCTTTATTTCTAAATTTAAATTCGTAATTTCTTGGTGTTATTGTTACTTCTTCTTTGTATGAGAATTCATAATCTAATGTTCTTCCAAAGTAGAAGTCTTTTGTTTTATATGTCGCTGCTGTGCACATAGTTACCTCCTTGTTTTTATTATTTTAACCACTTGAACACTTTTTTATCTGCTTCTGCAAAATCGTATTCTGAAGCTTCTTCTATTTTTATCCATTTATAATCTTCATGTTCTAATAGTTTTACTCCATCACTTATTAGTTCCGCTTTGTAAAATATAAGTTTTACATCTTTTTCTGGATAATGAAATTCGTTTTCTCCTACGTATTCTTTTACTTCTATGTCTGCATCTAATTCTTCTTTTATTTCTCTTTTTAATGCTTCTTCGTTTGTTTCTCCTTTTTCTACTTTTCCTCCTGGAAATTCCCATTTTCCTCCTTGGTCTTTTTGTAAGTTTCTTTTCGCTATTAGTATTTTTCCGTCTTTGTATATGATTCCTGCTACTACTTGTATCATGCTTTTTCCTCTTTCTAAATATCTGAATTAAATCTTTTCTGTATTTTTATCTACATGTCTATCGAAAATATCCTTTAGTTTAATTATTTCAATTTTAACATTACTATCTCCACTATCCAAAAATATTTTATTATTTCCTGGTCTATAAATCCATTCATCTCCATCTACTTTTGATGAAAATGTAGCACCATCCTCTATATTCTTATCTATATCCCAGCACAAAATATATGAAATATTTTTAAAAGAATGATTGAATTCATTTTTACTCAACATATATTTTAGTTCAACATATTTGTATTCAGGATCTCTAACAGATTGCTTTTTCGGTTGAACTATCATATCAATTCCATTGCTTGAATTATAGTCTAATGACTCAAATTCAAACTCTTCTGGGTATAATGTGTTCAATATGCTATATACGTAGTACAATTCTGATTCATTTTTGGGTTCATATAGCAATACATTTTTATGTTTATATATCTCTTTTTGCTTTATTCTCTTCTTTCTTTTTTCAAATTCATTTTCTTCAACTTCTTTTGTTCGTATCTCATCTTTGTAAGAATTCAATATATCTAAACCTTTTTCACTTTTATAAATGTCTTTTTGGATTTCTTGTAAAACTTCTTGAACTTCTTCTTTTAAAGCTTCCATTACTTCTCTATTTTTTACAGAGATTGATCCTCTATTTGCAGTTAAATCAAATTGTTGACAATTTATAAAACCATGCAATAATCCATATGAATTTGACCCTGTTCCAAAACTTGAAATCCATTCATTTATTTTCTGAATAGGAAAATAATCCTTGCATAAATATAATCCATATCTATCAGCTATTTTATATGCTCCTACAACTTGGTTTTTCTTGTTATCACTAATCATTTTGTTGTATTCTTTTTTGGCACCTGTTCCTTCAACATAAATTACCATATCATATTTATAGTTTGGATAATTGCTTATGCAGCCTGACTTTACAAATCCTTTTACATAATAATCACTTGCACAGCTATAATATTTTTCTTTTAACTTCTCAATATCTGTATTTTCTGCTGGAAATACATGTCCAAATTGAATTATTTCTTCTGGTTCATCAAAAGCTTTTAATTTTATAATATTATCTGCATAATTATTTTTTCCTATTTCTTTTTCAAATGATCCATGTTTCGTAAACCACATTATATAATCTTTTATTACATTTTGTTGAAAATATTTGTAGTCACTTTCATCTTGTACATATCCCTCTAAAATTATTTCTGTCCCTGTTTTCTCATATTTTTCTATTCTTTTTGTTTTTGGACTATAGTTTTGATTATTCCTTAAACTTTGTGATGGATTTATACATATTGATTCAAATGCATCATTTTCACTTGTTGTTTTTACTTGAATATATTTTGATTTTAGATATATTGTTGTTCCATGTCCTTTGGATCCTATTAGTTCTCCTTCTTCGTTTCTTTTTTCTGAGTATCCTAGATTCCAAAAGTTTCTTAACTGGTCTTCTGTCATTCCTCTTCCATCATCTGATATTTTTATTGTTAGATTGTCATATTCATTGTTTTTGTTTATATATACTTGTATGTCTATTTCTTTTGCTCCTGCATCATATGCGTTTGATATTGCTTCTCTGAATATTTCTAGCGGATTCATGAAATCGTCTGCTATTTCTTTTATTTCCCATATTGTGTTTACTTTTGGCTCTATTTTTATTTCTTCTCCTATTTTTCCTTTTTCCATTTGTTTCTCCTATCTTTTTTACTTTTGTTCTTATTTTTACTTTTTTCTT
>CAKOTX010000015.1 GCA_934120315.1 uncultured Clostridia bacterium
ACAATTAAAAGACATCAATTATAGATTTGATAGACTTTTATTTGAATTAAAATCTGATTTCAATAAAATCGAAGATAAATTTAATGAAGTTGACGAAAGATTAATAAAATAAGTAAAAATTCTGGAAATTTAGCAATTAGAATATCATTAGTACCTTAATAAATATTTCTAAAAATTCAAAACCCCTATACTTTGGTTCTTAACCTGTATAGGGGGATATTTTTATTCAATTGTCATTGTTGTTGTCTTTGATAAATCCATATCTACTGTTCTTTTTAAAGTATCATCTATATAAACTTTAATTTGAACTCTTCCTGTTCCACTAACATTATCTACTTTAACAGCAGTATTGTTTTCTTTTACTGAATTTTTGTATACTTGTTCTCCGTCAACAGTAACTTTTAAAGTTACATCTTGAGCTTTATTTTCTTTTTTTACTGTTTCTGTATTTCCAGTGACTGTATTATTATTTTTAGTTGTTTCTTCATAAGTGTCTTGGAACCCTGTTATAGACTTAACATTAATTGTAACAGTTCCAGTTTTCAATTCAGCTAATTTATTAACAGTAATTGTAATAGTTGAACCTTCATCAACAGTCTTACCAGACTCAATACTTTGTTTTAAAACAACACCATTTCCTCTAGTTTTATCTTCACCATATTCAACATTAACAGTTAATCCTAAATCTTGAAGAGTTTGTTTAGCTGTTTCTTCATCTTTATATAATACAGAAACAACTGCAACTTGTTTTATACCTGTACCAATGCTTACATAAACTTTTACAGTATCACCCGCATTTACAGTTTCGCCTTCCTCTTTTTCTTGCTTAATAATAACTCCTGCTTCAACTGTTTTACTTATTTCATCAACAAATTCCAATTTAATTTTAGATGATTTTGCTGCATCTTCAGCTTCATCTTTTGTTAAGCCTTTCAATTTTGGAACTGTAGTTGTCTCTGTTCCTAAACTTACAACAACTTTTACATCAGTATTTTGTTTAATTTTTCTTCCATCAACAAAATTTGGTGTTTGTGAAATAATTTGACCAGCTGGATATGTTGTGTTATATTCTGAACTATCTTCAACATAATTTAATTTGTTTTCTGTTAAAATTTGTTTTGCTTCATCAACTGTTTTTCCAACTAAATTTGGAATAGCAACTTCTTTTGGTCTTCTTGCATTTGAAATTCCAATAGTTAATCCTAATGTAATTACAAATAATAAAATTAACCCTACAATTGATGATAAAACCTTATGATTTTTTATAAACTGTGCAAATTTATTAGGTTTTTTATTATTTTTTGCATTAGTTGATTTTGCACTTCTTTCCTCCTCTAACCCTATTGTAGAAATTCTTTGTGTTGGAAAATCTTGATAATCATTGTTATCAACAAAATCACCATTTGGTTCTTTTAATGCTCTTTTTAAATCTAATAACATAGCTGTTGCATTTTGATAACGTAAATTTGTATCTTTTCTCAATGCCTTCATTATAATATCATTAACAGCTGATGGAATGTTTGGATTTAATTCAATTGGTGGTTTTGCTTCTTCTTGCATATGTTTCAATGCAATTGATACTGCTGTATCTGCATCAAATGGAACTTTTCCAGTTAACATTTCATACATTACAACACCTAATGAATATAAATCTGATTTTTCATCTGTAAATCCACCTCTTGCATGTTCTGGTGAAAAATAATGTACAGATCCAATTGTTGTTCCAAAAGCAGTAATTGTTGAATTTGAAACGGCTTTTGCAATTCCAAAATCAGTTACTTTTGCAACTCCATCTTCTGTAATAATAATATTATGTGGTTTTATATCTCTATGTATAATATGATTTCTGTGAGCAGTCTCCAATGCTGATGCAATTTGACTTGCTATATTAACAGACCATTTCCATGGCAATGGACCTTTTTCTTCTGTAATAATTTCTTTTAATGTTTTTCCTTTTATTAATTCCATTACAATATAATATAAATTTCCGTCTACACCTACATCGTAAACAGAAACAATATTAGGATGTGTTATGCTTGCTGCTGATTGTGCTTCTACTTCAAATCTTTTTATAAATTCCTCATCTGTGGTGAATTCATCTCTTAAAATTTTGATTGCTACATATCTATTTAGTACATGACATTTTGCTTTATATACTGTTGCCATTCCTCCACTGCCTATTTTCTCTATAATCTCATATCTGTTTCCTAACAATCTACCCTTTAAATCCATTTTTATATCTCTCCTTATAGGTTATATGTTTTTAATTACTACAACTGTTATATTATCTAACCCACCATTTTCATTTGCTAAATCAACAAGTTTGATAGGTGCTTTTTCTATATTTCCTTTTGCAATCTCAAATATATCTTCTTGTTTTACCATATTTGTTAATCCGTCTGATGATATAAGCAAAATATCATCTCTTAAAAATCCTTTTACTGATACATCAGGCTCAACAAACGCATTACATCCAAGTGCCTTCATCAACATGTTTTTCTTAGGATGATTCTCCGCTTCTTCTTTTGTTATTGTACCATCTTTTACTAATTTTTGTACATAACTATGGTCTTGTGTTAATTTTCTAATAAAATCTTTTCTAATTCTATAAATTCTACTATCTCCAACATGACCAATATATGCCTTATTATTATATATTAAACAAACTTCTAAAGTAGTACCCATTCCTTCAAGTTCTTTGTCCTCTTTTGACTTTTCATATACTACCATATTTGCATATTCCATACTACTAGCAACTAGCTGAATTAAACTATCTCTATCTTTTGCTACATCTTTAAAGTTATTTTCAATATAACTTCTTGCGCATTTTATTGCAAGATTACTTGCAATTTCTCCGCCTTTATATCCACCCATTCCATCTGCTAATAAATATAATTTAATTGTACTTGATGGTTCTGATATATAATAAGCATCTTGGTTCATTTCTCTAGCTTTTCCAATGTCAGATTTCGCATAAGCTATTATCATTGTTTCACCTCGTATCTTTCTTACAATGTTATATCATAATAGATTTTATTTTGTCAAGTTACACTATTTTAAATTTTTTCTTCTTAATTGACCGCAAGCTGCGTCAATATCAGAGCCTAACTCACGTCTTATAGTTGCAACAATTCCATGATCATTTAAATAATCTCTAAATTTCATAATATTTTCATTTGAACTTTTTGAATAAGCTCCATTTTCTATTTTATTAATAGGTATTAAATTTACATGACATAACATTCCTTTTAAAAGATGTACTAATTCTTTTGCATCTTCTAAATTATCATTATTGTCTTTTGCTAATGCATATTCAAATGAAATTCTTCTATTTGTTTTTGCGATATAGTCTTTACAAGCCTGTAATAATTCTTCTATTGGAAATGCATTATTTACAGGCATCATACTACTTCTTTTTTCATTTGTAGTAGCATGTAATGAAATAGATAATGTACATTGAATATTTTCATCTGCAAGTCTATAAATTCCTGGAACTAGCCCACTTGTTGAAACACTTATATGTCTAGCTCCTATATTTATTCCTTTCGGATTATTTATTATTCTGATTGCATTTACAACATTATTGTAGTTATTTAAAGGTTCACCTATTCCCATAAAAACTACATTTGAAATTCTTATATTATTATCTCTTTCAACTGCAAGAATTTGTTCAACAATCTCACCAGAAGTTAAATTTCTGATGAAATTAATTCCTGTTGATGCACAGAATTTACATCCCATTTTGCATCCTATTTGTGAAGAAACACAAATACTGTATCCATGATGATAACTCATAAGTACTGTTTCTATTGCATTTCCATCTAATACATCAAACAAATACTTTTTTGTTCCATCAGATGATTCTTGTTTTTGTAATATTTTAAAATTATGCATTTCATAATTTTGTTTTAATTTTTCTCTTAAATCTAATGATAAATTTGTCATTTCATCAAAGCTTGTAACTTTTGCTTCATATAACCACTTAAAAACCTGTTCCGCTCTAAATGGCTTTTCTCCCATTTGCACAAACTCTTCTTTTAATGCTGGCAAATCATAATCTTTTATGTTTTTCATTATTTTTTTCTCCTAATAATCCAATCTTTTTCACATTTAATTGGAAGCATCATTTTTACTTTTTGGTCTTTAACACCTGGGCTAACTGCCTCTATTTCTTCATTTGTGTCAACATCCCATAATTTATCAATTGTAAATACTACTGGTTCTAATTGATATGGAACTAAGATTTCCATAGTGTCACCTACTTGTAATCTATTTCTAATATCAATAATTGCTTTTTCACCATCATAATCAACAACTTTTCCACCAAATTGATATAATTCATTATATTGATGTCCATCATATTCTTGAATGTCTTTGTTTTTTCTATCATTAAAATAAAATGTTGTTAATTCTCTTGTTTTGATTTTTTCAATTTCTTTCATATATTTTTCTGCATCATAATGTGTTGGATCTTTTTTATAATCATCAATTGCATTTCTGTATACATTTACAATACTTGCAACATAATATTCTGTTTTTAAACGTCCTTCTATTTTTAAACTGTCAACTCCCATATCGATAATTTCTGGAAGTTCTTTTATTAAACACAAATCCTTTGACGAAAATATGCTTGTACCATATTCATTTGTTTCAATTGGCATAAATTCACCTGGATTATTTCTTTCTTCTGCATATAATTTATATGACCATCTGCAACTTTGTGCACAATCTCCTAAATTAGCACTTCTGCAAGCTAAGAAATCACTTAAAAAGCATCTTCCTGAATATGCAAAACATATTGCACCATGTACAAATATTTCTATTTCCATGTCTTCTGGCTTGTTTTCCATAATATATCTTAATTGCTCTTTGTTCATTTCTCTAGCCATTATCATTCTTTTAGCACCATTTTTACGCCAAAAATTGCATGCATGTAAACTTACAATATTAGCTTGTGTACTTACATTTATTGCAACACTTGGTGCATATTGTTTTAATACATCTATTACTCCACCATCTGCTGCAATAATTCCATCTGGCTTTAATTCTTCTAGCTTTTTAGCCATTTCTATTATTTCTTCATATTTTTCATCCCATGCAAAAATATTTAATGTTACATATATCTTTTTTCCTATGCTATGTGCATATTTTATTGTCTTTTCTAAGTCATCATCTTGCATGTCTGCTCTTGTTCTTAATGATAATGATGAGGTTCCACAATACACTGCATCTGCTCCATATAAGAATGCGATCTTTGCTTTTTCATATGAACCTGCTGGTGCTAATAATTCTACTTCTTTCATTTTTATCAAATTCCTTTCTCTTTTTAACATCTTATATTATATATTTTTTTATCAGTTATGTCAATCATTTTTCAGGCAATACTGTACTTTTCCGGAAATTTATGGTATAATGTATTAGTATAAGCTTTTTATATACGAAAGGTGAGGTAAGCATTATGACAAAAGAAACACTAAAACTAATACACCGGAGCTATCAAGAAGCTCTAGAAAGGTCAGAAAACATTCTGGAAATTGTGCAAAATTTGTATAATATCTTGGATGAACTTGAAGTTGCAGAAGAAGATTCTTCTACTTTCGATTCATTCCTTGATGGACTCAGAGGTTGTATCAATTCTCGGAAAAAAACTTTCGAAATCACAAATATGATTACTTATGTGAACATCACATTTATGTACATCATTTTGTGGTTGAACAAAACTCAAAATGTGAACATTGACATCAACTGGTATTCCCGACGCAAGTCTTTGGAAAGCGAACTTTCTAAACTTTTGAGGAAATCTAATTCAAACTTGTCAGCAAATATTCGCGATCGGTTTGGATTGCGCGGTATTCTGCTTAACAACGATTCTGATGAGGTAGTTAAAGATTATATCTATTTGATTTTTGATACTATTTCTGGCATCATTGCTGCTAAAAACCGCAAGGCTCGAAAAGATTTCATTGAATGGATTGATAATAACAAGGGAATAACTGATATTGACAAAAACATTATTGAACAGGTTTTAAAAATTCCTTTTAGCATTGATTATGTAAAGGACTTCATTAAAACGCCCAAAGAAAACAATTATCAGTCTTTACAGTTTACGATGTCCGTCCAGATGTATTCAGATGTTCTACCCGGTTGCCAATTTGAAATTCAGCTTCGCAGTATAAAAATGCACGAAGAAGCTGTATATGGTACCGCTTCACACGAAAATTACAAAAAATACCGTGAAGATGGACTTCAAGAAGAAGACCCAATTTTGAAAGTTTTCTGCGTAGACAATTTTTCTAAACTTCACATCAAAGGTTTCACTAGCTACGATAGCAAAGAGCACGACCAAGATGGAATCCACTTTGCGAAGGAATTCTCTGATAGAAGAATCTCCACAACTCTGGTTCCTCACTAGTCTTAATTGCTCTTAAACCTTTCGCTCCCCCAGAAATATTTTCTGAGGGAGCCCTTTTTATTTTATAAAATATTATATTTTTATTGTACCTTTTAATCTGCTTACAGCAAGTCCATCTCCAACTTCTAATATTTCTGTTTCAAGGTTTGGCGCTTCTGTAACTTCTTTTATGTATTCACGCAAATTTCTTACAGCTGTACGTTGTTTATGTTTATTATAATCACTCATAACATATCCTTTATATAAAATGTTATCAGCTAATATAACACCTGTTGGCTTTATCATTCTTAATGCTTCTTTTAAGAAAAATGGATATTTTCCTTTGGCTGCATCTATAAATGCTACATCATATTCTTCATTTAATGTTGGTAATATTTCTACTGCATCACCTTCATAAATGTTTATCTTGTCTTCTACTCCAACATTTTTTATATTTATTTTTGCTTCTGCTATTCTTTCTTCGTCTCTTTCTATTGTGTCTATTTTTCCACCTTCTTGAAGATATTCTGAAAAACACATTGCTGAATATCCTACAGCTGTTCCTATTTCTAATATTCTTTTTGGTTTTACTTCTTTTAATATCTTGTCTACTACTTCTAATGTATCATCCATTATTATTGGAATATGTTCTTCTAATGCTTTTTGTTTTATTTTTTCTAATTCTTGTTTGTTCATTTTTCTTGCTCCTATCTATATTTCTGTATTATTATACATCAATATTGACTTCTTGGCAAGCCAAATAAAATATTTCGAAATGTTTAAACCCTTTTTTATTTATATTGTTTTTGATTATAAATATGTAAAATATTAACCTCTCTTGATTTTAAATTTATCTGATAAATAATAACATAATTTTTGATTATAAATTTTCTTTTTTATTAATTAATTTATATGCTCTTGGAAAAAATTCCATATTCTTTTGCTAGCAATTCCTCCATTTCTTTTTGTGTATAAAACTCCCCTTCATTAATGCTCTTTTCTGCACTAGCAATTCTATTTAAAAACTTTAATCTTTTTTCTGCATTTCCAAATGTCATTTTCCAAGTTTTATCATAAATATTTTCATTTTTGTGACAACTTAGTTTTTTTGTATTTATTATCTTTTTTAATGATATATATTTTAACATTCTATCAACCTCCATGTTTTATATTTTATATTAGATATAATTATATGTCAACCATTTAATTAAAATCTTATGTTTTTTCGTTCGACAAAAATCGACTTTCTATATTTATATGCAAAAAGGATAATTTTTATCAAAACTAAAAATTATCCTTTTTTATTACTTATGCTTTATTAGCATTTCTTGCTGCTCTTTCTCTTTCTTTATTGTCTAAGATTTTCTTTCTTAATCTGATTGATTTTGGAGTAACTTCAACTAATTCATCATCTTGAATAAACTCAATAGCTTTTTCAAGTGACATTTGAATTGGTGGTACTAATCTTAAAGCATCATCAGAACCAGAAGCTCTTGTATTAGTTAAATGTTTTTCTTTACATACATTTATAGCTAAATCTTCTCCTCTTGAATTTAATCCAACTATCATTCCTTCATATACATCAACACCAGGACCTATGAATAATTCACCTTTGTCTTGAGCATTGTATAAACCATATGTTATTGATGTTCCAGCTTCAAATGCTACAATTGTTCCTCTAACTCTTGCAACAACTTCACCTTTGAATGGTTCATAACAATCAAATATGCTATTCATAACTCCTTCACCCTTTGTATCTGTAAGGAATTCTGTTCTATATCCAATTAATCCTCTTGCTGGAATCTTAAATTCTATTTTTGTATGTCCTGCTTCAGCTGGTTCCATATTAACCATTTCAGCTTTTCTTCTTCCTAATTTTTCAATTACTGTTCCAACTGAATCATCTGGAATGTTTACAACTAATCTTTCGATTGGCTCACATTTTACACCATCAATTTCTTTCATGATTACTTTTGGTCTAGATACTAATAATTCATATCCTTCCCTTCTCATTGTTTCAATTAATACTGATAAGTGTAATTCTCCTCTTCCTGATACTATAAATGAATCAGGTGATGCTGTTTCTTCAACTCTTAAGCTTACATTTCTATCTAATTCTTTAAATAATCTATCTCTTAAATGTCTTGATGTGATAAATTGTCCTTCTCTTCCTGCAAATGGTCCATTGTTTACACTAAATGTCATAGATACTGTTGGTTCATCAATATCAACAAATGGTATTTTTTCTGGGTTGTTGAAATCACAGATTGTATCTCCAATATGAATATTTGGAATACCAGCAACTTCAATAATATCTCCTGCAGAAGCTTCATCAACTTCAACTTTCTTTAATCCCATATGTGTATAAACTTTTGCAATTCTTCCTTGTGAAACTTTATCGTCTTTTTCACAAATGCTTACAGGCATACCAACTTTTATTGTTCCTCTTTCAAGTCTTCCTACTGCAATTCTTCCAACATAATCATCATAATCGATGTTTGAAACTAACATTTGAGCAGGTCCATCAACTTCACAATTTGGAGCTTGAATTGTATTTATTATTGTTTCAAATAAACATGTTAAATCTCCATCTGGATCATCTAAATTTAATTTTGCAACTCCATTTTTTGCTGAAGCATATACTACTGGGAAGTCTAATTGATCATCATTTGCTTCCAATTCTATAAATAATTCCATTACTTCGTCTAATACTTTTTGAGGTTCTGCACCTGGTCTATCAATTTTATTAATTACTACGATTGGTTTTAAGTTCATTGCTAATGATTTTTTTAATACTTCTCTTGTTTGAGGCATTGCACCTTCAAATGCATCAACCAACAAAAGTACTCCATCAACTGTTTTTAAAACTCTTTCTACTTCTCCACCAAAATCAGCATGTCCAGGAGTATCAACTATATTAATTTTTACTCCATTAAACATAACAGCTGTATTTTTAGCTAATATTGTGATTCCTCTTTCTTTTTCTTGATCATTTGAGTCCATTACTCTTTCTGCTACTTGTTCATTATCTCTAAATACATGGCTTTGTCTTAATAATGCATCTACTAATGTTGTTTTTCCATGGTCAACGTGTGCTATAATTGCGATATTTCTTATATTTTTATTATTCATTTTTCATTCTCCTTCTATTATTTACTTTTTGCTAATTTTATTATTTCATCCATTATTTCTTCTGTAATTTCATCTAATTCATCTTTGCTTCTGTCTTTAAAGTCCATTGGCTTTCCATATCTTATAGTCATTTTGTGGAAAAGTTTCTCTCCCCCACTTATCCCAACAGGAATTACTCTTGCACCAGTTCTTACAGCAAAAAATGCAGCACCATCTTTTACTTTTTCTCCTTTTTCTAGTCCGTTTCTTGTCCCTTCTGGGAATAATGCTATACTTTCACCATTTTTCAAAGCTTTTAATGTTGTTTTTACTGCTGATAAATCTTTAGAATCTCTTTTAACATATATTCCTCCGAAAACAACTCCTAAAAATGCGAAAAATGGATTTTTCTTAAGTTCTTCTTTAGCAAGAAATCTTACATGTCTTTGAGCTGTAACTACTATTAATGGTGGATCTTTATATGTTCTATGATTTCCACAATAAATAAGTGGTTCTTTTTTGTCCTTTGGAATGTTTTCTTTTCCCTCAACTTTTACTCTATAAAACACTAAGAAATATAGTCTTATAAAAAATCTTACTATTACTCTAATTATTTTTTCTACTACTTCTTTCATTTGTTACACCTCTTCCCTTCCAGGTACATAGACACTCTTTGCTACTACATCCATCGAAATTACATTCATCGCTGTTAAGTTTTCTATTTCTCTTGTTGCCTTTTCTTTAAATGTTTTTAATGTTTCTTGAATGTTGAATCCATATGTTACAGCAACTTCCATATATATAGTTGGTCCTGCTTCTGTACTTGTTACTCTAGTTCTTATAACTTTGTGTATTGCTGGCATCTCTTCTGCTAAGTATTCTATTATTTGTCTAAATACTGTATCTGAAATTGTAAATTTTCCTAAATAACTAAATGTTGGTCTAATTATTGTCTTTTCTGATATATATGGCTTTTGTCCAACTCCTTTAGATTTGAATATTTGTAAAGGATCTAATAAATATCCTGAAAAATCTTTTTTTAATTCAAATGTTGGTACTGGAATAACATGTTTTCCTTCTGTTACACGTATATGTCTTGCTGTTTGCATTTCTTCTTCTGTTGCAACTTCATTTATATAAGTTGTATCAGATACTTCTGGAAGTCCAAGATTTTTGGCTATCTTTTGAACCATTCCATCAGATGTTCCTAATATTAAGATTTTGTCTGGCTTGTATTTTTTTAAAGCTTTTTCTATTGGCTTTCTTTCTTCATCTTCATAAAATAATGCATGTTTTACTGTTTCTATCTTTGTTGGTGCCTTTTTAGCAGATAATCCTGCAACAATTTCATTATCCATGATTAATAATCCATCATCTATTATGAAATGTATTCCTTTTTCACTTGCTACCATTTGTGCTCTATAACTTTTGCCTGTCCCAGACGGTCCTACAAATGCATATACTTTTATTTTTTCAAATAACATTTTTTTCTCCTCTTATTCATTGCTTGTTTTCAATGAGAAAGGCACGATTTGTCGTGCCTCTATTTTTCTAATTTTTCTCTAGTGTTAAATCTTTTCTGGTGCTTCTTCGGCATCAGTACTTACTTCTGCAATCTTTATATTTCTAACATGATCAATTTTTTCCCATGTTGTTTCTCTTTTAAATAAGCATTTAATATTAATTATTACCCATGTTCCCATGAATGCTGGATAACATAGCAACCCTTTTATCATAGGTTTTATTGGCTTTTTATCTAATATCATTGCAAGTAAAGCTGTTCCAATTGGTAGTAATAATGTTGGTATTAAATAATTTAATAAATTTACTATAAATTCAGCCCCATTCATTGTTTGTGATGCATACATTACACAATTAATTAACATTAATACCATTGTTATTATAAGCATTGGTGTTGTTCCAGCAATATATAAAAATCCATCTAAATTCATTAATGTTTTGTGTTCTTTTACTGCTAAGAATAATTCTTTTGTATATCTTTTTATACATTGCATATGTCCAACTGTCCATCTACTTCTTTGTGACCATGATTGCTTAAATGATGTTGGTTGTTCATCATATACAATAGCATCTGTTGCCCAACCTAATTTTTTACCTTTTATAATTCTTTTTAGAGAAAATTCAATATCTTCTGTTAATGTTTCTGTTTCCCATCCATTTGGTTTTACTACATCAAATTTAACCATAAATCCTGTACCATTTAATAATGGTGATAATCCTATATTATATCTTGCTAAATGGTATAATCTGTGCATTGACCAATAGAATAATGCATATCCTGCTGTAATCCAGTTATCTGTTGGATTTTTGATATCTCTATATCCTTGAACTACATCTTCTCCTTGGCATAATTTCTTGTTCATATTAACAATGAAATCTTTATCAACAATATTATCAGCATCGAAAACAAAGAATGCATCGTAATCAGCGTTTTCTTCAATTTTTTGTTTTAAAAACCATTGTAATGCATAACCTTTAGTTTTATGTGCTGGATCAAATCTTTCGAAAACTATTGCTCCTGCTTTTCTCGCAACTTCTGCTGTATTATCTGTACAGTTATCTGCAATTACATATATATCATATAAATTTTTATCATATGTTTGATTTTTTAAACTTTCTATTAAATTACTTACTACTGCTTCCTCATTGTGTGCTGGTATTATCGCCATAAATTTATGATTTTTATTTGTTAAATATGGTTTATCTTTTAATTTAACTAATGAGCATAAGCTAACAACAGTTTGATAGCACCAATATGCAGTTAAAATATAAACCAAGACTTGCTTTAGTATATATAAATATTCCATTTTTTCCCTCTCTTTATTTTTGGTTATACCTATATTTTATTTTTTCACTTTTTATATTATACTATTAATTGATTTTTTTTGCAATATTTTTACCAAAATTTCTTCAATTTATCCAAATCTTAATAATTGACTCTTCCCACTAATTGTGTTATAATATTTGCGTCGTTTATTTTAAAATTTTCCAACTAACTAGAAGGGAGACTATTTATGTACTTACTCAAAACGCTTTCAACCCGGAACGACGCCGTTGTTGCACAAAACGGAATCAAAATTGTAAACATGTGGTGTTCTCGCCCTACTGCTTTAAAATTTAAAGTTTTCAATACCTTTTGGGGTGATACCGATATTCAAGTTAAATGCACAACTGGTATTGCAAAATTCACCAAAATTGCTCAGAGCCTTTATTTGCTTTCATATGCAAATCACTTTGAACAGACAGATCTCAAAGATGGCTTTAAACAATTGGATTTTTTTGTAGGAGATTATCAGCCAGAAAATGTAGAAGGTTATATTTTGTTCATTGAAAACGAAAAGAACATTGAAACAAATGGTAAAGTGATTTTTAACAAACATCCTCATGAAATTGTAGTCCTTCTTAAAGATGGCCAATATTTGGATTTTTCCGGAAAAAGAGCAGTCGTACAAAAAGATACTTTGCTTTTGCAAGTATAATAATTAAATAAAAAGACAGAGAATTTAAAAGCTCTGTCTTTTTTATTATATATTATCTCATTAGATTCTTAAGATTCCACCAAGATATTTTTTAGTCATACCACTAGCAAATGTTTTAGCTCCTCCTGAAAGAACTACAACATCACCTTTTTCAAGGATTTCTTTATCTTTTAATTTTTGAATTCCTTTGTCAATTGTTTCTTCGATTGTTTCACCAGCATCAACATAGATTGGTGTAACGTTCCAAGCTAAAGCTAATTGACGGAATGTTCTCTTATTATCTGTTATAGCTAAGATTGGGCATCCTGCTCCTAAACCAGCTAATCTTCTAGCAGAATCACCTGTATGTGTATAAGCTACAATAGCGTCTGCATTCATGTTTTTAGCTGTTACGCATGATGTATATGCAAGTTTTGCTTCATCATCTGATAGAACAATATCTTCGCTGTTTGCGAATCTCTTCCAGTAATGGATTTCTGGTTCAACTCTATTTGCTATTTTAACCATTGTCTTAACACATTCTACTGGATAATCACCTTGAGCACATTCTCCAGAAAGCATGATAGCACTTGTTCTATCATAAATAGCATTTGCTACGTCACTTGCTTCTGCTCTTGTTGGTAATGGTTGGTGTGTCATTGATTCAAGCATTTGTGTAGCTGTTATAGCTGGCTTGAATAATTTATTACATGTTCTAATAATTCTTTTTTGAACTACTGGTGGTTCTGTAAAGTCTGTTTCTGTAGCCATATCACCACGAGCTATCATTTGAGCATCTGCTTCTTCAAGAATAGCATCTAAATTTGATAATCCTTCTATATTTTCTATTTTTGTTATTATTTGGATGTCTTTTCCACCATTTTCGTCTAATACTTTTCTAACATTTCTTATATCATCTAAGTTTCTTGCAAATGAAATTGCAACAAAATCATAATCATGTTCACAAGCCGATTTTAAGTCTGCAATATCTTTTTCAGCTAAACCTGGTAATCTGATTACTGTTCCAGGTAAGTTCATTGTTTTTCTGCTTCCTAATCCATTTCCATGAACTACTGTTGTAACAATGTCTTTTCCAACAACTTCGTCAACTTTTAATTCAATTGCACCATCATCGATTAAGATTTTTGTTCCTGGTTGTACATCTTTGTATAATTCTTTATATGTTACAGAAACTTTTTCTTCGTCTCCTGTAATATCTTCATTTACTAATGTGAATTTTTGTCCATCTTTTAATTGAATTTTTGTATTTTTACCTGTATATAACATTCCTGTTCTTATTTCAGGACCTTTCATATCAAGTAACATTGGGATAGGTAAGTCTAATTCTTCTCTTAATCTTGCGATTGTTTCAGATTTTTCTGATTGTTCATCCCAACTTCCATGAGAATAATTAATTCTACATACATTTAAACCTGCTTCAAATAATTCTTCTAATTTGTTTTCACTAGCTGGACCTATTGTTCCTACTATTTTTGTTTTTCTTAATCTTTTCACTTTTAATTCCTCCCTTAATTTTACAACTTTGTTTATTATATCACTTACTTATAATAAGTCAAGTTATAATCTTTAACGCTAACATAACACGGCAAAAAACGCCCTACTACTACGGCGTTCATATGCTTACTATTCTTCTACTTTTTTTGCAACTACTTCTTTTCCATCATAATATCCACAGTTAGAGCAAACTCTATGTGGTAATACTGGTTCATGACAATGTGGGCAAGTAGCAAATTTTGGTTGTTCTACTTTCCATGTTGATCTTTTTGAATGTGTTCTAGCTTTTGACCATCTTCTTTTTGGTTGTGCCATCTTAATCCCCCCTCGCATTAAAGATATATTTATATATCTATTCATTTTTTACAATCTATAACGACAAACATTTTTGTCACCTTAGAATTATACTAAGATTTTTACAATTTGTCAACATTTTTTCGATAATTTGTGCATATAATTTGAAATAGGAGGCTTTTTATGTGTGGAATTGTTGGATTTGTTAATTATAAACAAGATATTTCTAATTACAAAAGTATTTTATTACAAATGAATAATACTCTTTCTAGACGTGGTCCTGATGAAGAGGGAGACTTTATAGATAAACATGTTGCTCTTGCCCACAAACGATTAATTGTAATTGATCCAGATGGTGGAAAACAGCCTATGCGAAAAAAAGTACCGACCCCAAATTCGCATTTTACAATTGTATATAATGGTCAAATTTACAATACAAAAGAATTACGTCAAATTCTTGAGGAACATGATTTTACTTTTGAGAGTCACAGTGATACAGAAGTTTTATTAAAAAGTTACATATATTATGGAAGAGATGTTGTTAATCATCTAAATGGAATTTTTGCTTTTGCTATTTGGGATTCTGAAAAAGAAGAACTATTTATGGCAAGAGATCATTTTGGAGTTAAACCTTTATTTTACACAATACAAAATAATTCTTTTATATTTGCATCTGAAATAAAGGCATTATTCCAATATCCTGGTGTTCAGAAAATTTTAGACAAACAAGGGATTTGTGAATTATTTGGAATTGGTCCTGCTCACACTCCAGGAACAACTATTTTTAATAACATATTTGAATTAAAACCTGCTCATTTTGCAATCTTTAACCGTTCTGGACTACACATCGAAAAATATTGGAGTTTAAAAAGTGAGCCACATACAGAAACTTTTGCCCAAACTTGTACACATCTAGACTTTCTATTAAAAGATGCTATTACAAGACAGCTTGTTTCTGATGTTCCTTTATGCACTTTTTTATCTGGAGGCTTAGACTCTAGCATCATTACTAAATATGCTGCAGATTATTGCTATGAAAATGACCTACCTCCACTTGATACTTATTCAATTGATTATGTGGATAATGATAAGAACTTTGTAAAGAGTGACTTTCAACCAAACTCTGACAATTATTATATTAATTTGATGGTTAACCGTCTGCATACAAACCATCACCCTATTGTTATTGATACTCCTGAACTTGCAGAATATTTGGAAGATGCAATGATTGCACGTGATATGCCAGGAATGGCTGACATCGACTCTTCTCTACTTCTCTTCTGTAAAAATGTAAAACCAACTGCAACAGTATCTCTTACAGGTGAATGTGCTGATGAAATTTTTGGTGGATATCCTTGGTTCTTTAGAGAAGATGCCCTTCAAAGCGGAACTTTTCCATGGTCTATTGCAATCTCAGAGCGTCAAACTTTATTGCATCCAAGCATTGCAAAAAAAGTAGAACTTAAAGATTATATTAATTATAGATATCAAGAAAGTCTTTCTGAACTTGAAATTTTGGATACAGATTCAATTGAAACTGCTGAAAAAAGAAAAATATCACATCTTACAATGAATTGGTTCATGCAAACTCTTTTGGACCGTTCTGATAGAATGGCTATGTATAACGGTTTTGAGCTTCGTGTTCCTTTCTGTGATTATAGATTGGCACAATATGTTTGGAATATTCCTTGGGAAATAAAAGCTCTTAACGGTAGAGAAAAAGGGTTACTTCGCTATGTTTCTCGAAAATATCTTCCTGCTGAGATTGTGGATAGAAAAAAGAGTCCTTATCCAAAGACTCATAATCCAACTTATTTGGCTAAAGTAAAATCTATGCTTTCAGATATAATGGCAAATCGTCAGGCTCCAATTAACTATCTTTTAAATAGAGAATATATTTTAAATATTTTAGAAACCGATGGCAAGGCTTTTTCTCGCCCTTGGTTTGGTCAGCTCATGACTGGTCCTCAACTTATGGCTTACCTTTGTCAGGTTAATATGTGGCTTGAGAAGTATAAACCTATCATTAAAATGTAAATTTGGTGACAATTTGGTGTCGGTGTTTTTCTTGACACTCTGTCAAAAAAAACACCGACACCAAATTGTCAAAATCATCACATATAATATACCGCAATCCCTATTAAAATAAGTGCATTGCCCAAAACTTTCTTTTTAGTTATTTTTTCTCCTAAAAGCCTATTACTTAGTATCATAACAAAAAGATATCCTAAAGACTCAATTATTGGTTCATTTTTATATGGAACTCCTTTAAGTCCTAGCACAACCAAGACTGTAGAAAGTACCATAAGACCATATCCTGTTATTACATATATATTTAAATATTCTTTAATAATTGATTTATATGTTTTAGAAGCACTTTTCTTCAAAATTATTTGAGAAATTGAGCTTACTAAAACAGCTAATATTAATAAAAACACATATTTATTCATCTTCACTATTTACTATCATTGTTCCTATTATTACAATGACTACTCCTATCACATTTTTTATTGTTACTGTATCTTTAAATATCAAAATTGCCCAAACTATTGACCACAATAACCCCATGGCTTTGTTCGCATAAGCAACTGAAATCTCAAATTTTTTGATTAATTGTTGCCAAACTATTGCATATACTCCTAAAATCATCATTTCTAATCCATAATATAATATAAATTGAAATGACATAAATTCTTGGCCTGATGCAAATTTGGCACAAACAGTTGATAGCGTATATATTGCAATAACTATTTGAAGAATAAAGATGTCTCTTAATTTTGTCTTCTTTTTTCCTTCATTTTTTACTTCTACTAATTTTGTTTCTTTCTCTTCTTCGTTCATTAGGAATTAGTTCTCCTTTTCTAGAATTTCAAAATTTCATATCCATATCTTGTTGAACTATCAACAATTTTATGAGAATTTATTTTATCTATTGGACTTGCATAATAAAGATATTCAGGATGTTCTTCATTTATTTTGTTTAATTCATCTATGTCATTTTGAGTAAATATAAATCTAATTTCTGCATTTTGTGGTTTAGATACTTGGATAAATTCTGGTGCATTTCCTAAAGCTACATCTATAACCATTTTTAAGAAATCATATCCTGTTGAAATCTTTACTAAGTCTGAACCTATGCAATCTCCACCCATTCTAGCTCCAATTTCGATGATTTTTACTTTTCCATCAGGTGTAATTTTGAATTCTGCATGTGATGCTCCATTTGTAATTTGTAAGCTATTTAATCCTGCAAAAACTTCTTTCTGAACCTTTTCTAGCATATTGTTATTAATTCCAGCAGGTTGAATATGCCCTGTTTCTATAAAATGTGGTGCACCTGTTGTTCTTTTTCTTGTTACTGCTAATAAAGTGTGTTTTCCTCTATATGAAATACTTTCAGCACTGAATTCTTCTCCATCTATGTATTCTTCAATAATCGCCTTTTTCTCAAATGAAACCTCAGTAGCCGCTTTTATTGCTTCTTTTAATTTTCCAGATTCTGCTTCTTCCCAATTCTCTATTTTATTAATTGACCTACTTCCAGACCTGTCTGTCGGTTTTACTATAATTGGCATTGAAAAATCTTTTATTTTTGCTATTTCTTCTTCACTTGCTCCTGCAACTTCTGCAAATTTGGGAACTGATACTCCATTTGCTAAAAATGCTTTTCTCATTTCATATTTGTTTGTAGATAACCTTGTACATTCAAGGCTGTTTCCTACAAGTCCTAATTTGTCTGCTAAATAGTTTACTGTTAATGTTGCCAAATCTGATGCAACTGAGATAACTGCATCTGGCTTTATTTCTTTGCATTTAGCTAATATTTCATCTTTTTCTACTATACTTATTGGGTAAAAGTAGTCTGCAAAAGCTGCCCCGACTGCTCCTTCTGCCCAAGCAAATACATGTGTTTCATATCCTAGTTCTTTAGCTTTGATGATAAGTGGCATCTGAAAATTATTTGCACCTATAATAACAATCTTTTTCATTTAGAAACTTCCTTTCTTACTTTCGGCTACTATGCTGATTAATTTTTTGCATAGAATTCTTTTATTGCTTTTATTACTTTATCTTGGTCTTCTTTTGCTAATCCATAATACATTGGTAATCTTACTAATTTTTCACTCTCTGAAGTTGTATATTTATCTTCTCCATTGAATCTTCCAAATCTCTTTCCAGCAGGAGAATCATGTAATGGAATATAATGAAATACTGCTTGAATTCCGTTTGCCTTCAAGTATTTGATTAATGCTGTTCTTTCTTCTAAGTTCTTTGCTTTTAAGTAAAACATATGTGCATTATGAGTGCTATACTCTGGAACATATTGTAATGTTATTTTTCCTTCATCTTCTAACTCTTGTAAATTTTCTTTATAATAATTCCATGCTGATAATCTTGCATTATTGATTTCTTCAGCCTTTTCAAGTTGAGGATATAAATATGCACAATTCAATTCACTTGGTAAATATGATGAACCATAATCAACCCATGTATATTTATCAATTTCTCCTCTAAAGAATTTATTTCTATTTGTTCCTTTTTCTCTTATTATTTCAGCTCTTTCAACTAACTCTGGATCATTTATTACAATAGCTCCACCTTCTCCCATGCTGTAATTCTTTGTTTCATGGAAACTATAACATCCAAGGTCTGCAATTGTTCCTAAATATTTGTCTTTGTATTTAGCCATAAATCCTTGAGCTGCATCTTCTACAACTTTTAAATTATGTTTTTTAGCAATCTTCATAATCTTATCCATATCTGGTGAAATTCCAGCATAGTGAACTACTGCAATTGCTTTGGTTTTAGGAGTTATTGCCTCTTCTATTTTTTCTTCATCAATATTCATTGTTTTAGGATTTACATCTACAAAAACTACTTTTGCTCCAACCATAATAAATGCATCTGCTGTTGATACAAATGTATAAGATGGCATTATTACTTCATCTCCTGGTTGCAAATTCAACAAAATTGCAGCCATTTCAAGAGCATCAGTACAAGATGTTGTTAATAATACTTTTGTAGCATTAAATTTGTTTTCCATCCATTTACTACATTTTTTAGTAAACTCTCCATCTCCACAAATTTTTCTACTTTTGATTGCCTCCTCTATGCAATCTAATGAACCTTCTATATAAATTGGTATATTAAATCCTATCATTTTTATCCTCTTCTTTCTATTTCATTCTATAAGCTGGTATTACATATGCGAATATCGCTTTAAATGATATTGCAATAATTAATAACATTAATGCTATTATTATGACATTTCGTATTTTTTCTGATTTTATGAATTTCTCTAGCACTGCCTGAATTCCAGTCACTAAGAAATATGTAAATGGTACTATTATTCCCATAATATATCTTCCTTGAGGTTGGAAATCACTTGCATATGAGTAATACATACTCAATAAAATCGGAATTATAATTGATACAACAAATATATAATTTAAAAGATATTTGTTTTTTTCTTCTTTTTTATACACAAATAATTCTTTAAATTTCATTAAAACTCCAACTATTCCTACCACCCAAATTACTAAATAGCAGAAATAAATTTTATTCGACATTACTATGCTATGATATCCAAAAATCCCTACAAAACTTAGTGCTGTAATTACTATCCACTTCATTCCGAATAGCATATATATTAATGAACTTCCTTCTTTTTGAACAGTCATCCTAGTTGATGGTTTAAATTTATCTAATGCATATTTGTCTCCACATTCATTTTGAGCAGTTATTCCCAAAATATCTCCATTGTACAGCACTGCATTTCTGATGAACCACCATCCTGCAAATGCAAATGCAACCAGCCCTACAATTAAGACTTTTTGCCAGATATCTTTTGACTTCATTTTATTTGAAGTTACAGATACTAAGCAAAGTATGATACTGCATAATATGTATCCATATGCATTATAATATGTAAGTGCACAAAATCCAATCGCTAATCCCAGTAACACACAATGCTTTGTTTTCCAATTACTTTCCAAGCCTAGAATCCATAAATAAATAATCATAGTTGTTGCCAGCACTGCTGTTGAATCATTATTTATGTACGATGCTAAAAATGCTGTTAATGGTTGAAATGCAATAAACACAACAAATAGTATTTTATAAATTTCTTTATCTTTGAATAATTTATCTGCTATTTTTATTACAAAATAAACCGAAAGCGTCATGCTTAATGTACTTACAAGTCTTGCCGCTACCACTAGTGAAAATTCATCCATTGTAAAAATCGATGCCACTTTCATAAATCCTGCACCTATCATATATGTCAAAATAGGTTGAAATGCATACGAGATTCCCCAGATTTGATTTCGAATTGTCTCCTCTTCGCCTCGTGGAAGTTTATTATTTTCAAAAATATATTTACATATATCCCACTTCATAGATTCATCTGGACATGAATTATATGGTTGAGACGTTGTCCAAATAAAATAATAACAAAACAAACATACTAAAAATATTGCAATAATTACACTTTTGTGTTTCTTACATTTTTCCAAAACTTTATCCATTGTTAGATTTTTCCCCTTTTTCTATCTTCTCTATAATATATGGAGGTCTATTCCTTGCAGCATCATATGTTCTCCATAAATACTCCCCGATTATTCCTATTGATAACATTATAATTCCAAATGCCATCAGCATTACCATTATAAGTGATGTATATCCTTCAACATCAATCTTTCCAACAAATTTTCTATGTATAATAATTAGTAGTAAAATTACTGATACAAAGAAACTTAAGAAACCTACATTTGTTATCATTTTAATTGGGAAATATGAAAAACTTATAAGTGAATCATATACTAATTTGATTTTTTTAGATAACGTCCATCTTGACTTTCCTATTTCTCTTTTCTTTCTAACATATGGTACAGTCGCTGTTTCAAACCCTGCCCATAAGATTTGACTCATTAATGATGTATTAGACTCTTGCATTTTTACTAAGAAATCTATTACTTGTCTATCAATTAAAAATGAATCAAATCCGCCTTTTGGCATATTATGCAAAGCTAATTTTCTCATTAAAAACGCATACAAATTCGAAAATGCTTTTTGCATAATTGGTTCTTCTCTATCAGCTCTTGTAGCCAATACAACTTTATATCCTTCATCATATTTCTTCATCATATCTAATATCATTTCAGAAGGTTCTTGCAAGTCTGCTGCTTTTCTTACAGCACAATCTCCTGTACATTGTGACAAACCTGCCAAAATTGCAGCATGTTCTCCATAATTTCTAGATAGATGAATAATTTTTATGTTTGAATCTATCTTTGCTAAGTCCTGCATTACTTTGTAAGAGTTATCTTTTGATCCGTCATCTACCATTATTAACTCATATTCTGTATTTGTATTTTCTTTTAATTTGTCAAATACTTTTTCTTTTAAGTCTGCATATAATGGCAAAAGATTATCTTGATTGTAATAAACAGGTACTATTATTGATATTTTTTTCATTATTTTTTCCCCCTTTTTTCCCCTTTTTTTTACTTTTGGGTTCATATTTTATGCCGATTTTTTTATCTTTCTTAACATGTGCAATTCTATCACATTATTGCGATTGGGTCAATGTTTATTTTATTAATTTTGACAATTTGGGGTCGGTGTTTTTTTTGACAGCTTTGTCAAGAAAAACACCGACCCCAAATTGTCACCAGCTTATAAATATTTTTTCAAAAACTTTCCAGTATAACTCTTCTCATTTCTACAAATTTGCTCTGGTGTTCCCACAGCAACAACCTCTCCTCCAGCGTCTCCGCCTTCTGGACCTAAATCAATAATATGATCTGCTGTTTTTATTAAATCTAAGTTATGCTCAATTACTATAATTGAATTTCCTGTATCTACAAGTCTTTGTAAAATATCTACTAATCTATGAACATCTGCAATATGTAACCCTGTTGTAGGTTCGTCCAAAATATACAAAGTCTTTCCTGTAGCACGTTTTGATAATTCTGTTGCAAGTTTAACACGTTGTGCTTCTCCACCTGATAAGGTTGTTGATGGTTGTCCTAATTTGATATATCCAAGTCCAACATCATATAATGTTTGAATTTTTTGCTTGATTTTGGGGATATTTTCGAAAAAGTCTAATGCTTCTTCTACAGTCATATCAAGCACATCAGCAATATTTTTACCTTTATATTTTACTTCTAGTGTTTCTCTGTTATATCTCTTTCCTTTACATACTTCACAAGGCACATATACATCTGGTAAAAAATGCATTTCAATTTTATGAACTCCATCTCCGTTACAGCTCTCGCACCTTCCACCTGAAACGTTGAAACTAAATCTACCTTTTTCATATCCACGCATTTTAGCTTCATTTGTTCCTGCGAATATGTCTCTTATCAAGTCAAATGCACCTGTATATGTTGCAGGATTTGAACGTGGTGTTCTTCCTATTGGTGATTGGTCAATGTTGATGATTTTATCTATGTTATCTAATCCTTTTATTTGCTTGCATTTTCCAGGCTTTTCTGTTGCTCCGTTTAATTGTTGTGCTATATTTTTATATAACACTTCATTTACTAATGTACTCTTTCCTGAACCTGATACTCCTGTAACACAAGTAAATACGCCTAATGGGAATTTTACACTAATATTCTTTAAATTATTTTCAGTTGCTCCAACAACTTCGATACACTTTTTATTTCCTTTTCTTCTTTTTGATGGTACATGTATCTGCTTTCTACCACTCAAATAGTCCCCTGTAATTGAACCTTTTACTTGCTTGATTTCTTCCGCAGTTCCTTGTGCCATAACATTTCCACCATGTACACCCGCACCCGGACCGATATCTATAATCTGATCTGCAGCATACATTGTATCTTCATCATGTTCTACAACTATTAATGTATTTCCTAAATCTCTTAACTTCTTTAAAGTTGCAATCAATTTGTCATTATCCCTTTGGTGAAGCCCAATACTTGGCTCATCCAAAATATATAAAACTCCTGTTAGTCCTGAACCAATTTGAGTTGCTAAACGAATACGTTGAGCCTCTCCTCCTGATAATGTTCCTGCACTTCTTGATAATGTTAAATATTCTAGTCCAACATCAATTAAGAATTGAAGCCTTGCATCTACTTCTTTCAAAATCATTTCTGCAATCATTTTCTGAGAATCTGTTAATTCAAGATTTCTCAAAAATTCTTGAATATGTCTAATTGACATATCTGTCAACTCATTGATATTTTTTCCTCCAATTTTGATGCACAAAATCTCTTTTTTCAATCTGGCTCCATTACACTCATCGCAATGCATATTGCTCATATACATTTCGTAGAAATCTCTCATTCCCTGAGATTTTGTTTCATTATGACGTCTTTCAAGTGTTGGAATTACACCTTCAAATGGTGCTGTAAACTTTCTTGTACCTGCATATGATGAATATTCAAAATCAATTTCTTCATCACCAGTTCCATAAAGAATTTTATCAAGAAAATCTCTTGGCAAGTCTTTTATCTTCTTGTTTTTTATGTCCACTCCATAATGCTTTCCAATACTTTCGAAATACATTCTAGCCATAGTGTCGCCTTTTTTCATTGTACTTGACCCAAAGGCTTTTACACCATCATATAAAGTTTTATTCTTATCAGGAATTATTAAATCCTCATCCATTTTCATCAAATATCCTATACCAGAACACTTTGGACAAGCTCCATATGGATTATTAAATGAAAACATTCTTGGTGTCAATTCCGGAAAACTAAATCCACAATCTGGACAAGCATAATTACAACTATATAAAATTGTTTTATTACCTACCACGTCAATTAAAACTAAATTATCAGCATGTTTTAATGCAACTTCAATTGACTCTGTAAGTCTGGCTGTAATCTCTGGCTTAATAACCAATCTATCAACAACAATTTCAATTTCATGTTTTTTATTTTTATCTAATTTAATATCTTCCATATCAGTAAGTTCATAGATTTCTCCATCTACTCTTACTCTTGCAAAACCATCTTTTTGCAAATCTTCAAATAGCTTTGTATACTCACCTTTTCTGCTACGAACGACTGGAGCCAAAACTTGAATTCTAGTTCCTTCATCTAATTTCATAACATTATCCACAATTTGGTCAATTGACTGTTTCTCAATCTTCTTTCCACAATTTGGACAATATGGCACACCTACTCTTGCATATAAAAGACGAATATAATCATAAATCTCTGTAACAGTTCCAACTGTAGAACGAGGATTTTTTGAAGTCGTCTTTTGGTCAATTGAAATAGCTGGTGATAAACCTTCTATTGACTCTACATCTGGCTTTTCCATCAATCCTAAGAATTGACGTGCATATGAAGACAAGCTCTCTACATATCTCCTTTGCCCTTCTGCATATAATGTATCAAATGCCAATGAAGATTTTCCAGAGCCAGATAATCCTGTTATTACAACTAATTTATCTCTTGGTATCTCTAAATTTATATTTTTTAAATTATGTTCTTTTGCGCCTTTTATTATTATTTTGTCGTTCATTATTTTCACTCCTTTTGTCAATTTGGTGTCAATTTGGTGTCGGTGTTTTTTTTGACACCTCTGTCAATTTGGTACCGGTGTTTTTCTTGACATCGTTTTAGCCTATTATACTACAATCACTTGACTTTTGCAATAAAAAAAATTACCAAAATCTATTTACATAAGTTATTTTTTGTAGTATAATAATATTTGCTTTTAGCATAAAAAAACATCACTCATGACATTATGGAGGTAAGTATTATGACAGAGTGTAATTCGAGAATGAATCGTCGCATCGAAGAGGTTGAAAGGTTCTTGGCAAATCCTAAAGCCGAGTCTTTGCCTATGACCATGTTTTCTGGTGAAAAACGGCGGCTCGAAAAATGTTTCAGCGGTCGTATTGTGATCAACGCTATCGCTAAAACCGATATCGAAGGCCTGATTAAATGTAAGATTGAAAAAATCAGGTAAAATGTTTTTGGGGAGATACATTAATTGTATCTCCCCATTTTTATGCTCAATCTTCAAATTATAAAATCCTCACTTACAACTGACAAATAAAATGATACCGGGGAGTTCTTTGACATTTTGTCAAAAAAATCTCCGGTACCAAATTAACAAAAACTAATATATACTTACTCTGAATCCTACACTGCTGTAAGAGAACGTTGGAGTTGCTACTGTTCTTGTATTAGCATTATTTTCTGATGCTGTACTTTCATAAGCTCCACCTCTTATTGTACATGGACTTGCTGTATTTCCAGAATACTCTAATGTGTATTCCCAAACATTTCCCGCAAAATCAAATATGTTTTGTTTTGCAAATGTTGTTAAAGCCCCTGTAGTTAAGAATATCTTATCTGATGTTGATGTCTTACTAAATGGTATTGTAGTTAACCAATTTGCACCATTGTTTAATGAATATTTTACATTTGAATTCGTCAATTCGTACAATGTTGATTGGTAATTTCCCCAACTTGTACTGTTTGTCTTTAATAATGATTGTGCTGTTAATAAGTTTGATCCTTGAGTTATTAACTTGGTTTCTATATATTTTTGTACTAAATCCCATTGTATACCGAACATTAAGCTACTTGTCTTTGACGTTCCAGATGCTACCTTTGTTGCTAAGCTTTGTGCATCACTACATGTTACCCAGTTTATTGGATATTGATTTGCCTGTGATTTTGGAACTATTCCACTTATTGATGAATGATTTGTTCTTGTTGCTGTTGATCCTGCTTCATATTTTCCTATGTAGAATCCTCCATTTTGGTATACACTCTTTAACATCTTCTTTTTCAACTCGTCATAATTTGCACTTGTCAATCCAGTTGCCTCTGTTGAATAATATTCATCTGAAGATGATATTCCATTTCTGTATACTCCAGCAAATGTATTTAAGTCTACTTCTATTTTTGCATATTCTTCATCAGTAAATTGTTTGATATTTAAGCCTGCTGTCTTATATGTACTTCCCAATTTTGGAACTTCTATCCATACATATTGATTTCCTGCTTCATCTTGTATTGTTAAACCATTATCTAAATTCGTTCCTTCTACAAGTTTGTAACTTGAACTTGGTAAATATGGTCTACTTCCTACTGTACTTGGTAATTCGCCATCGCCATTATTTATTTCACTTTCAGCTTGATATGAATCTATACTTATTGATAGGCTCATTGCTGAAGTTTCACCAGGATTATCCATAAAGTATTTTCCAACTTTATATCCCCACTCTGAATCTAGTTCATCATTATCTCCAGTCCAATTAGCTCTGACTGTAAGATAGCCTTGTTCCTTCGGCAATACTTGCAGAGAATGTTCAATCTCTAATGTGAACGGAAATTTATCTGTATCATTTATGACTTGGCCTTTTGCTATATATTCTCCTGTTTCAGGATTTTGCTGAGTTATAGGCGTTCCTACTCTTATAAAATTGCTTGTAGTAGGCGTTTGTTGATCTGTAACAATTTCATATGTTTGCCCTATAATTGTTATTGCTTCTATATGATAATCGAGCTCGACTATCGCCTCACCATTATTTTTTATATCAACCGTTATTGTTTGCTCTGGCATCTGCGGGTATAATGTTGTAAAATCTACTCCTATTGGGTTTTCTTTCTTTTCCCCATTTATAAAGTACTCCATGTCCCATGCTGCAACATGTATATCTAAATACGTATTCAATACTTTCGAATACGCAAACCATGCAAATGTTGTCATTATTAAAGAGAATAAAAATAATATGTATTTTCTTGATTTCTTTTTATTTTTCGATTTTCTATGTACACGCAGAATGTTCATATTAATTTTTCTTCTCCTTTCTTTTGTAATTTTTATTATATTTCATTTGTACAATTCTATTTTACACTATTTTTATTTTTTACGCAATATTTATAAAAATTTTTTTATACCATTCCCCTCCTATCACAAAATGAAACTTTTGTGCAATACAAAAGACTAAAAAATGTTTATAAAATTTTAAAAAATATAAAAATTTGAAAGAA
>CAKOTX010000016.1 GCA_934120315.1 uncultured Clostridia bacterium
TCTTTTATTTCGTTGTCACTTTTATACTAATTTCTCTTGTATTATTTTAATATTTTTATCTGTTGCTCGGTACATTTCTTATCTTACCACGCTTGTCGAAAATTGTCAACACTTTTTTCAAAATTTCTTTAATATTTTTTCTTTTATTTTTATATAACAAAAGATTGGATGTAGGAACAGCCAATCTTTCTTATTTTTATTTATTTTTCTCTTCATTCTTAGTAGGCTTATTCCAAGAAATATAGTCACATGATTTAGGATTGTTTTCACATATATAATATTTCTTTTTATTTTTTGCTCTTCTAACTTGTACTGTTCCTCCACATTTTGGACAAGGAACATCTACAGTTTCTACTATAGCTTTAGTGTTTTTACATTCAGGGTATCCTGGGCATGCTAAAAATTTTCCGAATTTACCATATTTATATACCATCATTCTTCCACATTTTTCGCATTTTACATCAGATACCTCTTCTACCATTTCAACATGTTCTAATTCTTTTTCTACTTTTTCAAGATTTTCTTCAAATGGTCCATAAAAATCTGAAATCATTTTTCTCCAATTTTCTTTCCCTTCTGCTATATTATCAAATTGATTTTCTATATTAGCAGTAAACTCTACATTTACAACATCTGAAAAATTTTCTACTAAAAGTTTATTTACAACTTTGCCAAGTTCTGTTGGCATTAATTGTTTTTGTACTTTTTCTATATATCTTCTTTCTAATATTGTAGTTATTGTTGGAGAATATGTACTTGGTCTTCCTATGCCTTTTTCTTCTAATGCCTTTACTAGACTTGCTTCTGTATATCTTGCAGGTGGTTCTGTAAAACTTTGCTTTGGTTCTATTTTTTGCTTTTTGACTTCTTGTTTTACTTCTAATTCAGGAATAATTCCTACCTCTTCCTCTTGTTTTTCATCTGTTCCTTCTACATATAATGTCATAAATCCTTTGAATTTTAAGTTTTGGCCATTAGCTTTAAACGTATAATTATTAGCATCAATAGTCACTGACATTGTATCATATACAGCAGCTGTCATTTGACTTGCCATAAATCTATTATAAATTAGTTTGTATAATTTATATTGATCATTTGTTAGTGATTCTTTTATTTTGTCTGGTTCTAAATCTGCATAAGTTGGTCTTATACCTTCATGTGCATCTTGAGCTTCTTTATTTGTTTTGTAATATCTATTTTCGTAATAGTTTTCACCATATTCTTCTACTATATATTTCTTCGCAGCTGCTCTAGCTTCTTCTGATATTCTAGTAGAGTCTGTTCTCATGTAAGTTATTAATCCTACTGTTCCTTTTTCAGGAATTTTTACACCTTCATATAATCCTTGTGCAACAGACATAGTTTTCTTTAATGTAAATCCTAATTTTCTAGATGCTTCTTGTTGCATTGTACTTGTTGTAAATGGTGGTGCAGGATTTCTTTTCTTTTCTCCTTTTTTTACATCTTCTACTATATATTTAGCATTTTCTATGTCTGAAAGAATTTTATCTACCTGTTCCTTATTATGAACTTCTTGTTTCTTTCCATCTTTTCCATAGAACTTTGCTTCAAATGTCTTTTTAGATTTTTCATCTAATAATTTCACATATATATTCCAGTATTCTTCTGGGATAAACTTTTCTATTTCTTCTTCTCTATCTACTATTAATTTTACAGCTACAGATTGAACTCTTCCTGCTGATAATCCTCTTCTTACTTTTTTCCATAATACTGGGCTTATTTTATATCCTACAATTCTATCAAGAACTCTTCTTGCTTGTTGGGCATCAACTAAATTAATGTCAATGTCTCTTGGTTCTTTAATTGCTTTTTGTACAGCTGTTTTAGTTATTTCATTAAATGTTACTCTTGTAACTTTTGAATCATCTACATCTAACATCTTTGATAAATGCCATGCTATTGCTTCTCCCTCACGATCAGGGTCAGTTGCAAGATATACTTTTTTTGATGATTTGGCATCTTTTTTTAATTCTTTTATTAAGTCTCCTTTTCCTCTGATATTAATATATTCTGGTTCAAAGTTATGTTCTACATCTATTCCTAGTTTTGATTTTGGTAAATCTCTAATGTGTCCCATTGATGCTACCACCTTTGTGTTTCCTCCTAGGAATTTTTTTATTGTGTTTGCTTTTGCTGGTGATTCTACTATTATTAATTTATCTGTCATTTTTTCTCCCTTCTCTGCTTGTCTTCTTATGTATTGTAGCTTAATTTTTTTCTTTTTGCAATAGCTTGTCTACTTTTTATTTCTAAAACTACATCTTCAAGACCAATTGGTGTAACTTCATTTTCTTTTATAACACTCAATATTTTAGCAATTTCTCCATCGTCATTTGTTATGTGTTCTACTTTATTTTGTTCTATTCCGATTTTCTCTTTATATTCTGTTTTTATTATTTGTATACCATATATTAATTTATTTTGCTTTATTTTTTCTTCTTCGTTAGTTATTTTATAATATTCTACTTTTATTGGATAATTTATTCCCGCTTCTTCTAATTCGTTTCGGTTTATAAAAATGCTTCCAAAAAAGTTTTTCAAGTTATCTCCCCCTTTCGTTTTAATTAATATTTAAACTATATTACTTTATTTTGTAAAATTCAAGTCGTTTTGGTCGCTTTTTAGAAAGTTTTTATTTTTTTATCGACATGTTTTTACATTATTATTAATTACATAATGTTATAATTATATTAATAGAATTGTCCGGACATTCTTTAATTCACCATATATTAGAAATAATCTTTTTATCTAATTTCTAATATTAAAAACAGCATATCTTTTTTCGATATGCTGTTTTATATTATTTTTTGCTTACTTTTTGTCTTACATATTCATACATTACAATTCCTGCTGCAACAGATGCATTTAAGCTTTCTGTTTTTCCTAACATTGGTATTTTAGCTTTTTCATCTGCCATTTCTTGAATCTCATTTGAAACACCATTTGCTTCATTACCTATTACTATGATTTTTTTATTAAAATCTATATCATAAATACTGTTTTCTGTTTGCAATGATGTTACTACTAATTTATAATGATGTTTTCGGATTTCTTTGATTGTTTGAGCTAAATTTTCTGATTCTATTATTTTTAATCTAAAAATCGCCCCCATTGTTGAACGTACTACTTTAGGATTAAATGCATCTGCTGTACCTTTTGAAACTATAATTTGATTTAATCCTATACTATCAACTGTTCTTAAAATTGTTCCTAGGTTTCCAGGATCTTGGACATCATCTAGCATAACTATAATGTCTTGTGAAAAGTCAATTGCTTCTTTCTCACTATTCTTTTCTATAATTGCCATTATTCCTTGTGGATTTGTAACTTGAGTGATTGATGAGAAAATTTTGTCTGTTACATAAATGCACTCATATCTTGCTATTTCTAACATTATATTTGTTGGTATTTCATATGTTCTTGTAGTATCTTCACATATTATTATTTTTTTTATTGGTGCATTTTCTTTAACCGCTTCTTCTACAAGCTTAACACCTTCTACTATATATTCATTATTTTCATCTCTATATTTTTTGTCTTTTAATTTTTTTATGTATTTTACTATTTCATTATCTTTACTTGAAATAATTTTCATTCTATCCTCCTACATCAATCAAAAACTCTTTTACTTCTTTTAACATTTTTATTTCTGATAAATTATTTAATGCTAATGTAATTTGTGGTTTTATTCCCTGTGTAAATTTTATTCTGTTTTTATATTTTTTTACTAATTCATTTATATCTATACTTAGTTCTCCTGGTTCAAACATGAATAACACAAAACTACGTCTTCCTTGTACTTTGCTGATATTAAGTTTTTTACACAATATTTTTATTCTTGCAATTTCTATTAAATTTTCTATTTCTTTTGGCATGTTACCAAATCTGTCTATCATTTCATCTATTACATTTTGAATATCTTCTTCATTTTTACATAGAGCTATATCTTGATAGATTTCTATTTTTTGACTTGAATCTGATATGTATGTATCTGGAATATAGCATGTTGCATCTAAATCTATTTGTACATCTATTTCTGGCTCTACTTTTTCTCCTTGAATTTCTCTTACAACTTCATCTAATAAGTTGCAATATGTATCATACCCAACTTGTTCTAAATGTCCATGTTGTATTTCTCCAAGCAAGCTTCCTGCTCCTCTTATTTCTAAGTCTCTCATTGCAATTTTGAATCCTGAACCAAATTCAGTAAATTCTTTTATTGCTTTCAATCTTTTATCTGCAATTTCTGATAATAGTTTGTCTCTTTTATATGTTATATATGCATATCCTTGCCTATCTGACCTACCAACTCTTCCTCTAATTTGATATAATTGTGCTAATCCCATTCTATCTGCATTTTCTACTATTATTGTATTGGCATTAGGTATATCAATTCCTGATTCAAGAATTGTTGTACATACTAAAATATCCGTTTTTCCTTCAATGAATTCTTCCATTATATTTTCAATTTCATTTCCTGTCATTTGTCCATGTGCATATGCTACTCTTGCTTCTGGCACTAATCTTGATATTTCATCTGCCTTTTGCATGATTCTTTCAACATTATTAAATAGATAAAATACTTGACCTTTTCTTTCTAGCTCTCTTGTAATTGCTTCTCTTACAACTTCACTATCATATTCCAATACATAAGTTTGAACTGGCTTTCTATTATATGGAGGTTCATAAATTACAGACATATCTCTTACTCCAACTATTGACATATGTAATGTTCTTGGAATTGGAGTTGCTGTCATTGTTAATACATCTACATTTGTTTTGTATTGCTTTATTTTTTCTTTTGCTTTTACTCCAAAACGATGTTCCTCATCTATAATTAATAATCCTAAGTCTTTGAATTCTACATCATCACTTAATATTCTGTGTGTTCCAACTATGATGTCTACTTCTCCTAATTTTATCTTTTTAACAATTTCATCTTGCTGTTTCTTGGTTTTAAATCTATTAAGTACTTCAACTCGTACTGCAAAATTCGACATTCTTTCTTTAAATTCTTTATATTGCTGTTCTGCAAGTACTGTGGTTGGTGCTAAATACGCAACTTGTTTCCCATCCATTACAGCTTTAAATGCTGCTCTTATTGCTACTTCTGTTTTTCCATATCCAACATCTCCACATAATAGTCTATCCATTGGCTTATCTGATTCCATATCTTTTTTTACTTCATCAATACAACGCAATTGATCATCTGTTTCTTGATATGGAAAGCTGTCTTCAAATTGTACTTGCCAAGGCGTGTCTTTTGAAAATGCATATCCTTTTGCTTTTTCTCTTTTTGCATATAGTTCTATTAATTCTTGTGCTACTTCTCTTAAATTTTTCTTTACTTTTGCTTTTGTCTTTAGCCATTCTTTTGTTCCTAGCTTATTTACTTTAAGTCCGCCTTCATCTCCACCTATATATTTTCTAACACTGTCTAATTGATTTGTAGGAACATATAAAACATCATCACCATAGTATTTTATTTTTATATAGTCTTTTGTTGTTCCATCTGCAGTTATAGTATTTACACCTATAAAAATTCCTATTCCATAATTTTTATGTACTACATAATCTCCTACTTTTAAGTCTGCAAATACAACTTTTTCTCCTTCTTTAAATGCTGATGATTTGTAACTTTTTCTCTTTTCGCCTTCTATTAATTCTTGTGATGTTATTACTAATTGATTGATGTCATAACATTCATATCCTGCTGACAATTTGCCTAGGCTTACTATTACTAGACTTTCCGTGTTTTTGGATATGATTGTTTGATTTAAATTTTCTTCATATTTATTTATAATTTCATTTTCATCTAATAAAGAACATATCTTTTTAGCTTTTTCTTTATTTTCTGCTAATATATAAATCTTTTTTTTGGTTTCTTGTGCTTTTATCAATTCTTTTATTAGTAATTCAATTTCACTTTTGTAAAAATTCTTTTCTTTGTATACCCAATTATATTTTTCCGCTTCTATTTTTACTTCATCATCAAATTTGTCCATATATACAATATTCTTATTTTCAAGTTTTTCTCTAAATTGCATATTGTTCTCTAAATTCTTTAATGCCTCTGGTACAATTTTGCTTTTCTCCATCAATAATTGGATTACATTTTGACTGTCTTTATTTACATTTTCTATTCGATGTTCTATTTTATTCATTTCATCTAACACTAAAATATACTTTTCTGATATATAGTCTAATATTGTACTTTGTGTTTCATAAAATGCATTTAAATATCTATCTATTTTACTTATATAATTACCATTTTTGATACTTTCTATGTCTTGATTTACTTGTTCCTGCAATTCATCTGGATAAATTGTTTCTGATATTTTCTTTGTAACTTCTTCTATATTTTTTTCTAGTAAATATTCATGTGCCGGATATATTGTGGCTTTTTCAATATTTTCAGTTGACCTTTGACTGATTATATTAAAATATCTTATTGAATCTACTTCATCTCCCCAGAACTCAATTCTTATTCCTGTTTTTTCTGTAACAGAAATATCTACTATTCCGCCTCTTACACTAAATTGTCCTCTTCCATCAATTAAGTCATATCTTACATAGCCTAAATCTATTAATTTTTGTTTTACATCTTCTAGTTTATATTCATCACCAATTTTGAATTTTAATGTATTTTTATATAAAGTTTTAGAACTTATCATCTTTTGAATTGCCGCTTCTGCTGTTGTAACTACTATTCCTGTTTTCATTTCGTGAATTTTATTAAGTGCTTCTATTCTTTGATATGGTAAGTCTTTACTTTCTGCGACATAATCATATGTTACTATTTCTTTTTTGGGTAAATATATTACTTTGTCTGTGAAATAACTTAAATCATCTACTATTTTTCTTGCTTGAATTTCATTATATGTTATTACACAGATTGGTCTTTTTATAAATTCTTTAGTCGCTGAAATCATTTGAGACATTCCAACGTCTGTTAAGCCCGATATAACTATCGGGCTTTTTTGATTTTCTATTTTTTTTATATATTCACAAAACTTAGGACTTTTTCCTAATTCTCCTAATATTGTATTCATTTCTTTCATTCCTTTGTTTTAAGATATTGATATTATACTACTTTTTAGCAATATTTTCAAGTTCTATCTTCCATCTGAATCTATTGCAACGAATTCATTCTCTTTATTTTTAATATATTTTTTTCCTGTTTCTAAATCAATATATTCTTTTATTTTTTCATATTTAATTTTAGTTTTGCCTTTCTTTTTAGTTTTCCTCTTCTTTTGCAAATGTTCTGGATATTCCTGCCAATCTGCTAAATATTCTAAATGTTTAATGAATTTATATCTATAATCTCCATCTCTTACATTACTTGATGCTTGCTTTATTAATTCTTTTTGATTTTGTGTTAATGGCATTAATATATGAGTAGAAATAATTCTTCCGTTTATATTAAAATCTGTTATTCCAGAATAAATTGGAACTACAGAATTTTCTTGATTTTTTATTGCAAAGTTTTTAACTTTTTCTCTTTCTATGTGTAATCTTAATGGCATGTTTAAACCATTTATATCTGCAACTAATAAAACAAATTTTGAACGTGGATTTTCATCTATTATTCCCCAATTTTCTGAAACGTCCCCATTATATAAGAGATTCAATAATCCTGTTATTCCATTGTCTTTCTGAATATATAAATTTCTAATTGCATTTTCTGTTTTTAATCTCAAGACTATATCTTTATCGAAATTATTTTCATGTACATTTAATCCGCCTATGCCTGAAAAATATTTTTGATACTCTGCTCCAAATTTAGCACTCATTTCACTTAATGCTTCTTCAATATCTACTTCTCCGCCTTCTAAATGACTATCTCTATATTGATAATATATATTAGAAATCAAAATATCTAACAACGCTGTTTTTACATTTAAAGTTTCCAATTGATGTGGTAATAATTTGTTAGTAGCATCTTTATTTTGTATTGTAGTTTTATCATCCAAATCTAATTCATACATTATAAAATATGAATTATAAATCTTTTCAATTTCTTTTACTAACCTATTATCCCAGAATGCATATAGTGCGGCTAATTGTGCCAAATTTAATTTTTGTAAATTTTCTTTTTTAAAAAGATTATCTATACCATTTGTATCTTGTAATTTTTCTAGATTAATTCTTTTTAATTCATTTATTTGGTGCTTTTTGTATTCTTCTAAAGTTCCAAACTCATCTATTAATTGCCCTATTATCATTATTGCATTTACATATTGTTCTTTTAATTCTTTATCTATTTCTTCCTGACTTATTATTTTCTTTAAGTAATATTTAACTTTTTCAAATTCCGGAATTGGACCAATTAAATATATGGTCCTTTCTATCTTTTTTCTGCTTTCTCTATCAGTTTTTGTTTCAATAAGTTCTTTTTTTAAATCCATTATTTTTCCAGTATATCTTCTGTCTAATTCATAAATAAGATTTGGATCTACACTTTCAACAATACCTCTAATATTTGTTATCACTTCTGCCATAAGTTGTCTTATTGCCTTTTTCTTATTTGAACTATATAGTATTCTTTCCTTGTCTTTTAACTTTTTTCCTGTTCTTCTTTCTTCAGCCACTAATTTTCTATACTCTATTTCTACTTGTTCCCAATTAAAATTCAAATATTTTATTGCATTTCTTCTAGCTATATTACTTTTAAAATCTTCTATTTCAGCAGTTTTGTGTAAAATATTATAAAGTTTATGTTGCATTTCTTTGTTTGTTTTTTCCTTGTCCATTTCTGGGTTTTCTTGATAAATTCTAATTAACTGTTCCTCTGCAGAACCTACAATTCTTGCAAAATTTTGCACATTTGATATTGGTGCTGTTTTTGCTCTTTTTATTGCTTGCACTATTAAATTATTAAATTCTCTATTCATTTAGCACCTCTCTTACATTTTTACAACTAGTTTATTAAATTTAGAATTTATATAATTTTCTAATTTTGTCATAAATTCATTTGCTTGAATTTCTTTTTTGGCTACCATATCTAAGCCCTTTTCCCAACTAGCTGTAAGCTTTGGATTAAGCATATCTGGCATTGCATAATTTACAACATCATATATTACTTCTCCTTTTTTTGTTGGTGTTACAATTTGTGTTTTTGAATTTATATCAATATATTTTATTCTTTCTAATTTTTTAATTATTTCACCACGTGTTGCACTTGTTCCTATTCCTGCCCCTTTTATTTGTTCTCTTAGCTCCTCTTCTTCTATTAATTTTCCTGCATTCTCCATTGCTAAAATCATTGAACCTGAATTATATCTTGATGGTGGTGATGTTTCTGCATCTTTTATTTCATAATTTTTTGTTTCTATTTCTTGACCTTTTTTCAGATTTTTAAATACTTCTAAATTATTTTCGTCACTTACATCTATTTTTGAAGATGAGTTTTCCACATCTTGTGCCTTTTCTGTGGATTGTTTATTTACATTTTTTGGTTTTAAAACTTCTAAATATCCTTGATTTGTACATACTTTTCCACTTGCATAAAATGTTTCATTTTCAACTTGTACAGTCAAATTAACTTTACTATATTCTGCTGGTGGATAAAAAATCGCTATAAATCTTTTTACTATAACTTGATACACATCTTTATGCAATTCTGGTAATTTATCATAATTTTCATATCCTTGTCCTGTTGGAATTATTGCATAGTGGTCTGTTATTTTGCTATCATTTACATATTTTGTTTTGACTAGATTTGTAGAATATTTTTCTGTTATCATTTTATTTAAAAGTTTCTGCACTTCTTCATTTTTATATCCTTTAACTAGTCCATTTAAATTTTTAGATATTTCTTTTGCCACTGCTGTTGATAATACTCTTGCATCTGTTCTTGGATATGTTACTAATTTCTTTTCATATAAATTTTGAATAATTTCTAGTGTTTCATCTGGCTTTATTTTAAATCTTTTGGTACATTCATTTTGAATTTCTGCTAAGTTAAATAAAAGTGGTGCATTTTCTTTTTGTTTTGATTTTTTTAATTCTGTTATTACTGCCTTTTTTCCTGCTAAATCTTTTATAAATTCTTTAGCATCATCTTCTTTTTTGAATCCACTTTCGTTATATAATTTAGTACTTTCAAACATTTTTGATTTTTCATTTACTTTCCATTCTGCTTTAAATGTTCCATCATCATTTCCGAATTCACCAATTATTTTATAATATTTTGTTTTAACAAAATTTCTAATTTCTCTTTCTCTAGAAACTACCATTCCTAGTACACATGTCATTACTCTACCTATTGAAATAGATGCTTTTTCTTCATTTATTTCTCTTGCAACTTTTCTTCCATATATGATAGATAATAATCTTGAAAAATTAATTCCAATTAAATAATCTTCTTTTGCTCTTAAATATGCAGAGTCTGATAAACTATCATATTCACTTTCATCTTTCGCTTCTCTAATTCCTCTTTGAATTTCTTCTTCTGTTTGTGAATCTATCCATACTCTTTTTATTTTTGCTTTTGGATTTGGCTTTGCCATCATAAACACAAGCCTTTGTATGTATTCTCCTTCTCTTCCAGAGTCTCCAGCATTATATATTTCTTCTACATCTTCTCTTTGTAATAGACTTTGTACAATATTAAATTGATTTTGTACTGCTGGAATAATTTCATATTTCCATTCATGTGGTATAAATGGCAATGTGTCTAATCTCCAAAATTTTAATTTTTCATCATATACTTCTGGATAACTCATTGTTACTAAATGCCCTACACACCATGTTATAATCCATTCATCTGATTCTATATAACCATTTTTTCTATTTGCTGTAATTTTTAATACTTTTGCAAATTCCATTGCTACTGATGGCTTTTCTGTTATTATTAATTTTTTTGGCATTTAGTTAACTCCTTTCTCTATTGTTCTATGTATTCTTTTGATAATCTATATATTTCATTAAATCTTTTCATTGTTTCTGAATCATTAAATTTAAATCTTTGATACAATTTATCTATATATTTATTATCTCTTATAATTTTTCTTGTTTCTGGAAAATTCAAATCATATACATAATTAAAATGACTGACTAATATATCTGCACTTGTTTTACGTTCTTTATAATTTATTCTTTTATCTTCCACAAACTCTCTATAAATTTCATCAGAAATTTTATCATCTGATAAATCTGCTTTTTCCCAAATTGCTTTTTTATCACCAGATATCAAAATAGTAAATATGTCTGCTTTATCTGCATCTCTTATTATTTTTGCATGCAATTTTTCTCTTTCTGTAAGCCCTTCTTCTATATCTGCTCTATTGTGATTAATTATGGCTAATTTTATAATTCTATCAAATTTATCATCTTTTATAAATTTTCTAATTAACCCATCTTCAAATAAAACTTTAGCACCATATTCTCCATGATTTATACTATCTTTATCAACAAAAGTATGATATAGGCGGACTTGTTCAAATCTACCTATATCATGCAATAATCCTATTAATTCTGCTAATTCAATATCTTCTTGGCTTAAGTTTAAATTTTCAGCTATTCTTTTTGAATTTTCTGCTACTCTTTCTATATGAGCTATTTTAATTTTTATTTTTTCATCTTCTGGGGTATATTTTTTTACATATTCTTTGAATGCTTTTTTTGCCTCTATCATATCTATTAGCATATTATTCACTTTCCTTTATTTTTTGTTCTACATATTTATTTGCTATATTTCTTATTTCTTTTAATTCTTTCTTACTTTGCTCATCTTTCATATTGTATCTATTTAACATTTTATTTATATAATCTTCTTGTTTTAATATTTCAAAACTAGTTTTAAAATTAATATCAAATATGAAAGCAAGTACAGAAAGTACATTATCAACTGGAGTTTGTCTTGTTCCTCTTTTTACTTGGATATTGTTTTGAATTTGCTCAAATACTTCTGGTGAAATTGTTGATTCTTCTACTGCACTTTCGTTGCCTTTCCAAAACATTACAACTCCTTCATAAAATATATCTATTTTATCTGCATCTCTTATTATCTTAGCAAATAGTTCTTGTTCTTGAGTTAGTCCTTCTTCAATTTTATATTTGTTATGATTTTTTACTGCTAATTTTATTATTTCATCATATTTATCTGTATCTATATATTTGTGGAGATCTTTATTCAAAATCTCCACTCCTAAGTCTCCATGATCAATACTTTCTGCATCTTTAAATGTATGATATTGTCTGTATTGTTCAAATCTAGCAATATCATGTAACAATCCTATTAATGTTGCAAGTTCTATTTGCTCTTCTGATAATTTCAAACCTTCTGCTATTTTCTTTGATAATTCCATTACTCTTATAGAATGTTTTTGTTTTCCCATAATATGAAAATCATTTAAATCGTAATTTTCTGTATATTTAAAAAATTCCTCTTTAGCTTTTTCTAAATCCATTTTTTACAACTCCTTTAATGAATTCTATTCATACTCAACAAATAGTGGCTTTTCCTTAACTTCTTTGAAATCTGTTCCTTTTTTAGCTGTTATATCTTCTGCATATTCTGTTTTAAAGTAGATATCTTCAATTCCTTCTGCTATTTCGTAGAATTCTCCTGAACTTTTATTATAATAATATAATATTCCATCTTTAAGTCCTATTACATTATTTGAAGCTCCTGCCCATCCTCTGGCTGTTATTGTTTTTGCTTTTGCAATTAAATCTTCACCATTTGTTATTTTTTCTGTTGGTGTTGGTTCTACTTTAGGCTCACTATTAGTCGTATTTGTTGTGTTAGTTGTATTGGTTGTATTTGTTGTATTATCTTCTGGTTCTGATATATTGTTTGTTGTATTATTCTCATTTGAAGTATTTTCAGTATTCGCTGTGTTACTAGTATTATTTTTAGGTTCTTCTGTTTCTGTTTTTCTAAAAAATTCTACCCCTGCAAATGCTACTATTGCTATGATTAAAATTGCTATTAAATATTTTTTATTCATAACTTTTCCTTCTTTCTTTTGTTTTTATTTTACAACTACATTATATATTTTATTTTTTACATATATTTCTTTTACTATACTTTTTCCATCAAGTTTGTCTGAAATTGCTTCATGTACTTTTTCTTTTACTGATGTTTCTTCTTCATCTAAAGCTATCATAACTGTTGCTTTTAGTTTTCCATTTACTTGAACTGGAATTTCTATTTCATCATCAATTGTTTTAGCCTCATCATATGTTGGCCATTCATATGTTGCAATTTCTCCTTCAAATCCTGCTAATTGATTTAGTTCTTCTGTCATATGTGGTGCAAATGGATTTAATAATGTTAAAAATGTTTTATATTCTGCTCTATTTATACGTTTTAATTTTGTAAATTCATTTAACATTGTCATAAATGTTGATACACATGTATTAAATTTCATTTCTTCAATGTCTTTAGAAACTTTTTTAATTGATTTGTTCATCATTTTTTCAGTTTCTTTTGTATATGTATCTCCATCTACTAACATATCTTTTAAATTCCATACTCTGTCTAAGAATTTGAAACATCCTCTAATGCTATCCATTGACCAACTTGCTGTTTGATCAAATGGTCCCATAAACATTTCATATACTCTGAATGTGTCTGCACCAAATTCTTTTATTATATCTTCTGGATTTATTACATTTCCTTTTGATTTTGACATCTTTTCTCCATTTGAACCTAATATCATTCCATGTGATGTACGTTTTGCATATGGTTCTTTTGTTGGAACTACACCTATGTCATATAAGAATTTATGCCAGAATCTTGAATATAATAAGTGAAGTGTCGTATGTTCCATTCCGCCATTGTACCAGTCAACTGGTGACCAATATTCTAGTGCTTCTTTTGATGCTAATGCCTTATCATTATGTGGATCCATATATCTTAAATAATACCAAGATGATCCTGCCCATTGTGGCATTGTATCTGTTTCTCTTCTTGCTGGCTTACCACAGTGTGGACATGTTGTATTTATCCATTCTTCATGTTTTGCAAGTGGTGACTCTCCATTTTCTCCTGGTAAGAAATCTTTAACATCTGGTAATCTTAATGGTAAGTCTTTTTCATCTACTGGCACCCATCCACAGTCTTCACAATATACCATTGGAATTGGTTCTCCCCAGTATCTTTGACGTGAAAATACCCAATCACGTAATTTATAATTTACCTTTTTGCTTCCTATTTTATTTTCTTCTAGATATTCTATTACTTTCTTTTTAGCATCTGTAACAGATAATCCTGTTAAAAATCCTGAATTTACTAATACTCCTGTTTGTGTATCTGTAAATGCTTCTTCTAATTTTTCTTTTGTTTCTCCACTTTCTGGTGCTACAACTTGAATTATTGGTAGATTAAATTTACTTGCAAATTCAAAGTCTCTTGTGTCATGTGCAGGTACTGCCATGATTGCACCTGTTCCATATGATGATAATACATAATCTGCTACCCATATTGGAATTTCTTTATTTGTTAATGGATTTATTGCTTTTATTCCTTTAATTTCAACACCAGTTTTGTCTTTGTTCATTTCGCCACGTTCAAAGTCTGATTTTAATGCAGCTTTTCTTTGATATTCTTTTACTTCATCTAAATTTGTTATTTTGTCTGCATATTCTTCTATTATTTTATGTTCTGGTGCTACTACCATATATGTTGCACCAAATAATGTATCTGGTCTTGTTGTATAAACTGTTAATATTTCGTCTGTTCCAGCAATTTTAAAGTTTACTTCTGCACCTTCACTACGTCCAATCCAATTACGTTGTTGTGTTTTTATTTTTTCTAGATAATCTACATCATCCAAATCATCTATTAATCTTTGTGCATATTCTGTAATTTTTAACATCCATTGTGATTTTTCTTTTTGTACAACTGGACTTCCACATCTTTCACATACACCATTTACAACTTCCTCATTTGCCAATCCTACTTTGCATCCTGTACAGAAGTTAATTGGCATTGTTGCTTTATATGCTAATCCATGTTTATATAATTGAATAAATATCCATTGTGTCCATTTGTAGTATTCTGGATCTGTTGTATCTATTACTCTTGACCAATCAAATGAAAAACCTAATGCTTTTAATTGTTCTGTAAAATGAGCTATATTTTTAGCTGTTGTTATTTTTGGATGTACATTTGTTTTTATTGCATAATTTTCTGCTGGTAATCCGAATGCATCAAATCCGATTGGGAATAATACATTATAACCTTGTAATCTTCTTTTTCTTGCTATTATATCTAATGCTGTATAACTACGTGGATGACCTACATGTAATCCTTGTCCTGATGGATATGGAAATTCTATTAATCCATACCATTTTTTTGTATTTTTATAGTCATTTTTTGCATAAAATGTTCCTTCTTTTTCCCATTTATCTTGCCACTTTTTCTCTACTTCTTTAAAATTATATGTCATTATTATTCCCTCTCTCTTATTAATATTTTAACATATTGATTATACTCGCAAAACGGCTAAAAGTCAATGTTTTAAGCCTCTCTTTTCCAATAAAATAAATATTGTTGTGCAATTCCTGCTAAATTTCCGAATTTTTCTTGCGCTAACTTTTCTAATGCCTTTTTATTTACTTTTGTTTCATCTTCATTTTTTATGTACAACTCATTCATTACTCTTCTAACCCATACATCTATTGGAAATACCTCAAACCTTTTTAATGTTGAAAACAATAAAATACAATCTGCAACTTTGGGTCCTACTCCTGATAATGTTAATAGTTGCTCTCTAACCTCCATTGTATTAGGATTATTTTGCATCTCTTCTAAATCAACTTTTTTATCTAAGACCATATGTACTGTTTCATATAAACGTATATCTCTGAAACCTGTTCCAAGTTTTCTATAATCTTCCACTGTTACATTTCTTAATTCTTCTGGAGTTGGAAATGTGTAATATTTTTCTCCATTCCAATCAATTTCTCTACCATATGTTTTCGATAATCTTTCTATTATTCCTTTTATTCTTGGAATGTTATTATTTGCTGAAATTATATATGAAATAATCATCTCCCATAAATCTTGATTTAATATTCTTATTCCTTGTCCGTATTCTATACTTACTTTCATATTATCATCTATTTGTGATAATTTTTCTTTTATTTCCTCATAATTTCTATTTAAATCAAAATAATCTTGAACAATTTCTTTTATATCTCCATTACAAATTCCTTTAAACATTACTGTGTTTCCGTTTTTTTGTACATTCATTACATTCTCTTTGAATATCCCTGTGTAACTTCCGTCTTCTTGTTTATTCCATCTAAAACATTGTCCACAGTCAAATATATCTGCTAATTCAAATGATTTTATGTTTTCTATTTTGTATTCTTGTTCTTTCATTTTCGTCCACCTCATTCAAACTTTATTTTAAATCATTTTCAATTATTTTTCAACTAATTACAACAAAAAACTACCTGATAATCAGGTAGTTTTTAATATTTATTGTTCACAAATTTTTGCAAACTTCTTTAGTTTTTCATATGCTAAATAGTTAATTGTTCCTGCTGGGAAATTTCCATCTTTGTCTTTTCTTCCTGCTGGAACTCCTGTTAGCACTTCTATTCCTTCTTCAATTGTTGATACTGCATAAATATGGAATTTCTTATTTTTTACTGCATCAACAACATCATCTGAAAGTTGAAGATTATTTATATTTTGAACTGGTATCATTACACCATGAGAACCATCTAATCCTCTCATTTTACAGATTTGGAAAAATCCTTCTATCTTTTCATTTACTCCACCAATTGGTTGAATTTGTCCTTTTTGATTTACAGAACCTGTAACTGCTATTGATTGTTTAATTGGTATTCCTGAAAGGCTTGAAAGTAATCCATATAATTCTGTACTTGATGCGCTATCTCCATCTACTCCATTGTATAATTGTTCAAAGCAAATACTTGCAGTTAAGCATAAAGGAATATCTTGTGCAAATAGTTCGCCTAAATATCCAGAAAGTATATATACACCTTTTGTATGTGTTGAACCTGACATTTCAACTTCTCTTTCTATATTTACAACTCCTTGTTTTCCTGTATATGTGTTTACTGTAATTTTAGCTGGTTTTCCAAATGTATAATCACCTATTGTTAATACTGTTAGTCCATTTAATTCTCCAACACATGAACCTGTTGTATTAATTAATAGTGTATTTTCTTTTATCATCTCTATATATCTAGCATCATATTTTTTTATTCTTTCTACTCTTTCTGCTAATGCCTTATTTACTATATCTTCTGTTACAATTTTATTTTTTGATAATTTTGCCCATGTTCCTGCTTCGCCAACAACTTGTGCTATATCTGTAAATCTTGTTGATAGTTTATCATTATCTCCTGCTAATCTAGAAGCATATTCTACTATTCTAGCCATTGCAGTTCTATCTAATGGTGGTAATTCTTCTTGTTCACAGAATGTATGAACAAATCTTGCTAATTTATTAACATTTTCTTCGTTTATAGGTGCTGTTTCTTCAAATTCTACTTTTATTTTGAATAATTTTCTAAAATCACTATCCATTGATAATAATGTATGATATATATTTGAATTTCCTATCAATATTACTTTTAAATCTAATGGAATTGGCTCTGGTTTTAATGAAATCATTGCCATTGATGAACGTTGTTCCATTGTATTGTCTATGCTTAATTCTTTTATTCTTAAAACTCTTTTTAATTCCTCATAACACATTCCATTTGCTAACAAATCTTTTGCTTGGAAAATTATATATCCTCCATTTGCTTTATGCATTAATCCTGGTTTTAACATTGTAAAATCTGTTTTTAATGAACCATAATAGTTTTCATATTCTAGTTTTCCAAATAAATTTTGGAAGGAATAATTTGAGTCCATTACGACTGGGCAACCTTCTCTTGCACTATTGTCTATAAATAGATTTACTCTATAATTTAAACAAGGATCTTGTTTTCTTTGTGCTGGTCCTTGTTGCATTTGTTGAGGATTTTGTGTTTTATCTTCTTCTAAAAAGTATGAGACATTTTTTAATACATCTTGTTTTACATCATTTAAAAATTGAGTGATTTTTTTGTTTCTTTTATATTTTGATTTTATATAATTAATATGTGCATTTACTGTTAATAAAGCTACATTTGATTGCCATTCTGATACTTTTTTATCTGATTGTCTTTCAATTTGTTTTATTACACTGATTGCATCCATAATCTGTTGTTGAACTATAACAGATTTTTCTTCATATTGTTTTTTTATCTCTTCATCTAATTTATCAAACTCTTCTTCTTGTATAACTTTTCCTTCTACAACTGGCATCATATAAATACCATTTTGAGCTGATTTTACTTGGAATCCGTGCTTTTGTGAATCCTCATTTAACTTTGTAAGCACTACTTCTCTTTTTTCTTCAAATTCTTTTTTTATAAGTGCTTTCTCTTTTTCAAAATCATCTGCATTGAAAGTTTTCTTTATATCTTTTTTTACTTCTTTTATAAAACCTTCCATGCTTTCTTTAAATTCTTTTCCTTGTCCAGCTGGTAAAGATACAGCTATTGGCTCATTTGGATTTTGGAAATTATATATATAACACCAATCATTTGGAACTTTCTTTTTACTAGAAATACCGTCTAAATAATTTTTTGTATACATTGTTTTTCCAACTCCACTTGGTCCTTCAATATATAAGTTATATCCTTTTACATCTACATTAATTCCAAATTCTAGTGCTTTTATTCCTCTTTCTTGGCCTATACCATCATTTATTGGTTCTAGTTCTTTTGTTGTTTCAAATTTAAACATTTTTTGGTCACATATCATTTTTAAGTCTCTATAACTTAATTCATTTTTTTCTTTCACTTTTTTCTCCTCCGTACATTTTTATTTTGTCCTTTTTTATCTCTTTTATTTTATATTAGTTGTTCTTTTTTGTAAAGTTTTTTTATGTATTTTTTTGTTGAAATTTTTGGAAAATAATCAAAAGAAAAAGCTGTAATAAACAATAGTTTATTACAACTTTAAAATACTATTCAGCTTTGTTTTCTGTAGCTTCTTCTGCTACTGGAGCTTCAGCAACTTCTTCAACAACTTCAGCTGGTGTTTCTGCTAAATCTTCTTTAATAGTAATTTCTCTATTTTCGATTCTAGCTCCAACCATTTCTTTAGTTTTAGAAGCTTTACCTGTTCTCTCTCTTAAGTAGTATAATTTAGCTCTTCTAGCTTTACCAACTCTAACTACTTCTACTTTTTCTACTAATGGTGAATGGATTAAGAATGTTTTTTCAACACCTACACCATAAGAAATCTTTCTTACTGTGAATGTTTCGTTAACTCCTCCACCTTGTTTTTTAATTACAATTCCTTCAAATACTTGGATTCTTTCTTTGTTTCCTTCTTTAATTTTAACATGTACTCTTACTGTATTACCAACTTTGATTTCTGGTATTTTGTTTTTTAATTGTTCATGTTCTATTGATTTTATTATATCCATCGTATTTACCTCCTTCTTTTCCTATGCAAGCGGTGCCCTGAATTGAAAGTAAGCACATTGCACTATATTTTTTATTTTTCTAAAAGGTCTGGTCTTTTTAATTTTGTATTTTCTAAAGACTTTTCCTCTCTCCATTTTTTTATGTTTTCATGATGACCTGATAATAATATTTCTGGTACCTTTACTCCTTCAAATGTTTCTGGTCTAGTATATTGTGGATATTCTAGCAATCCTTGTGAAAATGATTCTTCATTTGTTGAACCTTCACTAAGCACTCCTTCTACATATCTACTTACACTATCTATTAACACCATAGCAGGAAGTTCACCACCAGTTAACACATAGTCTCCGATTGATATTTCTTCATCAACTATTTTATCAATTACCCTTTGGTCAATTCCTTCATAATGTCCGCAAAGTAAAATTAAATGTTTTTCTTTGCTAAGTTCTTCAACTTTTTTCTGGTCTAACTTTTTTCCTTGTGGTGTTAAGTAAATTACTTTAGCATTTTCGTTTTGCACAGATTTATATGCATCATAAACTACATCTGCTCTCATAACCATACCAGCTCCACCACCATATGGAGTATCATCTACTTTTTTATGTTTGTCTTTTGAAAAGTCTCTAATATTTATTAAATTGATTTGTATTAGATTTTTTTCTTCTGCTCTTCCTAATATGCTTTGCTTTATTGCTTGAAACATTTCAGGGAAAAGTGTTAAAACATCAAATTTCATTTTTCCTCCATTAAATTAAACCTGGTAATAAATGAACTATAATTCTGTCATCTAATTTGACTTCTTTTATTACATCTTTTATTCCTGGTAATAAAACTTGTTTTCCTAATTCATTTTTTACTACATATATGTCATTACTTCCGGTATTATAGATATCATCAACTTTTCCAAGTAAAATACCTTCATCAGTATAAACATCTAATCCAATTAAATCTGCAATAAAATATGTTCCTTCATCTAGAGGAATTGCATCCTCTCTATCTATTTCTAGATAAGAATTTCTTAATTTTTCTGCATCTTCTGGATTTTCTATACCTTTTAGTTTTAGCAATACCATATTTTTATGATATCTTGCACCTTCTACTTGATAAAGTTTTTCTTCTTTTTTGGATTTAACATATACTTCTTTCAAATCATCAAATCTATTAATATCATCTGTAAAAGGTGTAACTTTTACTTCACCTTTTATTCCAAATGTATTTACAATTTGACCGATTTCAAATCTTTTTTGCATGTTTGTACCATTCCTTTCATGGTATCTTGCATTGCATTCTATCCCATAAATTCAACTGTAACTTTTTTATCTTTTCTATTTGCTACAGCTCTCATTACTGTTCTGATAGATTGTGCAATTTTTCCTTGTCTTCCAATGATTTTTCCCATATCTTCTTCAGCAGCTTTTACTTCAAAAGTTATAGTCTTTTCATTTTCAACTTCTTTGATTTCAACAGCCTCTGGGTTGTCTACTAAATTTTTAATTATTGTTTCCAATATTTCTTTCATGTTTGCCTCCCACTAAGCATTTTTTACTAATGCTTTAACTGTATCAGTTGGTTGAGCACCATTTTTGATCCATTGTTCATATTTTTCTTTGTCTAAAACTATTGTTGATGGTTTTGTCATTGGATCATATGTTCCAATTTGTTCGATGATTTTTCCATCTCTTGGAGATTTTGAATCAGCTACTACTATGTGATAAAAAGGAGCTTTTTTCTTTCCTTCTCTTTGTAATCTTACTTTTACCATTATAATTCACCTCCTAATAATATGCTATATATAAATTTAAAAATTTAATAACTTTGTTTATCGAATCTAAAATTTGAAATTCTTTAAATCATTTGGATTCATGTTTTCAATATTTTTCATCATCTTTTTCATGCCACCTTTATTTGATTTCATTTGTTTCATCATTTTTTGTGTCATTTCAAAAGATTTCATAAACTTATTTACATCTTGTACTGTTGTTCCACTACCTTTTGCAATACGCATTCTTCTGCTTCCATTTAATAATTTTGTGTTTCTTTTTTCTTGTGGTGTCATTGAGCAGATAATTGCTTCTACTTTATCAAATTCTTTGTCATCAATGTTTAAGTCTTTAATTTTATTCATTCCGGGTAACATTTTTAAGATTGATGATAATGAGCCCATTTTTTTAACTTGTCTTATTTGAGCTAAGTAATCATCTAAGTCTAACTCGTCTTTGCGAAGTTGCTTTTCTAATTTTTCTGCATCTTCTTGAGATATTGCTTCTTCTGCTTTTTCTATTATAGATAGCACATCTCCCATTCCAAGTATTCTTGATGTCATTCTTTCTGGATTGAATACTTCTATATCACTTAGTTTTTCACCAGTTGCTGCGAATTTTATTGGTTTTCCAGTTACTTTCTTTACTGAAAGTGCTGCACCACCACGTGTATCACCATCTAATTTTGTTAGTACTACTCCGTCAATTCCAACCGCTTCGTTGAAGCTTTGGGCAATGTTTACTGCATCTTGACCTGTCATTGAATCTACTACTAATAAAATTTCATGTGGTCTTACACTTGTTTTTACATTTTTTAATTCTTGCATTAATTCATCATCTATGTGTAATCTACCTGCTGTATCTAATATTACTACATCATTTAATTTTGATATTGCTGTTTCTATTCCTTGTTTTGCAATTTTTACAACATCTTTTGTTGTTTCATTACTATATACAGGAATATTTAATTGTGCTCCTACTACTTGCAATTGTTTTATTGCTGCTGGTCTGTACACATCACATGCAACTAACAATGGCTTTTTTCCTTGCTTTCTTAATAGATTTGCAAGTTTACCAGCTGTTGTTGTTTTTCCTGAACCTTGAAGACCTACTAGCATTATTACTGTTGGTGGATTTGATGTAAAATTGATTTTACTTTCTGTTCCTCCTAGTAATTCTACCATTTCGTCTTTTACTATTTTTATTACTTGTTGTCCAGGTGTTAATGATTTCATAACATCTTGGCCTAATGCCTTTTCTTGTATGCTACTGATAAATTCTTTTACAATCTTGTAATTTACATCTGCTTCAAGTAGGGCAAGTTTAACTTCTCTAAGCATTTCTTTTAAGTCTGATTCTGTTATTCTTGCTTTTCCTCTAATTTTTCTTGTTATTTCTTGTAGTCTTGATGATAATCCTTCAAATGCCATACTTTCCTCCTATCTTTTGTTTAGACTAAACAATTCAATTCTTTTTTTACTTCTTCTAATATATTTGTTACTTTTTTGTCTGATGAGTCTTTTTGAATTTTGTTTAAGTTTAACAATATATTTTGTATTTGCTTTTCTTGATTAATTGTCTTTTTCATAAACAATAGCTTTTCTTCGTATTCGAAAAGTTTTTTCTCTCCTTTCTTGATGATGTCCCTTACCGCTTGTCTTGTAATATTTTCATTTTCTGCAATTTCTGATAAAGATAAATCTTGATTATAGTAGTAGTCTATTACTTTATATTGCTTTTCAGTTAATAGATTTCCGTAGATTTGCCATAACATGCTTATTTCTACCTTTTTTTCCATTCTACTACCTTCTTTCTTACGTAGTTGCTTATTTCTTTTTATTTTAAAACAAAATAAAAAGGTGTAATGCTAATATACTTTACACCTTTTTTACGAATTTGTCAAGTCTTTTAAGGAATTTTTATGTAATTTATATAGATATTCCTAAGAAACTTAACACAAAATAACAAATATAATAAATTGCCATTACTTTAGCAAATGTTTTTATTGCTTGTTCATTTTCTTTTTCATTAAACATTTCTTTAACAACAAAGAACATTAATACTGTAGAGATAACTCCTAAAAATCCTTTTAATGGATTTATTATATAATACATTCCTGAGCTTATCATTGTTAATAAACTTAAAACTGCAGATATTATTAATGGAATTTTTACTAATGCTACTGCACTTATTGCTGTTGGCATTGTTGTTTTGCTTTCTTTATCTTTATTTAACATATAAATAATTGCTGCTGGTATTAATACTTTTGCAACTGGTCCTAAAACATTTTTTATCACTGTTAATATATTAAATTTAATATATTTGTATACTATACAATCAAGAATATAGTCTACTAAAACAATTACTACCCATAATGCAACTATTAATAATGCTGTTTTAAATACTTTATTTTCTTTGTCTTGAATAACTTCTTTTATTGCTCCAATTGGATCTTTAAATAATTTTCCTATTAATCCTTTTCCTTTTTTTGCTTCTTCTTTAAAATTAATGTCTTTCATTTGTTCTTTTGCTTGTTTAAATGTCTCTTTTGCTTCGTTTTTGATTTCTTCGTTTTTTGAAGTTTCTTCTGTTTTAGCTTCTTCTTGTTTTACTTCTTCATTATTTTCTTCCATAATTATCCCCTCCAACAAATTTATACTATTTTTCTCCTTATTTGTCAATATTTATAGCATTATTTCAGGATTATCTTTTATGATTTTTTCTACAATATTATCTTTCATTTCAAATGGAACCACATAGCCTTCTAATGTATCTGCTTTTTCTTTTAGTAATTCATTTTCTTGATTTACATATATTTTAGATTTTCCTTTTCCATTTTTAGCTTCTTGCACTAAATTCAATACTGGAGAATTCCCATCAAATGCAATTACAACTGCTTTTCTTCTCTCAAATATTTCATAATTGAAACTTTTATATATCCCCAACTCTTCTGTTTCTGGTGAAATACATATACCTTTTACTTTTTCATCTAATAATCTGTCTTTTACTTTTTTTGTTACTAATTTAGGTACAATTGCATCTATTTCAACTTTTTTATCTAGTTCTTTAGATATATCTATAACAGCTTTTTCATATCCCTGCATTTTATGACCTATTACAAAATATACTTTTTCTGTATCTATGTTTTGAATAAAATCTTTTAATACTTTTAATCCATCTTCTGATGGTATTGTTTCTCTTCCTTTTGTATTAAAACTTCCTCCTGCAATTATTATAGGAACTTTATCTACTGGTAATGTTTTTATTTTTTCTTTTAATTCTTTTTCTGTTTCAACACTATTTACAATTCTTAATTCATCATCTTCAGTAGTTTCTTGCATATTTTTTTCTTCTTCTGAAAGTATTGCTTCTCTTATTGTTCTACCATCTAGAAATTTTTCAAAATATTTTTGTTTTTCTTCAAAATATTTATCATTATATTTTATAATTTCATCTTCTACATTTCGCATTTTCTCAAAATCATTATCTGTTAGTCCTAATAAATTTTGAAGTGCTAATTGCTCATCAAATGTATCTGAACCATACATTCCACATCCATCAGTTCCTTGTACACATTTTACTCCATTTTCCAAGAATTTTTTTATTGGATGATTGCTTAAATCACTTAAATTATTTAGCCTTACATTTGATGTTAATTGAAATTCTATTACAACACCACTTTCTCTCATAAATTGCATTAATTCTATTCCTGATTTTGTATTTAAATTCTCAGAATATAATCCGTGTCCTATTCTACATCTTGGCATCTTTTGACCATCTTCTAATGCATTTTTTATACACATAATTGATTTTCTAACATTATCTCTTAAGCTATCATTTTCTCCTGCATGTACTCTGATTGTGAATCCTTCATCTTGTTTTGCATATTTTACAATTTCATCAATAGCTGGTTGCAAATCTGATATATCATTTATTTCTTCTCCGATGAAATCACTTCCCACAACATACGGACTTTTAGCAACTGCCTTTAATACATTTATATTTTCTTTTAAATATGTACTACTAGTTTTTTGATCTTTTATTATTGTTAATGGTATTCTTCTTATTCCAACTAAAAATCTTATTTTTACACCTGTTTCTTTTTCAATAGTAGGAAATATTTCATGTACTTCTTCTAATAATTTTATTGCTGGTTCTCCTGTTTTGGCTAAGTCTGTGTCTGCTATTTCTACATATTTTATTCCTTGTTTTTGATATTCTCTAGCAATCCATAATAGTTTATCTTGTCTTAATGTATTATTTTTATATGGACTATTCTCACTTTTATCTTCTAACATTTTTAATACTATTGTCTTGATATCTTCCTCTGGAATTTTTGATATTTTATTTTCTTCTAACTTTATTTTTTCTTCTGATTCTGTTCCTTTTGCAAACATATATCTGTAAATGTAACTCTTTTCTAAATTAGTGAACACTGCTTGCCCGTCTTTCATAATTACTAAACTTGTTCTGATTTTTTCGATGTTATATTCTGCATTTTCTAGATTGTTTAATATAAAATCTGCAAAATTTACAAATGTGTTATCATCAATTTTTCTAATTTTATATTTTCCTTGCAATGGTGAATTTTCAAATTGTTTTTCCACTTTTTCTCTTTGCTCATATATTTTTTCTTCTTGTTCAAAACTCATTTTTAAATTTAATTTTTTTATATAATATAACGGATATCTTATTTGATGTACAATTCCAAGTGCAATTAAACAGTCTGGAAATAGATTTGCATTCATATGTGTATGTAAATCTGTTCTAAATTTTGATTTTTTTAATATATATGTTTTTACTATTGTTTTTTCTATTGGTAATTTATAATTTTTTGTTTGTGACATTAGTGTCTTGGTTATTGCTGGAATTTTGGCTTTTATTTCTATCCTGTTTTCATATATATTTGCTATTTTTATTCCACCTAATCTAAATATATATACTTCCTCATTGTCACTATTTATACTTGCTGGAATTTTTCCTGTTATGATTTTCATATCTTTTTCATTTTTGATTGTTTCTAATTTACAGATTTTTGCTAGATTTGTGATTAAATTTCCTGTATTATGATTTGGAGTTTCTAATGTATATGTAATTTCATCTTCTTTTGATTTG
>CAKOTX010000017.1 GCA_934120315.1 uncultured Clostridia bacterium
CTTTCCCATAAACATTCCATTATATCTTCTCTTGATACAATTTTTCCTCTATTTTGTACTAGATATTTTAAAATTTTATATTCATTTTTGGTTAATTCTATTATTTTTCCATCTTTTTCTATAGTGTTATTTGATGTATTTAATATAAAGTCTTTAACATCTATTTTATCATTAACTTCTTGCATATTTGTTCTTCTTAATAATGAACCTATTTTTGCAAGTAAAATTTGTATATTAAAAGGCTTTGTAATATAGTGGTCTGCCCCATTATTTATTGAAAGTAGTTCGTCTAATTCATTATCTCTACTTGTCACAATAATAATTGGCATGTTTGATTGTTTCCTAATTTCTTTACAGATATATTCTCCATCTGTGTTTGGTAAATTTATATCTAGCAAAATCAAATCTGGATTTATTTGTAATATGTCTTGTATTGTGTTGTCAAATGTTGTTAGTGCTGTGGCTTGATATCCGTTTTTATTCAAAAAGATTTTTAATTCTTCTCTTAATTTTTCATCATCTTCTATTATTAAAATTTTTGGCATCCTTCTTCCCTCCAATGTTATTATATCATACTTATTACAAAAAGAACCTTACATTTTTGTAATGTTCTTCTATAATTTATTTAAATATTCTATTTTTACAAATTTATTTTTGAAAGCTAATTCTTAACTGTACTTTGAAAATTCTTTGCGTTATTTTTTTGCAACATAATTAATTGACATTTAAAGTCTTATATGGTAATATTATTTCACAAAATATATATTTATCATAACTTTAAATAAAGGAGTAATACTTGAAAAAATATTGATAATTTCAAAAGGAGACTACACAATGAATAATTATGAACTTATGGTATCTAGAAAAAAAGTTGCTGATAAAACAATGAAAAATATCTCAGACACGATTTTACATTCATCAACTTATCCAGAACATACCTCAAACGGCTTTAAACTTTTATCTAATATTGGAGAAGAGCTTTCCGTGCCACTTCAAAGTGCAGAATCTCTTTCTAAGTAGTATTTTTTCAAAAAATATAATAGCTCAAAGGAAAAAACTTTGAGCTATTATTTTGTTTATTTATTTTCAATATAATATTTAATCATTTCTGTATATTGATCTTGTGCATTTAAACAAGTATCAATTAAATAGCCCTTTTCTTTATTAGTTTGATATTGATTTAGTCCTCTATAATAAAATAGTTTTTCTTTATCTAAAATAATAAATGGTACTATATTATTTTTTAAGCATTCTTTAAATGCAATTATTCTCCCCACTCTACCATTACCATCTTGAAATGGATGTATCTTTTCAAATTTTGCATGAAACTCTATTATTTCATTTATTGTAACTTGTATTTTATTAAGTATTATCTCTTGCTTATCAAATAATTCTTTGCCCTTATCTGCCCCAAATTCCTCATTTAAAAATTCTTTTATTTGATTTTGTTGTTTTATTTTCATAGTTATATTTTCTCCATAATTTACTACTTATTTTTCTAATTTCATATATAAAATTGGGTATGAATTTCCTTGCTCATTAACTACTAATCACTAAATTAGTTTTTGTGCATAAGAGCAAGTTGCCTCTATCTTTTTATTTAATCTTTTTGCATTTTGTATAACATTCTCTACAAGTTTCTTTGCTATTCCCTGTCCTTGATAATCCACACTTACTTCCGTATGTGTTATATTCCAAGTATCATTTGTTTCTTCGAAATCACATTCTCCAATTTTTTTATCAAAATCATAAGCTATTGATTTCTTATCTTCTTCTTTAAAAACTATTTCAATCATACTCTTTTCCTTCCTTATTTTATTTCATCAATAGAAATAGGACCATTTCTTAATATTTTTATCTCTTCTGAAGTACAATCTACAATTGTGCTTCCTTCTCCAAATGTTACTGTTCCTTCCATCATTCCATTTAAATGAGGGCAATTTTTTTCTATTTCATCCAAATTAACACATTCCTTTTCTCCACTCTGATTTGCACTTGTCATAAATATTGGACTTCCTGTTTCTATAATTAGCTCTTCTAGTGCTTTTGAAGTTGCCATTCTTACCGCAATCGTATCTTTTCCATTTGTTATATAGCTTGGTAAATTCTCATTTTTCTTTAAAACTAATGTAATAGGTCCAGGCATAAATTTTCTAATAAGTTTTTCTGCTTTTTTATCTACTATTGCAATACTTTTTATTTGCTCTTCATTTGCACACATAACAGGGAAAGCTTTATTTTCTGGTCGATTTTTTACTCTTATTAATTTATCATATGCTATTTGAGAATTCATTCTAGCACATACACCAAATACTGTATCAGTAGGAACACTGATAACACCATCATTCTTTAATATTTCTGCTAATTCATGAATCTCACTTTCTTTATATCTTTTCTTCATTTAAAACACCTTATTCTTTTTCTATTATAAATTTGTTAGCAGCACTTATGTAAATTATCAAATAAGAAATTGATATTAAAAAGCCTCCAAGTACATCACTTGTATAATGTACGCCTAAATAAATTCTACTTATTCCAATAGCACATATCAACAAACTCAATAAACTAATAGAAATCCATTTAACATATTTATTTTTTACATATTTATAAATTAAATATATAAAATATCCATAAAAAGCCATACTTACCATAGAATGCCCTGATGGAAAGCTATATCCTGTTTCTTCAATTATTCTATATTCTGTTGGACGAGGTCTTTGTAATATTCTTTTTATCAATTGATTCAAAACTGTTACAATTGCTACATTGCTTAAAATTGATATTCCTATTTTCTTATTCTTTATAACTATAAATAATGTAATTGTAGCTATCACTAAAAATATTGCCCCTCCAAAGTTCGTGATAAATTTAGCTATTGGAGTGGCAAAATCTGATATTAAAAAGGTTGATACAATTTTATATCCTATTATATCCCCTTTCATTATTTCTTTATTAAATACATCTTCTGCTAAAGCACAAAAACCAATTAAGCAAATAAATAGTATTATCCACTTTAAGTTTTTGACTATAAATTCTTTTATTTTTCCTCTCATTTACTACCTCTATTAAAATTCTTATCTATTGTTCTATATACAAATATTAAAATTACTGAAATTATTAATCCTACATAAAACATTGGAAATACCCTACTAAAACAATTTTTTATTCCATCTGAATATGATGTATTTGGATATCCCCAAGTTAATAAATTAATTATTTCAGACAATATAATTCCTACCATTCCAATATATGGTAAACATTTATTTATCTTTTCTTTTTTAAAGTTAATCCATATTCCTGCAAAATATAATATTTTATATCATATTTATATCACAAATGCTAATGCTTTTCAACTCTCTATCTTATATAAAAAACATCTTTCATCATGTGAATAAATGACTCCTATTGCTTGCAAATATGAATATATTATTGTTGAACCCACAAATTTCATTCCTCGTTTTTTCAAATCTTTTGAAATCTCATCAGATAATTTTGATGTAGTCTTATCTATTTCATAAATTATTTCGTCATTTGTAAATGTTTTTAAATAATTATGAAATGTTCCATACTCTTTTTGAATATTCTTAAAGATTTTTGCATTATTTATACTTGCATTTATTTTTAATTTATTTCTTATTATTTTTTCATTCAACATTAATTCTTGAACCTTTGAAGCATCATAGTCACATATTTTATCAATGTCAAAATCTTCATATGCTTTTTTAAAATCTTCTCTCTTATTTAGTACACATTCCCAGGATAATCCTGCTTGAAATGATTCCAATATTAGCATTTCAAATAAATATTTTTCATCAAAATTAGGTCTACACCATTCTTCATCATGATATTTGATATATAACGGATTTTGTAAATTACACCATTTACATCTCTTTTTCATAACCTGTCTCCTCATTTTATTTTTACTCCTAGTAAGTACATTAAATCCAATACTTGAACTTGACTTATTGTAGCACCTTTTATATCTTCTAATGCAATAGAAAGTCCATCTATTTTTGCTTGAGATAAATCAACACAATTAAAACTTGTTTTAAATATTTGAGCTTGTGTTAGATCCGCTTCCTGAAATTTAATATTTTTAATTTGGTTATTCTGCAAATTACTACTTCTTAATCCTGTCTCTTTAAATTGTAAATTTTTTAACTCTGACATTGATATATTAGCATAATTCATATTTGTATTTTTAAAACTTGTATCAAATAAAACACTTTCTATAAAGTTACATCCTATCGCTTTGCAATTATCAAATTTACATCTAATAAAACTACAAGTGTCAAAAATAGTGTTTGAAAAATTACAATTAGTAAACTCAACATCTGTAAATGTAACATTTATAAAGTTACTATTTAATATAGAGACATTATGGATTAAAGATCTGCTTATTGTAATTTTAGAAATTTCAATATTTTCTTTTTCATATCCTTCTAATTCTATTCTTTCTAAATCTTCCTCATCTTTTATTTCTTCTTGTAAATCTTCTATTTTTCTATAATTATATATTTTCATTTTCTATCCTATCATGGCTGAAATATTACCATGTAAATATATCCTTATAATTCCACATATAATCAAATGTATAGGATATATCAGGTAAAAAAAGTATTTCATTCCAGCCCATTTTCCTCTCTTCCCATTATATTTGTTTAATAATGGAATAGCTAAAACAGTACTCATTTGAAGTAATCCATAAAAAACATTTATGAATGCACAGTAAATTGCTGCATAAATTCCAGAAAATATAGTTTGTATTTTCATTTGCTTTTTAAAGTCTTTTCTGTACACATAATCATAAATGATTATCATTACTGCAACCGAGCTCCAATCTGACGGAAAACCTAGAATACATAGCAAGATTACTAATCCTGCTTTTAACTTATTATTTAAATTAGAATCTTGAATCATTATTCCAATAAGGCCTAATGCTAATGACCACATTATACTTGTTTGATTGAAAAATGTTCCATTTGAAAATGGAATAAAATTAATTCCAAATGCAAAACAATACGCAAAATGTGATATTACAGCAAAAATCAATAATCTGGTTAAATATTTTTTTCTATCGTGTGTGTAATACGCTCCTTCTGCTATAAAAAAGCAAAATATTGGTGCAACAATTCTTCCTATTGAATGTAATATCAAAAATATTCCACCTGTGTACCCTGGCTCTATTACCCATATTAAATGATCGAATATCATTGCACATACAGCTATTAATTTTAACTGGTTGGCATTTAATGTCTTTTTCATATAATCCATCCTTTCTTCTAATTTTATACTCTTTAAAAATTTATCACTTTATCAATTAATTTAGTATATTCATTTGAAAGTTCTTGACTTTCAAACACAATGTTTTCACCATCTATTTGCCACTTTCCTTTATTTTTTACTAGAAAATCTATTACATCCTCTGAATATTTTAAAAGATTTATAACTTCATCCATTGAATCTTCAACAGTTGTGTCTTCTTCAATTTCTCCAACCATTTCATCTTTATAAAAATCTATATAATGCTTATCTAAGTCATTTTCAATATATTCCATTGCTTTTTCTTGAGTTAAAAATTCTTTATATTCACTTTTATACTCTTCTAGTTTTTGAATAGTAGATGTCAAATATTTTTTTGTTTTGGTGAAGTCTGGTCCATCAGTTTTATAATTTTCTACTGTTAAACTTTGAGTAATTTGTTCCTCATTCAATACTTGAGCAATATTTTTCATATTTTTTAGAAAGTCTGATATATAATTTTTATATGCTCTTTCTACCATAGCATATTTTCCTTTGCTTACAGTTCTTTCTAATTTTTCTTCTACTTCATCAAGATTCGCATTTTCAGTATTTAAGACATTATCTATCTCGTCTACTTCATCTAGCAATTTAGTCTCTCGAACAATATCTCTTATGAAGAAATATCCGAAAATATAGCCTATTATAGCTAAGACTATTGCTGACCCTATTATAATTTTCTTTTTCATAAAAATAAAATCCCCCTTTTCCAAATGATTATATCATATATTTTTATTAATTGTAACATTTTTAAATTTTTTTGTGTTATAATACGTTTTGTGAGTAGATAAAATAATAAAAGAGGAAATTAATTTTTCCTCTTTATTTTTTCGCATCACTTTGAACTTGTGAAATATCTGAAATCTTTGCTGCAAAATATGGTAAATCTTTATTTTTTTCTTTTAAGAAAATACAAAATGTATCATCAACAATAAATTCTCTTGGTCCTCCTGGTGCAAGAATTGATGTATTCTTTGCCATCATTCCAGCTTCACTCTTAATTTTTCCACCTTTTTCATCTAAAGAAAATTTTATTGTTTGTACAGCTTTTTCTATTTCATATTCTTCTCCATCTGAAAATAAAAATGTTTTATTTTCTAACTCAGTAAACTCTTCTTTCTGATTAAAATCTATATTTGGAATTTGTAATCTATCCATTTCTGAAAACACTTTATTTCCTGTGTAATTTTCACTTGCAGTTTGTATTTCACTATATATTTGTGCAAATGTATTTTGTGAATTTCCTTTTGAAATAATTACTTCATCTTCAGATTTTGTAAGTAGTTTTACTGCAAAATCTTCCTTAGAATTATAATACAATACCTTAACTTGGTTTCTTACATCTTCTTTGGTTGAACCATTTATTCCAAAATAACTTACGTTTTTATACTCTCCAAATGTTCCTTTATTTAATTTTGTGAATACCTTTGGAAATTCAAACTCTTTCTTTAACATTGCATATAAAAAATAGTCTCTTGGCCCACGGCTTTCCCAATTAAAATCATTTAATATATCACTTGTTTCATTAAATTTTTCTTTTATAGCATTTTCTATTTGTTGCTTTAATTCAATTGATGGAGTTCCATATACTTTGTAATAACTTTTATCTGATAAATATGATGTATTAAATGTTCCTTTGTTTAGATTATTTACTATTTCAGGTTGATTTTCAAATACAATATCTTGCTTTGCTAAGTTATTTTTCAAGTCATTCCATATTAAATTAAATGTTCCACACCATGTTGTATTTTCTGTAATTTCATCTTCCAATGATGGTACTACATTAAAATTTGATATCACTGATGAACTACGTTTTCCTTCTGTCTCACTTCTTATTTTGTCTATTTCATAAAAATATAGTGCTGCAAACATTACTATTAGAATAATTATTAATGATAATATTATTAACCAACTTTTTTTACTCATATTTTAATTCCTTTCATTAATTATTTGACAAAAATTCAAATTAGTTATATAATAATCATAGGAAACGAAAGCCACAGAAATGTGTGCTACTTGAAATTTAATATCACCACATTGCTTGGCAGAGCAAAATGTGGTGTTTTTTATTGTTCCTTATTACTTATCTGCTTTTCTCATTTCCTATATTCGTTATTATACTATACAGTTTTATTTTTGTCTAGCAAATTACACTAATTTTCGTTCTAAATTTAATAATATTCAAATGCTCTAACAATATTTTTATTCCAAGTAAAGCCAATATAATTCCACCAACTAATTCAGCTTTGTTCTGAGATTTATCTCCAAATCTATTTCCAATTTTAATACCAATAACAGCTAAAATAAAAGTAATAACACCTATTATAGTAATAGCTAATATCAAATTAACATTCAAAAATGCAAAAGTAATTCCTATAGCCAATGCATCAATACTTGTAGCTACTGCCAAAACAAACATCGTCTTAAATCTCACATCATCATTACAATTATCACTTTCATCTGCAAAAGAGTCTTTTATCATTTTTCCGACAATAATTCCTAACAATATAAATGCAATCCAATGATCGATATTAGTTATTAGACTTTCCAATGCTGAGCCTAAAAAGTATCCTATAACTGGCATTAGTGCCTGAAAACCACCAAAATACAATCCTATTATAATTGCCTTTTTCCAATCCATTTTTTTCATAGAAATACCTTTGCACACTGATACTGCAAAGGCATCCATTCCTAATCCTACACTTAATAATAATAATTCTATAATTCCCATTTTTTCTTCTCCTGTATTAATTTATTCACAAGCAATAAAATTATATTATATTATTTTTTATTTTTTTATTTGATTTTTAATATCTTCTAATTTTTCTTTTAAAGTCCATTTCTTAAAATCAACTTTTTCTTTTATGTTAGGGAAAGCATTTACCAATCTTCTATGGAATATAGATTTGTTGTGTATAATCTTTCTAACCTTTTCTGATATTTCAATTGTGTTGTCTTTAACTTCTTTAGAAACTTGTTTCAAGTTAAGAATAATCTTGTATGAAACAATATTATCTACTAAATGAATAGCTAAAAGTATTGAGATTATTACTGTTTGAACAGTACTTGGTATTAATCTTAATTTTCCAATAATAAATGGATTTACAATATAAACTATAACACAACTTGCAATTCCAAATAAAACTAAATTTTGTAAGCAAACTCTTCCATTTATGTTGAATTTTCTTTGGCTGTAATCCCACCATCTTGCATTAAAAATTTTCTCCATAAAGAAACTTGTAAGATATTCTAGGATTCCACAAATTATTATAGACATAAAAAATGTTACAATCATATCATCTTGATATTTTTTTAATAAAATACTTACTAATACTACTCCATATCCATATATTGGACATACTGGACCTATTAAAAATCCTCTGTTTACAAATTTCTTATTTCTAATAGAAATTGATGTTGATTCCATTATCCATCCTGCAACTGCATATATAAAGAAAACTAATATATATATTTTTATTTCTTCTATACTCATTATAATTCCTCATTTCTTGATTTATTTATTACTTTATTTAATTCTGCTCCTAAAAACACTGTATAAAAACATGAATATGTCCACATCATAATTAACATCAATGTTGTTAAACTTCCATATGTGATTGAAAAACCTTTAAAAATAGTTAAATATCTTGAAAACACAAAAGATATTACGTTTAAAGCTATCGCACCAAATATTGCCCCATAAATCTGACTTCTAAAAGTCACTCTATGATTTGGCATGAATTTATATAGTAACAAGAATACTATAAATGTCATAAATATAAAGCTAACTTCTGTTATTATTGATGATATAATATTATAATTTTTTAATCCATTAAAATGTTCTTTTATCAGTCCTATTGCACCATTTCCAAACACCAATAATGTTAAACCTATAACTATCAAAAAAATAAACATTATAGTTTCTAACAATGCTTTTATTCTTAAATAAATATATGATGTTACCTTCTTACTGCCTGTTTCGTAGACTCCATGCAAACCACTTGTTAATGCATACAATCCTTTTCCAGCAGCCCAAATAGTAAATATAATTGATACTGAAATAGTTCCAATAGATTTTGAATACACTTCTTGTACAATCCCTAAAACCATTTCACTCATACTTGATGGAATAATCTTAGAGATAGCATCAAAAAGTGTTTGAGGTGCTATCCCTGTATATTGTATCATTGTTATTAACAATATTATGAATGGTATAAATGATAATATTGTGTAATAAGAACATTGTGCTGAACTTTCGCTAATGTGATCTTTACTCATATTAGCTGACAATTCTTTTATTAATTTTTTATTCATATTTCTCCTCTATTCTCCACAACCAGAACAATGTGAACAACATCCACCACAAGAAGCTTCGTCATCTTCTTCAGTATAAGAATCATCTTCTACAAATTCATACATATCTTCTTTCATATAAGCTACATCTTTTTCAAGCTCTGTAACTCTTTTTTCTAATTTTTCTATTTTTTCAAGTAATTCTTTTTCTGACATCTTTCTATCCTCCTATAAAATTTATTTTAAATGTAAATTTGGGGTCGGTCCTAAATTTCGCAAAAGTGAAAAAGGTCCAACCCCAAAAGTTATTTTTAATTATACTCTTTCCATGTATTCGCATGTACGTGTATCTATTCTTAATACATCTCCAATATTTACAAACATAGGAACTTGTAATTCTAAACCTGTTTCTAATTTTGCAGGTTTTCCTGATGTTGTTGTTGTGTTTCCAGCAAATCCTGGTTCTGTATATACTACTTCTAATTCAACAAAGATTGGTGGTTCAACAGCAAATACTTTTCCTTTAAATGATAGGATTGTTACTTCCATATTTTCTTTTAAATACTTTAAGCAATCTCCTAAGTCTGCTTTATTTAATGGCATTTGGTCATATGTTTCATTATCCATGAAATAATATAAATCACCATCATTATATAAATATTGCATTGTTTTTTTCTCTATTTCTGCTCCAGGATATTTGTCTGATGGATTAAATGTTTTTTCTAAAACAGCTCCTGTTATTACATTTTTTAATTTTGTTCTAACAAATGCAGCTCCTTTTCCTGGTTTTACGTGTTGGAATTCAACTACTCTGAAAACTCCTCCGTCCATTTCAAATGTTGTTCCATTTCTAAAATCTCCTGCCATGTATACTCCTGCCATGTCAATTTCTCCCTTCTAACTCTTTACATAATTTTCAATCTATTCTATTTTACACCATATTAGTGCAAAAATCAAGCTTTTCATTGTAATTTATTTGATTACGATTATTTTTTTTGGTGATTTAGTAAGTGGTTCACAACTTCCTTTAAATATTTGTACTGTATCCTCTATTCTAACCCCAAATTGTCCTGGAATGTATATTCCTGGTTCATCTGTAACAATCATCTTTTCTTTTAATGTATGTTCAGAATTTATACTTAATACTGGTCCTTCATGTATATCAAGGCCAACTCCATGTCCTAAGGCATGTATTAAATCAAAATTGTGTAGTCTAAAATCATTGTCTACCATTTTTGAAATTTGTTTTGTATTAGCTCCATCTCTCATATCTTGTAATACTTGTTCTTGATTTTTTAATACCAACTCATAGACTTTTTTCATTTCTTCTGAAACTTCTCCAACAAAAATTGTTCTAGTCATATCTGAACAATATCCTTTAATTTTACATCCCATATCTATTGTGATAATATCATTTTTTTGAATTTTTCTATCTGATGGAATTGCATGTGGCTTAGATGAATTTTCTCCTGATGCAACTATTGTATCAAATGATAATCCTTCTGAATGTTTATAATAAAAATAATCTATTTCTCTTGCAATTTGCTTTTCTGTCATTCCTGGTCTGATATAATCAACTATATGATTAAAACATTCATCAGTAATTCTGCAAGCTTCTTTTACATTCTCGATTTCTTCTTCATCTTTTATCATTCTTTGTTTTTCTATCATGTTTTCTGTTTCTACAAGACAATTGATTTTATAACGATGCATATATTCTTTATATTTAGCATATGTAACATAGTTTTCTTCAAATCCTACATTTTCGCAAAACATAAAGAAATTCTCGTAATCTTCTTTAGTCAATCCTCTTGCATCATAAACAACAATCTCATCAAACAAAGTTAATGTATTGTGCACATCTTCTATATATCTTGAATCTGTAATAAAAAGATTTTCTTTTCTAGTTACAAGCAAAACTCCCTCAGCCTGAATATTAGTTAAATATCTAATATTTACAGGATTTGAAACTATCATTCCTTGTAAATTTAAACTTAGCAGTTGGTTTCTAAGCCATTGCATTTTTTGGTTCATTTCTTTTTCCCCCTACTTTGATATACCTAATGTAAATATTGTTTTTAATACATTTAGCAATATTTCTGATGGAACAAATATGCAGATAAATGCTGCCATAACAATAAATGGTCCAAATGGCATATATTCATTTGATTTTTTTACTTTAAATACAATTAATATTATTCCTATAATAGCTCCTAATAAAAATGATGTTAAAGATATTAAAGCTGTATTTACAAATCCAAAATATAAGCCTAGTGCCGCCATGAACTTTACATCACCAAAGCCCATTGCTTCTTTTCCATATATTAATCTTCCAATCAATGTAATTATTAAGAAAATTCCTCCACCAATTAACATTCCAAATAACATATCTATTGTAATTGCTACATTTGAAAATCCATATAAAAATGCTATTACAAGCCCAACTTCAAACATAGTCAAATTTAATCTATTAGGTATTATTTGTTTTTTGTAGTCAATTACAAATACTGATAAAAGCATTGGAACTAACAGTAAATTTTTTATCAATTCTAAATTTTCAATAATTGAACCTTTTACACCAAAATAATAAACTAATCCAACATATATAGCTGATGTTACAAGCATTAATATATAATTTGGTCTAAAATCAATTTTATATTCTCTAAATAAATCTGTTGTTAATATTTTTTTGTTTTCTGGCAATCTTTTATTTACCCAATCAACAAACTGTCCTACCAGTAATCCTACTATAGCAGCGACTACATAAAATCCTATATGAGTATCATTAATATACATTTTATTTTCATATGATTTTTTAAATCATATGCCCCTTCCTTAGTTTTGTTTTTGCTCTATTTTCTTGTGATATTTTTGTTTAATTTTATTTTCTATTGGTCTTTTTAGCATTGTTATCCAAATATCTTTTTCAGCTATTGGTTCTACTAAAATCGTAAACATTTTGCATCTGTTTCCACCAACAACATCTGTAAAAATTTGATCTCCGACAACTGCAATATTTTCTGGCTTTTCTCTTAAAATGTCTTGTACTTTTTTAAAACCTAATTTTAATGGTTTTTTGGCAAAATACATATATTCTATATCTAGCTTTTCTGCAACAGTTCTCACTTTTTCTTTTTTATTAGAGTTTGATAATATGTATAATTTAACACCATTCTTCTTTAAGTTATTTGCCCAATCAATAGTTTCATTTGGTAAATTTTTATCATAATCTATAAGTGTATTATCAACATCCAAAATCAATGCATTTATATTATTTTCTTTCAAAAATCCTAGTTCTATTTCCCTCACATTTTTAAAATGTGCATTTGGATATAATATCATATTTTCCTCCCTTTATTTATATATTAACAAAGCAAATTTGTCAATATATCACTCTTCAAGTTCCATATAAATTTTGTAATCCCTCAATATCTTTCTAACATACATATTTGTTTCTTTATATGGAACATTTTCAATATCAGATCCATCTTCTTTTATGGTTCCGTTTTGTATCCACTTATCTACATTTCCGCTTCCTGCATTATATGCAGCAAGTGCTACTTCAACAGAACCATATTTATCTAACAATGTAGATATATATTTAGTACCTATATTAATATTAGTCTCTGGTTCTAAAATATTATCATCAGTCAACTCTATCCCAAATCTTTTAGCAACATCTTTTGCAGTAGGCTCCATAAGTTGCATTAGCCCTTTTGCATTTTGATGAGAAATTGCATTTGCTTTAAAATTACTTTCAGCCTTAATAATAGCATATATCAAATTTTCTTCAACATTATATTGTTGTGAATATTTGCTTACATACTCTGAATAATCTTTTTTATAAATTTTCTTCATCACTTGATTTTTTATCGGCTTTATCAAAATAACTATTGCTACCACTATTATCAGCAATATTATTATCTTTGTAATTTTCTTCAATTAGCTTCCTCCTTTGTCAATTTGGGGTCGGTGTTTTTCTTGACAATTTTCTACACTACTTACAGTCGTACCAGTCAGTCGCCTCAGACACTTCAGCGATTAAAGGCACTCTTAATTTACATGCATTTTCCATGCAATTTTTTAATAAATCTTTAACATTTTCTACTTCTTCTAATGGAGCTTCTATCATCATTTCATCATGTACTTGAAGTACAATTTTTGATTTCATGTTTCTTGCTTTTAATTCTCTTAAAACATTTATCATTGCAATTTTCATTATATCAGCAGCAGTTCCCTGAATTGGTGTATTCATTGCTACTCTTTGTCCAAATTGGCGTACCATATAATTATTGGATTTTAATTCTGGAATATATCTTCTTCGTTTGAATTGAGTTTCTACATATCCTTTTTCTTTTGCTTCTTCTACTACACTGTCCATAAATTGTTTTATTCCTGAATATTGCTCCAAATATTGCTCAATATACTGTTTTGCTTTTTTTCTTGATATGTGCAATTGCTCTCCTAATCCAAAATCACTAATTCCATATACTATTCCAAAGTTTACAGCTTTAGCATTGCTTCTTTGCTCTTTTGTTACCTCATCTATTGGTGTATTAAATACTTTTGATGCAGCTTGTTTATGGATGTCTTCCCCCTTTAAGAATGCTTGAACCATGTGTTCATCATTTGATATATGTGCTAAAACTCTCAACTCAATCTGAGAATAATCCGCATCTATATATAAGCATCCATCTGCTGGTTTAAATACTTTTCTTAATTGTTTTCCTAACTCAAATCTTGTTGGAATATTTTGAAGATTTGGTTCTGTTGAACTGATTCTTCCAGTTGCTGTTATTGTTTGATGGAAGAATGAATGGATTCTTTTTGTTTTAGGATTGATATATGGTTTCATTCCTTCTACATATGTTGAGTTTAACTTTGTTAATTGTCTATATTCTAATAATTTTTCAATAACAGGATGTTCATCTCTTAATTTTTCTAAAACATCTACATCTGTAGAATATCCACTTTTTGTTTTCTTTCCAACAGGCAAACGAAGTTTTTCAAATAAGATTTCTCCTAATTGCTTTGTAGAGTTTATATTGAATTCTTCTCCACATAGCTCATAGATTTCTTGTGTTAAAATTTCTAATCTATCTTTTAATTCTTGTCCATAATCATCTAACTCTTGAACATCAACATACATTCCATTCCATTGCATTTCTGCTAAAACTTCTACTGTTGGCATATCAATATTTTTAAACAATTCTATTGCATCTATTTCTTCTAATTTTTTCATTGTTACTTCTGCTAGTTCATAGATTTCTTTTGCATATAGACTGTTTTCTATTTTTTTGCTCTCATCTTTTTTATCTTCTTGTGATGCCATATCAAATAATGATGTTTGCTCATTTGAATTGTCTTTTACACCTTGTGCTTTCAAGATTTCTTCATTGTCTACTTCAAGATAATCTCTAGTTATTACGTCAAATGTATATTTGCTTGTAGGATTTAAAATATATGCAGCTACTTTGGCATCATATACCATATTTCTTATTGTTATTCCCATTTGCTTTAGCAAAATATAATCACTTGCCATGTCATATCCGTATTTTTCAATTTTGTCATCTTCCATTATTTGCTTTAAGTTTTCCACAAACTTTTCCTCTGTTGGATTTCCTGCTGGCACATAATATATTTTATTTTCTAGATATATACTTATTCCTGTTATCTCTTTTTTTATTATTTTTTCTGAATCATTACTATCTGTAGTTTCTAAAAAGTAATATAATTTTCCATGTATTTCTGGAAATTCTGATGTTTCTGTAATTTCTAATTTTTCAACTTTGTTTTGAGCTGATGTATTTTCGTTAGAACCTTCTCTTAGTTTGAACCTCTCTATATAACGATTAAATCTTAGTTCTTCAAAAATTTCTAAAACTTTGGTTTTATCCCATTCTTCTGTTTTTAAATTCTCTAATGTGTCTTCAATTGGAACATGTGTATCTATCTCTCCAAGTGTTCTTGAAAGTTCAGCCATTTGCTTGTTTGCAACAATATTTTCTTTTTGCTTTCCTTTTAAATCATCTTCTCCAGCTTCAATTTTATCATACAATTCCTTTACTGAATGATATCTTTGAATTAAAGAAATAGCTGTTTTAGGGCCAATTCCTGGAACTCCAGGAATATTGTCAGAAGTATCTCCTTGCAATGCTTTTACTTCTATTAATTGTTCTGGCTCTAATCCATATTCTTCTAGAACTTTTTCTCTATTGTAGTCCTCTGTTTCTGTTTTTCCAGCTTTTGTTCTTGGAATTCTTATTGTAATATGATCACTGGCTAATTGGAATGTATCTCTATCTCCGGAAAGTATTGTTACATCAAGACCTTGTCCTTCTCCATATTTAGCAAGTGTTCCTAAAATGTCATCACCTTCATAGCCCTCTTTTTCCAATATATCGATATTCATTGCTCTTAATACATCTTTTATAATTGGCATTTGTTCTGCTAATTCATCAGGCATTCCATGACGATTTGCTTTGTATCCTTCAAACAATTCTTTTCTTTTTAATTTACCTTTTAGGTCAAATGCAACTGCAATATATTGTGGTTCTATATCTTCCAAAATTTTGAATAATATGGCTAAAAAACCATATACTGCATTTGTATATTTTCCATCTTTAGTTGTCAACATTTTACTTCCCATAATTCCGTAAAATGCCCTATTCATTATACTGTTACCATCTATTAAAACTAATTTATCCAATTTGTTTTCTCCTATCTTTAAATATGTATTTGTTTGTATTTAATTGCCATGCAATAAATAAACATATTATAAATCCTACAAAACAAATATCATATACATACCATTCTGATTTAAGCATATATATGCTATTTGCAATTTCCGTTATAAGTGATAATCCTACTATGTTTCGAATCATGTCAGGCTTTTGCCACATTATTGTTGCAAATAGCCACAATAAATACCATTGTTGAAATGTTGTTAATATCAACAAAAATAAAATTAATGCTGTATTGTATTTTCTTAAAGTTTTATATAATTTTATATCTTTTTGTGTTATTAAATCAATACAAAATTTAACGTAATATCCCAAAAATGCAATTTGCAATACAGGTTTTACAATTTTTAACATTTCTTTGTTATTTTGTAATAACACTAAATGTATTGACTTTGTATACTTTTCAGTCTGTGCAAACATTGCTACTAATACTTGGAAATCTCTAAAATATAGTGCATATTGTAGCACTAATATTACTGCAAATAGTATACCATATTGAAAACATTTTAAAAATCTTATTGATAATTTTTCTTCTTTTCTAAAATGATAAATGATTATTACAGGCAACAATAAAATTGTAAAATATTTTATTCCTGTTGCTATTGCTAGAAATATTACACTTGGCACAATTTTTTTACGTTTTAACATGTACAATGCCAATAACACAAAAAATACTACTATTATATCATTATGAACATTTGCAAGAAATTCTAATAATATAAATGGATTTAATCCATATAATACTGCAAATTTTTTGTTGCTCAATTTATATATTAAATAACAATTTACTAAATGTATAACTAAATTTAATAATTTGAACACGGCTAAACTTATATCTACATTTTTAAATGATATAGCTGTACACAATTTAAAAATCAATTGTGCCATTGGCCCATATACTACTGTTGTATTCGCCCAATAGCCTTTTGCTCCTTGTTCAAAAATAGTATCATCTATATTATTTTCATTATAATAATCTTTCATTGTAACATAATATGGATTTTGATGATATCGAGAATCCAATTCACCAACTCCCATATAATAAAAGATATCAGAACTTGTCCATGGTAGCATTATTGCAAATATTGCACTCACAATTAATACATATATTAAAATTTCTTTTATGGCTTTAAATGGCTTTTGTTTTACAATAACTCCATATATTATAGACATTCCAATAAACAATATCAAAAAAACACTTGTAGATACTATCTTATTTGCACTTTTCTCTATAAAAAAATTATAATATGTATCAAATCCCATCACAGTTTGAGTTTTAGCTAAATATACAATTGATGGAATTAATAATAATATAGCAAAAATTATCATTGCTATTTTTATAATTTTATTTTTCATTTAATTTTTTCCTTCCAATATTGTCTCACATTCAGCATTAAGACCTTTTTCTCTCCATTTTACTATTCCGTAAACTATATAAAATGGTAATGTCATTTGTCCTAAGCTCATTACTAAAGTAAATAATGGACCTGTTGCATTATAAATTATTTCTATTGGCATTCCTGGGAAGTTTTGTGATATAAACATTAAGTTACTTCCAAATATTTTATTTACTCTATATGCCAATACACATATTGTTCCTACTAATGCTGCAAAATATTTAATATCTGAAGCTTTTAAATCAATATAATGTGTTTTATTTATTAATAACCCCAAATATATCATTGTTCCGTGAAAAAAGAAACTATGCAAACTTACCATATGAAACATTGGATATGCTGGCAAGGAGGTTGAGGGATATAATATAAACACAATTCCTCCAATAATTCCACCTGTTGCTAAAAATACATCTCCAATTCTTTGTATTTCGCCTTTTGCAAATGAGCTTAATAATCCAGCATATAAAAGTAAACTACAATAATATAATGGCACATAGTTATTTAAATTCTTTGGGTCACCTGTTGACAATTTAAATGCAATCATCAATACTTCAAAAATCCACATTACTATTGTACAATTTTTTATAATTTCTTTTACTTCTTTTTTAGTCTTGTGTACTGTCTTTTTTAATGCTACTTCTATTCCTATAATTGTTACTATTATTAAAGCTAAATGTCCCCATGAAAATATTCCGCATGGTTCATATTCGCCTGGTCTTGCAAAAAATCTCATATATATTACTCCTTTCATTATTCTGTTTCATATATTGTTTGTTTTAATAACCTCATAAATTCGCTTAATTCCTTTGGTAAATTAGAAGAATCATATCTTGCTACAATGTAATTAAATTTTATATCTTTTGAACTACCATCCATATTGATTTTTATTTCTTCATAATTTCCATTCCCATAAACATTATATTCTTTATTTAAATTATTGTAATCTATTTCTCTTAATTTTTCTTTTAATTTATTAACCTCTTCTTCTGTTATTTGATTTTTTACTTTTCCTTTTTCAACTGACCTTGCCCAAATTTTGCCATCATCATAAATATTTATATCACTAGAACCATAAGGAAGAGCTAATATATCTCCTGTATAATTTATAAAAAGAGTACTTTTACTAATATCTTCTTGAGGTTGATTTTGTAATGCACAATATATTGCAAATGCTATAATTATTATAGCTACAATTACTATTAATATAACTTTCTTTTTGTTCATTTATTTTAACCTCCCTATTCAGTTAGTATTATAGCATAATTTTTTGATTTTTACGATTTTATTTTAATGAAAAACTATTATTTATTAAAATTGTGCTATAAATAAACAAAATATCTTGATCTTTAAATTCGATATATTTTGAAAGTAGTTTTGGTGAAATATATCGTGTATCTACAATAGTTATCTTTTTATATGATTGAACTAATAATGGTACTAGACTACTTCCATACGAATCTCGAAAAACAATTAGTTCTTTATCAGTGCTTGAATTTTCATTTTCTATTGTTAAAAGTGATACTGCACCTGATAAATATATATCATATTTATCTAATGAATTCAATTTTTCATAATCATATATTTCAATTTTTTCATTTTTATCATAATTAAAAACTTTTGCATTTTTTATAGTATCATTTGTTAATATAATTATTTTATCTTCTTCATTTGTTGGAAGTCTTCCTGAATATGTTCCTCTAAACGTTGCTACTTCTTCCTGTGTGTAATTAGTACTTTCTGCTTCTTGCATATTATCTAATATGATGTCTGCAATTTTCTCTATATTTTCTTGCTTCCAATGTGAATCTGTTTTATAGTAATCTTCTATTTTCAATTCATCTTTTATTGGTATATATTTAGCATTTACTCCATCTTTCATTATCTGCTCTAATTTTGAATAATCTAATTTCAAATTATTTTCATCTATAAAATAATTTTTATCTGGAACAATTGTAAAATATACATTATTTTCTGAAGTTGCATACATCTCTTGAATTTGTTTTATTTTATTTACTACATTATTTACAGATTTTGTATTTAAAGGATATAAATTTTCTACTATATATCCATTATATTCATACAAACCATTGTAATCATTTTTCCTTAACACATTTAATTCTGTATTTACTTTTAATTTTCTAAATTTTTCTCTTTTTACAAATTGATCTGTTGTATAATCATCAAACTTCTTAAAAAATGTTCCATCAAATATTTTGAAAATTGAAACTTCTGGAAAACTCGCTAATTTACGTCTTTCTGATATAGAAATCTGCTCATCTTCTTTTATTACATTCATAAGAAAAAATCCTATAATTATGCTAAAAAACACTATTGTAATTAAAATATTTTTTATTTTATTAGTCATTTTTCCTCCTTAAAATCTAAAATATAAAAATGGATTATATGAACTATCAACCAAATATGCAGTAACAATTATTAACAAAATTGGTATTAAAATTAGCTCACATATATTTAATATTTTATCATATTTTTTTGATTTTTCTATTAAATTTTTAAGAGTTGGAGTTGCTCCTATAATTGCTATAATAAATGTTACTAGATAACTTTTTAAATAATATATTGTATATTCATTTATAAATTCATTACAATTAACTCCAAATAATCCTCCAATATTGCTCCAAGCGACTTTCAATGTTGGTCCATTAAATATGATAAAACTTATCATTACAATAAATAGTACATATATTCTTTTTACTAAATTAGGTAATTTTTCTAAAACTTTTCCTAGCCATAACTTTTCTATTAATAAGAGAATTCCAAACATTAAACCCCAGATAACAAAGTTCCAACTTGCCCCATGCCAGATTCCTGTTAATATCCATACTATTAAAATATTTCTAATTAATATTGGAGTACCATTTCTATTTCCACCAAGTGGAATATACACATAATCTCTAAACCATGAACTCAAAGAGATGTGCCATCTTCTCCAAAATTCTGTTATACTTTTTGCAATATATGGATAATTGAAGTTCTCTAAAAAATGGAATCCAAATATCCTTCCAAGTCCTATTGCCATGTCTGAATATGCTGAAAAATCAAAATATATTTGTAACATATAGCTTATCCCAAATGCCCAATATATCACAATACTTTTCGCGTCACATGAATTAAATGCATTACAAAATTCTCCTAACATATTCGCAACTAAAACTTTTTTAGCAAGTCCAAATACAAATCTTCTTATTCCATAAGCGATGTTTTCAAAATTATGCTCTCTATTTTCAAGCTCTTTTTCAATTGTTTCATATCTTACTATTGGTCCTGCAATAAGCTGTGGAAATAAAGATATATATGTAGCAAGTTTTAGAAAACTTTTTTGTGGTTTTACTGTTCCTCTATATACATCAACTATATAACTGATGATTTGAAAAGTATAAAATGATATTCCTATTGGTAATGCTAATTTTAACAATGGAATATTTACTTTAAATATAGAATTTATATTCTCTAATGCGAAATCTGTATATTTAAATATTGCAAGTAATCCTACATGAATACCTACAAATGTTATTAATAAGCTCTTCTTTTTATATTTAGCTATTAGTATTGCTCCAATGTATGCAATTAAAATTTCAGCTAACATCAAAAAAATATATTTTGGTTCACCATAAAAATAAAATACCATTGAAGCTATAAATAACACAAAATTTTTCATTTTCTTTGGAACTATAAAATACAAAATTAATACTACTGGTAAAAAATAATATAAAAAACTAATACTTGTAAATAGCATATTTTCTCCTTTATATAACAAATAAAGGCTTCAATTTATTTGAAGCCCTCTTTTATTTTATTGTACAATCATTTGTGGTGGAAGTTCAAAATCTTCTTCTGCATTTTTTTCTAATTCTTTTCCTATGTTATTATTTACAAATTTTTTGAATTCATCATAAACTGGTTTTGCCCATTCTTCATCAGCCATTACTAAAAATATTACATTATCATGATTTGTAACATAAACTTTGCTAGCTGAAACACATATCCATTTGCTTGTATCTATATTATTTAGCATCTCTTGTTTTAATGTTTCAATATCTGCATTGCTTTTTACTTTTACTGCAACTGCTGAATATGCTTGTGAACTCATCATAGGTTCTGAAACAACTAATGCTTCTACATTTTCATTTGATTTTAATCCAGTATATGTTTCTACTTGCATTTCATCTGAAACATCTATTTCTTGTGTTTCAAGACTTGGTAATTCTTCTTTTAAATTTGAATTTATTGTGCTAAACATTTTTTTCATATCTTTTGCACTTTCGATTTTTACACTGTCTTTGTTTCCTGAATTGTTATTGTTTACTGCAATTACTCCACCTATTATAATTGCAACAACTAGTATTGCTACTATTGCTATTATCGTTTGTTTTTTCATAACTTTTTCTCTCCTTTTTCTTTATTCACTCAAATAATAACATATTAATTGTTTTTAAGCAATATATTTAACCAAAAAATATTTGTTAAGTTTAGGATTCGTTCTTCTTTTATCCCTCCTTATTATATTTCTTATCTCCCCACCAATTAGGCAATACTTCTGATAATTTAATGGTTGTTCTTGTTTCATAATCAGTTAAAATCTCTGTGTCTTTATTATCTTTGTTTAATTGCATCAAGAATTCTCTACAAGCACCGCAAGGCATTCCACCATTATGTGGTGGATTATCTCTAAATACAATTAATTTTTTAATCTTAGTTTTTCCTGTGTTCATATACATGTTTAAGGCTGCAACTCGTTCGGCACACAAATTCATAACCCCACTTGCACTTTCTATGCAAAAACCTGTAAAAATCTCACCATCTTCGCTTTCTACTGCTGATTTTAGCCTATTTTCAAAATTCATCTCTTTTCCTTTATATAATATAAAGGGTTGTCCGTTTTTGTGGCTATAATATATAAACTCTTATCTTTTATTATCTAATTTCTTTCGCACTCTTCATCTCTCTTAATCTGTTCTAAATACCCATCATTAAAAATAAATTTTCATATTTTCTTGACTTTATTACTATAATTAGAGTATAATAAAAATAGGAAATGACAAATCCACAAACGTGGTTTTGCCAAATTAAGTTTGAAAAACTCACACCTAACTCGCCAAAGTTACAGATGTGAGCTTTTTTTATTTATGTAGTTGCTTATCAACCCAGTTCTTATACAGAACTGCTGTCAAGGCAACGTTCAATGTTAAAGAAAACATTAAGGATAATATCAAATTATTCTTGTAGGTTTGTCAAATATATGTCACACTTTATTGATAAATATACAATTTTCCTCTTCACATAAATTGTAATTTTTTATTATGATTTATTTTTATTTACACACCTATAAATAAGTAAATATATTAGAATTATACTAGAAACACCTATTGAAATAAAACCTATATTGTCCAAATTATATCCATTTTCCATAATATATTTTTCTAATTCTCCTAACTTAAACATTCCCTCTGTAATATATAGTGTTTCTTTCTTTCCAAAAGAATAATATATTGTTAATTCTCCAGAATGCCAGCCCTGCCCTAATATAATTTTAGTAATATTATCTGTATTTTCTATTCTTCCATTTAATGACTGGTAAACTAAATCTCTGTTCTTTGAATTTACATTTATTGCAATGCCTTCTTTATTAAATATTGAAAGTGCAAATACAATTCCTAATATTGCAACTATTATTATTAATACATAATTTATTTTTTTCATTATTTGCATAACCTCCAAATTACTATTTGCATTTATCTTTACTTTGTCAATTGATAACTTTGTTCTATCAATTCTTTTACTAAATCCTCGTCCACCTTTTCATCTATAATAATTGTATTCCAATGTTCCTTATTCATGTGATAAGCAGGTATTATATAATCATAAGTATTTCTCAATATATCAGAATAATTTGGATCTGTCTTAACATTAAGATATAACTTATTATTTACATTCATTAATAATGCAAACCATTTTTTATCTTTAAAATGTTTCATCGTTACAGATTCAAAATCATCTGGAAAAGGACAATCCTTATTAGCTTTTACACTATTTATTATTTAATTATCTGTAAACTATGTCATCTACTTTGTATCAATTAACAATTCCTTTGGATTCTTTTTTAAACTACTTATAGATGATAACACTAAAGATATTATAAGTACCAAAGACATAAATAAAATTACGTATATCATTGATTTTGGTAATATATTAATATCTAAGCTTGTTAAAGTTTTATTAAA
>CAKOTX010000018.1 GCA_934120315.1 uncultured Clostridia bacterium
TGTGTTTATGAGGTCAGCAGAAGAAATAGAAGAAATAATAAAAGTATGTAAAGAAAATGGAATAGAAGTTACCGGAACTGTGTTTAAAAGAACAGCAAAAGAAATAGAAGAAATAATAAAAGTATGTAAAGAAAATGGAATAGAAGTTACCGGAAGTGTGTTTAGAAGAACAGCAAAAGAAATAGAAGAAATAATAAAAGTATGTAATGAAAATGGAATAGAAATAACTGGAAGTATATTCAAAAAAAGTCCAAAACAGTTAAAAGAGAATATTGAATTTATTAAACAAAATTATGGAGAAGAATATTTGACACCATTAATAATATCTAAAAATTTAAAAAATCTTCAAAAAATATTACCATATTTACAAAGTATAGGTGTATTAGAAACAGTAAAAAATAGTGCATCAATATTAAGTTTAACATTAGAAGAAATTCAAGAAAGACAAGCGTTTGCAGAGAAAATAGGAGAGCCAATAGTTAAAAATGGAAGATTCAATTCTATTTTTGGACTTTCAAGAAAAAATTATCAAAAGAAAGTAAAAGAGTTTGCTGAAAAACAAGAATTAATAGGAGAGATAAAAGGAGCAATTCAAGAAGGAAAGATTTTGGATGAGCAAATAAGCGATAGAAAGAAGGAAAGAAATAATGGAAGATAACAAAAATTTTGTAAAAGAAATAACAAACATAGATGAAGATTTTGCACAATGGTATACAGACATTGTTTTAAAAGCAGAACTTGCAGATTATACAGACACAAAAGGATGTATAGCAATAAGACCATATGGATATGCAATATGGGAAAATATTCAAAATTATGCAGATAGAAAATTTAAAGAAACAGGAGTAAAAAATACATATTTCCCTGTATTAATTCCAGAAAGTTTATTACAAAAAGAAAAAGATCATGTTGAAGGATTTGCACCAGAAGTAGCATGGATAACAGAAGCAGGAGGTCAAAAATTAGATGAAAGATTATGCATAAGACCAACATCAGAAACAATAATAACAACAATGTATTCAAAATGGTTAAAATCATGGAGAGATTTACCATTTGTATATAATCAATGGTGTAGTGTATTAAGATGGGAAAAAGAAACAAGACCATTTTTACGTTCAAGAGAATTCTTATGGCAAGAAGGACATACAATACATGAAACAGCTAAAGAAGCACAAGAAAGAACATTGCAAATGTTAGATATATATGCAGATGTTGTAGAAAATCTTTTAGCAATACCTGTTATAAAAGGAATAAAAACAGAAACAGAAAAATTTGCTGGAGCAGATGAAACATATACAATAGAAGCAATGACATATGATGGAAAAGCATTACAATCTGGAACATCACACTATTTCGGACAAAACTTTACAAAACCATTTAATGTAACATTCCAAAACAGAGATGGAAAACAAGAATATGCATATCAAACATCATGGGGAATATCAACAAGACTAATTGGAGCTTTAATAATGGCTCATGGAGATAACAGAGGATTAAAATTACCACCAAGAGTTGCACCAATTCAAGTTGTATTAGTACCAGTTGCAATGCATAAAGAAGGTGTAAAAGAAAAGGCTCAAGAAATATATAAACAACTAAAAAATAAATATAGAATTGAATTAGATGACAGAGAAAAAGTTTCACCAGGATACAAATTTAATGATTGGGAAATGAGAGGAGTTCCATTAAGAATAGAAATGGGACCAAGAGATATCGAAAATGGAGTTTGTGTTTTAGTTAGAAGAGACACAAACGAGAAAATCGAAGTAAAATTAACAGAGTTAGATGCTAAGGTTGGAGAAATTTTAGAATTAATTCAACAAAATATGTATGATGTTTGTAAAAAAAGAATGGAAGCAAAAACAACTATCGCACATAACTTAGATGAATTCCAAGCTAATATGAATAAAGAACAAGGATTTATAAAAGCAATGTGGTGTGGTTCAGCAGAATGTGAAGCTAAAATAAAAGAATTGACAGCTGCAAAATCAAGATGTATGCCATTTGAACAAGAACATATTGGAGACACATGTGTATGCTGTGGAAAGCCAGCTACAAAAATGGTAATATGGGGAAGACAATATTAATATGAATATTTTGTGAATTATTCATAAAAACAGTTGTAAAAAAATCAAAAAATTGATATACTTGAAGTGATTAAATTTGATTGAAAGGAAAGTGATTTTTATGGAAGAAAATCAAGAAGAAAAAAAAGAAGAAATAGTAGAAATTGAAGAAAAAACAGAAGGATCAAATGATGGAATAAAAATATCAAACGATGTAGTTGCAGTAATTGCAGGAGTTGCTGTATCAGAAGTTCAAGGTGTAGCAAGTATGTCAGGTGGATTTGCTGGAGGAATCTCAGAAGTATTAAGTGGAAAAAAGAACCTATCAAAAGGAATAAAAGTTGATGCGGGAGATAAAGAAGTAAAAATCGATGTAAACATCATAGTAGAATATGGTTCAAGAATTCCAGACGTAGCATTTGAAATTCAAAATAGAGTAAAAAAATCAGTAGAGAGTATGACTGGTTTGAAAGTATCAGAAGTAAATGTACATGTTCAAGGTGTAAAAACAGAAAAAGATGAAGAAGACGACAAAGAAACAGAAAAAGAAGAGAAAGAATAAGAAATGAGGAATTAATATGAAATTTTTAGAAAGACTTGCATTAGTAATATATTCATATGTAATGATATTAATGTCTATAGTGTTAGGACTATTAATTTTTAATTGGATAGAATTAGATAAAGTAGCACAAATGGTAAGAATTTTAATAACAGGAAGTGTATCATCAAAAGTATTATTAGGATTAAGTGTATTCTTTATACTATTATCTATTAAATGTATATTTTTTGACGACAGATCAAAACAAAAAGCAAAAGAAGTACAAGGGATTTTATTAAAAAATGAAAATGGACAACTAATGATTTCAAAAGAATCAATAGAAAACATTGTAAAAAATACAGTTGATGGATTTGAAAACATTCAAGAATGTAACACTAGAATAGATGTAAATAGTGAAAATCAACTAAGAATAACATTATTTTTAACAGTAAATGATAATGTAGTAATAAAAGAACTTGCAAGTAATTTACAAAATAAAATAAAAGAAGAAGTAAAGAAAGTATCAGACTTAGAAGTTCAAGAAGTAAATGTTAAAGTAATGGGACTACAAGAAAATAAAAAGAGCAAAGAATAGGATGATTGAAAATGGATGATTTTAAAAATTTTGTTTCTAAATACATAGGAGCGATAATAGGGATAATAGTAGCAATATTAATATTATGTACAAGATTATATGATGTTATTTTTGCTATAGTAGTAATAATTGTTGGAGCATTTGTGGGAAACTATGTTCAACAAAATAAAGATGAAGTAAAAGAAAAAATTAAAAATTTTATTGATAGGCTATAAAAAAGGAGTTGTAAAATGAAAAGATCAGCAATTAGAGAATTAACATTTAGATTAATATATAGTTTAGAAATACAAAAAGCAGAAAATTTAGAAGAACAAATAGAGCTATATTTAGAGTGTAATGAAGTAGAAGATGAAGAAGCAAAAGAATATATAAAAGATGCAATTTTTGGAATAAATGAACATATAGAAGAAATACAAGAATTAATAGAAAAAAATCTAAAAGCTGATTGGAAAATAGACAGAATATCAAAAATAGATTTAAGCTTATTAAAACTTGCTATCTATGAAATAAAATATAAAGAGATTCCATATAAAGTAGCAATAAATGAAAGTTTAGAGTTAGCCAAAAAATACGGAGAAGAAACTTCTAAAAATTTCATAAATGGAATTTTGGCAAGTGTTGTAAAAGAAATAGGAGAATAACCAATGAAATATAATGCTGTAACAGTAACACAGTTAAATAAATATTTAAAAGACAGATTTGATGAAGATGAAAACTTAAATGCAATATTAGTAAAAGGTGAAATTTCTAACTTTAAAAACCATTACACAGGCCATCTATATTTTACATTAAAAGACGAAAATTCGTTAATAAAATGTATAATGTTTAAAAGCTATGCTGAAAGGCTAGCTTTTAAACCAAAAGATGGAATGAAAGTAATGGTTTTTGGGTCTGTATCAGTTTTTGAGAGAGATGGAGTTTATCAAATATATGCTAAAACTATGATGGAAGACGGAATGGGAGATTTGCATGAAAAATTTGAGAGACTAAAAGCACAACTAGAAGAAGAAGGATTATTTGCTCAGTCTCATAAAAAACCAATTCCATTATATCCTAAAGTAATCGGAGTATTAACCTCTCAAACAGGAGCAGTTATTAGAGATATTATTAATGTTTCATCAAGAAGAAATCCAAATGTCTATATTAGATTATTGCCAGTACCTGTTCAAGGACCAGGAGCAGCAGAGCAAATTGCTGAAAAAATCAAAATAATGAATGATAGGAAATTAGCAGATGTACTGATAATTGGTAGAGGTGGAGGTTCATTAGAAGACCTATGGCCTTTTAACGAAGAAATTGTAGCAAGGGCTATATATGAGTCTGAATTACCGATTATTTCAGCAGTTGGACACGAAACAGATTTTACAATAGCAGATTTTGTTGCAGACTTAAGAGCACCTACACCATCAGCTGCAGCAGAACTTGCAGTACCTGATGTATATGAATTGAAACAAAAAATAAATGATTATCAAAATAGATTTAGAAATTCTTTAAAAAAGAAAATAGAACTAATGAAATTAAGATATGAAAAATGCATGAAATCAAGAGTATTTACTGATCCAATGAGAAAAATCAGAGATATGAGTGTTTTATTAGATTCATATGTTCAAAGATTGGAAAAGAAAATAAAAAATACGCAAAAAGACAATCAAACTGCATATATTGAATTAGTAACAAAATTAGATACATTAAGTCCATTAAAAACATTAGCAAGAGGATATTCATTAACAGAAAAAGACAATAAAATAGTAAAAAGTGTGAATGAATTAAAAGAAAATGATAAAGTAAAATTAAAATTTATTGATGGCGAAAAAGATGCAAAAATTTGCTAATAAAAGGAGGAAATCCATGGATACACGAAAGAAACAAAATATATTAACAGTTGTTATAGTGATTGCTTTAATAGGAGTGGCAGTAATTTTAACATCAATGTTTTATGATGAAAAAATGAAGGCAGAAAAAACTTCTAGTACAATCTCAAATGAAGTAACTCCACCAAAAGAAGAAAAAGAAAACAATACTGTGAAAGAGCCAGTAGAAGAGGTAAAGAAAAATACAGAAGAAAATACGTATGTTGGAGAAGAAGAAAAAGAGAGTGAACAAGAAGAGGAACCAAAACAAAGTAATGATGAGAAAGCTATCGAATTAGCTAAAGAAGAATGGGGAAATGACCCTGATGCAACTTTTAGTATTGATGAGAAAAAAGGTAGCAAATATTATGTTGCAGTGAAAAAAGATGGGAATACAGTAGAATGGTATGAGGTTGACACTGAAAATTGGAAGATTAGTGTTTATTAGAATAAAAACTGAAGGAGAAAAATGATGAGTAAAGAAAATTTTGAAGAATCAATGAAAAAATTAGAAAGCATAGTAAATGAATTGGAAAATGGTAATTTAAATTTAGATGAATCAGTTGAAAAATTTGAAGAAGGAATGAAAATTGCCAAACAATGCAATACTATTTTAGAAGATTCAGAGAAGAAAATAACTATATTATTAGAAAAAGATGGAGAACTAAAAGAAGAAAATTTTGAGGCAAATGAATAAATAGATAAAAGGGGAAAGTAAAATGAATGACATTCAAAAACTAGTAACTAATAAATATTTATATGTACCATTATTATTGTGGTTTTGTATTCAAGTATTTAAAGTTATTTGTGATTTAGTAAAAACAAAGAAATTTAATTTTAAAAGAATTATGGGAGCAGGAGGAATGCCAAGTTCTCATACGGCAGTTGTAACAAGCTTATCAATGCTAGTTGGTAAAAGTGAAGGTTTTGACTCAGCTGTGTTTGCAGTTGCCTTAGTATTTGCAATGGTTGTAATGTATGATGCTGCGGGAGTTAGAAGAGCTGCAGGAAAACAAGCACATTTATTAAATAAAATAATAGAAACACCTGGACTTACAGGAGTAGAGGTACAAGAAAGACTAGTAGAAGTTTTAGGACATACTCCTTTACAAGTAATTGTTGGAGCTATAATTGGTATTACAGTTGGACTATTAGCATAATTAGTATGCAAAAATGGAGGGATTAAAATGACAGATATTGAAATTGCAAAAAATACAGAACTAAAGAAAATTACAGAAGTTGCAAAAGATATAGGAATTGCAGATGAGGATATTGAACCATATGGCAATTATAAAGCAAAAATATCAAAAGTTGATACTAGTAAAACTGATGGAAAGTTGATATTAGTTACAGCAACGAGTCCAACTCCATTAGGTGAAGGAAAAACAACTATTTCAATTTCAATTGCAGATGGACTAAGAAGAATTGGAAAAAAATCAATTTTAGCATTAAGAGAACCATCTTTAGGACCAGTATTTGGAATGAAAGGTGGTGCAACAGGAGGAGGACGTGCTCAAATTGCTCCAATGGAAGATATCAATTTACACTTTACAGGAGACATGCATGCAATAACATCAGCAAATAATTTGTTATCAGCAATGATAGATAATCACATTTATCAAGGAAATAAATTAGATATTGAAAAAGTTACTTGGAAAAGATGTATAGATTTAAATGATAGACAATTAAGAAAAATAAACACAGGTCTTTCAGGAGAAAACAAAATAGTTCCTAGAGAAGATGGATTTGATATATCAGCTGCTTCAGAAATAATGGCAATATTATGTTTAGCAACAGATATACAAGATTTAAAGACAAAACTTGGAAATATTATTGTTGGATATAATAAAAAAGAAGAACCAGTATTTGCAAAAGATTTAAATGCACAAGGTGCGATGACAGTATTACTAAAAGATGCTATAAAACCAAATTTGGTACAAACTCTAGAACATACACCAGCATTAGTACATGGTGGACCGTTTGCCAATATAGCACATGGATGCAATTCAGTAATAGCGACTAGAATGGGAATGAAACTTGCAGAATATACAATTACAGAAGCAGGTTTTGGAGCAGATTTAGGGGCAGAAAAATTTATTGATATAAAATGTAGAGATGCTAATATAAAGCCAAATGTAGTTGTTTGTGTTGCAACAATAAAAGCATTAAAATATCATGGAGGAGCTCCAAAAGAAAATATTAGAGAAGAAGACATGATAAGCTTAGAAAAAGGAATGAATAACTTATATAAACATATAGACAACATAAGAGGTAGATTCGGACTAAATGTAGTTGTAGCAATTAATAAATATGACACAGATAAAGAGAATGAATTAGAATTTGTACAAAATGAATTAGCAAAAAGAGAAATACCATCAAGTGTTGTAGAGAGCTGGGAAAAAGGTGGAGAAGGAGCACTAGATATAGCTAATAAAATTGTTGAACTTGCGGAGCAAGAAGAAGATAAATTTGAATATATTTATGATTTAGATGAAGCAATTGTAGAAAAAATAAATAAAATTGCTATGAAAATTTATGGAGCAAAAGCAGTTTTATACCCAGAAGAAGTTGCTAGAAAAATAGAAAAAATTGAAGAAATGGGATATGGAAAATTACCAATATGTATTGCTAAAACACAATATTCTTTTTCAGATGATGCTAAAAACTTAGAATGTGAAGAACCATTTGAAATTCATGTAAAAGATGTAGAATTAAAAGCAGGAGCTGGATTTATAGTTGTTCTTGCAGGAAATATTATGACAATGCCAGGATTACCAGTGGTTCCAGCAGCAGAAAATATTGATATTGATGAGAATGGAAATATAGTAGGGTTATTTTAATTCGTAATGAATAAAACTTCTGAACTTAGAAATACTAACAAAAAGTATTTTTGAGGAGGAAGTTTTTTTATGTATAATTTTAGAACCGACTTAGCTCTTGAAAGAAGAGATATTTACCAAAAGGCTAATAAATTAAATCAAATAGATGGAGTAGAAAGCACAGAAGAGGAGATTAATGATAATATAAAAGTATCAAGAGTGAAGATTACAAATTCTAAGGGAGAAGAAGCATTAGGAAAGCCAATAGGAACATATGTTACTATTGATGTGAAAAAACTAAAAATGGCAGGAGAAGAAGAAATTCAAAAAACATCAGAAGTGTTAACAGATGAATTGAAAAAAATAGTAGAAATGCATATAAATAATCAAGAAGATATTCTAATTGTGGGATTAGGAAATATTTATGTGACTCCAGATGCTTTAGGTCCAAAAGTAATAAATGAGATTGATGTTACAAGACATATAATAAAATATCTTCCTCAATATGTTGATGAAGGTACAAGACCAGTTAGTGCTATTTCGCCAGGAGTGTTAGGTACAACTGGAATAGAAACTGTTGAAATTTTGAAAGGAATTGTAGAAAATATTCATCCTAAATTGTTAATTGTAATAGATGCTTTGGCTTCTAGAAGTATTGAGAGAATTAGTAGCACAATTCAGATATCTGATACTGGAATTGTTCCTGGTGCAGGTGTTGGAAATACAAGAGAGGAGATTAGTGAGAAATCTTTGGGAATTCCTGTTGTTGCAATTGGGATTCCTACTGTTGTTGAACTTGCTACTCTTGTTTCTGATGGAATTGATATTTTTATTGATAGATTGCAAGAGAAAGCTGAATCTAATGAGTATTTAAATAAGTTGCAACAGAATGATAAGTATGAAGAGGTTAAAGAGGCTCTTAATGTTGGGGATTATAATATGATTGTTACTCCTAAAGAGATTGATGATTTAATTGAGAACATGAAAGATATTGTTGCTAGAGGTATTAATTTTGCAGTGAATTAACTCAATTTCAGTTACGCTCCTAGCCCTCCAAGCCTGCCCACTCCCCTCAATTGCAAAGCATAACGTTCGATTGGAATTCAAAAATAGAAATTATTATATAAGAAAATGAGGGATGTTCACGGTCAATCTGTATTACAGATTGGACTGAGTGAAAGAGGCTCGTTTTCTTATATTAGAATTTCTTTTTGAATGCAATGAGTAGTTATGCTTTGCAATTGGGGGGAGTGGGCAGGCTTGGAGGGCTAGGAGCGTAATGAATTGAGTTAATTAAGAAAGAATTAAGAAAAAAATGTAGCCAAAAAATGTTAATAATGTTATAATGAGACTGTATTAAAAGTACAGTCTTTTTTGATTGTAAGAAAGGAGAGCAAAATGCCAGAAAGAATAGAAATAACAAGAATGAAGCAAAATTCTGAAAATAGAGAATATGTAATAGAAAATGTAAAACAAGAAGGAGCATTACTAGAATTTGCAAGTGATGAACTAAGAGATGACAAAGAAGTTGTGTTAGAAGCAGTTCACAATAATCCAGAAGCATTAGAATTTGCAAGTGATAGGCTAAAAGGAGATAGAGAGGTTGTATATGATTCAGTAAGCAAAGTTGGATGGACATATTGTTATACACAAGAAAACTTATTAGAAGATAGAGAGCTATTGTTAGCTGGATTAAAAGTAACAGGTCAGATATTATATTTTGCAGCACAAGATATGAGAGATGATAAAGAGGTAGTTATGGAAGCTGTAACTAATAAGCCTATTATTATAAAATATGCTAGTGGAAGATTAAGAGAAGATAAAGAAATTGGAATGGCTGCTATGAAAGTAAATAAAAACTGTTATGAATTTTTAGGACCAAATTTAAAGCAAGATGAAGATATATTAGCAATAAAAAATGGGTAAAAGGGGGATAATATGAAAGTTTTAAAGAAAATAAATAAGGGATTAATACTAACAATAATAGTATTAGCAGCATTGTTGATATACATATCAAGTATAGAAAAACAAAGAAATGCAGATAAACCAGATATAAGAAAAGCGTGTGAGGAGTTTATAGCGTTAACGGATAAATATGTGGTATTACCAGAAGATATGCAGAAATCAGAGGTATCAGAAGAAAAAGTAAATGAATATGTTAATCAAATGAAAAACGATGTAGAAAAAGTAATGATATCAAATACAGAAGCAGTAAAAATTCAAGAACAAGTAATTGAGAACAATTTGAGAGATAGTTATAATGCTCTTGATGTAAGAAGTAAAGTGTCAAGAAAAATCAAAAAGATAAATGGATATGAATTCGATGGAAATCAAGTAACGGTAAAATTAAATAATCAAGTGGAAATAGTTACAAAAGTTTTTGATGAAATAGATTCAACCAAAGAAACAGAGACTTTTGATGCATCAAATGATGAAATAATTTTACAAAAAATAGATGGAAAATGGAAAATTGTATATTCAAACTTACAATTTGATGGAAGTAATAGATATTATAGTGATGATATTATCTTTTAGAAGAAGGGGATGAAAAGATGGAAAATACTGTATTAGAATTGAAAAATGTAAGCAAATCATTTGGAAAAAGAAAAATAATAGATAACATAAGTCTTAAGGTAAATTCAGGTGAAATCTTTGGTTTTTTGGGTCCAAACGGTTCAGGAAAAACTACAACAATAAAAATGATATTAAGATTAATTGACAGTGATGAAGGAGAAATCAAAGTAAATGGCTTTGATAATAGAAAACAGTTTGAGCAAGCAATGGAATGTATAGGAGCAATTGTAGAAAATCCAGATATGTATAAATATATGTCAGGAATAGACAATTTAAAATTACATGCAAGAATTAGAAATATAGATGAAAAAAGAATAGCTGAAGTATTAGAAATGGTAGGTTTAAAAGATAGAGCAAAAGACAAAGTTGGAAAATATTCTTTAGGAATGAAACAAAGGCTAGGGTTAGCTTTAACATTATTGCACAATCCAAAAGTTTTAATATTAGATGAACCTACAAATGGATTGGATCCAGCAGGAATTAAACAATTGAGAGATATTTTAAAGAAAATTTCTCATGAAGAAAATGTTGCTGTATTTGTGTCATCACATATATTGACGGAAATGCAACAAATGTGTGACAGAGTAGCAGTATTAGATAATGGCAAAATTGTAAAAATAGAACAGATAACAAGTTCAGAAGAAGAAAAAATTGAAACTATAGAATTAAGATTAAAAAATAAAGAAAAAGCAATTAAAATTTTAAAAGAGAAATTTGAGCTAGATGCTAAAGAAGAAAAAGATAGTTTGTTAGTTACAATTCAAACAGAAAAAGTTCCAGAAGTTGTAAAAGAATTAGCAATTGAAGAAGTTGGAGTAAAAGCAGTTATTCCAAGAGAACATAATTTAGAGGAAATATTCTTTGATGCAACAGAAGGAGGTAAAAATGAGTAAGATATATAAATTATTTGTAGATGAAAATATTAAAACTTGGAAAAAGTTTTCAACAAAATTAGCAATTATATTAATGATTTTGGCATTGGTAGGAGCATTAAGCTTATCAAAATTGTTACAATATATAGATGAGAAAAATGATATAAATTCTGAGAGTTTTGTTTCAAGTTCAGAAGAAGGATTTAAAGGTGAAATTGAGATATTAAAAGAACAGTTGCAAGATAATACACTTTCAAAATCTGAAAAAGAGGAAATAGAGAGACAAATAAAGATTTATGAAATAAGAATAAAAAATCAAATTTATAGAACAGATTGGAGAAGTGAAGCATTAGCAGATATCAATATAGATAATAAAACTTTAGAAATTGTTGAAAAAAATGATTTTGATGGATATATGGATCAAAAGCAAGAGAAATTAAAGAAAAAATTAGATGATAAACAAATTTCGCAAGAGGAATATAATGATGAAAAAATCTTGTTAGAATTGCAAAAAAATTATGGAATTTCTAAAGATGATCCTAAAATTTTTTATGATTACAGAGCACAAGTAATTAGTGACATTCGTCAAAAACAGAAAAGTCTTAGAACAGGAATTGATAGTCAAACAAATAAGGTATTAACAGAAAAACAAAAGAAACAATATGAAGATGATATTAAAATAAGTATATACAAAATAGAAAATAACATAGAAAAAGCAAATTCAACTTCAGATTATAAAATGACATTCGAATCATTTGCAACAAGTTTTGTAACAGCATTTATAGCAATATTTGTAATAATTGTTGCAGGAAGTGCAATTGCGACAGAAATTTCAACGGGAACTATAAAATTCTGGGCATTAACACCTAACAAAAGATGGAAGATACTAACAGCCAAAATATTATCATTGTTATTTTATTTAGTAGTTATAACTTTAATAATGGCATTGCTAACATTAGTTTGTGGAAAGATATTTTTTACAACAGAAGGAAATACATATTTATTTGTAAAAGATGGAGTTGTACAAAAAATAGGAAATACAGCATTTATAATAGAATACTATTTTGCAAAAATTATACCAATTATAATATTTGCACTATTTGCATTAATGCTTTCAGTTGTTACAAGAAACACTTCAGTAGCAATAGCTTTAAGTATAGCAACATATATGGGAAATGGAATAATGATGCTAATTATAAATACTTACATAAAAAAAGATTGGATAAAATTTATACCATTTAACAATTTGGACATTGCTAGCAAAATATTTACAAATTTCACAAGTCCAATGACAATTTCTGCTCCAAATTCTTTTGTACAGAATACATCACTTGTGTTTTCGATTGGAGTACTAGGAGTATGTGCAATTTTAATGCTTGTAACAATGTATGATAGTTTTAATAAGAGAGATATTATTTAAGTTATAGTATAATATTTTATTTTAAAATAATACCAAGAAGCCCAAGAAATATAAGCTTTTCATTGCATGTCTTGGCTTATTACGAAATTTAAGAAATTCTAATTTATTTTATGGCACCCTTCCACTTTGTGAACTCTTTCCATAAAATTG
>CAKOTX010000019.1 GCA_934120315.1 uncultured Clostridia bacterium
AGGAAACCAATATGTATGGGTAGAAGTACCAAGGACAACAGAAGTATATCCAACAGCAGGATTAGAAATAACAGAATTTACAACAAACGAATATACAGCAATAGAAAATGATTTACATACATATACAGATTATTATAGAAATGGTACAGATTATACAGATAAATATTCGTCATATGAAACAACAGGATTAACAAGTGAACAATATACGGAATTAAAACAAAAAATGTTAAAAAGTGTATATCAAAATGGTGGATTTTATGTAGGAAAATATGAGACTGGAATAGAAGAAAATCCAAGAATAGAAAAAAAAGAAGCAACAGAAGTACCAGTAATAAAGAGAAATGTATATCCATATAATTTTGTAACATGTAGTCAAGCACAAACATTAGCAAGCAATATGGAATCAGGAGATAGAACAACAAGTTTATTATTCGGTGTACAATGGGATTTAGTAGTAAAATATTTTGAAATTAAAGGAACAAAAAAAGAGGATTTAATGAGTAATAGTGCAAGTTGGGGAAATTATAGAACTAATGCATGGACAATAAAAAATGAAAATTTAAAATATGCAATATATAGTTCTTATTTGTTGTCTGAATGGATAGAAACATCAGAAAAATCTAAAAATTCATATTCAACAATAATATTATCTACAGGCGCAAGTGATAGTTTTTGCAAACAAGGAATATATGATTTAGCTGGAAATGTAAGAGAATTTACACTAGAATATAATACAGGTTTACCGGATCATTCGACTGTACGTGGATGGGATTATAATGCATATGTAGGAGGGGTTGGTGAACGACATGACTATAGTAACAATGGTGATGGTAGTGGAACTGATGGTTTCAGAGTAGCACTTTACTAAAGCATAGTTTATACATAAAACTAATTTAAATAGTTTACTCAACAGACCTTGAAAGAACTTTTCAAGGTCTATTTTTATGCTTATTATAAGCTATTAATCTTATTAGGTAAATGCGTAGTATAAAAACAATGACCATAAAAACTGAATGAGTATTCGAAAAGCAAAAAAAGCTTGCAAAAATCTTAAGAAAATTATATAATACACATGTAAAATAAGAGTGATAGGTGAAGATATATGAATAAAACCAAAAGAAAAATATTTGAAACATCAATGAAACTATTTGCAGAAAAGGGATATGAAGCAACAAGCATAGAAGAAATTACAGCAACAGTAGGAGTTGCAAAGGGAACGCTATATTATCATTTTTCAAGCAAAGAAGAAATATTTAATTTCTTAATAGAAGAAGGAATAAAGCTATTACAAAATAGTGTAGATATAAAAACAGCAAAACATAATAATTATATAGATAAAATAAAAGCAATTGTATTAATTCAAATCAAAATAGTAGCCAAATATGAAAATATAATAACAATAATATTAAGTCAATTCTGGGGAACAGAACAACGAAATAAAAAATGTCAAAATCTTGTATATGAATATATAGGTCAAATTGAAAAAATAGTTCAAGAAGGAATTGAAAAAGGTGAAATCAAAAAAGGTGATACAAGAGCAATGGCAGCAGAAATATATGGATTAATATGTTCAACACTTGTGTATAAAAAAAGAGAAGGCGAAAATATGGACATAATGAAATTATATAGTGAATATGAAAATACAATAGTAAATGGACTAAGGGTAAAATAAAGAAAGGAATGAATTTCAAATGGAATCAAAATCAAGAAAAATGAAATTTACAGATTTAAAAGATATGTTAAAACAAACAGGTGAAGTTTATGGAAATAGACCAGCATATATTTTCAAAGATAATGGAAGTATGAAAACAATTTCACACAAAGAATTCAGAGACGAAATAAATGCATTAGGAACAGTATTAATAAACATGGGATTAAAAGATAAAAGAATAGCTGTTATATCAGAAAATAGATATGAATGGGAACTTTCATATTTAGCAATTGCAGCAGGAGTAGGAGTTGTGGTCCCATTAGACAAAGCACTTCCAGATAATGAACTTGAAAGTTTAATACTTCGTTCACAAGTAGAAGCTATATTTTACTCAAGTAAATATGATGCAATAATGAATACTTTAAGAGAAAAGAAAAATACTAATTTGAAATATTTTATTTCAATGGATTTACAAGAAAATACTAATGGAATCTATTCACAAAAAGCATTATTAGAAAAAGGTAAAAAGTTATTAGAAGAAGGAAATAAGCAATATTTAGATGCCAAAATAGATGCAGATAAAATGGGAATAATGTTATTTACATCAGGAACAACAGCAATGTCAAAAGCAGTAATGTTGTCACATAAAAACTTAGTAACAAATGTAATGGATATTATTCAAAGATTTGACTTAACAGAAGAAGATAGATTTTTATCATTCTTACCATTGCACCATGTATTTGAATGTACAGTAGGATTTTTATATCCAGTATCAATTGGTGGTTCTATTGCATTCTGTGAAGGTGTAAAACACATGGCAGATAACATCAAAGAATTTGACATTACAGCAATGATATCAGTACCAGCAGTATTTGATATTATTTACAGAAAAGTAATGAAAACAATTGAGAAAAAAGGAAAAATGGCAACATTAGAAAAAGGAAAGAAAATATCAAATGTGCTATTAAAAGTAAAAATTGATTTAAGAAAACAATTATTTAAAGAAGTACATGAAAGTTTAGGACCAAAACTAAAATTAGTTGTAACAGGAGGAGCTGCATTAGATCCTGAAACAGAAAAAGGATTTAATGATTTAGGCTTTGATGTAGAGCAAGGATATGGATTAACAGAAACGGCACCAGTAATTGCAGCAGAAACTCCAAAGTGTAGAAGATTAGGTTCTATTGGAAAGAAATTTCCAAGTGTAGAAGTAAAAATAGATGATCCAGATGAAGAAGGAATAGGAGAATTAATGGCAAAAGGACCATCAATAATGCTTGGATATTATGAAAATGAAGAAGCAACAAAGTCAGCATTAGAACCAGATGGATGGTTCCATACAGGTGACTTGGCTAGAATAGACAAAGATGGATTTATCTATATAGCAGGAAGAAAAAAGAGTGTTATCGTATTAAATAATGGTAAAAATGTATTTCCAGAAGAAATAGAAACATTGTTAAATAAAGTAGAAGGCATAAAAGAAACATTCGTATACGAGAAAAAAGAAGATGACGGAGATGTTAAAGTTTGTGTAGAAATTGTATATGATAAAGAAATGATAAAAGATTTATATCACATAGAAGATGAAGAAAAAATAAAAGAATTTTTATGGGAAAAAGTAAAAGAAGTAAATAAATTAATGCCAAAATATAAATATGTTAGAGAAATGATTGCAACAGAAGAACCTCTAATAAAAACAACAACATTAAAAATAAAGAGACATGAGGAATTAAAAAAGGTATTAGGTAAATAATAATTACAAGTATATTGCATTTTGTGTAATATACTTGTAATATTTTTGTAACAAAAATGTAATAAAAAAACAATTAAAACTACTTGTTGTTTTATGCAACTTGATGTATAATAAAATAGTATTTAATTATGACTACATAGGAAAAGGAGGAGTTTACATGTCTAGAAGAAAATCAGGCATAGTGAATGTGAGAATGGTTATCACTGAAGAAAAAATATTATCAAATATAGATAAAGTTCAAAAATTAATAAATCCGAATAGTAAAAAGCAAATAGTTCAATTAGAAGATGATACTTACTTTAAAGATTTAATTGAATCTATAAAAGCTTATTTAATAGAATACCCAAAAAAGAAAAATTTCCCAGTAAGTGTATATAAAGCTGCATATGGTTTAGTTGAATATGCAACAACACAATTTGAAGAAAATACAAAAAAAGTTGAAGATTTAATAAGACAAAGAGAAGAAAATATAGTATTAGCAGGAAAACTAAAAGAGCTTATTGAAGCTGTTGAATCAAGAGAGAAAGGCTGGAAAGATAAAGTTCAAGAGGTTGAAGGGGATTTTTCTGAGGATGTAATAGAAACGCTAAATTTAGTTGGAAAAGATAGATCAAGAAAAAGTCAAAATTATCAAGATGCATTAAAATTGTTAAATGCAAAGGTAAATAATTTAGAAACAAACTTACATATTGAAATAGATATGGAAAGAACAGAAGATAGATCAAAAGCGTTGAGTTATATTGGAATAGAAATTGCAGAAGCTTTAAAAGAAATTCCAAAACCAGCTAATGTTGTATTTGAGGAAGAGATAGAAGAAGTACAAGAACAACCAGTAGTAAAAAAAGCAAAAGCAAAGACACAAGCTAAAGCCCAAATAGAGGAAATAAAAGAAGAACCTGTTGCAGAAAATGAAGTAATAGAAAATATTTCAAAAGTAGCTAAGAAAGAAAAAGCTATAAAAGTTGAAAAAGAAGAAATTGTTGAGGAACCAGAAGTAAAAACTAAAAAGAATGTTTCTCAAATTGTTACAAATACAGAAGAAAAAAGTGAAGAACAAGAAATTCAAGAATATCAAGAATCAGTTACTGTTGAGAAAAAGCCATCATTATGGCAAAGATTCAAAAACAGTAAGCTTGCAAAAGCAGTATCTTATGTATTCAAAATTAGAATTAGAATTGAGTTACCAAATGCTTTACCTGAAGGTAGAGGAGAAAATGAATAAATTGTTAGAAGTGAGTTAGTTAAGCTAGCTCACTTTTAAAAAATATTTAAAAATTTATGACAAATTCCTCAAAAAAACTTGACAAATTCAAGAAATCATATTAAAATATTTAATGTGCTCACAAATGAGCTACAAGATGGTGGATGTAGCGTAGTTGGTTAACGCGCCAGTTTGTGGCACTGGAGACCGTGGGTTCGAGTCCCATCTTCCACCCCATAACAATTTAATATTGGGCTGTAGCCAAGCGGTAAGGCATTAGACTTTGACTCTAACATGCGCTAGTTCGAATCTAGCCAGCCCAACCAAAAAACGAGATTTTCAGAAGTCTCGTTTTTTTATTATAAAAAATAATTATGATAAAATAAAAATTTATAATAAAATTACTTGAATAATAAACAAATGTTTGATATAATGATTGCAAATATTAAATTAGGAGATGATAATATTGAGCAATTTGCAAGCAGAAGAATATAAAAATTTTGAAGAGATAAAAAAGATTAGAGAAGATGGAACAGAATATTGGAATGCAAGAGAACTAAGTGAAGTTTTACAATATATCCAATGGAGAAATTTTGCTAAAGTAATAGATAGGGCAAAACTTGCGTGTAAGAATAGTGGAAGAAATATAGATGACGATTTTGCTGAGGTCAGCAAAATCGTTGAAGCAGGCGCAACACAGAAGAAAGTAATAGACTATGAATTATCAAGATATGCATGTTATTTAATTGTGCAAAATGGAGATCCAAGAAAAGAGGTTATTGCATTAGGTCAAACATATTTTGCTATTCAGACACGAAGACAAGAGGTGGCAGATTATTTTAATCAATTAGATGAAGATAATAAAAGATTAGTAATTCGTGGTGATATAAAACAATGGAATCAAATGTTATTAGAAGCAGCACACAATTCAGGAGTAATAACAAATGAAGAATATGCAGAATTTCAAAATGCGGGATATATTGGATTATATGGAGGTCTTACAGTGGATGATATTCATAAAAGAAAGAACTTAAAATGTAATGAAAAAATATTGGACTTTATGGGAAGTACAGAATTAATTGCTAATTTATTTAGAATATCACAAACAGAAGAAAAACTAAAAAAAGATAAAATACATGGTTGTAATAAAGCAACAGAGACTCATTACGAAGTTGGAGCTAAAGTGAGAAAAGCGATAGAAGATATTGGAGGAACAATGCCAGAAGATTTACCAAGACCAGAAAAAAGTATTAAACAAATTGAAAAAGAACAGTTAAAACGATTGAAAGATAAAAATAATAAATTAATGTTGGACGAATAAAATATAATATAAATTTGAAAACATAAAAAAAGTTAAAATAGAGTACTAGGAATAGAACTTTATTTTTTTACATATTGAAGATTTTCGTTGCAAAATAGACTAAAATCTGTTAATATATAGTAATAGGAAAGAGAGGTGGCATTATGCCAAGAGTAATAGTAGTAGGAGGAGGTCCTGCTGGAATGATGGCTGCAATAACAGCAGCAGAGAATGGAAATGATGTAACGATAATAGAAAAGATGCCATCATTTGGAAAAAAATTATTAATAACAGGAAAAGGCAGATGTAATATTACAAGTTCATTATATATGAGTGAATTTATAAAAAATACACCTGGAAACGGAAAATTTTTATATAGTGCTTTTCAAAACTATACAAACAAAGATATTATAGAATTTTTAAAAAGAGAAGGGCTTGAGGTAAAAGAAGAAAGAGGAAACAGAATATTTCCAGTTACAGACAAATCAATAGATGTTTTAGAATGTTTTAAAAGAAGAATAGGCGAGTTGAAAATAAAATGTTTATTAAATACAAGAGTAGAAAAAATATTGATTAAAAGTAACGAAGTATTAGGAGTAAGAACAGATAAGGAAATAATTCAGACAGATAGTATAATATTAGCAACAGGTGGAAAAAGTTATCCATTAACAGGTTCAACAGGAGATGGATACAAAATGGCTAAAGATTTAGGACATACAATAGTTCCAATAAAACCATCATTAGTGCCATTAGAAGTATATGAAAAAGATGAATGTAAAATGTTACAAGGGCTAAGTCTTAGAAATGTAGGATTAAAAATAATTGATACAGATAGAAAAAAAGAAATTTATAATGATTTTGGAGAAATGGTGTTTACACATTTCGGAATATCTGGACCAATTATATTAAGTGGTTCAGCTCATTTGGCAAAATACAAAGATATTGAATATTTAATGAAAAATAAATATATCAAAATTATTATAGATTTAAAACCAGCACTTACAGAAGAACAATTAGATGATAGAATTTTAAGAGATTTTAAAGAGTTTAAAAATAAGCAATTTAAACATAGCCTAGATAAATTATTGCCACAAAAAATGATTCCACTAATTATAGAATTATCTAGAATAGATGAGAATAAGAGAGTAAATGAAGTGACAAAAGAAGAGAGAAAAACATTAATTCAATTACTAAAAAACTTTACTATTACGATAAAACAATTTAGACCAGTAGAAGAAGCAATAATTACATGTGGTGGTATTAATACAAAAGAAATTAATCCTAAAACGATGGAATCTAAAATAATAAAAGGATTATATTTTGCAGGAGAAATAATAGATGTAGATGCGTATACAGGTGGATTTAATTTACAAATAGCATATTCTACTGGATATACTGCAGGAGCAAGTATATCAGGAGAGTAAAAGGAGAATTATGGAAGAATTTACAACTATATTAAATGATGAAATAGCAGAGATTGTTGAGAAAAAATCAAGATTTATTGCAAATATTTATCATGTAGAAAATGTTGAAGAAGCAGAAGAAAAGATAAGAGTTACAAAGAAAAAGTATTATGACGCCAAACACAATTGTATAGCTTATAGAGTTATAGAAAGTGGAAAAGTTGTTGAAAAAGCTAGTGATGATGGAGAACCTTCTGGAACAGCAGGTGGACCAATGTTAAATATTCTACAAAAAAATAATTTGTGCAATTTAGTAGTTGTTGTAACTAGATATTTTGGCGGGATTTTGCTAGGAACAGGTGGATTGGTAAGAGCTTATTCAGATGCAACGCAAAAAGCAATAGCTAAAAGCACAAAAGTTCAAAAAGTAAAAGGAATAGAGATAAAAGTAGAATTAGAGTATCCTAATTTAGAAATATTCAAATATTATTGTAAAAATAAAGGAATAAATATCGTAAAGTTAGAATATAGCGAAGATATAATGGCAAATCTTGAAATGGAAGAGAATGTAAAAAACATTTTTTTAAGAGATATCGAAGCAAAAACACTCAATATAAAGAATTATAAGATTATGGAAATGAAATATATATCGAAATTTGTAGAAAAAAGTAATTAACATGGAAAAACTTTCCAAAAAAACTATTGCAAATTCCTTTCTGATGTATTATAATCAAAATTGTAAAAAATTTACAGTAGAAAAAATTAGGAGGAAAAAAGCATGAGAGAAAAAATCACAGTTTTAATTGCAGATGACAATCAAGAATTTAGCATGACATTAGCTACATATCTAAAGAACCAAGATGATATGGTTGTAGTAGGAAGGGCAAAGGATGGTAATGAAGCCTTAGATATGATACCTAATTTAATGCCAGACGTAGTACTACTTGATGTAATAATGCCACATCTAGATGGAATAGGAGTTTTAGAAAAGTTAAATATGATAAAAATGAGTAAAAAGCCAATCTGCATAATGTTATCAGCAGTAGGACAAGACAAAATTACAAGAAGAGCAGTTGAATTAGGAGCAGAATACTATGTTGTAAAACCATTTGATATTGACTTATTGATTTCAAGGATTAGAGAGTTTAAAAATTATAAACCAATTCCAAGCAATAATTTTATTTCAAGAGAAAATTCTATGGCAAGACAACAATATATAGAGATATCAAGTGGTCAAGAGAAAAATGAAGAAAATTTGGAAGCTCTAGTTACAAATATTATTCATGAAGTTGGAGTACCAGCACATATAAAAGGATATCAATATTTACGTGAGGCCATTATCATGGTGGTTAATGATATTGATGTGATTAATCAAATTACTAAAAGCTTATATCCTAAGATTGCTGATAAATTTGATACAACACCAAGCCGTGTAGAGCGTGCAATTCGACATGCAATTGAAGTTGCTTGGGGAAGAGGACAACAAGATGTAGTTGAAAATATATTTGGCTATACAATTTCAGCAGCTAAAGGAAAGCCAAC